>SGPE01000016.1 GCA_004208945.1 Pseudoalteromonas sp. CO133X | reverse complement strand
TCGTTAGCTCAGTTGGGAGAGCATCGCCCTTACAAGGCGAGGGTCACTGGTTCAAGTCCAGTACGACCCACCATTTAATCTAAAACAAAATTTATATGTGGGTCGTTAGCTCAGTTGGGAGAGCATCGCCCTTACAAGGCGAGGGTCACTGGTTCAAGTCCAGTACGACCCACCACATATAAGCCCTCTTCATAAAAAAATCTTTACACATTTAAAAGCATCGCCACTCTTTACAAAGCACAGGCTCGATGGTTCGGCTCCAGTACAACCTAACACATATAAACATTTAACGGCTTTTCAATACCTGAAATTTAAATACTGAATTAAGCCATTATTTAGCATGAATTATCAGTCCTAATTATACTAAACCTGCAAATTGCCTTGTCAGCAGCTAGACTGTTTATTATAGTCACCTTTAATATCACTCGGTCGCAAGTCCAATGCCTACAAAGATTTTTTCGAAAGCTAAAATATTAATAGTGGAAGAGCAGCCGCTAGCTCAAAGCTATATGAAACAATCTCTTGAAGGGTTAGGTTTTCGTCAACTTCGCTTTGCTGAACACGCAATAGCTGCCAAGGAGCAATGCCAAGTTGAACAGTTTGATTTAATTGTTTGCTCATTTAATTTAAGCAAACACCAAGATGGTTATCAGCTCTATGAAGAGCTAAAAGTAAAACGTTATATTAAAAGCTCAACTGGGTTTATTTTTATTTCAGCAGAGACAAGCGGCTCATTAGTTCATAGTGTATTAGAACTACAGCCCGATGACTTTCTTGTTAAACCATACACAATTTACGAACTCAAAAACCGTATCGAAAAAGTACTCATGCGTAAATACCATTTACAGCGTGTGTACCAGCTAATTGATGACGATAACGACTCTAAAGCAATTAAGCACATAGACGATCTATTACAAAATAAGAGTAATACTTATAGTGCTATTTTGTTACGGTTAAAGGGTAATGCCCTACTCCGCTTAAAGCGTAATGAAGATGCAAAAGCTTTCTTCAAGTCAGTACTCAATATTCAAAAATTTACATGGGCTAAAGTGGGCTTAGTTGAAGCGCTTATCGCTAATAACGAACATATTCTCGCTCAGCGTATGCTCAAAACGATGTTACAACGCAATGAAACTCGCTTAGTCGCACTCGATTTACTCGGTCGCTTGGAGGTTAAACTAAACCAGTTTGACGAGGCTCAAGCTTTCTTCAGTCAGGCTGTTAATATTGCTCCCCGTAATATTTCTCGCCAAAAAGCACTCAGTCACGTTTCCTTGCTTAATCATGATTATGAGAAAAATTACCTAACACAAAAAGACATTGCCAATTACGCAAAACACTCTATTCATGATCACCCTGATGTTTATTTAAATGCCGCACGCGCAGGCATTGACTTTGCGCTTACGACAGATCAAAGCGATCAAGTTAATCGTATCTCAAGGCAAACTAATCAGTATTTAAATGATTTAAAGCAGCAGTTTCCAAACAGTAATAACCAAACTCAAATTGATGTTTTAAATGCACGATTACACTACTTAAAAGATGAACATCAAAAAGCAAAAGCACTGATTGAACAGCTTGATGAAAGTGATACGCAAATTCGCTCTGTCGACGGAGCACTTGATAAAGCAAAAGCTTTTCACGAACTTGGCTTTCATAACAAAGCACAAATGCTTTTTAATCAAATAATTACTCATTGCGAGCGACACCCATCTGTCAGCGACCCTGTTTATGTACGCTATATTCAACAGCAACAAACAGAGCGTCGCGACATCAAAATGGGTCCGAAAGAATTAAACAATCACGCTGTTTCGCATTTTAATAAAGGTCAGCTCAATGTTGCACTCGAAGCATTTACACAAGCTTTTAGAGTCATGCCTAAAAATGCCAGCATTGCTTTAAATCTATTACAGTGTTTATTTGATAACAATGGACAAGGATCCTTCAACCTTGTACTTGCCAAAAAATGTTACCGCTTGCTAAGTAAGCACGCGCTTGAAGATGAGCAAGCCGCGCGTTTTGAAAAAATAAAAGCCCGCGCAGCAAAAATGAACCTACAGCTTACTGATTAAAAACTGATTTACAGGGGCTTCTTTTGAAAACGTATTTAAAACACTTTCTTTTTTTAATCACTTTACTGGGCGGTATTAATACGAGTGCCTCATCAGAGCTACAACACTGGCAACAAGCAAAGATCAATTGGCAAAGTGAAGCTGGTAGCCATATAAACATATTAGCTGATGAGCAGCCTGCTTTTATGGCTTTAAAGCCTTATATTCCTCTATTCGAGAAGCTAACTGGTATTTCTGTCGGCTTTCACCCACTTGAGCAATCTCAAATGCGTATTAGACGCCACCAAGATTTAAGTGAAGGGCTTGGTTTATATGATGTTCACCCAATGGGAATTACTTTTTTAGGTGAAGCACAAAGTCATGGCTGGATTGAGCCCTTAGCACCCTATTTAGAAAATCCACTAATTACCGATAAAAGCTGGTATCAATTAGAGGATATTAGTGAACGAAGTCTTGCGCTCTGCCGCATTAATGGCGCACTGTATTCACTTCCTTTTGATTTTTCTGCGCCAATTTATTTTTATCGAAAAGACTTATTTACACGTTTCAATCTTAAAGTCCCCGATACGTATGCAGATCTATTAAAAACAAAAGTAGCATTACAACGCGCTATTGATACTGATCCTCAATTAAAGGGTATGCACGCATTTGCCTCTCGCACCTTACCTGGTGCAGGGTTAAACACATGGACTATTTTACCTATTATGCGCGCTTACGGTGCACAGGTAATTAATGAACATGGGGAATCAGAGTTTGATAGCCCTGAAACAGAAGATGCCTTAAAGATGTATCGCAATTTAGTAACTGGCTATGGCACACCAGACAATAGCCGGCTTTTACATTTTTATGAGTTGCGAAACCAGTTTAAGCAAGGAAAGCTCGCATCCGCTTTTTTAGCCTCACATTTCTACAATGAAATTGATACAGCGGAAGAATCCGATATTTGGAATAAATGGGAAGCGGCCCCTTTACCAGCGGGCCCTGTTGCGCGAGAAACCTCTCCTTGGGCTTGGGCGTTTACAATTAATGCTCATTCAAATAATAAAACAGCTGCGTGGTTATTCATTCAATGGGCGACAAGTGAACAAACAGCCTCATTATTAAGTACTGGCGGCTCGCCCCCACGAAAAAAAGTATGGCACGAAAAACTGTTCACTCTTGTCAACAAACCTGGCTTTAATAACACTATGCTATGGGTATTTGATCACGCCACACCAGATCGCTTACAAGCAGGCATGGTTGAATTTCCGATTATTGGAAAAGTCATTTCATATACATTTAGTCAAATCTTTTATGGTGCAGATATTAAAGAATCAATAAAAGCCACCCATGCTAAAATTAACGCCGATATGAAGCAGTTAACATCAAATAGAGCGGTTCAATAATGAGAGTCAGCATTGCTCATAAAATTTTGATGATTATAGGTTTTACCATCACCCTAATTTTGGGGGTGAGCACTTCTATGCATGTAGTTGAGTTAAAAGAACAGACTTTACTGAATATGAGTGAGAAAGCCGATGCGATCGTTTCACCTATGCTCTCAGAAATCGACAATTTAACGACCGATAACACCATTGGCAGTTGGGTTTTAAAGATTCAGGGGATCACGTTAAAGAATATCTTAAAAAACAATACATTCGATGATCTTCAAACCATTTATTTTATTGATCAAAATAACTTTATTGCAGCTCACCCCGACACATCTAAAATTGATACGCTAGAAACAAATCAAGTAATACTCAAGCAACTTAAGCCAAATCAAAATACCATCGTGCCTTTAGATCAACAATACGCTGTTGCCGTACCCATTGATAACCATCAAGGTGAGAATATAGGTTACGTTATTGTGACCTTTTCAGACAAAGACTTGGCCCTAAAAACAAAATCAATCATTAGTAATGCAATATCTTTATTTGCAATTTACCTACTTGCTGCGATGATCATTGCCTATATCATCATCAGGCGAATTATCTTACAGCCTGTAGAGCAACTTGTAGAGTTTTCTCATGCTGTTACCACAGGTGATTTAAACTGCCCTATCAATATTAAAAGCCAAGATGAAATTGGTACCCTAGCAAGTGGCTTTAAGATGATGCGCGCAGCGGTAAGGCAGCAGATAAACAGCATGCATGAACAACACAGTCAATTAGAAGAAACCATCGCTAAGCGCACACAAGAGTATATTGATGCGAAGGAGCAAGCTGAACAATCTAATCAAGCCAAAAGCCGCTTTTTAGCAAATATGTCACATGAGTTAAGAACACCACTCAATGCGGTGCTTGGGTTTAGCCAATTACTACAAGACAGTGAAACAGACAAAAACAAGCGTCGCTACTTAGAAGCAATATCAATTTCAGGTAGTTCACTACTCAATGTTCTTAATGATATTCTTGATTTGTCAAAAATTGATGCTGGAAAAATGCAACTTGATATAGATCGCGTCGAGATCCCGACTATCTGTCATGAATTAAACATGATGTTTTTGCAATTAAGTGCCCAAAAAGATCTCGACTTTAAAGTGACAGCTCACCCTGGCTTCAAAACACCCGTATTACTTGATAGCAATAAAGTACGCCAAGTACTGACAAACTTAATCAGTAATGCGATTAAGTTTACCTCACAGGGGTGTGTCGATGTGTATTTCGACTTCAAGCCTCATGATGATGAAAGTCATATCGATATTGCTATTCATGTTAAAGACACGGGCAAAGGCATTCCTAAAGATCAGCAAGATTTAATCTTTAATGACTTCGAACAAGTTCAAGGTCAGCGCAGTTCAGAGTTTGGGGGAACAGGCCTTGGATTAGCAATTTCACTACGTTTTATTAAATTAATGGGTGGCGAGTTATCGGTATTGAGTGAAAAAGATAAAGGCAGTGAGTTTATTGTATCAATTCCTAATGTTGAACTTGCGGAATCAATGGCCGAGGTAGAGCATCGTAACTACCCTGCTATTTCAAGCTACCACTTTAACCCTGCGCGTATTTTAATTGTCGACGATATCCCCTACAACAGAGACTATTTAGAGTCATTTTTATCACGTTGGAGTTTTACTATAGATACCGCTATAAATGGAGAAGACGCACTTAAAAAGGTAGAACAACAGCAACCGGATTTAATAATCATGGATTTAAAAATGCCAGTAATGGGTGGGCTAGAAGCATGTCAGTTAATTCGTAGTGACGACCGTTTTAAACACATTCCAATTATCGCAGTAACCGCATCCTCGTTAAAAGATGAAAAGGCACAATCGAATATTCTAACTGATTATATAATCAGTAAACCAATATACCGAGAGCACCTTATCTTTATTATTGCCCAGTACTTAGATTAGTCGCATTTTTTCATGGCAATAGCATTCATACAATAACGAAGGCCACTCGGTGCTGGGCCATCAGGAAAAACATGGCCTAAGTGCGCATCGCACACATTACAAACCGCTTCTATACGTTGCATTGCGTGGCTGTTATCCACAATATAAGCAATACTTTCTTTACTGCTTGGTTGCGTAAATGAAGGCCAACCAGTACCACTGTCAAATTTTTCATCTGCGTCAAACAGCAAATTATCACAGCATACACAAGCATATTTACCAGGTTCGAATAAAGTACATGAATCGGAGCTGTGTGGGCGCTCTGTTCCTTTTAAACGTGTCACATAAAAGGTGTGTTCATCTAACTGTGACTGCCACTCAGAGGCGCTCTTTTCGACTCTGCGCGGCGGAGTCGGATTACCAGTTTGTGCGAACGTTAATATATCTTGCCAAGTTAACATAAGGCCCCCTCAAGATTTAAAGTATGCCAAGACACTACATCAAAAAGCTAAGGCTCGGCAAGCCTTAAGATGTTATTGTAATTTTCTGCCGTTCACGCGCTGATAAAATGATATGAAGATGTGAAATTATTTCAGCTTTAGAGACACTCAGTACCGCATGCAACCGTTGTGAGTTAATGTCTTCGATAACAATACTTCCCTCACCGACACTGATTGTTTTGATTTGCCCTATTAACACAAATTCGGCTTTACGTTTAAAATCAAATAATCCCGCTAGGCTTATTAAAGCAAGCTGATTAACATCTCGCTTGATTAACTCTTCAACTGGGTTTCTGTTTTTAAATAAAGGAGTAACTCGGTACAACGCAGAGCTTGTTATCACACACCAAAAAATAACAAACAATGAAAAAAGAGCACTATTCCACAGTGGTGTGACAAGCCATAAAAGCAGTAAAACGAACGCAATTGCCACTGAAATTTTAGCTAATAGCTTATTAACACGAAGCATTTTATTCTCCTTTTTTAATAATTGGATCAGGCCAATCATTAAAAAATACGCTGAGGTAACGACTTTTCAGTAAGTACAACAACACCCATAATACAATTACCATTTGACACGCTAGAAACAATGAAAATTGATAATGACTATGCGCTGCTTGATATGTAAGCCAGCCTAGATCAATGATTGCACATAAAATTAATGGCCAACGCATAAAACGCCATATGCTTGCGAGTCGCTTTGCGCTATCAGGGTTATCTTGTGGTCGTCTTAAACAAAATATAACAGCAGGTAATAAAGCAATGGCCGCAATACCGATAGAAAAAAAGAAATCAGACTTACTGCTAAAAAATAACGACATAATATCTAAATCAGGGCGACGACTCAGCGCCGCCATAATCCAAATAAAGTAACTGCGTAAAAGTACTAATAAAGATAAATGAAAAGCTATAGGCGTTCTATATGCTCCGTATTTATCCCAATATTCAGGCCCATAACGCATTACAGTTGATTCTTTCTATCAGCGATAATACCCAATACTAAGAAGGCAGCTGTGAGTGTCAAAGCCAGCCATTTTAAACCCAACAGCATAAGCAGCTTGCTCAAGTAAGGGGTAATAAATACAACCAATAACCCCATACCGAACCCTGTGACTAACACAAAACACAGAATACGTATAATGAAGTGACGACGTGCCACAAAACGCTTTGTTATTTTAATGATATCGTCCGCATAGAGAGATAAAAAACAAACCACTAGCAATAACGAAATATTATATAAGTGAGGCTGCAACCAATGACCTAGAGTTAATGCAAGCGACGACATTGCCTGTAAAAAACTATCCATTGTGTTCACCTAGTAATGCGATTAAATCGGCTTCAGTTAAAATATCAATTCCTAAATCTTGTGCTTTAGTCAGTTTAGAACCAGCTTTCTCACCAGCAATTAACGCATCTGTTTTTGCTGAGACACTTCCCGATACTTTTGCACCTAATGCCTGTAAACGCGCTTTTGCGTCATTACGGTTAAGCTCACTTAGCGTACCTGTTAGAACATAAGTCAGCCCTGCTAATGGCTGCGCATCTTCACTTGGAGCACTCAACGCAGGCCAATGAATGCCCTGCTCTATAAGTGCATTAACAACGTCCATATTATGCTCTTCACTGAAGAAACCACGTACATGTTTAGCAACAATCTCACCAACATCACTGACTTCGGTCAATGCATCAACGCTTGCTTGAGTTATTTTTTCTAGGGTTAAAAAGTGGTTTGCTAAGTTTTGTGCTGTCGCCTCACCCACTTCGCGAATACCTAATGAATATAGAAACTTGGCTAACGTTGTTTGCTTAGCGTCTTGCAATGCGTTGACTAAATTCTTAGCAGACTTAGGTCCCATACGCTCAAGTGATTCAAAATGACCCTGCTTAAGGATAAATAAATCAGCAGGCGTTTTAATCAGTTCACGGTCAACTAACTGGTCAACAATTTTGTCACCTAAGCCATCGACATCAAGCGCTTTACGTGACGCAAAATGCTTAATTGCTTGCTTACGCTGCGCTTGGCAAACTAAACCACCTGTACAACGAGCTACCGCTTCGCCTTCAATGCGCTCCACATGCGAATCACAAATTGGGCAAGTAGCTGGAAATTCAATCTCTTTGGCATCGTCAGGGCGGCGCTCAAGTACAACCTGCGTAATTTGTGGAATAACATCACCTGCACGGCGAATAATCACGGTGTCGCCTATTTTAACGCCCAATCGGGCAATTTCATCGCCATTGTGAAGCGTTGCGTTAGACACAGTGACGCCGCCTACAAAAACGGGCTCCAAACGAGCAACGGGGGTAATTGCACCGGTACGGCCTACTTGAAACTCAACATCGAGCAGTTTAGTTACTTCTTCTTGAGCAGGAAATTTAAAAGCAATTGCCCAGCGTGGTGCACGTGCAACAAAGCCTAAACGCTCTTGTAGTTTTTTATCGTTTACTTTGATCACCACGCCGTCAATTTCGTATTTTAATTGTTCGCGACGAACTAAAATATCTTGATAATAGTCGAGCGCGGCCTGTTGACCTTCAACCAGCTTTGTTTCAGGGCAAAGTGGTAAGCCCCAATCCGTCAACTTAGCAAGTTGTTGGTAATGATCTTCCGGTAACTGACCATCAGCAACCAAACCTGTGCTGTAGGCATAGAACATTAATGGGCGTTTTGCTGTTACTTTAGAATCTAGTTGGCGTAAGCTTCCTGCCGCTGCATTACGAGGGTTAACAAATACTTTTTCACCACGCTTTTGAGCTTCAGTATTAAGCTTTATAAACCCAGCGGTATCCATAAATACTTCACCGCGAACCTCAAGCTCTGCAGGAATATCATCACCACGTAACTTAAGCGGCACATTTCGAATCGTTTTTACGTTCTGGGTAATATTTTCACCGACCATGCCATCGCCGCGAGTGGCTGCTTGTACAAGCACGCCATTGCGATAAATAATTGATACGGCTAAACCGTCAAGTTTTGGCTCACAACAAAATGTCAGCTCGTTATTATTCATAACACGTTCTTTAATTCGGCGATTAAAGGCTGCAAATTCTTCCTCAGAAAACGCGTTATCAAGTGACAACATAGGTACTCGGTGCGTTACTTGCTCAAATTTATCAAGTGCTGCACCACCCACCTTCTGGGTAGGTGAATCAGGGCTTTGAAATTCTGGATTCGCTTGCTCAAGCGCACTTAGCTCACGCATTAAACGGTCGTATTCTGCATCAGGAATACTGGGTGCATCCAGCACATAGTAATTATGGTTATGCTCTTCTAACTGGGCACGCAATTGAGTAATTTGCTCAAAGATAGGGCTGGACATGAAAACCTCAAAAATCTACATAAAAAAGCCACTTAAACGAGTCATCGCCAAGTGGCCTAAAATACAAAAAATGTGCAACGACTATTATGCTGAAAAGCTTCTTACTTTCTCAACATACTCTCTCACACTGTCAACCGTCATTTCTTCACGGTTGCTATTTAAAATAGTTGCACCAAATTCATCAGCAAGTTTTTTAGCTGCGCTGTGCAACATATTAAAGGCACTTAAGCCATCGCCTTCACATGGTAAGGTCATAAATAAGCTTACCCCTGCGGTACTAAATTGTTCCATATTATCAATATCGAATGTACCAGGGTTATACATGTTCACTAATCGGAACAACACAGGCCCCGTACCCGCAGGGTCTAGGTGACGATTAAAGAAGCCTTCTTCTGAATATTTGAAGCCAAGCATATTAACAGCAGGTAACAATTGGCTGCCTTCCATCGATAAACCTTCAGGCATTTGCAAGTGAACAATAATAAAGTCAGTTGGTTGCACTTCTTGTTGCGGCTCATCAGTCACAGATTCAACCTCTGATGGCTGCTCTTCTTCGACTGGCTGCTGTTCGATTTCAGGCTCAAGCTCGCGCTGTTCATTCTCAGCACTAAAGCTTAAATCACCAAATTCAGGTTCATCGCGTTCTTGAACAACAGGCTCTGGTGTATCTTCGACACTTGGCGTCGGTTCGTTAGGTTCGACCCGATCTTGCTGCGTAACCTCTGGGTTGTCTTTTTTCCGTACAGACCAAAGTCCGTGTATTAATAAACCACCAATCACAAACACACTGATTACGATTAAAGCCCATCTTAATTCTTCGGCCATCCCCTCACCTTTATTATTTGATCTGCCTAACTAAATTTATGCATGTGCCATTTGCACTGCTTGTTCAATATCTACAGCAACCATCCGAGAAACACCGGGTTCAGCCATAGTTACACCAGTCAATCTGCCTGCCATTTCCATGGCAATTTTATTATGACTAATATAAATAAATTGCACCGATTGTGACATCTCTTCTACCAAACGGCAAAAACGACCCACGTTCGCATCATCCAATGGCGCATCCACTTCATCTAGCATACAGAATGGAGCTGGATTGAGCCTGAATATTGAAAACACCAATGATAATGCGGTCAGCGCTTTTTCTCCACCACTAAGCAGGTGAATTGTCGAATTTTTCTTGCCTGGTGGCCTTGCCATGATGCTCACCCCACTTTCCAGTAGATCATCACTGGTCAATTCAAGGTAAGCACTACCGCCACCAAACACTTTGGGGAATAACTCCCCAAAGTCAGTGTTTACTTGTTCAAACGTCGCCTTGAAACGATTTTTTGTTTCTCGGTCGATTTTTTGAATCGCCCCTTCCAGGGTATTTAATGCTTGTGTTAAGTCATCAAGCTGCTGATTTAAATAATCGCTACGTTGTTTAGCCTGCTCAAACTCATCTATTGCCGCTAAATTCACCGCGCCGAGCTCATTTAAAGCTTGCGTGGTTTTTGTAAGCCTCGTTTGCATGCTATTTAAATTGGCATTGTCAGGCAGTTCTTCAAGTACTGTTTTTAAATTTTGTTCCAGTTCTTCAAGTGGCTCTAAAGCCGCTTGTGCTTTAACGATTAAACTTTGCTCATCCAGTGCCAATGCTTGCAACTGCTCTTGTAGCGTAACCAACTCAGATTGCGACGATTTCAGCGCTATTTGCTTATCAGCAAGCTCCTTTTTAGCTTGACTCAAGGCCGCTTGCAAGTTTTTCAGCTCAACGTCACTTTGTTGATGCTTTTCAAGCAATAGCATAATTTGCTCTGCTACTTCTTCAAGCGGGATCACTAGCTCTTCTAGTTGCTCGGTGAGCTCTAATACAGCTTCACTAGCCGCACTTTGGGCGGCATTAGCATGCTGAAGTTTGGTTTCGCTAAGTTGACACTCACTGCGAGCTTTTTGTTCGGCCAAATTTGCTTGATGTGCTTGCGTTTTATATTGCTCAAGCTGAGAAGCCACTTGGCGATAGTTGTTATTTTCCTCAGTTTGTTGATGCTTCGCCTGCTCTAACTCAGTTTCAAGTTCTAACTGCTGCTCTAACAATTGCTCAAGTAAAGTCTGCTGCGTTTGTTGCTGTTCGTCGGCATTTTGCTTTTGCTCAGCCAGTAACGTTTGACGCTGTTGTAACTTAACAAGCTGGTTTTGCCACTGCGTTTGCTGCTCTAGCAACATATCGCGGCGAGTACTGGCCGATGCAATCTGCTGAGCCGCTTGGTGAATTCGTTCTCTGTATTGCTCTTTGTCAGCGGTGAGCGTTTTTTTATGTGCTAGATGCTCATTTAACAATTGCTGCTTGGTTTCTAATTGCTCGTTGAGCTCTTCATCTAACTGCTGTGCATCGCTAAGCTGAGCATGTTTTAAAAGCAAAGAATTGTCGGTGTCTTTATTAGCACCGGTATGAAAGTTACGACCATGTATACAGCCTTCTTCATCAATCACTGCCAGCCAATATGGATCCGCTAAAATAGCGTCATCAAAACAAGGTTTAAATGCAAACCGTGCTAATAAGTCAGGGTAAGCACCCGATTCGATATAATTTGCTAATGACTCTTTTGGTAGCTCAGCATTATTAGTTACAGGCCAAACACTATTCGGCTCTTTATGTTGACTGACCTTTAGATACTCAAGGCCAAGTAGGGCTTGCTCAACTAACGGCTCAAAACCAGAAGCCACTTTTAACTGCGCTAATAAAGAGACACTTTCGCTGTCGGTTTGCTCTGATAACAAAGAGTTAAGCGCAGCTATGCTGGCTTTGTTTTCATTGCTGTGCTGTTGAACCCGCTTTAAATCCTGCTCTAAGTGCTGTTGCTCTCTATCCGCTTGTTCTAGATTGTGAGTGAGCTTATTTAGCGCACTTTGTTGCTGCGCAAGCTCTTTTGTCAATATTTGAATATGCTGTTGTTGCTCAGCAATTTGCGCTGCAACTGGGGTCGCTTCGAGTTCACTAATTTCAGCGGCAAGTTGTGTCTGCTGAGTTTCAAGTTGTGCAAGAGTCTGGCTAAAATGTGTCAGCTGACTCTTTGCAACAGTAATATCACTACTATGAGCTTGATTTTTCTGTAAAGTGCTTTGATATTGCTCATTGGCACTTTGCGTTTGTTGCTGCTTAAAAGCGACTTGTTCTTCAACCTCTGCAACTTGCTCAGCGCACAACAAACTTTGCTCAATCGCATCTTGAAGTTGCTCTTGTAAAATGGCGGCAGAAGTGTGTTGCTCTTCTTGCAGCTCTTTGTTTTGTAACTGCAATTGTTGCTGTTTGATAAGGTTTTGGCTAAGTGTTTGCTGTTGCTGCTTTAAACTGATCTGTTGCTGTTCTTTGCGTGTTAACTCTGTATGAGTTTGATGCTGAGCCTGCTGAGCATCTTGCAGTTTCTGCTGCTCAAGTTGCACCTGATTTTCAAGACTTGCTAAAACATCATCGTGGCCAGAGTGCGCTTCTCTAAAGAACTGGATTTGCTCTTTAAGTTTATTAATTTGCTCAGCTTTATCGATTTGTTGTTGGTGTAACTTCTGCCACTTTAAAACCGCAATTTGCCCTTTTAAAGTGCGCTCAGTGGCTTTTAGCTCTCGGTATTTTTTTGCATCGACTGATTGCACTGCAAGCTTATCGAGCTGTGTTTGCAACTCTTGCCTTACATCAAGCAATCGTTCAAGGTTTTCGCGGGTACTTTTAATACGAGTTTGCGTTTCACGACGACGCTCTTTGTATTTCGAAACCCCCGCAGCTTCTTCTAAGAACACACGTAAGTCAGCCGGTTTGCTCTCTATTAAACGTGAGATCATGCCCTGTTCAATAATCGCATAGCTGCGCGGGCCAAGACCTGTGCCTAAAAAGATATCGGTAATATCACGCTTACGGCATTTGCTGCCATTTAGAAAATAAATTGACTGACCATCTCGGGTCACTAAGCGCTTGATCGCCACTTGGTTTCGATCAGCAAAGGTATTCGGAAGATGGCCACTGGTGTTATCAAACACCAACTCAACAGAGGCTTGTGAAATAGGTTTTCGATTAGTTGAGCCGTTAAAAATAACATCGGTCATGGCATCGCCACGTAAGTTTTTAGCTGAGCTTTCACCGAGCACCCAACGCACTGCATCGATGACGTTTGATTTGCCACAGCCGTTCGGGCCGACAACACAGGTCATCTGATCAGGGAATGGGATCTTAGTGGGTTCAACAAACGATTTGAAACCCGCTAATTTTATGGTGCTCAAGCGCATCTAATTGTTTTACCGATTTTTATTGTTATTCTTCAATTTAACCCATTTTAGGGTAAAAGGTTAAGCGTGGCGCTTAAAATTATCTAAAATAATACCCGTTGCCATCGCTACATTAAGCGATTCTGCTTGGCCATAAGCCGGAATAGTGATTTTATCAGTAACTAAGCTTTCGCAATCAGCACGAATACCATGGGATTCACTGCCCATGAGTAATACGGCATCTTGCTTGAGAGCAGTTTTGTGAATGTTCTCACCTTCTAAAAATGCACCATACACAGGAAGGTTTAAACTAGGTAAGTAACTGGTTAAGTCGGTTTGTGTGACACACACGCGAGCAAATGAACCCATGGTTGCGCTGATGGTTTTAGGGTTATAAGCATCCGCACTGTCTGTGCTGGTAACAATATGCTTAATACCATACCAATCAGCAACTCGAATAATCGTTCCTAAATTCCCCGGGTCCGACACGCCATCAAGGGCTAAAATAAGTCCCGATGTTGGTAATGCTTGCTGACTTGGCATATCAACAACAGCAATTGCGGCGTTGTTACTAACAAGTGTACTGGCTTTAGTTAGGCTGTCTTCATCTGCTTCAATGACTTGATGGGCTGCAAGCGCTGTTTTATGCGCAGAAATAAATGCAGGAGTCGCAAAAATATGAGCAATACTTAAACCACTGTTTAGTAATTCAAGTACATTTTTTTCGCCTTGTACAAGGTACTGATTGTATTGCTTACGGTATTTCTTTTGACCTAATGCACGAATTAGTTTCAGTTGGTTTTTTGAAATCATAACAGCCTCATAAAATGATGCTTAAGTATATCACCAAGGTCACAGATTCTGTACTCGAAAAACCAAGGGGAAAGTGCCAATTGCTTATTCAATCAGCACTTTTAAGAGACACTAGCTAATTAATAGGCATTAACTAATTTTCGTCAGCCATTCATTTAACCATGGCTCAGTAACAGGCCAAGGCTCAAAATCTTCACAGGCATCAATTTCTAAACGATGACCAACAGGTTTTGCCTGTAAATCGCGAAACAGCTCATCAAAACTGCGACCTGCACCACAAAACGTATCACCATAACTACGGTCGCCCATAGCAATAATGCCGTATTGCTTGCCTGTTAACAGTGGGAATTGATCATTTAATTGGCTATATAAAGCGATTAAGTTATCAGGAATATCGCCCTGACCCGTCGTTGATGTGATCACTAAAATATGTGATGCAGCAAGCATGTCATCAACCGTGCCATTTTCAACTAATTGCGCTTGATGCTCTGACTTTTCAATGACTTCAATAACTTGCTCGCTTAAACGCTCAGCACCGCCATAGACACTGCCGACAAAAATACTAATAGTTGCCATAATAATCCTTTTCTTCTGTTGGCCAGCCAAGTTGCTGGCAAATCGTTAACATTGCATCGCCTAATGGCGCTCTAATTGTTATTGGTTGTTTGCTATAAGGGTGCACAAACTTTAATTCAGAGGCAAATAACATTAAACGACGAAGCTGGAAATGCTCTCTAAAAAATTGATTATGCTGATTATCACCATGATTTACGTCACCAATAATTGGCAATGATAAATGTTTTAAATGACGACGAATTTGATGTTTGCGGCCAGTTTTAGGAAAACACTCCACCAGCGAGTAACGAACTGTTGGGTACTTACCAATTGGAATAGGTAAGCTTGCTTGGTGCAGACAATGAAATTGCGTTTGTGCTTCTTGCGGTGCTTTATCTTGATCAGCAAACTTATCGGCAATTTTATCAAGCTCTTCTTTTAAAGGTTTATCTAAGAAGATTGATTCGTTTAAAAAGCCTCTTACTAAAGCTAAGTAACGCTTTTCAATTTGCCCATCAATAAACAACTGGTTCATATCACGGGCCGCTTCTGAACTTAACGCAAACAGTAATACGCCTGAGGTTGGTCTATCTAAACGATGAACAGGAAACACGTGTTGGCCTATTTGGTCACGCAGCATTTGCATTGCAAATTGGGTTTCGTGTTTGTCTAAAAACGAACGGTGAACCAATAAACCGGATGGTTTATCAATCGCAATGTAATTTTCATCGCGGTACAGAATCGTTAACTCATCAAATTGTGGTTTAACACTCTCTTGCATCTTAGTCATCACTCAAAAGTTGATCGAGTTTTTGTAAAACGTTAATCACATCATTACCGCCGCTGTGTTGTGCCAGCATCATTTCAGCCATAGGCGCAATTGCAAAATTACGGGGTAAAGGCTGAGCGTGTGTGATTAAGGCATGCATTTTTTCAAGAAAAACAAATTGCAGCCATTGCTCAAAAGCCATGGTGTCATGACAAAACGGTACACTAGAATTGAGTGCACTTGGGTCAATCGGTGTTGTTTGCCAAAGTGAATGGCGTTGTAATGTGGATTCTAATTCGCGCAGCAGCGCCAAAGTCTGTTGATGCATTGTAAAACTCTTAATACCTTTGTGCTTAGTATACCCTGTTCCAAGGCGCCATGGTATGGCGTATAATTCGCCCCTGATATAGATTAATAATGGTAATTGAGATTTTATGACTGAGCAGATCGCCACATTAGGTCAACTTCTGGATGCAGCAGGCACCACTTGGCGTGCCTTCGATATTGGCAGACACATCACGAAATTAGACAAAAAACAATTTCTCGCCATTGAAGAAACAAAAATCCCTTACCCATACCCGCTTGCTGGTCATGCTTGGCTTGCTATTCAATTTTGGGATGTAAAAGCATCTAAAGAACCTTATGTATGGTTTTTAAAATTCCCACTAGATGAGCAAAGCCGCTTAGTAAGCGCAAGCCGTGACCACTTCGCAAATATGGTGATTGAAGCACTTGGTACAGAAATTACTAGTGAAAATGCTGAAGGCAAACTTGATAACAACCCGTATGTATTTACGCCAAACGCCAACAAGCTAGCTGCATTTAATGCACAGGTTAAATGTTTACTTAAACAAAGTGCTTCGCAGTACTACGAATATGCTCAGCTGTATTTTTCAGGCAAACTGGGGTTTGATAATTGGCAAAGTGTTGCAGTACAAGGTATTGCTGATTTTGCGATGCGTTTAGATAACGACAACAATTTAGCAAATCTACAAGCCGCTTGGGGGCAATTACCAGTCGAAGTATTACAGCCGCTAAGTGCAATGCTTGAACATGTTGCAATCGAACCCGTGTTTGCAGAGCAATTATTAGCCTATGGTTTAAACGCCATAGAGCATAAAGACGACATCGCCCTTGTTGCAGCCCTTAGAAGCTTATCAAAAACACCAGCGCAAGGTTTAACTGCACAACTTGTTGATGCTGTATTACGCTCTGATATGAACACCCAATCAGATGTACTATTAACAATTGCAGGGCGTTGTTTTAGCACGCTTGAAGACCCAGAACGCTTACATGTGTTTATGGATTGCTGTGCACACCACACTGAAATTGAGCAACTGTTTGTGAGTATTTTCACCGATTTAGTTGCAATTCCGAGTATTCGCCCTCACTTACTAGGTTTATTAAGACTAGAAAATCGAAGCGAAACACTCGCTCGAGCAATTGGAAGGTTATTTTCGTAAATGGCAGGCTTGTGGACACTCATTATCATTGGCAGCATCATCTACTTTTTTTGGTTAAACAGAAAAGTAGCCGAAGCAGCTAACCTCCATGCACAAAGACAAATTGAGCAGTTAAATGTGCAATTGATGAGTGTCGCTTGTAATAAACGCCGACTTGGGATTTTAAAAAGTGGGAAACCGGGTATTAAAAGCGAGTTTATTTTTGAGTTTTCAAGTGATGGGCAAAGCGTATATCAAGGCGTTTTGATCATGGAAAACGAATTGCTTAAGAGTGTAGTGATACCACCGCACAAAATTTAAGTTGCGTATAAACGAAGTAATTTTGATTGCGAAAAATACAAAGCCCAGAAAGAACTAAGGCGTAGCTACTAGCCACGCCCCAATCTTGCTACTTCCATGATAAAGTATCCCTACTCTTGCCGAAGCTGCCGTTTTTTTCTATCCCCTGAACGGGTATACATCCAGATACACCCACCATGCAACATCATGTCGCATTTAACACATCCCAGTGCCGTCCTCTTGCCATCAATGGCTATCCACTTCGTTTTCCAAACGCTCCTTTAGCTTCCTGCTAAATAATCCCTTACTCAATCCTTTTCAACCGCTCCGCGATCGTACTGCATCCTAGCAGTTTCCTTAGTCGTCCTTGCTTCCCTTTTAAATTGTCCTTTTGCTTCCTGCTAAGCATCTTTGCTAAATTGCCAGCGTCCTAATCCTTGGCATCAGTTCATTCATTGAACCTGTGTCGTCTTGACATGATTAAGTTTAGTGGAATGGAGAAATCAGGATAGGTACAAAAAGCAATTTTTTTGCGTTCATATTAAAGTAAGATATAAGAATTCTTTTAAAAACATTAAGATAAGCAAAAAGGGGTACAAAATTTGAGTATTTATTCTGATAATACTTACAGCAATGTGAGATAAGTCTCACATTGCAATTTCCAAAACGTCCGTTGGTTATTTTGCACTCTTAAACATAAGGTCACCATTAACCTGATTAAAGCTTAGTGACTTAAATATTTCAAAGCTCTCTGAGGTAAAAAACTCGCGCTGTTCCGCACGTGTCACAAATACAGCGAGACCCGATGTATTAGGACTGCTTTGTAATAAATCATCAAGTCCTCGTAGTAAATAACGCCCAAGGCCCTGCCCATGAAAGTGCGGGTCCACGGCAATAAAGGCTAAAAATAAATAAGGTGCTTTTTGCGATAATGCTTCTCGTATTGTGCGCTCTTTTTCAATCAATTGATTGGTTTGCAAATACCCTGCACTAAGCATTAATTTCAAGCGCCAGTGCCAGTAACGTTCGGCTTGAAGTTCACTGTTTGAGTCAAAAACACACGCAACGGCTTTCAATCTTTTTTGAGAGTACAACCCAATTAACGGCTGCTTTTCTTGCCAAAAGCTGGCCAGTTCTTCACGCACAAGGGCTCTGAGCTTACTTTCGTATTTAGTGGGGCTATCTGGTTGGTATCCAAGTACATTCTTTAACACAGGGTCATCATAATAAGCTTGGTAAATAAGACTTGCAGCTATACTGATATCTTCAGCACTGAGGTATTGCACACTGAATGTGTCGTGTTCGGCTATCGTTGTCATACTCATCCTTTATTTGGCTTTATTATTTTTACCACTAGACTATATATATACCTAAGCAAAGCTAAAAACAAATTCAGCGTAAGTTAAACTGACATTCTCCATTATTAATTTTAAGCAGTAATAAATTATCACCATACACAAGGAGTAGAATTATGGATACGACAAAACATGATATTTCAACCCTCTTTGCACAACTTGGTTTACCAAGTAAAGAGAGCGATATAGACGCTTTTATAGCCTCACATCAATTGTCAGATACAACTTTGTTACAGGAAGCTCCGTTTTGGGATGAAGCACAGCAACATTTTCTAGCCGAGTCGTTAGCTGAAGATGGTGCATGGAGCGAGGTGATTGACGAATTAGACGCAAGGTTACGCCAGTAGCTTTCGCTCCCTTATTTACACACTAATATACCTAATTTTAGCGTGTAAATAAGGAAATTAATTTCACTCCATCTCTATTATTGCTACCATACACGCGCACTGTGGCCCATACGCTACGGTGCTTTTTAGTCTTTATTAAAGAGTTTATACAAAAATGAATGCCGTTGTATTTGATGCAATTAAAACCCTTCTTGATGAAGGTAAAACCCCAACAGTTGCCCTAACAAAAAGTAAGCTAGCAGAACCTATGCCGATGCCAGTAATTATTGCAGCTGTAAGCCAATATAAAAACAATCCGGATTCAATTAAAAATTTCATTAATAACCCATCAAACGAGAAACTGAGTACACCAAAAGAAAGTCAATTGGATCGTATCGAAGCAAAATTAGATAGGTTATTAGCACTGCTTGAGAAAAAATAATGTTTGTTGTCGATCTGACTTTTGATTGCTACCAAGATACCACCCTAGAGCTTGCTGAGCAGGCGATAAACCGCTTAGTCAATGCGCTTCGTTTTAACGGCCAGATTATTGGGGATGAATTTCCTACAGTTTTAAAAGATGGATTTTTTATCACCCGCGTGATGTGCCCGACCGAAGATGCAATGCATCCTCTTAATAATAGCCCGTTTGTAAAGCACAGTATTGAGCAACTACACACTGCGGGTTTACTTGCACCAAAAGTTAAAGTGATCGGCCAAGACATTCACTCAAATGGCGCAGACATGTGCCATGATCCGTCGTGCTATATTTTATACACTACCTACGTGCATACCTGTAGCCCTGTTTATTGTGGTGATGACTTTTTACCTGTGCCGTTATTCCGCATTCCTGCGATTGCCAATGGTGATTACAAAACACTGATAAAATGGCAAGAAGACTGGCAAGCATGCGATCAAATTCAGATCAATGGTGCAACCCGCTGTGAATTTCCTGCTCTTGAGGAGCTAACCAGTATCAACAGTGATTTATACCGCCGTGGGCGAGATATCACTAAGCGTATTAGCTACCTAACAAAGAAGCCAGTTTATTACTATTTGTATCGCGTTGGTGGAGTCGATAAAGAATCAGAGCTTGAACGTCGTTGCCCTAGCTGTAATGGAGATTGGAGACTGCCCGAACCATGGTTTGGCTTATTTGATTTTCGTTGCGAGCCCTGTGGTATTGTTTCGAATATCTCGTGGGACTTTCAATAACTCAATAAAGGCAATTACCAGATACACAAAAGGGGCAATCGCCCCTTTTACTTATTAAGTTTACACCGTTACTTTATCTAAAAACTCACTGATGCTGTTTGCGAGTACGTGATGTGGCTTTTTACCCACATACTCTAAGCAAACCTCCCCGCTTTCAACCAGTACAGTAATAAGTAAATCATCTTGCTCTGTAAGACCAATAAACACCGTTTCTGGCTGCTTTAACTTACGTTTCATGAGTACATGGCCAGTAATATTCTGCTGCAAACGGCTAAAATCATCTTCATTCCATGCTTGCAGCAACTCAATATGATGATCGTCGATACGAACTAGCAAGTTTCCTGCATACAGGTGACCAAATAACACATTCAGCTCTTCAGGAAAATTAAGCTCTAAAGCATTTGCTAAATCATTTAAAGATCCCTTGGGCTGTTGCGCTGCTGCTCGCCACTGAATAAGGCCTTGCTCATCAACATCACCTTGCTCACACGGGCTAGGCCATGCTTCATCATGCTCAATAACAGGTAACCTTTCCGTGCGCTCTAAACATTTTTCACTAAATGCTTGGTGTAGTTTTTCTAGTTTTAAAGAAACGGACATACTGCGAAACTCATTAGCTTTGGGTATAATGTCGCCATTGTAACCACAAAAGTGTAAAGATGACAGATTACAGCAACTCTCCCGAATTAAAAGACAGTGTGCTTGGTAAATCAACTGAGTATATAGACACCTACACACCTAGCTTATTGTTTCCTATTGCCCGTAAACTTAATCGTGACGCATTAGGTGTTAGCGAAGATAACTTACCATTTAAAGGGCAAGATATTTGGACTGGCTATGAGTTATCGTGGCTCAATAATAAGGGTAAACCAATGGTTGCTGTAGCGACATTTGTGTTTCCTTGCCAAAGTAGCCATATCATTGAGTCAAAATCATTCAAGCTGTATCTGAATAGTTTTAACCAGACACACTTTGCAGCTATTGAAGACGTACAGCAAGCTCTTTCTAGCGACTTATCTGCCGCCGTGAATGCGCCTGTCGTCGTCACTTTATATAAAGCTGACGATTATAACTGCTTGCCATTTACCGCGTTACCAGGCGAGTGTATTGATGATCTTGATATCGAAATCAACAGTTACGATATTGACGCAAGCTCGCTCCGTCACAATGGTAATGACGTTATCTCAGAAACACTACACAGCCACTTGCTAAAATCGAACTGTTTAATTACCTCACAGCCAGATTGGGCAAGCGTGATTATTCGCTACAAAGGTCAAGCAATCTGCCATGAAGCCTTATTAAAATATTTGATTTCGTTTCGTACTCATAACGAGTTTCATGAGCAGTGTGTAGAGCGTATTTATTGTGATTTAATGCAGCAGTTAGACCTTGAAGAGCTTGAAGTGTATGCCCGCTATACACGCCGCGGAGGTTTAGACATCAACCCTTATCGCTCAACGAATCAAGACGAAACGCCCTTTAAGGTGAAAATTAATCGTCAATAAGTAAACGACAATAAAAAACCGAGTTGAACTCGGTTTTTTATTGTCAGGCAATTACGAGTAATTATTCGTCTTTAAAAATACCCACATACGTTGGTGATGTATTTGATTTACTCGCACGATACATACCCGCAGTATTAAACGGTAAGCTGATATTGCCTTTAGCATCAATGATGATCACGCCACCTGTGCCGCCAACAGGCATTAAAACATCGTGAATCACTTCGTTACCCGCCTCAACAATCGTTTTACCTTGGTATTTTACACGCGCACAAATGTCAGCTGCCACATTATAACGAATGAAGTACTCACCATGCCCTGTCGCTGATACTGCACATGATTCGTTTTCAGCAAACGTACCTGCACCAATTACTGGCGAGTCACCAACACGGCCAAAACGTTTTGCCGTCATACCACCGGTTGAAGTGCCTGCGGCGATATTGCCGTTTTTATCGAGCGCAACGGCACCGACGGTGCCCATTTTATAATTAACTGGCAGGGCTTTATGTGCAGCTTGGTAATCTTTACTGGTTACTTTTTGCTTATCTAATTTTGCTTTAGCTTTTAAAAGTGCTTCATAGCGATTTTCTGTATCAAACAAATTATTTTCAACCAAAGGAACACCTTGCGTTTTTGCAAAATCTTCAGCCCCTTGACCACTCAGCATCACGTGCACTGACTTTTCCATCACTAAACGAGCAAGGTTAATTGGGTTTTCAATGTGTTTAATGCCTGCAACTGCGCCAGCTTGTCGATTACGGCCATCCATTATCGAAGCATCTAATTCATGCGCGCCATCATAGGTATACACAGCACCACGACCAGCATTAAAAAATGGCGAGTTTTCAAGTACATTTATAGCTGCTGTAATTGCATCTAAGCTCTCACCGCCCTTCTCTAGCACTGTGTAGCCAGTTTCTACTGCCTCTTTTAATTTTGCCCGATAGGCTTTTTCTTGCTCTGCTGTAAAGCGGCTTTTTTCTATGGTGCCAGCACCACCATGAATGGCAATAGCAAACGGCTGCTCTGCGCTGTAAGTTGGAACACTGAGTGACAATGCGCTGAGCGCAATAGCTGAGGTGAGTAATGTTTTTAACATAATGGGCACTTATATTTATTTTGGTGATAAGCCCAATGTGAATAATTCGTCGGCAATTTTCAAGTATTACCCGATGAAAGAAATAAAAAAAGCGCCAAATGGCGCTTTTCTTTAGCAGTTTAAAATTATGCTTTAGCAGCTTTTAAACGTGCTAGACGTGCTACTTGATGAGTAGACGTTAAGAATGAGTAGATAGGCGCTAAATAGCCACGCTTACGAAGCTCAAGGAACTCTTCATCGCTTAATGCGTTTAGCTTTTTCTCATCTACAAGGTAAATACCACTGATGTCTTTTTTCTCACCTTTGATATCTACAGTTAATGTCTGCGCAACTAAAAGCTCTTTATCAGCTAAGAACTTAGTGAATGCGTCTGTTACTTGAGAAAACTCGATGAAAGAAACAAGTGCTTCTTTACGACGTTTAAGATATTCAGTCTCTTCACCATTTTCGAAAAGAGCATTACCCGCTTCTTCACTTACAAGTGGGCTTGCTTCGTCAATAACAATACCAAATTGGTCACCCTCAGGGTGTTTTACTAGACCAAGAGGATAACGTGTCATCGCCATAGGTGCGAAAGCGGCTGTCCATTTGTCATCTTCGATAAATAAGTTTTCGCCTGGCTCCAGACCAAAAATCGCAACAGCTTGGAATTGACCTGATTCATTATTCTTAACAAAAGCCATTGGAAATTCATTTGCGATACGTGCAAATTCGTGGGCAACCACAGGAACTAAATGCTGAGATTTCATGAACTCGACATGGATGCCGTTTTGAATTTTAGTGTTGGCATGTTTTTCGTTATGTAAAGGCTGTACTTGTTGCTCCGCCATGATACTGCTCCATTATAATTTTATATATGTTTTGCTGTTAGTGCCCAAAGCCTATCGGTTTTAGACACAAAAAGGAAGTGAAAATTTTGTGGCTGATTGTACATTATTTTTTAACACAAATAATTACTCAACAACGGTTAAAAAACAGCCTAGAAAAGCGGTAAATTAAGGCAAAATCCCCTCGCCTCTAACTAATTATTTTTGTTAGTATATTCATTAATGATGAGGAATTTACTGAGCATTTAAATGGAAAGTTATCAATTAAATAAAAACTATAAAGTGCAGGTAATCAATATTGAAAGTATTGATGAAAACATCATTATTATCGATGATTTTTTAAGCCACCTTCAAGGTGTTTATCATTTCGCATCAAACGTCGCATACTTTCAACCTATCGGCACAGACGGCACCTTGTACCCAGGAAAACGCGACGAAATGCCAGCGCCTTATTACCGAGTATTTGAACAACTATTACAAAGCTTAATAACACATGGTGTTATAGATTCTGGAAATAACAATCTCTATTTGCATAAATGTAAGCTCTCGGTCGTTACGCAATCTGCTAATGAATTACATGTCATGCAACGCATGCCACATATTGATTCAACAGATGATAAAACGTTTGCTGCCGTACATTATTTATCAAGTAAAGAATGGGGTGGTACAGGTATTTATAAATACAAACCAACAAATACAATTAAAATTACCGCTGAAAATCAAAATATCGTTCACGATATAATTAAAAATGTACAACAACATGAAAGTACACATCAAGGCTATTTAGATGAAAGTACGGAGCTATTTGAAAAGGTTATTGATATAGAGGCAAAACCAAACCGTGTGGTACTTTATAAAAGCAACCTGCTTCATAGTGCGGCCTTAAAAAACAACCTAGCATATAGCCAAGATATTAAAAATAGCCGACTCTCTATTTCATCATTTTTTAGAATTGAATAAGTGGCTTGTTAATTAAAAGCCACTTATTTGCTGTTTACTGTTTTTGCATTCCAAACTTTTTAATTTTCTCGAGCAACGCTCTGTGTGTTGGAAGCTCATCTAGCAACTGATTAACTCGTTGCTGCTTTAATGACGTTAATTGCTCAAAACCGCGCACAGTATTTAGTGTGTCTGATGCAGGAAGGTAGCGCATTCCAAACAACACATACAAGTAATTCTCAAGGTCGAACAAATCAAATTTACTTGCAAAGTCTTCTCTATTTGGCGCAAATCTGTGCCAACGCGCTAAGTTATTTTTCAATTGCTGTGATAGTTGCTCATCTTTACGGTTATCAATCCAGAACTCAGAATCGGTTCTGTCTGAAATACAGTAATGCATTTTTATAAAGTCAAACGTCTGCTCCCACACGTAATTAACATGGCGATTGTAGTCATCAATCACTAATGCAATATCCGCTTTACAGCGAGGAAAACGCTTTGCTAGTAGGTTAGCAGAAAAGTCAGCGATTAAAATTGCAGTGGCTTCGAGTGGTTCTACAAACCCTTGAGATAGACCAATGGCGACACAGTTTTTATGCCACATTTTTTCCCTTCGCCCTACTTTCATGGGAATTTTTCTGGGGGTAAGGTGGTTAAATTTTTCACCTAAATATGTGTGTAATTTGTCTAACGCTTGTTGTTCAGTCATATATTTAGATGAATACACAAAACCAACACCTCTTCGCTGTGTGAGGGCAATATCCCAAATCCAGCCTGCTTGGTGCGCGGTTGCAATTGTATAGGGAGGAATTTCATCATCTGGCGAGGTAGGAACTTGTAGAGTGATCGCAGTGTCTGTTAGTAGGCAAGCTGACTTATCTAAGAACTCAACTCCCAGCTTGTTGCCAAGAATTGCTGCAGAAAAACCGGTGCAATCAATAACAAAGTCAAATGCCATTGCCACATCATGTTCATCAACTAAGTGTGTTATGTAGCCTGCATCATCTACTACAACATCTTTTATATCAGCAAAATGATGTTTCACAGAAAAAGATTGCTCTGCGTGACGACTTAAAAATGCAGCAAATTTTTTGGCGTCAAAATGATAAGCATAGCCATTCACGCCCATAAATTCTGGGGTAGTAATCGTCTTGGGTGCCAAGTTTTTTTCACAACATAAGTGCTGCTTTGAAACAAACGAAGCATAGTCAGACGACTCATTTGAAGCAAGCCAAGCATCTGTTAGTTGCTCACCGAAAATATGAGGATGATCAAACAAATGATGATAAAAGTTACTGCCATGTTTTGTTTTATCCAACCAATTAACAAACTTAATTGATTGCTTAAATGTCACATCACATTCATTAATAAAATCGCTTTCGCTAATACCAAACTTTTGTAATGAGTTGCGCATTGAAGGCACTGTACCTTCGCCAACACCGATTGTAGGAATAGTCGGTGATTCTATTAAAGTAATCTCAATGTTACTTCCTTGCAGAGACTGCCCTAAATGATTAGCAGCTAACCAGCCTGCGGTTCCGCCACCAACAATTGCGATTTTCTTTATCATTATTAACTCGCTTTCATTTACTCACAAAAAAGCCCAGTACAAACTGGGCTTTAATAGATTCGTTATCTAATTAAAATTAGAAACGAAGCGTAACACCTAGCTTGTAGCGTGCTTCACCTTCAAAGCTCCATGCTGGGTAGCCATTGCGAAGCTCTGGAACCACTTCAGCATCACTTGGTGCAACACCAATTTGAATGCTGTCTTCTTCAGTTAAGTTAACAGCTTCAAATGTTACATCAATATTATCAGTTACACTGTAGTTCGCACTGAAATCTAATGTACCGTACGATTGGTGCTCACGGTTACCATAGAAACCAGGAAGCTCACGAATCATGTACTCTGAACGCCAGTTATAAGCTAAACGCGCTGAGTAAGTATCTGTTTCATAGTAACCCACTAAGTTTACTGTGTGCTCAGATGAATCAGAGAATAGAGGAATTTGATCTGGGTAATTTTCAGCCTCAGACGGTGCATCTACAAACGTATAGTTAACTGAGTAACCAAAACCACTGTCAAAACCATCTTGAATTTGTAGCTCGATACCTTCAATTTGACCGCCCGTTGCATTCAACTTAGTTGAAAGAGTCCAGTTATCACCTTGTGTATCAGGGTCAAATACACCAATCTGTTGGTTTAAGATTTGACTAGATGTAACAAATGAAGTGATGTCTTTAAAGAAGTACGTCGCACTTACCATACCATCACCATCAAAGTACCACTCGATGCCTAAATCGGCCTGAGTTGCTTTGAATGGGTTAAGACCCACATTACCTTTTGTTAAAACTTCGTTACCTGCAGTGCCATCTGAATAACCTGCAAATGAAGACGCAGAGAACATATCTGTATAGTTAGGACGTGCAATAACTTGTGCTGCAGAAGTACGTAGAATCACATCTTCAGCGATATCAAAAGCAATGTTAATGCTTGGTAAAATATCGTTGTAGCTCGCTTTATCTGTGCTTAATGTGCTTTCATAAGTACCGTTGGCAAAGCCATAGTAGTCAGATTCAGCATCTGTAGAAATATAGCGTAAGCCAAAGTTACCACGAATAGATTCTGCAGAGAATTCTGCCATTGCATACACAGCAAAATTTTCTTCTTCAATTGTACCGTAGCCTGAACGATACACATCTGAGTCATTATCAAAGCTTACAATTGCGGCACGAGCATCTGTAATCATTCTATCAAAGTCTGGTTCAGGTAGAGTAAAACCAGCGCCTGATGACATAGTACCTGAGAAGTATGTTTCACCATCACCAGTAGGTAATACATCAGTTAGTGTCGTTGAGTAAGTTTCTTGTTTAACTTCGTGATCAGCCCAGCGGAAACCTGTTTTAATAGCTGTAATCGCACCAAAATCTACTGGGAAAGTAAGGTCTAACTGTGCATAGGTTTCTTCATCTGTATTAGGCTGTTTCTTAAGTGACCAACCAGCTGGAGAAAGTGGACCTGTAAAATCTGATGGTTCAAAGTATTTGTTATTGATATCAATTTTAATTACTTCGCCAGTTGCATCGTAAGTACCCGCATAATCAGATGGTAAGCCAATGAAGTTACCGTAGTTCGCTGTTAAGTCTGTACCACCTTCTGATTCAGTAGTACCGAAACGACCTTTTAATGTGAAGTTTTCACCTTCATATTTAAGGCTAAAATCAGCTGTATCTGATGTCATGCTCGCAATACGCGCCCATGTTTGTACCCAACCTGGATTTGCACCTTCGCCAGTACGACGGTAGAAAGTACACGTACCTGATGCATTCGTTTGTTCACACGCTGCATCTTTATCGTCAGGGAACATCACGAAGTTTGAGGTATTTGCGTTGTTTGCATCTAACTCTAGGCTCATGATATTCAAGCCTAATTCTAGATTTTCAGTTGGACGATACTGGAATGTAGCATTTAATGCTGTACGCTCACGCTCTTGTTGGAAAGTGGTAGGAACAATGTCACCCCAACCAATTAGTGACTCAATACCATTACGTTGATAGTTCGTTTCTGCCCATGAAACTGAACCTAGAACACCAAATGTTTCTTCGTCATTTTTCCAGCTAAATAAACCTGAGATTTGCGGGTCAGTTTCTTCAGAAATCGTACCGTAATCTGCTTTAGCACTTAAGAAAGTAGTACCAGCATCAAGGTCTAGTGGTTTGCGTGTATTAACAATAACAGTACCACCTACACCACCTTCAACGATGTCAGCTTGTGAAGATTTATAAACCTGGATTTCACCTACAAGCTCAGGTGGTAATAAAGTGTAGTTAAAGCTACGGTCGATAGACTGTTGGTCGTACCAACCAGTTGATGCCACTGTTTGACCGTTTAAAAGAGTACGTGTAAGTTGGCTAGATGCACCACGGATCGATACTTGCTGGCCTTGACCGAACTGACGGTTAACTGCAACGCCCGAGATACGACCAAGCGCTTCACCTACGTCACCATCAGGAAACTTACCCACATCCTCTGCAGAAACAGCATCGACAACGCTGTCAGCAAAGCGCTTTGTATTCATTGACGCTTCAAGTGAACGGCGAATACCGCGAACTTCAATAACTTCAACGTCCTCTTGAACTTTTGTTTCATCTGCCGCATATGCAGCACCAGTGAATCCGGCACTCATTACAAGACCGATATTAACTGCTAATAAGCTTTTCTTAAAATTTTTAGCTAACACAGGATTCCCCTTGAATCATTTTGTTGGTTTTATATCACTTCTGCCCAGTGATGATGACAACGCTGTCATCTAGTAACAAACCATACACTCTAAATTACATTTGTGCTACATCTTTTTGGCTGTTTTGTGCAAAAAATTTACAACAAAATAATTAAGATATTGAAATTAATGAAATTTAATATTGAGCATTTAAGAATTGTTACATTTAAACGGCGCAAATATAACATGAGATTTAAAGTATATGAAAAGCACAGTTGATAGTTTTTAGGTACAAAGCACCTATTTTAAGCAATTTTTGTAAGCTTTACTTTCCAGAGGTTAATTATTAGCCATAACCAAAAGTTATAAAAAAAGACTTAACTAACAATCAATTAGTTTTAAATTGGGGTGTATTTTTATAACCACGCCAACATTGATAAATTTTATTTAACTTTTTCTGGGCAGAAAGCGTTAAGGGGATTGAGAATAAAAATCAATACCAATGACAGCGTTGTCATTTTTAAATTATAACGAGCATATTATTTAATGTCTAATGCTTTTTGTTCCTTATTTAAATAAAAAAGCGAGCCTCAAGCTCGCTTTCGTTTAATGTTTTTAAAACAAGTAATTATGGAGCCCAATAAACTTCAATATTAATTGTTGGGTGATTCAAAACAGCGCGTAAAGGCATGTCTGCAACTACCCCACCCTGCTTTGCTTGTTTATACACTTCAAGCTTTTCTTCGCCACTGATCAATAACTTAACCACTTTAGAATCAGCAATTGCAGCAAGTGTTAATGTCATACGCTCAGTTATCTTACCTGTAACATCACTTTCAATAGCATTAATAGCGCAAACTAAATCATTTGTAGCTAAACCATGCTCTAAACCTTCAGCATGTGGGAAAAGAGAAGCAGTATGGCCATCTGGCCCCATACCTAAAATTGTTACATCAAAAGGACGCTTCAAAGATTGGTATGCTGCTTCACATTCAGCAACACCCTTTTTTGCAGTCGCTGCGCTATTTTTCATCGTAATGAAGTTAGCTGCTGCGCCTTGGTTTTGTAATAACGTGCTTTTGATAAATGCTTCATTACTTTTTTCATGTGACGCATCAACCCAACGCTCATCAACCATAGCAACATCAATATTTGCCCAATCAAGCTCAAGGTTAGATAAGTGTTTGTACGCAGGCGCCGGTGACGAACCACCCGATACCATTAATACAGCACGGCCATCTTGTTTAATGCCTGATACTAAACTTTGCTCTAAACTTGAAGAAAGCTCAGCTGTTAACTCATCTTTAGTCGCAAAGAATTTTTCAACAATTGTTGCCATCGTATTTACGCCTTATCGCCAGTGTTAAACCATACATGATTATTTTCATCTAGTAATTCATCAGCATCTTCTGGACCCCAGCTACCTGCACGGTATAACGAAGGAGCGCCTTTTTCTTGCCAACGTTCGATAATTGGATCAATCCACTTCCACGCTTGGCGAACTTCATCACGGTGGATAAATAGTGATGGGTTATTAGCAGCCGCATCAAGCATTAAACGTTTGTATGCATCAGAATGGAAACCATTACTGTATGCTTGAGACAACTCAATATTCATTGTCACAGGCTCTAACTGCATTTCTAAATTATCAAGACGCTTTGACATAAGCGTTAATTGAATTGTTTCTTCTGGTTGCAGGCGGATCACTAAGCGGTTTGGCTCAATATTACCAACGTTATCGCTGTATACATTGTGAGAAACTTTTTTATACTCAACAACAATTTCAGCACAACGCTTTTTCATACGTTTACCAGTGCGAAGATAGAAAGGAACACCTGCCCAACGCCAGTTATCAATATGCGCACGAATAGCAACAAATGTTTCTGTTTTACTTGCGCCTTCGTTTAATTCTTCTAAGTACCCTGGCACAATCTTGCCATCTAAATTACCAGGTACATATTGGCCTCGAACAATATTTGCATCAACGTCTTCAGCAACAAGCGGACGTAGTGATTCAAGCACTTTTAGTTTTTCTGTGCGAATGCTATTGGCTGTTAATTTGTTTGGCGACTCCATTGCAACAAGACAAAGCAGCTGTAATAAATGGTTTTGTACCATATCACGAAGTGCACCCGCTTTATCGTAGAAGCCAGCACGACTTTCAAGGCCCACTGTCTCTGATAGACTGATTTGGATATTATCAATCGACTTAGCATCCCAAAGATTTTCAAACAATGAATTTGAAAAGCGCAGGGCCATTAAGTTTTGTACCGTTTCTTTACCAAGGTAATGGTCGATTCGGAAAATCTGTTCCTCAGTAAAATACTCGGCAATTTTTGCATTAATTTCTTCCGCGGATTTACCACAATAACCAATCGGCTTTTCAACAACTACACGGGATGTCTCTGTGATTAGACCTTTTGATGATAAAATCTCACAGCAGCTACCGTACACAGCTGGCGGTAGTGACAGATAAAATACACGAGATTTATCAGCTTCGTGCTCATCTAAGATATCTTTTAACTTATCCCAATCAGCATCCGCTTCTGTAACATTAGTCACAACTGGCACTAAATAAGCTGAAAATGCTTTCCAGTCTTTGGCGTTATATTCACCCTTGGCAAGAAACTCTTGTAACGCTTTATGCGCTGTTTCGATGTATTCTTGTTGTTTACTTTGGTCACGTACCGTAGGGAGAATGCGAGAACCTTGAGGCAGGTTGCCCTCTTGATAAGCGCGATACATTGCAGGTAGTAATTTGCGTAACGCAAGATCGCCACCGCCCCCAAAAATTACGATATCAAATGGATTTAGCATATATCACTCTCTACATTGGCAATGCCATGTTTTCACTTTGTGCAGTGTGGCAATGCGAATTGTTATTTGGATGATTGGCGATGTTTAAAACATTTAACAAAGCCTATTGAATTTATGTAAGTAGCTTACTCATTGTTCTTATTTTGGCTGAAGTAAATGAGTCTTAGGGGCTCTGTAAATCCTCTCACAAAAATACAGGCCCTAAGAACTCCAGCGCTACCCGTTCAAAGGTATTTGGTTTACAGCTAATGCTGCGAATCTTTTACTGCTTACGATGCGTTTTATAGTAAGCAATCAGTCCATTGGTTGAGCTATCGTGTGGGTGACTCACTGCGTCATCAAATAGTTCAGCTTCAATTTTAGAGGCAAGTCCTTTACCTAGTTCAACACCCCATTGGTCAAATGAACAAATCTCTAAGATAATGCCTTGACAGAAGATCTTGTGCTCATAAAGCGCAATTAAGCGACCCACTGTTTTTGCATCCACTTTGTCTAGTAACATTGACGTTGTTGGGCGGTTGCCTTGGTGAATCTTATGATTCAGTAATTCTGCAATTTCGGCTTCCGATTTACCTTTCGCGGTTAAATCAGCCGTTACTTGCTCTGCATCAACGCCTGCCATCATGGCTTCTGTTTGAGCAAAGAAGTTTGATAATAGAATATCGTGGTGCTTGCCAACATTCACTTGCGGCTCAATAGAGGCAATAAAATCAGCGGGCACAATTACATTACCTTGGTGCAAACATTGATAAAATGCGTGCTGACCATTTATACCAGTCATACCCCAAATAATAGGTACTGTCGTATAAGGTACTGTTTCGCCAGCAAAGTTTACATGTTTACCGTTACTTTCCATTTCACCTTGCTGTAAATAAGCAGGTAACATATGCAATGCTTGGTCGTACGGTAAGATTGCTTGCGATGTATGACCTAAAAAGCTGGTATTCCAAACACTTAATAGCGCCATTAATAGCGGTACGTTTTGTTCAAATTTAGCCGACTTGAAATGTTCATCAACTTCAAACGCACCTTCAAGGATCTCTTCAAACGCTTCGAAGCCTAAATACAATGCGATTGGTAATCCTATCGCACTCCACAGCGAAAAGCGACCACCGACCCAATCCCACATTGTGAATACGTTTTCATCTGCAATTCCAAACGCGGCTGTCTTTTCTAAATTAGTGCTCACAGCTACAAAGTGCTTGGCAATGTGCTCTTGTGCTTGCGCCGATTGTAAAAACCATTCAACCGCCGACTTTGCATTGGTCATGGTTTCAGATGTTGTAAATGTTTTTGATGAAATAACAAAAAGCGTTGTTTCAGCACTTAACTCTTTTAATACAGAGGCAATCTGTACGCCATCAACATTTGAAACATAATGAACTTTCAATGTGTCATCGGCATAGGCTGCAAGTGCCTCAGTGGCCATTTGTGGGCCTAAGTTTGAGCCGCCAACACCAATGGCCACAACATCTTTTACGGCCTTACCTGTGTAACCTAACCACTCACCACTGCGAACCTTATTAACGAACTGCTTCATTTTTGCGAGTTCGTTGTTAACGTCATTCGTTACATTATCGCCATCAACCATAACAGGTGTATTAGCGCGGTTACGCAATGCAGTATGAAGTACGGCGCGATCTTCGGTGATATTAATTTTTTCACCGGTGAACATTTTTTCACGCCATGAGCTGATATCACATTCATTCGCTAGTGCAATCAGCTGCTCGAATACTGTTTTATCTATATGTTGCTTTGAATAATCAAATAAAACACCTGGGATTTGAGCGGAAAACTGCTCGAAGCGCGAGCTGTCATTGGCGAATAAATCTTTAAGATGAATTTGTTTCATCTTTTTTGCACTGTCACTCAATGCTTGCCAACTAGCTAACTGCGAACGGTTGCTCATAAATGAAATCCCCTAAAAAACTTGCAACAATTTGATATGTAACTATCTTTTTAATTAAAAATGAATAAAGACAGCAATTAAAAACACGAAGTTGGTTAACACTAAGTTAAAATGACAACGCTGTCAATGTTCTACTTTTACATTTTATAGTCGAGATAATAGCGCAATTTTTCTCTTTTGACACCGGTATCATAAAAATTATCTCAATTATTTTACTGCTAATTTGTTTGAACATTCGATACACTAAACAACTTATATTAAATATTAATGTATTTATTAAAAATTAAAGTGCATGGGCTAACCACCTTTCAGTATTATTATAATACAATTTAAACTAACTATAAAGTAACAGTATGAAAGTAACAATAAATGATGTAGCTAAGCTTGCGGGGGTTTCCATGAAAACCGTGTCGCGAGTCATAAATAAAGAGCCATCGGTTAGAAAAAAAACCTACGATATCGTCATGGACGCTGTTAATACGCTTAACTACCAACCAAACTTAGCAGCTCGTAACCTTGCCGGAACATCCTCTTTCACTGTTGGCTTAGTTTATGACAACCCAAATGCATACTATGTTATCGATATGCAAAATGGTGTTTTATCCCGCTGCAAGGAAGAAGGTTATGAGCTGGTTATCCATCCATGCAATTATCTCGACAGCAACATGGAAGATGACTTTAAAACCATGATTAAGCGTTCTCGCTTAGCCGGCTTAGTGCTAACCCCTCCTTTATCTGAGCAAAGTAGTATTATTGATATGCTCGATGAAATGGGGATTCATTACGTTCGTGTGTTATCTGGCCGCCCTACTGATGAAGAGCAAGATACCTGCATCTTTGTTAATGACTATGAAGCCGCTTACGAAATTACCTCTCACCTATTATCGCTAGGTCATACTCATATTGGCTTTTTATGTGGTGATAAAGAGCATAAATCAACAACAGAACGTTTAGAAGGTTATCAAGCAGCATTAAAAGATCACAATATTGCCCTAAATGATGAGCTAATCTACGAAGGCCAATATTCGTTCGAGTCAGGTGTTGAAGGTGCGAAAGCACTCTTGGGAACCGATAATCCGCTACAAATAACGGCTCTTTTAGGCGGAAACGATGAAATGGCAGCTGGTGCCTTATTTGCGTCACGTTTAATGGGAATTGAGATCCCTGAGCAATTGTCTATTACAGGATTCGAAGACTCGCCTTTCTCGCGTCAAACATGGCCAAAACTGACAACAGCTCATCAAGCCAATGATGTTATATCTCAGCACGCTGCTCGCCTATTATTTAGAAAGACACGAGGGGCACGGAACCAAGACAAAGAGATCATCACGACATTTACCCCGTCATTAGTTGTTCGTGAAAGTTCAGGGCCAAAAATCTAACGATTCAATACTGTTACGAAAAAGCCGCATTAACATGCGGCTTTCTTATACTAACCCACTTAATTAAATGATTAAGTATTAGTGCGAACTGGTATTGTTCGCTACAGTAAAGCTAAGCCACCATTTAGGTTATAAACATTCTCAAAACCTAATTGAGATAAGTTATTTGCAGCTTGTTTTGAGCGGTTCCCACTGCGACATATTAAGATATAACAATTACATTTATTTAGATGCCCCTGCATAATCTCATTAGCCATGCGGCTAAGTGGAATATTAATCACGTGAGAGTCATCAATCTTAAACTGCTCTGCGATATCAACAACACTATGCTCATAAGGCTCGCGCGTATCGATTAGATAGGTGTCCTTTTGGCAAAGCATTGCTTTTGCTTCTGTTGATGTGAGCTGTTTCATGGGCGCGCTTTCTAATGTTTCGACATAACCGCACAACGTATGATTTACAGCTTGCTTTTGCTGATCGCTTTGTTGCTTTAGCTCAATAAACTCGGTATCAGAAATCTGCTCGTTGAGCAATTTGGTTAATAGTGGATTTGTCGACTGCTGAGCCTGCCAATCCATTGCGAAGCACTGTTGATAATCATGACCAGAACAAATCACTGTTTTATCATCTATGGTATTTGCAATGTACTTTAATGATTGAGCCATCTGAGCGGCATCACCACCTTCAAGTGAAGTATTACCTAACCCTCCAGGTAAAATTAAGTCTCCACAAAAACAATAACTAATAGCTTTTGTTTTGTTATCTTTGAGCAAATAACTAACACTGTCTTGACTGTGCCCTGGTGTAGCGACTTTGCTCAAACACATATCGGTTAGTTCAATCTGTTCGGCCTTAACTGGCCAGCCTAGTTCATCGACCTCACCAACAATACAGTGTTCACCCAACTCTTTACTCAATAAACATCTTGCAGAAAGTCGCTCTTGATGTTGATGGGTGTCTAAAATAGCGTGAACTGTTAATCCTTGTGTCGCAACCATTTTTGCTAAACGCGGAATAAGTTCAATAATAGGATCGATAATCACCGCATGCTTGTTACTATCAACATATAACCAGCAGCACGCAGCTTGATGTCTTAATTGAGTTAGACCAATCGCACACACCTCATGCTGTGGTGTTGTACTGTCTGAAACAACTAAACAGTTTGCTTCAAGAATCGGTTTTAATGAACGAATTTTCTCGCACGCATAATCAATTTCTTGCTGGCTTGCTGCTGGACCAAACGACATGCGAATGGCATTCTCACTTTGCCAATCAGATGCGCCCATAGCATCGAGAACAAAACTACGATTCGCCCCTGAGCTACATGCAGACCCACCACTGACACGAATACCCGCGGCATCAAATAAATCCATCACTTCTTTGCTTGTTAACTCATTAACCGCAAAGTTTAATGTTGTGGGTACTGAGCATGCAAAGCGGTGATTAAATGTAATGTCACCAAAAGTATCCACTAATGCTGCATGTAACTGCTTGCGATAAGCATCTAGCTGCTCAATAGGTTTAAAAACATTGTCTTCTTTATCTAACAACAATGAAAAAAGTTTATTTAACCCTGCAATACCCGGTAAGTTTTCTGTGCCTGAGCGCATGCCACTTTCTTGGCCACCTCCAGCTATAAATGGCGTATATGCACTACCCTTGCGAATATACAAAACACCTATCCCTTTGGGTGCATATAGCTTGTGCCCTGAGAATGGTGCGTAATCAATTGTCGTTTTACTGAGTGATAAGTCCGTTTTTCCTAGTGCTTGTACACAATCTACCATCCAAGCAACATCCGTATTTTTACTGCGGATCACTTTTTCAATTGCTGTTAGGTCTTGGAACACACCAGTTTCATTATTCACTGCCATGGTACAAATCATTAACGCGCGCGCCGCATGCCTAGCAATAAATTCGTGATCTAAAATGCCATTTTTATCAACGGGGATCGCAAGAACTTCAGCATTAATATCTAGCACTGTATTCCAGTGCTTAAGCGTATTAGGAACCGCTTTATGCTCTGTTGCACCATAAAGCAATACTGGGTTATCTATTTTATGATGTTTTGCGGCAATTAAAGTCGATACAACAGCCGTCTGAATACCTTCTGTTGCGCCTGAAGTAAACAAGATGTCACCATCAGTCGCCCCAATTACATCACGGGCTTTACGGCGAGTTTGCTCCAGCAAGTGCTTAGCTTGAATACCTGTAATGTGAGAGCTTGACGGATTACCAAAGCAAACTTGCATTGTATGAGAGACAATATCAGCAATTTCAGGAAGTACAGGTGTCGTTGCATTTGCATCTAAATAGATTTGCTGATTTACATCATCGGAGAAAAAAAAGTTAGCCATTAAACGCACCATATTACTAAAAGATATATCTTATAACGTATTTTACATTTTTACCGTGTATAAGAGTAATAATCAATTAAGCAGTAAAGTGCGTTTTCTATACTTTTTAATGCTAAAGAACTGGCTGAACTATTTGCTCTCTATCAAATGATCCTGCTTGCTCGACCAAGCATTTATTAACGCTTTGACAAGTGATGCTAAAGGAATAGCAAAGAATACTCCCCAGAACCCCCAAAGCCCACCAAAAAACAGCACTGCAACAATGATAAACACAGGGTTTAAGTCAACGGCTTCAGAGAATAATAAAGGAACCAATACATTACCATCGAGCGCTTGAATAATGCCGTAAATGATCAATATGGTCCAAAACTGGGTCTCCAGTCCAAATTGAAACAACGCCACAGCAGCAACGGGGATTGTTACCAATGCCGCTCCCACAAACGGAATAAGTACTGAAAGCCCAACAAGCACACTGAGTAATGCTGCATAACGTAAATCAAGCACAGCAAAGGCAATAAAAGAAGCTGTACCAACAATCAAAATTTCAAACACTTTACCGCGGATGTAATTCATAATCTGCTGATTCATCTCTTGCCATACTTGCAGGATTAAACGACGTTGCTTAGGGATTAAACGCTCAGCACTTTTAATAAGATCTTGTTTATCTTTAAGCATAAAGAAAACTAACAGCGGGACTAAAATAAGATAGATCAACCATGCTGCGACATCTTTTAAAGAAGTAAGCGAGACAGATAGAACAACTTGGCCAAACTCAATAACCTTCGTCTCTACACTACTGACAATAGATTTAACTTGATCTGTTGTGATCAGATTGGGGTAGTCTTCAGGCAAATGCATTAAGAAGGCCTTTCCTTGTTCGACCATGTGCGGGGCTTCTTGCACTAAATTACTTGTTTGCTGCCATAAAACAGGCCCCATACCTATAATGATCATTAACATTAAGCCACTAAACACCAACATCACCAACACAGTGGCTGTAAAACGTTTTAAACCGAGCTTTTCTAAATGTACAACAGGCCAATCAAGCAAATATGCAATCACCAATGCAACGAGCACAGGTACAATTAATGAGCCAAAGAAATAAAACAGTGCAACTGTTGCTATTAAAAGTAATAACAGCGTAACTGAATGAGGATCAGAAAACTTATTTTCGTACCAAGCTTTAACGTATTCAAACACAAACAGGCTCCACTGTTAATTCGCCTAAATTTAGGTCAAGTCTATATTGATAATGATGTTTATCTAAAAAACGCAGCATATCATGATTTGAATGGGCAACATCAAATGCAAAAATAACTGTTTGCTTCGTTAATTGTGCCTTTTTTAGCCCTAATTTAAACTGAACAAATTTTTGCGGGCACTTAAACGGCCTCAAATCACATCTCAACATAACGAGACTATCCCGTAATAACTATGAACAATTGGTATAAGCTTTATACATTTACCAAAATAAGGTCGCTAGAATGAATCATAATTCATTTTTTTCTTAAAACACGCAAAACAATAGTTTATCCTTATTTAATAACTGGTAGTAAAGGAAACCTAATGCCTGGCACGCATAATAAAGCGCAATTACCTGCTAATCCAACTCTTAAAGAAATAAATTGGTATAAAAAGCAGATTAACTGGGGGGAGCTACCTCCGTTTTATCACATGGTTGCATCCTCTGTAAGTGAATCTGAGGGGATTTTAAACCATGGTTTTGATAATGCAGTGAAGCGCCTTATTGATACAAGCAATTGGAATCTTGATACACTTGATGGGCACGTAACCAATTTAGGTGAAATTGTTTGTGAAAACAAACCCAGAATAGCGTTACATCAAAGCTTTACTGAGCGTGGTTTTGAGTTATGGGCTTCGCCATATGCCAAAGATTCAATTGTTGATCAATATGTCAAAGGTAACCGCTTTATGGAGTTTAAGGTATGGGATCCCATCACAATGAAAAACCTTATTCGCATAAATCAGCTACACAAATTTATTGCCTTTTACTTTGAGCGTGGCGATAAAGCCGACAAAGCCCTTATTCTTCATGCGCATAAGGTTGTGCATAAAATCATAACTTTTTTACAACGCGAGTTGAACGTTGTTAAGCTAGGTGGAGTCACAATAAAAGATTTCTATCAATTATGTGAAAAAGATAGCCGTGCATGTAGCGACGAAATAGACCTTGCTAAAATCATGCTTGGTGAGCAGATCAAAAAGGAATAAAATGCGATTTAAATCAGCCTTTATAACACTGTGCAGTGCATTACTCACAATCGTGGTTTTGCACAGTGAGCCGTTGAAGGCGCAAACAAATTTTAAACTTCCCGATTTAGGCACCTCGGCACTGCAAGCACTTCCTATTGAAAAAGAGCAAGCAATTGGTGAAGTAATGATGATGCAGATCCGAGGATCATCACCTGTTGTTAATGATCCTGTACTTGACGAGTATCTCACAACTTTAGGTCGTCGCTTAGTTGCAAATGCCAACGATGTACGTTTTCCGTTTTCTTTTTTCTGGATTAACAACTCTGAGATTAATGCATTTGCATTCTACGGTGGCCATGTTGGTGTTCACACTGGGCTTATTGCTCAAGCTGATAACGAAAGCCAATTTGCGTCAGTGTTGGGCCATGAGATAGCGCACGTAACACAACGTCATTTAGCGCGTAGACTCCAACAACAACAAGACAATAGCGCTTTAACAATTGCAGGTATGATTGCAGGTATTTTGGCAACGGTTGTCTCACCTGATGCAGGTATTGCGATTATTTCAGCAAACCAAACACAAGCCGCATTTAGCCAACTCACTCATAGTCGTGCTGCAGAGCAAGAAGCTGACCGTATTGGCATGCAAACCCTTAACAATGCCGGCTTTGATCCGCGCCAATCAAGCGAGTTTTTAACTAAACTAGCTGCGCAAATCCGTTACAAGTACAAGCCCCCTGCTTTTTTGCTTACTCACCCATTACCCGAAAGCCGCGTCTCTGATGTACGCTTAAGAGCTGAGCAATACCCTAAAAAGCATTTCTCAGATAGCTTAGAATTCAATTTAGCAAAAAGTCGTGTTATTGCTCGCTATTATCAAAAGTCTGAAGCTGCTGAGGACCTCTTTCGAAAATTAATGCGTGAAAATACTGCGTATGGCGATACTGCTCTAAAATATGGTTTAGGGATTAGCTTATTAGACCAGAAAAAACTCGATGAAGCTGCCAGTGTACTTGAGCCATTACGCAAAAAAGATCCTAAAAACTTATTTTATATCGATACCCACACTGATCTACTTATTGCGCAAGGTAAAGCAGATGAAGCAGTAGAATATTTAGCAAAATTAAATATTGATAGACCAAATAATCAAGTTATAACCCTCAACTATGCTAATGCGGCTATTGAAGCTGAGCAATACGACGTTGCAGAGCAAGTTTTAAAAACCTTTTTACTTGCTAAGCCTGATCATAACTTAGGTAAAGAATTGATTGCTAACGTTTATAAAAAGCAAAAAAACTTAGCGGCGTATCATGAAGCACATGCTGATGTTTTAGCGCAATACGGTGCCTACTTAAAAGCAGCTGACGAAATTCAAAAAGCATTAAATTTCGTCGAGCCAGAAGAGCTAGTGAAGCAGCAACGTTTAAAAGCATTGCTTACACAATATCGTCAACTACAAAAAGAGCTAGCGAGACTTTAAGTCTCGCCTTGCTTACCCTAAAATAAGCTAAATTATTAAATTAGAGAACACTCCATGTCTGTGACTATTTATCATAATCCGCGTTGTTCAAAATCACGTGAAACGCTTGCCCTTTTAGAAAGTAATAACGTCCAACCTAATGTGGTTGAGTATTTAAAAACACCGCTTGATGAGCAACAAATCGCCACGCTAGTAACGCAACTTGGTTTTACCTCAGCACGTGAATTAATGCGCACAAAAGAAGACATCTACAAAGAGCTTGAGCTTAAAAACGAACAAGACGAAGGCAAGCTAATTGCAGCGATGGCGGCAAACCCTAAATTAATAGAGCGTCCTATTGTAGAGCACAATAATAAAGCTGCGCTTGGTCGTCCACCTGAAAACGTATTAAGCGTACTTTAATGTCACTTAACATTGTTGTGTTATACCACTCAAGTCATGGCTCTGTAGAAGCCATGGCCCACGAAATTGCAGAGTCAATTGAACAGCAAGGTGCAACAGCCTTACTGCGCACCTTTGTTAAACGCCAAGCTCACGATATTGTCATAAGCAAAGACGACCTTATTCATTGTGATGGTCTCGCCTTTGGCACCCCTACCCGTTTTGGTATGATGGCATCGCAAGCGAAAAGCTTCTGGGAAACAACCAGTGATCTGTGGCTAAAAGGACAATTGATCGATAAACCAGCCTGTGTTTTTTCGTCATCAAGCAGTATGCATGGTGGTAACGAAGCAACCTTACTTAACTTATCATTACCTTTATTACACCACGGCATGATGTTACTAGGCGTGCCATACGATGTGCCCGAATTACTGAGCACAGAGACAGGTGGAACCCCATACGGTGCAACACATGTTGCTGGTACTAACAATAGTAATGTTCTCAGTAAAGATGAAATGAAAATTTGCCACAGTGTTGGAAAACGTTTGGCGCAGATTGCGAGTAAACTACAATGAGCACAAACTCAGAAGTAACCCCCCCTATTGCCAAAAAACCGATTACAAAACGTTTTCAGCGATTTGCATTAACCGGTTACATTGGCTTATTAATTTTAATGCCTATTTGGTTATTCCTAATTGCTCCTAGGGAAGGCCATAGTAATGCCTTTATATTTGTTGTTTATATAGTGCCATTACTCTTACCATTAAAAGGAATTATTCAAGACAAGCCCTACACATATGCGTGGGCTAATTTTATTGTCATGTTTTATTTTATTCATGGCTTTACACTACTGTGGGTCGCCCAAGATCAACTCATTTGGGTACTGTTAGAGTTAACTTTTGCTAGCCTCATGTTTATTGGTTGCACGTATTATGCGCGCCATCGTGGGCAGGAATTAGGGTTAAAAATACGTAAACTCAAAGAAGAGCTTGCTGAGGAAAAAGCAGCCCACGAGCACGACAAATAGTCACACCATGTGTTTAGCACAGTTACAAATAAAAACGGCAACTATAAGTTGCCGTTTTTATTTAAACCAATTCGGATAAAGTTGCTAATGCAACAATACTGGCTAACCCCACTTGAGCAATCAAGCTAAACAATGAGAATAATCTCAGTAAGAATAAACCCCAAGGATGACGTAAATGTGGATAAAGTGCGCAACGCTTTAAGCTCGTTGCAAAAAAGAAACACAAAATAGCCACCAAAGTGAAGCTCAGTGTTAATTCACTTTTTATTGCAATACTGTCGTCAAAAAAGAAGAATAACTGCATTGGCAGCAACAAGGTAACAATTGCGTGGAGTAGGTGCACTTTCTTAACACGATCAAATTGCCCCTCTGGTGATAATTCTTTAATGCCAAATTCACGCTCAAGACATTTTACAAGGCTATCTGCTTTTATACTCACAGCCAGGCGATAACAGCTTAAACCATCGTTATTGCGTACACGATAATCAAAACCTTGTTTTAGTAATAACACTAGTAATGGTTCATTTTCAGCAAGCACGGCATAGTGTAATGCTGTATTACCTTTTATATCCTGAATCGTTTTATCTTGATGCTCCAGCAAAGTCTCAACAACATTGACGTAACCCTTCTCTGTAGCCCACATAAATGCTGTTTTGCCGTTTTCATCTGCCAGTGTGCCCGTTGCTCCTTGCTCAATAAAACGTTTTGCCATTGTTTGCTTAGCACTCTCATGGCTTAAGTGAGCTAACAATGCTTGCTCAAGAAGCGAAGCTGAATCGACATCCGGCGAAACTAATTTTAATAACGTGAAATAATCCTCACCAAGGGCGACTTTTTCTGCGGCAAGTTCTGTTAATTGCTCAAGGTCAGTAACTGAATCAGGTATAAAACCACTGAAACGCTCTCTAAAATCAACTTCAGTCCACAGAACTAATACATCATCCGCGGACATTTTCGCACCTTGACTTAACACATGTTCAATAACAGTAAAATAGCGGCGGTTAAATAATTGGCGAATGAGAGTAATTGGCGTTTTAACCGCAGATTGCGCAAATGCACTCGCATATTGTTCTAATCGTTGGCAAAGCATCAGCACAAGCGTTTCAGGCGTGTAATCGTTTTCATAAAAGTGAGACTTCATTGCATTGATATAATGCTGCGCAGCCTCATCAAACTCAGAAATATGCTGAAAATAACATTCCTCAAATGGCTCAAGGGGTGTTAGCCAAGAAAGATAATAGATAGGAGGTAATACAGTCGTGCATACACCATCGTCTTCATTGGTAGATTGGCATGCAGGCCAAGCTTCTAACGCATCTAAAATATAGGCCCCATTTTGTTCGACTAATCCTTTGATCAGTAACGGGTATTCCTTTGGCCAAATCAGTACATTTTCCATTAAAAAAACACAACTCCGCTGCACATTATTAGATGTCTTATTAAGCTACAAATTATGCCAAAATTTAACTGACACTGCGCTTAATATCACGACCAATAAAAACAGTATCTAATGATACTAAGGTAAGAAGAAAAGTGCCTTAATTCTACCACAGAGGTTAAGAGGTGCTAGCGTAAAGTCAGTGATTTTTAAAGAAAATAGAAAAGCAGTAGCACATGGATACACTGACTGCTTGGTTGGAGACTAAATAAACCTAAACTTACTGAAAATATGTCTTTAACGTAAGTCTAGGTCTAAGCCTATTTGCTGGCTAATTCTTGAGTAACTTCGTCAATACCAACTTGGCTGATACGTTGCAAAACCTCTTTTTGCTTAGCACTCAGTAAAGAAATCCCTTCAGCAACGATATCGTACACTTTCCATTGCTTATTCTTACTCTGGCGTAGCTTAAAATGAAGGTCTATAGTTGGCGCATTCTCATCCACAATTTGTGTTTTAACGGTCGCGTAGTCACCATCTACTAATTGTGCTTGATCAAAGATAACTTTTTGACCTGTGTATTTCATTAACGCACCAGCATAAGTAACAGTCAAATAATGCTCAACCGCTGAAATAAAGCTAACAGCTTGCTCACGGCGCAACCCCTTAATATGCTTGCCAAGCAACTTATATGAAACAAACTTAATATCCATATGCGGTAGCAAACGTTTTTCAACAATGTCCGCCATGGCTTGTGAGCTTGCATCACCTTTTGCGTTTACACTTGCAATGTCTACAAATAAATCAGCGGTCACTGACTCTAACAACTGTTTTGGAGAATTCAGTTGGCTAGCAAAGACACTTGAAGCAAATAGCGCAGTGACAAGTAAAAAGGCGTTAATTAATTTGGTCATGATATGCACTTACCGTTGAAAATTTGAGCCAATATACCGATATTAGCCCCAAATAAAAAGAAACAATCCGACACCTTTTTAATGCCAAATCCGCACCAATCGATTTTTGTTTTAGTTTTCAGTTAATTGCTAAAAAAACTAAGTAAATGCACAGTAGGTGTGTATTTTTGCACATTGAAAAGCCCCCTTGGCCACCCCTATTTACATGCTCATAGTCACTATGAGAAGTCCCGATATGAAAACTACACACATTTTAAACGCCCTAACATTCGTTATAGCAGCTAGTTTAACAACGCCTGCTTTTGCAAATTCAAATCATGGTTATGCCATTGACTATATTCAAGGCGAAGGAGATGTAAAAGGGGTAAAACTTGCCTATCAATATCACATCCCCCAAGAGCAACTCCCTTTTCAGCATGCACGCCTCTACTTCGAATCAAGCTTTAATATTTGGCAATATGGTAAAGAAAACAGCCATCAAACTAACCTAGTTTTAGCCATGTCTCCTGTTATTCAATATCCTGTTTTTAGTGTTAAAAACATCCCTGTTTCAGTGGAGTTCGGGATTGGTGTCTCTTTGTTAGATGACACCCATTTTGCAGGTAAGAACGTTAGCACTCACTACCAATTTGAAGATAGATTAGGGCTCGTCGCAGACTTAGGTGATAATACTAGTTTAGCATTAAGATACTTACATTATTCTAATGCGGGCTTCAAAAGCCCGAACCCTGGCCTTGATTTTATATCTCTGTCTTATGCTAGACGCTTTTAAGTGCTACTATTTATCAAAATTGACTAGTTGGGTTTGAGCATGGAAACATGGCAAAAAATTGCAATTGTTGTTGCGGTTTTCGGCGTTGTTATTGGTAACCTCGCCTTATTAAAACACGCTGCAAAAATGGATTTTAAAAAGCCACAAAACGGTGATGATAAAGATAAAAAAAGCCCTGATTAGTTATCAGGGCTTTATAATAATACCTAAAGACTCACTCAGACCAACCAATGAGCCATTAAAACGATAACAGGCAGTGTCACTAACGTTCTTAAAATAAATATCAAGAATAGCTCAACGATATTCACAGGGATTTTACTACCCAGTAATAAGGCACCTACTTCAGACATATAAATTAATTGCGTCACACTCATTGCCGCAATAATGAAACGCGTTACATCACTTTCAATACTACCTGCGGCTAAAATAGACGGAATAAACATATCAGCAAATCCCACCATAATAGTCTGTGCAGCGGCTTCTGCCTCTGGTACCTGCAATAGTTCTAAAAATGGTACGAATGGTTTACCCATATACTCAAAAATTGGCGTATATTCGGCAATAATAAGCGCAAATGTACCCACAGCCATAACCACAGGTAACACAGCAAAAACCATGTCAAGGGCATTGTGAATCCCCTCTTTTAAAGTACCAACGAAACCTGGCGCAGTTCTAGCCTTTGCAAGTGCAACATCAAGCGAGTGCGTTACCAGTGTTTTTCCTTCTGGCACTGCTTCTGCATGCTCATCAGGTTGAGTACCATCAACATATAAATCTTTCTTAAAACGTAAAGGAGGCAAGCGAGGTACTATAAGTGCGGCAACAAAGCCAGCTAGACACACAGTCAAATAGAAAGGAGCAAATAAGTGCTCTAATTTAACTTGGCCAATTACAACTAAGCAAAAAGTGATTGATACAGCAGAAAAAGTGGTACCAATAATCGCTGCTTCGCGTTGGGTGTAATGTTTATCTTCATATTGGCGTGCAGTCATCAAAATTCCCACACTACCGTCGCCTAACCAAGATGCTACACAGTTAACTGCGCTGCGCCCTGGCACACCAAATAATGGTCGCATTACTTTCGTCAATAAGGTGCCGACAAGCTCTAACAGACCAAAATTTAATAATAGAGGAAGTAATAACCCTGCTAATATAAATACTGAAAACAACACAGGAAGCAGATCATTTAGAACTAGAGCTCCCGTATTTTTGGAAGTAATCATTTCAGGCCCATACTGGGTATAGGTCAATAGTATAAACACCATACCGAATAGGCGAACACTGAGCCACAACCAACTTACATCAAACAAATGCTTAATTACAAACACCTTTAAAAGTGCTTTAGGCTGAAATAATTTAATAACTAAGGAAAGCACACCCGTTATACATACAATAGTGGTTATTAAACCTAATGCGAATGGTGCTATCCATTGCTGAACTCCCTTTGCCATCACAGCAATAGGAATAGTCATTGCCTCACCTATGGGCACCGGCGTCATAAACAAAAAGACACCTATAAGTGAAGGAACGAAAAAGGTAAACAAAGTTCGCAAGTTACTGCGATTTGCAGTGTTTAAGTTAGACATATTTTCAACCTGTAAAAACCACAAAAAGAGCGGTGAGGCTCTTTCTGTGGTGGTTTTAACTTTTATAATTATTAAATATTAATACCGCGCTGGCGCAGCGCATTTTCTAGTGCTTGTTGTAGGTCATTCATTGTACCTGGCTCTAATGTAGTTCCTTCAGAGTCCATCCATGTCAGACTCGTACCGCCTTCATTTGTGCGACTTACAAGTATTTGGTATTGGCCATTTTCGATTGGTAACTCTGCTAATTCTTCACCCCAAATTGAATCCCAAACGCTTGACTCAGGCTTCTTGTAATCAGCCGTAATCAAACCTCTTTCTTGGTCAATTTCAACAATCGTGAAAGATAAACGCTCTAAGAAGCCAGAAAAACGATCAAATACCACAAAGTAATCTTGTTCAGTCACTAATGCAGCGTTGCCTTTGTTATCAAATCCCATTTCAAGAGAAATAATACCTTGCTGCTTACGCATTTCGACTTCAAGTTGACGATAACGGTAATCAAACTCAGCAATTACTTGATTAAGCGCTCGTACTTCAAGCTGTTGCTTTAAAAGTGGCGTAAGCTCTTGCGAGTCACTCTTAAAATCAACCAATTTGCTGCTTAATGATGCCGTACGCTGGTGAGACTTTTCTTCAATTGTAAACAAGAATCGCTGTTGTGAAACGTCTGCTTCATCTTCCCAAAACCAAACATCTTCTGGTTTGATAATGCTATACCAATCAGTCTCAATACTACCAAGCAACTTGTCTTCCTTCGTTGCGCGAGTATTCTCTTCATGTAATACAGCGTTAATTGAGTCCCAAATAAACTCGTCTAAGTCAACAATGCCGTCGTTTTTGTCAAAGTATACGCGAGCATCTTTATCACCCTCTTCTACCCAGCTACCCTGAGCAATAGTGATAACTTGTGCGGGTGGACGATAATTTTTTGCTTCTGGATCGTTGTCATATTGAGCAACATCCATTTTATAGGTCAGATCTTGAGCTGGCTGCGCAAGTCCTTCAGGCGCTTTAACCGGTTCGTTAGCACGATAATTACGTTTATGATGTGCTTCGTCAGTAAAGACACCGCACCCTGTTAAACTAACCATTACGCTTACTGCAAGCGCCTTTGAGATCCAATACTGCACAGATATTTCTCCTTAGCAAACCCTTAATTTTTTTAACAAATGTATGAGTGGGTAATGCCGATTTGGTTCACTGTAAAATCATTTTTGACTTTACATTTTTTGTTTTTATGCAAAAAACCCTAATCAATATGGGTTAGCGCGTAACCACTATGTTTGCTTATCGCCTTGCAAAATTTTAACTATGGTACTTTCAGATGCCCCTAAAAACAAGAAAGAGCGTACTTTATTAATGGCTTAATTAATCACCGCTATCGTCTATTCGGTAAATTATGTTAAACTTCGCCGCCGTGCGGTATTAAACTCACGTGAAATCAAAGCTTATTCTGGCTTATATCCGTTGGTATTTATTAATTACTAGGTACTTAAAATTCCATGACTGCTTTTACGAATCATCAGATAGTGCTCACTGCGATCGGTGAAGATAGACCGGGTATCGTTAGCGAACTAACTCAACTAGTGAGTGATTGTCATTGCAATATAATCGACAGTCGAATTGCTATTTTAGGCAACGAATTTACCTTCATCATGTTATTAGCTGGTGACATGTCGGCAATTAGCCGAATTGAACATACATTGCCAACTAAAGGGATGGAGCTAGGCTTATTAACCATGATGAAACGCACAGCAAGCCATGTGGCAAGTGAGTTTTGTGCAGGTTACACACTCGAATACACAGGTATCGACACGCCAGGAACTCTCAGTAAAGTGACACGCTTTTTTGCTGATAACAATATCAGTATTTGCTCATTAAAATCAGATACATTTGATGACGATGAAGATGTGAAAATGCGTTGTGAACTAGAGTTTAATATTCCAGTAGAAGTTGATATTGATAAATTTAAAGTTAGTTTTGAAGATCTTTCTCGTAGTTTGAACGTAGACTATATTTTCAGACGCATTCGCTAAGGAGCTAAGCATGAACAAAATTAATCCTCTTCAAGCAGGTGATACAGCCCCAGCTTTTAGTTTACAAAACCAAAATGATGAAACAATCACACTCGCTGAGCTATTAAAAGAGCAGCAAGTGCTTGTTTACTTCTATCCAAAGGCATCCACTCCAGGGTGCACAGTACAAGCTGAAAACTTACGTGATGAAAAAGCTGAGCTTGCTAAATTAAATACACGTGTTGTTGGTATTAGCCCTGACCCAATCAAACGTTTAAAGAACTTTGAAACCAAAAAAGAACTTAACTTTGATTTATTAGCCGACGAAGATCATGCTATTGCTGATGCATTTGGTATTTGGGGTTACAAAAAGTTTATGGGTAAAGAGTACGAAGGTATTCACCGTATTAGTTTCCTTGTAGGCCAAGACGGTAAAATAAAACACGTATTTGATAAGTTTAAAACTAAAGACCACCATCAAGTCGTGCTTGATTATTTAGCTCAAAGCTAATAATTGAACTGAGTATAAAATACAAAAGCGTTGCCATTGTGCAACGCTTTTTTGTTCTACAGAGTAATAAACTAACTAATTCCCAAATACTTATGTACTTGCACTGATAGGCGCCAGTTTTTAGCGATACAGGTCTCAATAGCCAGTTTGGTTGCTGAGGTTTTTTGGCTAATTGGTTGCAGGTACACTAAACGTGGGTTCACTCCTGTTTTTAAGAATAAGTCTTCAAGTTCTTCAACGTGCTTTTGCATTGCAACTGGGTGTTTAATTTCGTCTGCACGTTGCATGGCACTGCGTAATACGTTGTAGCCACCACGCATATTAATTTTTGGTGATACAGTCACCCATGTCTGCTCTGGGACTAAAATTTCAAATGTGCCGCTGGTTTCAATTTGAGTTGAGTAGCCATTTGCGTGTAATAATTCACACACTGGATTTAAGTCGTACATGCAAGGCTCACCACCGGTGATCACCACATGTTTTGCGTTGTAGCCACGTTCTTTAAATAGCGCTAACACTTGCTCAGCCGTTGCTTCTGCCCAATGATCTGAATCGGCTTTTTTCTCAACCGTGTCATCTAAGGACACTTTATATACATTATCAACATCCCATGTTTGCTTTGTATCACACCAAGCACAACCCACTGGGCAGCCTTGTAAACGTAAAAAGATTGAAGGTGTACCTGTAAAACTTGCTTCACCTTGAATTGTTTCAAACACTTCGTTAATTTTGTACAAAAGACATCTCACTTACGACGCAACGGTATAAAATACATACCATCAAAAAACCAAAAACACGCGCAAAAATTGTTATTTAGGCCCGAGCCGTGTAGTATATCGCGCCCTGAAGTAAACCTCTATTAAAAGTAAGAGCAAAACAGATATGACGCAAAAAGTAGTTGTGATTTATTCCGGCGGTATGGACTCATTTACCGTATTAAATAAAGCCCTGCAACAAGGCCATGAAGTATATGCCCTGTCGTTCGACTACGGCCAGCGTCATGTTAAAGAGCTTAAAGTAGCTGCTCAAGTGTGTGAAAATTTAGGTGTTTCTCATAAGATTGTTGATATTTCAGCTATTAACCAGTTAATTGGTGGCTCATCTTTAACTGATGATATCGAAGTACCAGAAGGTCACTACGAAGAAGAAAGCATGAAGAGCACAATTGTGCCTAACCGTAATATGATCTTACTTTCACTTGCAGTGGGTTATGCGGTGTCTTTAAAAGCAAGCAAAGTCTATTACGGCGCGCATTCAGGTGACCATGCAATTTATCCAGACTGTCGCCCAGAGTTCGTACAAAAAATGGATGATGTTTGCCGTATTGCCAACTATGACGCTGTGGAAATTTTCAGCCCGTATTTAAATAATACCAAAATCGATATTTTGACAGACGGTTTAAAAATGGGTCTTGATTATAGCCAAACATGGACATGTTATAACGGCCGCGACAAAGCTTGTGGCAAATGTGGTGCTTGCCAAGAGCGCTTAGAGGCTTTTGCATTAAATAACGTTACCGACCCTATCGAATACGAGTAACCTTATTTTGGATGGGACAGATTAAGTTTAAAAGGCGAGTTTAACTCGCCTTTTTTGATTGTGTTTGTTGAATCAAATTTAACAGCTCTGCAGTGGCAGTTGCATCAGCTAATGCTCTATGGTGGTTAGTTAGATTCAGTTCAAAATGAGCCGCTAAGTTACCGAGCGAATAGGACTTAAGCTTTGGAAATGCTCTTCGTGATTCAACCACAGTACATAGCTTGGGCATTTTAAAGCCTTGCCCAAGTGCAGCGTATTCTTTACGAATAAAGCCATAGTCAAAATTCACATTATGAGCAACAAATACACTGCCTTTTAATAGTGAGCGCAGTGTATCGGCTATCTCTTCAAAGCGTGGGGCATCACGGACCATGGCAGCATTGATACCGGTGAGTTTAGTAATAAACGGTGGAATGCTTCGCTCAGGGTTAATTAAGCTTGCCCATTGATTTATCACCTCGCCAGCTTGCACTTGCACAACGGCTATTTCTGTAATTTTGTTATTACCTTGAACGCCACCTGTGGTTTCTATATCAACCACGCTGTAAATGCGATTAGGGTCATTAAACCAATTTACCGCAACGATATTCACAGTAAAGCCATGCTGTTTTAACACATCAATACTGACAAGTTGGTTGCGTCTTAGTTTGTCACCTGGGGCCTTTACTTCTTCGAATGTGAGCTTGCCCTCTTTGAGCACCATTAAATCAGGGTAACCATCTTTTAGCTGCTTAAATGTTTTTGTCATTTGCAAAATATGTGACTTTAAATTTTGTAAATCACTGTATTTTATAAGTAATTTTAATGGTTCTAAAACATCACTGTGCCATTGAAATAAACCTGTCGGTGTATCGTAAAACTGCCCTGCCGCTTTACACACATGCTTAAACCAAGCATCACTTGAGGTTAAAAATGCTAACTTTTGTTCTATTTGTTTTTGCTGTGAGTCGTAAAAGTTATCAGCAAGAAGTACTTTGGGGTAAATATCAAATTCGTTGCATGGTGGGTGCGGCGTATCAATAAAAAGTTCTTGCCAAAATGTCAGTGTAAATAAGCTCAACCAAAGGTTATTTTCGCTAAAAAAGACAGTGCATTCCTGTTGCTGATAATGCTCACACACCCCTTGCTCTACGTCACCACGATAAATGTCATCAATGTTTAATTGATGCTCTGTATCAACGAGCATTTGCGTTAAACGCGAGCGTTGTTGTTTATTGTATTTGCGTTGTAAGAAATCCTCTGCAAAATACAAAATGCCATCATCAAGTGGATCGTGAATTATTTGCTCAAGCTTTTGCTCAACCCACTCTTTATCCCCCTCTTTATAGCGCTGGCGAATTGCTAGCTCTTGCGCTTCACTACTGCCTTCACAGTATTCGAGTAACTCACATGCAAACGCTAAATCATGCTCCTTCAACTGCTTATATAAGCGAATAAGTAATTTGTTTTTGATACTCTGGGCTAATTCATCTTCACAGCTAATGGCTAAAAGTGCTTGGGCTAAATTTTGATACTGCGCTGCTGACTCGCTTTGCTTAAACTGCATGCGCAATTGATTTAATTGATACTGTGTTTGTGCTTCGGCCAAGGTTTGAAAACGCGACAGCGTTTTGCTGACATCACCACGTACTTTGGCTATCCCTAAATCACGCATCACAAAGCGATTTTGGTGGTTTATATCACCACCACTCAAGCGACCACTATATAAAAACTCAAAGTACTCGTAATACTGGCTTCGGCTATTCATCACAAATTGACTGAAAAGCGTTTCGAACAGATTACTCGTACGATCGATGTGATCTTTGCATAGTTGAATTAATGCCCCTTTGCTTGCTGTCTTTTTAAAAACAACAGTAGATGACATTAGCTCATCATTCGCTAAAAGGCTCACCAACTCCGGCTTAGTTAAATGTTCAAGTACTAAGTCTAAATTTTCACTTGTGGGGTGTGCCACCAGCCCTTGCTGCTTAAGCTTAAAAATAGCACCATGAAGATTGGGGATCTCTTCATAATTTAGTGAGGATATTGCGACAAGTTTGGGCTTACGCGAGTAAATGCGCAATAAGGTACACAAGCTTTGCTCATCAAGTTGAATTAACCTTGATAGAAATAACTGCTGCTTAGCCGTTAACAGGCGTGTGCACTGAGTTTGGATAAACTCTGCAAGTTCAAAAAAGTGACTTAAATAGTATTTTGCTGGTAATTGTTTCTGCATAGCTAACACCACAACTGTATATAAATACAGTATCAGGTATTAGCTTGCTAATTTCAATGTTTGATTACTTAACTTTTAATATGCCTACAACCGCACAGATTGCACCACCTACCATACCTAACCACGCTTCAATCGGTGTATCACCACTTAGCGTACGACTTACTTGCGCGCTGGCAGAGTCATATACGTTATATCCCCACACAGCCAGTGCAACACCAATGACGATAAGTGCAATACCAATTATCTTACCCATAGTTTTTTATTCCTTATTGTTGTTCATAATCAGTGTTGCACATAAACACGGAGGCTGCAAAATTTCACTTTAATATCAAACTAAAGGTAATTGTTTGCTCACTTTGCTCAACCAATAGTTCTGCATCAATAGCTTTCGTTAATGCATTTGCTATCGATAACCCCAGCCCAAAGTTATCATTTGACGTTCGCGCGGTGTCTTTTTGCCAAAGTGGGTCAAATAACTGGCTCATTTCCTCCTTACTTAAAGCGGTTAAGAGCGTATTCCTAACAGTTAAAATGATTGAGCTCCCTGCTCTTTTAGTTTTAATCAACACATATGTACCTTCAGGGCTATATTGCTTAGCATTATTCACCAAGTTGGTAATAATAGACTCAAGCGCAAATATATTACTGATTATGGCCGGCAGGGTTTTATCGAGTTCAAATTCGAGTCTCGATGTATCACCGTTTTCCAACACTCGCATAGTCACCTGATTTAAATCACACGCCTCATTTTTTGGCAAAACCTGATCACTGTATTTATGCAGTAGCAACAAGTTAGAAACAATGCTTTTTAGACGCTGGCTGATGTTTAGCACTTCCGGCTTAAATTCTTCATTGAGTTGTTGTTCTTTGGGAAAACGAATGGCCACTTCTGCCATATTAATTAACTCTGCAATGGGTGTTTTAAGTTCATGGGCGATATCTGACGTTAAACGTTTCTCACGAAAATAAAGCTGCCTGTTTTCTTGTATGAACGCATTTAGACTCTCAACAATCGGCTGCAACTCTTTTACAGGCTCTTTAATTACAATTTGAGCACTTTTATCGGCAATACTAAGTAGGCTTATATCTTTGTTTAGTTGATTTAATGGCGCAAGCGATGAATCAACTGACTTACGGACAAAAAGTCGAATAAATACAATGACGGTGACGGTCGTGACAACAAAAATAATATCAATGAGCCAAAGAATAAAGTCCACTTCTTCTGATGAGGCTGCGTACGCTAGGGTAAGAGGCATTTGAACAGCAGACTTATTACTTTCGTAGTTACCCGCTCTTACATGCGATTCAGCCTGAGGAAAAAAGCGAGTATAAATGATTCTACCGTCACGGCCATCGGGCAGTTTAGCAGCAACAATTTTCGATTCGCCAACGTCTAAACTCTGCAATGTAAGGGTCTTTACTTTAAATAAATTAAGGCTTTTAGAGCGCGTAAATACGCCTGCTTCTGTCCAGATTTGAAAATATTCAGGTTCAACCTTACCATCAAACTCTGGCATAAATTCACTTGAAAAGTTAAACGCCAGTCCTTGCTCATCTTCATGTACCAAGGTCATTAACATCCCTGCTTTTGACTGCAGGCCGCGATTAAATTCGTTATCAATCCAGCTATCAACAGCAATATCGGTGGCTAATAAAATACTTAAAACAAGCCCAGTAATAGCAATTGATAAAGTGACAACCAGCTTACTTCGAATTGATTTCATCACTTACCTTGTACTATGTAACCAAAACCACGTTTAGTTTGAATGGGAAGTTCTCCGCCAGCCGCTCTTACTTTTTTACGGGCAGATGATAAATGTGCTTCGATTGAATTCTTTGATACTAAATCGTATTGACCTGCAATGTAACTACTCAGTTTTTCTGCTGTGATGACTTTATTTTGATTACTAAACAAGCACTCAACTATTTTATACTCGTTAGGCGTTAAGTCGATTACTGTATCGCCCACTTGTAATAATTTAAGCTGCAAGTTAAGCGCCAAACTATTAATATAAATCACATCACTTTTTGCTTTCAAATTCCCACGACGCGTTAAGTTTAATAACCGTGCATGTAATTCATCAAACGAAAAAGGCTTTGTTAAGTAATCATCAGCGCCTGTGAGCAGCCCTCTAACTCTATCTTCTGGCTCTTGTTTAGCCGATAAAATAAGTACTCGCACATCAAGCTGCTTTGCTCTGATGGTTTGCAGTAAAGTAATGCCATCAATACTCGGTAGCATTAAATCAAGAACTATCAGTTCATACTCTCCTGACATAGCCATACTTAACCCTTCGGCTCCATCTCCTGTTTCATCAATGGTAAAACCTAAGTTTTCAAGACCTATTCGTAAACTGCGTCGCAAAGACGCCGAATCTTCAATGAGTAATAGCTTCATAGCTCTCTCTTATAAAACATTCTAAGCGCAGCTTACGCTGTAAAACTTAAGATTTGCTTAAGGTTTACTGAATTTTAGCTAATCCAGTAAACATTAAGTTTTTCATAAGTATTTCTTAAGCTTTGCTTCCTAGTATTGCGATACTTTTCGATTAAGTAAGTATAACTATGCAAGCAATCACATCCGTTCTAAAACCACTATTACGTTTTACGCTACTGATTATGTCAGTTTTTATATTGTCTAGAATGGGCTTACTAGTATGGCAACAACAAAGGTTAGCTGATGGCGATAGCCTTGCCGTTTTATTGGGCGGCTTAAGAGTCGACTTAAGCAGCGTAGGCTACTTGTCAGCCTTGGCTGTTTTAATGTTACTCGCTGATGTGCTTGTGCGCAGCAAAACCGCTTTATTTCGCCGTGCGTTTACTCTTTATAGCAGCATAGTCGTGACTTTAATCGTGGTTGTTGAGGCTTCGACCCCCGCGTTTATTACCCAGTACGATGTACGACCAAATCGTTTATTTGTCGAATATCTCGATTACCCTCAAGAAGTCTTTTCTATGCTATTACATGGCCACCTATTTGCCATGATAAGCACCTTAATTATTGCAACGCTTAGTTGTGTGTTTGCGTATCGTTATGTAAATGCAGCATTTAGCAAACAGCAAAATGCTAAAACGGTTAGCCAAGTGGTTATACTCGTTACTACATTATTAGTTTGCTTAATTAGCGCAAGAGGCACTGTAAGCCATCGCCCTTTAAACCCTGCATTAGTGTACTTTTCAAGTGACTCACTGGTTAACTCTTTGGCTCTAAATTCAACTTATAGTGTTGCATTTGCAATTAAAAATATGGGCAATGAAAAAAATGCCAGTAGTTTGTACGGCACCATGCCACGTGATGAGATTTTACAAACAGTAAAGCAAGCAGCCTATAAAAATCAGTTTGTAACGCAGAGTATTCCTACCCTAGCCAACAACACACCTTTTAATACAGGCAAACACAAGAATTTAGTGATCATTTTAGAAGAAAGCTTAGGCGCACGCTTTGTTGGTGAACTAGGTGGTATTGGTGTAACTCCTGAGCTTGATAAGCTTTATCAGCAAGGCTGGGGGTTTGATAACTTATACGCAACGGGCACACGCTCTGTACGCGGCATCGAGGCCGTAACAACTGGGTTTACTCCATCACCTTCTCGCTCGGTGGTCAAACTTTCTAAATCTCAGCGTAACTTTTTCTCACTTGCTGATGTATTAAGTCGCACAGGCTATACCACCCAGTTTATTTATGGCGGTGAAAGTCATTTTGATAATATGAAAAGCTTTTTCTTAGGGAATGGCTTTAGCGATATTGTCGATATTAGTGACATGCAAAGCCCAGAGTTTATCTCATCTTGGGGCGCAAGCGACGAAGACTTGTTTAATCAAGCTGATAAAGAGCTAAGTGAGCTAAATAAATCAGGCAAACCATTTTTCAGCCTTGTGTTTACCTCAAGTAACCACGACCCATTCGATATTCCAGAGGGTAAAGTAACACTGCCTGAAGGCCACGACCCAGAAAACGTCAAGCGCGATCTCGCAATCAAATATGCTGACTATGCACTAGGAAAATTCATCGCGAAGGCAAAAACGCAAGATTACTGGCAAGACACCGTCTTTTTAGTGGTTGCCGATCATGATGTGCGCGTGTTTGGTTCTGAGCCTGTGCCGCTTAAATCTTTCCACATCCCTGCTGTGATCCTAAATAGTGATATGGATGCAAAGCGCGATACTCGCTTAGTCAGCCAAATTGATTTACCTGTTACTTTATTGTCGTTATTAGGTGTTGAGCAAGCAACCCCTATGCTTGGTTATGATTTAACGAAACACTACCCTGTTGAGCGCGCCATGATGCAGTACTACGACAACTTTGCTTACGTAGAAAATGGTGAAGCCGTGATCCTGATGCCAAACCAAAAAGTGAGCTATTGGCGCTATGACCCTAAAAGTAAAACCCAAGTTGCCATTGATAAAGATGGCAGCAGCGTTGAGCTTGCAAAAAAAGCCTTAGCGCACGTCTTATTTAGCAATTTAGCTTATACCGAACAGTTGTATCGCTTACCAAATAAATCGTAGCGATGAGGAATGATTATGAGCATGCAAATTAAACAACTCCTTACTAAAAAATGGCACGTTAGCTACAGCCAGTTTGTCTGGCTGGTGTCGTTGTACTTGGTTATTGTATTTAATGGTCTGTTTTTATTTAATGTATTTGAAGCTGCAAGCAAACCTGAACATGTCGATTGGTTATTTATAGCAAGCGTACCGTTTTTCTTATTAGCACTGGCGGCAATGGTATTAAGTTGGTTATCGTTAATCACCTTTGTAAAACCCGTGCTTTTAACAAGTATCGTGGTTTCATCGTTGTTGTTTTATGCAACCTTAAATTACGGTGTTATCTTTGATAAAAGCATGCTGCAAAATATCTTAGAAACAAATTCAGGCGAAGCATTTTCATATCTTAATGTACAAGTTATCGCTTTTATTTGTGTGTTAGGTGTACTGCCTGCTTACTTGTTTTCTCGCTTTAAAATTGTCGGAAACTTTCGTGTGCGCCTTAAAAGCTTTGCGTTTCTTAACGTTACAGCATTTATTGCTGTAGCTGTTATTGCCGTCCCATTTTATAAAGATTACGCCTCTGTAGGGCGTAATAATCGCCAATTAACCAGCTACATTACCCCCTTTGCATTTTACACTGCGGGCTATAAGTACCTGCGCGATAATTATTTTTATCCACCTTTACCTTTTAAAGTGTTAGATAAAACACCGCACCTATTAGCTAAGCAACAAAGTTCACTGACGATTATGGTGGTAGGCGAAACAGCACGTGCAGCAAACTTCTCACTGCAAGGTTACGACAAGCCGACTAATCAATATACCCCTAAACTTGGCGTTAAATATTTCAGTGATGTTAGTTCATGTGGCACCGCAACTGCCATTTCTGTACCTTGCATGTTCTCACGCTTAGACCGCAGTCACTATGATTCGCGCATCGCGCAAAGCCAAGAAAATGCCCTAGATATCATTCAACGAAGTGGTGTCGAAGTAACATGGATTGATAACAATAGCAGCTGTAAAGGGGTTTGCGTACGGGTAAACTCACAAACGGTAGAACCAACAAAGAGTAACCCACTTTGTGACGGACGCTATTGTTTTGATGAAGTACTGGTTGAAGAATTAGCCGCAAAGCTTGCCAAAAGTCATGCGAAACACCAACTAGTGGTGTTACATATGATAGGTTCACATGGGCCAACCTACTATCGCCGCTATCCAGAAAAAGACAGTAAATTTTTGCCTGATTGCCCACGTAGCGATATCCAAAACTGTAGCAGTGAGCAACTCACCAACACCTATGATAATACCATTGCTTATACCGACCTAGTGTTGAGTAAACTTATTAATTTACTGCAAAACAGTCAGGCGGATGACAAAGCTCTGCTGTATGTTTCTGATCACGGTGAATCACTAGGTGAAAAAGGCTTGTACTTACATGGCTTCCCGTATGCATTAGCGCCTAAAGAGCAAACCCAAGTGCCTATGCTGTTTTGGAGTAATAAACTGGCCGATACCGGCTTTAATCAATGTATCGAACAACAGCGTAACCAGGCTTTTTCGCACGATAACATTTTTGACACCTTACTTGGCTTAACCCATGTACAAAGCACTGAATATCACCCAGAGCAAGATATCTTTAATGCTTGCTCAACACAAAGCTAACGAAATAGAGATTTCATACTATGCAATTTGATAGCACTAACAAACCCATTGGCATTAAACGTATTCGCCTCGCATTTAAAAACTCCCAACGAGCATTCACGTGGTTAGCAAAGCATGAGTCTGCTTTTAAGCAAGAGCTAATACTGTTGGTCCTAGCCATCGCAGTGGTTTTTGTCTGGCAGATTAGCCTGTATGAGAAAATTATGCTGCTTCTATCAGTGCTATTTGTGATGTTTGCTGAAGTCGTCAATACGGCAATTGAAGCCGCCATAGACCGAATAGGCCTTGAAATTCATCCATTATCAGGCCTAGCTAAAGACTTAGGCTCCGCAGCCGTGCTGATTGCTCTAACAATTTGTGCGTTGGTATGGGGCGGCGTGTTTGTTAATAACCTAAGCTAACTTGCTTTTTTATCATCAGGGGTGTCATTACAAAGTGCACAGTGACGCCCTTTTGATGAATGATATAAACGGGTTGCGATAAAAATGGCCGTAGTAATAAAAGACCAAAGTAGCGCAAAACCCAATGCACTTAAGGGCTCATGGCCTTTCAAGATTTCTACCATAAATAATAAAATAGCTACCAGCGTAAAAATTTTAGTAGCTCTGAGTATCCAAAATTTTGCACCCATAACTTACTCCTTTAGAAGAGACTCCTTTGAAAGAATCAGTGTAGTACAAAATAAGAAAAACAGCCTAAAAACTTGAAGCAGGTTCAGACAATATCTGTACATTATTTTTAAATACCTCTAAAAGCCCCGGCGGTGAGTGCTCAGTACCAAGCACGGTAACATGACAGACATAACGATAACCGTTGTTAGTAAAGGTGTAAAAATGATTCCCCCCACTGCCATCAAAACTTAATGTGCCCCCTGTTATCACCAGGCTTGGCTCATCTTGCATTGATTGATCAATCTCCCATGCTGCATAGCGGTATTGATTATCAGCCAGTTCATCGATACGAATTAAATGCTGTTTAGTTTGCCACGTTAGTATCGGCTTGGTAAATTCACGAAGGCTTTTGTGTAACGCTTGTTTTTGCTCATCAATCAGCGCTTCGCGTCGTGTTTTTTCCGCCTCTGATTCATAAGGCACAGCCCAAATAGAGCCATCAAAGTCTAACCACAATTTGCCTGAATCAAACATAATGCCACGCCACCCCATCATTTCCCAATCATAGCGAATATTTGAGCTAGCTATTTGTTCAATAAATTCTTTATCAAAAATTTGCTCAAAGTTTTCAATCAGCATTTGCTCATTTTCAATTGCTTGCAGCGGCGCTTTACGCTGTAGAGGATAATGCACTCGCTTGGCAATGGCAGCTTTATCCCCCGATTTAAATGCCGCAACCACAGGTTTGACGATATTTATGTGCTTTGTTGCGGCAAGACCACTGAATGCCATCAACAAAAGGAATAGATAAACGCTGTATTTAAAAAATCTCATTAATTACTCGACCACCAAATCAAACACAACATTGACACTTGCTCTAAAGGTAATCGATTCTTGTAAATACTTACCTTCTGGGACTGTATTAATACGTGAGCCCGTGACCATGATTCGTTCAATATTTGTATTGCTACCATAGCCAAAGTGACTACCTATCTCTTGCGATTGAATACTATACACCCGACCAAGTTTCGCTTCGAATGCGCTTGCAAGGCTACTTCCCTGCTGTTTGGCATTCGCAACTGCTTTATCAAGAGCGGCTTGCTCGTAATCTGAGGCTTTGGTTGATAAAAGTTGAATTTGATCGATTTGATTGACACCCACTTTAAGCGAAAAATTTAAAAATCCGTCCAAAAGGGAGAGTTTTTTAAGGCTGACTTTAACCTTACGCGTGGCTCGAAAACCATCTTTAACTTGATTATCATTTTCGTCATAACGCATGTTCGGCTCTACGAAAATTCGACCCGCGGAGATACTTTTTTCATCTACAGAGAATTTATTTAAGCCCGCAAGGAGTTCATTTACTTGCGCATCGACTTGCTGCTTAGCCTGCACACTTTCAGCTTTAACAGCTTCAAACTCTAACGTGATATCTGCCCTATCAGGGGCAGTACGCACAACTGCTTCACCTTTAACAACAATATGACGATTATCCGGCAGACTTGTTGCAGCCATCGCAGAACTGCTACATAAAACCAGTAACAACAAAGATTTAAGCATCATAACCTCTCCTTAGAAAAAAGTTATGATGCCTTGCCTAAACTAAAATGTACACTCAGTTCAGCTATTATTATGTATGTATTTCAGGTATCTTTTTACTCTAAATACATCATTAATTTGCTGTTTAATGAACGCCCAGATTGGCCAAACATTTGGATTTGCCTGTTTGTTCTTACTCAAACGCGTTAATTGATACTTTACCATTGCCATATTCGCAACCGAGGCAAGTGGTTTATTCTTCCAAGTTATCACCGCAAGTTCAGGTGTAACATGTGAGCCATTTCGCCACTTATTAACTAACGCTGGCTCAATTGCAAGTGCCGTTGCAATACCGACCATATCGACACCTTCTGCAATAACCTGATCTGCCACTGATTTACGTTTAATGCCACCTGTGATCATAATTGGCATCTTCGCGATTTGACGAATTTCTTTTGCAAACTCTAAAAAGTACGCCTCACGAGCCAATGTTCTGCCATCCCGTGCACTACCTTGCATCGCCGGTGCCTCATAACTACCACCAGAAAGCTCTACTAAATCAACATTTAACTCACCCAGCATAACAACCACCTGCTTGGCGTCGTCAAGACTGAAGCCACCGCGTTGAAAATCGGCTGAGTTTAATTTTACCGCAACCGCAAAATGCTCGCTCGTAGCGGCTTTAATTTTTTTAACAATTTCAATTAACAATCGAGCGCGATTTGCAAGGCTGCCACCCCATTGGTCACTTCGCTTGTTAGTTAAAGGAGATAAAAACTGGCTTAATAAATAACCATGTGCCGCGTGCACTTCAACACCAGAGAAACCAGCCTTTTCAGCTAATGTGGCTGTTTTTACAAATCGTGCAATGATGTCTTGAATTTTGGCTTCATCCATCGCTTTAGGGGCCGTGAAGTAACTCGACATTTTACCCATGTCCATTTCAACTGCTGAAGGCGCCCATGTTTGTTGCTGCAAACTTGCTGGCATTTGTCGGCCAGGATGATTGATTTGCAACCAAAACTGCCCGCCATTCGCCTGCCCTATTTTTGCCCACTGCTGAAACACAGCTAGGTGTTTATCATTTTCTAATACCACTCCACCTGGGCCTGTCATCGCTTTACTATCAACCATAACATTGCCTGAGATAATAAGCCCTACACCACCGTCAGCCCAGGCTTTATACAAGTTAAAAAGCTGAGTTGACGGGAGTAAGTTTGCATCAGCTAAGTTTTCTTCCATTGCGGCTTTTGCAACGCGATTAGGAATAACAGAACCATTTGGTAATTTAAGCTCAGAAAATAAGGTCATAACAGTCTCCATAGTTGGGAATGTCAAAACTATAAGCTTAAAGTAAACTTTAAGGTCAATAGCTATTTGTCATTTTTTAATCCCATTTGCGACAAAACACGTTTAGCATTGTCTGCACAATCCATATCATCTGGCTTTGCATCAATTTCTGTGAGGATCTCTGTTAAGCGCTGTTTATTTTCGGCTAACTTTGCTTGTAATTGCTCGATATCCATCACTTTTTGTTTCAATGCATCAATAAGTTGAGCATGGTGCCAACCAGATAAATCTGCCGGTAACAGCGCTTTTAATTCATCCAGACTAAAACCTGCTTGTTGCCCACTAACTATCAAGTTTAAAACGACTTCGGCTTCTTTAGGATATGAGCGATAGCCATTTGCTTTACGCTCAACCATTTTTAGTAAACCAATATCCTCATAAAAACGAATTTTAGACGCACTAAGACCCGTTCGTTTTGCAAGCTCACCTATTTTCATTGTGTCACTCCTCGCTAAGGCTTGGCTTTAAAGTGTGTTGGTGCATATAACGCACTTTGAAAATCAGGAACGTACTCATATTTAACCATACTGCCTAAATCAAGTGAGCGAATAAACTGTGATAATTCTCCCTGATGCAGTTCAAGGCTTACATCCTCATCAGACGTACTTGATGCATAGCGTAAATATCGATTATCCGCATAGCCAGTTGTTAACATTCCCTGTTGATTGTGATTCATAAAACTGTTTCGGACAAATTTCTCATCAGTTGATTCATCACTTAGCTTTTTACCTGTGATGATCACATCCGGCTCATTTGTGGCACTATAGAATAATGAAAACGTCAGTGTCTTAGGGGTATTTTTATAGCTAATTTTAGTGGTCCATTTAGGTAGATTATAGCCCACTACACCTCGCACTCGCGCAAGTTCTGTATCAACGGGTAGCTTTAAAACAACACCCCAAAAGTCATCATTCCATTGGTTATTAAGTAACGAAATAACGCCTAAATTCCATGCATCCGGCTTGGTGGTGATCACTGAAATGGCGAACTCGTTGTATGTATCGTTATCGCAGTAATGATAAGCATAATCCGTTATTGCAGCTAGCCCTCGCCCAGGCCATAAACTTATTGGCTCAACATGCTCTAAAACACTGGCTGGGATCAATGAGGTTAATACATCGAGATCGGCGCTAAATACAGCGGTAATCTTACTGTTTTTATAGTAAAAATTTGGCGAGTAAGACTCAAAGCCCATATCAACTTTTTGCTTATGTAATGTTTTAAACCATGATAGATCAATATCAGGAACCTGCTCAGCTATAACTGATAATGGGGGATTAGAGCGATACTGATCATATAAGCCACCTTCAACAACAGGCACCTTTTCGCCTGCCAGCTCAATTATTTTGGTTGCGCCTTCTACATAGCTTGTTGCTAGTAATGCGAGCAATAGAATTGTGTACTTAATAGTTGTCATTTTGTACCTCGTTAGTCGTTAAGATACAAAAACTCTAACTTTAAAGCTCACTTTAAGGTCAAGACAAAAAAGCGAGCAGTGAATTAACACCACCCGCTTGCTTATCGAAGGTTTTTATTGGCTTTAACTCGCCATTGAATTGTCGAGGTAATCTTCTAGAAGATCAGCGTATTCCTGCTCAATAACTCCTAACTCGATAAAGCACTGATCTTTAATTTTTAGCCACTCGCTTGAATGTTGCCTGTGTCTGGCATAGTCAATCATGCTTTCTGCACATTTTAAAATAGCAAAGGCCATTCGCTGGTGGTCATTATCACTTAGCTGTAAAAAGTGGCTATTATGATGGTTTAAAATAACGTTACATAGCGGCTTAGGTAAGTGCCACGATGTGGCAATAAAATAACCTATAACAGCATGGTCGCACTGATAACGAGCTTGCTCAAGATCGGTTATTACTTGCTCTTTTGCATGATTTGCGTGTTGTAATACGTCAATATAGTCACGGTATTTTAGAGCCATTGCTGCAATGCCAACATTGTGGAAAAGGCCTAACGAGTAGAGCTCATCAACTGGCATCAGCGACTTGTAACTATGTCCAAGCCATACACAAGCGTTTGCTACTTCAACAGACTCATCCCAGAATCGCTCTAAACTGATGCAGGCATCACCAACAAAGTTGTTCTTAAGTAATGCGAGTGTAACTAAGCGATTTAGTTGCTCTAAACCCAAAAACATAGCCGCTTGTTTTATATCACTGATCGTTCTTTGTAAGCCAAAAAAAGGGCTGTTGATGGTTTTTAATAATAAAGCAGAGAGGCTAATATCTTTAGAGATCATGCTGGCAATTCTATCTAAGCAAGCATCGTCTAACTCCATTTCAGTTGCAATTTCATCGAGTAGTTCAGGCTTAGGTGGTATATGAAAGCCACGTTTTAACGATGTTAAACGCTGCTCATCTAACGTAATCATTTATCTAAAATCCCTCAAACAAGCAAATAGCTCGTTACTTAATTTGGCAACAGAATAAGCCAGTTTATTTAAAAGGGTGTTATTTAAGATCAATAAGATTAAAGAAGGAAATGAGTTGTCACAAAATGAAACAGCTCGTCGCTGTTTAAAGCTAGAATAGCGAAGAAGCCCTGATAACCATAAAACTAAAGGTGCACAAATGCACCTTTAGTTGCAACTCGATATGAGCCTATCCCGAGCAATCAATTAAAAGTTATAACTGAAGCTCAGTGATGCATTGCGTGGCGCACCATAGCGGTAAAGGTCATAGTAGCCTGCTGTCATGTAATTATAGTATTTCTTATCAAATAGATTATTAACATTTAACTGTAAATCCATTGATTCATTAATATTATAACGCGCCATCAAGTTTACAATTGTATAAGCATCTTGCTCTACATTACGTGTTGTACCTTGCGCATACGACTTGCTTTGCCAGTTAAGACCACCACCGATTGTAAGCGCTGGTAATTGTTTTACAAATTGGTAGGTCGTAAATAACTTAAATTGCTTACGTGGTGAATCTGTATTTACTTTGTTGTTATCGGCATCCTCGGCTTTAAACTGTGAGTAGCCGGCTGAGATATTCCAACCATCCACAGGCTCCCCCATCACTTCAAACTCAAAGCCGCGACTTTGTGTTCCTTCAGCGCCATAATATGCTGACATTTGTTCAGCGGTTGGCACAAAGTTGGGGTCTTCTGCTGCTAAGTTATCTTGTTGAATATCAAAAATAGCCAAAGATGTTTGCAAACGCTCATCAAAATAAGCACTCTTTAAGCCAATTTCACTTGCTTTACCATCAACAGGGTCTAAATACTCCCCGTTCGCATCTAAGCTATTTTGCGGACGAAAAATTTCTGTGTAGCTGGCATACATGCGGTGCTGATCATTTAAATCAAAGAGTGCACCAAAGTAAGGCACAAAAACCCCTGAATCACCGTAATCTTGTTGATCGCCGTAATAGTAGCGCTCTCGCTCCCATGACGAAATACGCCCACCAGCAATCACTTTAAACGCATCAGTTAACGAAACTCGTGTAGCTGCGTAAAAGCCTTTTTGTACTGTGTCGTTATCATCTTGTAGTGTCACTTCTTCAGTCCAATTAGGTTCTGCAATATCATCCCCTTGGAAATCAAAAAAGTTATCAATAGGAACCGCATCCCATGCGCTACCACCAATGATAGGATCGGGATCGCGAGTACTTGTTTCACCAGTTTGCTTAGAGTAAAGCGCACCCACCACAAAGTCATGACTCTGTTCAAACAAAGTGTATTGACCTTTAAGCTGCACATCAACACTGTCTTGCTCTGTTGAGCCAAACGCAAAATAACGTTGCCCTGTTAAGCCTGCCCCTGTTTCTTTATCTAATGCACCATAGACATAAAATAAGCGGCTTTCTTTATCATATTTTGAGTGATTATAATTTGCTGTTAACTGCCAACCATTTGAAAATAAATGCTCAACGGTTGCAAAATAGTTTTTGTGCGTTGTTTCCCAACGAGTCCAATCAAGGGCCGTGGTTTTAGAGTCATCCCACTCAGCTGCTGTGCCATCGGTATAGTATGCAGGTAAAGCGCCCCACACAGGACCATGCGGATCACTGTTCTGGTAACTCGCCCCTACACGCAGGGTAGTATCAGGTGTTAGGTCAGTCTCTAATACACCGTAGAAGATATTTTTATTCTCTTCGTATAAGTCGATATATGATTCACTATCAACCACTTTTGCGACCACTCGACCGCGCACTGTACCGCTATCATTTAGGCCATTCGCGATATCAAGGGTTAACTCTTTTTTATTCCAACTTCCTATTGAAGCATCAACGTAACCAGTTAAGTCAGTATTACGCGCGCGTTTGCGAACAAGATTAATTGATGCAGATGGGTCGCCCGCACCTGTTAGTAGACCCGTTGCGCCTCGTACAAACTCTACTCGTTCATAAATTGCAACATCCGCTGACGTTTCACCAGAATCCCCTGCCAAACTCCACGATAAAGGCACACCATCAATTTGATAGTTAGACACATTAAACCCGCGTGATTGCATGGTGTTACGAATGTTATCCATTTTTGAAGATGACAAACCAACCGTATTATCGACTGCGTCAATAATCGTGTCTAAATCTTGATCTCTGATACGCTCAGCAGTAAAGACCGTTACAGACTGTGGAGTCTCACGAATAGATAAACCAAGGCCTGTCGCTGTATCGATATTTTCGTTAACAATGTACTTACCATTTACAGTAATTTTTTCTATGAGGTCTGTTTCTTTTTTATTAGTTTGTTCCGCTGCAAAAGCACTGTTTGACAAAAGCGCTATGCTCACCGCTGTGGCTGTAGGAAGTAGAGAAAAATTCATAATAACCCTTGTTATTGAAATAGCGCAAAGATGTTATCACGAACAATTCCCATTTGCATTACATTTAATGTTAATATAGTATAATTCACACTAAATAATAACTACTGCCCCCTAATGCTAATTTAAAAAGCTGATTCTATTAATTTGAAAATTTAGTTTAGCGGTAAGAGAAATAACGACTTCAGTTTCTACTACTTGCAATAAACCCTATTCCAAGACCTAACCCTTAACGCAAAGAAACAGACATTCTAAGATATGAAATACCTGATTTTTGAAATGACTCGCTGGACTTCCCAGCTTTCACTAGATAGTTTCTAACTCAGAAAAATACGTTTCCTCAAATTTAGCCTTTGGCATAAACCAAAGGAAGCGAAGCGCCAACATTCAAACGCCAGATAAAAGAAAACAAGCTCCCACTGGCTTTGCTTTCATTTATAGTTGGACGCTAATTATTTACCCGCGAATAAATGATTCTCAATTGCACTCTTTACTTTATAAAAAAAAGGTAAAAGTATCAGATTAATTAATAGAAAGATCCCAAAAGCATAGTCTGTACTAAAATCTGAACTATATGTATATGCAGCAGATAATGCCCCCGCAACATAACTACCAAAAAGATATAGACTGAAATTGGAGACATTTTTCTTCAAATAAATAAATGGTTTAAGTTTAAAATAAGAAGTAACACCTAATAAACACAATACGCATGCAACCAATAGGCTTCCTTTTAAAAATGCAGCCAATGGGAACTCAATAAGAATCATAAATAAATATAGTTGCTTATTACTTTCCTTCACTTACCTTTTCTCCACATAGTTATCAACGATAGGCACTGTTGTTGAATAAATACCAGTAAGATTACCAAAATTATTTATTACCTCGCTAAGTGGTCTATATACATAAGATGCACCATGAGACAACGACCCTTTATAGTCAATTTTTCCTTTAAATTTTGAAGGGCCCTATGATTGAACCTTCAATTACAAATTGCACAGAATGTTAAGCTTACATTCATCAACTTTAGAGAGCCTTTTCAACTATTTAAGTTTAAACACTCTCAGCAGATAGAAATAGTCGAGCCAAAACTAAAACACCACGTAACTAACACGATTAGAGTCAGCCTTTACATTTAAACGCCGACACTAGTTTTATCGACAGATGCTCTTCGCTTACATAATAGGAAATGGCTAGGAAATAATAAGGCTGTAACTTACTGTATTGCATTCGATAGCTTTTATTACAGAAGCAACAAGTCAGTGACTTAATTTGCTAACTTCCGGTGTCAATATTCAGCTTATTTGGATTTCGTATATACCCCAATTTATAAAGCTTTATTGCTATTTGCTTGAGTTCTTTATTTTGTGGATTCGTTTGCTCCTTTAAAGCGATAAATTCTTGATACCGTTTGTGCATAAAGCGAGTGCTTTGATCTTTTTTTCTGCATTCAACACACCTAGTGCAATGTGCATCAATCCAAAAGCCTAGGTCTTCAAACCAATGTTTCTGCTCTTGTGCATAGAAGATAAAAGGCCTGCTACATACTTCACACGTTTCTTCTATATCTACATAAATCTTGCGGGGGTAAATAGCAAAATTCTGCTTAGAAGTATCTGCAAAAATCGCCGTTTCAGGAAAATATTGAAGGCTTGAGTAACGCCAGTGTGCACTGTCTATTGTGCATGCTGGCACTTCATCTTTGGAAACCAATGGAGTACTGCCATACCTTGGGTGAGTTACATAGTTCGGAATATTTTTTCTCGTCATATGCTTTGAAAAGTGCCGTTTAAAATTTTAATGGTATCGTGATTTTAATCACCCAAGAAACTTTTTCTTATTGATACTGCACCGCAGTAATTAACACAGAGTAAGCTTGGCATTTTCATGCTCATAAAAAGCTGATTAAACTAGTAGATCTATTCTTAGCTTACAGATTTATGGAAGTTTTATAAGGAAGTGTTTAGCTTTTTGCTGGGAATAGGTTGATTTGTCTTTTGGGAAGAAAATAGGCTATGCCACCTTATACTTCCAATTTATGTCATCTTATACTTCAAACGACAACCCAAGAAGAATTTGGGTGGCAGTCTTACCAGCCACATCTCGGCACACACGTCACACGCTGTGGCTGCTCCCTTCCGGGCCTGACCAGGTTCACCTGCTAGTGTTGCGAGAGGACCAATAAGACTACCATTGAGGGCCTTGTTTGGCGCGGGAGGGATTATCTCTAGTTTTAGCCTGTTATTCAAGGGGTATTCGAAAAAGAAAGTGCGATTGCATACTTGCTGTACAATCGCACTGTATTTAATGGTTTAAAAGCTTACTTTTCTAGTTCAGCTTTTATGTTACGTAATGCCGCTTTCACTTTTTTCATATTTTCAGGGCCCATACGCAAAAGCTGCTTTTGCGCTTGTGGAAGGTTTTCCCACTCTGAATAAGCATATTGATAAGTCACTGAGTTGCGCACTAATGGCATGTCACCTTTTGGTTCTGGCGTATCAAGTAGAACGTCAATCGCTTCTTCAAGAGTTTGATTAAAGGCATCGCCTTCGTAGCCAATCTCAGCATATGCTTCGTTTATTAATGGTTTATATTCATCATAAATGCGAATAGCCTGCGCAGCACTTAAACTAGTAAATAATTTCACATAAGGGGTGTAGCGCTCATAACTGTTTGGGTCAATCGTTAAAATATCACCTTCAATAACTTTAAATGACTCTTTTGGACGTTCAACAGGTGCATGGCTAGCTGCTACTTTGCCTTTTGCAATGTTATCTACATACACTACACCGCGACGAATAAGGTCATCGGTCACCATTAAACTCATAACCTGATCGCTCAGTACTTCGTCCATGCGAGCAACAACCACCTCATCGCTTTCGTTTAATGTAGGTAATGGTTCTACCTCTGGCACTGGCTCTTCTTCACGTGCTACAGGCTGCTCAACAACAACGGGCTCTGGTTCTGGTGCTGCAACTGGTTCGGGTTCTGGCTCTGGTTCGGGCTCTTGAAACTCCGCCATAGGTACTTCTTCGGTTACAATATCCTCTACGGTTTGCGTCGGCTTATCGTCTGGTTGGAGTAAAATATACGCTGCAACACAGGCAACAATAATTAAAATAACAACACCAAATATAAGGTTGTTATTAACTGGACGCTTTTGTACTTCGGTCTCTGACGAATGCTCTGACATACAGACTCCTTTAAAAAAACAGACATAAAACTCGACAAAATAACGTGAGCAATTAGGTAAACTTTGCTTCTTCTAGCTTAAAGACTTACAGTTGATAAATAAAGTAAAGACGCACAACAATTTAAATGCAACTATGAGCAGTAAGTTAAAAAAAACACAGCACTCTAAAATCGCCTTATTATTAACAGGTGGTGGCGCGCGTGCCGCTTATCAAGTCGGCGTGTTGAAAGCAATAACACAAAGTATGCCTCGCACTGCCCCATTACCTTTTACTATTATTAATGGGACATCAGCGGGGGCAATTAATTCCGCCGCACTTGCATGTTATGCGTCGTGCGCCCATTTGGCGAGTAAAAAGCTGGAATGGGTCTGGAAAAACTTTTCCACCTCTCAAGTGTACAAAAGTGATTTTTTAAGCGTGTTTTTACATCTAACACGTAATATTCTAACGAGTTTCCAGTCTGAACACATTAATCATCCACCAGCAAGCTTGCTAAATAATAAACCGCTGAGAAAACTTCTTAACGAAATTTTAGACTTATCACGCATAGAACGTAACTTACATAAAAACTACCTTGATGCTGTGTCTATTACTGCGTCAAGTTACACAACCGGTGATTCTGTCGCTTTTTTTCAATCGCTTACGCAAAAACCATGGCAACGGGCGAAACGTGAAGGTCAAGCAACGCGTATTAATGTAGAACATTTAATGGCATCAAGTGCTATTCCTATGGTGTTTCCAAGTGTTAATGTACATAACCATTATTTTGGCGATGGTTCTATACATCAGTTGTCACCACTGAGCCCTTCTGTGCATTTAGGCGCTGAAAAAATCTTTATTATTGGTGTTGATGAACCCAAAGAAATGCATCCACCAGGGTATCAACCCCATTACCCTGGGCTTTCAAATATTGCAGGTCACCTGCTTGATAGTGTTTTTACCGACACGCTGCAATCTGATTTAGAGCGGTTAGAACGCATCAACAGAACACTTGGTTTGTTACCTGCGCGTGACAAACATCAAGAACTTAAACAGATTGATACCTGTATCATTAATCCCTCACAAAATTTTAATATGATTGCAGCACAATTTTATGACGATATGCCAATCGCGATTAAAGTGCTACTGCGTATGATAGGTGTAAAAAAACGCTCACAATCGAGTTTAACCAGTTACTTACTGTTCGAAAAACGCTATACCCAAAAGCTGATTGAAATAGGTTACCAAGACGGGCTCAATAAACTGCCCGAAATTCGTAAATTCTTAGAGCTTGACTAATTACTCTGTTCCATCGAGTAAATAATGTTCTACACGCTCTACTCGACGCGGTTTACCTTGTAAAACAAGAATATCGCCAGCCATTAATACTGTTTGCGATGATGGGGCTTCTATTTCCCTGTCTTGTCGGCGCAGTGCTCTAACCGATACTCGGCGCTGTTCGAGCTTTAGCTCACTGATTTTTTGATTCACAGCAAACGCATATTCAGGCAGTGCAATAACGTGTAAATATTCTAATCGATCAGAACTGGTTTCTTCGCTATCAAGCTTATCCCCAGTAAAAAAGCCATTTAAAAATTGATAGCGATTACGGCGCTCTTTACTCACTCTGCGAATAATTCGTGTCATGGGAACACCAGACATATAAAGCACATGCGAAACTAGCATTAAACTCGCTTCTAGGGTCTCTGGCACAACTTCTGTAACGCCTAACTCTTTGAGTGTTTCCAGCTCAGAATCATCTCGCATGCGGACTAAAATTTTAACTTTGGGCGCTATTTGTTTTATTGCATCAACAACGACTTGCGTTTGTTCAAAGTCTGCGAATGTAATAATAACAAGCCGTGCTCGCTCTACCCCTGCCGATTTTAAAATATCTTTTTGTTTTACATGACCAAAAATAATCGGTTCACCCGCAGCTTTTGCTTCTTGCAATAAAATAGGGTTACTTTCAATAGCCACGTACTCAATGGCCTCAGGCTTAAGAAAACGAGCAACAGTTTGCCCTACACGCGAAAAGCCACAAATCACCACATGATTATGATAAAGAGGACTGCTTGTAGCTGGCTGTTGCCAGTACTGACCTGCATGGGAAAGTAAACCAAAGCGCTTTAAAAGTACGGGGGTTTTCTCTATCAAATAAGGAGTGAGTGCCATTGATAAGACGCCCACGGCAATAAGAAATGATGCTTGCTCTGTGCTGATCAGCAAATGCTGCGATGCCAGTGCGATTAATACAAAACCAAACTCCCCCATTTGCCATAGCATAATGCCAGCAGCCACGGCATCTTGTTTACGCTCACCAATCACTTGCGCTGAAATTGCTAATACGGCAATTTTAAAAAAGAGCAGCCCAACTAATACAGCTAAGATCCAATACCAACTATTTAGCACATATAACACATCAAGCTGCATGCCGACCGTAACAAAAAATAGCCCCATTAAAATATCGCGAAACGGTCTAATATCAGCTTCTAATTGATGACGATATTGGCTCTCGCCTAGCATCATCCCTGCTAAAAATGCACCCAGTGCCATAGAAAGGCCAAATAAATACGTAAGGCCTGCTGCAAATAGTGCGACCAACAAGGTGGTTAAAACAAATAACTCATCGGTACGAACCAGTGCGATCTCACTGAATACCTTAGGTAAGATCCATTTCCCAATTGCCCACAATAAAGCGCATACAAATGCTCCTTTGGTTAATGCAAAAGCCAGTGCGCCGGCAATGGCATCTGAGCCACTTTGCGCTAAAAGCGGGTAAACAATTAACAACGGCACAACTGCAATATCTTGAAACAGTAATACACCCACAGCAAGCTGACCGCGCCGTTGATTAAGCTCACCAGACTCCTTTAACAGCTTAACCACAACGGCTGTAGAAGATAACGCCATAAGTGTTGCAATCGTAAAGCTATTTAACAGGCTATGCTCAAGCAATAGCAAAATAATGATAAAGACAAGGCTAGTGACTACAACTTGCAATGATCCCAGCCCAAATACAATATTGCGCATTGCCATCAAGCGTGGAATCGAAAACTCAAGCCCAAGGCTAAAGAGCAAAAACACAATACCGAGTTCTGCTACAAAGTGCATTTCATGACTTTGCGCCATCCAGCCAATGCCGTGGCTTCCCGCCAATACACCGGTTGCCAAGTAGGCAAGAATAGGAGGTAAACCAATTCGTTTGAAGAACCAAACAAATACAACGGCAGCGACAAGCAAGCCAAACACTTGAATCAGTACATTTTGCAAGCAATAAACTCCTTTCGACTTGATGACCAGCTATACCTTTCTTTAAATATAGCAACCATTTGTTTTTCAGCCAGTTTAAAAAAGTGGCACAAATCTCGCTTACTCACAGTATCTAAACACTCCGGGGGGAGAATTATCGTGGAAAATGTCCATATTTTGACGCAGCGAGTGTCTGCACGTGGCGAATTCATGCCATTTTCGGCAGAATATTACCGAAATAATGAACTAAGCAGTGCGCATGGCCTTGTAGCGAAATTACAGACAACTCTATCAATTGAGGAAATTCTTACAATTTTTGCTGACCATGCTAAACAATTAATAAACTTGTCGGGTTTGCAATTTCAGTCTTCCCTTGGTGTTTGCCAAAGTGCAGAAAGCGACACCAGCCAGACGCCTTATTCATTTGATTTAGATATCGAAAATGAGCGCCTTGGTCAGCTAATATACTTTAGTAAGTTTCCTATGGGACAAGCTATAAAAAGCAAATTGCAACAACTGCACAGCGCACTTATTTACCCATTACGTAATGCGGTTATGTATAACCGTGTATTACGACTTGCAACTAAAGATGCCTTAACCGGTCTCAATAATCGCAGCCAATTTAATGACAGCTTGGCACAAAGGCTTGAGCGTTGTCGCAGGCAACACCGCCCATTTAGCTTGATGTTGCTGGATTTAGATAACTTCAAACAAGTTAACGATAATTTTGGTCACAAGATTGGCGATGATGTACTGCAAGAGTTTTCTAAAGTACTAAATAAAAGCGTACGCGGCACCGATTCAATCTTTCGTTTTGGTGGTGATGAATTTGCTTTGCTTATCGATGACCCAGAATTTACAACCAACAAAGTGATTGCCGATCGCATTATGCACTTAGTTGCTCAGTCTGATTTAATGGCGCAATACAAGGTTACATCTAGCATAGGTTTTACACTTGCTAACAACCAAGACTGCGAAAACGAAGTATTTGCCCGTGCTGACAAAGGTCTTTACAAGGCTAAAGCAGCAGGCAGAAATTGCGCCAGAGCCTACTAATCAAATAGAAAGCCTAACATCCCCCGTTAGGCTTTTTTAACCATCAGCTTATAGCCTAGTAATACCAACCAAAAGCCAGAGAAAAAACCACTCAATAAATAAAGTAATGCAGCCATCGTGGTAAGGGGCGATATCACTACTAACGCCAGTGGCGTAAGCACGCCTAAAATAAAGAAAATACCGCCTTTACCTGACCAATAAGCCAATAGCAATAACGAGCACACGACTCCGCCAGCCAGCGCATAAAAGAGCGTATTTAAAGTCAACTGTGTGAAAACAACACTCGCAATTACTGCAACTAACACCGACAACACAAATCCAAGCGGTGCCTTCTTAACTAGTGATAAACCAGCATGTGGTTGTTCACTCATACATCTATCTCCCAAAAAATTCCATCATCAGCACTGTGCTGAGCACTAACAAAATAGCCAACCACCTGCACTAGCTCATCGTTATAGTAAATAAGCGGCACTTGCGCACGTAACCAAGGAGCTACTTTGGCATCTTTAAACCAATGCTTTAAGGTATTTGAACCTGGCTTGTTAACTGGCTTAATTCGAGCCTGTGGATTATTGAACATAACCTTCACTTGCTCATTTTCTAAAGGCATACGAACACCTTTGCCTTTATGCGGCGCAAGCATTCTGCCATCAGACAACTGCACGGGCTGTAAGTCAACCATCATTGCATCAGGAGCAGCTTGCTCAACAACAAAATACCAATGCTGTTGATGACGGCGCACATCACCGCTTTGCAAACTAATTTTCAATTGCGCATCAGCCTGCGCTGTTAAGCCTTGTTCAATAATTTGCCGCAGCTGATTTTCAGAAGGCAATTGGTGAGTAAATTGATTAAGCCACGCACGCACAAGGTTGGCTTGGCGAACTTCACTAAACTTTGCAACGGACCCACAACTTAAGCCCCCGTGCTGATTTTGACACTGTGCAAGGTCACTTTGCGTATATTCATCAAGTAGCGATTGCTGCTTCTGTAACAGCCGAATACTGCGTGCAGCACTTTTTTCAAACCCCTGAAAACGCATCGTTAATAGTGGCATCACTTGATGACGTAAAAAGTTACGATCAAAACGCTCATCGCTATTTGAATCATCTGTGATATGGGTAATGGCAAATTCATCAGCAAACTGTTCAATTTGCTCACGAGTAATATTAATGAGAGGCCTAAAACATACGCGTCCTGACGCGAGTAATCGCTGCTGTTGCATCGATGCCAAGCCTTGCAAGCCTGAGCCACGTTTGAGTCGCAACAAGAAGGTTTCAAGCTGATCATTTAAATGCTGACCAAGCAGTAACACACTGCCTGCTGAACAGTTTTCATCGAGTGCTTGGTATCTAGCCTCTCGGGCTTGTGCTTCAAGTGAGGTGCGTGCACGCTCAACAATTTCAACGCGCACCGCTTTAAATGCTACATCAAGCTTTTCACATAACGATTGACAAAACCTTTGCCACTCACCAGCATGTTGACTCAAACCATGATTGACATACACCGCTTCGATTTCAAGTTCAGGATACTGCATTCGCACAGTAGTCATTAAATGTAATAACACAACCGAATCAACACCACCGGATAAAGCCACACTAAAGCACCTGTGCTGAGTATTCAGTAAAGGCTGTAATTGAGCTAAAAAATGGTGATATAAATCTGATGTTTGCATTAAAAACCAATCAATATACAAGCATAATAGTTACAGGCATTATAAAACAAAAAAAGCCGCAAAAGCGGCTTTTCCGTTTATAAGCTGTGTTTAGCAATAGCCAAACGACATTAAACGTTTGTAACGCTGATCAAGCATTTCATCTAGTGAAAGGCCTTGTAAGTCAGCAAGGTCACGCTTAAGTTGGTTTTTAAGGTTACGTGCCATCGCATCGTAATTACGATGTGCGCCACCTAGTGGCTCATCAATGACGTTGTTAATTAAATCAAGCTCTTTAACACGTGCAGCAGTTACACCCATCGCCTCTGCAGCTAATGGTGCTTTATCTGCGCTTTTCCATAAGATTGATGCACAACCTTCCGGTGAAATTACAGAGTAAGTACTGTATTGCAGCATGTTTACACGGTCGCCCACACCAATTGCTAATGCGCCACCTGAACCACCTTCACCAATAACAGTACAGATGGTTGGTACTTTTAACGCCGCCATTACTTTTAGGTTGCGTGCAATCGCTTCACTTTGACCACGCTCTTCAGCACCAACTCCTGGGTACGCACCTGGGGTGTCGATAAAGGTCATGATTGGCATTTTGAAACGCTCAGCCATTTCCATTAAGCGCAATGCTTTACGGTAACCTTCAGGCTTTGGCATACCAAAGTTGCGTTTGATTTTTTCTGCTGTATCACGCCCTTTTTGTTGGCCAATAACCATAACTGGTTGACCTTCAAAGCGTGCAACACCACCTAAAATAGCAGGGTCGTTAGCAAAAGTACGGTCGCCTGCTAGTTCGTCAAATTCCGTGAAAATGCGCTCGATGTAATCACGAGTATAAGGACGCAACGGATGACGGGCTAACTGAGAAACCTGCCAAGCACCTAATTCAGAGAAGATTTTCTCTTTCATTTCAGCGCTTTTCTCTTTTAATCGACTGACTTCCTCTTCTAATCCAAGGTCTAATTCGCCAGCGCGGCTTACATTTTGTAATTCTTCAATTTTTGCTTCTAATTCTGCGATTGGAAGCTCAAAATCAAGATAATTGAGGCTCATGCTCTAAACTACCTAATTAATTAAATTCTAGTTCTACATCTTGCGCCGCCATCAGCGATAACTTATGAATTAAGTCATCACTAGGCGTAACACACCATTCGGTTCCTAAGGTAATCTCAGCCAACGCATCCGGACGTTGATAGAATACTTTTATAGGACAAGTACCAAACTTATAAGGTTCCAGTACTTTTTGTAAATTATCGAAGAAGTTCGCCTCGATTTGCACCATATTCAACGTCATTTTAATCGCTTTTATACGTTTTTCTCGCGCTTGAGCAATGGTGCATATGTCTCTAGCGGTCATTGTAATGCCACCAGAGAAGTTATCAAAGCTGACCTGTCCAGATATCACCAAGATATTATTAACTTGTAGCATATCTTGGTACATTTCAAACTGTTCTGGGAATAAGCGTACATCAATACGGGCACTCTTGTCATCTAAAGTTACAAGACCCCAACGATTTCCTTTTTTATTAATAAGGGTTCGCGCATTAATAACAAGACCAGCTGCTGTTGACTGCACATCGCGGTTTGTCGGTTGTAGGTCAACAAGGCGGCCTGATGTGTAGTGTCTTAGCTCTTTTCTATACTGATTTATAGGGTGACCAGTTAAATAAAGGCCCAACGTTTCTTTTTCGCCATCAAGCCATTCGTTATCCGTTAAATCAGTTGCTTTTATAAATGCTTGTTCAACTTCGTCAGGCTCTGTGGCTAATAACCCAAATAAATCGGCCTGACCTAATGATTCAGCCTTATGATGCTGATCGGCCGCTCGCATGGCATCTTTTAAGCTCGCTAATAAAGTCGCACGACCTGGTTGGGTTTTATCTGGCCCTAACTGGTCAAGCGCACCGGCATAAATTAGTTTTTCTACCACACGTTTATTTAAACGTTTTAAATCAACTCTCGCACAAAAATCAAATAAGTCTTTGAAAGCCCCACCTTCACTTCGTGCTTCTAAAATGGCTTCAACAGGCGCCTCACCTACTCCTTTAATAGCACCAATACCGTAAACAATCTCACCTTGACGGTTAACCGTAAACTTGTACTCACCCGCATTTACATCTGGCGGTAACAAGGTCAGTTTCATGTTTTCACATTCATCAACCAAGGTAACAATTTTATCGGTGTTATCCATATCCGCCGACATTACCGCAGCCATAAACTCTGCTGGGTAGTGGGTTTTCATCCACAGCGTTTGATACGACACCAATGCATAAGCCGCAGAGTGAGATTTGTTAAAACCATAACCTGCGAACTTCTCTACCAAGTCGAAGATTTTCATTGCAAGTTCGCCGTCAACTCCGTTATTAACAGCGCCTTCTTCGAAGGTTGAACGTTGCTTTGCCATCTCCTCTGGCTTTTTCTTACCCATCGCACGACGCAGCATGTCAGCGCCACCTAGCGTATAGCCAGCCAGTACCTGCGCAATCTGCATTACCTGCTCTTGATAAAGAATGATACCATAGGTCGGTTCTAGAATCGGAATCAAACTATCGTGTTGCCACTGCACATCTGGATAAGATAACTCTTCGCGACCATGCTTACGGTCGATAAAGTTATCTACCATGCCTGATTGCAATGGGCCTGGGCGAAACAGTGCTACCAGTGCGATCATATCTTCGAAGCAGTCGGGCTTTAGACGACGAATAAGGTCTTTCATACCACGAGATTCTAACTGGAATACTGCGGTGGTTTCGGCGCGTAGCAATAACTCAATACTTGGCTTATCATCAAGTGGAATGGCGTTGATATCAACCGGCTCTTTACCCTCACGAGCTAAGCGCTCGTTAGTCATATCAATTGCCCACTGCAAGATAGTAAGTGTTCTTAGACCTAAGAAGTCAAACTTAACTAAACCGGCTGTTTCAACGTCGTTTTTATCAAATTGCGTTACCGGGAATTTACCCTCATCATCACAATAAAGGGCGGCAAAATCAGTAATCGTTGTTGGCGATATTACAACACCACCGGCGTGCTTACCGGCATTACGTGTACACCCTTCAAGGATGCGACACATATCAATAAGTTCTTTGACCTCTTCATCACCGTCGTAGGCTTCTTGTAACCGCGGCTCAACATCAAACGCTTTAGCCAAGGTCATGCCCGGATCGCCCGGTACTAATTTTGAAATACGATCAACAAAGCCATAAGGGTGACCAAGTACACGGCCTACGTCACGGATAACCGCTTTTGCAGCCATGGTACCAAAGGTAATAATCTGAGATACCGCATCACGACCATAAAGCGCCGCTACGTGATCTATTACCTCATCGCGCCTATCCATACAGAAGTCGACGTCGAAATCGGGCATTGAAATACGTTCGGGGTTCAAGAAACGTTCGAATAGTAAGTCAAATTCGAGCGGATCAAGGTCGGTAATTTTCAGCGCGTAAGCCACCAATGAGCCGGCACCTGAACCACGCCCAGGACCTACCGGAATATTGTTATCTTTACTCCACTGAATGAACTCCATTACGATCAAGAAGTAACCTGGGAAACCCATTTGGTTGATTACGTCGAGCTCTATTTTTAAACGCTCGTCATACTCACCGCGTTTTTCTTTACGCTCTTGCTCATCTGGGAACAAGAACTGTAAACGCTCTTCAAGGCCATCTTCAGAGACCTTAACCAAGAAGTCTTCTATTTTCAGCGAACCGGTTGGGTAATCTGGTAAGAAGTAAGTCCCAAGCTGCACGGTTACATTACAGCGTTTGGCAATTTCCACAGTGTTTTCCAGCGCTTCAGGAATATCACTAAATAGCTCAGCCATTTGCTGTGCTGTTTTTAGGTATTGCTGATCTGAAAAGCGTTTAGGCCTGCGCTTATCTTCAAGCGTGTAACCATCATGAATTGCTACGCGGATTTCATGGGCTTCAAAGTTTTCTGGTTTTAAAAACACCACTTCGTTCGTTGCTACCACAGGTAACTGCTCTTGTGCGGCAAGCTCAACGGCTAGGTGTAAATAATCTTCTTCTAATGGGCGCTCTGTTCGAATTAATTCAAGGTAGTAATGATCGCTGAAATGCTGTTTATAAAAGCTTACTACTGACTCAATAAGCCCTGCATTACCTTTAAGCAGTGCTTTGCCTAAATCACCATCTTTCGCGCCAGAGAGAATAATCAAGCCGTCTTTTAATTCAACTAACCATTCACGATCAATAACTGGGCGATGAAATAAATGCCCGCGCTGATACGCCTTAGAAATCAATAATGTGAGATTTTTATAGCCATCATTATCTTTCGCTAATATGGTTATACGACATGGTTCATCTTCAAACTCAGGGCTTCTTAGCCAAAAATCAGCGCCAACAATAGGTTTAATACCCGCGCCATGGGCAGCACCATAAAAACGCACCAAACCACATAAGTTCATTTGATCGGTGATTGCCAGCGCAGGCATTTGTAACTCTTCAGCCTTTGCAACTATTGGTTTAGTTTTAGCAAGACCATCCACCATTGAGAAATCTGAGTGAACACGTAAGTGGACAAATTGCGGCGTTGGCATTAGCGTTGCTCTCCTTTTAACGCCAAAATGCGCTGTACAGGTTTAAAGCTTTTACGATGCTCTGCAATTGCACCGTATTGTTCAAGTGCCGCAAAATGTGCTTTTGTCGGGTATCCCTTATGGCCTGCAAAACCATAATCTGGGTAACGTTTATCAAGCTCGATCATTTCATCATCGCGGGCAACTTTAGCCAAAATGGACGCTGCTGAAATTTCAGCTACTAAACTATCACCTTTTACAACAGCTTGAGCGGGGACCGTTAATTGAGTTGGCACACGATTACCATCAATAAATACAAACTCAGGCTTTACACTCAAGCCTTCAACAGCACGACTCATTGCCAGCATAGTGGCATGTAAAATATTTAATTCGTCAATTTCACTTGGGCTACAACGGCCAATAGCATAGCAAAGTGCTTTTTCTTTTATTTCGGTTGCAAGCAATTGACGCTTTTTATCGGAAAGCTTTTTTGAGTCAGTTAAGCCTGCAATAGGTTTAGCAGGATCTAAAATAACCGCGGCTGTGACTACATCACCGACTAATGGACCACGGCCAACTTCGTCGACACCCGCAATAAAGTTAACGTTAGGTCGTTCAATCTGCATCTAGTAACTCCGCAACTGCAGCCGCAGCTTGTTCATTGGCATTTAATCTAATTTCTTTGTGAATAGCTAAAAAGCGTGCTTTCAGTTTTGCATTATCGGAATTTAACATGGGTGTTAATGCATCAACTAAGTTCTCAACATTACACTCTGTTTGCAAATATTCAGGCACCAGCTCTTCATCTGCCAATAAATTTGGCAATGAAAAATATTTAATATTGAAAGTGAATAATGTTTTGAAAATCCAATAACTCATTGGTTTTATTTTATATCCAACAACCATAGGTTTTTTATAAAGCATACCTTCAAGTGTTGCCGTACCTGATGCGAGTAAAATAGCATCCGCTGCTTGCATAGCGAGGTTTGATTTACCGTCTAATAGCGCTAACTTTAACTGTGGTGCAGTTTTTTCTAACACATCGCAAAATTGGGCTTTGCGTTTTTCATTAACTAAGGGCACCACAATTTTAAGCTCTGGGTTTGCAGCTTGTAGCTTTGCAGCTGTTTGAATATAAGTTTCGCTTAACAGGCCGACCTCTGAGCCACGACTGCCTGGTAATAACGCAAGCACCTTATCCGTTTGAGCTAAACCTAACTGATGGCGTGCATCATTTTGGTCATGTTCAAGTGCAATATCATCTGCAAGCGTATGCCCTACAAATGTACAAGGCACATTATGCTTATCATAAAATGCTTTTTCGAACGGTAACAGTGCTAACACTAAGTTAGTTGCAGCACTAATTTTGTGAATACGTTTTTCGCGCCATGCCCACACCGACGGACTAACATATTGAACCGTTTTGATACCCGCCTCTTTTAAAGGCTTTTCAACACGCAAGTTAAAGTCTGGTGCATCAATACCAATAAACACATCAGGTGGGTTATCGATAAAGTGCTGTACAAGCTGCTTACGAATTTTTAGTAAACGCGGTAAGCGGCCTAAGACCTCAACGAGCCCCATAACCGATAATTCGTCCATATCAAATAGTGTTTTGCAGCCAGCCGCTTGCATACGAGGGCCTGCAATGCCTTCAAATATGGCATCTGGAAAACGGACTTTAAGTGCTTTTACCAGTCCCTCACCTAAAATATCACCTGATAACTCGCCTGCCACCAAGGCAATACGTAACGGCTTTTTTTGTTCTTTCATTCGTTGATAATTCGCAACTTAAAGGCACATATAAAAATTAGTTTACCGTGTTTTAGCAACAGGATAAATGTCACACGCTGAATAAATACTAGAAATTGAAATAACGCTCAAAGGTTAAGCATTTAAGCCTCTTTATAAGGCTTCAAAGTTCGACATACCAAAGACTGATACCTCAAATGAAGTAATCGATACCCATTAAGTAATAACTGAATATCTTATTCTTTAAAGTAATTAATCATTTGAAACTTTAGAGCTTTATCTCTAACCTGTAGAAATGGTGAGCAGTGGTTTCACCTTATTTTCTTATTTATCTATTGACTAAAATGAATACAAGGTTACTATTTACAAAGTTTCAATAAATACTGAAACTTGAATAATTTAATTTGTCGTGTCTACCGCACCGTTTACAAGGAGCCAACCAATGATAGATGAAACGTTTGTGGATCTATCGCGATTGCAATTTGCAATCACTGCCCTATTTCACTTCCTATTTGTTCCTCTTACCTTAGGTATGACGTGGATCTTGGTGATCATGGAGTCCGTTTATGTGATGACTGGTCGCGAAATTTATCGTGATATGACTAAGTTTTGGGGTAAGTTGTTTGGTATAAACTTTGCTATTGGTGTGGCTACAGGTCTAACCATGGAGTTTGAGTTTGGTACCAACTGGTCTTATTACTCTCACTATGTGGGCGATATTTTCGGCGCACCTCTTGCCATTGAAGGTCTAATGGCCTTTTTCCTCGAATCGACGTTCGTAGGTATGTTCTTTTTAGGCTGGGAACGATTAACAAAGCGCCAGCACCTTGCTGCAACCTTTTTAATGGCACTAGGCACTAACCTGTCTGCACTGTGGATTTTAATTGCTAACGGTTGGATGCAAAACCCAGTGGGGGCAGAGTTTAACTATCAAACCATGCGTATGGAAATGACCAGCTTTGCTGAGCTTGTGTTTAACCCTGTTGCGCAGGTTAAATTTATTCATACGGTATCTGCAGGTTATGTTGCTGCCTCGATGTTTGTATTAGGCATTAGTAGCTGGTACATCTTAAAAGGTCGTGACCTCGCTTTTGCTAAACGTTCATTCTCGGTGGCTTCTGGTTTTGGTCTTGCCTCTATTCTGTGTGTTATTTTACTTGGGGATGAATCTGGCTATGAAGTGGGTGAAGTTCAAAAGGTAAAACTCGCCACCATTGAAGCTGAGTGGCACACCGAAGAAGCGCCTGCGGCATTCACCTTAGTCGGTATTCCTGACTCGGAAGAACAAGTCACGCATGCTGCGGTTAAAATCCCTTATGTAATGGGTATTATTGCAACACGCTCAATAGATGAGCAAGTAACCGGTATCAAAGAGCTTGAAGAACAACATGAAGTACGTATTCGCAACGGTATGCTTGCCTATGAATACCTTGAAAAGCTTCGTAGCGGTAATGATACAGCTGAAAATATTGCCAAGTTTGACACGCTAAAAGATGATTTAGGCTACGGTTTACTTTTAAAACGTTATACGCCAAATGTCGTTGATGCCACAGAAGAACATATTCAAAAAGCAGTTAAAGACTCCTTCCCTAAAGTAGGCCCAATGTTTTGGTCATTTAGAATCATGGTGGGCTGCGGTGTACTTATGCTTGGGGTATTTGTTCTGGCATTTTATTACAATGCACACCGTGTAATTGAACAAAAACGCTGGTTACTATGGGCTGCGGTATGGAGTATTCCACTTCCTTGGATTGCCATTGAGTTTGGTTGGATTGTCGCTGAATACGGCCGTCAACCTTGGGCTATATCAGAAATTTTACCAACCTTTTTAGCAACATCGTCACTGACCGTTAATGATCTTTTGATTAGTATCACAGGCTTTATTGTATTTTATACAGGGCTTGCTGCGGTAGAAGGCTGGTTAATGCTGCGCTTTATTAAGCAAGGCCCAAGCTCGCTTCATACAGGTAAATATCATCATGAACTTGCTAAAGTAGATAGCCAAGGAGCTCAGTCATGATTTTTGATTACGAAACACTTAAATTTATCTGGTGGCTACTAATCGGTGTATTACTGATTGGTTTTGCCGTGACCGATGGCATGGATATGGGTGTAGCAATTTTGCTTCGCCTAGTAGGTAAAACAGATGTAGAACGTAGAACAGTTATTAACACCATTGGTGCTCACTGGGATGGTAACCAAGTGTGGTTTATCACCGCTGGGGGCGCACTATTCGCAGCATGGCCTATGGTCTATGCTGCGGCCTTCTCAGGCTTTTACTTTGCCATGATGCTGGTGTTATTCGCACTCTTTTTTAGACCCCTTGGTTTCGATTACCGCTCTAAAATTGAGTCAACCCGTTGGCGTAACAACTGGGATTGGGGGCTTTTTGCTGGCAGCTTTATTCCTGCACTCGTTTTTGGGGTCGCATTTGGTAACTTATTGTTAGGCGTGCCGTACCATATTGATGACTTATTGCGTGTAAGCTATCAAGGCTCATTCTTTGCCTTACTTAATCCTTTTGCAATTGTTGCAGGCTTGATCAGTGTATTGATGCTAGTCGGACATGCTGGTATGTGGTTACAACTTAGAACAGATGCTGAGGTTGCAAAACGCTCAGCACAGTATGGACGATACGCACTCATGGCATTTATTGTGTTATTTGCTATTGCTGGTGTGTGGATATCACAAATTGAAGGCTATCGAATTGTTAGCATGGGTGATACGCAAGGTTATGCAAATCCACTTGCAAAAACCGTAGCCCAAGCACCTGGAGCATGGCTTGACAACTACAGCAAAATGCCATTAACCATGTTGTTCCCTGCTCTTGCATTTGTAATGGCTATTCTGGCACTGGTGTTTTCAAAATTACACAAGCCTGCGCTAGCACTTATATCCTCAAGTCTAATGCTTGCAGGTGTGATTCTTACAGCAGGTATGTCAATGTTCCCGTTTGTGATGCCATCGAGCAATAATCCTAATATTAGTCTAACGATGTGGGATGCGGTTTCGAGCCATATGACATTAAATGTGATGTTTATTGCTGCAGTCATTTTTGTACCACTCATTCTTCTTTACACCACTTGGTGTTATGTGAAAATGTGGCGCAAAGTAACGATTAGTGAGATTGAAAACAATACGCACGGTAGCTATTAAGGAGATTTAATTATGTGGTATTTCGCCTGGATATTAGGTGTTCTATTAGCCTGTACACTTGGAGTTATCAACGTCATGTGGTACGAATTTCACCAACATAAAGATTCCATCGCTGATGATGAGCTAGAGCTGTATGCGAGACTCAAAAACAACGATGACAACTAAACCCCGACCAAATCGCGCGCAGCAGCAAACGCTGCGCGCGTTCTTAAAGCAGTATAGCCAGTCCGCTTCAGGGCTTCTGAAACTAAGCATTAGTCTGGGCACACTCAATGCCCTGTTAATGATTGCCTCTTGCTATTTACTGGCAAACGCGGTTCATCAAGTTATGTTTGAGCAAGCAAGTTTGCAAGCTGTCACTCCGTTACTATGGCCTCTTGCAGGTCTTATTGTACTACGCGCCCTATTAGTTGCATTGAGTGAACGGGTGAGTAGCCTTGCCGCATTAAAAATAAAAACGGTGATGCGCAATACATTACTTGCGAAGTTAACTAAACTAGGCCCTGATTACAGTGAGCACAAAGGACACGGCGCAACACTTAACACTTTACATAATGGTGTAGAAGCGCTTCATCAATATTACGCAAACTACATTCCAAGCGTGGCGTATAGCGCACTTATTCCACTCGCTATTTTAGTGGTTATTTTTCCAACTGATTACAAAGCAGGGCTTATCTTCCTGTTAACTGCCCCGCTTATTCCATTTTTTATGATTTTAGTCGGTCACAAAGCGGAGCAACTCAACCAAGAACGTTGGCAACAGCTCGCGGTACTTGGCAATTACTTTTTTGACCGCTTGCAAGGACTGACTCAGCTTAAGCTGTTTAATGCGACCAAACGCGAGCTTAATAATATTAGCCAGATTTCTGATGACTACCGTGGTGCAACCATGGGGGTGTTGAAAGTTGCCTTTTTATCCTCTTTCGCCTTGGAGTTTTTAGCCACCATTAGTGTTGCACTTGTTGCAGTTATTATCGGTTTTAGACTGTTTTTTGGTACCCTTGATTTTGCCACCGGGTTTGTGGTGTTACTACTGGCCCCTGAGTTTTACTTACCACTTCGACAAATGGGCACTCACTATCACGCAAAATTAGAAGGGATCAGCGCCGCTGCTGATATGGTCGACATCGTTAATCACAGCGAAGTACATGAGCATACGGGTACATCACAATTATCAACACAGCTAAAAGACATACATGTGCATGGACTCACCTATCATTACCCTGACACAAACGAAGGGGTCACCGACATTAATTTTAGTCTGCCAAATAAAGGGTTAATTGCATTTGTTGGAGAGAGTGGCTCAGGTAAAAGTACCCTCTTTGATTGCCTTTTAGGTTTTCACCATCAAGCTAACAGTGCTATCAATATTAACAGACAGGCACTCAGTGATATCGCACTACATAATTGGCAGGCGCAACTTGCATGGATCCCACAGCAAGCCACACTATTTTATCGAAGTGTTGCCGACAATCTACGTCTTGCCAAACCAAATGCAAGCCATGATGAACTTATTGCGGCCACTCGAAAAGCAGGCGCACTTGAGTTTATTAACGCCTTACCAAATGGCTTTGATACTATGCTGGGTGAACAAGGGGAAGGTCTCTCTGGTGGCCAAAAGCAGCGTATTGCCCTTGCTCGTGCATTTTTAAAGGATGCACCAATTCTAATGCTTGATGAGCCAACAGCACACTTAGACAGCCAAACAGAGCACCTAATCAACCAAGCAATCCGAAATTATGCAAACGATCATTTAGTGATGGTTATTGCTCATAGGCTTAATACGGTAAAACACGCGGACAATATTTACGTTATGCAGCAAGGTAAAATTATCGAGTCGGGTCATTATCAACAACTCACTGAACAAGCGGGTCTGTTTGCTAAGCTTGTGAGTCGAGGTGAAGCGCATGTATAACTTCATTCGCTTATTAAAACTGTGCAAACCTCATGCTGGTATGCTGCTACTGGGCGCCTTTTTAGCAAGCTTGACTGTGCTTGCCAATGTTGGTTTGCTTGCAATATCTGGCTGGTTTTTAGCAGCAATGGCAGCCGCTGGCATTGCAGGTGTACATATGAATTATTTTACACCTGCAGGAGTTATTCGCTTTTTAGCCATTGTAAGAACTGCATCACGGTACGGCGAACGAATGATCACTCACAATGCTACATTTTTACTATTAAGCGAAATTCGTGTAAAAATGTTTGCAACACTGAGCCGACTCAACAACGTTGATTTGGCAATGAGTCGCAGTGCCGACCTTGTGAATCGTTTGCAAAATGATGTGGATGCCCTTGATAAATTTTACTTAAATGTCTTACTTCCCATCATAATAGCCTTTTTTACTATTCCAATTGTCATGGCATTTATGAGCGCATACAACGCGAAGGTGGCTTTGATTTGTTTTATATCATTGATGATAATTGGTGTGCTGCTACCAGTCTTATTGAGTTATAAACTACACAAACAAGCAGATGCCGAGACCAGACTTTCAGCTGAGCTAAGAGCTGAGCTTGCCGATACGTTAAAAGGAAGCCGTGAACTTGCAATTTATCAAGCACATGATGCTCAGTTAACACGCTGCGATACACTAAGTCAGCAATATAATTCGCAACTCTATACTCGCCATAAAGCCATCGCGAACAGCAATGGTTTAAGCACCTTTGTTGTACAGTTAACTATGCTTGCAAGCGTTTTTGTAATTATTCCTTTGGTTGCAACAGGCGCTATGAAAAATGTTGAATTGGCAATGCTCGCACTATTCGTCTTGGCTAGTTTTGAAACTGTACTTACCCTGCCCGCAGCTTTTATCGAGCTCCCTGTCGCTTTAAGTGCAGCAGAGCGGTTATTTTCGCTAGAGGACAAACAAACACCAGCACCTTACAAAAAGCACGACCAAGTAAACAATCAACACGCGCTCGGCTTAGAATTAACTAACGTGAGTTATCAATACTCTGGGGCGCATAATGACGCTTTGAGGGATATTAATCTATCCATTGCAGCTGGCAACAAAGTAGCACTGGTTGGCGCAAGTGGCAGCGGTAAAACAACATTAGTAAATTTACTCACGGGACTTTGGCCTTTACAATCTGGCTCATTAAAACTGTTAGCGGCAGAACACAGTGTTGAACTTAGTAGCCTAGACGCTAACGAACGCTTTATGCAGCTCACAATTGTCGCTCAACAGCATCATATTTTTGATGGCACACTAAGAGATAACCTTCGCTTTGCAGCACCGGAGGCGACTGATAAGATGCTTATAAAAGCCTGTGAACAAGCAGAACTTGGCTCATGGCTGAACAACTTAAAAAACGGCCTTAATACCCGATTAGGCACCGCTGGAAGAAAACTCTCTCATGGTCAGTCACGTCGTATTGCTATTGCGCAAGCATTATTAAGACAAGGTAATTTTGTGGTTCTTGATGAACCAACAGAAAGCTTAGATAACCACACTAAGTACAGTTTACTTAATACTCTGGAAAAGGTCTGGGCTGATAAGACCGTGCTAACGATCAGTCATGATCCTGTTATGTTGAATCGTGTTGATAAAGTCATTTGGTTAGAACAAGGGCAAATAAGAGCAATGGCAAGCCATGCTGAGTTGGTTGAGAATGAGCCTGATTATGTCGAGCTCATTACTCGTTTTTAATCAAGTTGCTCAACGGTAACGTCAATAACACCTTGCTGCAAAGAAGCTATTTGCGAAAATGCCTTTTTAGACAAATCAATAATTCGACCGTGAACAAACGGACCACGGTCGTTAATACTAACAATCACACTTTTATTATTTGCAATATTAGTCACTTTTACGCGGGTACCAAAAGCGAGATCTTGGTGAGCTGCACTCAATGCTTGTTGATTAAACACTGTACCACTGGCCGTTGTACGGCCATGGTATTTGTCCGCATAAAAGCTGGCTTTACCTCTTTGTATCTTAGCACTTGAGTTTATTGTAGGCGAGCTACTACAGCCACTTAAAATTAAGCTTAACAATGCAAAGACGATGAGTTTGTTCATATTACTAGATCCTTTTTGCTGTGAAGATAGCAAGCACTGACTTAGCAAAACCTGAACTATAAAAACAAAAAAGCCACCTTACGGTGGCTTTCGTATATCGCTAATGATTAGCGAATAATTCCGCGCTCAGAGCTTTTCACGAAGTCTATCATCAGCTGAACAGCTGGGTACTTCGCAGCATCTTCGCTCAGCTCAGCAATTGCTTCTTCAACACCTAAGCTCTTACGATAAAGTGTTTTGTAAGCACGACGAGTTGCCATTACTTCATCACTTTCAAAGCCACGACGTTTCATACCTTCAGTATTGATTGCGACTGGGCCTGCTGGCGTACCAATGGTTGTAACAAACGGCGGTACGTCTTTATTAACGCCTGAGTACATACCAACAAAAGCATGTGCACCAATCTTACAAAACTGGTGAACACCCGAGTTACCCGCAAGGATCACCCAGTCACCTACGTGCACATGACCAGCAACAGAGGCGTTGTTAGCAAAAATCACGTTATCACCCACGACTGCGTCATGAGCAACGTGCGTGTAAGCCATAAACAAGTTGTTGCTACCAATTTTAGTCACACCTTGATCTTGAATAGTGCCACGGTGAATTGTTGCACATTCACGAATGACATTGTTGTCACCCATAATTAAAGTAGTTGGCTCATTCGCGTATTTTTTGTCTTGGCAAGCTTCACCAACCGATGCAAACTGAAAAATATGGTTACCAGAACCAATTGTCGATGGGCCTTTGACAACCACATGAGATTCAATGATACAGTTATCACCAATCGTTACATCGTTGCCAATATAGCTATAAGGGCCAACTGAGACATTTTTTCCAAGCTTCGCACCTGGTTCGATTATTGCCGTAGGATGGATCACTATTAAAACTCTCTTCTCGCACACATGATTTCGGCAGTACACACTACTTTGCCGTCAACTTTTGCTTCTGCTGCAAACTTCCATATATTGCGGCGCTCTTTAACAAACTCTACATGCAAATGCATAGTATCGCCAGGTAATACTGGTTGCTTAAATCGTGCATTATCAATGGCAGCAAACAAGTAAAGTTCATTATCGCTACGATTTTCAACTGTTTTAAAACCTAACAAGCCAGTTGCTTGAGCCATTGCTTCTAATATCAACACACCTGGAAAAATTGGTTGATTCGGAAAGTGGCCTGTAAAAATAGGTTCATTCACTGTTACATTTTTAATTGCATGTAACGACTCGCCTGGCGTGTAATCTAATACACGATCAACAAGTAACATCGGATAACGATGCGGAAGTAAATTCAAGATATCTTGAATATCAAGACTATTTAATTCATTTGCCAAAATAGCATCCTTATTTGTCTTCAATATTGAGTGACTTAGTCAGTGACTCAAGTGCTTTTAAGCGGTCTTTCATATCACCAAGGTTTCGGATATGGGCAATACTACGACGCCATTCTTTGTTGTTTTGATGAGGCAAACCTGATGAGTAAATCCCAGGTTCAGTGATTGCTTTTGTCACCATACTCATGCCCGTGATTATAGCACCATCACAGACACTGATGTGACCATTAATTGCAACCATGCCGCCAATTTGACAATGTTTACCAACAACAACACTGCCGGCAAAAACAGTGCAGCCAGCAACTGCTGTACCCGAACCGATCTCGACATTATGCGCTATTTGACATTGATTATCGATAATTACATTACTATGGATGAGTGTGTCATCGAGTGCGCCACGATCAATCGTTGTTGAGGCACCGACTTCAACTTTATCACCAATAATTACACGTCCTAATTGCGGTATTTTAATCCATTCACCACGCTCATTGGCGTAACCAAAACCATCGCTTCCTACAACTGTATTTGCTTGAAACAGGCAGTCACTGCCAATTTCAACTTCATGGTAAATACTGACATTAGCCCAAAGCTTTGTTCCTTGGCCTATTTTTACCTGCTCACCAATAAAGCAACCTGGACCAATCTGTACATCGTTTGCGATGACTGCATTTGCTTCAATCACCACATTGGCAGCGATCGAGACATTATCTCCAATTGATGCTGAATCATGAATGACTGCACTAGGGTGTATCCCTACTGATGCGCTGCGAGGTGTTGTATCCATTAACTGGGCAAGCTTGGCGTAGCATACATAAGGGTTAGCAATAACCAGCTTATTGCCACTAAAATAGTCGGCATCTGCCGGTGATAAAATCACCGCACTGGCATTGGTACTCTCTAACTGAGAACGATATTTTTTGTTCGCCAAAAATGCAATATGCCCAGATTGGGCATTTGCAAGTGTTGATATTTTTTTAATCTCTTGAGTGCCATCGCCGTGTAGTTCAGCACCCAAAAGATCCGCAATCTGCGAAAGCGTGTAGTTTTGCATATGTAATTTCTATTGCTTACTTACTTTTTCAACAACTTTATCTGATAAGTCAGACACTGTTTTAGGGTTAACGTAAATTGTTGTTTCTTTAACTTTTACTTCGTCGTACTTACCTGCTTTAGCAACTTCTTCAATCGCATCTAGAATTAGCTTTTGAACTTTTGCTAACTCTTGGTTTTGACGCATTTTGATTTCTTGCTCTAAAGGACGACCCTTTTCAGCAAGTTGTTGTTGCATACCTTGAATCTTAGTACGTAATTCTTCTTTTTGCTTGTCACTCATTGTTGTTGCTTCACGCTTGAACTTTTCAGCTTCAAAACGGATATCACCCTGCAATTTTTCAAGCTCTTGACGGCGTTCAGCAAACTCAGCTTCAAGTGTTTGCTCTACTTTTGCCATTTGAGGAATTTGCTTATAGATTTCTTGCATGTCAACAATAGCGACTTTATGTGCAAATGCACTGGTAGACAACCCGATTGACAAAGTAGCAAGTAGTGCAAATGCTGTTGATTTAATTGATTTTTTCACAAAAAACTCCTTTAGAATGTATTACTAATATTAAAGCTGATGGTCTTCGTATCGTCATCTTCTTCTTTTTGCAATGGATACGCAAAACTGATCAGCATTGGACCCATTGGAGAGATCCATTGTAGTGAAAGACCGGTTGATACCCTAAAGCGCATCGGATCTGAATAATCCTCTAATTTTGCGCGTTGATCAGGGGCTAAGTTTTGATAACGGTCAACGTTAAACTCTGTGTCCCATACGTTCGCAGCATCTACGAAGAAGCTTGTACGTACAGAACTCGTGTTTTCTTCATCCAAGAATGGGGTTGGAACAATCAGCTCCATCCCTGCAACCGCTTTGGCATTACCACCAATTCGGCCTTGTAATCTTAATTCGTCAAATTCTGACGCCCCACCAATACTGCCGGTTGTTGTACCATCTTCAAGTGGCGTGCCCGGAATAGTTTGTGGTGTACGTGATACAGCACGTGGTAAAATGGTATTTCTATCAAAACCACGTAATTCCATCTCAGTAATGCGGAAGTACTCTTGGAACGGTAATGTTTGATCAAACCCATTGGTTGAACCGTAACCATTACCATAAGCAAGCGCTGCACGTGTTGAGAATACCCAACGATGGTCATTGCTAATCGGCCAGTAAAAACGTGAGTCATAATTTAACTTAAAGTAAGTTAAATCTGAGTTCGGTGTTGTTGCTGTTAGATTAATTGATTGACGCGAACCCGCTGATGGGAATAAACCACGGTTTACTGTCACACGCGACCAGCCAGCACTTAACTCGTACTTAGTAAAGTTAAAGCCAGCATCTGGGTTTTCAGGGTCTAAGAAGGTTTCTCGCATTACGCGTGTTTGCTCGTATTCGGCGATATCCGATAACTCTTCTTCAATCCAACGGATACCGAAATTAATACGGTTTACAGCATCAATTGGGAAACCAATATTGGTACCAATGCCATAGCTTTTCGATTTATAGTCGATGAGGCTAAATTTACTTGCATCATAGTTACTATAGAAAATGCTACTGCCCTGCGAAACACCATCTGGGGTGAAGTACGGGTCAGTATACGATAAGCTAATACGCTCTGAACCACGTGACGTATTGATATTAAAACCAATTTGGTTACCAGTACCTAAGAAGTTCGACTCACTGACACCAATGTTAAATTGCAGACCTAAGTAAGAGCCATATGCAAGACCTGCATTAAAGCTACCTGCTGACTGTTCTTTCACGGTAAAATCGACGTCTACTTGGTCATCAACACCAGGTACAGGAACAACATTGAAATCAACGCTTTCCATATACGGCAAACGTTGGATTTGCAATTTAGAACGCTCTAGATTTTGATTAGAAAGCCACGCACCTTCAAGCTGAGTCATTTCACGACGAACAACTTCATCTGAGGTATTTTGGTTACCGCCAACGATAATACGGCGCACATATACACGCTTGCCAGGGTCTACCGACAGCGTTAACTGTACTTCTTTATTTTCATCATCGATTTCAGGAATCGTGCGTACTTCTGCATTCGCATAGCCAAATCGGGCTAGGTAGCTCTTGATAAACTCTTCTGATGAGGTAACCACAGAGCCGTTGTACAACTCACCCGCTTTAAGTGGAATAACACTTTTAATAAGCTCTTCGCGGCCAAGTAAGTCACCGATAAAGTCAAACCCTTTTACGGTGTATTTAACACCCTCAGTCATGTTTGCAGTCACATAAACTGAATCTCGCTCAGGGCTCACAGACACTTGTGTGGAATCAATATTAAAGCGTAAGTAACCACGGTCTAAATAGTAACTGCGGATTTTCTCAAGATCGCCTTCAATCGTTTGTTTCTGATAGCGGTCACTTGACATGAACTTCCACCATGGCAAATCTTGTTGAGATTCAGCCAACTTGAGTAGTTCTTCATCTGAGAAAAGTTCATTACCAACAAGGTTTATTTGACGAATTGACGCAGCGTCACCTTCATCAAACTTAAATAATAACTTTACGCGGTTACGAGGTAGCTTGGTGATGCTAACTTCAACTTTCGCATTGTATTTACCAATACTATGAAAGAACTCAACAAGCCCTTTTTCAATATTATCAAGAACGGTTTTATCAAGTGGCTCACCAGTACGAATATCTTGTTGATCAAGTGATTCGTTTAGCTGCTCATCTTTAATATCTTTATTGCCGTCGAACTCAATCAAGCTGATTGTTGGGCGCTCAGTGACACGGAAAATAACATTATTACCGTCACGCAACGCTTTAATATTATCAAAGTGACCTGAACGATAGAGTGACTTTATGGTTCTTGAAATTGTGTACTCATCAATATTATCGCCCACGTTGATCGGAATATGCGTCAGTGCTGCACCTAATGCAACACGTTGTAAACCTTCAACTTTTAAATCTTCTACAATAAAGGAGTTTTGGCCTAGGGCTGCAAAGCTTGCACCTAATAAACTTGAAACTGCCAAATGTTTTTTTATAGCCATTTTGTTATCTTTATCCTTTACAACTGTATTACCGCTCAACACCTTGTAAATTTAACTTTTTGCGGTGTTTTACAATCGTGTTCAAATTGGAATTTTCCGCTTACTTGTTATAAACGTGATACATCATTGAACAAAGCGAAACATGTTAAAAATATGAGCAGTAAGGCGCCCAATTTAAAACCAAACTCTTGTGTCTTTTCAGAGACAGGCTTCTTACGAAAAAGTTCAATTATGTAATACATTAAGTGCCCACCATCAAGCACTGGCAACGGCAATAAGTTAAATACACCAAGGTTAACACTGATCAAAGCTAAAAAGCTTAAAAATGCAACCAAGCCATAGCTTACGCTAGTCCCCGCCCCCACTGCAATGCCTACGGGCCCACTTAAGTTTTTAACTGACACTTGACCCGTAATGAGGTTGCCAATCATATCAAAACTTAAGGTTATTAAACGCCATGTTTCTTGTATGCCCAGCACAATACTATCGACGGGGCCATAATGTCTAGTTTCAATGTAGTTTTCTGGCCAAGGCTCAACCTTTGGTGCAACCCCTAAAAACCCTTGCAACACGCCAGCATCATTATCACGGCCATCTGGTGTGACGGTAAGTGACTCAATGCTACCTTGTCTTTTTACACTAAATTGTAAGGATTTGTTAGGTGATTGTTGAATAATAGAGACTAACTGGGTCCAATCGCTGATATTTTCGCCATTTACGGCTGAGATTGTATCATTTACCTGAAGACCAGCCCGCTCAGCTGCAGAACCTTTGTTGATTTGCGCGACCGTTAATGTCGCTTGAGGTCTAAATGGAACAATACCAATCGACGTTAACGGAGGCACATCTTGTTGGTCTAACTTCCAGCCATCTAAGTTCAATGTACGAACATGCTTTTGGTAATTTTGGTCGCGTAAAGTCACCACAACACTTTGCTCACCTAAACGACTCATTAATGAGAAAGTAGCATCTTGCCAGGTGCTAATATCATCTTCACCTATTTTGATAATTTGTTGGTTTGGTTCGATATTTGCGGCTTCTGCACGACTACCTTGCGTGACCTCACCAACGACAGGTTTTAGTGACTGTACGCCCACCATATACATTACCGCAAGGGCAAAAATAGCAAATAAGAAGTTCGCCATGGGACCAGCAGCAACAATCGCAATACGGGCTTTTACAGATTTGGCATTAAATGATAGATGACGCTGCTCCGGCGGGACTTCGTCAACTCGTTCATCCAGCATTTTAACATAGCCACCCAATGGAATAGCAGCAATGACGTATTCTGTTTTATGCTTGTCGTACCATTTTATAAGTGGTTCGCCAAAGCCAATTGAAAAGCGTAAAACCTTTACGCCGGCTTTACGCGCCACCCAAAAATGACCATATTCATGCACGGTCACTAAAATTCCCAATGCAAGAATGAATGAGCCTAAATTCCAGAAAAAATCAAACATCTTAATTCATGCCCTTTTTAACAAGTTCAAGCGCTTTCATACGTGCAGCTTTATCGCACGCTAATATTTCTTCAAGTGTTTGTACATTAACATTCAAGGTTGACTCTAATGTCTGCGCATTAACACGGAAAATATCTGTAAAGCCAATTTGCCCATTTAAAAATGCCGCAACAGCTACTTCATTGGCAGCGTTGACTGTCGTTGTTGCACCTTGCCCCATTTCACTGGCATCTATTGCTAATTTTAAATTTGGATAACGTGCATAATCAGGTTTAGTAAACGTAAAATCAGCTAGCTCTGAAAAGTCGAGGGGCTTCACACCTGCATCAACACGATCTGGAAAAGCAAGTGCATGTGCGATAGGTGTGCGCATATCTGGATTCCCCATTTGCGCAAGCACAGAGCCATCTTGATACTGTACCATTGAGTGAATAATACTTTGCGGATGAATGACCACTTCAATATCACTGGCGTGACAGTTAAATAACCATTTAGCTTCAATGAATTCGAGGCCTTTGTTCATCATGGTCGCTGAATCAACAGAAATCTTTTGTCCCATAGACCAGTTAGGGTGAGCCACCGCCTCAGCGACTGTAACAGATGATAAGGTGGCTAAATCACGTGTTAAAAATGGACCACCAGAGCCCGTTAACAAGATTTTGCTCACGCCGTTATCACCAAGTAACCCTGATGTGTTTTGTAATGATGCAGGCATGCATTGAAAAATAGCATTATGTTCGCTATCAATTGGCAGTAATGTTGCGCCATGTTGCTTTACTTTGTCGATAAACAACTGACCTGACATCACCAACGACTCTTTATTAGCAAGCAGTACTTTTTTACCTGCTTCAACGGCACTCAAGGTGGGTAGTAAGCCTGCTGCTCCCACAATAGCCGACATCACTGTATTAACCTCGGGGTGAGCCGCAAGCTCGCTCATTGCTTCTACGCCTGCAAGCACTTCGGTCGTACAGGGTGTATTTGCAAGTAAGCTTGATAACGCCTTTGCTGCCGCGTTATTAGCCATAACTGCAAATTTCGGTTGATGCGCTAAGCAAAGCTCAGCCATTTTTTCAGCATTTTGCCCTGCGGTTAACGCAAAAATAGCGAAGCGATCTGTATTTCGAGCAACAACATCTAACGTGCTTAGGCCTATTGAACCTGTTGCACCAAGCACTACCAGTTGTTCAGTCTTACTCATAAACTCAATGTCCATGCATAACAAAGGACAAAAATAGGTGCTGCAGCAGTTAGGCTGTCAATACGGTCTAAAATACCGCCATGACCAGGTAAGCATGAACCGCTGTCTTTTAAACCCGCTTCACGCTTAAACATACTTTCAAGTAAGTCACCCACCGCAGAAAACAGTGCTATAAATGCAGTCATAATGGCATAAACAGGCCAAACAGCCATATCAACATCGCTAAAGTGACAAAAAGCCAACACGAAGATAACCGATGCGACGACACCACCAAGTAGCCCTTCAATGGTTTTATTAGGGCTGACTTTAGGCATTAATTTACGTTTTCCTAAGTTCTTGCCTGTAAAATAAGCACCGATGTCTGCGCTCCAAACAATACCTAAAACCACTAAAATAAGCATTGAACCAAAGTGAGTCGATTCGTTATAGCCCGCACTTCTTAAGGTATTTAACGCCAACCATAATGGCACGAGGGTTAGAAAGCCTGCTATCGCTCGCATCACAAGACCTTCATTCCATGCTTTGGCCATGGCCGGGTAGCGCCATACTAAATAAGTGGCAACAATCCACCACGCGAATGACAAGGTAAACAAATAATTAGCATCGCCCACCAGTTTACCGTTTTGCCAAAGCGACTCTATCGGCCAGTGCCAATTCAGCAGAGCAAGAATGATAGCGGTCGCAGCAACAAAGCCTAGCCGTTTGAATTTATCACATAAGCCCATAAAAGCAGACCATTCCCACGCACCGAGTAAAACAATACCGGCGGCGATATAACTAAATAAAGTAAGTGGGGTATAAAAAACCAGTACAAGTGCAAGTGGCGCAAGTACAAGTGAGGTTAAAATTCGTTGTTTAAGCAATGTGTGTACCTTCAACTAGTAATTAGGTTTCGGCGAGTAATTGTTTTATTTGTTCACCGGTACAACCAAATCGTCGCTCTCTGGCAACGTAACAAGCGATAGCGTCAGCAAAAGCAGCTTCATTAAAATCTGGCCAAAGCGTATCTGTAAAGTAAAGCTCAGCATAAGCAGCTTGCCACAAAAGAAAGTTACTAATGCGTAAGTCGCCACCAGTACGGATCATCAAATCAAGTTCCACCTGACCTGCCATACTCATGTGGTCGTTCATATGCTGCTCAGTAATTTCATCTGCAGCTAATTCACCTGCAGCGACTTTCTTCGCAAGCTGTGTTGCGGCATTGGTAATATCCCAACGACCACCATAATTAGCCGCGACATTTAATTCTAACCCAGTATTGTTGCGGGTAAGTTCGTGTGCAGCATCTACTTTGTGTCGTAAACCTTCAGAAAAACGTGATAAATCACCAATGATATTTAGTTTTACATTATTTTTATGAAGTTTTTTTACTTCTTTGCCCAGTACGAATAAAAACAACTCCATAAGTGTATTTACTTCGTCCTCTGGGCGGCGCCAATTTTCACTACTAAACGCAAATAGTGTTAATGACTGAATACCTAAGCGAGTACAAAATTGAACAGATTGACGCACCGCATCAACGCCCTTTTTGTGCCCGTAAACACGTGGACGATTTTTAGCTTGCGCCCATCGACCGTTACCATCCATGATTATAGCGACATGCTTAGGCAAACTTTGCTGGGAAATTTTATCAGCGTTAAGAACCATAAATATCGAGTATTCCATAAAAAAACGCCGTCTAGTATACCCTAGACGGCGTTTCAAAACTAATAAATTTAGTTATGCCTATTACCTATTCAGGATGAGTGTCTGAAAGATAAACAGGACGTATTAGATTTCCATCAATTCAGCTTCTTTCGCTGTTAATTGTGTATCCATTTCTTTAATGAACTTATCAGTAAGCTTTTGAATTTCATCTTCTGCTTGACGCGCTTCATCTTCAGAAATGTCTTTATCTTTCAATAAGCTCTTAATGTCGCCATTCGCATCACGACGGATGTTACGTACCGCAACACGGCCACCTTCAACTTCGCCACGTACGATTTTAATTAGGTCTTTACGACGCTCTTCTGTAAGTGGAGGAAGTGGAACACGAATAACTGTACCTGCAGACATAGGGTTTAAGCCTAAGTCTGAAGCCATGATCGCTTTTTCTACAGCTTGTGCTAGTGACTTGTCGAACACGCTAATAGCAAGTGTACGCGAGTCTTCAATTGTTACGTTTGCAACTTGGTTTAACGGTGTATCAGCACCATAGTAAGATACTTGAATACCATCAAGTAACGCAGGGTGAGCACGGCCTGTGCGAATTTTAGATAATTGACTGCCTAGTGCCGCAACACTTTTTTGCATGCGCTCTGACGCATCTTTTTTGATATCGTTAATCACGGTTCAATCCTAATAATCTATTTATTTATTTCATCTGAGGCTTGTGAAGAAATAAGTGTTCCTTCATCTTCACCCATAATAACACGTTTCAACGCGCCAGATTTGTTCATATTAAATACGCTTAAAGGCATTTTATGATCTCGTGCAAGAGTGAATGCAGCTAAGTCCATAACCTTTAATTCTTTTTCAATGATTTCATTGTAGCTCAAGTGGCGATATAGTGTAGCTTCTGGGTTTTTCACTGGGTCATCAGAATAAACACCGTCCACTTTTGTCGCTTTGATAACTGTATCAGCTTCGATTTCGATACCACGTAAACACGCGGCAGAATCAGTAGTAAAGAACGGATTACCCGTGCCCGCTGAGAAAATAACTACGCGGCCAGATTTTAATAAGCTGATTGCTTCAGCCCAGTTATAAGCATCACACACACCATTTAGTGGGATAGCTGACATTAAGCGGCAATTTACAAATGCACGGTGTAGTGCATCACGCATTGCTAAACCATTCATTACTGTTGCTAACATTCCCATGTGGTCACCCACTACGCGGTTCATGCCTGCTTCTGCTAATGAACCACCACGTAAGAAGTTACCGCCGCCGATAACCAAACCTACTTCTACGTCGAGTTCTACAAGTTCTTTAATTTCTTGAGCCATACGGTCAAGTACTTTCGGGTCGATGCCGAAGCCTTCGTCTCCCATTAATGCTTCACCGCTAAGTTTAAGAAGAACACGTCTAAAAATAGGTTTACGATTGATAGTCATAATATTTGGGCCAGCCTTAGTAATGAGATAAAAAATAACCGCGCTATGGTTACACATAAAACGCGGTTATTTTAAAGAATTTTCATCAGTGACGCAAAAGCTAATAGCAGATTAATTTCATCTAATTTCGCCTGCATCACTCAAGCAGAAAATTACTCGCCTTTTGCAGCAGCGATTTGTGCAGCTACTTCAGCAGCGAAATCTTCTTCTTTACGCTCGATACCTTCACCAACTTCTAAACGGATGAAGTTAGAAACAGTTGCGCCTTTCTCTTTAAGAATTTCGCCAACAGTCTTCTTAGGCTCCATGATGAAAGCTTGACCAGTAAGAGAGATCTCACCAGTGAATTTCTTCATACGGCCAACAACCATCTTCTCAGCGATTTCAGCAGGCTTGCCTTCGTTCATCGCGATATCGATTTGAACTGCTTTTTCTTTCTCAACAACGTCAGCTGGTACATCTTCTGGGTTAACAAACTCAGGCTTAGACGCAGCTACGTGCATAGCAACTTGCTTAAGTGTTTCTTCGTCAGCTTCACCAACTACAACAACACCGATACGGTCGCCGTGACGGTATGAAGAAAGTTTGTCACCATCGATGTACTCAACGCGACGAACATTGATGTTTTCACCAATTTTAGCAACTAGTGCAACACGCGTTTCTTCGAACTGTGCTTTAAGCGCATCGATGTCTGCTTTAGATTCTGCAGCAGCATCAAGAACTTGGTTAGCGAAACCAAGGAAGTTTGAATCTTTAGCAACGAAGTCAGTTTGACAGTTAACTTCAAGAAGCGCAGCGAAACCGTTACCTTCTTTGATTAAGATTGTACCTTCAGCAGCGATGTTACCAGCTTTTTTAGCAGCCTTTGCAGCACCGCTCTTACGCATGTTTTCGATCGCTAACTCGATGTCACCGTTAGTTTCAGTTAACGCTTTTTTACAATCCATCATGCCAGCGCCAGTACGCTCGCGTAATTCTTTAACTAGGGCAGCAGTTACAGCCATTAGAATATCCTCAATTGAATTCTGTTATTAGGGAAGCGGTATGGGCCGCTTAACAAGAATAACAAGTCTTCACCTTAATTAAGATGAAGACTTGATGACAGCTAATTACTCAGCTTCTACGAAATCGTCTTTCTCAGCTTGAGCAACGATGTTGTTCTCACGACCTTCAGTGATCGCAGCTGATACAGCGCCAGTGTAAAGTTGGATAGCACGGATCGCATCATCGTTACCAGGAACAACGTAATCAACGCCGTCTGGGTTAGAGTTAGTATCAACGATAGCAACAACTGGAATACCTAGGTTGTTAGCTTCACGGATAGCGATGTGCTCGTGGTCTGCATCGATAACGAAAAGTGCGTCAGGAAGACCACCCATCTCTTTGATACCACCAAGGCTCTTTTCAAGCTTTTCCATTTCACGAGTTAGCATTAACGCTTCTTTCTTAGTTAACTTCTCGAAAGTACCGTCTTGGCTTTGCGCTTCAAGATCTTTAAGACGCTTGATTGATTGACGAACTGTTTTCCAGTTAGTCAACATACCACCTAACCAACGGTGGTTTACGTAGAACTGCTCGCTTTGAAGAGCTGCTTCTTTAACTGCTTCGCTTGCTGCGCGCTTAGTACCAACGAAAAGTACTTTACCTTTGTTAGAAGCTGCGTTCGATAAGAACTTAAGTGCTTCGTTGAACATTGGTACAGTTTGCTCTAGGTTGATGATATGAACACGGTTACGAGCGCCGAAGATGAAAGGCTTCATCTTAGGATTCCAGTAACGTGCCTGGTGACCAAAGTGAACACCAGCTTGAAGCATATCGCGCATTGAAACGTTTGCCATTTGTAAATTCCTCTAATAGTTTAGGGTTAGGCCTCCACATATCCCATAGCACCAACACCTAAGCTAATTTGTAACTTATGTGCACCCAAGTGTATGTGACGATACGTGTGTGTGTTAAAATAAAATTGTGTTTGCCTTAAATACAAAAAATCAGTTAAGAATTTATTTGTAAAAAGACGGCGCGCTTTATACCATATTAAAATTGAAAACTCAACATTCAGTGCAAAATTTGTGCACTGAAAAATGACCTAAAAAACAACTTTGGAGCCTCAATGAGTGCTGTGATCAAGACCCCTGAAGAAATCGAAAAAATGCGTGTTGCCGGGCGCTTAGCCGCCGAGGTACTTGAAATGATTGAACCGCATGTGGTGCCAGGTGTAACCACAGATGAACTAAATACAATTTGTCACGATTACATTGTTAACGTTCAAGATGCTATTCCAGCACCACTTAACTATCACGGTTTCCCAAAATCAATTTGCACCTCAGTGAACCATGTAATTTGTCACGGTATCCCAAATGACAAACCACTTAAAGAAGGTGACAGCGTCAATATTGATGTAACTGTAATCAAAGACGGTTACCATGGCGATACATCTAAAATGTTCCATGTTGGTACACCTAATATCCAAGGTAAGCGCCTTGCTGAAGTAACTCAAGAAAGCCTGTACCTTGCCATTAAAATGGTAAAACCTGGCGTTCGCTTAGGTGACATTGGTGCTGCGATTCAAAAATATGCTGAAAGCTTTAGCTATTCGATTGTACGTGAATACTGTGGTCACGGTATTGGTGCAGAGTTCCACGAAGAGCCACAAGTTATGCACTATGGCAAAGCAGGTACTGGTGAAGTATTAAAAGCGGGCATGTGCTTAACAATCGAACCTATGGTTAATGCGGGTAAACGCCAATGTAAGTTGCTTAAAGATGACTGGACTGTCGTAACAAAAGACCGTTCATTGTCTGCACAGTGGGAACATACGCTGTTAGTGACTGAAAATGGTGTTGAAATTTTAACGCTCCGATCAGATGATACTATTGACAGGATCATCGAACACTAGGAGCCAGCCCCTGTGGCATTACCCAATAAAGTAAAGAAGTTGCTTAGCCAAGCTGAGCAACTTAGCGACTATCGCGACTGTTCAAGTTATTTTTACAAATGGCTTCAGAACGAATTTTCTAAACAACCCGTCAGCAACTTAATCAATGCCCGCGCTGAGTTTATCGATCGCTTATTGATTAAACTGTTTCATGACTATGACCTTGCGTACGAAAGTGATTTGGCCCTTATCGCAGTAGGTGGTTATGGCCGTGGCGAATTGCACCCCTACTCCGACATCGACTTTATGTTGCTAGTAAGCGAGCAGCCAAGTGATGCGGTGTGTGAAAAGATTGGTCAGTTCGTCACTATGCTTTGGGATCTCAATTTAGAAATTGGTCACAGCGTTCGTACCATAGAACAAGCATTAGAACAAAAACGCGAAGACGTGACGTTTGCCACCAGCTTACTCGAAAGCCGACTCATTTTCGGTAATCATATCGAGTTTGAAAAACTCAAAAGACATTTAGTCGATACACCCATTTGGCGCTCTGATGAATTCTTTTTGGCGAAAGTGCAAGAACAGAATTTACGTCATAAAAAGTGTCACGGCACAGCCTATAACCTTGAGCCGAATATTAAAGAAAACCCGGGTGGTTTACGTGATTTACAAACCATTATATGGGTAGCAAAAAAACACTTTAGAGCAGAAACATTACAAGAGCTCATTAATCACGGCTATCTTACTCACGAAGAATATCAAGAGCTCTCTGAATGCTTAGAGAACTTATGGAATATTCGATTTGCGCTGCACATCGCTGCGGGTCGCTCTGAAAACCGCTTATTGTTTGATCATCAACCTCACGCAGCTGAAATACTTGGTTTTGGTAGTGATGGTAAAGCTTCCGTTGAGCGCATGATGAAACGCTTATTCCGAATTATGAGCCGCGTACGAGAGCTTAATCAAATGCTGCTTTCATACTTTGAGCAAAGCATTTTACCGGGCGCAGGTGAGTTACCTGTCGTTGAGCTCGATCGTAACTTTGAGCGTATTGGTCATCAAATTCGGGTAAAAAACCCATCGGTGTTTTTCCGCCGTGATCAACTATTTGTGTTGTTCGAGCATATTGCTGACAATCCTGAAATCACCCATATTTACCCAAGTACCATCCGTACAATGCGCCAAGTACGACGCCGTTTACTCGGTGATTTACAAGATTATGCAGCCTGCCGCGAAGCATTTTTACGACTTGTTAAGCATCCTAACGGCATGGGTCGTGCATTCACGCTTATGCACAAGCACGGCATGATTGCAGCCTATTTACCGCAATGGCGAAATATTTTTGGACAAATGCAGTTTGACCTCTTTCATGCTTACACCGTGGATGAGCACACGCATAAATTAATCAACAATATTTACAAGTATTTTGATAAATCAAAAGTCAGCGAGTTTCCGCTATGTAGTGAAATTGTCACGCGCATGGATAAACCTGAGCTACTTTATTTAGCAGGTATTTTCCATGATATTGCCAAAGGTCGTGGTGGCGATCACTCAGAGCTTGGCTCTGTAGACGCCCTTGCCTTTGCTAAGCTTCATCGCTTCCCTGCATCCGATGGTAAACTCATTTCGTGGCTTGTTGCTAATCATTTACTCATGTCGGTCACGGCGCAGCGTAAAGATATCAATGACCCTGATGTCATTAAAGACTTTGCCAGCAAAGTAAAAACGGAGCGTCAACTCGATTACTTATATTGTTTAACATTAGCCGATATTCGTGCCACCAACGATAACTTGTGGAACGATTGGAAAAATACCCTACTACGAGAGCTTTATTTACACACCCAGCGCGCACTTCGTTTAGGGCTTGAAAACCCGATGGATCAACGTGACCAAATTCGTGATAAAAAACAACAAGCTAAACAACGCTTATTGAACCACGGCTGTAACGAAGATCAGATCGACTTAATTTGGAGTCGTTTTAAAGCCAATTACTTTACCGCTTTTAGTGAACAACAAATTTCGTGGCACACCGAACACTTACTCAGTTGTGAGGACTTAAGCCAGCCCAGTGTGATGGTATCTGATACCGCCATGCATGGGGGAACGCAAGTATTTGCTTATAGTCCATACTCAGGCGGGCTGTTCGCTCGTTTAGTTAGTGTCATCGGCTCAAAAAAAGCACAAATTCAACATGCACAAGTCCTCACAACGAAAGACGGTTATGTGCTGTTTAGTTTTGTTATTCTGGAAGTGAATGGCGATCCAATTGCCAGTAACCGTGCGCAAGGAATTAAACGTGCACTAGACGCTGCAATTAGTGACCCTAAAAAGAAAATCCGTTTTAAGAAGAACCGTTCACAGCGTTTTAAAGACTTTAATATTAAACCCAAAATTGTGCTTCGACCACATGCCCGAAAAGATCGCAGTTTAATCGAAATTCAGGCCGTGGATATCCCTGGGTTACTCACGAAAATTGCCGAAGTATTTCAAGCACACTTATTACATATTCATGCCGCACGGATCACCACTGTCGGTGAACGTGCAGAAGATTTCTTCGTGGTATCAAATAACGAATACCAAGCATTAACAGACGAAGAACAAGCAAAAATTCATCAAGCATTGCGTAAAAAACTCAACGCAGAAACCGAATAAGAGGACCTTATGTCAGATTTAAAAACCATGATCGAAAACGCCTGGGACAACCGCGATAGCATCAGCCCAAGCACGGTATCAAGCGACGTAAAACAAGCTATTATCGACGCACTTGAACTACTTGATAGCGGCGCTGCACGTGTTGCTGAAAAAATCAGCGGTGAGTGGGTTGTACATCAGTGGTTGAAAAAAGCAGTGCTATTATCTTTTCGTATTCGTGATAACCAGCCAATGAACGATGGTGTTAATCAGTTTTACGACAAAGTACCACTTAAATTTAGCGACTATACTCCAGAGCAATTCCAACAAGGTGGCATGCGTGTTGTGCCAAATGCAGTTGCTCGTAAAGGGAGTTTCGTAGGCAAAAACGTGGTACTCATGCCATCTTATGTCAACATTGGCGCTTACGTTGATGAAGGGACGATGGTTGATACATGGGCAACCGTTGGCTCGTGTGCTCAAATTGGTAAAAACGTACACTTATCTGGTGGTGTAGGCATAGGTGGCGTACTTGAACCACTACAAGCAAACCCTACGATTATCGAAGACAACTGCTTTATTGGCGCACGCTCTGAGATTGTTGAAGGTGTTGTCGTTGAAGAAGGTGCAGTTATTTCAATGGGTGTTTATATCAGCCAAAGTACGCGCATTTATGACCGTGAAACAGGTGAGATCCATTACGGTCGCGTACCTGCCGGTGCAGTTGTTGTACCAGGCTCATTGCCTTCAAAAGATGGTTCACACAGCCTTTACGCTGCCATCATAGTGAAAAAAGTTGATCAACAAACTCGCGAAAAAGTGGGTATTAATGCCCTCCTTCGTTCAATTGACGAGTAACTGCTTGCAATAACCGATTTTCATTACAGCGCTAGCCATAATGGTTGGCGCTTTTTTATACTCGTCGCTTTAAGTTTTATTCCTTAAATTGTTACATCTTATTTCAAATACACACTTAATCGCGTATTTACTGCTATTCGGCGTTACTTCTGACACACACTCTATTTACCTCACTGGCACTTTTTTTACATATCACTACAATGCACACAAACTGATTTTGGAACACACACAATGAATCTGACACGAAGTTCGCTAAAGAACCCCGCGAGCGTTATTGTCATCTTGGTGCTGATTATATTGTTTGGCGCATTAAGTATTTTTAAGCTGCCCATTCAGCTCACACCGGATATAGAGCAACCACAGATCACGATTTTTTCTGGCTGGCGTCAAGCTGCTCCTGAAGAGATCGAATCAGTCATCATTGAACCGCTTGAAAATGCAGTAAAAAACACCCCTGGTGCTTTAGAGATTAATACAAATATTAATCGTGGCAATGGGTCTATCACACTCACCTTTGCTGTTGGACAAAATATGCAACAAGCCATGCTTGATGTACTGACAAGTCTTAATCAAGCGCCTCCTTTACCTTTAGATGCTTTTGACCCTGTTGTATTTGCTGGCGGCAACAACCGTGAAGCAGCAGCTACGTTACTCGTTACACCCAAAAACTATAACAGCGACAGTCTTGATTTAGACATGGCGCAATTTCAAAAACAAATCGACGAATTTATAGAGCCACGCTTGGCACGTATTCCTGGTGTTGCCCGTGTTGATTTAGCCAGTGAACGTCCGAAAGAACTACGCATCACTTTCGACCCTCACAAAGCCGCTGCACTGGGTATAAGCCTTGATCAAATTACCACTGTATTAGCCAGCTCACGCGATACCTCTGGCGGACTTGCTAATGTAGGACGTCGTCAATATACCGTACGTTTTACTGGCCAATATGATTTATCGAGCATGGCACAAATGCGCGTTGGCTATTCAGGCGACAGACCCATTTACCTTGGCGATATAGCAAGCGTTGAGCGTACTTTTTCAGATCGTTTAGGCATGAGTGGTCGAAATGGTAAACCTGCTTATTACATTCGTGTTTCTCGCGCAAACGAAGCTAATACCGTTGCGCTACTCGACGAAATTAATCTTGCTATAAAAGAGCTAAATGAAGGACCTCTTGCTGAGAATGGCTTGTCGATTGAATTAAGCTTTGATGCCTCAGTCCATATTCGCAACGCCTTATCACTCGTGAAAAGTAATTTAGGCTTGGGCGTATTACTTTCATGCTTAATCTTATGGCTGTTTTTTCGCGGTCTAAAAGCGACCTTTGTCATTGCAGCGACCATTCCTATTTCCTTAATGGTTGCGTTTTTAACCTTAAATATTTTTGATCGTAGTTTAAATGTCATCTCATTAGCAGGCCTTGCTTTTGCAGTAGGCTTGGTGCTTGATGCCGCCATAATTGTTCAAGAGAACATAGTGAGGCTCAAAAACGAAGGTTTCGATAGTAAAAAAGCTGCGCTAAAAGGAGCTGCACAAGTAACCGGCGCTTTATTTGCATCTACCACCACCAGCGTTGCTATCTTTTTACCAATATTATTTATGGCTGGAATTGAAGGACAACTATTCTCTGATTTAGCACTCACCTTATCAATTGCTGTTATCGCCTCTATGGTGTGTGCTATTACACTCATCCCCTTAGCTAATCACTTGTGGCCTGACAACAAATTAAAACCTGACCCTTTTCGCGAATACTGGCAAAAGCTGACTAACCTCATCATGACTTTGACAAACACACGGGTTAAACAAATCATGTGGATCAGTGCATTGTTAGGTGGCTCAATCTTAGCAACGATGACCATGCTACCTAAAACTGATTTTATGCCACGTGCACCCACTGATGGCTTTTTCTTTAACCTAAACGCACCTGCTGGCGGCAATGTGCAATTTATAGAAGAGGAGCTATTAATGCGAATCAAAAAGCGCCTGATGCCCTACTATAACGGTGATAAAGAGCCGGGGATTAAAGACTTTAACTTCTTTGCGTTTGGTTCAAACGCCGGAGGTTTTATTTACTCAGCAGACCCACAACGAGTAGAAGAGTTAATGAAGGTAGCCCGAGAAGAAATTTTCATTGATTTACCTGATACGCAAGTGTTTTTCTTTAGAGGCTCAATGATCCAAGTTGCCAATGGCGGTGATGGTCGTAATATTAATATCGATTTAACTGGCCCAAATATGGACGAGCTCATTGCCGGTGCCAATGTCGCACTGCAAGCGGTAAGTAAAGTAATGCCTGCTGCAACAGCAAGGCCACAGCCTCGCTTAGATATGGCAGAACCTGAGCTTAGACTGACACCAAATGACCGTCGAATTACTCAAGCGGGTCTGACCCGTCGTGATATATCACAAGCAATGCAAGCCTACACAGGTGGTTTATTTGTTAATGAATACTTTGATGGTAATGAACGCATGAATGTTATTCTGCGCGGTATTCCTTGGAAAACGCCTGAAGAGCTAAAAGCTTTGCCGATTGTTACACCTCGATCAGGTATTCAAACTTTAGGTGAGCTTACCTATATTGAACGAACAGTGGGGCCAACACAACTTAGGCGCGTGAATGGACGTCGAACCGTTAGTATAATTGTGACTCCACCAGCAGACATGAGCCTGCAAGAAGCGCAGAATATTTTAGCTGAGCAAGTCATGCCTCTAGTGCGAGACAGCTTACCACAAAGTGCCGGTGCAATTTTGGCAGGTAACGCCCAAAAGATGAATTCGGCAATGCAGGAAATGACCATCAACTTTTTCTTAGCACTGTTTATTTTATTCTTATTAATGACAGCATTATTTAAATCGGCCAAAGACAGTGCCTTGGTATTACTTGTCATGCCATTAGCAATTGCAGGCGGCGTACTGGCACTATTTATACTCAACTTATTCACCTTCCAATCACTCGATTTACTCACCATGATTGGCTTTATTATCTTGCTTGGTTTGGTCGTAAATAATGCTATTTTGCTGGTTGATCAAACGCGTGTTGCTATGGCAGCAGGACTTAACCGAGAAGACGCAGTTCGCCAAGCTGTGCTACTGCGTGCAAGGCCTGTGTATCTGAGTACCTTAACTAGTTTATTTGGTATGTTGCCACTGATGCTAATGCCTGGCGTTGGTTCAGAAATTTATCGTGGTCTTGCAACGGTCATTGTGGGCGGTATGGCTATTAGCGCCCTATTCACCCTTATTTTGATGCCTAGCTTATTACAGCTTGGCAGACAACAGCCACCTATAAAAACCAAACAAAAACCAAAAACAACGCCTTTAAGCTTGGTATCAAATCAATGAGTGATAAAACAATGAATATAATTTTACATAAACTAACGGCAAGCGTTTGTGGTCTATTTAGTCTATTGGCGTTTAATGTCTGTGCTGTGGTGCCTGTTACTGTTGAAGCGGTAACCAAAGCCCAGCTAACCAGCGAAGTAGAAGTCAGCGGCACATTGTATGGCAAAAGTGATGTAACCCTAACAGCAGGTGTCAGTGGCCGTTTATTATACGTAGTTGAGCCTGGCACTCTAGTCAATAAAGGGGATACGCTGGTGCGTATGGATACTCTGCCACTTGAGCTGGAGAAAGCACGTCAACAAGAAATGCTAAACCGTGCGAAAATCAACTTACGTTTGTATCAGCAGGAGCTAGCTCGATTAGAGAAGCTAGCAAAAGCAAGCAGTGCGGCGGCAAGTCAAGTTGATGATATGCAGAATAAACATGACCTCGCTTTATCAGATATTGCATTAGCTAAAGTTGAACTGAGCGTAATTGATGACCAGCTATCGCGTGCAACAGTTCAAGCGCCCTTTGATGGTGTTATAAGTGAGCGCTTTAAGCGTGCAGGTCGCGAGATTAACCGTGCTGATGAGCTAGTAACATTACTCGATATTCATAATTTAGAAGTGCGCTTATATGTGCCAGTGAAGTACTTAAAATTTTTGCATAAAGGTATCGAACTTCCAATAAAAGCAGGTGATTTATCGAACCCAGAAACCACCAAAGCACAAGTAACAGCCGTGATCCCATCAACAGATCCGCGTTCACAAACTGTTGAGGTTCGAGCTTTAATAAAGAAAAGCTCGGAGCAACTATGGGCTATTGGCCAACTTGTTGATGTTGCAGTGCCATTAAAGACAAAGGGCGATGTGCTCTTAGTAAACCGCGACGCACTTATCCTGCGTAAGCAAGGCAGCCATATAGTTAAAGTTGAAAATAATAAGGCCTTACAGATCCCCGTTACTGTGGGCGATGGAAAAGATAAGCTGGTTGAAGTGACTCCTCTCACTGATATTACTTTTAGTGCCGGCGATATGGTTATTATTCGAGGTGCTGAACAATTACAAACAGGTCAAGAAGTTGAGGTACAAGGTGAGCTTTAAATTAATCTCTTAAACAAAGGCTTAAAATAGTGAATTAGGAGCTACTGTATTCATACTATCTAGTACGAGTTGTGTACTCCTAAACTAAAGTCTACCGTTTAGGTGAATACACTTATTTTTGATTCGCGTAGTACATCTTTATTAACTCCCCCTTAATATTGGAAAAGCAATCAATATATTCAAAAACAATCCTTTATAACTAGCTATTCATTATTTGATCCAATAAGGTAGTTGATAAGTACGCTTAAAGTTAGCTCTAAAATAAAGGATTTATTTATGGCAAGAAAAACCTTACGCTCAACTATTTTACTACCCGTATTTTTACCGGCAGTCTCTATTATCTTTTTACTTGTGCTTGGTACAATCAGTGACCCTGAACAAGCAGGTAAAGCATTTTCAGTAACGCTATCTTGGATAACAGAAACCTTCGGCTGGTTTTATATGTTATCTGTTGCGGTATTCCTAGTATTTATAGTGTCCATAGCAGCCTCTAGCTGGGGTAATATAAAGTTAGGTCCCGCTCACGCAGAACCTGAATATAGCTCATTAGAGTGGTTTGCTATGCTCTTCTCAGCAGGCTATGGTGTAGCACTTCTTTACTTCGGTGTTGCAGAGCCTGTTCTTCACTATTCCTCACCGCCTAGTGGCGCAGCAGAAACTATTGATGCAGCTAAGCAAGCGATGCAAATCGCATTTTTTCACTGGGGCTTTCACATTTGGGCAATTTATGGCGTCGTTGGTCTTGTTCTTGCCTACTTTGCATTTCGCCATGGCCTTCCGTTATCCATTCGCTCAGCCTTATACCCGCTAATTGGTGATAAGATCCATGGCCCTATTGGTCATTGCGTCGATATATTTGCAATTTTGGGAACCCTGTTCGGGATTGCAACCACATTGGGGCTATCTGTAACTCAAATCAATGCAGGCTTACATTATTTGTGGGAAGGTATTCCCATTAATACAACAGTGCAAATTGTCACAATTGCCGTCATAACCGGTGCTGCAACTATATCGGTAGTTGCGGGGTTAGATAAGGGAGTAAAACGCTTATCTATACTCAATATGGCTATCGCAGTAACGTTAATGTTGTTTGTGTTTTTTGTTGGTTCAAGTATCCATATCTTAGAATCATTTTTACAAAATACAGGTAGCTACTTAAGTGGAATTGTAGAAAGAACCTTTAACTTGCAAGCATATACCCGCAGTGACTGGATAGGAAATTGGACACTATTTATCTTTGGCTGGACTATCGCTTGGGCTCCTTTTGTTGGTATGTTTATAGCAAAAATCAGTCGTGGGAGAACAATCAGGCAATTTGTTGTGGGTGTCATGTTAGTGCCAAGTTTATTTACTTTTTTATGGTTTTCCATCTTTGGTGACACAGCATTAAACTTGATAATGAACGAAGGGTTAAATTCACTTATTACTGATGTTGAAGCAAATCACGCTGTTGCTTTATTTCAATTATTCAATGCGTTACCGCTTTCATCATTTGCCTCTTTCTTAACTGTTATTTTGATTATCACGTTCTTCGTGACGTCATCTGATTCAGGTTCATTAGTTATTGATTCATTAGCATCAGGCGGCAGTATTCATACCCCTGCTTGGCAGCGAGTTTTTTGGGCTGTACTCGAAGGTGCTGTTGCTGCGGTATTACTTTTAGCAGGTGGCCTTAAAGCACTTCAAACGATGACCATAGCCAGTGCCCTGCCCTTTGCTATTATTATGCTTCTTGCCTGTGCGGGACTATGGCGTGCTCTTCGCATTGAGGGCCACCGAGATGTGAGTTTACAAGCTCATACGCTCATTAATAAAAATTTAGACCTCTCTCTGTGGAAACATCGCTTAAAAGCAATGATTGATTACCCTAATAAGCAAGAGGTGCATGCATTTATAAATAAGATTGTTGTAACTGCAATGAAAGAAGTGCAAAGCGAGCTAATTAACCGTAATTGGCAAGCCTCTGTTGATGTTGACACTGATATTGGCCGAGCATATCTAACAGTAACACGTCATCATCATGTCGACTTTGTATACGACATTAGGCTTACCGAGCATGCTAAACCGAGCTTCGCATATGCCGAACCCGCCGCTGCAGATAGTGAATCTCAACTGTATTATCGTGCAGAAGTGTTTTTACGTCGCGGTGGGTTGTCATACGATATTTATGGCTTTGAAGAAAATGATGTTGTAAAAGATATTCTCGACCAATTTGAAAACTACTTACACTTTTTAGATAACAGTCCAGGCGATCTTCCTTGGGATCTAGAAAAACATGATGATATGTTAGACACACGCAAAGATTAACAAGCCAAGCTAGCTTGTGTCTCTTTGATTTAATCAGTGTAGCATTATTCAAGCCAGCAAAAGCTGGCTTGAATAAGCGCTCTTAAGCAACTTTAAATTGCTTCACAATCTGATCAAGTTCCAGCGCTGTTTGCGCCAGTCCATCAGCAATAGCAGCTGCTTGCTCTGCTCCATCCATTGTTTCATGAGCTTTCTCATTCACATGCTGCACACTTTCACTAATTTGCTGACTGACAACATTTTGCTCTTCAGACGCACTCGCTATTTGTACATTCATATCTTTAATGGTCCCTACTGATTGCGATATTTGTTCAAGCACGCTGCCTGTTTGCTCTGTTTTTTCTGCCGTTTGCTCAACACTGACCATATTTTCTTTCATTGAGTCTACTGATTTCTTCGCTTCATTTTGTAAGTTTGAAATCATCACTTGTATTTCTTCGGTGCTCTGTTGAGTACGACTAGCTAATGAGCGAACCTCATCAGCAACAACTGCGAACCCGCGCCCTTGCTCTCCTGCTCTGGCAGCTTCAATTGCTGCATTCAAAGCAAGTAGGTTAGTTTGATCCGCTATCCCTCTGATCACATCCAGTATTGAGCCAACAGATTCTGTTTCAGCTTCTAAATTAGCAATGGTTTTACTAACATGAAGCATGGTTTCTACAAGCTCTCCCATCGCAGCATGCGTTTGCGAGACCACTTGTGTGCCTGTTAAAACCTCATTATCTGCTTTTGTAGCTGCCTCTGCTGCTAATTGCGCACTTTGGGTTATTTCATTGATTGTTGCAGACATTTCATGCATTGCTGTGGCTGTTTGCGTCAGTTGGTCTGATTGATGTTCAGCACCTGTCTTAGAATTTGTTGTGATGGTAGTTAACTCTTGCGAAGTTTGCGAAACTTGAGTCGTTGAGTCACTGATTTGAGTGACCATTTCATTAAGTTTAGCCACCATGTCCCGCATCGCTAAATAAATACCCGTTTCATTACCCTGCTGACTAAAACAATAGGTTAAATCTCCTTGTGCTATTGATTGAACAATACGAGCTATTTCGCTTGGCTCGCCACCAATAGGCGCTTTTATGAGCCGAGATATAAAGATACTTAAAAAAATACCTACAGCAATAATAATTAGCGAAAATACCAAAATCGTATTAATTGCATTTTTACTGCTAGCTTGTAGCATCGGGCCTATTTCATCTTGACGATTTTGACTGGCTAACTTTATTTGCTCTATTTGCTCGGCAATTGCAGGGCCTATGTTATCTAAGGTACCTGATATCACCGTGTTACGCTCGCTAATTGCTTCGTTAACAAGCACTAAGCCTTCAATGTATTCATTGGTTCTGAGTTTTACATCTGCGAGTAACGTTTGCTCTTTATTGCCACTCACTGTTTTTGCCAAACTCTCTAGCCTATCCAATAAAACTGTAAACTCTTGCTTCGCCCTATTAAGTTCTTCTTGCGTGTTATTGACAAGAAACTTAGCGGCATATAAACGACCTAACAGGAGTGACTCTTGTAATTGTGAGCTGTAAAACAAAGCTGAAACATCATTGTTTTGCATACTTAATTGAATTACTTCACTGATCCCCTCGCGCATATATTTACCATTAGCATCAAGCATGTTGGATACGACTTCATTTCGCTTATTAATGAGGTTAACAATTTTTTCAAAAGCTGATTTATAAGTTAACGCCTCTTGCTCTATGGTTGTAATCGCTTTAACTTTGTTTGCGTCATTAAACTGCCGCTTTCCAGATTGGATGAGATCATTTAGTAATTGATAGCGATTAGTAAATTCATTAATACTTGCTTGGTTCTGATCCTTTAAATACTTAAGAGCACTTAAGCGAAGACTTAAAACATTTGATTGGATTCGACCTGAAATATTACTATCACGCGCATTTGCACGATAATCTACAAAATTTTCGTATCCAGAATTAAGTGCGATAAGTGCAACAACACTAACAACACCGAGAAGAAGGACCATTGCACCAAAGGCTAGGTACAGCTGGGTATTTAACTTTAACTTAGTAAACATAACGTTCTCTCTGTTTAACGTTGCGTCCACTGCATTAAGAGTCCTTGATAGGGGGCTTAAACAAAGTATAGAAACAATGTATGTAAATGAAATGTTTAGTACGAAAAAAAATTAATTTACGAAATGTCTGATAAGAGCAAAGGTATTAATTGTATTAAGAACAATTAAAACCTTGCAGTGAGACATGTTTACTGTGCTCACCCAAGCTATCTTCATGATGAATAATTAATTCATCTTGATTCACAGTAAAACTAAATTCCCCTAGCCATTGTAATGAAGCTATTGGTTCTTGATGATAAAAACCCTGTTTGTCATAACAAAGATAAGTAAAGTGATGGTAAACATCAGCAAAAACACCATAATCTGCGGTAAAAACATTAATATGTTGTTGCTGCTTAAAATGCTTTGCCTGAGTGCCAGCCACTAAATACCAAAAACAAACAGATGCCATTATCACCACTTGCAACCCTGCGAAGATAAAAGATAACAGACGAATCAAACGAATAGGTTTTGTATCTTGATGGAGTAATCTTTCATGTTTAAGAAGGATAAAAATACCCACTATCACCATCAGTAATTTTATAAACATCAGATAAACCCCTATCTGATACATCATTTTGGGGCTATGCCATTGAATACCAAACACTTGAGGAACAAACAAACTATCGATAAGAGGTAAAAAAATAAACAGAGTAGAAATTAACAAACTTTTATTTTTCATAGTATTCCTTAAAACTCTCATCATGTTACTTTTTCCCCTTTGCAAAAGCAAAAAGGCGTAATCTTGCGATTACGCCTTTAAAAGTTTTAGAGATGCTTTTTATAATGCAGCGAATACGTCGTCTGTTTTAGCCGCACAAATAAAATCGTTTTTGTGTAAGCCTTTGATTGAATGACTCCACCAAGTAACAGTTACTTTACCCCACTCAGTTAAAAGACCTGGGTGGTGGCCCTCTTCTTCGGCCATATCGCCCACTTTATTCGTGAACTCAAGTGCTTGCTTGAAGTTTTTAAACTTGTAAACACGCTCTAATTGCATAATGCCGTCGCGCACTTCAGGAACCCAATCTGGGATCATTTTGATCAATTCTGCTAATTCAGCATCAGATACTTTAGGCGCATCCGCACGACACGCTTCACACTTTTGTGTGCTTAATGAAGACATTATAAATCCTTAACTTGCTAATTTTTCTTTAGGTGGAAACTTTGGCTCATGTAGCCCTAATTCTTTTGCTTTACTCACCAACGACATGATATCCATTTGTGAAATATCGAATAAATCATTGATTGAGCTTATGGTGTAGTACACTGGTTGCATTATATCAATACGATAAGGTGTACGTAGCACATCTAATACATTCATTGCATTGATTTCTGGCTTATCTGAATATACATATTGTGTTTCGCCAGGGCTCGATAAAATACCACCACCATAGATACGCAGGCCTTGCTCAGTTTGCATCAACCCAAACTCAACAGTAAACCAGTAAAGACGCGCTAAATAAACACGATCTTTCTTTTCAGCGGCATAGCCTAACTGGCCGTATTTGTGAGTAAACTCAGCAAATGCAGGGTTAGTTAGCATGGCGCAGTGACCAAAAATCTCATGGAAGATATCTGGCTCTTGTAAGTAGTCAAACTCTTCACGGCTACGAATAAACGTCGCAACTGGGAACTGCTTGTTTGCTAATAAACGGAAAAACTCATCAAAATCGATCAGAGCTGGTACAGGGGCAACTTGCCACCCCGTAGCCTCAAGCAGCACATCATTAAGCTCACTGAGTTGTGGAATACGATCTGTTGGTAAATTGATTTTCTTAAGGCCTGCTAAATATTCATCACAGGCTTTACCTTCGATGCAAGCGAGCTGGCGAGCAACGAGCTCAGACCATATTTTATTTTCTTCTTCGCTCCAATGGATAACCCCATTTTCATCAGGTTGCTTGGAGGTGTAATTACTTGCTTTAGCCATAATAACCTTCTTCGTTAAATCGTGATCAGCATCGATCAGAGTTTCATTAACTTGTTGGTTGATACTATTTAAAAGTAAGCAAAAGTTTAATAGCTAGGGTTGTTTCCGAGACTTTCAAAAACAACCCAACTGTAAATTTAAGATTACACTAAAAGATCAATAAGTTTACACAACCCAAAAACAAAGAGGTTAAAGACTAAATCACTGTAAACTTTAAATTACACGCTAACCGATAAATGTAAATGCAGTTTTGAGATCGTTAATTATATCGTTAACATCCTCTAAACCAACTGATAAGCGAATTAAACCGTCACTAATACCTGCGGCTGTTCTTTCTTCGGGTGTATAAGGCGAATGGGTCATTGATGCAGGGTGTTGAATGAGCGTTTCAGCATCCCCTAAACTGACCGCAAGGGTGCAAAGCTGGGTGTTATTTATAAATGTTTTACCATCTTCTAGGTTGCCCTTTATTTCAAAGGCAATTACACCACCGGCCGCTTTCATCTGTGAGCCAATAAATTTATGACCTGGGTGTGATTTAAGCCCAGGGTAATATACTTGGCTCACTAACGGGTGTTGCTCTAAATATTCAGCGACGACTTGCGCACTGGTGCAGTGACGCTCCATTCGTACAGCGAGAGTTTTTAAACCGCGATTAATTAACCATGCATCATGAGGGCTAATCGTTGCACCAATATCTTTTAACACCGTCATTTTTATCAGGTTGATATGTTCCTCTGTGCCACACACAAGCCCTGCCACCACATCACCATGGCCATTTAGGTATTTAGTTGCACTGTGCACCACAATATCAATGCCAAACGAAGTAGGTTGCTGTAGCAAAGGTGTTAAGAAGGTATTGTCGATAACGCTTATCAGTTGGTGCTGCTTGGCAACGTCGGCAATTAAATTTAAATCAAGCACCGCCATGGTCGGATTGATTGGTGTTTCAGCAAAAATCATTTTTGAATTTGCTTTAACCGCGCCACGTAGTTCAGCTTCGTTAGTCATATCAACAAAAGTGACTTCGATCCCAAAGCGCGGCAACATGTGAGCAAAAAATGCAAAGGTACAACCGTATAACGCACTTGATGCCACTAGGTGGTCACCTTGTTGTAAAAAGCTAAGCACAGATGCAGAGACGGCTCCCATACCGGTCGCTGTGGCAGCAGCTGCTTCACAGTTTTCTAACTGGGCTACTTTTTGCTCAAGCTCTTGCGTTGTCGGGTTACCTAAACGGGTATAAATAAAGCCCTGCTCTTCACCGGCAAATCGGGCTGCACCTTGGGCTGCATTAGCAAATGCGAAGGTAGAGGTTTGGTAAAGCGGCGCACTCAGTGCGCCATGTGGGTCATTTGGTTTTTCTGGACCATGAATACATTGTGTATGTAAGTGATGCTTAGTCATTGTGTGTTCTCGTTTTTATTATCAGTACTTCATACTCATAAATAAAACGTAGATACCCACAATGCACAAGCATGCCGGATGCTCAGATGGCTAAATATCACTCAGCCATTTTTATTAACTGTACACAAAAGTTGTCATTTTGTGTTTTCGGTCTCTTTATCACTGGTGCGTGAAGCAATTTTACGGGCAATACTATTAGCGGTTTCTTTTAGCAAGCTGCGTTTATGTTCCAAGCGAGGTAACGGACGGCTAAGCTCCATCGCTTTATAGCCTATGCGCGCAGTAAAAATACCTGCACTTAGTCCTTGTGCTGCACGGCCCGACAATTTCCCCAGCAATTCAGCACTTAGTGCCGTGGCAGCTAGGTCTGATACCAACTCTGCACTACCAACAAACAGTACTTGTTTCACTAATAAGCGATACAATTTAATACGGCTTGCATAACCAAAACCAATACCGTAAATACGGCCTATTTGTTCAATGAGCTTAGTGCCGCGCCATAGCACCGCCATCATATCAACTAAAGCCAGAGGGCTTAGCGCAACTAACAAAGCTGACTCAGTCGCAAAACGGTTAATCAGTTTTTTCGCTTGTTGATCTTGGCTTACCAATAAGCTATCGGCGTATAAGGTCATGATTTCTTTATCGGTATGGTGACTCGCTATTTGCTGCTTAAACTCTTCAAACCCTGTAAGTTCCTGATGTTTATTAAGCTTTTCAAGCCACGGCAGTGCTTCACCTACTTGCTCGCTATTAAGTAAGCGGTCGGCCTCAGTACGATGCAATTGATTACGCTTTAAACTTCTCAGCATACGGTACTCGCGCCAAATAACACGGGCAATCAATAGCACACCACTGAGAACAGCCGTTAGATACACCGAGCCTAAAATAATCGATTGCTGAAACGTCACAAACAGCGACATAGCAAACTCAAGTAACACTAAAACTAAAAAGCTAACAACAAACACCCCTTTTAGGGTTTGCCATTTCGACTTTTTATACACAGGCTCCAGTTCAATGCTATCTTGCAGTTCCTCTTCTGTGTCAATAAATTCGGCGTTCTCTATTACTTTAGCAACAGTTAACTCCTTTGCTGGAGCTTCATTGCTTGCAGAGCTTGAAATACGTCGACCAGCCTGAAAGTTCATCTCCTTTGGTTGCTCACTCATGTTAGTTTATCTCCTATCAGGTACTGCATGACATGATCTAAACGAATATGCTTTAACCGTTTATCAGGGCATGGAAGTGGCGAAAACGATAAAAACTCAAAGCCTTGTTTTGGCCACTCTTGTTTATTGAGAAGGCGTGACGGTGGCTGCGGCGGTAAATACGTCAGCCATTCTTGCTCGCCTAAAGGCTTGCCATAAATACAGGCTAACTGTTGGCCTTTTTCAGCTACTTGGCGCGGCTCTGTAGCGCAGATAGATGACATTGCCATGGTCTCAATTTGCACGCCTTCGAACTTTAAATGATTCGTTTGGTCATGCACGATTGAATCGAGTAATAATGCTAAATCTTTATGATACTGGGCACTAATATGGTCTGACTTATTGGCCGCAAACAATAACTTGTCGATGTTTGGTTTAAACAAACGTTTAAAGAAGCCCGCCTCACCATAATTAAAATGCGCCAACAATTGGTTGATAACACGGCTTTGCTCATGCAGGGTTTCGCTGCCTTCATTCAAGGCGCTGAGCACATCCACCAGCACAATTTGTCGGTCAAAATGACGAAAATGCTGCTCGTAAAAAGGTTTTACAACCTCTTTTACATAGGCTTTATAGCGCTTTTTAAGATGCGCTAAATTTGACCCTTCGGTTATGTCGTCAGACACATCCGCAACTGGGAAAAACTGCAGTAATGGTGCTCCTTTTAGCTCACCGGGCATCAGCATACGACCAGGTTGCAGCAAAGCAAGCTTGGTGTCTTTTTTAAGGCCGACCAATAACTGTTGATAAAGCGCTGCGACATCAGCCAGTTTGCTCTCATCAACATTTGCGGATAAATCAAGTTCAGCAAGGGCGGTTAAAAATGGCTTAGCCTTCTCGCTACGGGCTGTTTGCTGCAAGAGTGAGTATTGTAATTCACACCAATCAGCAAATGATTGCTCCAGCATTGGCAAATCGAGTAACCATTCACCTGGGTAATCAATAATGTCTAAATAGAGCGTTGATTGCGGTGCAAAATGACCACGAAGCCCTGAGTTACTTTGGTATTTAATTGCCAAACGTAAGGTGTTTATCCGCTCAGTGGATGCAGGCCATGTTGACTCACCTTCAACAGGTAACAACGCCGATAATGCATTCGTGTAGTCAAATGTCGGAATTGTCAGTGCTTGCTGCGGCACTATTTTTGTAGCGATATGACGCTTTTCACGCATCACATCGAAAAAAGGTAAGTTTTTATCGTCAGCTTGGCTGGTTAAATGTTTAACCAAGGCGGTAATAAACGCAGTTTTGCCGCTGCCACTTAACCCTGTAACAGCTAATTTCACGTGTTGATCTAAACTACGGTGAAGGGCTTTTTCTGCTTTATTTTTTAACGAATTAAAGGTGTTCTTTGCGAATGATTGGCTCATAAAGTGTCTGGCACCTTATTTGCGCTTGGTATCACGATGCAAACAAGGTGCGTTTATATCCTTTAAAGTTTGTTGATTTCACGGCTAACCGTAAATTCTGTTGATGTGACATAGCGTTCCATCTCTTGTAAACGACCATCAACTCGAGCAAGACGATCTTTTAAATCTTGCAATGCACGGCGAGGTGGTTCCCCTTTTTGCCATACTTTAAATTTTACTTCAAGCGGGTCTTGGTGAATGCTGTCTGCGTTTTTAACTGTTTTTTCAGTCGGTTTTTTATCTAAAATAAACCACGCAGCAATGTAAGCAACAACAATAAATGGACCACCTGATAATAACACTGCTGTCACAACTAAAATACGTACCAGCCAAAGCTCCATGTTGAAGTAGTCGCTGATCCCCGCGCACACGCCGGCTATTTTACCACGCTCCGCGTCTCTGAATAATTCGCGTTTGGTACTCATACTTTACGTCTCCACTGCGGAGCCTCTTGGTCAAGTAAGGCTTCTAATGTTTCAACACGCTCTGCCATTTTATCTGCTTTTTGTGCAAGCTCTAGTAGCTGGCGATGCTCGTGTTCACTTAAACCTTGGCTCACTTGCTTTTTACTACGGTAGTGTAGAATAAGCCAAAGTGGGGCAACCACCACCATAAATACAATGATGGGTGCCATCAAAACTTCTGCGTTGAACATGATACTCTCCTGTCAATCCGTTATGTGTTTAAGCACTGGGGGACACGCCCCCATTTTATTATTTTTTATCTGCTAACTTTTTCTTAAGCTCAGCTAACTCATCATCAATCTTTTCGTCTTGCTGAAGACCTGCAATCTCGTCTGATAATGATTTTTTACCAAGATCATAAGACTCTATTTGTGATTCTAGACCATCGATCTTGTTTTCGTAACGTTCGAAGCGGTTTAAAGCATCTTCAACTTTTGAGCTGTCGAGCGCTTTTTTCACCTCAAGACGAGACTCAGCAGAGCGTTGACGTAAGATGATCGCTTTTTGACGCGCTTTTGCATCAGCTAGCTTCTCTTGTAACGTACTTACTTCTTGCTGTAGTTTTTCAATGTGAGACTCTACATGCTCAAGCTCAGTTTCAACTGCTGCCACTGCATCTGCTGATTTTTGCTTTTCAATCAGTGCTGCTCGTGCTAAATCATCACGGTCTTTACTGAGCGCTAATTCAGCTTTTTCTTGCCAATCTGCAACTTGAACTTTCAAAGTTTCAACGCGACGTACCAGCTCTTTTTTCTCAGCAAGTGTTTTTGCTGACGTAGAGCGAACTTCTACTAATGTATCTTCCATCTCTTGGATGATCAGACGAACCATTTTTTCTGGGTCTTCTGCTTTATCTAAGATGGCATTGATATTAGAATTAACGATGTCTGCAAAACGTGAAAAAATTCCCATAACATTTACCTCTTTGGTGTTTTAACTTAATCAGTTGGTATATCTAGTATCAATATGCTTGCCAACTTTTATAGATGTAGAATAACTTAATATATTCAAACAGTTAAACTAAATTTATAAATTTCTTTAGTTCTCATAAATAATGAAATACACTAGATCTTAGTAAAAATGACTAAGAGTTAGGGAATATGAGCCAATTTCGCCAACAGGATAATTTACTCGGCCAATCAGACAGCTTTTTAAGCGTACTTGACCAAGTTTCACAACTGGCAAGTCTTGATAAGCCTGTGCTTATTATTGGTGAACGCGGTACAGGTAAAGAACTAATTGCAGCGCGTTTACATTTCTTATCTAAACGTTGGGAACAAAACTACATAAAGCTAAATTGTGCTGCACTTAATGAAAACCTGCTTGAAAGTGAGCTATTTGGTCATGAAAGCGGCGCATTCACCGGTGCCAGTAAACGTCATGAAGGCCGATTTGAACGCGCCAATAGCGGCACATTATTCCTTGATGAATTAGCGAATACCTCAGCCATGGTGCAAGAAAAGCTTCTGCGCGTAATTGAATATGGCGAATTTGAACGCGTTGGTGGTAAGCAAACGGTTAAAGTCGATACCCGCCTAGTTTGCGCAACTAACGAAGACTTGCCGACCCTTGCTGAACAAGGCGAATTCAGAAGCGATTTACTCGACCGCCTTGCTTTTGATGTTATCACCCTGCCTCCGCTGCGTGAACGCCAAGAAGATATCATGCTGCTTGCAGAGCAATTTGCGATAAATATGGCCCGCGACCTCGAATGGGAATTATTCAGTGGCTTTACGCGTAGCGCCATCGAAACACTGCAATCTTATGATTGGCCAGGTAATATTCGTGAATTAAAGAATGTTGTGGAACGTAGCTTATACCGTCATGGCAATGAACATATTCCCGTTCACCAGATTATTTTAGACCCATTTGCGAGTAAATTTAGACCCAAACAACGTGTTAAAGCCGCAGTGAGCAGTACGCCTGTTGCAAATGTGGAAGCTGCACCTATTGTAACAACACAAAATCAAGAACCTGTGATTCTCAATAAACCTGACATTCAATTTCCTTGTAATTTAAAACAGCTATCAAATGACTTTGAAATTGATGTGATAAAAAAAGCACTGGAATATAGTCAATTTAATCAAAAGAAAACTGCAGAACACTTAGAATTAACGTATCATCAATTACGTGGCTATTTGAAAAAATACAATTTATTAGATCAGCAGCAATAGTTAGAGGCTAATCAGGTGTTTAAACCGTTACTTGCTTTGTCTTTGGTGTGCTTAGTAGGCTGCCTAGATAGCGAAGAAAAAACCACAGAACAGAAAAACCAAGGCTTAGTGTATTGCGCTGAAGCTAATCCCGTGTCGTTTAATCCGCAAGTGACAACCACTGGTTCAACTATTGATATTATTGCTAATCAATTATATGACCGCTTGCTCAGTATTGACCCTGTCTCTGCCGAGTTTCAGGCAGAGCTTGCCACTGATTGGAAGATTAGCCCAGATGGTAAAGCCATCACATTTATGCTTCGTAAAGGGGTAAAATTTCACACTACTCGGTACTTTACACCAACCCGAGACTTTAATGCTGATGATGTTATTTTTACCTTCAGTCGCCTATTTGATGTTTACAACCCTTACCATTTTGTTGGTGATGCTAACTACCCATATTTTCAAAGTGTGGGAATTGATCAATTAATTCGCCGCATTGTACGCGTTTCTGATTACCAAGTTCGGTTTGAATTATACAACGCTGAAAGTAGCTTTTTAGCGAATTTGGCCACGGATTTTGCTGTCGTGCTATCGAAAGAATATGCTATGCAGCTCAAAGATCGCAAACAAGAGAACCTGTTTGATCAATACCCTGTTGGTACAGGTCCCTATGTATATAAAGAATACCGTCGTGACCGCTTAATTCGTTACTATCGTAACCCTGATTATTGGAAACACCCCGTCGTGCTTGAGCAATTGGTGTATGACATTACACCCAATGGGACAACGAGGGTTGCGAAAATGCTCACTAAAGAATGCGATGTGACTGCGCACCCAAGTAGCGCACAGCTCAGTATTTTGTCACAACGTGAAGATATCAAAGTCCAAAAAGAGCAAAACCTCAATATTGGTTATTGGGCCTTCAATACGGAACGCCCACCGTTTGATGATGTGCGTGTTCGACAAGCCCTCGCTAGCGCTATTGATGTAGATAAAATTATGCAGGCTGTGTATTACGGAAATGGCATAAAAGCACAATCATTATTGCCTCCAGCATCATGGGCTTTTGAAGCACAAAAAGCGATGCCCGAGTTTAACCCTGAGCTTGCTAAAACCTTACTTGCCGAAGCGGGCTATAAAGATGGCTTTGATATGAATATTTGGGCCATGCCAGTAAGCCGAATTTACAACCCAAATGCACGTAAAATGGCTGAATTGATGCAAAGTGATTTACGTAAAATTGGCGTTAATGTCAGTATTGTAGAGTACGAGTGGAACACCTTTTTACAACGTATTGGCGAGCATCGTCACGACAGTGTACTACTGGGATGGGCAGCCGATACGCCTGACCCTGATAACTTTATGAGCCCGTTACTAAGTTGTACAGCTACTTTTAGTGGTAAAAACCCTGCAAACTGGTGTAATCCAGAGTTTGATTTACTGCTTACTCAAGCTCTAGATACCACCGACTTAGAAAAGCGCAAACAATTTTATAACCAAGCACAACGAATAATTGTTCAAGAAATGCCGATATTACCGATTGCACACGGTATGCGTTTTCAAGCGTCAAGTAGTGACGTAAAAGGTATAAGTCTAAGCCCATTTGGTGGCATTTCACTGGCTAACGCGAGGAAGGAGTAATGATTCTAGACTATATTCTTCGCCGCTTAGCCCTATTATTATTTATGATGCTAACATTAAGTGTCTTCACTTTTTCGCTAAGCTTCTTATTCCCAGGTGATGCCCTGACAAACTTAAGCGGCGTTACCAATAGCACATTTGCTCAAACGAATGCGCTTGAGGCAAAATTTCATTTTACTGAAAATTACATAGTACAATATTTCGCATTTTTAGAACGGATTATACAGGGTGACTGGGGCATCTCTTTTGCCTCAGGAGAAAGTGTCTTTGCACATATTATTGATTTGTTTCCTGCGACTCTTGAACTAAGCACATATGCACTTATTGTGTCTGTACTTGTGGGAGTACCAGGGGGGATTTTAGCAGCGGCTTATTATAAACGTTGGCCCGATAAATTAATTAATTCAGGAACCTTAGTCGGCTATTCAATGCCCGTATTTTGGTTAGCCCTATTACTAATTATGGTGTTTTCACTGCAATTAGGCTGGTTTCCAATGTCAGGCCGGATGGGTTTACTGTACGAAATAGAACCCGTTACGGGGTTTATCCTCATTGATATTATTGCCGATGATTTCCCCTATCATGGCATGGCATTTTTAGATGCGCTGCATCACTTGACCTTACCAACAATCGTGTTAGCCATGTATCCAACAACAGTATTGGTTCGTTTTACTCGTGATTCAATGCTCAAAGTGCTCGAGCAAAGCTATATTAAAACAGCCCGTGCAAAAGGCTTAAATCGTGCGCAATTAATTATCCACCACGCACTACGTAATGCATTACTGCCTGTAATCAAGCAAATTGGTCTACAGTTTAGTACCTTGATAACGCTGGCAATGATAACGGAAGTCATTTTCTCTTGGCCGGGGATTGGTCGTTGGCTTATCGACAGTATTTATCAACGCGACTACCCTGCTATTCAAGGTGGCTTACTCGCTGTGTCTATGTTTGTTATTTTAGCTACCATAGTCGCTGAGCTGACTTATACGTTATTCGATCCATTATCGCGGAACCAAGCACATGGCAAAGTTTAATTTATTCTCTGAAGAGTCGAATAAATCGCCACTGGCGCGGTTTTGGCGAAAGTTTAAGACAAATCACCCTGCACTAGTTGGTTTGTGGCTGTTTATAGCACTTGCGTTACTTGCTGCATCCGCTCCACTCCTTGCGCCTTACGGCGTGAACCAGCAGCATAGCGATGCTTTATTACTACCTCCTTCTTGGCATGATGCTGGCGATGTTAGGTTTTTGTTAGGTACTGACGATTTAGGCCGAGATGTATTGTCACGTTTAATGAACGGGGCAACTTATACCTTTGGCTTATCTGTTGTTGCTGCACTAATTACCACCGTTATAGGTGTATTAGTCGGTACTTTTGCTGGTATTAGTCGTGGTATTCGCTCAAGCTTTTTGAATCACTTACTCGATATCACGTTATCTATCCCATCGCTGTTACTGGCGATAATTATCATCGCAATTCTTGGCCCAGGTTTAATGAATACAGTTTGGGCTATTATCTTAGCGTTATTACCACAATTTATTCACTCAGTAAGGAATTTAATTGTTGAAGAGCTGAGCAAAGACTACATTACTGCTTTTAAACTCGATGGCGCATCTAATTGGCATATTTTAGCACGTGGTATTTTTCCAAATATTTACGAGCATATCGTGGTTATTTTTACCATGGCTCTGTCAACAGCAATACTCGATATTTCAGCGCTAGGCTTTTTAAAGTTAGGTGCACAACCCCCCACTACGGAATGGGGAGCAATATTAGCTGAAAACCTAGGTTTAATTTATCTTGCCCCTTGGACTGTTGGCCTGCCAGGCGTATTATTATTTTTAGCAGTTCTGTCCACCAATTTAGTGGGTGATGGTCTGCGGCAAGTGCTTAAAGAACGTAAGGCTGATTAACTATGCAATTACTCGATATTCGCAATCTCACGATAGAGTTACGCACCTCTGACACAGTAATTCGTGCAGTTGATAGAGTTAGCTTAACCCTTAAAGAAGGTGAAGTTCATGCTCTTGTCGGTGAATCAGGCTCAGGCAAAAGCTTAATAGCAAAAGCAATTGTCGGTGTTTTAAATAAACGTTGGCACATTACAGCAGATAGAATGCATTGGCGCGGTGTAGATTTAATGCGCTTATCGACAGAACAACGTAGAAAGCTAGTCGGCCAAGATATTGCAATGATCTACCAAGATCCAAGCCGCTGCCTTGACCCTACAGCCAAAATTTTTGATCAAATAGCTGAAACTCTGCCCGCGCAAGCGACGAGTGGCTTTTTTTTAAAGCGTAATAGACAACGTAAAGACAGAGTAAAAGCATTAATCCACAAAGTGGGTATCAAAGATCATAAAAAGGTACTCGACAGCTACCCTCATGAGCTCTCTGAAGGGGTCTGTCAAAAAGTAATGATTGCCATGGCAATTGCCCGTACTCCTAAATTACTTATTGCTGATGAGCCTACAACTGCGCTTGAAAGCACTACTCGTGCACAAGTATTTAGGTTACTAAAGAGCTTAAACCAATTAAAAAACATGTCGATACTAATGATTTCTCATGAACTAGAAGAGATTATTGAGTGGTCACATGGTATGCATGTTTTATATTGCGGACAAATGGTCGAAGCAGGTCCGACTAACCGTATTTTTAAGCAGCCTCACCATCCGTATACCCAAGCTCTTCTAAAAAGCCTACCTGATTATGAGCAAGGCCTAGCCCACAAAGAGCCGTTTTATGCGCTAAAAGGAACTATTCCGACCTTGCAGCACTTACCGATAGGCTGCCGATTGGGGCCACGTTGTCCACAAGCACAAAAAGCATGTGTTGTAACACCTAAGCTGACTAAACATCATAGCCACAGTTATGCTTGCCATTTCCCCCTCATTAAGGCGATGAAATAATGCAACCTCTGTTAAAAGTTCAAGCGTTATCAAAGAGTTTTAATTTACGTGCAGGGTTATTTTCACGTAAGCGCTTTTCAGTGTTAAAAAATATTTCGTTCTGCTTAAGTCAAGGCGAAACCATTGCGATTATTGGTGAAACCGGTTCAGGTAAAAGCACCCTTGCCAAGCTACTTGCTGGGGCCGATAATGCCGACAAAGGACAGATTTTACTGGATGGTAATATTATTGAAAATGATGGCTTACGTGATAACGACTGTCGTCATATAAGATTGATATTCCAAGACTCTGAAGCTTCACTCAATCCTGGTTTGACTATTGGCGATATGCTCAATGACTGCTTACAGTACAACACTGATTTAAACAAAGATGAACGTGAAGAAAAAATAAAGCAGACTCTAGCAAAAGTGGGTTTGCTATTAGATCATCAGCATTATTACCCACACATGTTTAGTAGTGGCCAGTTGCAACGCATAGCGCTTGCACGCGCTTTAATTCTAGATCCTAAGGTTGTGGTGCTCGATGAAGCTTTATCGTCTCTAGACCCGTCTGTACGCGCACAAACGGTAAACTTATTACTACGTTTACAAAAAGATACGGGCTTGAGCTATGTACTGATTACGCATCATTTAAGTTTAGTCCGCCATATTAGCGACCAACTCGTGGTACTCGATCATGGTGAAATTGTTGAGTACGGGCAAACTGAAGCAATCTTCCAAGATCCACAATCAAAAGTAACACAGAAGCTGTTGAATTGCTGATAGTGAGCTATCAGCCGTAAGTTTTAAGATAAACCGACGAAAAAACACTCCTTACCTATCATCAATGTTACTTTGTTTGGCCAATTTAACTGCTTTACAAATAACCTCTGCGCACTCTTTTGGCTTTAACTGTGCGATAAAATGCCCGCCTGAAACACTCACTTCATTGTAATTAATGCAGTTTTTAGCAAGATCGTTAACCGCTTGCCTAGAAACGAGACGATCTTTCGATGGGCGAATATAAGTCACAGGTATAGAGATGATGTTATGCGCTTTTTGAAGAGTTGCAATGTTATGTAAACGATTTCTCAGCTTTATTTTATCCGCCGTATTAATTGAGTTAAAAACAGCACTAATTAGCTGACTTTCATAGTGGGAGTTAAAACCAAAGTAAGTTAAGGTTTTGCGAGTAAAGCGATTCTCTTTAAGAAGGACATTCGGTATTAAATGAGCCATGCGTGCAATCGGTGATGGTCTTGATACAAAGCTCGCAAGAAATACAATTCCCGCAATCTGATTGGGCTTTAACAGCTGAGTTAAGGCATATGCGATAGGCCCTGAATATGACTCTGCAATAATAAATATGCAGTCATTTTTTAATTGCTCTGCAACCTCAGCCGCTTGCTGCTGATAACTCTGCCCTGAAACGTCTTCAAATGAGATGATGATTACTTCAAAATTTCTGGAAAGCTCTTGAGCCAAATTTTCGAATAGTAATCCAGTACCATCAAGGCCGGGTAACATTACAAGCTTCATAAGGGCTACACTTCTTCTCTATCACCATGGCTTGGCGGTGTTGATGTAACGATAAAATGTAATGGTTCAGTACCTTGATTACTTAGCTGATGAACTCGGCCAGCACTTACATGCAAACCTTGTTGCGCAGTCAGTTGGTGTATTTGCCCATCAAGCTCGATAGTGGCACAACCACTAAGCACGAAGAAAAATTGCTCTGCATGCTTGTGGTAGTGCTTTACTTCAGCTCCACCCACAGGGACATGTTCTTGAATAACACTCAGTGCATTAGACTTTACCAAATGCCAACCGTCGCAATTGTTACCCCATGTGTAATGATCTGCGCTATGTTTGTCTATGATATTCAAAACTTTTTATACATCCCTTGGCTTTGTGGTGCGACAAACTTGTAGCCAAGCTTTTCGTAAAAACCTGGTTTATCAGCCACCATTGTGACATAGCTGCCCTCAAAGGCTGCCGATTCAATGTAGCGGTCAACATGTTCCATAATGACACGTCCTAACCCTTTGCCTTGGAACTCGGGTGCCACAGCAATATCAACCACTTCAAAGTTACAACCACCATCGCCAATTACACGGCCCATGCCAATCAGCTCTTCGCCTTTGCGAATACAAATAGCATAGAGAGAATTTGGTAAACCTGCTCTAGCCGCCGCGAGTGAACGAGCCGACAAACCCGCTTTGCGGCGCATTTCACAGTATTCTTCGGCACTCGGCAGTTGCTCAATAAGACTATATTGCATAATTACTCCTTCTCTGTGGTAACAAAAAAGGCGCCAGAGGCGCCTTTTACTTAAGTCGTTTTGCTACTTATTCAGCAGCTTGAACCACTTTTGGTACCTGAATATCAGCTTGCGCTTTAAGTGCAGCAATAAATACCATGTAGTTTTTATTCACTTGAGCCATGGTGATATTTTGCTTTTGTTGCTCATTAATTTCAGCTTTAGGTGCTTCATTAACAGCTTTTAATGCAACGATTGCTGTATCACCATTGCTTAGGTCAACAACATCAACAACTGGCTGATCTTTAGGGTGTGCCATTTTAAATGCTTGTTGAACAATTGCAGGCGACACCGTGTAAGCTTGACGAGCAAGCGCAGCTTCTTGACGAACAGTTAGTCCTTCAGCCGTTGCTACATCATTTAAGCTCTTTCCAGCTTCAATATCAGCATACAGAGTACGTGCTTTTTCTTTAGCAAGTTCTGATGCTTTTTGTGCTACTAATGTTGCTTTGATTTGCTCAGAAACGTCTTCTAGCGGTTTAGTTGTAGCCGCTTTATGATCGTTTACACGCACAACGATAGCATGCTCATCACCGACTTCAATCACTTCTGAGTTCATGCGATCTTCTAACACTTCAGGTGAGAAAATGGCAGCAACTACTTGAGGGTTGTTTAGCGGTTCAGGTAATGCATTACGTGTAACAAGTTCTGTTTTTTGTACTTCTACGCCAGCTACATCTGCAGCATCTGTTAAAGTATCTGAAATTTCAAACGCAAGTTCACCCATTTGAGTTTGCTTCTCATAAAACGCATTAACTTTCTTAGAGCGTTCAAGTTCAGCGCGAAGTTCATCTTTTACGTCTGCATATGGTTTTACTTGCTGTGTTTGGATGTCAGTAAGCTTAATGATGTGATAACCGAATTCTGATTCTACAACGCCTGAAATGTCACCTTTATTTTCAAGAGCATAAGTTGCGTCTTCAAACGCGGGGTCCATCATGTCGCGTTCAATCCAATCTAGATCACCACCCATTTCAGCGCTAACAACATCATCAGATGATGATTCAGCTAATTCAGCAAAATCAGCACCGTTATTTAGCTGTGTTAATAGCTCTTCAGCTTTCGCTTTTGCGGCATCATCATCTTCACTGTTATCAATTAAGATATGCGAAACACGACGTTTTTCAGGCTCAACGTATTGTGCGCTGTTTTGGTCATAGTATGCTTTTACGTCATCTTCAGAGACACTTGAATCTAATTCAAGATTTGCTGCATTTAGGTCAATATAGCTTACTGATACTTGCTCTGGCGACAAAAATTGCGGTTGGTTTAAGTCGTAGTAATCTGCAATCTCTTGCTCAGATACTTCGATACCCTCTTGCAAAGACTCTTTATCAACCACCACATAATCAATGCTACGTGTTTGCTGTTGTAGCGCTACGCTATTGTTCAGTTCGTTTTCTAAAACAAAATCACTACCCGCCACTGCACCAACCAATTGGCTGCGTGTCATATCTTCACGTAAATACTCACGAAAAGCATCTGGCTGGAAGTTCATTTGACGAATAACTTGTAAGTAACGATCGTTGCTAAATTGGCCGCCAACTTGGAAGTAAGGCATTTCTAAAATAGCTTTACGAATACTTTCATCACTGACGCGAAGACCTAATTCTGCCGCTAGTTGAGTTTGCAATTCTTGTTGTACTAAACGGTCAATTACGCCTTGACGAATTTGCGCCATATAATTTGGGTCAGCAGCGATTTGTGCGAAGTATTCACCAAATTGTTGCTCTAAACGACTGCGTTCGTTTTGGTACGCACGGCTGAACTCGGTTTGGCTAATTTTAACTCCATTTACTTCTGCAACGGGCTGCTCTGTGGTTTGTCCTAAATAACCACCAATCCCAGCTAAAGCAAAAGATAAAATCACCGCGCCTAAAATAATTTTGGCTGCAGGTCCCTGCGAACCTTCTCTGATTTTCTCAAGCATTTATTTATCTCTATTCTGATCAGGTAAAAATTATACCAATTAGCCTAATGAGGTATCATTACGGATTTGGTATCAACCCTGCTCATGTAAAAAAAGCGTATCTTACCAGATACGCTTTTCCACTTGAAGTAACTGGCGCTAAGATACTTAATTTGATCTAAGTGCAATTAAGTATCTTTCACCTAACTAATCGTGTGTTGATTAGTTTACTGCGTCTTTCAGCGCTTTACCTGCTTTGAAAGAAGGAATGTTTGCTGCAGCAATCTGGATAGTTTCACCAGTTTGCGGGTTACGACCTGAACGTGCTGCGCGCTCACGTACAGAGAAAGTACCAAAGCCAACTAGCGCCACTGAATCGCCATCTTTAAGAGCGCCTGAAACAGCCTCGATGAATGAATCTAGTGCACGACCAGCAGCCGCTTTAGAAATGTCAGCATCAGCTGCGATTTGATCGATTAATTGAGATTTATTCACAATATCATCCTCTTTCATTGTTATTATCAAGAGCGATTGTTTTTAAATTAACATCACTGTTTTGAAAATTTATGAGCAAATTAAGTTTATGCTCAGTTTATTATATTTTTCTCAACCCTAGGCCACATAAGGCCTAGGCTTGAAAACTAGTGCTTAACTTATCATACCTTTGGTATTTGAAAAGCCCCTAAATGCACTTTTTTGCGGTTTTTTACTGGTTTTTTTCAGTTTCGACAGAAAAACTCTCAACTGGGTGCTTTAAAGCCAGTTTTAAAACGTCATCAATCCAAGTAACTGGGTGAATTTCAAGGCCCTCTAATACGTTATCAGGGATCTCTTTTAAGTCACGTTCGTTAATTTTTGGAATAATAACGGTTTTAATTCCACCACGATGTGCTGCAAGTAGCTTTTCTTTAAGGCCACCAATTGGTAATACTTCACCGCGTAGCGTAATTTCACCAGTCATGGCTACATCAGAGCGTACTGGGTTCCCAGTTAAGCTCGATACTAAACCTGTCACCATGGCAATACCCGCACTTGGGCCATCTTTTGGTGTTGCACCTTCAGGTACATGCACATGAATATCACGCTTTTCATAAAAGTCGCTATTAATGCGAAGCTTTTCAGCGCGATTACGAACGACCGTCATCGCTGCCTGAATTGACTCTTGCATTACATCACCAAGCGAACCGGTATAAGTTAGCTTGCCTTTGCCTGGTACGGCAGCTGATTCGATAGTCAGTAAATCACCACCTACTTCGGTCCACGCAAGGCCCGTTACTTGGCCTATTCGGTCACCGTCTTCTGCTTTACCATAGTCAAAGCGTTGTACACCTAAGAACTCTTCAAGGTTGTTCTCGTCGATAAGTACCTTTTTGGTGCCTTTATCAAGCAAGATATTCTTAACTGCTTTACGGCATAATTTTGATACTTCACGTTCTAAGTTACGAACGCCCGCTTCGCGTGTGTAATAACGAATAATGCCAATAATCGCACTGTCTGCAATCTCAACCTCAGACTCTTTTAAACCATTACGCTTCACTTGTTTTGGAATTAAGTGTTGCTTAGCAATGTTTAGCTTTTCATCTTCGGTATAACCCGATAAACGAATCACTTCCATACGATCCAGTAATGGACCTGGGATGTTAAAGCTGTTTGAGGTGGCAACAAACATCACATCTGATAAGTCGTAATCAACTTCTAAGTAGTGATCAGCAAAATGGCTATTTTGCTCAGGATCGAGCACCTCAAGTAATGCTGAAGCAGGGTCGCCACGCATATCTGATGACATCTTATCAATTTCATCTAATAAGAATAATGGGTTCTTCACACCCACTTTGGTCATATTCTGGATTAACTTACCAGGCATAGAGCCAATGTAAGTACGGCGGTGACCACGGATTTCAGCTTCATCACGTACGCCACCTAATGCCATACGCACATATTTACGGCCTGTAGAGCGAGCGATTGACTGACCCAGAGAGGTTTTACCCACACCTGGAGGTCCTACTAAACATAAAATAGGGCCTTTTAGCTTATTAGTACGTTGCTGCACAGCAAGATACTCAATAATGCGTTCTTTCACTTTATCTAAGCCGTAATGGTCGGTATCTAGAATCTTTTGCGCACCCGCTAAGTCTTTTTTCACTTTTGAGCGTTTTTTCCAAGGCACATTGATTAATGTATCAATATAAGAGCGCACAACAGTCGCTTCTGCCGACATTGGCGACATCATTTTTAACTTAGCAAGCTCAGCGTTCGCTTTTTCTTGTGCTTCTTTTGGCATGCCCGACTCTTCGATACGTTTTTTCAGCGCTTCGAATTCATCCGGTACATCATCAAGCTCACCTAGTTCTTTTTGGATGGCTTTCATTTGCTCGTTGAGGTAATACTCGCGCTGCGATTTTTCCATCTGCTTTTTCACGCGGGTACGAATTTTCTTCTCAACTTGCAATAAATCTATCTCGCCTTCCATCAACGCCATTAAGTACTCAAGACGCTCTGTTACATCAGCAATCTCTAGCACTTTTTGCTTTTCAGGTACCTTAAGTGGCATATGTGCTGCCATAGTATCAGCCAGACGTGCAGCTTCATCGATACCTGACACAGAAGTAAGCACTTCTGGTGGAATTTTCTTATTTAGCTTTACATAGCCCTCAAACTGGCTAATTGCGCTGCGGATGAAGATATCTTGTTCTTGCTCGTCGATATGGCTTGATTCAATGAACTGCGCTTCTGCAACAAAGAAATCATCATTATCTAGAAACTTCTCTACACTTGCGCGTTGTGTTCCTTCGACAAGCACTTTAACGGTGCCATCAGGTAGCTTTAATAACTGAAGTACTGTGGCAATTGTACCAACACGGTAAATATCATCTTGCTGCGGATCATCAACTGAGGCGTCTTTTTGCGCCACTAGGAAAATTTGTTTGTCCTTGTCCATCGCCGCTTCTAGGCATTTTATTGATTTTTCACGACCAACAAAAAGCGGGATCACCATGTGTGGATAGACCACGACATCGCGCAGTGCCAACACGGGGATTTCAACTCGATCTGTTCTCTCAAGCGTCATTATATTCTCTTCGCACTTCATTTATTTTAAAGATTACTCAAGTATATGGGGATATGTAAGGGAAAGTTCAACAAATTTATAAAAAAAGGAGCCTTTGGCTCCTTTTTAATGCTTAACTGCTTAATATTTAAACTATCAAGAGATTACTCTGATGCAGCTTTGTCTTGATTACCACTTTGGTAAATCAAAATTGGATCAGACTCACCTTTTATCACTGTTTCATCAATAACGACTTTGCTTACTTCATCCATTGATGGCAGCTCATACATAGTATCGAGTAACACACCTTCAACAATCGAGCGTAAGCCACGTGCACCTGTTTTACGCTCCATTGCTTTATGTGCAATCGCTGATAAAGCGTCTTCGCGGAACTCAAGCTCAACATCTTCCATCGCGAAAAGTGCTGAAAACTGTTTTGTTAACGCATTTTTAGGCTCGCTAAGGATTTGAATAAGCGCGGCTTCATCAAGTTCAGTCAATGTTGCAACAACAGGTAGACGACCAATAAACTCTGGGATTAAACCATACTTTACAAGATCTTCTGGCTCAACATCTTTAAATGTCTCACTTAAGCTGCGGCTTCCTGATGAGTTTTTAACCTCAGCACCAAAACCAATACCAGTATTTTTATGGCTGCGTTGTTCAATCACTTTATCTAAGCCTGCAAATGCACCGCCACAGATAAATAAGATCTTAGATGTGTCAACTTGTAAAAACTCTTGCTGCGGATGCTTACGACCACCTTGTGGTGGTACTGATGCAACCGTACCTTCGATTAATTTAAGTAAAGCTTGTTGAACACCTTCACCAGACACGTCGCGGGTGATTGACGGGTTATCTGATTTACGTGAAATTTTATCAATTTCATCAATATAAACGATACCACGTTGTGCTTTCTCTACATCGTAATCACACTTTTGCAGTAGCTTTTGAATGATATTTTCAACGTCTTCACCTACATAACCGGCTTCAGTTAGCGTAGTCGCATCAGCCATAGTAAATGGTACATCAAGTAAACGTGCCATTGTCTCAGCTAGAAGTGTTTTACCACTGCCCGTAGGACCAATTAGCAAGATATTACTTTTACCCAGTTCGATATCTGGGTTGATAGTTTGATTACGTAGACGCTTGTAATGATTGTAAACTGCAACAGATAACACTTTCTTCGCGTGATCTTGGCCAATTACATAGTCATCTAAGTGATTACGAATCTCTTTTGGTACAGGCAGTTTATCAGACGCGTTGTGCTTAGGCGCAATGTCTTTGATTTCTTCCCTGATAATATCGTTACACAGCTCAACACATTCATCACAAATGTATACTGAAGGACCGGCAATTAACTTGCGTACTTCATGCTGGCTTTTGCCACAAAAAGAGCAGTATAACAATTTATTACTTTTGTCGCCGTCTGTAGGAGTGTCAGACATTCAGCTACCTCTTTTATTACGTTGGTAGCAGCATCTATCTGCTGCTAATTCACTATGTGTAACTATATCAAAGATTTTTAGTTTTCGCATAGTAAAGGGTGATAGCTAATAATACGTAATTACTAGCTATTCAGATTACTTAGTTTCACGATTCGTGAATACCGAGTCGACTAAGCCATATTCAACTGCTTCACTGGCAGTCATGAAGTTATCACGGTCGGTATCGCGCGATACAACATCTAACGGTTGACCCGTATGCTCAGCCATTAAACGGTTTAGCTTATCTTTTATTGACAGAATTTCACGCGCATGAATTTCAAAATCAGATGCCTGACCTTGGAAACCACCTAATGGTTGGTGGATCATGACACGTGAATTTGGTAAACAGAAACGCTTACCTTTAGCACCACCAGATAGCAAAAATGCACCCATGCTTGCTGCTTGACCAACACAAATTGTGCTTACATCTGGCTTAATAAAATTCATTGTATCGTAAATTGCCATACCAGCAGTCACTGAACCACCTGGCGAATTAATGTAAAGATAAATATCTTTTTCTGGGTTTTCTGATTCTAAAAATAGCATTTGCGCAAGAATCAGGTTTGCCATGTTATCTTCAACTTGGCCAGTTAAGAAAATAATGCGCTCTTTTAAAAGACGAGAGTATATATCATATGAGCGCTCACCTTTCGCTGTTTGCTCAACAACCATAGGGACTAATGCGTTTAGAGGGTCTATCATACCGCTGTTCATTCTTGTTTAATTCCTTATCCGCTGCGACTCATCCTTACAATAAGGAAAGCACATTTATACTAATATTAATAAAGCTATCTATCTAATCTTTTAAACTATATAGGAACTTATCAGAACAAATTCAATCCTCGTCGAACAAAGTTCTGTAATAACATCAGCATTGTAGGTTTTTGTGAAACTAATATCCACAAACTAAAATGGCCCGGGTACGCTGTATAAATACAGAGTAACACGAGCCATTTAATCGCTAGCGAGGGCTTAAGTCAATGACTTATTAAGCACCTTGCTGTGGATTCATGATGTCGTCGAATGCTTTTTCAACGTCAGTCACGTTTGCTTTAGCTAGAATTGCTTCAACCGCTTGCTCTTCCATAGCAACGTTGCGCATTTGTTGCATAAGCTGATCGTTTGCTTTGTAGTATTCTACAACTTCAGTTGGATCTTCATATGCAGAGGCAACCGTTGCGATTAGCTCTTCAACTTTAGCATCATCAACTTTAAGCTCGTTCGCCTTGATAACTTCACCTAATAATAGGCCAGTTTTAACGCGAGTAATAGCTTGCTCGTGGAAAAGCTCAGCTGGAAGCTCAGGCATGTTTTTAGCGTCGCCACCGAAACGTTGTGCAGCTTGCTGACGTAGAGCATCAATTTCTTGATCTACTAGCGCTTTTGGCACTTCGATTTCGTTATTTTCTAAAAGACCTTTGATTGCTTGGTCTTTAACGTTAGCTTTAACCGCTTGGTCAAGCTCACGCGTCATGTTCTTTTTAACTTCTTCTTTAAGAGCGTCAACACCGCCTTCAGCTACACCGAATTTAGTTGCGAACTCATCATTAAGCTCAGGGAGCTCTTGAGTTTCAACTTTCTTCACAGTGATTGTGAAAGAAGCCGCTTTACCTTTAAGGTTTTCAGCGTGGTACTCTTCAGGGAAAGTTACTTCAGCAACAACTTCTTCGCCCGCTTTTTTGCCAACGATGTTGTCTTCAAAACCTGGGATCATACGACCTTGACCAAGTTCTAGAGGGAAGTCTTCAGCTTTACCGCCTTCAAACTCTTCACCATCGATAGAACCAACGAAATCGATAGTTACACGGTCATTTTCACCTGCAACTGCGTCAACTTCAGTCCACGAAGCATGTTGCTTACGTAACGTTTCTAGCATGTTAGCTAAGTCTTCATCAGTTACAGAAACAGCTGGTTTTTCAACAGCGATTTTGTCTAAACCTTGAATTTCAACTTCAGGGTAAACTTCGAAAGTTGCATCGAATTCTAAATCTTTACCAGCTTCTAACGCTTTAGGAGCGAAAGTAGGTGCACCTGCTGGGTTAATTTTCTCTGAAACGATTGCTTCAATGTAGTTGCGTTGCATTAATTCGCCAGCAACTTCTTGACGTACTGCTGCACCGTAACGCTTGTTGATGATAGACGCTGGTACTTTACCAGGACGGAAACCATCGATACGCTGGGTTTTAGACAGTTGTTGTAAGCGTTTTTTTACTTCAGTCTCAACGTTCTCTGCAGGAACGGTGATGGTCAGACGGCGCTCAAGGCCTTGAGTCGTCTCAACAGAAACTTGCATGATTTACCTCAATCTTCAATTTTGGCGACTGTTCGCCTTCCTTACAAACAAGGTGATCTCTATGAGTGATAGCAAGTTTTAACGCTGAAAATTTCAACTTAAAACGGCGCATTGTAACCATGAGATACCATTGCTGCTTTGCCTCTATGGGCACTATGTTAAACAATAGACGCGGCATTATAACCTAATATTTATGATAGTCGAGTCTAGGGGGCAATTATTTGGCGTATATAGCAGCAATCAGTGTTCAAATGCGTAAAAAACGAACTCAGTAAAATAACAACGATGAATTAAGCTGGTTTGAAGATATGAAATATGAATTTAAGAAGCTTTTAATGAGGGATTAAAGCTTAAAAGTTTTATAAGTGGTCGGCGATGCAGGATTTGAACCTGCGACCCCTTGGACCCAAACCAAGTGCGCTACCAAACTGCGCTAATCGCCG
>SGPE01000022.1 GCA_004208945.1 Pseudoalteromonas sp. CO133X | reverse complement strand
GTTTTACCGTGGTCAACGTGGCCGATTGTACCTACGTTTACGTGCGGTTTTACGCGTTCAAACTTTTCTTTTGCCATGACGGAACCTATCAGTTTTGTGTATCTAGATTACATATGAAAATAATCCACCGAGGGTAGATTAATTTAATTTTTTCAAATTTCAAATAGTTTTTTCTGACAGATAAAGGAAGAAATTAAGATGAGTTCTCGATACTGGTGCTGATAGGCAGATTTGAACTGCCGACCTCACCCTTACCAAGGGTGCGCTCTACCAACTGAGCTATATCAGCAACACCAGAGTCTGGAGCGGGCAGCGGGAATCGAACCCGCATCATCAGCTTGGAAGGCTGAGGTAATAGCCATTATACGATGCCCGCATAGAAACCTGTTCTTAAACTACCTCTAACCGTCAAGAATAAAGTGGTGGAGGGAGCTGGATTCGAACCAGCGAAGGCTGAGCCGTCAGATTTACAGTCTGATCCCTTTGGCCGCTCGGGAACCCCTCCACGAAAATTCTTTACTAAGTCACTTCCGGTAAAAGGAAAGTGGTGCCGACTATCCGAGTTGAACGGATGACCTACTGATTACAAGTCAGTTGCTCTACCAACTGAGCTAAGTCGGCACTGCTTTAGTACGGGGCGAGATTCTAAGGTAAGGTTTATTGTGATGCAACAATAAAATTAAAAAAAGTGTGATTTTATGTGTCAAACGCTCACTATTCAGGCAAATTACCGCTTTTTTACCGTTTTGTTGTCAGTTCTCGCCAATAATTAAGGCCCTTAAAAACCAATAAGCTATCAAATTGACTGTGAGAAAATGAATCAGCTAGCAATTTTCCATAACCGCCGGCAAACAACAAGGTAACTGATGCATCATTTATATGCTGCTTAGCTTGTTCAATAGCACCTATCGTGGCCACCAGCGCACCATTTTTTAAGCCATTCGGTGTATTACAGCCTAATTCAGAACTAAAAGGTATTTGTGCATCATCAAACACCCGCTTAGTGTTTTGGGTCAACGAGGTCGTCATTAAATCAAGACCTGGTAATATCCATCCCCCTAAATGCGTACCTTCAGAGTTAAGTACATCAATCGTTGTAGCTGTGCCGGCATCAATAATAATGCAGTTTTGCTGAGGATACTCTACAAAAGCAGCAATCACTGCTAACCAACGATCGATCCCTAAATTTTGATACTGCTGATAGGCGCAGCTTAAGGTGGTAAGTTTAGCAGTGACCACCGCTTCAAAGTTAGGAATGGAATGTTGTTGTGCTTGGGCTAATAAAGGCTTGAGTAACTCTGCGCTACCCACACACGCATAAACCAGTTCTTGTATTTGTGACCAAGGTATCGCGTTAAGTTCGCATGCCTGATAATGGTTACCATCAAACAAAACCGCTTTAATTGCGGTATTACCTACATCAACTAACAGTTTCATAACTCAGCCTTACGCAATGAAATTTCTCCACCATAATAGCTTTTCACTTCGCCATCTTGACGAATACGAACGCCACCTTGGCTATCAATTCCTTCACAAATACCACGCCAACTCCGATGCCCTGTATTAAGCTCAACGTATTCACCAGCAAATGCGTTTAACTGATTCCACGTCAGATACATATCATTTAAGCCTGTTTGCTGATACTGGGCTAAGCGTTTTTCTAAATAAAAGCACAAATAGGCCACCAGCTTGTTTTTATCCAGCCCCTGTACATGCTGGCTTAAATCAGTCCATGCTTGATCTATGTGTTGGCTAACACTTTCTGGCATATGTAAATTGATACCTATACCTATTACAAGCTGACAAGGCCCCTGCGGCTGACCATCAAGCTCAACTAATACACCCGCTAATTTTTCACGATTTAAGTAGATATCGTTTGGCCACTTAAGCTCTACATTCAATTGATATAAGGCTTTAAGCGTATCGTAAACAGCAAGCCCAACAGCAATAGATACGCCCATAGCCGCTTGCAAGCCATCATCCAAACGCCAAAAATAGCTAAAATATAAATTTGCACCAAACGGAGACTGCCAAACGCGCCCACGGCGACCTCTTCCTGCTTGCTGCATTTCTGCAACGAGTACGGTGCCGGACGTGAGTGGAATATCGCTTTGTAAGCGACGCATTAGCTCACTATTGGTAGAATCTATAATTGGCTGTACTTCGACATTAGCGGTGCTGCCACCCAGCTCATTATAATGCTTGCCAATTTTATCTTTGTTCAGTAAGCCCGCACTATTATTAAGGCAATACCCTTTACCCGTGACCTTGAAAATATCGAGCCCCATTTCCTGCAAAGAGTGAATATGTTTACCCACTGCTGCGCGGCTGATACCGAGCTGCTCACCCAATTGCTGACCAGAAATAAAACCACCGGTATTCAGAGCATGTAAAATAGCGAGCTTATTACCATCTGGTGCTTTCATGATGAAGCTCCCAATTCAATATGGCATTCATGTTCGGCGTTAATCAGTCGCACTTCGTGTTGCAGAGCAATTTGATATTTTTGCCAGACCTGCTGCTGAATATGTTTCACCATTTGAATTAAGTCATCACCATTACTATTACCGTGATTTACTAACACCAACGCTTGCTGCTGATGAACCTCTATCCCTGCAACTTTATAGCCTTTTAACCCAGCCTGCTCAATCAACCAGCCTGCCGCAACTTTATGATGCTCAGAATCGACAAAATAATGAGGCAAGTTTGGGTATTGTTGTAACAATAATGCTAGCTGCTCATTACTGATCACTGGGTTTTTGAAAAAACTGCCCGCATTCGCAAGTTCGCTTGGGTTGGGTAATTTACTGTTTCTAGTCGCAATGATTTGCTCAAACACTTGTTGTGGAGAAGGTTGTGTAAGTTTTTGCAATGGCCCATAACTTAGTACTGGCTGCCATTTTTTAGGTAAGACTAATCCTACTTGAGTGATCACCGCTTTATTTTTAAGTGCATGTTTAAAAATAGAGTCACGATAGCTAAATTGGCACTCATCTTTGGCTAAACGTTTAATCGTCTTTGTCGCAATATCAAAGTATTCAACATAGCTAACAAACTTTTCCAGCTCTACCCCATACGCACCAATATTTTGCACTGGTGCAGCACCAACAGTCCCAGGTATTAAAGCAAGGTTTTCAAGCCCAGGCATGTCATTAGCAATAGTCATAGCAACTAATTGATGCCAGTTTTCTCCAGCTGCAATGTGCAATAAAAAGCCATCGCTTTGTTGCTCTATATCTATGCCCTTCGTATTCATGTGGATCACAGAGCCTTGGTAGTCAGATAAAAACACCGTATTACTGCCTTCACCTAAAATACAAAATGGCTCAGAAAAGTCTGTGCTTAAAAGCTGATTCACTTCATCGATTTGATAGATGTGCTGGCATTGGCTTGGCAAAGAAAAGGTATGAAAAGATTGCAGGGACTGGGCCACAAAACGCCTCAAAGGTTACCGGTAACTAATCGCATTAGTGTAACCTATCGTCGCAAAATACGCATCAGATTGTAAAAATCACTCAACCCACTGCACTAATCATGTTATAAAACAGGCTCTTTTTCATTACCGTTCTAGGGTTATTATGAAGTTTAAACCATTACTTTTAAGTCTTGCTATGGCCGGTGCTTGCTCTCAAGCAACTGCTGACGCAATCAGCCAGCACACTTACGCAAACTTAGATGACGTAACAACCACTCACCTATTACTAGATTTAGATGTTGATTTTGATGATAAGCAATTAGAAGGTTTTGTTGAGCATACGCTAGATTGGCATAATGCAACCAGCAAAACGCTTGTTCTTGATACCCGCGATTTAGATATCGACAAAGTCATGTATCAAGATGACAAAGGCAGCTGGCACAACGCTGACTTTACCCTTGCTGCACGTGATGACGTAAAGGGCTCAAAATTAACAATTAAATTTAAAAGCCAAGCGGTTAAGGCGCGTATTTACTACAATAGCCGCCCAGAAGCTTCAGGTTTACAGTGGTTAACACCAGAGCAAACAGCCAGTAAGTCACACCCATTTATGTACAGCCAATCACAAGCAATTCATGCTCGTAGTTGGATCCCAGTACAAGATACGCCAGCAATGCGCGTGACGTACTCTGCTCGTATTCACACACCAAAAGATATTCGTGCGGTAATGAGTGCAGACAACAAAGATGCGCTCTATAAAGATGGTGACTATTTATTCAATATGCCACAACCCATTTCGCCATACTTAATCGCAATTGGTGCGGGTAATCTAGAATTTAAAGCCATGTCTAAGCAAACCGGTATTTTTGCTGAGCCAACCATTTTAGATGCATCTGTGGCTGAGTTTGACGACACGCAAGCGATGATCGATAAAACGAACGCGATGTACGGCGAATATGCATGGGGGCGCTATGACTTATTAATGCTACCACCAAGCTTCCCATTTGGTGGCATGGAAAACCCGCGTTTATCATTCATCACTCCAACGGTCGTTGCTGGCGATAAGAGCTTAGTAAATCTAATTGCTCACGAGCTTGCTCACTCTTGGTCGGGTAACTTAGTGACGAATGCAACGTGGGAAGATTTATGGCTAAACGAAGGCTTCACGTCTTACGTTGAAAACCGCATTATGGAAGAAGTATTTGGTCGTGACCGTGCTGTGATGGAGCAAGCGCTCGATGCCGCTGGCTTACGTAAGCTAATTAAAACGTTACCGGCACCAGATACACGCCTTAACTTAAAACTTAATGGCCGTGATCCTGATGACGCATTTAGCTCAGTGCCTTACACCAAAGGCCAGCTTTTCTTAATCTACCTAGAAAACAAGTTTGGTCGTGATAAATTCGATCCATTTGTAAAAGCTTACTTCGATGAGTTCTCATTTAAGTCTTTAACAACAGCTCAGTTTGTTACTTACTTAAAAGCCAACTTAATCGAAAAGTATCCAGGCATTGTAAGCATGGATAAAGTAAATGAGTGGATTTTTGAGACTGGTTTACCAAGTGATGCGCCAAACCCAACGTCTGATGCATTCGATAAAGTCGACGCAGTTACAAAAACATGGTTAAACGGTGAAATTAGCGCAGCGGACTTACCAACCGCGGATTGGTCTGTTCATGAGTGGCTACACTTTTTAAATAATCTACCTCGTGATTTAAGCATTGAGAAAATGACTGAGCTTGATAACCAGTTCAATCTAACGCAGTCAACTAATGCTGAGCGTGCTTTTGCATGGTTTATGCTAGCGGTAGGTAATGGTTATCAACCTATCTATCCTGCGCTTGATAAGCACTTATCTGGTATTGGTCGCCGTAAGTTAATTGTGCCACTTTATAAAGCACTAATTAAAAACGGTAAAAAAGACTGGGCGCATGATGTGTACTTAAAAGCCCGTGCGGGTTATCACCCACTTGCACAAGGTACCGTTGACGGCTTATTCGCAAAATAATAAGTCAAACACAAAAAAGGCGCTGAAAATCAGCGCCTTTTAATTTTCCAATTATTATTTCGTCACTTTATCTAAAAATGCACGACGCTCTTCAGGGCTGGCTTGTTGCCACCAAAACTCAAGCATTGCCGCTGCATTTGGGGTATTTTTCAAGCTCGCCTGTCCACCAGGTACTTTTGCTGGCAAAGTTACAGGTGCAGTCGCTGCCGGTTGACTACTTGATGCAGCAACAGGCGCACTCGCCACGGCTTGAGCAGGTGCTGCACGATAGCCAATGATTGATAATGGCATAGCAAGCTCACTGCCTTTTGCTTTTAAACTTACTTGCGGTGATTCAGCAAACACCTCTGCTGCCACTGCATTGCTGGCACGATTAAACACTAAATCATAGTTTTTGCCGCTTTCAACCGTTACTTCAACCCAAAATGGCTTAGACTCAACCACTTGATGATCGTCATAACCTTGTTCATAAAGGTCAGTGTATTTTAACTTTAACTGGTAAGTACCAGGTGCAAGCTCAACATCGTCAACTCGACTAAAAAACGATTGTTCTATTAAACGTTCACCTACCTGTAAAGGCACAAACTCTTCTGGAAAGTGGATAGTTTCAGCTAGACTGCTGGCACTATAAAATAGTGCAAACACACTACCTAGTAATACTGACTTACGCATGATCACTCCTTGGTTGTTTAACTTGCGGCAGTTTCAGTTTGACACTGCAAATAAAGTTTGTCATTAGTGTGCGGTCAATTAACCACGAATTAAGAGAGCTAAGTATGAGCCAAGAGACTATTTTTACAAAGATAATTAACCGCGAAATCCCTTCTGATATCGTGTATGAGGATGATTTAGCACTCGCCTTTAAAGATATAAACCCACAAGCGCCGTTTCATGTATTAATTATTCCAAAAACGCCTATTGCAACGATTAACGACATCACACAGGAGCATGCTCCTCTTGTTGGTCATTTATACGTAGTGGCTGCAAAACTCGCGAAACAATTTGGTTTTAGTGATGATGGTTTTCGTGTCGTTATGAATTGCAATGACCATGGCGGCCAAACCGTGTACCATATCCACCTACACATGCTTGCAGGTAAAGAGATGGGTTGGCCTCCTTATCAAGATAAGAAGAAACAACAAATCTAATACGTTTTAATGTTAATAATTGTAAAAAACAATACAAATTAACTAACACTGTCTATTATAAATAGATATCAGTGAGTTAACATAAATATTAAGGTTAACCAACGGTATTTTTTGAAACAAAATAGACACAAACTGTACTTTTCCTGCGCAAGACTCAGAAATTTCTAATACGAAAGGGGTGGATGGCATGGTAGGATGCAAGAGTCAACTTTATTCAAGAGTGTATAAATATGAGTAGTTCAGCCTTTTTACTATTAGATTCGGAACCGGTTAACACAATTGGCATTAATGTCTTAGAACCTTTATTAAAGACTCAAGGCCTTGCGGTTACATCTGGTACTGATATTTCTGAAGTTCCGGAAGGTACACGCTTGTTATTCATTGAAACATCAAGCACCGACGCGTGGGGAAAACTTAAAGAGCAACTGGTGAATCTTCGTATTAAATGCGACATTGTATTGTTTAATCTTGATGAAAACCCAGAACTTGCGAATCGCGCTTTATTAACGGGTATTCGTGGTGTGTTCTACACAACTGATAATGCCGACGTGTTAATGAAAGGCATTCGTCTATTGTTAGAAGACCAACTTTGGTATCGCCGTGAAATAATGTGTAACGCATTAAATCGCATGTTGCAGTTCAACAAAGATGCATTACATAAATTGACTGATGGTGATATTGAACCTGTTAAACTAACTAAACGCGAAAAAGCGATCATTTCGCTAATGAGCAAAGGTTCTAAAAATAAAGAGATTGCTGAGGACTTAAGTATTAGTCCGCACACGGTGAAAACTCATCTATACAGTGCATTTAGAAAAACTAAATGCCGTAACCGTATTGAGCTTTTATCTTGGGCACAGCAAAATATTCCTGACGAAATTCGTTAAGATTTATTCTCTAAAAAACAGACGCACATTGCGTCTGTTTTTGTTTCTGGTTGCTAAACATAACAATAGACTTTATTCTCAAGCTGTTCATTAATGCCTCGGAAATACAATGCTCGACTCAGCGACCCTCTACTATGCAAGCGCAGCCATGATGGCTGTAATGACATTACTTAGTTATCTCACGTGGCGAACCAACAAAAATACTCCAGGCACCTTACTTTATATTTTTTACCCATTGGTGATGTTTATTTCAGTTATGAGCTTTGCACTGCATGGTCATATCAATAATATCGCGAGTATTTCTATTGCTAACTCATTTATGTTTAGCGCATCAATCATCCACGTTCTCGCAATTTGCCAATTTTTTAATGCGAAATGTATTGGCTTGAGAATCTTTATTGGCATAACTATCACGCTAGCACTAACAATGATTTACCTTGCCACAGACAATACCGAACTGCGTAGTCGAATACTCGTCTCAGATTTACAGCACATTATTGAATCATTATTTTTGCTGGCTCTGTTTATTCGTAATGGTCGTAAAAACTATCCGAATGGCAGCATTGTATACATCATGATTTTAATAATTATTCTTGCGGTATTCACTGGTCGCACGTTAATGATGGGTGATGTCAGTACAGCCAATTTATTATCTGAGAACTGGTTTAGTATCACGCTGTTTATCAATGGTGTCATTGCACCTATGTTTTACGCCACTGGCATGGCTTTACTTTGTAATGAAAGACGCGAGCAGAATTTAAATCAGCTCACCGAAAAAGCGCATAAAGATCTCGAAATCAGAGGGTTATTTTTATCAACTATCAGCCATGAAATTCGTACTCCTTTAAACGGTATTTTAGGCAGTGCGCAGCTAATTATGAACCAATCTAGCGATCCTCGAGATAAACCTTATTGCGAAGCGATTATTAACTCAGCTGAATCCCTTAATTTACTGGTCGATAAGGTACTTGATTATGCAAGTCTCGACCAGCGAGACGAAGCCCTCTACGAAGAAGACGTTGAACTAAAAACATGGCTCAATAACTTGTGCCTATTGCTGAGTCCTCTGGCTGAACAAAAGCACTTAAAGTTTGAACTTATTTATGATCTTCCTGAGCAAGCATGTTACTACTGTGATCAACAAAAGCTCAGACAAGTCATCATCAATCTTGTCGGTAATGCGATTAAATTTACAGATCACGGCTCAGTCAAAATTCATGTAAAACTACTTCAAGAAGGTCAGTTTGAAAACCGACTTCGCATCAGTGTTATTGACTCAGGCCCTGGCATTGAAGATGAAGAAATAGCATATCTAACAGAACCCTATGTACAAAGTAGCGCAGGAAAAGAAAAAGGCGGTACAGGACTTGGCCTTGCGATTACCAGTCGCTTGCTTGAAAAGCTTGGCAGTAAATTAAATATAGAGAGTGAGCTGTCAAAAGGCAGTACGTTTAGCTTTGATATTAACCTTGCTGTTGGTGAATTAAGCCTTGTAGAACAACGCCATCAATCTAAAGATTATGTCACCGGCTTAGATGTTTTGTTAGTAGAGGACCTCGACTTAAACCAAAAAATTGCGATTGAATTTATGGCTGATGACGAGCATAAAATTAAGCTGGCAAAAGACGGTAACAGCGCTATCGAGCTGATGCAAAAACACCACTTTGATGTCGTACTTCTCGATATGAATTTACCGGATCTCACAGGCCAAGAAGTGCTTAAAAGGCTCAAGGCGATGGACCATCTAAACCAACGTACTCCTGTGCTTGCTTTTACTGCAAGCCTCAGTCCTGATGAAATAAAAGAATACTTGGCTCTAGGTATAAAAGACATCGTTGGCAAACCAATCAAACAGCAAAAGCTGCGCCAAGCGCTTAGTGACTCACAGTCAAATCAAGCTGCGAGCATCGCAGTCGAGCTTCGAGATACTCTTTATGATGAAACAGCTGCCGCAGCACTTATTAGTTCATTCAATGAAGATGAAGTATCCTCTATTTATAATGAATTTGTTTTATCAGCCCGTAACAAGCTAATTCGCTGCCAGCAACTCGTTGAAGATGATAAAGAGCAATGTATAAAGCTATTGCACCGCCAAGCAAGTACTGCATTACAGCTTGGCTTTAACCGCTATGGCTTAGAGTTAAAAAAAGTAGAACGTAAATTACTCGATAATAAGCCCCTAAAGGAATCTCTCACCGGTGCGCTAGGCCTTTGGCAAGAAAGCTTGCAGGCATATTTGGCACATGTAAGAAGTGAGCTGAGCTAAATTAGGTGCCGTTTTTACGGGGTTAATTAAATATACAAAGTGCCGTTACTCAAGTAATGATAATTTAAAGCACTCCAGAACCAAGGATAGGACTTATGCTGATTTTTAAAATTTTAATTTTAGTTGCATTATTAAAGCTGTTAATAAATACCGAACGACCCAGTTTATGTGCGGGTATTTACACAGCTATTGTGTTGTTGTTTAACCTAATGTTCGGCCTTGGTTTCATTACATCCATTGTTGGCGCTGCCATTTCTGGGGTATTAGCGTTAATTTATTTTTGGCTGTTGAACCATTTTAGGGGTACCGCTATTTTTTGGCTGGTACTCATTTTAGGGCTCGCTATTGGTTTAGTTTAGCTTGCCTTCTGTGGCTCCCCTTGAGTAAAGAACATAATAACGTTTTCAGTAAGTGCAACTTACTTAAACATCAGAGTTGTGGCCATTTCGGCCATACTCATCTTCAAAACGTTCAATATCGCATTCATCTAAAATACCACCGGTTTGCACCTCAATAACAATAAGTGGCTCATGGTAATAGTTAGCTAAACGATGTATTTGCTTTGCTGCAATATAGCAAGACTGATCGGCACTTAGTTCAAATTCATCATCACCTACACGTACACTTGCAATACCTGAAACCACAACCCAATGCTCTGCTCGATGTTGGTGCCGTTGTGTAGACAGCTTAGCGCCACTATTGACACTAATTTTTTTTACTTTAAAGCCAACGCTTTCTACCAATGTGCGATAGTTACCCCACGGCCTAAATACGACCTGATGGTGCGTTAGTTTATCGCTTGCTGATACAGCAAGTTGTTTGAGTAATTCAGGGAGTTTATTAAGGGCATTTTTATCAGCCACTAAAGTCGCATCATGGGTATGTATAATTGCTTTATTAGTCACACCTAACGCGGCAATTGTATGGTCGGCTTCGCTTATTAGTAGATTATTGTTGCTATCAACGCTCACCCCTTGTGAGCTTAAGTAATTACCAAACGAGTCTTTATCAGCAAGTGTCGAAAGCGCAGAAAAGCTCCCTATATCACTCCAATGTAAATCAATCGGGATCACTGCGACATTGTCGCTACGCTCTAAAATAGCATAATCAATTGAATCACTTGGGCATGCACTAAGTACTTTATCATTCGGCCTGAGAAAGCCCAGATCTTCTTTAAATTCAGCAGCTTTAGTGACACTGTGTGCTATTTTTGGTGCAAAGCGATTAAGTTCGTTTAAATACACATTAGGTAGAAACAAAAACATGCCACTATTCCAGTTATAGTCACCACTAAGTACGTATTGCTCAGCCAGCTTTTGGGCCGGCTTTTCTTTAAACTCTGCAACTTTAAAGCATCCTTCACGGCTCAGTTCTTCACCTTGGCGGATGTAGCCATAACCGGTATGCGGTACGGTCGGTTTAATTGCAAACGTTATTAGTTGCTGCTGTTCACAAAGAGCAATAGCGTCATCTAATCGCGCTATTAACTTTTCAAAATCACTAATATGGTGGTCAGCGGGCATGACTAATAGCGGATCCATTAAACCATTTTGCACTGCATATTCAGCGGCTAGTGCGATAGCTGGTGCCGTGTTTTTACCTTCTGGCTCAAGTAGCAAAGTAAAGTCATCAACGACCTCTGATACCTGTGACTTCGCAATAAAACGGTGCTCTTCATTACATACCAAAATAGGCGGATTGAAGCGCGAGCTTGTCACCCGTTTCAATGTACTTTGTAGTAGTGACTCATCACTAAGCAAAGATAAAAATTGCTTAGGCATAGCTTTACGCGACAATGGCCATAGACGAGAGCCGATGCCACCAGCAAGAATAACAGGCGTGATTTTGTAACTCATGATTGCTTACAGTAAAAAAACCAACCATGAGTTTAACAAACTTTTAAGAGTTCGGCTTAGAGTAACTGAAATTGATCAGCATCTAAGTGGGCAGGAAAAGTACGGCGAAAATCCTCCAGTGGTGATTTTTCTAAATGCTGAATAATGATACCCGACTGATTATCATCAAGCTTAGCAAGCGTTTCCCCTTTAAAATCATAAATTGCTGTGCCACCACTGTGAGCAACATCATTGCCATCTTCTCCGACACGATTGACACCTGCAACATAACAAAGGTTTTCCATCGCTCGTGCTTTTAATAATGTGTCCCATACATGACGTCTGGCTGCTGGCCAGTTTGCGATATTAATCATTACATCATAATCATCATTGTTACGCTGAAACACGGGAAAGCGTAAGTCATAACACACTTGTGGGAGAATACGAAAATCATTGATGGTAAACACCTCACGCTGTTTCCCTGCAATAACATAATCCCCTTCGTTACCTAAGCAGAATAAATGGCGTTTATCGTAAAATCTCACTTCACCATTTGGCCAAACCCAATAAAAGCGGTTTGCCTTTTTGTCTCCTTGCACAACCAGCACAGACCCAGCAATCACGGCATTCTTTTGCTTTGCAGTGGCTTGTAACCAATTTAGTACTTCACCCTGCTCTGGCTCACTGCAATCAAGATTAATCGCAAAACCCGTGGCAAAGGTTTCTGGTAATACGATTAAATCAACTTGCTCATTGAAGCTATTAAGCTGCTCAGTAAAGTGTGCAAGGTTAGCGCTTTTATCAAGCCAATGCAGTGATGACTGTACTAAGGCTAAGGTTAAAGTTGACATAAAATCTCCGCGGCACGTTTTAACGTGTCATCATTTTTGGCAAAACATAACCGTATCACTTTATCGTGACTCTGAGTGCTGTAAAACACACTCAATGGAATTGCTGCCACACCTGCTTGCTCAACTAACCAATGACAAAACTCAACATCATCCAAGTCAGACACATCACTGTAATCAAGCAGTAAGAAATAGGTTCCTTCACTTGGCAAAATAGTGAAACGGCTTTCTTTTAATGCTTCACTTAGTAAGTCACGCTTTTGCTGGTAAAATTCATTTAACTGTTCAACATGCTCAGGTTTTAACTCTAACATATCAGCGAGTGCATGCTGCGCAGGAGTAAAACTAGAAAATGTCACGTATTGATGAATTTTACGAAACTCCTTCATTAACTCACTCGGTGCCACACAGTAACCCATTTTCCACCCCGTACTGTGGAAGGTTTTACCAAAGCTTGAAATAACAAAGCTGCGAGCAAACAATTCTGCGTCAGTGAGTACACTTAAATGAGCTTCTTTATCGAAAATAATATGCTCATAAACTTCATCACTGATGACGTATAAATCATGTTTTTTAACAAGATCCTTAAGTGCTGAAAAGTCTTCAGCTTTAAGCGTTTTGCTACTCGGGTTGTGTGGTGTATTAATGATAATAGCACGGGTTTTTTCACTAATCGCATTTGCAACAACTTGCCAATCAATACAATAATCAGGAGCCTGTAATGCCACATGAACCGAGCGCCCACCAGCCAGCTCAATCGCCGGTTGGTATGAGTCATAAGCGGGATCAAACACCACTACTTCATCACCCTCTTTTACAAGCGTTTGAATGGCAACAAATAATGCTTCGGTTGCGCCTGATGTCACCGTTACTTGTTGCTCATAATTTATGTTGTTATGGTATTTTCTAGCTATCAGTGCCGCAATTTGCTGTTGCAGGCGCACAATGCCACTAGATGGTGCGTATTGATTAAAGCCCTCTAACACATAATGGTTGAGCTGTTTTTTTAGCAGTTCAGGCGCATCGAATTCAGGAAAACCCTGAGATAAATTAATAGCTTGATGCTGATTTGCCAAAGCTGTCATTTGACTAAAAATACTGGTGCCTAAGTTTGGCAATTTACTTTCAAACACAGAGATTCCTTAAAGATGGTTTTGCGCCCGAAGCGATGCTATCATTGCTTAAAACAGATGTATAGCCGTCTAAAAAACTTTTAGAATGTCGAGGAATGTATGCATAACAATACCGCTATTTCAGAACTAATTGAAGCTGGTAAGTGGGTAAGCCAACGTGGTTGGGTTCCTGCTACTGGTGGTAACTTCTCAGCACGTACAGAAAGTGGTTATGTGGTCACCGCCAGTGGTTTTGATAAAGGCCAACTTGGTACCCATGCATTTATTGAGTTTGATCATAACGGAAACCGCACTAAGGGCTCAGGTAAACCATCCGCAGAAACAGAGCTTCACTTGAACATGTATAAGCTGATCCCGTCAGCAAAATTTGTTCTTCATACCCACTCAGTAGCTGCAACAGTATTATCTCGCGTAATCAAAGGTCATGCTATTCATTTGCATGGCTATGAAATGCAAAAAGCCTTGAGTGGTGTAAAATCACATCTAGATACACTTAGTATTCCTATTTTTGATAATGACCAAGATATTGACCGTTTAAGTTTATTGGTCAGTGACCATCACTTACACACACCAATTGAACATGCAGTGCTTATTCGTGGTCATGGTTTATACGTTGTAGGCAGAGACGTTAAAGAAGTTTTACGCCACTTAGAAGGGCTAGAGTTTTTATTTAGTTGTGAGCTCGAACGTCTAAAACTAGAAGGCATTCAAGCTGGAGTACAACTATGATCAAAGCAATTTTAACCGATATTGAAGGCACAATTACCCGCATCTCGTTTGTCAAAGATGTGTTATTTCCTTATGCTGCAGGGCAACTCCCTGAGTTTATTAAAACACACAAGAACGACCCTGACGTTGCCGAGCAGATAAGCGCAGTCAAAGCTTACATTGAGCAGCCAGAGGCTGACTTAGAAACAGTAATAAATACCTTGCTACACTGGATTGCAACAGATCAAAAAGTCACACCATTAAAACAATTACAGGGTTTAATTTGGCAAACAGGCTATGAAAATGGCGATTTTACAGGTCATATTTACCCTGATGCTTATGATTTCTTACAAGCTCAAAAGCAAGCAGGAAAAAATCTATATGTTTACTCTTCTGGCTCAGTAAAAGCGCAACACCTTATTTTTGAGTTTTCTGATTACGGCGATATGAGACCTTTGTTCAGCAACTACTTCGACACTAAAGTTGGCGCTAAACAACAACAGCGCTCGTACGAGAATATTATTGCAGAATTGCCATTTGACGCCGCAGAGGTGTTGTTCCTAAGCGATGTGGAAGCAGAACTTAATGCTGCAAAAGCTGCAGGCCTTCGTACCTTACACCTTGTTCGTGATGGCCAACAAGTGAGCGACGCTCATCCATACATTAATGATTTTACGGCATTTAGCGCGGAGCTTTTAGCATGAGTCAATTAACGATTTTTAATGATAACAACGCTGACGATGTATTGTTTTATAGTGAAGACTTAAGTGCCATTGCAAAAGAACTTAAAGCAGTAGGTGTACGTTTCGAGCAATGGAAAGCAACTCAGCATATTGATGAGAGCACCAGTCATGACGCGATTTTAGCTGCCTATGCTAACGATATAGAACAGCTTAAGACTGAAGGGGGCTATCAAACTGTCGATGTTATTTCGCTTGCTAAAGGTAACCCTAATGCAGCGGAATTACGTAGCAAGTTTTTATTTGAACATACTCACAGCGAAGATGAAGTGCGCTTTTTTGTAAAAGGCCAAGGGTTATTTTGCTTACATTTAAACGATAAGGTCTATCAAGTGCTTTGCGAGCAAGGTGACTTGATTTCTGTGCCAGAGCTTACCCCTCACTGGTTTGATATGGGGAGTAATCCTGAATTTACAGCAATTCGCTTATTTAATAATACCGAAGGATGGGTTGCTAAAAGTACAGAATCAGCAATCGCTAAAAGTTTCCCGTTACTGGATTAATATGGAAAAGTTGTTTTCATATGGGACGTTGCAATACCCTCAAGTTCAGCTAGACACTTTCGGGCGCTTACTCGAAGGTCAGTCAGCCACCTTATTAGGTTATGTCATTGGCGAAATTGAAATTACTGATGCGGCAGTTTTAAAAAGTAGTGGGCAGCGTTTTCATCCTGCCCTACTTTACACTGGGAATCAAAACGACACAGTTAATGGCACAATTTACGCAATTACAAAGCAAGAGCTTGCCCAAGCTGATGAGTATGAGGTTGATGATTATCAACGGATTGCACAGCAGTTTCAGTGTGGAGCAAATGCGTGGGTTTATGTGGTGAAAAGCCCCCTTTAAAACCAGTAAAGCGCTTATAAATAAGCGCTTTCCCAAATCGCTAGCTTAACTCTGTTAATACTCCATGCGCAATGTCTGCTTGATTATAAACGCCCGTATCAAGTACCCACCCTGTTACTAGCTTAGCCGGCGTGACATCAAAAGCGGGATTATAAACCTGTGCATTATTAGGGGCCCACAAGGCTTCGCCAAAGCTGCCACTCACACCACGCACCTCAATGGGGCTGCGCTGTTCGATTTCAATATCATCACCGCAGGCTGTTTTTGTATCTAACGTAGTGAGAGGCGCAACAACATAAAATGGGATATTATGAAAGTGAGCTAAAACAGCAAGATTGTAGGTGCCTACTTTATTGGCAAAATCCCCATTAGCGGCAATGCGGTCTGCTCCAACAAAGATTTTATCGACTTTACCCGCTGCCATTAGACTTGCAGCCATATTATCGCAAATTAATGTGTACGGTATTTGCCAACGTTCAAGCTCGAATGCAGTAAGACGACCACCTTGTAATAAAGGCCTTGTTTCATCAACCCATACATGAATATCACCGTGGCGTTGTTGTGCTTTAAATATCACGCCTAGTGCAGTACCAATGCCCGCAGTAGCTAATGCACCTGTATTACAGTGGGTAAGAATGCTATCGCCTTTTAATACAAGGTTTGCACCATGTTCAGCCATGCTATCGCAAAGCGCAATATCCTCATTAAATAACTGCTCTGCTGTTTTAACTATCTCTTCAACAAAGTCACTTTTTGCTAAAGCCTCTCGCAGCTTAGTCATGCAATGCATCAGGTTCACAGCCGTTGGTCTGGTAGCCTCTAACTCATCAATCGCATCTGCAAGCGCTTCTTTACTCATGCCTTGCTCAGCCAAATGAGCTACAAGCAAACTCGCTCCAAGACCAATCAAAGGTGCTCCACGTATTTTCAACGTTAAAATCAGATCTTTCATTGCTGCAACATCGTGACATACATGCCAATGTTGTTGATGAGGCAGTAAATACTGGTCAAGCACTGTTAAAGTACCACTTTGATATTTAATGCTATTTGCGATGAGGTCTTTCATAGTAAGTCCAAGTTACTTAATTAGCAGATTGCTATTCTACAGCAGTTTTTACAACTAACAAGCTGGATGTATGGACATCTAAACGCATGAAGGTATAGAATGCTTAAAGTTACTTTTCAATGAGATGAAACCATGGCGAACTACATAGCCTTCACTGCAGAACATGCTATTGATTATATTAAAGAAATCATCAAAAAAGAGTTGATTACTGTTTTCGCTGATAATGCAGAGCTCAACGCTTATGAGTTTGGTGATGGTAATTTAAACCTCGTTTTTCGTATCGCAGATCAAGATGGTAACAGCGTAATTCTCAAACAAGCTTTACCCTACGCCCGCTGTGTTGGTGAGTCGTGGCCATTATCATTAGATAGAGCTCGTATTGAAGCCGAAGTACTTATCAATCATGGTCAATTATGCCCTGAGCATACCGTCACAGTTTTGCATCATAATGCTGATTTAGCATTAACGGTTCTTGAAGACCTGGGGCACCTACAAATATTGCGTGGTGCACAAATCAATGCAGAACAATTTCCAAAGCTGGCAAGCCATGTCGCACTTTACCTCAGCTATACAAGCTTTTATAACTCTGATTTTTATTTATCTGCAGAAGAAAAAAAGACCAAAGTCAGTCAATTTATTAACCCTGACTTGTGCAAAATTACAGAAGATTTGTTCTTTACCGATCCCTATATTGAGCATGAGCGAAATAACTTTCCTACCGAACTTAAAAGTCATGTAGAGAGTATTCGTAATAATCAGGCTCTAAAACTCGCAGCAGCCAAGTTAAAAGCTAAGTTCCTATCGAGCCCACAAACTTTATTACACGGTGACATACACAGCGGCAGTATTTTTGTGGATGCAAACACCACCAAAATGATAGACCCCGAGTTTGGCTTTTTTGGCCCTATTGGCTTCGATATTGGTTCTTTTATGGGGAACTTGTTACTAAACTATTGTGCTCAAAATGGCCGTATTACTGAGCTTGCAAAGCGCCGTCAATATCAAACACATTTATTAACCTGCTTACAAGATTGCTATAACCAGTTTGAACAACATTGGCTACGTCTTGCAAGTAGCGAAACAACTGATATTAGCTTTGCAAGTAACGCATTTACTGAAGATTATTTACACGATGTATTACGTGACGCGATTGGTTATTGTGGTGCTGAGCTTATTCGCCGCACGATTGGCCTCGCACATGTTGCTGATATTGATGGTATAGAAGATGAGCAAGCTCGACTGGCTGTACAACAACAAACGTTGGTACTGGGTGAACAACTCATGCTCAATGCAACAAGTTGCACCTCTAAAGATGAGTTTTACTCATTACTTGTCAGCTTATTAAATTAAATAAAGGCGCATAGAGCGCCTTTGTTCTTTACTGATAATGTTCGTACATTTTATCAAGCGGCTCTGATAAGCCATTCTCTTGCACCACACGTACATGATGGCGAGCAAGCTCTCTGGCACTTGATACTCCACAAGAATGAGCAATGAGCCCTGCACCGTAGTGAATATATTTATTATAGTTAGCGACGCGCTGTGCTTTGTCCGTTACGTCTAAACCTCGTTGTAAGCGTTCATTGTGCGTTGTTATGCCAGTAGGGCAAGTATCTTTATTACATTGCAGTGCTTGAATACAGCCCAATGAAAACATATGTCCGCGCGCCGAAACAATAAAATCAGCACCCAGTGCAAGAGCCCATGCAACCTTTGAAGGTACAATTAACTTTCCAGAAGCAATCACTTTAACACGCTCTCTCAGACCATGTTTTTTCAATAAATCAACCACTAAAGGTAGGCTTTCCTTGAGCGGCAAACCAACAGAGTCCATCAAGGGTTGTGGTGCAGCGCCTGTACCACCATCCGCGCTATCAATTGTTATGAAGTCGGGTGCTGACTCCATCCCACGATTATTAATTTCACTAAATAAAGTTTCCAGCCACGCATATTCACCAATCACAGCCTTAAAACCTGTTGGTTTACCTGTTGTCGAGCGCACGGTTGCGATCATATCAAGCAAATGAGCGGGTGTTTTAATTTCCGGATGACCATTGGGGCTAATAGAATCATGTCCTTCTGGGATCCCTCGAATTTTAGCAATTTCAGCTGTGACTTTACGGCCAGGCAGCATCCCGCCTTTACCGGGTTTAGCGCCCTGACTCATCTTTATTTCAAACATCTTCACTTGTTCATGTTCAGCGATGGTCTTTAGCTTTTCGAGACTGAGTTTGCCTTGCTCATCTCGCACACCGTATTTAGCTGTACCAATCTGAAATACTATGTCAGCCCCACCTTCAAGGTGATATGGGCTCAATCCCCCTTCCCCCGTATTCATCCAACAACCAGCCAGTTTAGCGCCTCGCGATAACGCTCGCACAGCAGGTTTAGACAGTGCCCCAAAGCTCATGCCAGAAATGTTAAATAACGAATTAGTAGAATATGGCTGTTCACAATATGGGCCTAAAGTGACATGGCTAGGTTCAAGCGCTTCTTCATCCAACGTTGGAAATGCACAGTTCATAAACATTACAGTGCCTGTTGTTTCTAAACTTTGTGTTGATCCAAATGCGGTCGTGCGATCCACATTTTTAGCTGCTCGATACACCCAGCTACGTTCTGCACGGTTAAAAGGAAGCTCTTCCCTGTCCATTGCAAAAAAGTACTGACGAAAGAACTCGCCTTGGCGTTCAAAAAAATAACGAAACCGTCCTATCACAGGATAATTGCGACGAATAGCTTGCTTAGACTGGGTTACATCACTGATGTAAAAACAGATTATCACCAGCAATCCAACGCCAAGTAAAAAGATAAATAAGCTGGCAAATACATCAATACTGAAAATTATAAAATCACTCATTCAAGGCCCCTTTGTAGTGACGATTTCCTGCAAATCATATAAGTAGTTTAAAATACACGCAATAAACAAAAAGGCGTGTTTTAAACACGCCTTTTTTAAACTCTCTGTCTGTTACGCTTTTTTTGCAAGTTCAGCGTTAATATAAAGCTGAATTTGCTCTTCAAGTACAGACATAGGAACCGAGCCATGACGCAAAATTTGATGATGGAACTCTCGCACATCAAAATCCTGCCCCAGTGCTTGTTCCGCTTCATGACGCAAGCGCTTAATTGTTAGCTCACCAATTTTGTAAGAGAGCGCCTGTGCTGGCCAAGAAATATAACGATCGGTTTCCGTTTTAACGTTATGTAATGACAGTGCAGTATTTTCACTCATAAACTTCATAGCTCGCTCACGGCTCCAGCCATACATATGCATGCCAGTATCAACAACTAAACGTGCAGCTCGCCACATTTCGTAAGTTAGGCGACCAAAGTCACTGTAAGGGTCTTGGTAAAAGCCAGCTTCTATGCCTAAAAACTCAGAATAAAGTCCCCAACCTTCACCAAATGCCGACAAATATGCATTTCGACGATAGCTTGGTAATGACTCAAGCTCAGCATTGAGTGATATTTGTAAATGATGACCAGGCACAGCTTCATGGAGTGTTAACGCTTCGAGTACATAGAGTGGACGTTTATCCAGTGCATACGTATTGACCCAATAGTAGCCGGCTTGATCATCACGACGCGAACCCGAGTATCGTCCGGTCGTATACTTAGGAGCAATACTTTCAGGCACTGGCGCAACGCCATAAGGCATTCTTGGTAAGGTATGGAATAACTTAGGCAATTGTGCATCCATTTTTTTCGCAATATAAGATGCTTCTTTCAATAATTCTTTTGGTGTTTTTGCATAAAACTGCGGATCGGTACGCAAGAAATGTACAAATTCAGCAAAACTACCTTCAAAGCCTACCTCTTTGATTATTTCATCCATTTCTGCACGAATACGCGCCACTTCCTTAAGGCCCAACTCATGGATTTCTTTTGGCGTCATATCAGTCGTGGTGTAGTACTTTGCACGGTTTTCGTAAAATGCTTTACCGTTTGGCGTACTAGAAATACCAATTTCAGTGCGTGCACCTGGTTGGTATTCATCATTAAAGAAGGTGAGATAATCTTTATAAGCAGGAATAACTTGCTGTTTAATAATTTTTTTTGCTTGCTGTTGTAAGTTCACGAATTTGCTATGACTCACACCAGCAGTATTTTTTAAAAATGGTTTGTAAAACTCAGACTGAGTGGCATCATCAACAATATAAGCAGTAATTGAATCTTGATACCCTTCTAAAACCGCCTTGGGCTGTGTTAACCCTACTTCAAGGCCTTTACGCATCCAACCAATGTTTTGTTCAAAAAAGCGTGGTATTTGCTGTAATTTTGCTAGATATAGCTCGTAATCACTTGCTTTTGTGTAGTCTGAGCTTGAAATCATAAACGACAAACTTGAGTGAAAACCATACTCAGATGTCAGTGGCATATAATGCGTATTAAAGACATATTCATCGACACTATTTTGTACTTGCCCACGTAAAATCGTTAAATTTATGCGATTTTCTTCCGACAGCTTATCGCGGTCAATTGCATCTAACTCAGCAAGTAATTCAGTATTTTTTTGATATTTTTTCTCAAGAAATGAGGCTGAAAGGTTCTCTAATAAATAACCATCAACACCTTCGGCCTTACCATATGGGTTAATACTCGCTCGATAATCAACAATGTGTTGCGCAACTTGAGTAAACTGCTGATCAGCATCCACTTTTGTTATTTGACATGCGCTTAAGGTACAGGCGAGTGCAACAGCAATCAGTGAATGATTTAATGTTCTAGATAGGGTTTGTCTCATGGGCTTCTTATTCATTTTAATCTTTATCGATAAAGTAGCGTAGCATGTGAAAAAACCCAAACAAATGCGACCAAGCCCACCTAAAGTACGGTCAAATAAACACCATTGCAGAATCAACAATGTACAGTGTTTATACAGCTCTCAGTTACACTTGTTAAAGTTGCTGATAAAATCAACTAATGGACCCAAACGAAACAAATTTATGTTCCAAAGTTAGCGATTTTGCTTTTAAATAGACTCATTACAGATTACTGTAGACTAATATACCCAAATTAATTGAACACAAATTATCAATATAATTTGCGGATTATTGCTTGGAAGCAAAAGAAACCTTACGGAGGAGATGATTTTATGGTTGTTATGCGTATTTAGTGGTATTGAAAATGATGTTCCATGATTCCATGGTAATTGCCCAAGAAAAAATGACGAAGGTGTGTATCTTTTTAGAACATCACGCATTACCGCCGTCGCCGCTAAATTACCAAGTAGTTTACACTTACGTCAGCCAAGTAAATCCTAAACTCAATGCCACTCTCGACCGTGCAATAGCCCAAAAAGTCTCTATCGATTCAGTTTATATAGAACAGCTTTATTTTGATTTCATTGAGCAAGGCCACAAAATGAAAACGGCCATTGTTCGCAACGTTGACTCTGTTATTAATTCCTTATCTCGCGGCGCAAATAATAATGAACAACACATTGTTCGTTTTGCCGAGCATATAAATGATTGTGTTCATGCAATTGATGAGAACAACAAAGAACAAACACGCCACGCGTTAAAAATGCTGAGTAAGCAATCTGAACAACTACTTGCTCAGCATCGTCAATTTAAACAAGAAATAGCCAAAGCCAAGTCGTTACAAGAGAAAACACAAAAACAGCTCACTCAATTACGTAAGCAACACATAACTGATCAGCAAACAGGTTTATACAAGCGTCATTATTTAAACCAACAGACACAGTTATGGCTCGGCCAAAACAAAGCGATATGTGCAATTGCGATTCATATCGAAAACCTTGACCATTTTATTGATAATTATGGTGATGTCATTGGCGAGGTTATTTTGAATAAAGTCGCCAAGCAAGTACAAAAATATGTACTTGAAAGTGGTTTACCTGGCCGTACAGGCAAAGATGAATTTACTATCTTACTTGCCGACATAGAGCCTGAAACGGCCAATGTCATTGCTGAAAAAGTCCGTAATGGCGTTGAGAAGCTTCGTTTTGTTAGTTCAAAGAATGGCACTAAATTACCTCCAATCCACTTAGCCCTTGGTATTGCCAAATATGAAAACGAGGGTGACTTTACCAATCTTGCCCGCAAAGCATCTCATGCAGCAGCGAAAGCTAAATCTCTGGGTCAAAGCAGTTTCATCGCAGGCCAGTAACCCTGCGCTTAATCATAAAAATAATCGCTAATCTGGTGATTTAGTTATAATCAAATTGCACCCTACAGCCACAATCAAGTACACTAGACTTTATTGCCACGATAGAGATTAATCATGAACGAGAATCGAGAAAAGACCACGCATTTTGGCTATAAAACCGTTGCTGAAAACGATAAAGCATCCATGGTTGCAGATGTATTCCACTCAGTTGCAGCAAAATATGATGTAATGAATGATCTCATGTCGTTTGGTATTCATCGTTTATGGAAACGTCAAACCATAGCAAGCTCAGGTGTTCGCAAGGGTCATCGCGTATTAGACCTAGCCGGTGGCACAGGTGATTTAACAGCTAAATTCAGCCAGCTTGTCGGTGATACAGGGCAAGTCGTTCTTGGTGATATTAACTCTTCAATGCTTAAAGTTGGCCGTGAAAAGCTAAGAAACCTAGGCCACGTTGGCAATATTGAATATGTGCAAATGAATGCCGAAGCACTGCCATTCCCTGACAATAGCTTTGATTTAATCACAATCGCATTCGGCCTTCGTAATGTGACCGATAAAGAAAAAGCACTACGTTCAATGTATAGAATTCTTAAGCCTGGCGGCCGTTTACTAGTGCTTGAGTTTTCAAAGCCTGAACAAGAAATTCTCAGCAAAGCTTACGACTTCTACTCGTTTAACATCCTACCTAAAATGGGCCAACTTGTTGCTAATGATAGTGAGTCATATCAATACCTTGCAGAATCTATTCGCATGCATCCAGATCAAGAAACACTCAAAGATATGATGGAAGACGCAGGCTTTGAACAAACGAGTTACCAAAACCTAACAGGTGGCATTGTCGCCCTGCATCGCGGCTTTAAATACTAAAAGGCATAATTATGTTAGCAAATGCTCTATTATCACTGGTAGAACGAGTTGTTAATCATGTCTTGCAGCTAGATACCTCTTTGAAAGATAGATTAGCTGCTATTGCCGATAAGCAATTGCTCATAGAGATCCGCGACTGGCAACAGCGCATTTTGTGTGTTTACAGCAACGAGCAAATCCATTTATACAGCACTGAGGAACTGAGTTTCGATTGTATGATCAGTGCTGATATAAATACACTTTTAGCACTCAAAAACCCCGCAATGCTGACTCAGCTAATTCGCCAAGATAAATTAGACTTACAGGGCGATTTAAATATAGCGCAAGGGTTCAGTAATGCGTTTGCAGAGCTTGATATTGATTGGCCAGAGCATTTCTCACGTTATATTGGCGACGCGCCTGCTCAACAACTATGGCTTTCATTACAAACGCTCAAAACACGTGGCGTGCAAATGAAAAGCAAACTTGAAAAAACACTCACAACGTTATGCCAAGATGAGCTAGCCGTTACAATCCACCCGCTTGAATTAGCAGAGTTTAAACAACAAAACCGTCAATTAAAAAGCCAAGTATCTCAACTGGAGATGCGAGTCAATGCGCTATTGAAATCATGCTAGTTTGCTAAGGATATTGTGTGTCTACTACACGTCTATATTTCATCACTAAAACATTACTTTGCTACGGCCTTGATGAGCTCATCCCACAAAAAAAAGTACCTTGGTTTGCCAAACTTGCCCGCGGTAGTTTATTTTGGTTGCGTAACCAACATAAAGATAAACCTGCAGGGATGCGTTTGCGTTTAGCCTTGCAAAAACTCGGCCCTGTATGGATTAAGTTTGGACAAATGCTTTCGACCCGTCGTGATTTACTCCCTCACGATGTCGCTCTAGAATTAGCGTTATTACAAGATCAAGTCGAACCTTTTGAAGGTGAGCTTGCTCAACAGCTGATTGAAAAAGCACTTGGCATTGACGATATTAGCGAATTATTTAGCGATTTCTCGCAAACACCACTGGCATCCGCTTCCATTGCACAAGTACATACTGCCACCTTAATTGATGAGCAAGGTGCACCACAAGATGTGGTGATAAAAGTGATCCGTCCTAACATCAAAGAGCAAATTGATGCCGACTTAATGCTCATGCAAAAAGTGGCAAGGCTGGTTGCCAAGCTACTAAAAGAAGCAAAACGCTTACGTCCAATCGAAGTCGTAAACGAATACAAAAAAACACTGCTTGATGAACTTGATTTAATGCGTGAAGGTGCAAATGCGATTCAGCTGCGCCGTAATTTCGAAGAATCTGACTCACTCTATATTCCTTTTGTTTACAGTGACTATAGTCGCAGTAATGTGCTGGTTATGGAACGCATATATGGTATTCCTGTATCTGATACAGAGGCACTACTTGCACAAAATACCAATATGAAATTACTCGCTGAGCGAGGCGTTGAAGTATTTTTTACACAAGTGTTCCGTGACAGTTTTTTCCATGCAGATATGCACCCAGGTAATATTTTTGTCTCGCGAGAAAACCCGCACAATCCGCAGTATATTGGCATTGACTGCGGTATCGTGGGCACTTTAAACCGTGAAGATAAACGCTATCTTGCAGAAAACTTTATCGCCTTTTTTAACCGTGATTACCGCCAAGTTGCACAGCTGCATGTTGATTCAGGCTGGGTGCCCGCAGATACCTGTATTGAAGAATTTGAGTTTGCTATTCGCACTGTGTGTGAGCCTATTTTTAATAAACCACTGGCCGAAATTTCATTTGGCCATGTGTTGGTCAATTTGTTCAACACAGCTCGTCGCTTTAATATGCAGGTTCAACCACAATTAGTGTTACTGCAAAAAACCCTGTTGTATGTTGAGGGACTTGGTAGACAACTTTATCCTCAACTCGATTTGTGGAAAACCGCTAAACCATTTTTAGAAGACTGGGTCAAAGAGCAAGTGGGCCCGCTGGCTGTCATGAAGAAAATGTACGCAAACCTACCATTTTGGGCTGAAAAAATGCCCGAATTACCAGATTTAATCTATCAAAACTTAAAGCGTCATCAACAACCTGTACAGTTGCCGCCACAGTCCTCGTCAAAACCTTTACTTTTAAGTATTTTTGCGGGTAGTTGCTTTATTGTATCAGGCCTGTGTTATTTGCAGGATGACCTCATTGCTGCGGGTATCACAACAGCGCTTGCAGTTGTTGGTTTTGCTGCTGCATGGCGAAGCGCATAAACTAAGTGCTATTTATGTTTTGGCGAGTATAATCTAAACAAGTAAATTCATTAAATTTGACAATAATTGGAGTAACCCATGGGTTTTGGTGGTATCAGTATTTGGCAATTAGTCATCATTTTAGCAATCATCGTTTTGTTATTTGGCACAAAAAAATTACGTGGCATCGGCGGTGATTTAGGCAGTGCTGTTAAAGGCTTTAAAAAAGCAGTATCTGATGATGAACAAGCAAATTCAAAAAGCGAAAAAATAGAGCAAGCGTCTAATACGCAAAACAAAGAAACCACAGAGAAAAGCAAAGACGACCATAAGGTTTAATCAGCATGGGGATGTGGGAACTCGTTGTTGTAATGATAGTAGGTCTAATTGTTTTAGGACCTGAGCGTTTGCCTGTGGCGATTCGTACGGTAAACAGCTGGATAAAAACACTAAAGTCAGTGGCTAACTCAGTCAAAGCTGAAGTGAATGAAGAGCTTCGTATCCATGAACTTCATGAAGACTTAAAAAAAGCAGAGCAACAAAACCTACAGGAGCTTTCTCCTGAATTGAAAAGCTCAGTGGACGAGCTTCAAAAAGCAGCCCAATCAGTAACTCACAGTTACAAGAAACGTGCACCCGAACAAGTAGAAACGAAGAATAATGATGAAAAAAAGTGAATTTAATTTCTGCTTTTATGGTCAATGATAATGAAGATGAATAATAAACTATGACCGAGCAAGCTCACACAGGCTTTGTTGGCCACTTAATTGAGTTACGAAATCGACTCATGAAAGCGTTGTTAAGCATTTTACTAATATTTATCGGCTTGGTGTATTTTGCCAATGATATTTATAGCTTTGTTGCAGCGCCATTAATCGCAAATTTGCCTAGCACAGCCACCATGATCGCAACGGATGTAACAGCACCGTTTTTTGCTCCGTTTAAACTCACTTTATTTGTCGCCTTGTTTGCTGCTATTCCAATGATATTGCATCAAGTTTGGAGTTTTATAGCACCGGGCTTATATCAACATGAAAAGCGTATGCTCATGCCTATTCTAGCATCTAGCATTTTGCTATTTTATAGTGGAATCGCATTTTGCTACTTTGTGGTGTTGCCTATTATTTTAGGATTTTTCACTAGCACGGGCCCTGATATGATGACATTAGCGCCTGACATTAGTAGCTATTTAGGCTTTGCTTTAAAACTGTTTTTTGCATTCGGCATTGCGTTTGAAATACCTGTGGCTATTATGCTGTTATGTTGGAGTGGCGCAACAACAACAAAAAGTTTAAAAGAAAAACGACCTTATATTGTGGTAGGTGTATTCGTGATTGCCATGTTTTTAACACCGCCTGACGTACTGTCACAAACATTACTAGCATTACCTATGCTGCTATTATTCGAACTAGGCTTAATTTTGGCTGCTTTTTACACTGCCAAGCCTCAACAGGAATCAGAGGAATAAAATGAAAAAACAACTCATTCCCATCATTGCATTATTAACGATTACTGGCACTGCACACGCTAACGAAGTAAATATCCAAGCACTTCAAGCCTGTACTTTCGTTGAAAATGATTTTAATCGCTTACTTTGCTACGACAACATCATGGCAGGTAAATCACTAACAAAGCCTGTAGCCAAAAAACAGCTAGAAAAACCTGTCGCAACCAGCTCTTCTGCTACGGATACTAAAGCGGTTGTAGCGGCAGCACCTACTCAACAACCTATCCAAGCGAAAAATGACAGCTTTGGTTTAGAGCACAAAGAAGTCACAAAGGTCAACGATGACGAAATCAGCGCGGTCGTTAAAAGTGTTGAACAGGCTGCTTATGGTGAACTCATTATTGAGCTTGATAACGGTCAGCAATGGCGTCAAGTAGGCTCTGATCGTATGCGCTTAAAAGCAAATGACACAGTGATAATTGAACGTGGTGTTTTCAACTCTTTCTTATTGAAAATCAAAGGCCAAAATCGCTCTATTCGCGTAAAACGTACCAACTAATGACTATTGAGCTTGTTGATGCTGGCGTCAACTTAAGCAATCATCAATTTGATGAGCATCATGATGAAGTGTTACAACGTGCAGCTCAAGCCGGAGTAAAACAGATGCTATTGATTGGCTGCGATATACAGAGCAGCCAAGCATCATTACAACTTGCAAAACGCCACTCCCTGCTGTGCACCTCAGGTATTCATCCCCATGATGCAAAAACGGCTGATACATCTTTAGAACAGCAACTGACCTTACTAGCAAGTCACCCAGAAGTCGTTGCTATTGGCGAGTGTGGACTCGATTATAACCGTGACTTTTCACCACGCGATGTACAACGTGCCGTATTAAGAAGGCAACTCGCTCTTGCTGAAACACTTAATATGCCTGTCTATTTACACGAGCGCGATGCGAGCAACGATATGCTCGCAATACTCAATGAGTATAATGTAAAAGGAGTGCTTCACTGCTTTACGGGTGATGAGCTTGCACTTCAACGTTACCTAGAGAAAGGTCTTTATATAGGCGTTACTGGCTGGGTGTGTGATGAGCGTAGAGGAGAGCAATTACAATCATTAATACCAAGCATACCACTAGAGCGTTTATTAATTGAAACAGACGCGCCTTTTTTACTTCCAAGAACAATAAAACCGAAACCAAAATCGCGTCGTAATGAACCCAGTTATTTAACCTATATTTGTCAGCAAATTGCTGATTTAAAAGGCTGCGAATTTACTGAGGTGGCAAAACAAACTACACTCAACTTTCAGCAATTATTTTCCGTTAGGGGATAAAATGACACGCCTATGGTCACTGTGTAGCGTACTCTTTGTTGTTTTATTTAGTCCCTATTTAGTGGCTAATCCTATTAATGTTGGCATTGATTTCAAGTCTCAGCAGCTTTTAAATGTTGAGTACACCCTTGCGCCTAGCACTGAACAACAGATTCTTAATAACAATCAAATAGAGTGGCTAGACAGTGATGGAACATCCCTTAATTTGGGCATGAATTTAACCCCTGTCTGGGTAAAACTCGCAATAGATAATACTTCCCTTACAGATATACCCGTTATTTTATCTATTGATAACCCCCTCTTAGATGAAGTTAACGTACTTCATACTCAAGGCAGTAAAACTATTTTTTTCACAAAAATAGGCGATGCATTACCTCTTGCTAATCGGCAAATAAAGAGTGAATCTTTGCTAGTGTCGCTCACACTCCCTAAAGCAAGCCATACTACGGTCTATTTACAAGTAAAGAATGATGCAGGACTACGTATCCCTTTAAGTTTATGGTCACCAAACGAGTATCTAAAACATAAAACGAAGTTTAACTTACTCTATGGCTTGCTGGTTGGTTTTATCTTGTCGCTTGCAATAACAAACTTTGTTTTATATGGTTTTTCTAGACGACATTATTTTGCTTATACAGGCATATTGCTCACTTTGCTTTGGCTTACACTCGCTTACCTATACGGCTATGGCTATCGCTACTTACAGCCTGATGGCATCTCATTCCAGCAACTCGCCATTCCTAGTTTACTGTTTATAAGTAGCGCTTTATTTGCACCGCTGCAACAAACTATTTTTGGTCCAGCTAAGCGCCGGCTTATACATGGGTTAGGGTATACAATAGTACTACTCAGCCTGTTTTCGTGGTTTCTACCCGTTCATATTGCTCTGTCGTTATGTTTATTGAGTTTACCCATTTTTCTTAGCTTAATTGCTGCCGTGTCAGTTAAACACTATAACTATCATTACAAGCAGCCTTCTATAGCTTACTTAATTGCAATCAGCGCTTTTTTCTGTGCCATTATTTACAGCGCCTTAGGTGTATTTAATCCCTTTGATTTAAACATTGGCGTGTTATCGCTCACTTTTGTGTGCTTTTTAATATGTAGCCTTAGCTTGAGTTACGCCGTGATAAAAATGTTTTTAATGCAGCGAGACGCTGAAGTAAGTGCACAGCAAAATGCCCTTGCAGAAAGTAAAGCGCAAGACACCCTCATGCGTGAGCGTTTAGCGATACAAGAGCAAGCAAGGCAAGACTTAGAAAGCAACATTGAAGAACGTACATTTGAGCTGCAAGTAACATTAAGAGAGCTTGAAGAGAAAAACCGAGCTCTCGAACAGCTCAATATGGAAGATGCATTAACAAAAACAAAAAACCGTCGTTACTTTGATAAAAAGCTATTGATGGATATACGTCGCTCAAGACGCGAGCAAACCCCCTTAAGTATTATAATGTTCGATATTGATCACTTTAAAGCGATTAATGACAACTATGGACATTTAACAGGGGATCAAACAATTCAGGCTGCTGCAAATATTATAAAAACCCACTTAAAACGTCCTCTTGATGATGTAGCAAGATATGGCGGGGAAGAATTTGTTGTACTGTTGCCCAACACCCCTCATCGAGGCGCATTAGAAATTGCCGAGCAAATACGCAAAGCTGCTCAGAACACTGATATAATAGTCGCCGGAACAACCATTAAATTTACATTAAGTGCAGGCGTTTACAGCGCGATTGCTGAAGATATAAATAACCCAAATTTATTCACTGACTATGCCGATAAAGCCCTTTATCATGCCAAGCAATCAGGCCGAAATCGTGTAGTTAGTTATCCTCTACCAGACTAGGAGCATTAAAGAATGGCCCAATCAGGACTCGACCTCTTTCCTTATACCCGCATGCGCCGTATGCGCCGTGATGATTTCTCTCGTCGCCTAATGGCTGAAAACCAACTTACCGTCAATGACCTTATTTTCCCTGTGTTTGTATTAGAGGGTAAAAACCGTCGTGAAGCGGTTGAATCGATGCCTGGTGTTGATCGTCTCTCAATTGACCTATTACTAGAGGAAGCCAAAGAACTAGTGGACTTAGGTATTCCAGCGGTTGCTATTTTCCCTGTAACCCCAAGTGATAAAAAATCTCTGCTAGCTGAAGAAGCTTACAACCCTGATGCACTTGCGCAACGAACGGTACGCGCATTAAAAGAAGCATTCCCAGAGCTCGGCGTTATCACCGATGCTGCGCTTGACCCTTTCACAGTGCATGGACAAGACGGTATTATTGATGAAAATGGCTATGTCATTAATGACGTCACGACTGAGATTTTAGTAAAACAAGCCTTATCTCACGCCGAAGCAGGTGCTGATGTAGTTGCCCCATCAGACATGATGGATGGTCGTATTGGTGCGATTCGTGAAGCACTCGAAGCTGAAGGTCATATCCACACACGTATTATGGCTTACTCTGCGAAATACGCTTCAAGCTACTATGGCCCATTCCGTGACGCTGTTGGTTCTGCGGGTAACCTAAAAGGTGCAGATAAGAAAACATACCAAATGGACCCTGCCAACTCAGACGAAGCAATTCGCGAAGTTGCACTAGACCTTCAAGAAGGTGCAGACATGGTTATGGTAAAACCAGGTATGCCATATTTAGACGTAGTTCGCCGCGTTAAAGACGAATTCGGTGTTCCGACATTTGCTTATCAAGTGAGTGGTGAATATGCGATGCATAAAGCGGCTATTGACAACGGCTGGCTTGCTGAAGAGGCAATCATCATGGAATCGTTACTTGCATTTAAACGAGCAGGTGCAGACGGTATTTTGACTTACTTTGCTAAGCAAGCAGCAACATGGTTAAAGAACAACTAGTAAGATATTTAACCAAGCTGCGATTAACATCTGTAGCCTAAAAACAAAAAACCCGCAACGAGTGCGGGTTTTTTTATAAAGGTCAAAAGGCTAAATTATTTAGCTGCTTTTTTCTCTTTTTCTGCAGCGATTACAGTTTCAGCTACGTTCTGTGGACATGGTGCGTAGTGTGCGAACTCCATAGAGAACTGACCACGACCAGACGTGATAGTACGTAAGTGGCCGATGTAACCGAACATTTCTGAAAGTGGTACTTCACCCTTGATGCGAACGCCCATTGCGCCTGCTTCTTGGTCTTTGATCATACCACGACGACGGTTAAGGTCACCGATTACGTCACCTACGTTGTCTTCCGGAGTGAATACGTCAACTTTCATGATTGGCTCAAGAAGTTGTGCACCCGCTTTAGGGATAGACTGACGGAAAGCGCCTTTAGCAGCGATTTCGAACGCGATTGCTGATGAGTCAACTGCGTGGAAAGCACCGTCGAAAAGCTCAACTTCAACGTCTAATACAGGGAAGCCAGCTAGAACACCTTCTTCCATCATAGACTTGAAGCCTTTCTCAACTGCAGGCCAGAATTCCTTAGGAACGTTACCACCAACAACTGAAGATGTGAATGTGAAACCTGAGTTAGGCTCACCTGGCTTGATGCGGTAATCAATCTTACCGAATTGACCAGAACCACCAGATTGTTTCTTATGCGTGTAGCTATCTTCGATTTCTTTCGTGATAGTTTCACGGTAAGCAACCTGAGGTTGACCAACAACTAGCTCAACACCGTAAGTACGCTTAAGGATATCTACTTTGATATCTAAGTGAAGCTCACCCATACCTTTAAGGATGGTTTCGCCTGAATCTTCATCTGTTTCAACTTGGAATGAAGGATCTTCTGCAACCATCTTACCGATCGCAATACCCATCTTCTCGTTACCACCTTTATCTTTAGGTGCAACAGCGATTGAGATTACTGGATCAGGGAAGATCATCGCTTCAAGTGTACATTCGTGCTTAGGATCACAAAGAGTGTGACCAGTTTGAACGTTCTTCATACCAACAACAGCGATGATGTCACCTGCTTGCGCTTCAGAGATCTCGTTGCGGTCGTCAGCTTGCATCTCAACCATACGGCCGATACGCTCTGTTTTACCTGTTGCTGAGTTAAGTACTGTGTCACCTTTTTTCATGCGACCAGCGTAGATACGGATGAACGTAAGTGCACCGAAACGGTCGTCCATGATTTTGAACGCAAGCGCTTTAAGTGGCTCATCAGCAGAAACTGTAGCAACTTCACCAGTAGGCTCACCTGTTTCAGGATCAGTTAGAGGTTGTGGGTCAACTTCTGTAGGCGAAGGTAGATAATCTACAACAGCATCTAGTACTAACTGCATACCTTTGTTTTTGAATGCAGAACCACAGTATGTTGGGAAGAACGCAAGATCACGAGTACCTTTACGGATACAACGTTTGATATCTTCTAAAGAAGGCTCTTCACCTTCCATGTAAGCCATCATTAGGTCTTCGTCTTGCTCAACAGCAGACTCAACAAGCATTTCATGGTATTCATCAACTTTGTCTACCATGTCAGCTGGAACGTCTTGTACTTCGTAGTTTTCAGGAAGACCAGTGTCATCCCAAACGTATGCTTTTTTCTCAAGTACGTCTACAACACCGCAGAATTGGTCTTCGATACCGATTGGTAAAGTCATAACTAGTGGGTTAGCACCAAGTACTTTCTCAACTTGACCTACAACGCGGTAGAAGTCAGCACCCATACGGTCTAGTTTGTTTACGAAGATTACACGTGCAACTTCTGATTCGTTCGCATAACGCCAGTTAGTTTCTGACTGCGGCTCAACACCACCAGAACCACAGAATACACCGATACCACCGTCTAGTACTTTAAGTGAACGGTATACTTCTACTGTGAAGTCAACGTGTCCCGGAGTATCGATAACGTTTAAGCGGTGGCCTTTCCACTCACAAGTTACAGCTGCTGATTGGATTGTAATACCACGCTCAGCTTCTTGTTCCATGAAGTCAGTAGTAGACTCACCGTCGTGTACCTCACCAGTCTTATGAATTTTACCCGTAAGCTTAAGGATACGCTCAGTGGTGGTAGTTTTACCCGCGTCAACGTGGGCGAAAATACCAATATTTCTGTACTTCGATAAATCTGCCATTATTTTACTCTTAATAAAGTCGAAAAATTATTCGGCGGGAGTATAGCATTACTTAAAGCGAACATCACCATCGAAGTCGCTTAAAATGCAATCAATTTTATAAAATTTTTCTATGCTAAAGATAAGTGGGACTTTTTAAAGTATCTTGAAATGATTTTACGCTGTAAAAATCACATAAAATCCGCGAACACGCTAATAAAATACCGCCATCTAACCAGTAAGCATTTTATAACAACGTTCAGGTCTACCAATACTGCCATAGCTTTGATCGGCACTGACTTTTTCTGCTTCCAGTAAATATTCAAGGTATCGACGAGCCGTTGAGCGGCTTACCCCAACTAAATCACCCATCTGCTGGGCAGTAAAATCCGTTCCTAGGTTCGCTTCAAATGCTTTTAAAATTTTTTGCAAAGTAAGCTGATCGACACCTTTAGGTAATCTAACTGGCGCTTTTTGCTGCTCTTGTGAGCCAAAGAGGGTATCAACCATAGATTGCGTGACTTCATTTGCATCTGACAAACATTGCTGCCTTGCTTCAAAGCGCGCTAAAGCTTGATCTAAACGATTAAGCATAAGTGGTTTAACTAAAAAATCGCATGCACCAAGTTGCATGGCTTTTTCCAATGTTTCGACTTCTTTTGCCGCAGTTAACAGCATCACTTCACTTTTTAGCTCATTACGACGTAACTCATTTAACAGCTCAAGACCATTACCATCAGGAAGGTGAATATCAAGCAGAATTAAATCTGCATCAACCGCCTGCAATAATGCTTTAGCTGTCGTTAAATTACCAGCAATACCAACCACTTGATATTGTCCTTGGCGCAAAGTTTGACGCGTTCCTTGTTGACCTGCAATACCATGAGGGAGCAATAAGTATTGCGCTAACAGCTGTGCAACCTCGACTTCATCTTCAACTATGACAACCGAATAAGTCATCTTCTTTACCTTTTATATTATAGGCTGATCATTTTTATTATTTTGGAATGTAGACACTTAAGCGTGCCCCCATCAGATCAGACTCACCTATTTCTAAACTACCACGACACGAATCTAAGTTGGTTTTAACTAAATAAAGACCTATGCCATGCGCTGCCCCTGACTTAGAACTGTATTGTGGTGTAAATATCACATCCTTGTCATCGCCTAAACCAAAACCGCTGTCTTCAACATCAAACAACAAGGTTTTACTGGTTTCATCAACCGTAACACGAACCTTCGGGGTACGTGTATCGCTAGCTCGAATAGCGGCTTCAATTGCGTTATCAATCAAATTGCCGAGTATAGAGACAACCCGTTCCAGCATATCCTTACGGGTGATCGATCCCAATAAACTATCTGGGTTAAGCTCAAGTACTACGTTTAGTTCACGGGCTTTATGGTATTTACCGACCAGTAATCCAGCAAGTACCGGATCTTGGATCCTTTCGAGTAAATGATGGATCTGCGCTTGTGAGCCTTTGCTTTCTTGTCCTATTAACTCAATAGCTTGATCCGTTTGCCCCATTTGAATTAACGCACCAATTAAGTTTAGCTTGTTTGAATAATCATGCGTTTGCACCCGCAATAACTCTGCAAAGGCTTGCACTTTGGTTAATTGCTGCGATAAATATTCAAGCTCATCAGCAGGGCGCATACTCAACAAAATACCATCAGCCTGACCTTGCACCTGTAATGCATATCGCGACAACACAATGCGTTTATCGGCAGCAAATAATTCAAAGCCAACAATCGGGCGCTGCTGGTTATGCATTAAAAACTCGGTATGTTCAGGAAGTAAGTCTTCAAGCTTTAATGGTTGATGGATACAGCTAGTCGGTTTGCCAAGAATTTCGCAGGCTCGTTGGTTTAAGTTACGCACATTACCTTCTGGATCAAGGGCGATAATACCGCTACGAACAGTATTCAAAATAGCATCTTGCTCAGAAAAGAGCCGTGCTATTTCATCTGGCTGCAAACCAAAAATAGCATTACGAACCCGTTGACCAATATACACCGCAGCCAAAATGCTCAACCCCACTAACAATAAGCCCCAAAGCATGATTTCGGCGCTTCGAGCACGAATGAGTGGCTCAATCGATTGCACCAAAAACCCCACTGAAACAAGCCCTATTATCTCATCTGATTCAGAATAGACTGGCACTTTTCCGCGAATTGACTCACCCAAGCTGCCTTTCGCAATAGACACATAGCGCTCACCTCTTAGTGCAGCTTGGCTATCACCCCCAACCATGTGCTTACCCAGCTTATTAGCATCAGGATGAACAATACGTGTTGTTTGGCTATCGCCAATAACGATAAAACTTGCTTCCGTTAATTCACGAATTTGCTCTATTTCAATATTAAGCTTTGCGTGGTCTTGTTGTGTTAGTAACGCTTTTTGTACATCATCTCGCGATGCAATGCTCGTTGCTAACGCCAGTGCCTTGTCACCCATGTGACTATGTAGACTCTGCGCTGTGATCTGATACACCAAAGCGCCAAACAACACAGCTTGTAAAACACATAGACCAGTAACCCAAATAATGAGTCGTGTTTCTAAGCGCTTTGGCTTTTTAACCATATGCTGAAATGGGTTTAGCTTATTGGTGTATCTCATCTTATCGCCTTGTGCTACGCATGCTGCTGTGCTTGCGTGGCTGCTTTTTCTTTACGACGTTGGACAATATAATCTTTCAATGGGAACAACAACACTAAGATTGAAATTACGAAAATACTGAGTGTTAATGGGCGGTCCCATAAAAAGCTCAGCGAGCCATCTGAAATCATCATCGCACGACGGAAGTTTCGCTCAATCATATCGCCAAGTATAAAGCCAAGTAACAAAGGTGCCATCGGGAAAGCTAGCAACCTAAGGACTAATGCCACCAACGCAAAGCCCACCATCATAAATAAATCAAAGGTGTTAAACGACACTAAATACACGCCAATTAAGCTAAAAAACAAAATCATCACCGTGAGCACCGATTTAGGCATAGCCAGCACTTTAGCAAAATATGGGATCAACGGCAGGTTCAGAATAAGCAGTACGATATTGCCAAAATACATACTGACAATGACTGCCCAAAACACGCTTGGGTTTTCTTGCATTAACATAGGACCTGGTTGAATACCGTAGGCGATTAAGGCGCCTAACATTATAGCTGTCGTGCCAGAGCCAGGAATACCTAACGTAAGTAGCGGTACAAATGAGCCTGTACAGGCTGCATTATTAGCCGATTCAGGGGCTGCTAAGCCACGCATCGAGCCCTTACCAAATTTATCTTTCAGTGCCTTTGGAGCAAGGTTACGTTCAGTGGCGTAGGCCATAAAGCTGGCAATCGTCGCCCCTGCCCCTGGTAAAACACCGACAATAAAACCAAGTAAAGATGAGCGGCCAACCACTGGAGCCATGTCTTTGACTTCTTCTTTAGTCAGTTTTGTTGAACCAATTTTTGGCGTATCAGGATCATCCAATTTTTTATCTGGCTCAGCTTCAGGGCGCGCCACATTAATCAGTGCCTCAGCCAACGCAAACGTTGCCATTGCCACTAATAAAAAACTAATGCCATCTAATAAATCGGCTTGGCCAAAGGTAAAACGTTCAGTACCCGAAGACGGATCAATCCCTACCGTTGCAAGCATTAAACCAAATACCGTCATCATCATAGCTTTTAAAAATTGCCCTTTATTAGAGAATGCGGCAATGGCCGTTAAGCCTAAAAACATTAGTACAACATAATCAGGTGATTGGAAACTTAATGATACTTTCGCTAATAATGGCGCAGCCACCATCAGTAAAATGGCGCCAATGGTCCCGCCAATAAAGGACGCATAGGCTGCAATAGCCAGAGCTTTACCTGCCTTACCTTGTTTTGCTAGCGGGTAACCATCAAACGATGACGCTACCGTCCCCGCAACCCCAGGCGCATTAATCAAAATAGAAGACGTAGAGCCACCAAATATAGCGCCGTAGTAAACACCGGCCATTAAAATCATGCCCGAATCAGCACCAATGCTGTAAGTGATCGGGATCATCAATGCAATCGCAGTAATTGGACCAAGTCCAGGTAGCATACCGATGAAGGTGCCAACAAAGCAGCCAACAATCACATATAACAAGTTGTTCCAGTCGAGTACGGTCGACAAACCTAACATAATTCCATCAAGCATAACTTAACTCCACAGGTTGCCAGGTACTAAGTAAATGCCCAGTACTTGTGTCATTAAAAACCAAAAAACCACGGCCACAGGCACAGAGGCAAACAACAACACCGTTTTACGGCGTTCGCCCATAATAAAAAAGCCAGCAATTAAAAAGGCACTGGTGGCAATTAAAAAACCAAACGGCTCGAGCATGGCGCTATAGGCAACCATTAACACTAACAGTGCAAAGGTACGTAGTAAGTTGCCCTTACTAAGTAGCTCTGCTTTTTCTGCTGGTGCTTGCTTTAATAAATTGGCACCAATTGATAGTACACACACCACAATACCGAATACGGCATACACTTTAGGTAAGGTTGCAGAAGTAACGCTTTCGTACTCTTCAAATGGCATGAGTGGAATTTGCCAAGCCACAAGGGCGTAAAGGGTAAAGAGGACCAAGAATAAACTTGGTCCAATTAGTTCACGGTTTAACATTAAAAAGTCCCAACTAACCTAGTCTACGAATAAAACCAAGCTCTTCCATGACCACTTTTAGCTGTGCTTCCTGCTGCTCAAGCGCTTTAATAAACGCTTCTTTCTCTTGAAACAGGTTTAACCAACCATTACGCGCACGAACCGCTTCCCACTCAGGTGTTGCTTGTAATTTACGCAACTTTTCTGTGTACTGGGCTAGTTTGTCTGCTGGTAAATCTGGGGTTGCAAAAAAGCCGCGCCAGTTTACGAATTCCATGTCGTAACCTAGCGACTTTAAGGTTGGAATTTCAGGATAATCCGGTAAAGCATCTGCTGAAGTCACAGCTAAAATACGCGCTTGACCGCCATTGGCGACTTCGAGTGCTTCACTTAAGCCCGTTGAAAGTAAGTTGACCTCACCCGACAACAAGCCTGCTTTCGCTTTACCACCCGCATCGTATGGAATGTAACGTAATCGACGACCATCAATACCCGCCGCCTTCACAGCTTGTGCTGCCACTAAGTGATCCATACTGCCGCGCGCTGAACCTCCCGCCACTTTTACAGAGCCTGGATCTTTTTTCATTGCATCAATGACGTCTTGCCATGTTTTATAAGGCGAATCATTACGTACAACAAACGCGCCGTAATCAGCAATCATGCTGGCAACTGGCGTTAAATCACGATAGCTGTAAGGAATTTTGCCTGATAATGCGCGCAGAACGATAGGCGTTGAGTTCACCATCAACATATCGCCTTTTTTAGTGCCCGACTCAATCAAATAAGCAATCGCACGGCCACCGCCGCCACCCGACATATTTTGAAACGACGCATTATCTTCAATCCCCGCTTTTACCATGGCTTCACCCACACCACGGGCAGTGGTATCCCAACCCCCACCTGGACCACCAGGTACTAAAAAGTGTAAGTCAGCTAACGCCAACGGGCTGGTTACTAATAACGAGGCTGCTAATAAAGAGCTCTTAATTGATTTAAACATAGTCATAATGCACAACTCCTAAAATAAGTACTGCATACGAGCGCTGATGCCCATACCTGAATCTTCATCACCTACCAGCGAAGAAGCGCCTGCACCATCAACATCGCTGTAAATCAGGTTGCCCATAAACTTAATATCGCTGCTTAGGTAATATGATGTGCCTAACGTATAAGTAGTTACGTCTGTGCCTTGGTCTTTACTGCTGGCATTCATTTGTGAAACACGAGCCACCAGCTCCCATGCATCTTTAATCCCTTTTGGCTGAACAAATAACGCAGAGCCCGCTTTGTAATTGCGCTGCTGACCACCCAAGAAGTAACTGGCAGAAACATGAAAACCATCAAAGCGCTCACCATCTAATACATTGCTACTATCCACCGTATCGAGGTAACGGCTGGCATATTCAGCCTCTAGCGTGAATGCATTCGCTTGGTAGGCAAATTCAAGGCCTGTTTGCGACATACTATCTAGCGCTGCCGTTTCACCGCCTACCGCGTAATCCACTAAGCGCACATTGGTTTCACGCACTTCACCGCGGGCAAAACGAGCGCTTAAATCATTACCGCCCATATCGCGATAAGAGTGCCAAGCACCTAAATGAATCACATCACCAGGCGCCGCACTTGACCACGTTAAGCGACCTGTTACAGCCAATGTGAGTTTGTCGTCTTCGTCATGGCCTGATGCACCAAACGCATCATTTTTGTAAACACCTACGGCATAACGTAAGCCTGAGTCCTTAAAGTATTGATAAGCTGAAATACCCCAACGGAAGAAAGGTGAGAAGGTATTAGTAAGGGTGCTGCGCTCAATGGTGTTAATGTGCTTAGAACTGGTTAGTGCATTGAGCGACATGTCTTCACGAATTTTACCGGCTTTTACTTTTAAGCCGTTGTCGAATGCATAACGAACACGGGCTAAAACAATTTCAGCCGTGCCTTCTGCAAATTCGAGTAATAGTTTGTGATCCCAGTTACCATGTTCACTTTCAACATAAGTACGGATACGTCGAGGAAAGAAGTCGCTGCCTCCAGCGCCATCATTGTCGGCATTGTAAGCGCCGTCAAAATAGTTGTAATCAAGCTGTACGCGACCACCAAATTCTAGGTTAAAGCCGCTAGATGTTTTTAATGAGTCCACTTCTTTTTGAAGTGCATCGAGTTGTTGCTGTAGTTGTTCAGTGTCGCTTTGTGCGAATGCTGATGTACTTGCTAACGCCGCTGCAACGGCTAAAGCGAGCTGTGTGTTACTTGCTTTCATGAATTACTCCACACCAGATTATAATTATTTGTTGTCGTTGATCGGCCGACTGCAAATGGCGATCTGGTTTGGAGCTTAGTGTTAACGATAGATTAACGAAATGTTTAGGAGGTAAGTTGCATTGATGATAATAAATGGCTTTTTGCTCATAAAATTCATGAACAAAAAGCACATTACTAGGGTTTAGTATAAAATTCAGTCAAATTAGGAGCTTAATTGCTAACTAAAGGTCATTTCAGGTACATCTTCAGAGACAATAAGCTTACCTTGTGTCTTGGCTATAATCTCATCGACTGAGACTCCTGGGGCACGCTCTAATAAATAAAATGCACCGTCTTTAATTTCTAACAATGCCAAATCGGTGATCACTTTATTGATACAACCAACCCCAGTTAGCGGTAAACTACATTCTGTCAGCAGTTTTGACTCGCCATGCTTGTTGGCATGGGTCATAGTACAAATAATGTTTTTAGCACCGGCCACTAAATCCATTGCACCGCCCATCCCTTTAACCAACTTTTTCGGGATCATCCAACTGGCAATGTTGCCGTTTTGGTCCACTTCAAACGCACCAAGCACAGTTAAATCAACATGCCCACCTCGGATCATGGCAAAGCTTTCTGCGGAGCTAAAAATAGCCGCCCCCGTTGCAGCGGTGACCGTTTCTTTACCTGCGTTGATCATATCGGCATCAACTTGGTCTGCACTTGGGTATGGCCCCATACCGAGTAAACCATTTTCAGATTGCAGCATCACTTCGATGCCATCAGGGACATAATTAGCGACCAAGGTTGGAATTCCTATACCTAAGTTAACGTAGTAACCATCCTGTAGTTCCATCGCCACGCGTTTAGCGATTTGTTCTCGTGATAATGCCATCAGCGTGCTCCTTATTGATTTTCTTGCTTAGTGGTAACTTTCTCGATGCGTTTTTCAAATTCACCTTTAATTACCCGGTCAATATAGATACCCGGCGTGTGAATTTGGCTTGGTTCTAGCTCCCCTGGCTCAACAATTTCTTCAACTTCAAGAACCGTAATTTTGCCTGCGGTTGCTGCCATCGGGTTAAAGTTCATCGCCGTATGACGATAAATACAGTTACCGTAACGATCAGCTTTCCACGCTTTAACAATCGCAAAGTCGCCAGTAATACTTGGCTCCAATAAATAGTCACGGCCATTAATATTGCGTGTTTCTTTACCGTCAGCTACTGGGGTACCGACACCAGTAGCGGTATAAAATGCAGGAATGCCCGCACCGCCAGCTCGCATTTTTTCAGCGAGAGTGCCTTGCGGTGTGAGCTCAACTTCCAGTTCACCATTTAATAGTTGCTGCTCAAATAGCGCGTTTTCACCAACGTAAGAGGCAACCATCTTGCTAATTTGTTTGTCTTCAAGCAGCACGCCTAAACCAAAACCATCAACACCACAGTTATTCGATACCACCGTTAAGCCACGGGTGCCTTGACGTTTAATTTGCGCAATCAAGCCTTCAGGAATACCGCATAAACCAAAACCACCGGCTATCACAGTCATGCCATCTTCAAGGCCAGCCATTGCTTCGCTGTAACTTGTAACTACTTTATCAAACCCTGCCATTGGCTCCTCCTATTGTGCAGTCCAACCGCCATCAATGGCGATTGCTTGGGCGGTAATATTGCGTGCTGCATCGGCCATTAAAAAGCTAATGGTATGCAGGATCTCATCTAAGCCAATAAATGCTTTTTTCGGCATCGGTGCTAGCATAATCGTGTCGATCACTTGTTGCTCAGAAATGTCATGCTCTTTAGCTTGCGAAGCAATTTGTTGCTCCACAAGCGGCGTTTTTACATACGCAGGGCACACGGTATTAATGGTGATATTGGCATCATTAGTTTCAAGTGCCATGGTTTTAGCAAAGCCGATTAAGCCATGTTTGGCAGCGACATAAGCCGACTTATATTTAGATGCCACCATGGCATGAATTGAGCCAATATTAATGATGCGACCAAAATCTTGCTCACGCATGCGAGGGAGTACGGCCTTGGTCATCATCGCAGGGCCAACGAGCATAACTTGTTGCAAGAACTGCCATTTATCTGCCGGAAAATCTTCAAGCTTTGCAACGTGCTGAATACCCGCATTATTAATAAGTACATCAATTGGCTGATTAAGCTCAGTGAAAAACTGCTCTATTGCATCACTATCAGCCACATTAAGTGCATACCCTTCGGCGCTGCCACCTTGCTCAACAATGCCTGCCGCCGCTTGTTGTGCTGCTTGCTGATTTAAATCAGTAACAATAATAGTGTGACCTTGCATCGCCAGTTGCTGTGCAACATATAATCCAATACCACTGGCTGCACCGGTAATTAAAACCGTTCTGCTCATCGGGCTACTCCTCTAAAAACTCACTGATAAGCTGCGCTTTAGGGGCTATTGAGAAGATGCCATCAAGGTGTCCCCAGCCCCCTTCAATTTCTGAAATCTCAACGTCTTTACCTGCCGCTTTCATGGTGTCAAACACTGTACGCATGTTTTCAGGGCGAAGCAGTAAGTCGTTCGTTGCGGGTAGCAATAATGTTTTGGCAGAGACATTTTTAAGTGCCGTTGTTAAATCACTTTGCATGCCAGCGGTAAATAGTTGTGATGCCCGGACCAAATAAAGTACATGGTTGGCATCTTGCGTTTTCGCTCGTGCCATTGCCCGCTCAGCTAATACTTGGTTTAACTTAGGCAAGGTACGAATATCTTTTAATGCGCCTTCATCTAATACGTTAAAGTCAGGGAAGCTCGCGTTATAAATAATGGGATGCATCGCATCTTGCGTAATATTAAGCATGGTTGCCGCTAAGCCATCTAGCGGGCGCTCTTTGCCGTAGTAATTACCTTGCTGCCAGTTTTTATCTAAACGAATTGGTAACGCCCATTTTTCAAGTGCAGCGACTGTCCATGCATCCATCGTTGCAGCGCCAATCACATGAATTAAACGCTCTACTTTATCTGGATAACGTGTTGCCCACTCAAGTGCTTGAAACGACCCCATTGATGCGCCCATCACAGCATGTAATTTAGTGATACCTAGGCTGTCGAGTAAACGCTTTTGCACATTAACAAAGTCAGTAATCGTGACCACAGGAAAATCTAAACCGTAAGGTTTGCCTGTTTTTGGATTAGTTGACGCAGGACCTGTGGTGATTACATTTTCATCATGCCAGTTGGCATTCACTAAGGTATCTGAGCTAATCACATAATATTTATTCGTATCGATAGCTTTACCTGGGCCGATAATCGCATCCCAATAACCCGGTAGGGCGTCATCCGCTTTATATTTACCTGCGGCATGAGACGTACCAGAGAAGTAATGAGTGATTAAAATCACGTTATCTTTATTGGCGTTTAGTTTTCCGTAACTTTCCCAGCCAATGTCCACTTGCTCTAAGGTCACACCAGACACAGTGGTAAAATCTTTTGTTGTAAAATGCTGTTTTTCCACCAGCATGGTGTCGGCTTTGTTTGCAGCGCCAAACGCGGTGCTACTAAATACAACCAGCCATAGCAAAATTATTAATTTGGTTTTCATTGCTGTTCCTTAAAAGAAAATAAAGAGTCCGAGTGCCAATGCGACACCGATAAGCGGAATGACCGCAGTCAGCGCTGCCATTGACCAATACGCTCGTTGATGCGTTTCTTTACAGATAGCGCGTATCGTTGTAACCACATAGCCATTATGTGGCAAGGTATCGAGTGCTCCAGAACTAATCGCCACCACACGGTGTAGTTGTTCAGGGTTTACACCCATGTCTAAATAACCCGGTGCGACAAGCGGTAATGCAATGGCTTGCCCGCCAGAAGCAGAGCCTGTTAAGCCGGCAATCACACTAACCGCAACCGCAGCACCAACCAGTTCATTCCCCGGCATATGGGTCATCACATCGACAGCGGCAGTAAATGCTGGTGACACTTTCGCCACAGCGCCAAAACCAACCACGGCAGCGGTATTACCGATTGCCACTAAAGCACCGGTTGTACCCACATTAATAGCATTACCCATATCGTGAAAATGCTTAAAGTTGATAATCACAATACTCAATACACCACCAAGTAAAGCGACAATCAGCGCTGTTTGCTGCAGTACATCATGTAACGTAAATGATAAGAGTAGCACCACGATTAGCGGGATCACGCCTGTGATTGGATGCGGACGACGACGCTCAATAATGACAGGATCATCATCACGCGCTTCAAAGGTTTCGCCATTAGCAACGGCTTTTTTGATCATCTTGTTCAACCAAAAGTAACCTGCTGTCGCCATGAAAATAGCGACCACTAAGCTCACTTCCCACGCTGCATAGGGTGACGTACCAAGGTGCTTAACCGGGATCCAGTTTTGAATTTCTGGCGAGCCAGCTGAGGTCATGGTAAAGGTCACCGAACCAAATGCTAGCGTTGCTGGAATAAAACGGCGCGGTAAGTTTGCATCTTTGAATAGACTTAATGCCATTGGGTAAACAGAAAACGCAACGATAAAGACGCTCACGCCACCATAGGTTAAAACAGCACAGGCAATCACAACCGCAAGAACGGCGTGCTTCATACCTAATTTACCCACAATGTAGCTTGCAACACTGTCTGCAGCACCGGTGTCTTCCATAAACTTACCGAATAGCGAACCCAGTAAGAACATAAAGAACCACGCACTTAAGAAGCCTGCAAAGCCATCCATATAGGCGTTAATAAAGTTTGTATCTGCCGATACAGGGAAAATGGCCATGCCACTACTAAGTGCAACTAACAGTGCACAGATTGGCGCAGCGATAAATAAATTTACCCCACGCAGCGTTAAAATGATCAGCAGTATTAAACCGCCTAACAGTCCTATCATGCTCAGCATAGACATTCCTATAATTATTGTTATTACACAGATGAGGTGACATCGGAATAATGCTTTTAGTCTTACCTTAAGCGTTCTAAAAATACATAACACTAAGGTACTATCTGCTTTAAAAATAGCTTAATTGCTTGATAAATAAAGGGCTGTGGTGGGTATAGCACTATGGTACTAATTCAATTTTTGCAACTATCTTCTACATTAACTGACAGGTGACACGGGCAAATCTTATTCAGTCTTCGGCAACATCGATGTGAGTGGCCATAAGACTAATGACAACAATAACAAGGAATACAACATGATAAAGCTTAACCCAAAAGTCGCGCCACTTACTCTGGCTGTATCACTTGCTTTGGCAGGTGTCAGTGCTCAAGCGGCAGAACAAGCCGAACCTGCAGCAAAAAAAGGTGAACTTGAACGTATTCAGGTAACAGCACGTAAAACCGTTGAAAATCTGCAAGAAGTGCCTGTTGCTGTCACTTCAATTGGTGCTGAAGAACTGGCAGAAAACGGCATCGTCGTCATGACCGAAGTTCAGCAGTTTTCACCCAATACCACCTTGCAAGCCAGTCGTGGTACTAACTCTACCATTACTGCGTTTATTCGTGGTGTAGGTCAGCAAGATCCTCTTTGGGGTTATGAGCCAGGCGTAGGTATTTATATTGATGATGTCTACCTTGCTCGTCCACAAGGTGCCGTGCTTGACCTACTTGATGTGCAACAAATCGAAGTATTACGCGGCCCACAAGGAACGCTTTACGGTAAAAACACCATTGGTGGTGCAATTAAATACGTCACCAAAGAAATGAGCGGTGATGCCACGTTAAATGTACAGGGGACTGTGGGCAGCTATAACCAGAAAGATTTAAAGATTACCGGCCAATTACCGATTGTTGACGAAAAACTTTACGTAGGCTTTGGGTTTGCAACGCTTAACCGTGATGGCTTTGGTGAGTTTTTAACATCGGCTCTTGATAACCAAGACCGCGAAAACTACAACAAAGACGTGACCGCAGCACGTGTAACACTCGAATATACACCGACTGATGACTTATTCTTTCGCTTAGCGTGGGATAAAACAGAAGACAAATCAAACGCAAAAGGTGGCTACCGTTTACTACCAAGCCTACTAACCGATGCGCCAGTTCCAGACAGCGTGTATGACTCATACACGAGCTTACCAACATGGAACAAAGTTGAACTTGAAGGCTACAGCCTGACTGCTCGTTGGGATATAACTGACTACACCAGCATTAAATATGTCGGTTCAAGCCGTGAGAGCTACTCACCAACCAACATCGACTTTGATAATACTTCAATTCAAATTTTCGATGTTCCTGCAATTTACGATGATGAGCAAACCACTCATGAATTACAGCTAAACCATCAAGGCGATAACTATAAACTGGTTTCGGGTCTTTATTACTATGACGGTGAATCATGTGGTCAATTCCAAGCTATCTTGAAAGTATTAGGTCAGGCATTAGGTGGCCCAAGCTTAACCCGTGAAACCGGTGGCTGTAGTAACTCAACAAGTAAGGCGGCTTACATCCAAGGTAGTTATGACTTTAACGAACAATGGTCAATGACATTGGGCGCGCGTTACACCAAAGACAAAAAAGAGGCGAATGTTTATAACGGTTTAATTTTTGATACTGTTTATCCAGAATCAGATTGGATCCCAGGTTACACTCGCCCAGAAGGCCAACTTGTACCGACGGTACTCGATGATGAGGAAGAATGGTCACGCTTCACACCGCGTGCAGGTGTTGAATACCAGTATTCAAACGACATCATGTTCTTTGCAAGTTACGCGCAAGGCTTTAAGTCAGGTACGTTCAACCCTCGGGCAAGCACAGCAGAGCCCGCTGCAAAACCAGAAATTGTTGATTCATTCGAAATCGGCATGAAGAGTGAGTGGAACAATAACTTACGTGCAAACGTCACCTTATTCTCACTCGACCATAAAGATCGTCAATATATTTCTGTGTTACCAGGTGAAACAGATGCAGATCTAAACCAACGCTTAGGTAACATTGGTGAGTCAACATCTGATGGTATTGAGCTTGAGCTTAACTATGTAGCATCTGAATCGCTCAGCTTTGATACATCAATAGGTTATATTGACAGTAACTTCGATAACGTGATTGATTTTGACCCTGTAACAGGTGAGCAATTCGATAAATCAGACCGTTTTACAGTATCAAACACACCTGATTTAACCTTTAATCTGGGTGCAACGTACCGTATGTACACAGAAATGGGCGACTTTGTTATTAATGGTAACTATTACCACAGAGGCGACTATGCGCTATTCGAAGAAGATAGTCTATTAACGCAAGATGCTTACGGTATCTTTAACATGGGTATTACTTGGTACAGCACAGATGGTCACTGGACTGCGGGTCTTTACGGTAAAAACTTAACGGATGAAGAGTACATGATTGGTGGTTACCAGTTCGTGGCACCTGATCCAACAGACCCAACAGATACCAGCAAATACACCCCAGGTTTAGGTGGTGATAATACGCTAATTGGTTACTACGGCGACCCTCGCACTGTAGCCTTCACTGTTGGTTACCGTTTCTAAAATAGAATCTAGATCCTTGTGTGAGAAAGGTTTGTCTGACACTTCCCCTCAGGCAAACCTTGTTTCAAAAGGCAAAATCACTTATAACATAACGCATTGGAGAATCGAGGGAATGTCTTTAGCTGTGAACACCATAATCGCCGATGATCACCCGTTATTTAGAAGTGCGCTGCGTCAAGCTGCCGCGACATCAGTGCCAGAAGAGCATATTAAAGAAACCAGTGACATTGAGGGTTTGTTTACACTGTTAAGCGCTCACCCTGAGATTGAACTGATATTTTTAGACCTTACGATCCCAGGTGCAAATGGCCTACAAGCCCTCTCGCAACTGCGTAACCACTACCCTGATATATTAGTCATCATGGTCTCTGCCAATGAGACACCAGCCATAATCAAACAAGCTATGAGCCTTGGCGCTGCTGGTTATATTCCAAAGTCATCTTCTTTAGATGTCATCAGTGAAGCAATTAGTCATGTACTCAATGGCGATACGTGGTTACCACCTGAAGTAGATTTAACTGATGTGGTGATCAACGACGAACAAAGCGAATTTGCTCGTAACCTTGAAAAACTAACTCCGCAGCAATACCGCGTACTTGCAATGATTGCCGACGGCTTATTGAATAAACAAATCGCCTTCGAAATGTCGATTCAAGAAACCACAATCAAACAACATGTGTCAGCGATTTTACGTAAACTCAATGTCTATAACCGCACCCAAGCAGGCATTTTATTTAATCAACTTTCACAGGTCGGCAAAATCGAAGAAAGCTAATTTAAGCATTCACTCCCAGTTTTAAAACTCGCTTTCCCAGTAGTGGGAAAAGCTCATGTTCCCAAAAATTAAAAGTTGTTATCTTTCAAAACGTTAACTATTGGCATAAAACTCGCCTTGGCTATTCCATGATTATTACTATTTCTCAATACCATGGATTTAGACAGCACACTAAAACGCAAACCTCAGCAATCAAAAGCTAAAAAATGGCTGATTGGTGCAGCCATTGGCGTATCGGCTCTTGGCGCTTTAATGATGTATCAATGGGCGACACCCACTGTGGTTGCTGCAAGCCAACTACAAATAGCGACCGTAGAACAAGCCGACTTTATGGTAAAAATACGTGGCTTTGGTCGTTTAAAGCCAAAGTATCAACGTTATTTAACCAATACCGACACCGCAATGGTCGAAGCTATCCATGTTTACCCTGGCACTATCGTTAAAAAAGACACGGTGATTTTAAGCCTCGTCAACCCACAGCAAGCACAGCGTTTGTCGGTCGCTCGGCTAGAACTTGCTCGCCAAAAAGCCAGTGTTAATGAGCAAAAAATTAACCAGCAAAGCGAGCTACTTGAGCGCCAAGCGAATCTCGCCATTTTGAAAAGTGAGCTGCAAAGCGCAGAGCTCAGAGTCGATGCTGAAAGCAAACTGATCGAGCAAGGGATTGTTTCAAGCCTCGATTACAAACGAAGCGTGCTTAACGTTGCACAGCTTACAGAGCGCGTAAGGATCGAGCAGCAACGCCTTGCACAGCTTAAAGAAATGCATTTACAACGTAGTAAAATACTGCAAGAACTATTAAGCCAATTTGAGCTTAATTATCAAGTTGAGCAACACGCTTTTGATCAGCTGCAAATAACGGCAGGTATCGATGGCATGCTACAAGAATTGAATGTTGAACTTGGCCAAAACCTCGTGCCGGGTACCCGCCTTGCGGTAGTTGGCTCAAACAAAGCACTAAAAGCAGAGCTAAGCGTTAAGCAAGCTGACGCCGAAAAAGTGGCACTCAATATGGCAGCGAAAGTAAACACTTTTAGCCAAGCAGAGCAAGGTGAAGTTGATGCCAAAGTCACCCGAATTGACCCTATCGTTACCGATGGTCGAGTTATTATCGAACTTGATTTACAAGGTACACTGCCTGCCAATGCTCGCCCCGATTTAAGCATTGAAGGCTATGTGGTTAGCAACATTATTCCCGATGCGTTAACCATTAACGTGCCACAAAAAGCACAAGCACACAGCAAAGCCACGCTGTTTAAACTTAATCCAAATACCCAGTTAGCAACGCCAATCAATATCGAATTTGGTACACTCAGTGACAATCAAATTCAACTTTTGAGCGGTGCCACCGTGGGCGAACAGCTGATCATTTCAGACCTTTCTAAATGGCAGCATTTGGCAACAATAAAAATCGAACAGGACAGTTTATGAAAACCAACACGCTTATCTCATTAAACAAAATCGCCAAAGTTTATCGCGGCCAAAATGTTGAAACCTACGCATTAAAAGACATCAGCCTGAATATAAACCAAGGTGACTATATCTGCATCAGCGGCCCATCTGGCTGCGGTAAATCGACGCTGCTGTCATTATTAGGCTTACTCGATAGCCCAACTGCTGGCGACTATTTCATTAAAGAAGTCGACACAAAAACCCTCGATATGGATCAGCAAGCTGAACTTAGAAACCTTCACATTGGTTTTATATTTCAGTCATTTAACTTAATTGATGAATTATCGGTTTTTGACAACGTGGCACTGCCGCTCACTTACCGAGAGCCAGCCATGAGCCCTAGCGAAATAGAGCTTGCGGTAAGGCAGGCCCTTGATGAAGTTGAAATGGGCCACCGCTCTCAGCACAAACCAAATCAATTATCAGGTGGTCAGCAACAGCGTATTGCTATTGCCCGCGCGCTGGCTGGCAAGCCAAGTATTTTATTGGTGGATGAGCCGACCGGTAACTTAGACTCAAAAAATGGTGATGCTGTCATGGACTTGCTTGATGAGCTGAATAAAAAAGGCACCACGATTTGTATGGTAACCCATGATTTACGTTATGCCGGACGTGCAAAGACGCAACTTAAATTGCTAGATGGTGAAATTGTTTCCTACTCTGAAGCTCGCCAAGCACCTAGCAGCGACACTGCTGAGCAAGTACTCGAAAGCGCCGAGGTGATGTAATGAAATTAACCAAAACACGCGCCCAATTAAGCTTAGCGTGGGCATCATTAATGAATGCACCGGGCTTTGTCACTGCGGTTATCGCAACACTTGCTTTAACACTGGCAACCTTGTTTGTGGTGCTTAGCCTTGTTAACAGCTACTTTTTAAAGCCCCTTGATGTGTACGATGAAAGCCGCATGGTGGTGGTTGAGCAATCTCTTACTTATGATGACTACGATGCCACCGGCTTTCAAAGCTATCAATCGATGGTGCATTGGCTTAAGCATAATCAAAGCTTTGAACAAAGTATGATGATCAATGCGGGTGAGCAAATCTTTGCAAACCTTGATGGCGAGCCTAAAGAGCCTGTGCTGTATGTTGGCGGCAACTACTTTGACTTATTAAACACGCCATTTTTAATGGGACAGGGTTTTGACCTTGGAGAAACGCTAGAAACACCTGATGACCGCGTTGTTATCTCTGCTAACTTTTGGCGCAAGCATTACAACAGCGACCCGAACATTATTGGTAAAACACTTTCAGTCATGGCGGGTGAAACCGATTACGTTCACCGTATCGTCGGTGTTGTTGATGACTCATTCAGCCCACCTTACATGTTTAAAGCAAGCGATGTTGAAGTATGGTTTCCATCAAGTGCTGACCGCCGTTACTTTCACAATGATGATTGGCAAAGCCCGTGGACAAACACTTTTAAAAACCTAAAACTGATTGCAGTTTTAAAGCCTGGGGTCACCATAGATCAAGTTAAAGTCGATTTAAAACAGCAGATTGATACGGTTAAATCAGAGTGGCTAAACAACGGGGGGATCACCGATGTAAAACCTGAAGTAACTCCTTATCGTGACGTTGAGCTGGGTAATAACGATGACTTAAGCTTAATGATGTTAGCCGGTGCAGTAGGGCTACTGATTATTGCAGTACTTAACGTCAGTACTTTATTCTTCTCGCGCGCTCTTGCTCAACATAAAACCCTCGCCTTGCAGGCGGTGTTAGGTGCTAAACGCAGCACGTTATTTAAAAGTATCTTTTTACAGTCACTAATTTTAATGACCTTATCGGTAAGCATTGCACTGTTTTTATCGGTATGGGGCATACGTTTATTTAAAGTATTGGCAGAAGGACGATTACCACTGGTTAACAGCTTGGCGGTTGATAGCACGTTGGTCATTGTTGCCATCATACTGTGTATTGCTCTTGCTTATATTTTCTCTGTAATTACAGCGCGTTTGGTGAATTACAAAACCCTAAATACGCAAATGCAGAACAGTGGAAAAGGCGGGGTTTCGCAGGTATCTGGCCGTACAGTGCGTATTTTAATTGGCTCACAAATGTTTGTTGCCGCGCTGCTTGTTAGTTTTTCGGTGATGGTAGTCAGTAAAGCTATGGGCACGATTAACCGCCCACTCGGCAGTGATACCGAAAACCTGTATTTTGCCAACCTGTTCCAGCCAAATAATCAGATGTCATTGGCGGAGCGCTACGAACATATGCTGCAATACAAGCAGGTTTTGCTTGATAGCCAAGGCATTGATGATGTTGCCTTGGGTCACAGCCCAGTATCAGCAAGACAAAATGCCAACACCCTGACTGATGTAAACGGTAAAAGCTCAATTTTCTTCCCTAGTCAGTGGGTAGGGCCTGATTACTTTGCGTTAGTTAACACCAAAATTCTCGCTGGCCGCACCTTTAGCGAACAAGCTATACGTGGTGAAACCAACGAGATACTGGTATCAGTCAGCGTTGCAGAGAACTTATTACCAGGCCAAGACTATCGAAATATCATCGGCAAGAGCTACCAAGGCTTAGAAGAAAAGATGTATGAAGTGGTGGGTGTAACCGAAGATTTTAATCACCCTAAATACTACGATGAGTCGTTTGGTCGTCACATTTGGTGGCCATCAACACCGTATAGCTACATGTTTACTATCAAAGCTTCTGATGGGGTTAAGCTGACTAATAAACAAATACTTAATACGCTAAAAGAAAAGAACAGCGACCTAACCATGTGGCAGTTTAATGACCTGCAACAAGAGTACGACAATTTACTGTATATGAGCCGACTGACTGTGGTTCTATGTAGTACCTTAGCGCTATTTACTCTATTATTAGCAGCAATTGGTATTTTTGGGGTACTAAGCTACAACCTGGGTCTGCGCCGTTATGAGTTTGGTATTCGTATGGCATTAGGTGCAAAAAAAGCACGCTTATTCAAGCTGATGAGTGTTGAAGCTATTATCCCTGTGCTCATTGGCTTTGCGGTTGCACTTGCTGTGGTAATGATAGGTTTTTACATGTTGCAAGGCCAGCTAATGTCTTGGCTGATACTTGATGTAAGACTGCAATTACTCGCTTGGAGTATTACCTTATGTATTGCGCTATTCGCTTGCTTTAGACCTTTGGTTTTACTGCTTAAAGCAAAACCTATGGCCGCACTGCGTAACGATTAACAGCACAAAATGGCAGCTTTAGTTTTAGCTTAAGCTGCCTCAACAGGATAATAAGAAAACATCATGGACAAAATCTTAGTCATAGACGATCAAGCTGATGTACGTCTGGCTGCTACTGTTGCATTACAACAATTGGGCTTACATTGCCTTGAGGCCGAAGGCCCTGAACATGCCCTTGAGTCATTAAAATCAGAGCACATTAGCCTGATTTTGCTCGATATGAACTACAAGCTCGACACCACCTCAGGTGAAGAAGGGTTACGCTTTTTAAAGCAACTAAATCAATTAGGTTCGACCATACCTGTCATTGTGATGACCGCATGGGCCAGCATTGATGTTGCCGTAAAAGCCATGCAATTAGGGGCTGTCGACTTTGTTGAAAAGCCATGGAATAACTTACGCTTAACCGCCGTTGTGCAACAACAACTAAAACTTAAGCAAAGTAATCACGACAACGCGTGCTTAAAGGCACTTACCAGCGACACACAGGCCCATTACATAGCCCAATCAGAAATCATGCAGCTGTTACTCGCCAAAGCTGAGCGCGCTGCTAAAACCGATGCCAGCATTTTAATTACTGGCGAAAATGGCACAGGCAAAAGCTTATTGGCACATTATATTCACCAGCATTCACTCCGATGTGATAAACGCTATGTAAGCGTGAATGTTGGCGCCATTGCCCCGACACTATTCGAAAGCGAATTATTTGGTCATAAGAAAGGCTCTTTTACTGATGCCAAAGAAGACCGCTTAGGACGGTTTGAAATTGCCGAAGGCGGCACCTTATTTTTAGATGAAATTGCGACTTTAAGCCTTGAGCTGCAAAGTAAAATGCTCCGTGTGCTAGAAAGCAAAGAATTCGAAGTGCTAGGCTCAAGCCAAACCAAAACCGCCGATGTTCGCATTATTTCTGCCACCAATAGTGAATTAGCTACAGCCATTGAGCAGGGTGAATTCCGCCGTGACTTATTATTTAGACTCAATACCATTGAACTGCACATTCCACCGCTTCGCGACAGAAAAGACGACATTGCCCCCTTAGCTGAACACTTATTGTTGGTGCACGGTAAAAAATACCAACGCGCGAATATGGCGCTCAGTGATCATGCCCTAAAGGCGCTAAAAAATTACAGCTGGCCAGGTAATATTCGTGAGCTAAGCCACTGCATTGAACGCGCGGTGATCATGAGCGATAACAACAATATTCAAGCCAATGACCTCATTTTAGATCAACCAAGTTGCGAGCAAATGAATAGTAATGCAGAACAAGCTTTGCCACTATTGCCCCTTGAAGAGCTTGAAAAACAGATGATTCAAAAAGCGCTGCTGCAATTTAATGGCAATGTTATCGCCGCAGGAGAGTTTTTAGGGTTAAGCAAATCGGCGATTTATCGTCGCATTGATAAACATCAGCTCGATTTAAAAGAAGTAGAACGCTAAATGAGTAGCAAGTTGTCGTTAGAGCAGCGTATTCGACGCTATTTTTATATGGTTATAGCAGTGCTATTAACGCTTGGTATTGCCCTTTCGCTCAGCTTAAAATTAGATTGGTTTGCCAGTATCAGCCTATTATTGCCGTTTATAGGGATAAGCGCTTTTGCTTTAATTAAAAGCTACCGAGTGATCACCGATGTGGTTGAACGATTTGGCCTGCAACTAGATGCACTGGCAAATGACGAAAGTAATAGTTGGCATTTAGCGCCTTACCAAAGTGGACGAGTCGCAGCGCTCAAGCAAGATTTTGCCAAGCTCAGCAATAAAATAGCCAAGAACAAACGCCATTATATGCAAACAGAAGAGTTTGTTTTTGAGTTTGCCAGCATGCTGGACTTACCCATCGTTATCCTAGACCCCCATGGCTTAATTTACTTTAGCAATAAGGCGTTTAAAAACAGTATTAACCATCGCCAGATTGAAGGTAAATCGGCCAGCGACTTAGGCATTGCCCTGCATGATGGCGAGTGGCAACAAAACAGTGACTCACTGTTTAAACAACGCTTTCAAATCTCATCGCAGACTTTTTGGCGGACTGGCAGAAACTTTGAATTACTAACCTTCTTTTCAATTGAGCAACAGCTTCGCGATAATGAACAACTTGTTTGGCAACGGTTAATTCGCGTGTTAAATCATGAAGTGCGTAACTCACTCACGCCGATTTATTCAATGAGTCAGTCATTGCAAACCCTTAAACGCCAAGGGCAAATAAGCAGTCACGATGATCTCGCCCAAGATATGCTGCAAGTAATAGAAAAACGCGCTCAGCACTTGCTTGATTTTGTAGCCAGTTACAGTGCGTTTGCCAAGCTACCCCCCGCACAAAAACAGGTAATCAGTTGCGAGCAATTAAACACTCGCTTAAGCGCTATCTTTCCTGAACTAGTAATAAATAGCAGCGAAGAGTTACATTTTAATGCCGACTTAGGTCAGCTAGAACAAGCGTTGATCAACCTAATAAAAAATGCCTTTGAAGCAGGTAGCGATTCAGCCCCAACCCTCACTTGGTCAAGGCAAGGTGATAACTTAAATATTGAAATTAGCGACCAAGGCTGTGGTATTCAAAATCCTGATAACTTGTTTGTACCATTTTACTCAACCAAGGCAAATGGTACAGGTATAGGACTTGTGATCACCCGAGAACTTGTGCGCAACCAAGGCTTTGAGTTATCAATAAACTCAAAACCCCAGCAAGGCACGCAGGCTCAAATTACTGTATTCTGATCAAGTAAGTCGCTTAATCATGCGTTTTAAGGCAGGCGCTTTCAGAGGCTTATAAAGCAATGGGTAGCCCGCATCGAGCACTAACTCACGTATACCTTCATCATGATTCGCGGTATTAACGATGGCCGGTAACGCAGTAAGGGCTGCTTGCTCAATCACTTCAAGGCCCGTTACCCCATCATCCAGCTGATAATCGATAATCAGTAATTGTGGTAGTGCTTGGCTTGCCTTTAACTGCTCAAGGTCTGCTAAATTAGTGGCTGTGGAGATCTCGCAGCCCCAATTTTCTAGTAACTGCTTTAATGCCTCTAACACATTTCGATCATTATCAAGCAGCCAAATACGCAGTTGACCAAGCTCTGTTTCTTGCTGCGCTTCTGCGCTTTGCTCTTTACTCGCTTGACGGCTGACCTTACATGGCAGTGTTAAAGTGAACTGCGTTCCTTTTCCAAGCTCAGAGCCCATCACTAAAGGGATTTTTAAGAGGTCGCAAATACGCTTTGTGATTGCAAGCCCTAGCCCTAACCCTTCAGCACTTGGTTTAGCACCAAGCTGTTTAAACTCTTGAAAAATGGTTTGCTGATCACTTGCAGCAATGCCTATTCCTGTATCTTCAACAATGAATGACACATGATCATCATCGTCATGATGCATTTTTAAGCGTACTTCGCCTCGCTCAGTGTAACGAATGGCATTACTGAGTAAGTTTCGCAATACTCGACGTAACAACGCTTTATCTGTGTGCAAACGCACATCACAAGTCTCAATTATAAACTTTAAACCCTTATCAGTTGCTAGCGCTTCATAATCATTGCGCAGCGGCTCTACAAGTGAGCTGGCTGCAAACTCGCTCATTTGTACTTTAAACGAACCTGAATCGAGCTTCGTTAGTTCTAAAATACTCGATAACAGTTCTTCAGCACTGCCTAATGAATTTTTAATATTCATCGCTAACTCTTTAAGCTCAGTGCTTTGTGCTTTTTCATTCATTAATGAACAAAACAAACTCGCGGCATTGAAGGGCTGAAGTAAATCATGACTCGCAGCAGCAAAAAAGCGTGTTTTACTGACTGTTGCTTGTTCCGCCACCTGTTTTGCCTTTGATAGCTCTTGATTTGCTTGAGTAAGTGCTAATGTACGTGCTGTTACTTTTTCCTCCAGGCTAACATTGGCTTCTGTCAGCGCTTTCTGTTGCTTAACAAATTCAGTAATATCTGTATAGGTTGTTACAAACCCTCCCCCTGGCAGTGGATTACCTTGCATCTCAAACACACGGCCATCATTGTGCGAACGTTGGTATTTATATGCACTGCCTTGGCGTAAATACGCTAAACGTTTTTCGACTTCGCTGGTCACACTTTCGCCCCTGAACAGGCCACGCTCAGCATTAAAACGAATAATATCAGCCACCGGACGCCCTATATATAAAGCATCGTCAGGGTAAGCAAACATATTCTTATAACCTTGATTCCACGCTACAAGTCGCAGTTCACTGTCGACTACACTGATCCCTTGTTGGATGTTTTCTATGGTTGATTGTAGTAAGTCACGATTAAATTTAAGAACTTGACTTGCTTCATCAACAAACTCAGCAACTTGTTCTAATGGCTGGCGCTGCTCATTTTTAGCTACATCTAAAATAAGCCGTGCCGATGCCCCGCCAATCACCGCTGACATCTCACGCTCAACCAGTAGCTCTAATTCAACATTAGCAGGGCGTTTCCACTTACCTTTATCATCAGGGAAATAATGGTTTACCAGAGATTGCGCGGCCTCTTTCTCGGCAAATCGCTGCAATAAAGCTCCTAAATCATGATAACTAAGTGGATGTAGGTGGTTGCTGATCCGTGAGTCACTTAATTGAGAAACAAATTTATTACTCTGCAAGCGTTCAGCCAAAGTTGCACGACTAAATAACGGCACCAAAAAATACACTAAACAGTTCGCACCTAACGATAACAGCAAGGCTTGGCTAATGCTTTCCATGCCTAATGAGAATAAATTGGTGGGTGCAAGCCAGCTAATCCCCCAAGGCCCATTCACGAGCCACAAGCTATCGTTACCTAATCCGCCTGCTAGGTTTGGCAATAATAGTGTGTAACCCCAGATGATAAAGCCACTTAGTATACCAAGCTGCGCACCTCTACAAGAGGCTTGTCGCCACCATAGACCAATAATCATAGCTGGTGAAAATTGTGCAACCAAGGTAAACGACATTAAACCAACATTAGCAAGCGTTGTGCTCTCGCCCAGTACCCGGTGAGTGAAATAGCTAAGTAATAAAATGAGTACGATAACGATTTTACGCGCGTGTAGAAGGTTATTTTTATCGAGTCCACGGCTACTCGATGTAAGCTGCGAGCGGCGTAAAATAAACTGATTTATAAAGTCATTGGTTATCATCACAGAAAGTACAATTGATGACACAATTACCATACTGGTTGCAGCTGAAAAGCCGCCTAAAAATGCCAGTAATGCTACAAAAGCATTGTCAGCTGCCATAGGAAGTGCCAGTACAAAGGTATCGTAGCCAACTTCTTGACCTTGAAAATAAATTAATCCGGCGTATGCAATCGGTAGAATAAACAGATTGATAAGTAATAAGTAAATCGGAAATAGCCAACGTGCCGAAGCCAATTCTTTATCGTTATTTTTTTCGATAAAGCTCATGTGAAACTGCCTTGGCAAACATAGGGTTGCCAAAATACCGAGTAATGTATGGGCAACATACACATAGGTTGGGCTTTGTGTTACAGCTACTTGCTGATCGATATTCAGCGCCTGTGCTTTTTCAAACAGTGCCATGGGGCTGTCAAATAATGCAAAGCACACATATAAACCCACTGCAACAAATGCCAATAACTTAACCACAGATTCAAAAGCAATACTCGCAATAAGGCCAGGGTTATGCTCACTGGGTTTTAGCCGCCTTGCACCAAACAAAATAGCAAATAACGCTAAAACAAGCGTGATGTAAAAAGTGCTATCGGCCCACACTTCATGGCTTTGTGTGACGGCTCTATCGGTAAGTAAATTCATACTTTGTGCGGTCGCACTAAGCTGTAAAGAGATATAAGGCACAATCGCAATCACAGAAATAAGTGATATTAGCCCTGATAAGCTTGAAGATTGTCCGTAGCGGGTGGCAATAAAATCAGCCATCGACGTTATTTTTTGCTGCCGACAAATATGTGCAATGCGACAATATACCTGCCAGCCAAAAATAAACAGTAAAATAGTGCCAGCATAAGTCGGTGCTAACCACCAGCCGTTATATGCTGCTTGTGCCGTGGTGCCAAAAAACGCCCAAGAAGTACAATATACCCCAAGCGATAAGCCATAGGTTAAGCCTTTAAAAGGCAGTACTTTTCTTTTATCAGCCCAGCCTGCAACAGCAAATAGAATTGCTAGGTAAATAATCGCAAGTAGGCTTATTGACCAAATTGAGAACATCGCATTTGATTATTTTAATTATTATAGCTTCAGCATAGTTTTTATTAGTCATAATTTACAGCCCAACTTTAGTGCTAATGCATTGTATTGATGGGGGTTAAAAAATAAACACAAAGAAATGAGAATTATTTTCAGTTAGGCGTTGACACACAGCTAAATCTAATTGATAATCACTATCAACAAGTCAGCAGCGCTTTATGACTTGTTCGGAATAAACTGATTTGTTTCTCGACCCTGAAACACGTGTGGCCCACGATAAAGCTAAGATCGCCTGTTGCTGATCGCAACGCCCCTTGATGTTGGCAACAGGTGATCACCTACTTGCTACATTGCTCATATCGGTGACGGTAGATATGAAACTAAAAAAGCCCTTGCAGGGCTTTTTTTATGTCTGAAACAAAGTAATCAATGTGTCGAAAAATAAAATATAGAAATGATAATTATTTTTATTTAGATGTTGACAGTTTATTAAATCTAACTGATAATCAATATCAACAAGACGGAAGAGCATTACGACTTGTACGGGATAACCTGATTGTTTCAAGACCCTGAAACACGTGTCGCCACGTTAAAGCTTAGCTCACATATTGCTAGCCGCAACGCCCCTTGATGTTGGCAATATGTGGGCACCCCTACTTATTTTACTTGCTACATTGCTCATATCGGTGACGGTAGATATGAAACTAAAAAAGCCCTTTCAGGGCTTTTTTTATGTCTAAAAATTAACGTTTTAATTTTAACGACGGTTTTTACGCGCTCGGGCACGGCGCTGCTTTTTCTCTTCTTCTTTAGCAGCTTTTTTTGCCTCTAACGCGGCGCGAAGCTGTGCAACCATTTGCTCTTCTTCTTCACGCATGGTTGGTGTTTCCATAGTAATGCGACCAATAATGCCATCTCGTAATTCATTAATAAGAATTTCAGACATTTTATAAGTATCGATCTGATTACCACCACGAATACAGCCACGCTTTTTGCCTGCCATTTCAACAAACTCCCAGTCAGACTCTGGTAGCTCATCAATCTTATAGCGACTTTTTAAAAGCTCTGGGTATGCATGCAGTAAATATTCAGCGGTGTAACTTGCCACTTCTTCGTAGTCGATAGCAGTATCACGAATAGCACCCGTTGCCCCTAAACGGTAACCTGAGTTTTCGTTTTCTACTTTTGGCCATAACATGCCTGGCGTGTCGTAAAGCATAATGCCATCATCAAGTTTAATTCGTTGCTGAGCTTTAGTTACCGCAGGTTCATTACCCGTTTTTGCTACAATTCGGCCTGCTAGGGTATTAATTAGTGTTGATTTACCAACATTGGGAATACCCATGATCATGGCTTTAATTTGCTTATCAGCACCCACTTTATGCGGCACTAGTTTTTTACAAAGCTCATTAATACGATGTACTTCACCTGCTTTATCATTACCAAAATCAATCGCTTTAACGCCACTTTGCTGCTCAAAGTAGTCTTTCCATGCTTGCGTTAATTTAGGGTCTGCAAGGTCAGCTTTATTCATGATTTTAATGACCGGCTTATCGCCACGCAGCGCTGTTACCATAGGGTTTTCACTGCTGTAAGGAATACGGGCATCAAGCACCTCAATGATCACATCCATTTGTGGCATAATTTCTTTGATTTCATTACGGGCTTTATTCATGTGCCCTGGGAACCACTGGATGGCCATATTTTACTCCTAAAAAATAAATTGCATGCTATTTTAACTGGCTCAGCTTGGAATTGCGCTATAATGACGCAAATTTTTTCAAGTAAGCAGTTATGGCTCTTAAATCAACTATTATCAAAGCGCAAATATCGCTAAGCGATATGGACCGTCACCTTTATCAAGATTTCAATCTAACCCTTGCACAGCATCCATCAGAGACCGAGCAAAGGCTGATGATCCGCCTACTCGCTTTTGCACTAAATGCGCGTGAAGGTTTAGAGTTCACTAAAGGCTTATGCGCTGATGATGAACCCGAACTTTGGCATGTAAACTACAGCGAAGAAATTGAGCTTTGGATTGAGCTCGGCTTACCAGATGAAAAGCGCTTGAAAAAAGCCTGTAATAAAGCCAAACAGGTTGTTTTGTATACTTACGGCGAGAATAACCAAACTATTTGGTGGCAAAAACATCAACCTAAGTTGTATGATTTTAAAAACTTGCGTATTTTTAGTCTCGATTATGCAGCGACTCAAGCATTAGCTGCACTGGCAGATCGCAATATTAAGCTCACAATCACTATTCAAGATGGCGAGGTGTGGGTAAGCTCAGACACAGCAAATATTGAAATTAAACCTCAGCAATTAATGTAAGGTATGCGATGGCAATTAGACAAGTTGTAGTATTACATGGACTTTATATGTCAGGTTTTGTCATGCGCCCCTTGTGTACACGCCTTGAAAAGTCTGGGTTAAAAATACTTAATTTGACCTACAACACGCTATCCCCTAATAGAGCGGCTATTTTTGATAAGATTGATCACTTCATTGGCGACAAACCAACAGCCATGGTGTGTCACTCTTTGGGGGGGCTCGTTGCACGCGCTTACCTTGAAGCGAATTCTTCGCAAAGCAAGTATGTAGAAAAAGTTATTACGCTCGGCACTCCACACAAAGGCAGCCATATTGCTAAACAGATACAGCAAAAAGGATTCGATATGCTACTTAAAAATAGTGTCGAGTTTTTATTGTCTGAAAACGGCGACTGGCCATTTAAGGCGAAGCTTTACAGTATCGCTGGGGATTTACCTATAGGACTCATGCCATTAATTGCTAAAGGCAGTGTCTCTGATGGCACAGTGCTAATAGATGAAACCAAGCTCAATGGCATGGCAGAGCACAAGGTGTTTCATTTAAGTCACACCAGTATGATCTACTCACGCCAAGTAATGGATTACATTATAAAGCTTATCAACAAAGACTAGTTGCGCCTTATTTTTCAGCACTTGCTGCCACTTTGTATGAAATCAGTACGATAATACCCAGAATAAGCGGGATAGGCGCAGCGATATAGCCAAAGGTATCAAAATTTGCAAAGCTAGCACCTGCTAAATGCCCTACTAAGCCAATAACAAAAGCAAGTAATGCAATCACTACAACCACTATTTCAGCTTTGTTTTCTTTCGCTGTTTTACCGTCCATTTTTCTTCTCCTAAATAAATGCGGTAAACTCATTATGCGCTTCTGAAATGTTGTTTTTTTGACCTAAATCAATTTCTAAATCAGCCTAGTTGCTTGCCAATCTAAACCTTGTTTTAGATCATGTTATCTGCCTTATTTTAAAATAATCACGCTTTTAGGTAGATTTTTTGCTCTCTCGCCCCAAACCTATGTAATAGGTCATCCAATCTTATATTGATAGTGTGAAAATTAACTAAAACAGCCACTGATAGGTTTAAACTATCACTATGTTCGAATTAAACCATTTTACAGATTACTGGAAATGGCTAATACTTAATCTCACGCACTAGCAAGTAAAGTAAAATATTAACAGCTATTTTTAAGGAGCAATCTATGTCACAGGTAAATGCAATTGGTTTAAACAGCGCAAAAAGTGAAGATATCGTAAAATCACTAAACTCTTTATTAAGCTGCTACCAAATTCAATACATGAACGCACGTGGCTTTCATTGGAATATCAAAGGTCGTAACTTTTTTGAATTACACCTTAAATTTGAAGAGATTTATAACTTATTACTTGAAAAAGTTGATGAAATTGCGGAGCGTATTCTGACTTTAGGCGGCACACCAGTACACGCATTTTCAGAGTACATTGAAGCAAGTAAAATAAGCGAAGCAAAAAATATTACTGAAGGCACTGCTGCAGTAGAAAACTTATTAGCAGGCTACAGTACACTCATCCAAATGCAACGCGATATTTTATCTCAAGCAGGTGATGCTGACGATGAAGGCTCTGCGGCGCTGATGAGTGACTACATTAAAGAGCAAGAGAAACTAGTTTGGATGCTAAAATCCTACTTAGGTTAAGTATAAAAGCCCTCTAAGAGGGCTTGCGTAGGAAATAGTTAAATAACGAATAACTCATTTTCTACATTAGTCTCTGAGTATCAATACAACAACGCCACTGTTATTAGTGGCGTTTTTATTGGGCTTAACGGGTTGCATTTATAAAGCGCATTTTAGCCTGCTCACTATATCCTTTTTAAATCAAACTAGATGACCAAATAACTTGTAAATATGAATTAGCCGTCATTCATATGACTTAATGGCTTAAGTAAGCATGAGTATTTATAGAGTCGATATGATAAAGCTTTGAGCAAATAAAAAGCCCTCGAAAGAGGGCTTTACGTAGGGAAAATCGTTAAACAACAAGCGATTCATGATCTACATTAAAGCCTCTTATTCGATACAACAACGCCACTGTTATCAGTGGCGTTTTTATTGGTATAAGTGGCATTAAATCACTTATTTAAAACTTACTTCTAAAACCTACATAGACAGTTCGACCGATAGGATCATACGTACCTGCATCAGTTTCAGCCCCTGTATCTGAGCCAGTTACACCTGAAATGATACGTGGTGGTTCTTTATCAAATAAGTTATTTGCACCTGCATATAACTCTATTGAGTCAGTTATATGATAACTTGCCTGAACATCATGGTAAGTAACGGAACCAACTCCTACAGACCCTGCAGGAATGTTATCAAACGAATTTAAGAATTGATCATCAAAAGCAGCATCACCAATAAATGTTAAGCTCCAATTAAAGTCAAAATCATTATATTTGTAGCCAAAGTTCCAGTTAGCCTTATGCTCAGAAGAGCCCACTTCACCAGCAAACTCATCTTTATCGGCACCAGGTAGTGGAATTGTGTAACCATCAATTAGGTAAGTATACGCTAAACGCGTTCTGAATTGACCAGGACCGATATCACTAGAGTAAGTTAAGGTTAAATCAACCCCTTCAGTACTTATACCACCACTATTTGATTGTCCACTGTCAATAAACTCAAGTGAGCCAGCACTGTTATTACCTGCTGCTGCACTGCGACGAGTAATAAAGTTACAGAAACTGTCGTCACCGCCACCATAACACTGCGAAAGTATAAATTGGCGTGGTGTTGGAACGATTGCATCGGTTACCTCGATATCAAAATAATCGATTGTGATATCTAAGCCAGAGATTAAGCTTTCTGGTGTAAACACAACACCCACGGTTACGGAATCACCCACTTCTTCTTTTAAATCAGGATTACCACGATTGAAACCACTGATACCCTGTAAATCTGACTGGTTTAGCGTAAACTCACCATTTGTCGCGATGTTATTTGCAATACCAACATCGGCACGACACGCATCACCCAGAGCACCATCACCCGTACTAGAGACACCTACACAAGGGTCATTTAAGCCACTAGGGAAAGTTTGAGAAGGCGGTGAAAATAGTTCATCAATATTAGGAGCACGAGTAGAACGAGCACGTGTTGCACGAAGACGTAAATCCTCAGTAACTTCCCAATCAACACCCACATTCCAACTTTCTGTGTTTCCTACTGTTGAATAATCAGACAAACGAATTGCTGCATTCATGGTAACAGATTCAAGTACTGGAATATTAGCCTCTACATAATACTCTGTTACATCAAACTCACCTTCTGTAGCAGGAATTGCATTACCTGCATTTAAGCCAGCTTGTTGTAGTGCATCAAACTCACTACGTGAGAACTCTTCACGGTATTCAAAACCTGCTGCAATACCGACCATACCGGCAGGTAATTCAAATAAATCACCAGTGATATTACCGCCGATAATCTCTTGCTCTACAGAAGTCGACAACATGCTTGGCGCTCGAACAAAGTCTATTGCACTTTGCGACATAGAGTTAAAACCAAAAATATTGACTGGAGCACAATTAAAGCTTCTCGCAGTGGCATCTAAACAAATTGCTTCGTTGGTAATTCCATCATTGTCTAAATCTTGGCTATCAATAACAGCCTCTAAACCTCGGCGAAAGCTTTGTACATTAACTAAACCACTAGAAAGCTGCGCTTCTTTTGTTTTACCGTATACATAGTAGGTGTCATAAAACCAACTATCGTTAATTTCACCTTGGAAACCAACTGCTAGTCTGAAAGTATCACGCTCAGCTCGTGCGCCGCGATTACCAATATCGGAGAGTCGTTTTGCAAAGAAAATATCTCTTAAACCATCACCATCAGTGTCTGTTGCTGCGTTATAGATTTCATCCGGTACAAATGCATTGCGCAGCAGCTCATCATTAACCAAAAATTCAATAGGAACACGCCCGTTAGCATAAATATCATCTGAAGCAAAAGGGAAAGGCTCTAGCTCAGATTGAGTTGATGTTGATGCATATGTACCTTCAAAAAAGAAAGTATGTTTATCGGTAATATCGTAGCTGCCGTTAGATGCAAACAAGTAACGCTCTGTAGGAATTGCGAGTGCCCTTACACCATTTCGGTTAAAGCCATTTGCTTCAACACCGTCACCACCATTGGTGCTGAATGAGTCTTGTAAGACGTTATTACTGTTATACGTAAAGCGTGTGTCACCTGCATCAAATCGTCCCTGTGGAGGAAACGATGAGAAAAATGGACGTACAGCTTCAAAAATATCACTCGCTTGACCTGTTTCGCTATTTTCAAAAGCAATTTGAGCAATTTGGTCAACAGAAGAACGTGAACGGTCTCGAGCGAAAACACCACCTTGGTCAGAATAACCTAGGTGAAACATCACTTTCCCTTTATCATCCAAGCCACTAAAGCCAGAAGTCACTGAGAATTGTCTAGATTGATCATCCCCTTCTTTAGACTCACCATACTGGCCTTCAAACTCAATTCCTTCAAAATCATCTTTGAGGACAAAGTTAACTACACCCGCTACAGCATCAGAACCATACACCGACGATGCGCCACCGGTCATAATTTCAACACGCTCAATAAACTGACTTGGTATGGTATTTAAATCAACGGCTGAGCTACCAGGAACACCGGCGACATAACGTCGGCCATTCACAAGTACAAGCGTTCTGTTCGAGCCTAAGTTACGTAAATCTACCGTCGCAACACCTGCACTTGAAGTATTGAAGTTTGAGTTTGTACGACTAATTGCCGGTGTACCAAACGCTGGGTTTTCAAGTAATAAGTCTTGAATGTTTAATGAACCTGAAGCATCAATAGCCGAGCTATCAACAACTTGAATAGGGGCTGAAGACATAGCTTCTGCAGAGCGAATTCGCGACCCTGTCACTTGAATACGCTCAACCTTTTCTAATTCTTCATCCTGTGCCACCGCATTTACCGACACGCCTCCCATCATTGCCATCGCAATTGCAGAATAGACAAATAATGGACGTGGATTTTTTTCGTTTTTTATCATGGTAATTCCCCTGAAAATTATTTGTAACCACTTAGTTACAGCTCGCCACATTATTGGGCTTTATGCATTTCAGATAGCTGCATTTTGTAAGCGGATTAAAATTAGGGATAAGTGGAATATTTTGAGGGATAACTAAATTGTAAAATAATTTGAATAGAAAATAGGAACAGACACGGTCTTATTGTTTTTAACAGGTACGCTACATTCGGAGCTACAATGCAAAGCATTTTATTTAACAGCATAATAAATATAACTGAGCCGCAATTTGCACAAGTGCTTGAAAGCGCAATAACACGGCATCATAGCTTTAACGCCGTCACTGTTATTAATAACATTAGTAACTTTAATTTTGAAAATACTCACGTTGCGTTTTATCAACTTAACTCGTCACCTATTTCACTTGAGTTGCTACAACTAACGGAGCTAGCCAAGCATTTAAAGCTCGTTATTGTTGCTGACTCAGCGCAATTAGCGAACTTAGCTTATGAAATAGGCGCTATTGACTTTATACTTACGACTGCAAATTCTATGCGTATAAACCAATGTTTTGAAAAGCTTATTCACTTGTGTCCGCTTGTCAACGCACATCATCAAAGGTACTTGGAAGAACAAGAAAACTCTCATTTAATCGTTCGGGATGTAGGCAAAGTGAGGCTCGTAGATATTGAAGAAATCGTATGGATAAATGGGGCTGGTAACTATGTAGAGTTGCATTGCCAAGATAGTCCTCGCCCAATATTACACCGCGAAACGATGAAAAACTTAACAGAGAAGCTGGCAAGTAAAGGGTTTATTCGTATTCATCGCTCTACTTTAGTTCGTAAAAAAGCAATCAGTGAGTTGATACCGACCGACTGTGGTGATTATAAAGTTATTTTAAAAAGCAACGCGATTTTAAATTTATCGCGCCGTTTTAAAATGAATCTTGAAGGTATTTTAGGGATCTGAGCTATAACCAATTAGGTACTTTGCAGCTCATTTAATAAAAGCCCAAATGGGCAGGCTTATAGTTTATGTTGCTGACTCTAACCAAGCTCGCATTTCTTCACATTGCGGATTAATTTCAAGGAAGCTATTTATATCTTTATGGAAGGTCACCTTGAGTCCACTGTCTTTCCAAACAGACTCTATCAAACTTTGAGCCACACTATTAGGTGCCACATAATCAACTTGTTTATAGCCACGTGATTTAACCGTTTCAAAATAAGCTTTTGCTATATGAACGCTTTCTGCTGTGGCTAATTCAAACTGCTTAACGTTTATAATTAAATGATGAAGGTTTTTTATTGAGTTGCCTGTTATTTCGTCTGCTATTTTATTCGTGAAGTCAACAAACGCCTCTTTATTAACACAGCCTCTAAACTCAATAAATACGCAAGGAGGGCTTATTTTATAAAACCACTCCCCATGGGGCTTAAACATAACCAAACATCACTCTTACTACGTTTAAGGTAATATTAGCTTTAAAATGGTTATTTTCAACCTAATAGAGCCATAAAAAAGGCCATCTCAAGCGCTTTCTCTTCAAGGCTTTTAAAGCGTCCAGAAGCGCCTCCGTGTCCGGCATCCATATCCGTTTTAAACACAACAATATTGTCGTCTGTTTTTATCTCACGCAGTTTCGCAACCCATTTCATCGGCTCCCAGTATTGTACTTGCGAGTCATGAAAACCCGTCGTTACTAATATATTTGGGTAGGCTTGAGCCATAATATTATCGTATGGGGAATAAGCGTTAATGACCTCGTAAAAGTCGGGATCATTTGGATTACCCCACTCATCATACTCATTTGTTGTAAGGGGAATACTCTCATCAAGCATGGTTGTCAGCACATCTAAAAAAGGTACGTGACAGCCCACGCCTAAATAAAGCTCTGGTGCTTGATTTACCACAGCCCCCATTAATAAACCGCCAGCACTTCCCCCTGAGGCAAACACCTTCTGTGGATGTGCATAGCCTTGCTCAGTGAGTGAGCGAGTAACATCAATAAAATCATTAAAGCTATTTTGTTTATGCTGTTTTTTACCTTGTTCATACCAATGACGACCTAGCATTTCACCGCCACGAATATGGGCAATGGCATAAACAAAGCCACGATCAAGCAGGCTCAATGAACTACTAGAAAAACTCGGATCAATGGTAATACCATAAGCTCCATATCCATATTGCAACAAAGGGTTAGAGCCATCTTGCTTAAACTTATCAATACGATACACCAATGACACTGGTACTTGCTCACCATCTCTTACGGTGATCATTAATCGTTCTGAACGATAGTGCTCTGGGTCAAACTCACCAAGTACTTGCTGTTGTTTTAATAACGTTTTGTTACCCGTTTTTAAATCAACATCATACAATGAACCTGGTGTTGTTAGACTTGAGTAATAAATACGTGCAAAGCGAGTGTTAGGCTCAGGGTTCATCGCTATTGCGGCATAATAACAAGGGTCATCAAACTCTAATGTGAGTCGCTCTTCCTGCTTATCAACAACCACAAAGCGGGTTTGACCAAGCTCTCGCTCAGTTAAAACAAGATAGTCATTGAATATTTCGACCCCTTCCAATAGCACATTATGACGGTGCGCAGTATGCTCCTGCCACTGTTCTTTTGTAGCAATTGTGTCGGTTGTGGCAGTCATTAAACGGAAGTTTTTGGCTTGCCAATTTGTGACTATATAAAAAGTATCGCCAAGCTTATCAACGTCAAACTCATGGCCTTCTTCACGCGGCATTAACGCGCTGAATTCTCCCTCGGGATTGTTAGCGTCAAGTACCCAAGTATCGTTCGTTTCAGTCGTAGCTAAATCAATAATAATTAAGCTTTCATCTCGACTCTTACCAAGCCCCAGAAAAAAGCTTTTATCCTGTTCTTCATACACTAAAACATCATCTGCTTGTGGGGTACCTAACACATGGCGATACACCTGAAAACCCAATAAAGTTTGTAGGTCTTTTTTCACATAAAAGACTGTTTTACTGTCATTAGCCCAAACAATTTGCCCTTCCGTGTTTTCAAGTACATCGCTAAACACTTCGCCACTGGCAATATTTTTAAAACGCGCGGTGTAAATACGGCGGCCTTCGGTATCTTCAGAATAAGCAAGTAATTGCTCATCAGGACTAATTGCGACTTCACCTAGTTCATAAAATTCGTAATCACTGGCTAATTGGTTTACATCTAACAATAACTGCTTGTCGTGGGCTTCGATTGAACTACTTCGATAATGGCGCGCATATTCATCATCACCACGAACTTCTGAGTGATACCAGAACAGGCCATCCTTTACAGGAAAGGTATTATCATCCTTAACTATCCGCTCTTTTAGTTCGTTAAATAACGCTTCTCGTAGCGGTTTAATACTGGCAAGCTGTTTTTCACAATATTCATTTTCTGCATGTAAATGTGCCAACACGTCTACATTCTCGCGCTCATCATCACGCATCCAGTAGTAGTTATCAGTACGAGTTAATTGATGAGTTGTTAGTTGATGAGGTTGTTTTTTAGCTACAGGGGTAGGCGTTAATAAAGACAAAGAATAAGAATTTTGCGACACAGGAAAAACCACGATTAAAAACGAATGACCCGAGTCTAACACAGAAATAAAAAAGCCCACTCAAATTGAGTGGGCCAAACAATGCTAAATAGCATTTAGGGGGAAACTATCAATGTGATACTTGCTGCCATGCCATGGGCCAACTTTTACCCACACCAGGTTCATAGAGTGGGTTATGTGATTCTTTCACACGACAAAACTCTGTATACGGCCAAGGTTTACACATATAAATATGGCCTGTCTTTGGTTGTAATACTTTTACACCTGAGCTGTAAGCATTGCATGCTTGCGGATAAACATAATCATACTCTTGATTTTTATCCTTTATTTGCTTTTCGCACTTCGCAATACAGTTAAATGCTACTTTTACATGGGTTATACCCGTACTTTCTAAGGCATAAATCTGATTTAGCCGATATGCAACAATGAGACCCTGATCTGTTATTTTTCCTGCTCGAATCATGGGCATGTGCACATTTATATGCTCAGCAATTGAACGAGGCCAATTATGAGGCTCACCCTCATCAGAGCTAGTGATAGGGTACTGAAATGACAAATCAGCTAACTCACCTTGTGCATCATAAAAAGTCACAACCACCTTATCCCCAACAAAAAGCTGAGTATGATGATTTAAGCAACCTATCGGCAACCACTTTCCAGAAGCCAGTGACATATGCATAAACAAAGTAACACCCTAAGAACAGCTAGTAGGTACTATCCAATAACAGCCGTACAAAATAAATACAATTTTAGTTTGAGGCAATAGATCCAAAGCACGAAGAATGTGCGCTTTTCAGCGGCCCCGCTATCATAGCTTTGTAATCAAAACCTTAGACCGGAAACTTTGCGTCCTAACCTTTCGGTTAGTTTGCCAAAAACTGAAATGAGTATAATCCTCAGTTGAAAACAAATCAAACAAAAGAATGTAACCGAAAGATATGCATAACAAGCAATTACTAGTCACAAATAAGCTATAAAAAAGCCAACCCGAAGGTTGGCTTAGTTATTAATCTCTTACCGCACGTCGATTTGGTATGAGCTCTTTCACTGAACGGAAAAAGCGTAAGAACACATGGCCTACATCACTCATCACGATATACAGACAAGGAACAAGTACCAATGTAATGAGAGTTGCAAACATCACTGCAAAACCAAGTGCAACTGCCATAGGAATAACAAACCTTGCCTGCAAGCTTGTTTCAAACATAATAGGAAGTACGCCAGCAAAGGTTGTAATTGACGTTAAGGTTATTGCTCTAAAGCGTGCACAACCTGCTTCAATAACAGCTTGGCGAGTTGACATTCCTTCTCGTCGAGCTTGGTTCACAAAGTCAGTCATAACTAAAGAGTCATTGATCACTACCCCTGCAGCAGCAATTAAACCAAAGCCTGACATTAAGCTAATATCTAAATCAAACCAATAATGCCCCCAAATAGCACCGGTCAGGCTAAACGGAATCACCGACATAACGATCAATGGTTGTGAATAACTTTTTAGTGGCACCGCAAGTAAGATATACACTAAGAACATCCCCGCAGCGAAAAACATTAATTGCTCATTCGCCTGTGCTTGCTGCTCTTCAATAGCACCGCCTAATTCAGTTTTCACTGATGGGAATTCTTCTTTGAGCTGTGGCAGTAGTACATCGTCGACCTGCTTGACCACTTCACCTGGTTCTATGGTTTCTTCGTCAATGCTGCCGTAGATATACACAGTGCGATAGCCACCTTCACGGCGAATATAACTAATCCCTGGCTTTTCAGTTAGTTCAACTACATCACCAAGCAGTACTTCTTTGCCAGCAGGTGTCGTCACTACCGCATGTTTTAAAGAAGCAAATGCTTCGCGCGTTAATTTAGGGTAACGCACCATTACACGAACTTCTTCACCACGGCGAATTACACGCTGTGCTTCTCCGCCGTAGAAACTTGCACCAACTTGATTGGCAATTGTAGCAAGGTCTAAACCTAAATCATAAGCAACAGGTTTTAAGCTAAGTTGGACTTCTTTACTAGCAGGGTCAATTGTCGAGCTAATATCAAATAAGCCTTTTTGCTGTTGCAGCAACTGAATAAAGCGACGACCCGCATCATTTAAAGTATCAACATCGGGCCCATAAAGCAGGTATCCAAACTCGCCATCATTGCCGCCGCCATTTACATCGTCGTAGATTTGCAATGATTTAACACCAGCAATGCTTGGCATCTGCTCACGCCAACGTCGCGATAGCTCAAAAGCATTATATGGACGCAAGTCCTCATCTACCAATGGTGCTAAAATTTGTGCTTCTGTACGCCCCTGATTAAAGACCAAAATATCACGTAATAATGTGTGACCAAACTCGCGTTCTGTCTCTTGATCAACCTTTTTAACCATGGCTTCAATTTCACGAATTGCTTCAATGGTCTGTATATCAGACGCATTTTCATTCATTTCCAGATTAATTTGCGGAAAGTCATGCGGTACTTTTGGTGTTGGTACAACACGTACTTGATTTGACGAAATTAAAGCGAATGTCAAAATCAAAAGGCCAATAAATGAGAATAACACTAACCAACGCCATTCAACACAACGCTCAATAAAGCGTTTATACGGGCCATTCACAAAATTAAAGAAGCGCTTGTTAAAACGAGCTCGCCAACTCTCAGGATTGATAGGTGGAAAGTGAGTATGTGCAATATGCGCAGGTAGAATAAGCTTTGATTCTATTAAACTAAATACTAGACATAAAATAACAACGACCGCGATACCGTAGAAAAAAGCACTCTCTGGGCCACTTGATAAAGTAAATGGCGCAAATACAGCAATCGTCGTTAATACCCCAAACGTTGCCGGAGTTGCTACACGTTTGGCACCGTTCACAACGTTAACGACGCCGCCTCCTTTTTTCTCTATCTCAGTGTAGGCACTTTCCCCTATGACAATTGCATCGTCAACGACAATCCCCAGTACCATAATGAACGCAAATAGGGATACAATGTTAATAGTGATACCAAAAACAGGCATCATCATCATTGCACCTAAGAAACAAATTGGTAAACCTATCATTACCCAAAGTGCTAGTTTAAATCGCAAGAAGATAGACAACATGATAGCCACTAAGATAGCGCCTTGAAAAAGGTTACTTTTCATCATGTCTAAACGCGCATTCAAGTAATACGTCATGTCCATTAGTGGCTCTAGACGTAAACCCACTGGCAGCTCTTTGTTCTTTTTATCTATGTATGCTTTCACCGAGTCCGCAACGGGGATCATATTTTGCTCTTTCGTTGCTTTAACCGATAAATACACTGCATTTTCGCCATTGAATTTAAAGTAACGCTCACCCTCTGTGAACTGATCTTTAATAACAGCAATGTCTTGTAACAAGACTTTTGCACCGTTAGCTCCCACCTTTACAGGGATTTGACGGAACTCATCACCACTGTAATATTGGTTTTCAACACGTACAGAAATAATCCCTGCATCAGTGCGTAATTGACCTGCTGAAATATTCGCTGAGTAGCGGCGTACGGCATTAGCAACATCGCTTAATGTTAAGTTATATTGGCGCAGAGAATCTGGATCAATTTCAATTGCAATTTCATCAAGCGGCACATCATTTTGCACCAAAGACACATTTGATAACTGCAATAACTCATCTTCAATTTGATTAGCTATTGGCTTTAATTCTGTGAGTGGCACATCACCGACTAATGTCATCCCAATAACATCTTGGCGAAACTCAACCTGACTAATAGTCACCGGCTCCATCCCCGCAGGAAAGGTCGCAATTCCGTCAACGCGAAGTTTTACTTTATCAAGAACGTCGGTTAATTCTGCATCGGTATTAATTTCTAAGCTAGCACGCCCATTGTTACGAAATGCACGGTAAACACCACGTTTAATTTCGGTCACATCTTTGAGCGACTCTTCAATTTTAATCAGAATACTTTCTTCAATTTCTTGTGGTGAGGCCCCAGGGTAATTAGCTTGCACCTCAATATAATTGATCTCAATATTCGGAAACATCTGACGCTGAATGGTAAAGTAGCTTAATATCCCCATAGCAAGGATAAAAAACATCATTAAGTTTGCAGCGACCGAGTTATTAGCAAAATAGGCGATTAAACCAGACTGCTTCTGTGTTGTTGTATCACTCATACAGCCACCTTACAGCTTTTCGACAGCAGCAGTTTCACCTGCATCGCTTGTCATTTCTTGCATACCGGCTACTTTTACTTCCATACCCGCTTGCGGGTACTCAGGCAGTGTCAGTACAAGCTGATCATCAATATTTAAGCCATCGCTAATATAAAAATATTCACCTTCTTCGCGAACTACAGTCACTTTACGCGGCTCTAATTTTTGTTCATCGTTAACCACCCAAACGGTTTGATTGTTTACCAATGATTGCGGTAGGCGATAGATATTTTGCAATGTGGCGCCGGCAAAATTAACCTGCACATAAGCGCCAAATTTAATGGGTTGTACATCATGCTTTAAACCATATGGGTCATCGACACGAACAACCAAGTTACTCATACGTGTTGCGTTATCAACGACACCCAAGTCACGGTCCACCACCGCTTCACGGGTAAAGCTATTTAAGCCTTTATTGATAATCGTGGCCTTAATGCCTTTAATACGTTTAGGTAAAAATACGCTGTCGAATCCTGCGATAGGCACAATAATTTCAGCACTTTCAATATTGTTTAACTCGGCAACTTGATTACCCACATTAATATATTGACCCACACCAATTTCACGGCTTATCACTAACGCATCATAAGGTGCTTTTACTTCGCATCGAGCTAAGTCTCGCTCTGCACGTTTCAGTGCAGCTTGAGCCGATTTAACCGCAGCTTGTGCACTTAAAACTTGTGGTTTTCGTAGGAATAAGTCCGTACGCTCACGTTCTGGATAACGCTTGGCTTCATCAAGCGCTACCTTTGCTTGCGCTTGCTCTTCAATTAATGCAGCTTGAGCACTCGCCAATGAAGCCTCAGCTTGTAATACGGCCGCCTCGTAATTGTCTTTTTCAATCGTGAATAGCACTTCACCGCGAGCAACAATGCCACCCGCAACAAAATTTGGATGCCAGCTTGTGACTTCACCCGCAACTTGAGATGCAAGCAAAGTACTTTCGAGCGGTCTAACCTCACCATAACTGTTAATAATAACTTGATGGTCATCACTTGAGATAGTTTCCACTCTAACAAGAGGTCTAGAGTCAACCACCTCTTTATCTTGTGGCTCTTGGGCAATAGCATTAATACCTACAAAGCCAGCAATACCAAGGGCTAAAGCAGCAAATGGTAACATCCATTTCAATACATTCGTGCGCATAACTTACACCTTTTAAATTTTTACTGCCCTTATCATACCAAAGCTGACAGAAACATTAATGTGACATTTGTAAGTAACTGTTACAAAAAGAGCCAAATACACCATCAGCAGCTAAAAATAATTTGTTACTAAATAAAACTCTCAACTTTTCATGGTATTAGAGATAGCGCTTTACACTTGTTAACAAACAAACTTCTATCAATTAGCAATTTCATTAAACTCGTGCCTGAAAAAAACAAATGGAACGACTAAAAATGAAAATAACCAATATTGCTTTGGCGTTAAGCATTGCTTTTGCCATAAATGGGCATGCACTTGCAGCCAAGAAAGAAGAAAAAAAGCCTGAAACACTGGCTGAAATGATTAAAGATAAAACCGAATACTCAGGTATTTTTACTCTTTATCAAGACGAAAAAACCGGTGAAAACCTAATGGTCATAGACCAATCACAACTTGATACACCCTTTGTCTATTTTGCACATACCGTAGATGGTGTGACCGATGCTGGTCACTTCAGAGGTGCGTACCGTGAAACAAAACTCATTGAATTTAGAAAATATTTTGACCGTATTGATATTATAAGCAAAACCCCTCGTTATAAATTTGATCAACACTCTGCCCTTGCTCGCTCTGCTGATGCAAATATCAGTGAAGCAGTGCTAGCTAGCATCAAAATTGAGAAAGAAGAAAACGATAAAATAGCATTTAATGTTGATAAACTGCTTATAAGTGAAGCATTACACAAGATATCTCCTTGGCCAAATCCAGACGATAAAAATGCTAAAAAGCGTTTCAAATTAGGAAAATTAGACGATAAAAAATCGCGCATTGTTCAGCATCGTCCTTACCCAAACAATTTAGATATCACTGTCGATTATGTGTTTACCAATGCCAATCCTAGTGTACGTGGCTCTGAAGCAATAAGTGACCCTCGTAATGTATCGATTAAAGTACAGCATTCCTTTGTCGCTTTACCAAAAAACAATTATCAGCCGCGCCACGATGATGCACGTATCGGTTACTTCACAAACCAATTTGATAATATGACTTCTGCTGACTGGGCACCTTACGAGGACGTAATCAAGCGTTGGGATTTACAAAAGAAAGACCCTACAGCTGCACTTTCTGAGCCAGTCAAACCAATTACTTGGTGGATTGAAAACACCACCCCTATTGAGTGGCGTGATACGATTCGTGACGCAGTGCTTGCATGGAACCCTTCATTTGAAAAAGCGGGCATTAAAAACGCTATTCAAGTAAAAATTCAACCTGACGATGCAGATTGGGATGCTGGCGATATAAACTACAACGTATTACGCTGGACAGCCTCTCCACGCCCACCTTTTGGTGGTTATGGGCCAGCCCTTGCTAACCCATTAACCGGTGAGATCTTAGGCTCTGACATCATGTTAGAGTATGTTTTTATGAAAAATCGCTGGATGTATGAGACCTTATATACGCAAGGCGCAGCCTCATTAACCTCTGACGAAAATAATCCTAACTTACACTGTTCATTAGGTCACACTATTCAAGAAAACATGCTACTTGCAAAAGGGTTAGGTGCTGGAGCCAGTATTGAAGATAAAGAAATTTTACGCCAAGGCTTAACCCAGCTTATTCTCCATGAAGTAGGTCACACACTGGGGTTAAACCACAACATGAAGTCATCGATTTTATGGGATGAAAAAGAAGTTCACGACAAGAGTAAAACGCAAGGGATCGTGACAGGCTCGGTGATGGATTATGCACCGGCCAACATTGCGCCTATTGGCATGCAACAAGGCGATATATTCCAAACTAAGCCTGGCCCTTATGATGATTGGGCGATTGAATATGGCTATAGCCAAGCACTAGCCGATGAAGATGCTGAGCAACAACGCCTTGAAAAAATTCTCGCTCGCTCATCAGAGCATGCACTCGCATTTGGTAATGATGCTGATGACATGCGTGCACCGGGTCGCCATATCGACCCTCGTGTAATGATTGGCGATATGTCATCTAACCCTGCAGCTTACGCTAATGATCGCATGGCACTTATCAATAAGTTATTTACTGAACTTAAAGACAAAGCCACCGTTGAAGGTGAGTCATTTCAACAACTAGTTACTTCAGCTAATATTTTATTTGCTAGCTATAGAACACAAGCAGGCGTGGTGTCGCGTCAAATAGGTGGTGTTTATGTAGAACGCAATGTCGTAGGTGATGATAAAAATGGCGCACCATTGACTCCTGTTTCACTTGAACGCCAACAACAAGCCATGCAGATTTTAGCCGACAAAGTATTCTCGCCAAATGTACTTGCTAACATGCAGCCTCTGTATAACTACCTACTACAACAGCGCCGCGGTTTTAATCATTATGGTAAAAATGAAGATCCTAAACCACATGGTATGATTTTAGGCATGCAAAAGCTGGTACTTGCTCAGCTATTACACCCTGCTGTGATGCTGCGTATTTCAGACAGTGCTATGTATGGTAATGAGTATTCACTTAACCAATTTATGAATGACTTAACAGCAAGCATTTTTGTCGACGGCAAAAAAGCAAATACATTAAGCCATAACTTACAAGTTGAGTATGTGAATCAACTGATTGCCATTGCCGGTTTAACTAAAGCCAGCAAGCACGATAATCTCGCTAAAGCTGCGGCTCTTTATCAACTTAACCAAATTGCTGATATCAGCACTCCTTGGGGAGCAGATACTGCTGCTAAAGCGCATAAACAATATATTAATCGCTTAATTAGCAAAGCATTAGACGCTTAACCAACAGTAAAAAGGCTGCCAATTGGCAGCCTTTTTACTCATTGTTTCGCCTATGCCATTGCAGGGCGTGACTTGTAATATTGGATACAACCAAGTTGTGCCGCGTTTGTTAGTAAGATCATCACAAACGTTAAAATATGCGATACACTCGGTGCAGCCATCGACAGCTCAGCGCCAAGGCCACAACTACCAGCAACAAATTGCAGACTAAAGTAACGAGCACTTAAATTACTAATATCACCACTTTTAATGGTTTTATAAGTTTGCGGCATAACACGAATCGAGCTCATCACCAAGCCAACATAAGTTAACCAGTTAAGCACAGTGGCCATATCAAGCGTCGGACTGAGCAGCAAAGTAAATGGTACAACACACAGTACTAACAATCCTGCTAACTGCATTCGCTGCTGGCGAGCTGCGTTATATCGAACAAAGTAATAGAGAATTAAACCGCTGAGCATGCCCGTTACAATAAACGGCAGTACCATGTAAAAACGTTGAAAATATAAATTGTAAGTAATGAAGTAGATGCTCTGCGCGACACCAAAACTCATCATCAACAGTGATACGCCCGACACACTACGATTTTTACGAATCTTATTTAATAGCGGATAAAAGCTAAACGCTAGAATAAAACATGAAATAATCGGCAAAAAGTGCGCCAAAACAACCCCCTCTCGTTACAATTTGGTTAATAAGTTAGCAATTTATCAATCACTACCACTAAACATGTAAACAACTGTTTTTTAAGTGATTTAAAAGAGCGCGGCATTTTAATGAGGCCCACAGAGAAAGCAACGAGGTAGAAAAAACAGCCAAGCTGAAAGTGGCAAGATTTCCGTACAAGGTGTTTATAATCAATGACACTAACTAGCAACTTGAATAGTTACTCGAATCTAGGTACATTGAATAGATAATGGCCAGGAGGGCAGTTCTATGAAGTCAATTTTATTTACACTTGTTCTAAGCGCTTTTTTAGTAGGATGTAAGAGTACAGAGCAACAAGCCCCTACTCCTCCAAGTGTTGCCAGTCTATTAAACGCAGCAAATTTTGAACACATTGAACTAACAGATCCAAAGTTGTTTGCATTGCCTGATGATGAGCAAAAACGTTTCCTTGATTATTTTACCAAACGCCAAGGTAAAGGTTTAAGAGACGACCAAATTCTTTATCATTACTTAGAAAATAAGCTCACCAACTTCAATTACTTTAGCGCTACACTCAACGCCGAACAGACCCTTCAAGAGCATGAAGGGAATTGTATTAGCTTAGCTATTTTAACTCACGCATATGCGCAACTAGTAGGGCTAAAAACAGGTTTCCAAGCGGTGTCGAGTGAACCTGTGTACAGTAAACAAAATAACATCGTGTATGTATCGGGCCATTTTCGCACCAAAGTCTATGCCCCTTTAAATGAAGATGATAATTACCTTGTACCACCTGGCAGTATAATTGACTATTTTCCGTCTCGTGGTAGTTTTTATTCAGGCCATGCTGAGCTCAAAGATTTAATCAGCCGCTATTATAGTAACTTAGCTGCACAAGCTCTGGCCTTAAAACAATTCGATTTAAGCTACAGTTATATTTTAAAAGCCAATGAATACACACCAAATGCAGCCTCGCTTTATAATTTAGCAGCTGTTTTACATCGTCAAGTAGGTGATTTAGCTGGGGCAAAACATATTTATCAAACAGCGATACAATATGGTTTTAAAGATACTAATTTACTACATAATTACGCAGTACTTGCCAAACAACTAGATGATCACTCATTAGCAGAACAGCTCAATTCACAGTTAGCGATGCTAGAGCAGGATCCATTCGAATTACTCACAACAGCGATTAACGCTCGTAATAATGGCCAGTTTTACAAAGCAAAACAGCAGCTGGAAGATGCTATAGCATTAGCCCCTTATTTATCAGAACCTTATGTGGAGTTAGCGATTATTAGTTACCAGCAAGGTAATGAACAAAGCACTAAGGAGTGGTTAGAAAAAGCCATTGAGATAGAAAATAAAGACGAAAAACTTGCGCTATACCACGCCAAGCTTTTCGCCTTAAAAGACCAACACTAAGTTATAGCGAGTAGTAAAAGCTTAACCAAGCGCGTAAATCATTTTCAAAGTTGTCGCTTTCTACTCGGGCGACGCCAAAATCAATATTTACATCATTCAAACCCGCAGGCCCCAGACCAAAGCTAAAGTCTCCTCGCCACTTGAGGCCGTAGCTTTGCGCATAGACCCGGTTATCAACTTGATGCTGTTGGTAGTAAAGCCAAGGTAATGAATCTTTATAACTAATTCCCCCGCCATAACCTTTATAACGGTTACCAAGCTGGCTAAAAAGTGGCAATTCAGGTGCACTAACAAAGCCACTTTGCGTGTCTTTATTAATTAGGTTTGACTCATAACCGCCAAGCGCAAGGGTACTGTCATCACGATATTGCTGAGCAAAATTAACATAAACTGGAATATCAAAGGCATAACCACTCAATACGGTGGCAAAGTTATAGCCCTGCCAATTATTTGAGTCAGCATCACCGGATAACCATTCAGCTCTCAACGACTGACTAAAACCATAACGCTGTCTATCATGTTGCCATTGCTGCTTAAGTCCTAGCTTTAGCCATTGATCGTCACCTTTAGCATAACCACTGTAGTTGTAACTTAAGGTCGGTGTGATATTTAACTGCTGAAACTGCATCGGGTAACTCATGGCAAAATGTGCCCCTGTGTTACTGACATTTAGCGGCGTGTTTGAATGGTACTGTTTTGCTGATTCAAGGTCGTAATCAAATAGCAGCGCTTTAAGTTTTAAATCAAACGCTGAATATTTAGCTGCCGCGAACACTCCCTCTAGTGCTTTATCATGTAAATCAACACTATAGCCTGCTTGTAAATCGAGCTGCTTTAAAAAGTCGTTACTTTTTATCCCAAGGGTAAGAAGCGAAGATGAAGCCGAATAATACTGAGATGACAGCGAAAAGGTTGGTTTTTGCTGCCATACATCATAATTGGTTGGCTCTGTTGGGCTTTGCTTGTAAATCTTTGCTTCAGGTAACACTTCGCTCGTTACTTGCCCTCGCGGTGGCGCTGTATTACTTACCAACTCAGCAACCTCTAATCCTTCTGGTTGCTCTGCAAAATGCTTGATATTCGGCCCTTCAGCAGTGATCGATAAATACAAAAGTTCACTATTATTCATTGCCATTGGGTATGCAACGGCTTCTTGCCCTTGTGTTAATTGGCGTAGAGAGTTGCGGCTAAGATCATAATGATACAAATCGAGAGCGGCATTCTTACCAGCGACAAAATAAAGCCCTTTGCCATCTGCTTGCCAATTAGGTTGTGACACATACTGATAGCCCTCAGGCATAGGCACAGCTATTGATTGCTGGGAGTTCACATCTTGTATATACAACTGCCAGTTTGCATTCAGTGCCACTTTTAAATATGCAAGCTTAGTTTTATTAGGACTTAGTAATGGATAGTCATAAACCGTTTCTAGGCTCTTCTCAAATAAAGGCGTAGAGACACCCGTATTGAGATCAAAACGCACCAACTCCGAGAAGCCATGCCTAGTTTGCTCAGCGTAAACAGTTTGTCCGTTATCGCTAATTGTAAACCGACGCAGCCCCGCACGATGGGTTAATGCACTTATCTCACCAGTTTCGATATCATAGCGATATAAGTCCGAGATACCCTGAATTGAGCCTTTACCAACGGTTGTTGTGGCGGTAAAAAACAGTGTATCTTCGTCTAACCACTGCGGATTCTTTATACCCTGCTTATTGATTTGATGAAGCACGTGCTTTTGTTTACGTTTAAACACACTCGGTGCTCTATCGGCAATATCTTCAGGATCGTCATCGAGTAGCTGTTGTTGCTGCTTCGCAAAATCATCTGCTGCTTGTTGATTATCGGCTGTACTATAAATAACTAAGCGCGTTTCATCATCTTTGTTTCGCTCTACAATAGCGAGTTTACTATTATCTAAACTTAAAGCTGGGTTTGATGCATATAAATCAAGCTCTAACCAAAGCTTGCTTGTAAGTGTTTGCTCACTCACCTCTTTAGCCATTGCTTTATATGTATATTCAGCAATAAAGCGACGATAAAGCCGCTCAGGTGGGTCGCCAAATACACCGCTAAAAGCGTCATTAAAATCGCGCGATTTAACCGCTTGCATGCGTGTCCACACAGCATCAAGGGTTTTTGGAGAATAGTTATCTTCTAACCAAGCGAGAAAGCGAGCGCCCATTAAATACGCCATTGATCCGGCCATATAACGGTCTTCAGTACGATTTAATTGGCCATAGCTTGGCAGTGCGCCTTGCTGTGCAAATTCAACCAGTATCGCTTCTGAAAGATTATCGTATAAACGGCCACGCCCCGTCATTTTTGATTCTAACAGCGTCGCATAACCCTCAGCAACCCAGCGAGGCATATCGCTTTGTGATAAATCGTAGAGATCCCAAATATTTCTAATTGCTTGTCGAGGTAAGCTGCGCGTAGGCTGAGCCAAATGAACCAAATGGATGTACTCATGCAAAATGAGTAATTGCTGCAAGCTATCTGTATTGGCAATCATCGAATCTGATTGTGGAGGTGTCGTAAATAAAGCCATTAAGGGCTTTATTGTAACCGGTAAAGCAAAGCCATTAGATGCGTTAAATGGATCAAAAACAACAACATCAATCACTTCATCCAACGCGCGGTTTTGTTGTTTTAATACCTTATTGCGAACAACTTCCAGCTCGGTTGCCGCTGATTGAGCCCATTGCTGATTCTCTGTACTAAAATGGACATTGAAATGCTCAGTATGAATTGTTTGCCATACTTCTTGACTAAACGCTTGCCCAGCAACAAGTAAAGTACCAATCAACAATGCTTTTATCATCTTAATCCCTGACTTTGTTATTTCAGGATTAGTATGCGTTGCTTTTTGGCAAGTGGGTAGTTAAAAAATGTAAGAAACTATTCAATTTTAATCGGGCGAACCAAGCCTAGTAATTGGTAAACAATAAATATTGTCGCTGCAAACATAATACTGCTTCTAAGTGCCCCCAGACCCGCAAGAGCCATCGCGCCTGTTACAAGCAAAGCAATACAAGTCACTGCACAGCTTACGCAAAGGCCTTTACACTCCTTCTTGTTGCGAGCATAGCAAAGTAAGCCGACAATACCTGTAATGGCTAAAATAGGCAGAAAATATATCATCGCGCACCTCCTTCTGTAGCTTTTGAGAAAGTATACTCAAAAACCCAAACAGGTCAATGATATTGAGAATTATTTTCATTTAAAACCAATTCCGCTCAACGCCTTCTATTTCATATAGGGCAAAATCAGCAAACTGCTCAGCCAGCTCTGCTTTTAAGTAAGGCATTGATACAGAACCAGAAGCCAGTTGTATATACAAGCTCTTAAGCTGTGATCGGCGCATTACATAAGTGCTTATTGTGGTGACGCTTTGCGCTTTATAGATTTCAAAAACACGATACTGCACACCCAGTATGCCGGTTTTAAATACGGCAAAAAAACGGCCGTCATGTTGATACATAGCCAGACCCGTTTTTTGATAATTCAAAAACACACCGATCATCAAAACTAAGCCCACGACAATGCTCCACAACATCGTAGCAGCATCAAATAAAGCATTGAAAATTAAAGCAGAAAATACAGTAGGTAGAATTACATATAAAAACGTATTTTTATAAAGTAAAGCTCGCTCAGGCTTAATAAAGCTAAGCTCCGTTAAATCAACAAACCATGGAAATAACCAGCCACATACGGCTTTTACTTGCTCTTTGGTGATTACTGGCATCACTAACGTTTGTTTATTTTTATGTGCCGCAACCCCAGCTGCCACACCACCACTACTCACTTGTGGGCAAATTAAGGTATAGCGATTAAGGAACTTGGCAATAATATTTTGTTTAATTTGCACACTTTGAATTTTCGACACGCTTATCGAGAGTTGCTGGCGCTCAAATAAACCTGCCACACGCTTAAACTTACCGTCTTGAAAGTACAGCTGAAAGTTAAAAAAGCGCACTAATGCCATGACAACAGAAAGTAAAATGGCACATAAAACAATGGCTACAACCATAATTAACACAGTGATTGCAGCCGCACTGCCAATGAACGCAGCTTGCTCATTCAGTATGGTCTCTAGGCGGTTTATGATGGTTTTTTCGAGGTACTCAAAAATCACATTCATAAATGGAGCAAGTGCAGCCAATGCCAATATTGCCATGTTCGACATCAAACCAAACTTAGCAATTTCAGCATTGCTGATCGTTAAGGTTGTCGGTTTATCTGTTACTTCGCCCTGCTCAATAGGTAGCTGCTCTTGCTGTTGTAACTGAGCCTTAAATTCCATAACTTGTTCGCGCACTTGCTCGGCGTAGCTAAGCTTTACTCCCGGGATCACAGCTTCTTGAGCACTACTACCGGCGGCATCGAAAATACAATTAACCAAATTAACCGGCTGAAAATAAAAAGGTTCGGCTATGTTTACGTTCTGTACGCGAGCAAATTTTAGGGTTAGCCGTTCTTTTTTGAATACCCCTTTATTGAGCAGTATTTCGTTACCATCCGTTATGCGATATTTAAAATTACGATAATAAGCAAAGGCATACAGCACTAAAACTAACGAGGCCACGGTAACGGCTATTTGCCCCCAAAACAGCTTTTGTTCAACTTGCGTAACAAATAACACCAAAATTGGCAGTAAATTAAGCAGCCCATCTTTTATGAAGCGCAGTGCAAAGTGAACAATAAAGTACAGTAGTGCCCATGGCGACACGCGTTGCCATTGTTGATCACTCATCGGCAAGCTCATTTTCTTGAGTTGCTGCATTATCACCATAACTTTGCACGAACTGGCGGACATCATTGCATTGTTGGTCAGTTAACCCGCTGATATGTAAGTCAGCACTCATGCCACCTGCACTGTAAAGCCTGAGTGTTGCAAGTCCTAACTTTCGCTCAATTGGGCCGCGATGAATTTCGGTGTGTTGCACGCGAGAAATTGGCAATAAGGTGATTTGTTGCCAAATTAGCCCCCGCTTAAAGGCAATATCATGCTCTCTTACTGCCACCCCTTTAGCGCGAACGCTGTAAAGGTTGTAAACCATCGACAGTATTACCAACAATGGCAAAGCCAGAAGCCAAGGTAAAGCAATGGCTTCGCTAACGGCAGGATTAAAATGCCGTACAGCAATAATCACGGCCATTAGAGGCACATAAAACAACAACCAATTTAGTTGTACATGCCATATTGCATTATCTGCAAGTGATTGAAATTGTATGCGCTGATGCTGTGGAAGGGTTTCTATTTGTTGATTACTAAACACGATCGTTCCTTGTTAAGGCCAGTTTTAACTGACCTTACTCATACTCGGTACTTTTTATACCCAGCGAAGAGAGGTAGCAAGTGTATGCTTGTCACCCGGCGCTAACTCAACGCTATCTTCAAGTACATTGGCGGCTTCTAAACATAACATCACGTGATATTCATCATCGGCAAAATTAGATAGCCTTTTTGATTTATCAATCCACGGGTTCCATAACACACATGACCGCGAATTTTCTCGGCTTACTTCAATGATCCCATCTGGCGTAATGATACGTTGTGTATCTTGTGCTTGGGTATAAACCATGTCGGTTTCACGAGCAAATGAAACCAAATCATGTTGCTCAAATGGACCTTCACCAAATTCTATATATTTAGAGCCCTGTAAACCATCAACTTTGGTTTCTTCAATCGCAGGCGTAGGGAAATAAGTATGTAATGCCTGCGTAAAATTAAGTGTTTCATTATCAAGGTTCGTTGTTGTTAAACGCACTTCTAAACTCGTTGATAAAATAAATTCCACCAATAGTTTAGTTTTGTGTGGCCAATACTTTTCATCAATTTGATTCATTGGCAATGACAAGCTGATGTAGATCGAGTTTTCCTCTTCTTTCACCTGTTCAGCACGCCAAAGTCCCGTACGAGCAACACCATGAGCAGGCCAGCCTTCATGTTGGCTCACACCAAACCACGGCCAACAAATTGGAATGCCACCACGAACGCCCTTACCTTCTTGATAATCTTCCTGCTGAGAAACCCACAGTAATGGCTTTTTACCTGTCGGTGTAAACTCTGTAATTTGCGCACCTTGTAAAAAGATAGTGGCATCACAAAACTCACTGGCTACTTTAATAAACTCAAGACCAGTCTCACTTTGCTCAATCGTAACTGATGGCGATAGCTTCATAATTCGTCCCATTAAATGAAAGAAAAGAAATAGTTAAATAACCCCACAATACCCAAAGCCATAGTAGTTAGTAAATAATATTTAGTTATTTGATGAAATTGTTTACTACTTTGTGCGTGTGCAGGCGAAAAGCGCTATTTAATTATAAAGAACATCTACATTATTATGTGATACACCAAACGAGATTTAATTACTACTCAAATAAAAATCTCCTCTGAAAATTAGGCTATTTATAGCAAACATAGCCACAAATTATTTGAACTCAATTTATTTGATGTGTAATATTTCGCGGCTTCGGTCGTTCTAGGCCGCCTTTAAAGAGACAAAAACATGCAAAAGTATGACGAACTACTTGTGTCATTACGTAAAGTAATCAGAGCAATCGATCTGCATTCTAAGCAGCTCAACAAAACGTCTGGGTTAACAGGCCCGCAATTACTTATCATGAATGAAGTAGCACAAACAGACGGCATCACAGCAAGTCGTATTGCTCAAAACGTCAACTTAAGCCCTGCAACTGTGACCAATATTCTTGACCGAATTGAAAACAGAGAGCTTATCACCCGTGTGCGCAGTCAAATGGATAAGCGCCGCGTCAGCTTGTATTTAACAGAAAAAGGCAAAGCACTTTTAGAGCAAGCTCCTCAGCCATTGCAAGAGCACTTCATAGAAAAATTTTCAGCCCTCGAAGAGTGGGAGCAAAGCTTATTGCTTTCATCAATGCAACGTATTGCAGCAATGATGGATGCTGATCAGCTTGATGCATCACCACTATTAGAAGTTGGCGCCATAACAAAATCACTCGATCACAATAGTTAATTGCAAAACTGGTTGATTAATATTAATTTTTTGTGGCTACCCTTGGGTTGAGTGTGAATATCAACTATGCTAGTAGTACCCATTCCAACACTAGCGAAAATCATGCTTAAACTTTCAAAGTTAGCCCTCGCAATCGCCTTGGGCACTACTTCTAGTCTTAGTCAGGCATCTGAAATAGATGACCTTCAAAAACAGCTGCAATTACTTAAAGAGCAAATGCAGCAACTCCAGAGCAAGCTTGATGCTGCCGAGGAAAAATCGCAGCAACAAGCTGATAAACAAGCGCAGATTGATGCACAGGTTGCAAGGCAACAAAAGCAACTTGAGGAGCAAACTGCTGCTGTTGAAACTGTATCAGACAAAAAAGAATCTGGTATTCATGTTGGTGGAGCTGTGCGAACAAACTACAGCTATACCTCGTATGATGACGGTAACAAAAATCGTGGCGGTGACTTCGACTTCGATATCTTTAGACTGAATTTTTCAGGGGATGTCGGTGATGTGCAACTAAATGCTGAAATTCGTTTCTTTGACTATATGACAGCAGTTAAATATGCCTATGCAGCCTACGACTTTGCCGAAGACTGGCAAGTGCAGGCAGGTATAACCAAAGTTCCTTTTGGTAACTGGCCATATAATTCACACAACTACTTCTTTGGAACAACCTATTATGTAGGTTTGGAAGATGATCACGATTTAGGTGTGCTATTCAAACGAAAAATTGCCGATAACTGGCAAATTGATCTTGGCTTTTTCAAAAATGATGAGCTCGGTGGTGTCGACGGTTATGTTGATGATCGCAGCGATCGCTACTCATACGATGTAGTTGGTTTCCGTTCAGCAGACGAAGGCATTTATGCCGAGCCAGGCAATGCTATTGGTGAATACAACACTTTCTCTGGTCGCTACGGCTACCACTTTAAGCATGAAGGTGGCAAAACAGAGCTAGGTGTATCTGCCCTATCAGGCGGCCTACACGATGGTGAAGACCGTGCTGGTGACTACTATGCTTGGGCAGTCCATTTAAATAGCACTATTGGCCCGTGGAACTTCCAACTGCAACATGGCGAATATAATTACGATATTGATAATGTAAATCGTATGGCTGTCGGAGCTTATGCTTTTTACGATAGCATCGCAGCTGAAGCAACCATGACTAATGCCAATATTGCCTACAGCCTCCCTGTCGAGTGGGGTCCTGTTACAGACCTACAGTTTTACAATGACTACGGCATTATTTATGACAAGTCAGACAATAGCGCCGATACTTGGATGAATGTAACTGGGGTGTCTGTTGCAGCAGGTGGCTTATTCACCTACTTTGATTTTGTTCAAGCGAAAAATCAGCCATTTGTAGGCGGCTCAGTTGCTGGTGACAGCGATGAAACAGAAACTCGCTTCAATATCAACATAGGTTATTACTTCTAGTAACCACTGATAGTAAATGAAATATTAAAGCCCAGTTTTTAACTGGGCTTTTTTGTCACACCTCAAACCAGTAAAAAAATGAAAACAAAAATCATTGCTATTACCCATTTTGGTAACTATTATGCGCATCCTTTTTTAACTATCTAAAAGTGTGTATCTTGGAACGCTATTACGCTGAAGTTTTAAATTATATTTCTCGCTCTATCGGCTGCAGAGAAAAAGCGCAAAATATAGTTCAAGAAGCCTATTTGCGGTTATTGAATCATACGACTAAAAACCTAGATCATAATTCAACCCAACACCGCGCTTTATTTTTTACAACCGCGAAAAATATCGTCATCGATCATTATCGAAAAAATCAAAAGATCTCAAACGATGAAGAACAAGAGTTAATCGCCCCCGTTGACTACGAACCAGAAAAAAAATTAGCAGCACAACAACAACTCGATTTGCTGTATAAGTCGATAGAGCAACTGCCACAAAAAACGAAACAAGCATTTGTGTTATATAAGTTTAAAAATTTGAGCCAGTCACAAATTGCAGTACAAATGAACATCTCTGTTAGCATGGTAGAAAAACACCTAGCCACAGCCATGATGTTATGCCGTAAAGCAATGAATAGAAAATAGGATTAAGTCAAATGGACCGTCAACAAATACGTTTGCAAGAGCAAGCGAATCAGTGGCTTGAACAACAAAAAAAGGGCTTCACCGCAGTACAAGAGCAACAGTTTCAGAAGTGGCTTACGGCAAATCCAGAACACTTAACGTGTTTTGAACAAAGCAAGCAAATAGATGGCCTATTAAATCAGTTTTCTGATCATCAAATTGGCGCTCTATCGAATTCAAACAGTGTTAGTTTTACACATTCGCGCATCTGGATTGCAACTGCGGCATGCTTCGCACTATGTATGCTAAGCCTCATTAGTTATACATTATGGCCACAATCTAACGATTACAGTGCGCAATACAATTCTCAGATAGGCGAGCAATTTGACGTTACCCTGCCTGATGGATCGCAGCTGAGCTTAGACGCTAAAACAAAGTTAAGCATTAATTTTGATGATGATAGGCGCTTAAATACCTTAGTCAAAGGGCGTGCATTATTTGATGTTTCTAAAGACGCTAAACGCCCTTTTATTATTAACACTGGCACAACTAAAATCACTGTACTCGGTACTAAATTTACTGTCGATAAAAAAACATCGAGTACACATGTTAGTGTTGAGCATGGTCGGGTAAAAGTTCAAACAAACACCCATGCTGTAGAACTGATTCAAGGACAGCAAGCCCAAATAAATAAAGACAGCATCACCGTTGAAAATATTGATTTAAATCGTGTGGATGCTTGGCGACATGGACGCCTCATTTTTAACAACACCCCGCTTGATGAAGTGTTAGCCGAATTTAACCGCTATCATGCAATCAATGTCAAAATTACCGATGATAAAGCAAGTCAACTTCTTGTCTCTGGTACATTTTTAGCTCATGAGTTTGAAAAATTCTTAGCCTTGTTGCCTCATGTACTTCCAGTAAAAATCAAAAGCTCTTTAGATCAGGTAGTTATAGAAAAAGTTTAATTTTTTAATATTTTTATTGAGGGATTCTCATTCTCATTCGTTTTCAACTTAGTTTCACTTAATGCTTGGAAATATAAAAATGAATAAGTCTCGCCCTTTTGCAATGAGGTTATCTCCTTTAGCGCTGGCACTAGGATTAACCTTAAGCGCCCCGATTGCCGCCCAACAAACCACTGTTTATACATTTAATATTGCAGAGCAGCCACTAAGTAACTCATTAAACCAACTTGCGCAGCAAGCAAACATGAACTTAATTGCTGACGCTAAGCATTTAAAAGGGCTTGCAGCACCGGCCATACACGGCCAAATATCGATATACGATGCGTTAGATCATGCTCTAAAAAACACCACGATGAGTGCTGAGGTTATCGATAACAATATTATTATTAAACCTTCACAAACTACTAAGCACTCCCCCCCACTTTCTGCCGATAATTCTGTATCAACACCGAGTCCAACTAAAGATAAAGAAGATATTGAAGTTATCGTTGTTAAGGGCACACAGTTACACCTCACCCGTGCAGATATGGACAGAACAAGTGGACTATCTAACTCAGATATTTTTTCTACATTTTCAGGCATTGAAGCTAATAATATTCGAAATGAAGCTGGCGCTTTAGATATAGGTATACGCGGGGTTCAAGGTGAAGGTCGCGTCCCCATTTTTATTGATGGTAGCTTGCAATCGACCCATACCAACCGCGGTTATATGGGTACTTCTGACCGCACTTATATAGATTCTGATTTGATCAGTACTGTGAATGTAGAAAAAGGTCCTGCGGCTAAAGCTTCTCCATTTAGTGCTGGTGCTATTGGCGGTACAGTCACCATGAGTACACTAAACCCTGCAGATATTTTAAAAGAGGGGCAAAGTTTAGGTGCATTGATAAAGTTAAAAACTTACAACAATAACTCAATGCCAAGTGTGAGTGATGACCCTGTAGAACAAGAGTATTACCAAGTATCACAAGGCCATAACACCACAGACTTTGAAAACGGCGCAATGGTTTTTGCTACTGCCTATAAAAGCGATGACTTTGGTGCTGTATTAGCTTTTAGTGATAAAAAAGTGGGCAATTACTTTGCTGGTAGCCATGGTTACAAAGACTTTGTTGAAACTGTTGAGGGTTGGCGAGGTACGTATGAAATCCACCCGCCTGTTAGTCCTGGGGCAGAAGTTGTAAATACAAGCTTTGAAAGCGAGTCATATTTAGCTAAGTTTAGTTATGACTTTTCTGATGAGCACACATTAGAAGTTAATACACGTCACCACCAACAAGCAGCGGGTGAAATGCTTGCTACTTATTGGCATAAGTATAAAGAAGGTGATTACAAACGTTTACCTGATGGTACATGGGTAGAAATTCAAGCTGGTGAAGAAGCCATGCCACAGTGGCAACTTGGCACAGCACATGTAAATAGTGTAAGCGCAGTTTACCATTACTTACCGACCGCTAACCCTGTTATTGATTTAAAGGTAAATGTTTGGAAAACCCATGCAAAGCTGGATCAATATAATGCATTGGCTTCAAATTTAGGCTCAAATGCACTGCAATACACACATCAATACTCAAATGAGCGCGCAGGTTTTAGTGTGCTAAATGTATCAAGTTTTAAAATTGCAGATCAAATCCCTACAACGTTGACTACAGGTTACGCATGGCAATCTGAAGAGTTAAAACCAAAAGAGGGCTATGAGGAAAACTTTCATACTAAGTACCCCACATCAAGAGATGGAAAACGTAGCTCAAACAGTATTTTTGCTAATACACAGTTAGATTTCAATGATCTAGAGCTACTGCTAAATCTGAATCTGCATGACGCTAAGATTGACGACCATCAGGCCACACTCACGCATGACTTTGATGCAAAACTAGACTTAACCTTTCAAGCTTCATACTTGCTAAGCAGCAATACAGTTGTGTCGGCAAAGTACAGTAAGGCATATAGAATGCCGAGCTTGTACGAGGGCACAGTATCGAATGAAGTTTTTTCTTACTCACCTGACTACCCTATTAGTCCAGAGCAAACAAACTCATACGAAATTAACCTCGAAAGTTCTTTTAACGAGGTATTAGTCGCTAATGACAGCTTTTCTTTAAATCTAAATCTTTTTCATATAGAAATTAAAGATATGCTTACCACAGCTAACATGCCGAAAACCGATCCTAACGCATATTCATGGCAACGCACCTACGCGTTTACAAACTATGACTCATTCACCCTGCCTGGTTTTGAGTTAAAAATGGATTATAAAAACCAATACTTCTATGCATCAGCATCAATGATCAATTACCAAGATGTTGAAATGTGCTCAAACGCATTAGCTGATATCGGTGATGCACAGCGCTGTAACAGTGAAGGTTTCTTGGGTGGATTAACACCTCTGCGTATCCCGCCTAAAAAAAGCTATATCGCTAATATGGGCGTCATCTTACTTGATGACGCCCTTGATATTGGCTTGATTTATAAAAAGCATACAGAAAAGCGCCATCCGGGTGGATTTTTGTCAGCAACGGGGGTGGATGCGCTTGAGTATATTCCTTCTGGACACCAACTCGATTTTTATCTTGATTATACATTTAATGAAACCCTCAAAGGCTACGTCTCTGTGACTAACTTAACTGATCAATACAAGGTATCAACCGGTTCAATTGTGGCGATGCCAGAGCCTGGGAAGACCATTACTCTTGGTTTAGAAATCAAACTATAAACATTTTTTATCTCCAGCATTACATTGACATCTCCTATCAATGTAATGCTTTTTTCGTTTACTATTTGGAAAAAACATGACCATTACCGCCTCTCAAGTATCGCGTGCGCATAATTTAAAAATTGCTACAGCCGATGTGCATGACAATGTAGATAAAAGCATCATGGCTCAAGATCCTTTTGCTAATACAAAGAGCTATTTAGCATTCTTAACCTTACAGTATTACTTTTTAAAAGATGTAAGTGCTCTTTACACCCATCCTGAACTAAAAAAATACATCGACGATTTATCATCTCGTCAAAGACTAGCGATGTTAGAACAAGATTTTGCTGACTTATCGACACCTTTACCTCAAATCTATTTAGTACCCTGTATTAATAACAACACTGACTTCGCTACAGCCCTTGGCTGGCTGTATGTTGTAGAGGGGTCAAAAGTAGGCGCTGCAATGCTCGGAAAACAAGTGCAAGCTAAATTAAATTATAACGCCGAACATGGAGGTAGGTACTTAACAGGCCCAGGAGCAGGACGTGGCAGCGCTTGGCGAAACCTTATTCAAGCAATTGATAATATGGAATTAACACAAACACAAGAGACGGCCCTTATTGAGGGGGCTCGCCAAGCATTTTCTCGATTCCAAAACTTTTTAACACACGTCTATCCATAACTAATCCCACCAATCAAAACACTAATTACGTGTTTTGATTGGTGGCTCTTTTATCTTAATTATCAATAACGGCTTGTTAAGAAAGGATAAGCTAAGCTAGAGTTAAATAAGCACTTACGTATTATATTTTGGGCTAAATTCTATCAATGAATGTTAAAACAGTATTGGCTGCATCTAAAAACAGCTGCTATCAAGCGGTTGGTCTATTAATGGTAGCGCTTGGTATCATAGGTATTGCTTTGCCTGTCATGCCGACAACAATTTTCTTTATTTTAGCCTTAGCTTGCTTTACACGTTCTTCACCCAAACTCTCTGCTTGGCTCCTAAATCACCCTCGATACGGAGAGTCACTTAGACACTGGCAAGAACATAAAATTGTACCAACCCGTGCTAAGTTTTTAGCCGCTTTTGGTATGGTATTAGGTTATATATTTTTATTACAAAGCGCAGCGCCTGTTTGGATTATGTATTTAGTTGCCGTGATTGAAGTAGGCGTATTGGGTTATTTAATAAACCGCCCGTCAACTACAAATAACCCTCCATTTATCCGAGTAAACATGTCTTCACAAGTGCGCTTGACGCTACTTACTTGCTTTCTTTGCACACAAGTCGCCATCATGTTTTACCTCGCTATTTACTTCTAAAACACAAATGTAAAGAACGTAAACTCACTTGTTATCATTAATGCAAATCATTATCATATTTGTATCTTTAACGAATTGCCTGTTTTATGTTTTCTATTAATAAGCGCACGTTTTATAGCGTTAGCCGTGCTTTGCATATATACCTTTCAACTGCATTGTTTTTTTTGCTAATTCTTTTCTGTGTTAGCGGTATTATCCTTAACCATGTTGATTGGCTAGAAAACGACAAGCAAAACGGACAAAACCAACTTCTAGTTTCTGCAGAATTATTCGAAAAAGCACAAGCAAACCTCGACACGTTACCAAGCCTCTATCCCGAGATTGAAGGTTACATGCAGCAGCAGTTTTCACTCAGCAATGTAAAAAGTATTGAGTGGGAAAAAGAAGATGCCTTAGTAATGCTCGACTACCCGCTTCCGGCAGGCTTTGCCTACGCCGAAATCGATTTTCAAACTGGTGAACTGAATATTGATTATCAAACTGGTGGCTTTATGAGCCTGATTGGCGACTTACACAAAGGCCGCCATACCGGCGAAGCATGGAGCTGGGTCATTGATATCTCAGCTGTTTTGATGATTCTGTTTGCTATTACCGGATTATTTATCCTCTTTCAAAACCGTAAAAAACGTGCCGCAGGCCTGTGGTTAACGCTTCTTGGTGTTGCCACGCCTTTGGTTATTTATCTAGTTTGGGTGCCTCAACTTAAAGGAGTATCTTAATGAAACAAGCCCACTTACTCGTTGCTCTACTAATTGGCTGTTTATTCAGTCCACTGAGCTTTGCAAACGATCCCAACCTAACCGTTGAGTTCACCTTACCTGAACTGGATGTTTCCCCATATCACCGCCCTTACGTAGCGCTATGGCTAGAAACACCTGAACGTAAACACGTTACCACGATTGCACTTTGGGTCGAAAAAGCGGAATGGTTTAAAGACTTACGTCAGTGGTGGCGAAAAGCCGGTCGTAGCAACGACAGCTTTGATGGTGTTACAGGCGCAACAAAACGCCCAGGCACTTACACCATTAAGTGGCAAGGTAAAGATTTAAAGGGTAATCCAGTTAAACCTGGCAGCTACCTACTTAATGTTGAAGTTGTACGTGAAGAAGGTGGCCGAGATTACACCCGCGTTGAAATCGACTTAACAAAAGACGGCAAAGTCACTATTAAAGGCGAAAAAGAGTTCGCGACTAGCTTTGTTACCATAACCAGTCATTAAGGACAAACAATGAAATTAAAATTATTAAAAACGGCGCTGATCGGCGCCGTGACCTTCACAGCAATTGCATCTGGCTATGCACAAGCACATGCCCGTTGGTTAATGCCATCTCACACTTCTTTATCTGGTGAGAAAACTCACTATGTGATGATCGATGCCAGTATTTCTAATGAGTTGTTTAGCCCAGATAAAGCATACCGCCCAAAACAAAAAGGCGCAGAGTATGACGACAACTTATTAATTGCCCTTGCTCCAAATGGTAAGCCGGTTGAAGAAACGATTCGTGCATACTATTTAAAACGCAAAAATTCTGCTGCAGTAAGTTTAACGCAAGACGGTACTTACCATATTGCTATGCAGCAAAAACCAATGCTGATGACTTTCTATAAAGATAAAGACGGCAATCGCGGTCGTGTGTTCGCAGGTAAAAAAGAAGCAGACCTACCAGCAGGTGCAACTGAAGTACGTACTGTAAAATCAATCGCAACAGTTGATACTTTTGTCAGCCGTAATGGTACTTCTAAGCCAACATTGCTTGGTCAGGGCTTAGAAATTTCTGGCCCTACTCACCCGAACGATCTATTTGCTGGTGAAGAAGCTAAGTTCCAATTATTAATGGATGGCAAACCAGCCGCTGACGTTGAGCTTGCTATTGTTCGTGGTAGTGCACGCTACCGCAATGAACGTGATGAAGTGAAAGTAACAACCGATAAAAAAGGCTTCTTTACGGTGACTTTCGCTCACGCCGATATGTATCTAATTGAAGCATCTGTTGATCAAAAACCAACAGAAGCCGATATCGATAACGTACGCTACTCATTATTCACAACGCTTGAAGTTACGCCTGAATAATAAGCTGATTAGGCCTCAATAAAGGCCTAATTCGACTTTCGAGGAAGACTGTAGTCAACCGTGTGATCGCAGCTACCGTCTTTCTCGCAATCATTAATCCCATCACCATCGACATCCCAGCTTGGGTGCATGCCTTTTAATGTACTTTTTACGACGCTGATATCGGCAGTAAATTCACTTTGCTCATCACGGCGTGCGGCATTGCGCATCAAAAACACCCGAATCACATAATCGCCATTATCAGGAATTGTAAGCTCAGCATGATCACCTTTTGCCGGGCCAACAAACAAAGCGGTTGGGTTGCCTTTCGGTAAAATATTAAAATAGTTGCTAGAGTTTGAAGGTGTAAAATCAACCGTTAAGATAGCGCCTTTATTAAGGTTAATTTGATATTCCAGCATCTCATAACCTTTAATTGTGTCTTTAACTTGCCAGCTTTGCTGCACCGCAATATCTGATGCTAACAACGCATAATGACGACTATTTGGTAAATTTTGTTCGGCAAACACCAAGCTACTCGTAACCACCGAAAAACAAAACCCTATTAATAACAACAACTTCATATTCAACCCCCTTTTAAATTCTTTTTTCAAGAATGATAAATGCTAATTTTACAATTTTTAATTCTTTTAAAGTGAATCTATAGTTACTCCATCGCAGACACACTGCTTAACTAAACAGGATACCTACTATGAAACTTTTTACTTTAATCTCAGCTCAACCACACTTACAAAATATTAGCACTTTATTGGCACGTATTGGTTTATCAGCGATCTTTTTACTAACCGGCTTTAGCAAAATAGAATTCTTTGATGCAACTGCTCAGTACATGAGTAGTGTCGGTTTACCAGAGTTCTTACTGCCGTTTGTAATTGCCTTTGAAATTGTTGGCGGATTATTTATTTTACTGGGCTTTTTAACACAACTAACCGCTGTCGCTTTTGCTGGTTTCAGCCTAGTGAGTGCTTTGTTATTCCACTTTCAACTTGATGATCAAATGCAATTTTTAATGTTCTACAAAAACATTGCAATGGCAGGCGGCTTTTTAGCATTGGCAAGTATTGGTGCAGGCAAAATCAGCCTAGATCAACTAGTGTTAAGACGTAGTCAGGCATAATATTTATCCCAGCCAATAACCTAGGTTATTGGCTGAATTTGTTTTTAAGAGGGCGCGAATATGGCAACGTTATTAACAGCAACCAGCCATGATATTGGTGGGCTCGATGTAAAACGCATCTTGCCTCATTTTGACAAAAAAATGGTTGGCCCATTTATCTTTTTTGACCACATGGGGCCAAATCACTTTCCTCGCGGTGAAGGCATAAATGTGAGGCCTCACCCTCATATTGGCTTATCAACGCTCACTTATTTATTTACTGGCAGTATTTACCATCGCGATTCGCTAGGTAATAGCCTGCAAATAGCACCCGGCGATGTTAACTGGATGACCGCAGGTCGCGGTATAGTTCACTCAGAAAGAGAAAGCCTTGAAGTGCGGGCGAGCGAGCACGACATTAATGGTCTGCAATGCTGGGTTGCTTTACCTGAGAGTATGACCGAAATAGCACCGCGTTTTGAACATATCAAAAAACAGCAACTGCCTGAGAGAATCGAAAAAGGCGTGCTGATGCGACTCATCGTGGGGGATGCCTATGGCTTAAGCTCCCCTGTGAAAAACTACTCACCAATGTTTTATGTAGATACAGTAGCCGAGCAAGGTAGCCATATAACTAAACCGCATCCTCATCATGAAACCGCCGTGTATGTTATTTATGGTGAAATTAGTGTGGGTGATACTCGCTATACCAAAGGTAACTTTGTGCTACTTGATGACAGCGAACACGAAATAACGACATTGGTGCACAGCCGCTTTATTTTACTTGGTGGCAGTAAATTCAATAAAGTCCCGTATTTACACTGGAACTTTGTTGCTTACAGCAAAGAGCGCATCGAGCAAGCAAAACAAGATTGGCAAGCACAGCGCTTTGCAAGCATCCCCGGTGATGAACTTGAGTATATTGAGTTGCCCACTGCTAAAAAGTAAACTTTTTCAGCATTTACAGGTACTATTAGGCAGTTAAGTAAGCAAAGGAACATCATGCTAAGAATTACGCTAGAACAGTGGCGCATGTTTCGTGCTGTTGTTGAATTTGGAGGCTTCAACCAAGCCTCACAAGGTATTCATAAAAGCCAATCGAGTATTCATAATGCAGTTGGTAAAATTGAATCTGCACTCAATGTAAAATTATTCAGCATTCAAGGCCGCAAAACCGTGCTCACTGAAGCCGGCGAAATGATGCTACGCCGTGCCAATTACTTACTCGATGAAGCTGCTAAAGTTGAGGCCATAGGGCAAACCTTGGGTGAAGGTATCGAAAGTAAGTTACGCATTGCCGTTGATGCTATTTTCCCACAACAATTGCTTTATAAAGTACTTAACGACACGTCATCGCAATACCCGCAACTGCGTATTGAACTGCATGAGTCTGTACTAATGGGGGGCAATGAACTGCTTGAAAACGATCAGGTTGATATTGCTATTACCGGCTTTCCAATTGCGGCAAACTTTCATGAAGAATTATGTGATATCGAGTTTATTGCCGTCGCCCATCCAGATCACCCTTTGCATGGGATAGAGCGTGAAATCACCCTCGAAGATTTAAAATCACACCGCCAAATTGTTGTTCGCGATTCAGCGAATAAACACAAACAAGATGGTGGCTGGTTAGGTGCCGATCAGCGCTGGACCGTCACTCATATGCGCACGTCGATTGATATGATCAGTAATGGACTGGGCTTTGCCTGGTTACCAAAAGTCGCGATAGAAAAACAACTTGCGACTGGGCAAATGAAAGCACTTAATTTAACCCATAACAGCAGTCGCAGTGCTAAGTTACATTTGCTCTTTAAAGATGGTGACAAACTGGGCCCTGCAGCACGCGCATTTCTTGGCGAATTGCGTTATCAAGTAATGGAAAACCTATAGCTTTAAAGGCGTTTCAGCAATGCCTTTAACGCCCGGCTCGAGAATAAACACGCCACCACTGTGCGGGTAATCAGCGAGTACCGAGTTTTCGAGCCCTACTGCCGCAGTTGTCACCGCAAGGTGCGTAAGCTCTTCACCAACAAATGCGACACTGGTAACACGTGGTGCAGGCAAGCGAATAAACTGCACTTGCTCACCGCTTGGCGCAAAACGATACACGCCATAGCCATTCCACGCGGCAACCCACAGATGATCTTCGCTATCAACGGTCATGCCATCAGGAAAACCCATATTGTCAGTAAAGCGAATAAATTCTTGTTTATCAGCAAGCTCGCCTTGTTCACTCAGAGTAAAGCGGTAGATTGTTTGTTTATCTGAATCTGTAGAATATAGAAACTGACCATTTTTACTTACCGCAGGGCCATTACTAATGGTGTAGTCATGATCAACGGCTGTCGGAGCTTGACCATGGCCAAAACGATATAGCTTGCCACTATTGGTTTGCTCTTGAGAGTCCATTGAGCCAAAAAAGCCAAAACCTTGGCGAGACGTTTTACCATCGTTTAAGCGGTTTTGTGAAGGTTCGTGGTCAATTGCATAAAGGAGTTCACGGCTAAAGTCTTCACTATTGAGCGTATAAACGCCTTTGGCAAAGCCTGCAACTAACTCTGCTTGCTCGGTTTCCATCACCCAACAAATAGGTTCTGGCATGGCAAACTGGCTAACGCGCATCGATTGGCAGTCTAAACGAAACAAACGCTGCCCTAAAATATCGACCCAAAATAAACAGTTATGCGCCTTTGCAAAATAGGCACCTTCGCCTAATTGGCATTGGCTAGAAATGATTATTTTAATGGTGTCATCGAGCATTGGCTTCATTACACAAAAAGCTGAACTATTCTCATTCTATCTGTGTATGAAAATAAGTGCTAGACCAGATAAACCAGCCACCAGCAAGATGATGCCGCGAATGGCCTTTTCATTGAGGTTATTATTAATCACAAAAGATAGACCCCAACCAGTTAAAATTGCAGGTAAACATAAGAAAAACAGCTTCACATCGCTGATATCAGCAGAGCCTGTAAGCATTAATACAATAATGCCAAACAGGTTTATGAATACGAAAAAGGCACTCAGATTCGCTTTAATTTTGTCTTTATCTTCAGCTTGATAAAGTAACCCCATCGGCGCGCCACCAGCGGAAGTCGTGGTCCCTAAAAAGCCCGATGACATTGACGCAAGCAAGCTAGTGATTGTGGAGATTTTCGGTTTCATACCTATAACAGATAAAGCTACCACGACCAAAATACTCACCCCGAGCAAGAGTTGATACTGCTTGGCATTGACATACCACATCACCACAGCGGCGAAGATAACCCCCACTGCACCACCGATTATGGATATGCCCGTTTGTTTCATGTCTATTGCACCACGGTGTTTTATCATTAACACCGACGTTAAAAACAGCGCATTCAAAATCATAGGACCTGGTACCAGTTCTGGCATTAGCCAGTAAAGGACAGGCACACATAACATACCTAACCCAAAGCCAATAACACTTTGTAGGCAAGCGCCAATAATCAAAATTAAATAAACAAGAACAAAGTCGGTCAAACTTTCTTACCACCTTCCTAAGTATGAGCTCTGCTGATTCTATAACCCATATTTTATTATTATAGTACCATTTGAATTACATAAAAAATTTTATCGCAAGTTAGCTATTTTGCAATCGCTTTGAAAGATTAAGTCCAACCTGCATCTACTATCAGTGATTGTGCTGTCATCATGCAGCTGTCATCAGCGGCTAAAAACAACGCGGCATTGACAACATGGTCTGGTTGAATTGTTTCATTAATACATTGACTTAAACGAACATCTTCAATCATTTCTGGGGTTAGCCAATGAGTGATTTGACGCTCTGTCATCACCCAACCTGGTACCAATGAATTTACACGAATATTATCTTTACCATATGAAGCAGCTAATGAACGGGTTAAACCTTCAATCCCTGCTTTTGCTGTTGTGTAGGCAGGCATGCCAGTTTGCTTAATACGCCAGCTTACCGACCCCATATTGATAATGCTACCACTACCTAAACGCTGCATGTGTTCAACCACTGCTTGTGATGAAAAGAAGCACGGGCGTAAGTTAACGGCAAACTTGTCTTCCCAATATTTCACATCCATATTTTCCGCGGCATGACGGGTGTCATCGGCGGCGTTATTAATTAACACACCAATGTCACCCTGTTGCTGGCGAGTTTGCTCAATGGCCGCTTTTAAGGCTTCGACATCACGTATGTCACAATGAATAAATTGTGGATCAAACTCATATTTACCAGCTAATTTTGCGCATAAAGCATCACTTTGCTCGGTTGCAATATCAACAAAGGTGACTTTCGCGCCCTGCTCACAGAACCGCGTTACCATTACTTCACCAATTCCCGATGCACCGCCAGTAATAAACACACTCTTACCAGCGAGGCTTGGGTAAACTGTTTTTAGCTCGTTTGAATTTGGCATGATAACCTTTTGTTTTAAAGTAATTACAACGTCAAGAAGCGATACTTATTGAGCCGCTTCTTTATCAGCGATTTCTTTTTCAATAAACGCCATTGCTTCATCAATCATGTACGTCATCATGTTTTTAGCACGCTCAGGGTCACCGCTTGCAATTGCGTTATACACTTTAAAGTGTTCTTCAGCGATAGCCTTCTTATTGCCTTTAGCGGGTGTAGTATGTTGAATACTCACATGTAATGCGGTGCGAATAAAGTCACGTAATTGATAGAAAAAACGGTTACCACTGGCGTGTAAAATTGCCGTATGGAAGGCAAGGTCTGGCTCATGCATTACGCCTTCAGGCTCTTCTGCTGCCGCTTGCATTTTATCGAGTGCAATTTTAATTTCTGCGATGGCTGCTTGATCGCCTTTTCTTGCAGCAAGTGCCGCTGCTTGTGGTTCAATCGCCAAGCGAACCTGCAAAAACTCTTTTAATACATATAATGATGGGCTGCTCTCAAGCAACCATTTCAATACGCTTGTGTCGTATAAGTTCCAGTTCTCCGCTGACTCCACACGAATACCTTGTCGTGGACGAGAAGAAATCAGTCCTTTTGCAGCGAGCATTTTCACTGCTTCACGAACAGCTGTGCGACTAATACCATACACTTCACATAATTGTGCTTCGGTTGGTAGCCCCGTTTCAGTATTGTAATCACCAACAATGATTGCTTTACCAAGCTCATTGGTAACTTGTTGTGATAGGTTTAAATTCTCTAAACGCGCCATAAGTGTTCCTCAAAAGATCTGGGTATATGATACATTTATATACTGCTTCCGTCATCCTGCAAATTATTCTTTATAATCAATAACAAAGATAAAAACACCCAGAATAAATGAACAAAAACCGAGCTTTTAAGTCACTATTTTCTGTACTGGCTGTCACCTTATTTTAACAAATCTCTTTAATTCAACTCATTTATAATATAATATTTTTATTTGACAAATATAAAACAATATTCACTTTTCATAATTAGGTGGAACACACAATGGTCGAACTGAGTACCTTAGACTGGACAGTGCTGGCAGGATTTTTTGTCCTGTTACTAGGCGTTGTCGTGATGTCTATGCGACAAAAAGAAGAAGACACCGCTGATTACTTTTTAGCGGGCCGTAATGCAAGTTGGTTAGTAATTGGTGCCTCTATTTTCGCATCAAACATTGGCTCGGAACATTTAGTGGGCCTTTCAGGTTCAGGTGCACAATCGGGTATGGCACTGGCTCACTGGGAGATGCAATCGTGGATCATTCTACTACTCGGTTGGATTTTCGTGCCTTTCTATTGGAGTAGTAAAGTCTACACCATGCCAGAATTCTTAGAGCGCCGCTTTAACTCTAAATCACGTACTTTCTTATCTGTAATCTCATTGATTAGTTATGTATTAACTAAGGTAGCGGTGACGGTTTATGCCGGCGGTATTGCATTTAAAACAATCTTAGGTATCGAGAGTATTTGGGGTATAGACTTCTTCTGGATCTCAGCTATTGGCCTTGTGGTGATCACCGGTATTTATACGGTGCTTGGTGGTATGAAAGCCATTATGTGGACTTCAGTGCTGCAAACTCCAGTGCTCATTATTGGCTCCTTAGTCATATTAGTGGTTGGTCTAGATAAAGTTGGAGGCTGGGCAGAAGTTGAGCGTATCAACGATGCTAATATGCACCTTATACGAAGTGCTTCAGATGCTGAATTCCCATGGCCAGGCATTGTATTTGGTTCATTCATTATTGGTTTTTGGTATTGGTGTACAGACCAATACATCGTACAACGTGTTTTATCTGCAAAAGGCATTAAAGAAGCCCGTCGCGGTACCATGTTCGCAGGTTACTTAAAGCTACTTCCTGTATTTATCTTCTTAGTACCAGGCATGATTGCATACGCATTGAATGTTAAGGGTATTATTAGCTATGAAAGTGCTGACCAAGCCTTCCCAACTTTAGTTGCTGAGTTATTGCCAGCAGGTGTTAAGGGGATTGTAATCGGTGGTTTAGTTGCAGCACTAATGAGTTCTTTAGCATCATTATTTAACTCATCAGCAACCTTATTCACCATTGATTTTTATAAGAAATTCAAACCTGAATCATCTGAGAAACACCTTCTTAAGGTAGGTCGAATTGCCACTATCGTGATTGTTGTATTAGGCCTTTTATGGATACCCGTCATGAGCTTAATTGCCGATGTGCTTTATGAATATCTGCAAAGTGTGCAGTCTCTTATTGCACCAGGTATTGCTGCGGTATTTTTACTAGGTTTATGTAGTAAACGCATCACTCCAACAGCGGGTTTTGTGGGCTTAGTATCAGGTTTTGTGCTTGGTATGATCCGCTTAGTGTTACTGCCATTTAAAGATGATTTAACAGGTTCATCATTTGCGTGGATCACCACAATGAACTGGTTATATTACTGTATTCTGCTATTTGTCGTGGTCGTTGCGATTATGATTGTGGTGAGTATTTTCACCAAGCAAGCAGACGAAGAACAATTGAAAGGTCTGACTTTCTCAAGCCTAGATAAAGCAACCATGAAAGAAGTGGCTGCCGGCTTAGATAAGTGGGACTACATTCATACTGCGGGTATTATTGGTATTACTGCCTTTATTTACTACCGCTTCTGGTAATCGTTCGTTCCCAAGTTGTAGGGCGCCAATTGGCGCCCTTTTTTAGTCTGCTCGTTCAGGTGAGAACACTGGAAAGCCGTTTTTATCCCACGTAATAATGCGGGCTCGCGCATGGCGATTTGGATCTGTCAGTGGTGTGCCTTTCAGCTCTTTATAATCACGGCTGTGATAAATCATTAAATCGGTTACCCCATCTTCAGCTTTTACAAAACTGTTGTGCCCAGGGCCAAAACGTCCTAGCTCAGCATGGGTGGTAAACACCGGCTCAGCTTTCTTATGCCAACTAGCAGGGTCAAGTAAATCAGCATTCACATCTGCCCATAGCAAACCCATCGCATACCGATGATCGGTGGCACTGGCTGAATAAGTGACAAATATTTTATCGCCATGGGTGATGACTGCAGCACCTTCGTTTACCTTGTAGCCTTGCACTTCCCAATCAAGGGTTGGCTCTGTAATCGCGATAATGGGCTCTTTAATTGATGTTGGTGAGTCCATTTCAGCTAACCATAAAGCTGAGTTATAAGTTGCAGGCTGGTTCTGCTGCGCCCAAATCATGTAACGCTTCCCCTTGTGCGTAAAACTTGTGGCATCAAGCGAAAAGCTATCAAGGTGGCTGGTGACTTGCCCCATTTCTTGCCACTCACCTTGCATCGGGTTAGCACTGTCGTTTTTAAGTGCATACATGCGAATACTGAATGGCTTTTCGATATCACCTGCGGCAAAGTAGATATACCAACTGCCATCAATCTGATGTAGCTCTGGAGCCCAAATATTGACACTCATTGGGCCTTTATCACGCTTTTGCCAAATAACCTTTGGCTCAGCTAATTTTAAATCGTTTAGACGACAAGCTTGGCGCAGCTCAATTTCATCAAATTTCGGCGAACTACCAATAAACGTGTAACAGCCACTTTTATCATCACGAACTAACCAAGGATCAGCACGTTTGAGTACTATGGGGTTGTCAATTGGCGCTAAAGTCTTGCTACTATTAGCATCAGCAAGGGCTGACAATGGTGAGGCGCTTAACGCACTAAGAAGCGTTAGCCGAGATAATTTTTTGAGCATAATGTGTCCTGTAATTCGTCTCGATTTTATTGTTAATATTGTATTACATATTATATAGTAGCTGAATGAACACAAGAGTTAAAACAACAAAAGGTATTCAAGCATGAGACCCGTAAGTAACGTGACACAAGTAATGAAGTGGCTTTCAACAGGGCTACTTTTTTCTGCCGCAGCCGTATCTGCAAAGCAAGTTGAAGTACACGATCCGGTAATGACCAAAGAAGGCGACACGTACTATGTCTTTAGCACAGGCCCGGGCATTACCTATTATGAGTCGAAAGATTTAACCAACTGGAAACTTACCGGCCGCGTTTTTAAAGATGAGCCAAGTTGGGCAAAGCGTATTTCACCAAGTTTTGATGGCCACTTATGGGCACCCGATGTGTACGAGAAAAATGGTAAGTTTTACCTTTATTACTCAGTCTCTGCATTTGGCAAAAACACCTCAGCAATTGGTGTAACGGTTAACGAAACCCTTGACCCATCATCACCTGATTACAAGTGGATTGACTACGGCATAGTGGTTGAATCAGTACCTGAGCGTGACGATTGGAACGCTATCGACCCTGCGATTATCGAAGATGACAATGGCACACCATGGATGAGCTTTGGTTCGTTCTGGGGCGGCCTTAAACTAGTAAAACTTGATGATGACATGGTGCGCTTAGCAAAACCTGAAAAGTGGCATCACATTGCGAGTCGTCCAAACACGGAACATGGCCCGATTGAAGCACCTTATATCTTTAAAAAGAACGGCTATTACTACCTATTTGTTTCGTTTGATAAATGCTGCCGTGGCGTAGAGAGTACTTACAACGTACGCGTAGGTCGAAGCAAAAACATCGAAGGCCCATATTTAGATCAACAAGGTCGCTCTATGGTTGATGGCGGTGGCAGTTTAGTTATTGAAGGTAATAAAGACTGGGCTGCCCTTGGCCACAATGCTGCGTACACCTTTGATGGCAAAGACTATTTAGTATTACACGCCTACGAAACAGCCGATAACGGCGTGCAAAAGCTACGTATTTTACCTATGAGTTGGAAAAACAATTGGCCGGTTGTTAACCCAGCCGACCTAAATAAGCTTAAAACCAAGCTTAAGAAGTAATTATTCAACACACAAAAAACCTGCAAAATTGCAGGTTTTTTATTTGCTTTAATGACCTCGTTTGAGGTTGAGAGTAGGTGTTATCAACTAAAATCAATCAAAGTAATATCAACGAGCATGGGGCTTTGGCAGTCTTGCTGATGCTTTTCTTCAATAAATGCGCTGTACACATCACGCGCCAAATGCGCAGGTATTAGCACCTCAAAGCGGCTGCCTTTATTCATTAGTTGCAATGCTTCTTGCAAGCCCACTATCGCCTCTGCAATTTCGTACTCTACAGCAGCACCTTGCTTTCGAGTATCAAACAACACCCGACCATTTGTAAGGGTAAGGCGTTGATGCACAGTCACTGTGGCATCCCAACTTGGTTTATCCCCCTGACCTTGCTCAATTATTCGATAACCAAGCCCTGTGGGTGTTTGGTAAAAACTGTGTTGCTCGGCGCTGTTATCTAAAAGCGACGGTAAAACATGCTCTTTAGCCGTCGCAAACGCATTGTTGCTTAACATAGCCAACTCTTTATTGTGCGTTGATTAAACGAATACCATAGATACCACCGGCAACAGAGTCTTTGTCGGCAGCAAAACGTAAGGTCAGCGTTGTCGACTTTTTCATTGCCTCTGTTAATGGGTAATCAATGGTGTAGAACTCATCCGTTGGTCTACCTACAGGCAAACTAACTGCAGCTAATTGCTCACCATTTAAATTAATAGAGAAGTGACGGTTCACATCGCCAATAAAATAGCGAACACGCAAAGCAACCGCTTTTTGTTCTGGGTTACTAAGCTGATACTCAAACCAACCTGTTGCATCGCGCCAATGGTAGCCATTATTGACACCTGCACGGGTTCCTTCACCTTTAAAATCGTGTTCAACTTCAGGTTGTTGCTCACCCGGCGTAATTTGATCAACGGTTAATAAACGAAGCTGTTCTTTCGCTTGCTCAGCCGCTTTTGCATCGGCAACAAATTGCGTGAACTCAGCTTCGCTTTGCTGCGGCCAATACACTTGATAACGACTATCGTGTAAGCGAAAGAACGGAATTAACTCTGTGCTTTTGGTGTTATCGATACCTTGTTTAGCAATCGCCACATTTTTATCGGCGATAAATGCGAGCTCTTGGCCTGGCTTACGAGTGAGATCGGCAATAAACTTTTCTGGCTCACTCAGCATAATTGGCAGAGCTTCTGGCGGACAAGTCGGCCCTGCGGCAATGTGGCCCATACGGCTATTATCGGCAACAAAGTTAAGCTTTTCATTTGCAAAAGCGTGTACTTTGGTAGCCATGACAACAGGTCCGTACATCACCGAATAATAATGCTGACCATCAGGTAGCTGCTCAGTATAAAGCTTAGGGCTAAGTTCAAAGGCAAGTTTGTCACCGCTTTGCCAAGCATGGCTGATGCTGTAATAACCGTCTTTTTCGGTTGCGCTTACAGCTTGTCCATTTAAAGTAAAGCTCAGCTCACCCTGCTGCCAAGACGGCTTACGAATATGAATTACTGACTCGGTGCTTTGCCCTTCAGACAAACGATCCACGGTCAGTGAGACCTTGTTATCATCTGGGAATTGGCTGTCTTGGGTGATCTGTAAACCCTGTTGTTGCCAATTTAACGTGCTCGGAATAAATAAGTTCACCCATAACTCTTTACCGGTATTGCTATAAATCAGCTCACCATATTTGCTGTGATTTTCAATACCTGAGCCTACGCAACACCACATTGAATCTTGCACTGATGAATACATGCGGTAATGCCCAGGGCGCATCGAGGTAAAGTAAACAAGACCACCATGCTCTGGGTGTTGTGACGATAAAATATGGTTATATGTGGCGCGCTCATAATAGTCTAAATAACGCGTATCACCGGTTTTTAAGAACAATAACTTACTCAGTTTCATCATGTTGTAAGTGTTGCAGGTTTCTGGGCCTTCAACATCTTCAACCATTGGCGTGAAGTCACTTTTATCGTGAAAATGTTCACGCACTGAGTTACCGCCAATTGATACTGAGCGCTCTTGGCTGACTGTTTTCCAGAAAAAGTCAGCACCTTGCTGCCATGCTTTATCATCGCTGGCATTAGCCACTTTCAACATACCAATAATTTTTGGAATTTGCGTATTGGCATGCAGGCCCGTTAACTTATCTTCTTTGTGTAATAAGGGTTCAATAATGATGTTATGAGAGAACTGGCGAGCTAGTTTTAAGTAACGCTCATCGTCACTAATAAAGTACATATCAGCAAACACATCATTTAAGCCACCATGCTCTGAGTACAGCATTTGTTGAACTTGCTCATCAGTTAGCTTAGCAGTGGTCGCTAAGAACCATTCGCCTAACTTAAATAACATTTGTTTTGCTTTATCACTGCCGGCTACGTCGTATGCATCGCGCAAGCCATGAAAGATTTTATCGATGTTATAAAGCGGCACCCAGCGGTCGTTTAAGCTGAATAAATCAGCTTTGATTTCACCCTTTTCGATCTGCTGCCACATTTCATCGCCATTTGGGATACCGCCTAAGTAACCACCTGTGGCTTGTTGAGCGCGATCCAGCTCGCTTAGCATGTAATCTAAACGCTGCTTTAATTCTTCGTCACCCGTGGCTGCCCATGCAAGGCTCAGGGCTGAAAGATAGTGACCACCAATATGGCCATCAAGGCCTGTGCTTTCCCAGTTACCATAGTTAGGCGCTTTTGGTTCAAGACCGGCTTCACGCAGGTAAGGAGCAAGTAGCTGATCAGGATGAAGTGCTAATAAATAACGCACATTAATTTGCTGCGCATGTAAAAACGGGCTGGCACTTAAACTGACTTGGTTTAGGGCAAATAAATGTTGTTCGCTGGTATGTTCAGCATGCTCTACAGAAACCGCTTGTTTACTGTCTGTTGGCAGCTCACTGCAACCGCTCACAGTTAATATTGCAGCGCAAACGCTTGCTAAATAGCTAACTTTGAATGTGTTCATACTGTTGTCTCCCAGCGAATTGTTATTTTAAAGAGCAAGGCGCACACACTTTTTAAGTGTGTGCGCCTAAAGGATGGTTAGTGTGGTAGGCGCTTATGAATGACCATATTCGTGTAGTATTCATCGGTAATTTTGTATTTTTTTAAGATCAAACCAAGCAGTGCATGAAATACACCAGGAATGATAGTTAGCATCAGTGCTAAGCCCATTAGGGTGAATTCGGTTTGCTCAACGTTAGGCTTGTACTCAAAAAATGCCAGTAATAAACCACCCGCTAAGCCAGCTAAGCCACCCCCTGCTTTTTGACAGAATGAAATACCACCAAACGATAGGCCTGATGCACGAACACCGTCTTTAATTTCACCGTAATCGACGGCTTCTGCAATCGCAGACCAGAATACTGGCGCGTGTAAATCAACCACAAATGACAAGATGATATACAGCACAAACGCCATCATTACATCACCTGGCTGCACCAAAAAATACATTAGCAATGAGATGAATAGCACAGCAATTTGTGATTGACGGAATAACTTCATTTTACAGTAGCGCTGGGTGATCCAGGTGCTTGCTACCATAGAGACAATAGATGCTGCGATACCCGCACTGGTAAAGGCACCTGCTAAATCAGGCACGCCTAAATAATAGGTTGCGTAATACATAGCAACGCTGCCGCGAATCGCATAACCAAGCGTACCAAGTACACATGCCGCACACAGTAGTAACCATTGATCGTTTTTAAGTAGCACTTTTAATTGCGTAAGCACACTTTCTTTTTGCGGCTCGTGAGTAATACGTTCGCGCGTTGTAAAAAAACAAAATAAGAACAGTGCAACGGCACATGCCGATACCAACGCCATTGCCAGTTTATAACCATACGACAAGCTACCATCTCCCCAATATGAGGCAAGCAGCGGCACTGAAAATACAATCACTACATTGGCAATCTTAGCGAAAAACATACGGTAGCCGTTGGCTGACAAACGCTCTTTAGGATCGGCAGTTAAGACACCAATGTAAGAAATATAAGGAATAGCGACACCGGTAAACATTAAGGTTGCGAAAAGGTAAGTCGCATAGGCCCAAGCTAGTTTCATGTTGTAGTCAAAATCAGGCGTAGTAAAGAGTAAAATCACCGACAGACCATAGGGCACAGATAAAAATAAGAACCAGTGACGGAACTGACCCCAACGCGTTTTCACTTTATCGGTGATCACTCCCATTAAAGGATCGGTAAAGGCATCAACAAAACGCGCCACTAAAAACAACACACCCATATCAACCGGATCAAGTCCGTAAATATCGGTGTAAAAGAAAGACATAAAATAAAATAACGCTGCTACCATGACATTCACTGCCATGTCACCGGCACCAAAGCCGACCTTTTCTACAACGGATAATTTTTGAGATTCCATACAACAACACCCTAAATGGTCAATAATGAGCCACGCTCACTATTTCGAGCAATGATGACAAGCCTTCAACACTGCGTATTAAATAAATTTACAGCCTTAGATAGTACACAGCTTGGCCATTGCGTTCGTTATTTTTGTAAATTTAATGCTAATTTAATTAATAGTATTATCATACTAATTAAATCGCAACTCTTTTCGACCGATAGCAAATACTCGCTTTACGAATAAAAAACCCCAGCAGAGCTGGGGCTTTTGGGTCTAATTAAGAATTAGAAAGAATAACGTGCACCCAATGCAAATGTGCGTGAGTAAATACCATTACCAAAGTTAAATAACGTGTCATTATTTTCACCGTAATGGCTTTGATATACATCATCAAGAATATTTGTTGCATCAAAGGTCACAACAAAATCTTCATTCACATTGTAGCTAAATTGAAAATCTAAGCTTTGCTCTGGACGATTCCAGAACTGTAAAGGATTAGCAAAGATTGCAGCTTCATTACCGGTGTAAAACTCTGAACGCCATACATAAGATAAACGCATATCGAACGCATCACGCTCGTAGATACCCACGATACTGTAAGACTCGTCAGAAACACCGGCCATTTGTGAATCAACATAGCCTGAAATTTCACCTAGCTGATTGAATTCAGGTGTATCTTGTGATGAATCAAGCATGGTGAAACTAGCTTGCACACCTAAGCCATTTAAGTATTCAGGTAACGCTTCAGGGAAGTAAACTAAACCAACTTCTAAACCAGACAGCTCACCATTAGAAGCGTTAACGGGTGCACTTAATACGTATGGACGTGTTACGCCATCATCACCTTCGCGTACAACCTGCTTACGACCCGCAACAACCAAACCTTCAATTTCACGCTTAAAATAAGCGGCATAAAGCGAGCTTGTATCTGCAAAGTACCATTCAAGTGATACATCGTAGTTCTTTGATTCTGTTGGTTTAAGATCTGGGTTACCACCGTTACCAGTGCCATATGTCGCCCCTTCAGTAAGTGGATCAAACCAGTACTGTAATGCATTTAAATCAGCGAAATTAGGCATACGCAGCGTTTCCGTATACGCCACACGACCCACTAAATCATCTGTGATATTCCAGTTAAGTACCAAGCTTGGTAATAAGGCATCGGTATCTGCGTTTGCTGAACTTTCTTCGAATACATTTGAGTTCATCCCACCGACTTCAGCAACAAAATCCATATCTTGCTCATAGCTGACATAACGTAGCCCGAATTCACCGCTGATATCTTCTGTAATGAAAAAGTTAGTCGTAGCATAAAGTGCGTATGAGTTTTCTTCGATATCAAATGTTTTGTATACGTCTTCTGCTTCCATGCCATATACACTACGAACAGCACTACCATTATCTAGCATGTAACCGCCATCAGCTGTGACGAAGCTGTCAAACACATCAGCACGACCATCAAAGTAGTCATCAACTTGGAATACAATGCCTGAACCATCGCCAGCTCCACCTGCTGCTGCAATTTGCTCAATTAAACTCTCAACAGAAGTAATAATAGCTATTCCGTTTTCATCTCGAATAATGGCATCTTGAGCACGAGTGTACTCTTGTGCTGTACGTTTTTCGTAACGACCACCAAATTTAACTTTATCGAAATATGTGCCACCAATTAGGTATTCTGCATCAAAGGTAAAAGTCAGCGCATCACCAGCATTACCGCCGCCGTTGTCGTAAACAGTACCTGCATTCCAGTTAGCAATTGCAGCCATATCAGCTTCATTAACCGCAGTGTTTGGATCGTCCCAAAATGAAATACCTGGTACACCATCTTTATCATTAAAATCAACGTCAAGACCCGTCGCTACACGGTCAAAGCGCATTGCGAAGAAATCTGTTTCGTATTCACTGTCTTGGTAAACAACTTCAGTATTAATTGTTAAATAATCACTTGCTTGCCACTGGGCACCTAGTGCATATAAGTAGCTGTCTGTCTTACCGTATGAGAAGTCACCACTTTGGAAGCCACCTGCGCCAATTGCCTGCTTCTCTTTAATCACATTAGTGCCATCGAAAACAATTGGCGTATCAATATTACCATTGCCATTTTCAAAGGTGTTTGAGAACCACATCGCATTTTGTGACTCATTTTCGTAACCGGTATAAAAGCCTTCTGCAGTAATTTCAAGTGTATCGACTGGTGCCCATTGCAAAGACACTGAAGCCGCTGGTCGCTTACGAAGGCCTGTGAATGAAGTACCAAATATTGCATCACGTGCTAATAGGTATTCGGTCGGTTCTCCATTAACATCTAATGTCGATCCTGAAGCTGTAGGAAGACCAGACTCTGTACCTTGTGGCCAAAACTCATTTGGTACTCGTGAATAGGGTGAGTAATTGAATTGAGGTTTGTCAGTAAAAAATGGAAATGCAGCACCCGCCGTCATTGTGTCGTCGCGATAATGAGTCTCTGCATAAGAGATATTAACGAGTGCTCCAACCTCACCCACACCGTCGATTTCCCAACGGTTAGATAATAAAGCACTAATATTTGGATCAACTTCATCAGGCTGATCAGAATAAATTGCACGCGCTGCTAAAACGACTTTTTCGCCTTCAAAGTTAAAAGGACGGTGCGTTTTAATGTCAATAGCCCCAGCAATACCACGTTCAATCTGATCTGCTGAACGCGTTTTATAAACAGTGACGCCTGATAAAAGGCTCGCAGGAATGTCTTGTAGTGATACGTCACGGCCCGCCCCTGTAAAAATAGCACGGCCATTAACGGTTGTATTTACATCGGTTAAGCCACGAATTGAAACTTGACTCACTTCACCCGCACCACGGCCAGTTGTTTGTACACCTGTTACACGTTGTAATGCTTCAACTACGTTATTATCAGGAAACTTACCAATATCTTCAGCAACAATAGCATCGACTATCTGAACGCTTGCACGTTTTTCATCTAGCGCTTTGTTTAAACTGCCGCGAATACCAGATACCTGAATCACTTCCATTTCATCAGCGCTATTCTCAGGAGTGTTTGGTGCTTCCTCTTGAGCAAAAGCAAATTGACAAGTAAATGCCATAACTACAGCACTGGCTATGTGTGTTCTTTTAAACATAAGCGGTGTTCTCCAAATTATAGTTATATCGGTCCGCTGAACTTTCCCCATTCAGTTACCGAAGCGAGATCACTGTGTTGTGCATCGTGTGTTGTCAAAACGGTGCGCGAGTGAATCTACGTTTTTATGTTAATACTTTGCTGTCTGAACTTTAATCATATTGTATGACTATTTAACAGTCAACTCAAAATGACAAATTAAAATAAGTGTCGCTATGTTTACAAAAACGCTTTAATTATAGCACGTTACAAATATATGAAAGACTGTTCGTCAATATAAACAGCTACATAAAAGTCATAATAATCATTAAGATATAGATAAAAGACACATTACCTCAATTCAATTTTAATTTATAAGAAGCAACAAAAAGAGCTAACAAGTTATTTACCCAGCAAATTTTGATGCTACTATTATTGAAATACAATAATACAATATCAACTTGCTTTTTGCTGCACTTAGCTGAATTGTTGCGATGTAAACAATCAATTACCCAGTATAATTTAACGTACAGTGCGTATTACTTGGGCCGTTTAGGTTAGATTTTAGTGTGGACAAAGCAATAGCTCGAACAACAATTATTAGTCAAAGAGGACACTCATGAAGAAACTCAAAGCTTTAGCACTGCCTTTACTTTTCTCAAGCAGTTTAGCCGTTGCACAGAACCCATTATTTACTGATGTATTTACTGCCGATCCTGCCGCACTTGTACACAATGACACTGTATACCTTTATACAGGTCATGATGAAGCCCCTAATAATGATGTCTTTTTTGAAATGCATGACTGGCTGGCTTTTTCTTCTACCGATATGGTGAATTGGAAAAAACACGGCCCAATTATGAAAGCTACTGACTTTAAATGGGCTAAAGGCGAAGCATGGGCTTCACACATGATTGAGCGTGATGGCACTTTCTATTTCTTTACCACAGTGCGCCACAATGATACAAAACCCGGTTTTGCAATTGGTGTTGCAACCTCTAAATCACCAACAGGTCCATTTAAAGATGCCATTGGCCATGCGCTTGTGACCGATGACATGACCAAACATACGCCAAATGATTGGGACGACATCGACCCTGCTATTTATACAGAGGAAAACGGCGATACTTACATGTTCTTTGGTAACTTAATGCCAAAATACGTTAAGCTAAGCGACGACTTACTGTCTCTTGATGGTGAAATTAAAACGCTAGACCTGCCTAACTTTACCGAAGCGCTATGGGTTCATAAGAAAAACGACAACTACTATGTTTCGTACGCGTGTGAGTTCCCTGAAAAGATCTGTTATGCCATGAGTAAAAGTATTCACGGACCTTGGGAGTATAAAGGAATCTTGAATGAAATAGCGGGTAACAGCGAAACAAATCACCAATCAATCATCGAATACAAAGGTAAAGACTACTTTATTTATCATACTGGTGCAGTGCCACCGATTGATGGCAAACCAAGTGGCGGACGTTTTCGTCGTTCGGTCGCTATTGAGCCACTTTACTACAACGAAGATGGCACGCTTAAGCGCATTATTATGACCACTGAAGGCCTCAGTAAACAAGACAAATAATTTCAAAAAAGGGCTCTTTAAGAGCCCTTTTTTATTGTCTAAATGTAATACAAATAAACACATTCCTCGCCTTCTTTTAGCTTAATATTAAATTTAAAAAACTAAATATAGCTCATAAAACATCAAAATCAGCCTCTCAAAAAATTAAAAATACGCCTGTAAACATTGTAAAACATGAAACCCTGCGTTTACATCTTAATTACCTTTGCAAAAGTATTTGCACATTTCAAATCATACTATAAAATTACAATACTACGTTCTTATTAGTTTGATATAGGCACGCGGCAATTTTATTGACAACAATCGAATAAAAATAATCCCAGTTTCAAGAGGACACATAAAATGAAATTAAATAAATTAGCCATGCTCATAGCTTGCTCTTTGGCTGTTACAGGTTGTGGTAAAGAAGAGGGTACTAAGCTTGACTCATCCCCTGCGGTTGCCGAGCCACAAAGCGCAAAACCAAGTGTAAGCAGCAGTGTTCAATACACTGAATCTGGTAGCGTCATGGTGGCTAATGTAAGTGTGCACGATCCTTCAGTCGTTAAAGTTGACGACACCTATTATATTTTTGGCTCTCACCTTGCAGCTGCTAAATCTACAGATCTCTTGAACTGGGAAATGATTTCAAGCCTTTCATCTAATGCAGCAGTTAATGAGAGTCCACTATTTGATTTCAACTACACCGCTGAAATTGCTGAAGGTATTGAGTGGACAGATGGCTTCACAGGTAACTGGGCAGCAGATGTAATCAAAGCGCCAAATGGCAAATTTTGGTTTTACTATAACCACTGCGCACAAGATAACCCTGATACACCGGATGTTGTTGATGAAGTGTGCTGGAACCGCTCTTACCTTGGCTTAGCCGAAGCTGACAGTATTGAAGGCCCTTATAAAAACAAAGGTATTTTCTTACGCAGCGGTTATCGCTCTGATGCTGAATTTACAGCTTATCCACTTGATAACGGCCAAACGACATGGAATGGTGCCGTTGATCCGAATGCTATTGATCCAGCGGCATTCTATGATGCTGATGGCAAACTTTGGATGGTTTATGGCTCTTACTCTGGCGGTATTTTCGTGCTAGCAATGAATGAAGAGACCGGTATGCCAGAAGCAGGTCAAGGCTATGGTAAAAAACTAGTAGGCGGTGACTTCCGAGCAATGGAAGGTGCATTTGTGATGTACAGCCCCGAAAGTGAATACTACTACTTATTCTACTCAGTAGCTGGTTTTGCGCTAAACGATGGTTACAACATCCGTGTCGCTCGCTCAAAAACACCTGATGGTCCATACCTAGATAACGCAGGTAACGACATTGCTGCAATGGGCGGACTGGAAGTGGGCGAAAAACTAATGGGTGGCTTTGAGTACACGCAAGAACTTGGCGAAACAGCACCAGCATGGGGCTACCAATCACCTGGTCATAACTCAGCTTACTACGATGAGACGACAGGTCGTCATATTTTAGTAACGCATACACGTTTCCCGCAAACATCGACTGAGTTCCCAACCATTTCAGAAGCGCACCAAGTTCGCGTACATGAAATGTTTATTAATTCATTAGGTTGGCCAATGGCTTCACCACAACGCTATGTGCCGCTTGAAGGCGACAACATGGTTGTGGCAGATGAACTTTACGGTTATTACAAGTTTATCAACCACGGTAATGAGGTTAACACCGACGCTATTCGTTCAACGCATATTGCGCTTAACGAAGATCATTCTGTTACCGGTGATGATCCAGGTATCTGGTACATGATTGATGACTCAAATATTAAACTTGAGTTAGATTCTGGTACTTACTTTGGTGTGGCTAAATGGCAATGGGATGATGCAACTAAAGCAATGGCCGTTACTGTATCGGCAACATCAAGCGAAGGTGCAACCATTTGGGCAAGTAAACGTGATGAAATCACAGATACTGCAAATGTGCTTGATACTGTTCAAGAAGCGCTTGATATTAAAACTGAATTATCGATTGCAGACGAAGGCTACTCATTACCGACAAAAGGTAAAGACGGTGCAGCAATTAACTGGGAGAGTAGCGATGAATACTACATCACCAGCGAGGGTTCGGTATTTATTCCAACGCCAGATCGCGGCGATAAAGCCGTTACTTTAACTGCGAATATTTCGCTCAACGGCGAAAGTACAACCAAAACTTTCAATGTAAACCTTGAAGCCCGCCCAGAATTTAAAAACGCGATTGCACACTACGCATTCGAAGATTCACTCAGCGACGGCTTAAACAACCTTGAGGATGCCCATGTAACTGATAACAACATGCTCAATGTTGGCGTAGGTACAGCCACATATGCACAAGGCCAAACAGGTAAAGCCTTTAACTTCGATGGTGCAACGGGTGTTCGTTTACCTGATGATCTTGTCACTGGCGATGAGTACACCATTTCATACTGGCTAAAACCAACGGTTTTAACTGACTTCTCACCAACGTTTTTTGCGGCAACATCGGATGCTCGCTGGATGAGTCTAATTCCGGGTAATACACACTTTACCTCAACACCCATGCTATGGAGCCGTTATCAAGAAGAAGACGGCACAGATAACTGGAATCAAATAATCTCAGCAACACCAGCAATGATGGATTGGAACCATATCGCCATTACCTATGCAAATGGTACAGCAACACTATACCGTGATGGTGAGCTTGCAGGTAGCATGCCACGCCCTGACTTTTTTAGTACACAAACGGGCAACTTTGCGCTAGGTGTAAACTATGGCTGGGACTTACCGTTCCAAGGTCAAATTGATGAGTTTATTGTGTATGACTACGCACTCAATAGCTTAGACATTAACGGCGCAGCGATTAACAACTTAACTGATTCAACTCAGTTTGAAGGCTTTATCACAAATGCCCTTGATTTAGGTGACTTATCTGCAGTACGAGAAAGCTTCGAATTACCTCGCGTTGGTCCGTTTGTATCAGGTATTAGCTGGACATCCAACAACGAACAGTATTTAAAACCTGTCAATGGCACAGCTATTGTCACTCAGCCAAGTGCGACAGCTGGCGACCAAGTTGTGACATTAACGGCCACTATTCGATATAAAGACTTCACTGATACCAAGTCATTCGATGTAACCTTAAAATCACTTGCACCAGCTGAATACAGCTTTGAAGGTGACTTAAGTGCGCTAAATGATGCCTACGCAGCTGGCAAACCAACTGGTGGTTTAATTAATAATACTGGCGGCAATGTTACTTATGTAGATGGTATTATAGGCCAAGCCGTATTTCTTGACGGTTCGGGGGTTCGTTTACCGGATAATCTAATAACCACCAATGACTACTCTGTATCTATGTGGCTTAAACCAGAAACCTTCACTGATTACACGACAGCATTCTTTGCAGGAGCAAGTGCAAATTCATGGCTAAGTTATGTTCCATCAATGTCTGGAACTGCACTTACCCGCTTATGGGCAAATAACGGCGCATTCTTCGATAATGCTGAGTTAGATAGTCGCATTCCTCTTAGAGAATGGACACATGTTGCATTCACAGTCGATGGTACGAATGGTAATGCTTTAAAAATGTACGTGAATGGTGAACTGCAACTAGAAACAAATGGTTTTCCACGTGTATTTACAGTCCCTGGTGAAACCAACGAGTTTGCACTCGGTGTTAACTACTGGGACACCCCCTACAACGGGGCTATTGATGAACTGAAAATTTTCAACGGTGCAATCAGTGCTGAAGAAATAAAAGCACTCTTTGACGCAGCTTCTGCACAAGAAGAGTAACGGATAAGGTGAGCTGTCTCACCTTACTTATGTGTTGTCAGGAAAGGCCGAGTGAAAACTCGGCTTTTTTCTTACCTAAAACAAAATAATCATTCATTATTAAGCAGATCTGCCGATAAGTAGATTACCAATACATTGGCATTTTATGGGTTAATAACTAACTTATACACAATGCTACTATTTAAAGGGCGTACTATGAACTTTCGGAACTGGCCTATAGCAAAACAAATTGGTGCACTCGCATTTATATTATCCTTATGTGTATTCTCCATCGTTGGTGCCTCATCTTATTTCAGTGCTAAAACAATTTTAACTAATAAAAGTGAACATACGATCAAGGCTAACCTTAACCAAATATCATCTCTGCTCGAACTTCAATATAACAGCTTACTTGCCATTGCACGGCGAAATGCAAATGTATTTAGCGATATGTACTCTGGTTCAATTACGTTAAGTGAACAAAAAACACAAGTCGGTCAATATCAGGTTCCGTCATTAGCGCATAACGGCGAATTAATTAATAACAATATGAATACGGTCGATCGTTATGCAGATCTGACAAAAGGCAATGCAACAGTTTTTGTAAGAGATGGTGATGATTTTTTCCGTATTGCCACATCATTAAAAAAAGACAATGGCGAACGCGCTGTAGGTACTTACCTAGGGAACAAGCACCCGGGTTACGAAAAGCTCATTGCGGGAGAAGAATATGAAGGGTACGCTAAACTCTTCGGGAATGAATACATGACCGTTTATAAGCCCATTAAAAATAGTACTAACCGAGTCATAGGTATACTTTATATTGGCTTTAATATAAACGACTCTCTTAATGCCCTCAGAGAGTCTGTTGCAAGTCTAACAATAGAAGAATCAGGAAAGCTGTTACTATTCAATAATGCCAATAACACAATTATTGTAGGTCCGCATAGTCAATCAGGAGAACAGTTAACAAAACAAACCTTGCAAGGATTGCCGATTGAGCAAACCGACTCAAACGAACATGTCTATTATACCAGCCAACAAGGTGAAACGATGTTTGCACTTGCAAAAAAGGTAAAAGGCTGGAACTGGACACTACTCGCTCGCGTAAAAGCACATGAGCTAAATGACGAAAGCTGGCAATTAATGCGTGTAAATGCACTGGCCTCTCTCGCCGGCATAATCATGATTACCCTTCTATTATTTTGGGGGCTAGTAAAGACGCTCGCACCACTAAAAAAACTAACCAAAACAGTTGATGCTCTGGGTAAAGGTGACTTATTGCAGTATATTGAAGCCACTAACCAGCCTAGTGATAATGAAGTTGTAACGATTACGGCAAGTGTGAGTAAAATGTCTGTGGAGCTTAAAAAGCTAATACTGGCTTTACAAACATCAATAGTACAACTTGAAACGCAAGCATCTGCGGCTCACCACTTAGCACAACAAAATGGTCAAGAAGCCCATGAAATGATGGCACAAACCGCACAGATTGCAACGGCAATAGAGCAAATGTCGTGCTCGATAAAAGATGTTGCACATAATGCCACTGAAGGCGCGAACCAGACACTTCAAGTTGATAAAGATGCCCAATCAGGACAAAGCCAATTAACGCAAGTCATCAATGATTTAATGCTGCTTAGTCAGCAACTTAATAACAGTCATGATGCGGTAGAAAAAGTGAATGATGCTAGCAATGAAATAAGTAAAGTGACTGAAGTTATTAATGCCATTGCTGAGCAAACTAATTTATTAGCGCTAAATGCAGCAATTGAAGCGGCCAGAGCAGGTGAACAAGGACGAGGCTTCGCAGTTGTTGCCGATGAGGTCAGAACTTTAGCTCAGCGCACACAAAAATCGATTGTCGAAATAAGCCAAACTATCGAGCAACTACAAAGCCAAGTTACCATGGCGGCAGAAAAGATGAAACAAAGCCAGCAGCTAGGGCTTAAGTCTTCAGAAGAAGGCAAAAAAACAGGAGAGCAATTAGAGTCTATTACCATCAGTATTGGGGAATTAACCCGCTCCTCAAGTAACATTGCTGAAGCAACCGATCAGCAAAGCACGGTTGCACAAGAAATAACACAAAACCTTCATCAAATAAGTCAACTTGCAAAAGACAGTGAATCTCGTACCCAAGGCACAATAAGCTCTGCTGACGACTTAAAAACCCTTGCCGAAGGGCTCAAACGGCAAATTAGTTTCTTTAAAGCAGATTAATCAAAACCTCGATACCAGTTTGTCGGTATCGAGGTAACAGCTCCAGTGCTACATTAAATAAAAGCTAAAGAAGTAGTACCCATTGCCGATACTAATTTATCCTTCACTTATACTTAACCGCGATGAATATTAACTCGTTAGCGCATGCCCTGAACATAGATAACCAAAAATCGACGGCAAAAGACGATACGACATCCGACTATCGTTTCTCTATTGCTGAGAGAGCAACTCTTTCTGGACAACAAACAGCAGAAACAAAAGCGCAAGAAAAAAAGAGTGAACTGCCAGCTGCAATTCAAAAAATGCTCGCCCAGTTAGAACTTTTAAAAGAACAACTTGAGCAAGCAAAAGAGCAACTTGCAAAACTACAAGCCTCAGAAAACCAACAAGATGATGCAGTTAAAACACAAATCGAAATACAACTTGAAATAGTCATGGGGTTACAAAACCAAGTTATGTCACTAAGCCAAGCTATCGCAGATGCAATGAAAGAGGCCGGTATCAGCGATCCAGGGGTATTAATTAGTGCGCTGGTGTGAAAATGAGCGCAAAAAAAGCCACTCATAAATGAAGTGGCTTTGGTTGAGTCGATTTATTACTTATAACTTAATTTGGTTCACGCAGATGGAACACTTGGCACTTGTTACCTAAATCAGGCTGTTGTGCAAAGTTAGTGTTTTCCGCTAAACCACAGTTACTTAAACCAAGTGCTTGTTTTGTGTAGCGGTTGATAAGCATAACACCACCACCTTCTACTGGAGCAATGCGCCACTGTGCTGTTTTCGCTGCACAGGAAGCCATTTCTACGTTGGCACCTGGTACTAAGGCATTATCAGCTACCGCAGCACAGAACTCGCTGTCAGCACTTTGTTTAAGGCTTACATAGCCTGTATCTGTTGGTGTGAAGAACCATTGCTGTGCATCTTTATGCGTGTAAGCTTGTTGCTCAACATTAGTACCTGCTTTAACTGTATCTGCCACGCTAAGTGCTTTACCACTTTGTTGACTTAATACAACAACACTGCCCATTGGGCGTAATTGCCAGTCACCACACGCTGTTGCGTCGCTTTGCTGTAAAACCGCTTGGTTTTGTGCGGCAGAACAACCAGCAACCGCTAATGGCTTGCCTGTGTAACGGTTAGTAATAGATACATTACCATCTGTACTTGGTGCTACTTTCCATTGCTGGCAGAAATTATTGCACCATGCTGCAGATTGTACTTTAGCGTTATCTGCGTCATTACAGCTTTCAAGCTCTAAGAACTTGCTGTCTTCACGGTTAGCTAAACGAACAAAACCATCTGTTGTTGCATCAATAACCCATTGACCATTGGTGCTTGCACACTGACGTTGAACTGCACGTGCATCTTGCGGATCAGCTGCAATGTCTAAACATAAGCCGCTTGTTGCATTCACTAATTGATAACGTTGACCTTGCACTCGCGTGACAAGAGGGCCGTACTCACCTGATGGCGGTGCTACTTCAACGCCTGGTGTTAATGGTTTACCAAAGCTTGGCGTGCCATCGTCATTCCAAGTAAATTTTTGCGCACGTAATGAACGCGTCGCACTACAACCGTGCTCTACCGAATCATTACCGTGATAAACTAACCAATCTTCTGTGCCGTCTGGCGATGTGAAAAAGCCGTTGTGACCTGGGCCAAACACTTCTTCTGTACGCTCAAATACTGGCTTTTCGTATTTTTTCCAGCTGCTCGCTTTAAGCGGATCGTCACCAACAAGCTCAAGCATACCTAGTTTGTAATCAGGAGTATTACAGAAGCTCGCTGAGTACGTCATAAACGTACGGCCATTGTGCTGTAAAATTTCAGCGCCTTCAGTTACTTTACGACCACTGATTTCCCAATCTAGCTCAGGACGCGTGATCACCGTATGCGGTGAGTTCTTCTTCAGAGTCCATGGGTTTTCCATTTCAGCAATAATGTTTAATTGCTGATCACCCTGCCATTGTGAGTAGATCACATATAGCTTGTCTTTGTATGTTAGGTAGTTACCGTCGATGTTCCATACGTTAGGCATTAATGCGCCCTTGTATTCGTATGGACCCATAGGGTCATCACCAGCACTTTCTAATACGTTTAAGTGTTGGTTATCTAAAGTGCCATCAGTACCAGCTGTGTACATCATGTACCAACGGTAGCCGTTTGGTCCTTTTAGGCGGTGGAACTCAAACGCCCAGAAGTTACAACAGCGCTCAGGATTTGAATCAGACCAAACATTGACTGGTGTTGCATCAGCAAGGCCAGCTAGTGTTGGTGATTTACGCATCACTAACTCAGATGTCCATGTTGTTGTGGTTAGGTAATAGTTACCATCCCAGTACTCAAGCCATGGATCGGCGCCATTTGGGAAAAGAGGATTAGTAAAAATACCATCATCTTGAATTGGCGCTTTTGCTGTGGCTGCGACATCTGCTTTGGCTGTGTTGTCTCCAGCCGTAGTCTGACAGCCCGTCAGAGCGCCAAACGACAAGGCAAATAGGCTAGCTAAACCAGCCTTTTGCATTGCGTTTTTAAGCTTTGTTGTTTTCACGTTTGTGTTCCTTTATTTTGTACCAAATTCGTACACGATGCGTGTTGAATACACATCACCTGGCAGTAATGTTGTGCTTGGGAACGTTGGCTGATTAGGTGCATCAGGGAAATGCTGTGGCTCTAAACAAAAACCACTTCTGAAATTATGCACTAAGCCAGACGCTTGCTGAGTACTACCGTCTAAGAAGTTACCTGAATAAAACTGTACTGCAGGCTCTTCTGTGTAAACTGTTAACGTACGGCCTGAGTTTGCTTCGTAAACCGTCGCAGCTTCTACAAGCTCATTGCTTGGCGTGTCTTTAAGCACAAAGTTATGGTCATAACCTTTACCAAGTTTCAGTTGTTCATTGCTTGCTTTGATATCTTGACCGATTGCTTTAGCTGTACGGAAGTCAAACGGTGTGCCAGCCACATCCATCAACTCACCAGTTGGGATCAAGCCGCCATCCACAGGCGTAATTGCTTTTGCGTTAATTTGCATTTGGTGATCAAGAATGTCGCCTTTACCCGCTAGGTTAAAGTAGCTGTGTTGCGTCATATTGATAATGGTAGGCTTGCTTGTTGTAGCAATAAACTGCATATCTAGTGTGTTGTTGTTCGTTAGCGTGTAAGTCACTTCTGTCGTCACTTCACCTGGGTAACCTTGGTCACCATCAGGGCTCACTAAGCTTAAGGTAACACCGGCGCTGTTTTGCGTCGTGAACGGTGTCATGTTCCACACTTTTTTGTCGAAACCTTGCACACCACCATGTAAATGGTTGTCACCATCGTTAGTCGCTAATTGGTATTCAGTGCCATTTAAGGTGAATTTACCTTTTGCGATACGGTTACCAAAACGCCCGATGATTGCACCGTAGTAAGTTGTCGCTTTTGTGTATGCTTCTAGGTTATCTAAACCCAGTACAATATTACCCATTTCGCCTTTTGCATCTGGTGTTTCAATACGCGTGATAATGCCGCCGTAGTTGATCACATCAACGCTAATACCATTGCTGTTAGTCAGCGTTACTTGATTAACTGGGGTTTGATCAGCAAGTACGCCATAGGCCGTCATTGATGCTGAAGGGGAAGTCGTCATATTGTCTCCTTGATGAGCACACGCTGGTGTAAGGGCAATCCCACATGTCACCAACAATGCATAAAGCCCGCGCGACTTTTTCGTGTTCGAACTGGCTGTTTGATGAGTTGTTTTTAAACCTTGGAAAACACATTGCAATGACATATGAATAACCTTTTTGTAATTGTATTTATAGTTTTATAATACAAATTAAGGTGTCATTGCAAATTTAATCGCTAAAGTTGGATTTTGCCGTCTTTCACCATGATGCAATCCATCCCCGCACTTTTGGCGGCTTGGTAGCCAATTTGCGTGTCTTCAAACACCACACATTGACTTGGTTCAACACCTAAAAGCGCTGCCACTTTTAAGAATGTTTCTGGGTTCGGCTTGCCTTTACTAACATCACTGGCAGTCACTAAGGCACCAATTTTATTAATTAAATTCGTATCCGTTAGATGATCAATTGCATGTTCGCGATCAGCCCCCGTGCCCACGCCCATTGGCAATACACCATGGTACTTTTCAAGTACAGCGACGGTTTCGTCAATCACCAGTGGATGATGTTGTAAATCAATCCAAAACTGGTGTTTATCTTTTGCCACAACCAAGGGGTCATGATCTAAACCAAATTTTTCGTTAAGCATTTCAATTGTTTTAACGGTCGGAATGCCGCCTAAGCTGTACATGTAGTCGTAACCGAATGGATACCCATAGGCTTCGCAAGCTTTCTGCCATGCCTGTAAGTGACTACCCATTGAGTCAATTAAGGTGCCATCCATATCAAAAATAATGCCTTGGTAGGCGCTTAAATCGATCATATCTACTCCTAAAAAGTTTCGCTTCACAATAGCATAAGCCAGCGAAGAGCGTGGCTCATCACTGGCTTAATCGACAACAAAATTTGGGGTGAACGTGCTCACACACAGCACGTTCTAGTACATAAAGTACTAATTCTTACAGGCCACGTTTTAGCATGTAGTAAGCTGCGTTATGACGAAGCTCTGTTTTGAAACCACGGATCGTCGTATCGTTATCGATGATCATCGTTTCAACGCCAGCCATTTCAGCAAAATCGATAATCATATCGGTTGTTACTGCTTGGCTGTATGCAGTGTGGTGTGCACCACCGGCGTGGATCCATGCAGCTGATGCTACAGATAGATTTGGTTTTGGTTCCCAAAGCGCTGAAGCAACTGGTAAGTGAGGTAAATCAGCTGGCGGAGCCACTGTGTCTACTTCGTTAATAAGAATACGGAAACGGTTACCCATATCTATTGGTGATACGTTGATTGCAGCACTTGGTTTTGCAGTAAACAATAAACGACCTACATCACATTTCACACCAATAGTGTGTTGGTGAACTTCAAGGCGTGGTTTTTGTGCTGCAATTGAAGGACACACTTCTAACATGTGCGCGCCAAGTACTTGGTCAGTCTCACCCATGTTGTAAGTGTAATCTTCCATGAATGAACAACCACCGTCACGGCCTTCACCCATTACTTTCATGATGCGAACCATAGCAGCTGTTTTCCAGTCACCCTCACCACCGTAACCATAGCCTTTCGACATTAGGCGCTGTGTAGCAAGACCTGGAAGACCAGAAAGACCTGATAAGTCTTCAAAACAGTTAGTGAATGCTTTAAAGCCGCCTTTCTCTAAGAAACGCTCCATACCAAGCTCTAAACGTGCTTCGTTGCGTAGCATTTTCACTGCGTAATCGTCTTGTAGAGTTTCGTCAGCAATTACGTAGTCTTGCTTATAAAGCTCTAACTGTGCATCAACTTCTTCTTCAGTGATAGTATCAACCACTTTTACAAGCTCAGCGACACCAAACGCATGTACTTCATAACCAAAGGTAATTTGCGCTGAAACTTTGTTACCTTCAGTAACCGCAACTTGACGCATGTTGTCGCCAAAACGCGCAACTTTAAGTGTTTGGCTTTCTGCCCAACCTTTTGCCGCACGACACCAGTCATCTAACTGCTGTTGTACGTCAGCACGTTGCCAGTGACCTGCAACAACTTTACGCTCTTTACGCATTACAGTACCGATGAAACCGAACTCACGGTCACCGTGTGCACTTTGGTGCGTATTCATGTAGTTCATGTTGATATCAGACCAAGGAAGGGCTGCATTGAACTGAGTATGAAGGTGTAACCAAGGCTTACGTAATTCGCTTAGGCCAGCAATCCACATTTTCGCAGGTGAGAAAGTGTGCATCCATAAAACTAAACCAACACAGTTAGGATCCGTATTTGCCGCTTGGCAAACAGCGTGAATTTCTTCAGGTGACTTAACGGTAGGCTTACATACCAAGTTTACTGGTAGGTTCGCTTCGCTGTTTAAGCCCGCTACAATTGCTTCGCTGTCTTTGGCAACCGTTTCTAACACCTTAGGACCATAAAGATGTTGTGAGCCGGTAACAAACCAGACTTCTTTCGTCATCGTCGTCATGTTAATAATCCTCTAAATTCTTGCTATTTGCTCTGACCGTAATACGCGTTTTTACCGTGCTTACGTAGATAATGTTTATCCATCACTGCTTTTTTAAGTTCAACTGCGTGTGGATCTAAAGTGCGTGTTAAATACGCCATGCGTGCAATCTCTTCGAGTAGTGCGGCATGGTATACAGACTGAGCGGCATCTTTACCCCACGTGAAAGGCGCATGACCCGCAACAATCACCATAGGTGCAGCTTTCGGATCGCGGTCTTGATACGCATCAGTAATTTGAATACCGGTTTCTAATTCATAATCGCCATTCACTTGCTCATCGGTTAGTTCACGAGTACAGGTGATGTCACCGTGTACATAGTCAGCGTGAGTTGTGCCAAGGCAAGGAATGCTTTGTTTTGCTTGCGCCCATGCAGTTGCATAGGTCGAATGCGTGTGTGTTACACCGCCAATTGCATCGAAGTGGCGATATAAATGAACATGCGTTTTAGTGTCAGAAGACGGACGCATAGACCCTTCAACAATGTTGTTTTCAAGGTCGACGATCACCATGTCGTCGGCCTTCATTTGGTCGTACGAAACACCACTTGGTTTAATCGCAATCACGCCTTTGTCGCGGTCGATTTGCGATACGTTACCAAAGGTATAAATTACTAAGCCACGACGTTGCAGCTCCATGTTCGCTTCATAGACTTCACGTTTTAGTTCTGTAAAACTCATGCTTTGTCTCCGTTTACATAGCTTGCAAGTGCTTGGTAGTTGGCATAAAGCTCGTCATACACAGCAACACGCTCAGGGTTTGGTAAATACTGATGACATACAGACGACGCCATAACTTTTTGAGCATCTGCTACTGTTGCGTGCTCACCCGCAGCAACCGCAGCCATAATTGCCGCACCCAATGCACAGCTTTGCTCACTTTCTAAAACGTCTATTGGACAGTTCCAAACATCAGCACAGGTTTGCATTACGTAGTCTGATTTTTTAGAAATACCGCCGATAACGACCACAGACTCGATTGGCACGCCTTCGCTACGGAAACGCTCAGTGATAGCACGTGCGCCAAACGCAGTTGCTTCAACAAGCGCTTTGAAGAACTTAGGTGCATCGGTGCCCATTTTTAAGCCTGTTAGTGCCATGGCTACGCTTTGGTCAGCATCTGGCGTACGACGACCATTTACCCAATCAAGCGCCGTTACATCGTTGCTTGTTACAGGCAATGCAGCTGCCGCTTTTGATAACTCAACTAAGATTGAGTCTTCTAGCTTGTTAACTAACGCTTGCTCAGCGTCAGATAGATTTGTAAGTTGGCGAGTTGGCCAAAGTACTAGGTTTTTGAACCATGCGTATAAATCACCAAACGCAGATTGACCAGCTTCTAAGCCAACCATTCCAGGGATCACTGAGCCGTCAACTTGACCACAAATACCTTTAACGCAAGTGTCACCAAGCTGCTCTTGAGACGTTACAGTGATGTCACAGGTTGAAGTACCCATTACTTTGGTTAGAACACCAGGGCGAACATTGGCTGCAACTGCCCCCATGTGACAATCAAATGCACCGTAACCAACAACAATACCTTGTGGTAAACCAAGCTTCTCGGCCCACTCAGCAGTTAAGTTGCCAGCAACTTGGTCGCTTGGCTCTGTGGTTGCATTTAACGTATCAACAACACCATCTAATAGTGGATCGATATTGCTGAAGAAGCTGTTTGGTGGGAAACCGCCCCACTGCTCGTTCCACATTTGTTTGTGGCCCGTTGCACAACGCCCTAGCTTTAATACTTCAGGGTGCGTTGTGCCGCACATTAGCGCGGTCATCCAATCGCAGTGTTCAACCCATGAATAAGTGGCTGCTTTTACACTGCTATCAACGCGGAAAATATGTAATGCTTTGGCCCAGTACCACTCAGAAGAGTAGATACCGCCCATGTGTGAAAGGTAGTTCACATCGTTGTTAGTGGCAGCTGCAGTGATTTCATTTGCTTCTTTAATAGACGTGTGGTCTTTCCACAAAATGAACATCGCATTTGGATTTTCTGCAAATTCTTCAGTTAATGCCAGTGGTGTACCTTGGCTATTAATTGCCACAGGCGTTGAGCCAGTTGTATCAAAGCTCATACCCACTACGTTGTCTGCAGTACCCGCTGGAACTTGTGACCATAGACCATTTACTACTTCTACAAGGCTATCAATATAGTCTTGTGGATGCTGACGAAACTGATCCTTACTTGGGTCACAATATAAGCCTTGTGCCCAGCGCGGGTAGTTTACTAAATGGCTGGCAAGTTCTTCACCAGTCGCAACATCAACGAGTAATGCTCTTACCGAGTCTGACCCGTAGTCTAATCCCAACGTATAACGAGACATAATTACCTTTCACTAATTGCTTACTAACATTGTTAGTCATTATCTTTATTTGTATGATAATATCAACAATACCAGATTGTAAAGGTATTATAAAAATATTATTAACAGGATTATTTGCTGCTGGCGGGCGATTTATTGCGCAGTTTCTCTGGAAGATTAGATTGTTTTTTCAGCACAAATAATAGGTTAAAGCCACTACATTAACTTTTGTATGATAAGAATGGGATAACTATGTCTAGTCAATTAGAACAACTTAAAGCAGTGACAACCGTTGTTGCTGACACGGGTGATTTTGAAGCAATCAACGAATATAAACCGCAAGATGCAACAACAAACCCATCACTAATCTTAAACGCGATTCAAATTGAGAAATATCGCCCACTTGCTGCCGAAGCCGTATCATGGGCAAAAACACAAAGCAGTGATGCAGCAGAAGTTGTAACAAAAGCAGCTGATAAGCTAGCGGTATTAATTGGCTCTAAATTAATGGAGCAAGTACTAGGTTTAGTTTCAACTGAAGTGGATGCGCGCTTATCATTTGATACTCAAGCAACTGTTGATAAAGCACTTGAGCTTGTTGCTCTATATAAAGAGCAAGGTATCGACACATCGCGCGTGTTAATCAAAATTGCTTCAACATGGGAAGGTATTCAAGCGGCTAAAGTACTTGAAGCGCAAGGTATCCGTTGTAACCTAACGCTGGTATTTGCATTTGCTCAAGCACGCGCTTGTGCCGAAGTAGGTGCTTACCTAATTTCACCATTCGTTGGTCGTATTCTTGACTGGTACAAAGCACAAGATGCAAGCGCTGATTTCGACGGCGCTAACGATCCGGGCGTTAAGTCAGTCACGCATATATATAACTACTTCAAAAAGCACGGCTACGACACGATTGTAATGGGCGCAAGCTTCCGTAACATCGGTGAAATCCAAGAACTAGCAGGCTGTGACCGTTTAACTATCAGCCCTAAGTTACTTGCTGAACTAGCTGCAACTGACGCACCTTTAACTCAAAAACTATTATCAGCAACAGAAAAAGCTGAAGCGCCAGCAGCCATGACTGAGCAAGCTTTCCGCTGGGAAATGAATGAAGATGCTATGGCAACTGAAAAGCTAAGCCAAGGTATTCGTCAATTCGCAATTGACCAAGAGAAACTTGAGTCAATCTTAAGCGAACTAGTTTAAACCAATTGTTTAAGCAGCAAAAAGCCCGCAAACCAAAGTTTGCGGGCTTTTTTATTGCCTGCACATCATCACAAAGGCAGGCTTATCGTGTTGCGATTACGATAATTTTTTCGCCAGTCACATTATTCAGCAAGCAATGCGTTTGCTTTTGCAACTAGGTTTGCCACTGTGAAACCAAAATGCTCAAGCAATACCGCGCCTGGCGCTGACTCACCAAATGTGTCCATACCTAGTACATCACCATCTTGGCCAACATACTTGAACCAGAAGTCACGGTGTGCCGCTTCAACAGCAATCTTTGGTGTACCAGCTGGTAGCACGCTTTGACGGTATGCTTTGTCTTGGCTGTCAAACTGATTCGTTGATGGCATAGATACCACGCGAACTTGCTTGCCTTGTGCTTTTAGCTCAGCAGCAGCATTCACAGCTAGTTCTACCTCAGAACCCGTTGCAATAAGAATAAGCTCTGCAGCTTGTTCGCTATCAACAAGTACATAACCCCCTTTAGCAATGTCAGCAACTTGCTGTGCATGACGTGCCATTGCTTTGGTACCCTGACGGCTGAAGATCAGTGAACTTGGACCGGTTTCTTTTAATAACGCTTGGCGCCAAGCTACTGCTGTTTCAGTTTCATCACACGGACGCCATGCAGTCATGTTTGGTGTCATGCGAAGGTTAGCGATTTGCTCGATTGGTTGGTGAGTTGGGCCATCTTCACCTTGACCGATTGAGTCATGGGTATACACAAAAATGCTCTGTGCTTTCATTAATGCTGCCATACGTACAGCATTACGTGCGTATTCCATAAACATTAAGAAGGTTGCGCCAAATGGAATGAAACCACCATGTAATGCAATACCATTCATGATTGCGCTCATACCAAACTCACGTACGCCATAGAACACGTAGTTACCATCAGCAGCATCTTGTAAACCTTTTGCTTCTGGCCATAAGGTTAAGTTAGAACCAGCAAGGTCGGCAGAGCCACCCATTAGTTCAGGAAGCTGGTTAGCAAAGAAAGTGATCGCATTTTGTGATGCTTTACGTGTCGCAATGTTTTGCATGTCGGCTTGGCATTTAACAATGTACTCATCAGCTAATTCAGCGAAGTTAGCTGGTAATGCTTTTTCAAGAACACGACGTGTATATTCTTTTGCAAGTTCAGGATGTGCTTTGCTATAAGCTGCAAACTTTTGCTGCCATGCACCTTCAAGCTCTTGGCCTTTCGCTTGGGTATTCCACTCGTTATAAACCTCTTGTGGAACTTCAAATGCTGGATGTGGCCAGTTTAGCTGCTCACGTACAGCGGCGATTTCGTCGTGACCCAATGGTGCACCGTGACAATCGTGGCTGCCTGATTTATTTGGCGAGCCAAAACCAATCACTGTTTTACAACAGATGAGTGTTGGTTGCGTGGTGTTGCTTTGTGCCGCTTCGATTGCACCGGCAATTGCATTCATATCGTGACCATCAACATCACGAATAACTTGCCAACCGTAAGATTCAAAACGTGCAGGCGTATCGTCGGTGAACCAACCTTCTACTTCACCATCAATAGAGATGCCATTGTCATCCCAAAATGCGATTAGCTTGCCTAGACCTAACGTACCTGCCAGCGAACATGCTTCGTGCGAGATACCTTCCATTAGACAACCATCACCCATAAAGCAGTAAGTAAAGTGATCAACAATATCAAATTGTGGCTTATTGAATTGCGCGGCTAAGGTTTTTTCAGCGATGGCCATACCAACTGCGTTAGCAATACCAGAACCTAATGGGCCTGTCGTTGTTTCAACACCCGGTGTGTAACCATATTCTGGGTGACCCGGTGTTTTAGAGTGAAGCTGACGGAATTGCTTAATATCTTCGATGCTTACGTCATAACCGCTTAGGTGTAACAATGCATATTGAAGCATTGAACCATGGCCATTTGATAACACAAAGCGGTCACGGTTAGACCAGTCAGGATTTAATGGGTTATGGCGGTGAAAGTTTTGCCACAATACAGCTGCAATATCAGCCATACCCATAGGCGCACCTGGGTGGCCAGAGTTAGCTTGTTGAACGGCATCGACAGCAAGTATGCGAATAGCATTTGCAGATTGAGAACTAGGCAGAGTCATCTTTTAGCTTCCTGTTAATATTATAATATAAATAATATCGCAAAAAGTGACTGATAAGGCAACTTAATAAACGCTTTATTGTATAAGTGAATACTAAATAGGCTGGTACAAGCCAGCCTATTAAATCGATCCGTAAGCTTTAAGTTTTAACGACCATCTTCAAAAGAAGCTGTCGCTGACACTTTGCTCCAGCGGCCATCTGCATACAGAATTGTCGCTTCCGCTTTACTTGGTCGAAATGCTCGGATTTGGTATGAACAAGACGTACCTGATGTTCCACACGATGATGCATCATTAGACCAAATAACACTATCAATCGTTGAACCATCTCCTACTACACGAAACACTGCCGTTGCATATGTTTGACCAAATACCATTGCAAAACAACGATTTGGCGTATATTGATCATATGCTTGCGTATCGACATAACATTCCATTGTATCTGCGCTTGCATGAACTGAAAAAACACTAGCGGCGAGTAATCCTATTGATGTTAATACTTTTTTCATTTTACTATCCTTATTTTTCTACCAAAAGTGGTACAAATAACATACAGTAGTGAAGAAGTATTAAAAATACGAATTTAATATTAATTTAACTAATATTTTACCTTTTGATAACTTTTTTGCCGTTTTGACTTTAAACTATTTTAATCAACAGTTCCTAAGAAATGCCAACATGCATAGGCATGTCGGCATTGATGAGCTTATAAATATTTAAGCCAAGGTTTGTTAGCCTTACGCTTATATTCACTAAACTTCTTAGTTGGCCAATAAAGCCCAACGGCTAATACGATAGTGATAAGCCAAATACCTGATATATCATTAACACCTAAATATTGCCCTTGGTTTGCCCCCCACACCTGAATACCTATTTGATACATCACTAGCAATACATAGAGGTGTAAAATATAAAAGAACATAGGTACAGAGCCAAACACACGGAGTGCATTGGTGATGCGATTAAGTGGTCTTTCAAATACCCATAAACCAACAAACATACCTGCTAAAGTGATAAGCAAAAAGCTCAGTGACGGCGGATATTTAGTGACATTGAATACCGACATCATGGTTTGTGTTGCGGTGCTAAAGGTTTGCCAAGGTAGGGTTTCACCATAGATATTAAAGCCACGCAGCACAGCAAATAAGCCTACACATAATACTGCTAACAGCAGCAGTGCTCGTTTACGAGACTGCGCTTTTTGCGTATGTGCATATAGTGGCCCTGCGCAATAACCCAGTAAAATCACACCAATCCAAGGCAGCACTGGGTAGCTAATTTTTATATCGATTAAGCCACCTTGTGATAGATAGCCTCGATCATGCAAAATCGTCCACAGCGAATAACCAAACTCATCAGGCGTAAAACTGATTGGGGTAAGTAAGTTATGACCAAACACAATAGCTAAACCAAGTACTAATAACACATTACGTGGCAGTTTTATCAATAACGCTAAGACCAGCATGCATAGACCAATCGCCCACATCACTTGCAGCCAAATAGTGTGGTAGTAACCCATCCACGAAAAACAAATGAGAGTCACTTCTAAGGCGATTAAAAACAGCCCTCGCTTAACCAAGAAGCTTTGCGCTGAGCGCGCTACACCACTTGCAGGGTGACTATAAAGCCACGCCGATAAACCGGTTAAAAAGATAAAAGTTGGCGCACAAAAATGTGCGGCAAAACGACTCCAAAAAAGTCCTGGTGACGTGGTATCAACTACCATAGGATCGGCTACCTGCATGTGCAAGAAAAACCGCTCTCGCACATGATCAAGTAACATCAATAGAATAACGACACCACGCATGATGTCGATACTGTGAATACGGCTTTTAACTTGCTCAGAAGTCATAGCTCACACCCAATTTAAATTGCGTAGGCGCACCAGGGTAGGCCCATAAGGCATTGTATGAGCTTGCAATGTACTTTTCATCAAACACATTATCAACATTCAGTGATACCGTTGTGCGTTCTGTTGCTCGCCATTTGGCAAACAAGCCTACCGTTTGATAACTCGGCAAACGGAAGCTTAAATCAGCAGGGTCACCTAAGCGGCCAGACACATATTGATAATGACCACCAATCTTTATATCTTGTGCAAATACACTTAGGTCATGATTTAAACCAATCGAAAGATTATTCTTTGGTACGTTCACAAGAGGGCTGCCTTTAGGAATTGGCACTAACCAATCAACATTTAAGCTGTCTGTTGCTGTCTCAGCGTCAACATAAGCATAAGATAGGTTGTACTCAGTGTTATCGCCCAATGAGCCTGTTAGGTCTAACTCAAAACCTGTACTATTTGCTTTACCTACAGGCGTTGAATAACCGACATTTACAGGGTCCGCCACCAGCATATTGCTCTTACTCGCATCAAAGTAAGCAAGGGTACCGCTGATATTGGCATAGCTAAATTTAACTCCCACCTCAAACGAATCGCTTTCTTCAAAACCAAATGGCTTACCCTCAGCATCGGTACCACTTAGTGGTAAGAACCCTTCTGAGTAGCTTGTGTAAACGTTAATGTCGTTATTAATTGTATATACAACTCCAAAACGAGGACTAATGCGGTTCTCTTTACTATTTGAAGCTATAGCCGACTTAGTTTCGAAAATGTCTTGCTCAATTTCATCAAAGCGTAGACCTAGCATGACTTTTAAGTTATCGGTTAGGTCGAGCTGATCTTGCACATAGATACCGAAAGCTTTTTGCTCTTCGTTATTTTCGTATTGCATAGCCACTTCTGGACCTTCACCAGTGCTGTAATCAGGCCCATGGATATCAATTGTATAAGTGCCATAACCACCACGGTAACGGTATAACCCCGTACGTAGCTCATAATCATACGCATCAGCACCTATGAGTACGTGATTAGTAATACCCGCAATATCAAAATGACCACTTAATTCGAAACGCACCGAGATATCTTCAGACTCATAATCACGGTATCGGTGTTGGCGAGTTAAGGTTTTGCCATCATCAAACAATGACTGACGAGAAGGTGATAACTCAGCATCTGAAGACTGCCCTGTTAGCGTTGCAGCACGATAGTTAGCCCCTGCCAGCAATGACCACTGACGATTAAAACCGTAGTTATAGTTAATTTGGTGACCGCGAGAATGTACCTTGGTTGGTGCATCATTTGGGTTACCTAAGAAACGCGACTCTGGCACGGTATCAAAGTCATCATTTAACACCACAATGCCACGGTCATACATTTGCTGTTGGTCAACATATTCAAACTCATACGTCAGCGATGATTTGTCATTAACTTGATAATAAAGTGATGGGGTGATCACAAATTTATCGTGATGCACATGATCTCTAAAGCTATCGCTGTCTTGCCAAGCACCATTAATGCGAAACGCTAAATCATCAGTCAGGCCATTGGTGTAATCACCTTGAATACGTTTGTGGTCATCACTACCCAACTCGGCTTGAAGTTGCCCTTGCTGATAAAACTGTGGCTTTTTAGTAATTATGTTTACGGTACCACCCGGCTCTGAGCGACCATACAACGCAGAGCCAGGCCCTTTTAATACTTCGATGTATTCAATGTTTGATACATCACGAGGGCCCGTAAATCCTTTACCACCACTAAAGCCATTGATTAAGTAGCCTGATGGCATATTCTCATTACCCGACAAACCACGAATTGAGTAGCTATCCCACAGCGCCCCACCATTGTTTTTACGGCTAATGCTGGCAGAAAAGTCCAGCGCATCACGAAATTTAGTAATGCCGTTATCGGTTAGCATATCTTTACTTAATGTGGTGATTGATTGTGGTAATTCTTTAGTAGGAATATCACCGCGAAAAGCTTGCTTGTGCTCAATCGTGATTGTTTCGATATCGCTATTATTAGCGTGTGTATTCGCAGCAAACGCCGCTGCTAAGGCAAGAAAAAGAGTTGAGTACTTCATAAATTGATTGGCTAAAGATATTAATTAAAATGATTTGTTATAAAATAACACAATAAGTATGTTTGATATAGTATAACAAATCATTAAATTCTATTTTCTGGCTACTTATTTTAGTGTAGCGACCCAAAAGTATTGAGTATTAAAAGAGTGCTGCGGATTAAAATGCACTCAATAAAAGCACTATCGTAGGTTCAAACCTCAGCACAAAACAAATTTGCATTGTTCTTACTTGAGCCCATGCTTGGGATTGCCTACAATGGCGCACAATTTATTCAATACAGTATTGCAACCATGACAGATACAAATAAACCAGAGTTACCAAATCAATTATCGATTAACCCTCGTAGCAAGTTCTACGTAGAAGAAGTATTCGAGCATGAAATTGGTGTAAAACTTAACGGCAAAGAGCGTTTTGACGTTGAAGAATATAATATCAGCGAAGGCTGGATCAAAATCGCTTCTCCAAAAGCGCTTGATCGCCGCGGCCAACCTTTACTATTAAAAGTAAAAGGTACTGTAGAAGTTTTCTACAAATAAGCGAAACCAATACCGGTCAAAAGATATGTGGCCGGTATCACCTCTTACTCAAACAGTCTGCTGGCATGATTGGTGTTTACCGTCTATTGTTTTGCATGAGCGAAAGTTAAGCCAGTGACCTAAAATAATAAAACTTGATCCTAATATTGTTAAAGCCGTTTCACCAACTTCTCCTAGTCTTCCTGCACCAAAATAAACGGCTATCACAAGCAGTAAGAGACCAACCACACCAAACATAAAAAACCGATACTTTTTATGCTTTTTGCAACCCAGAACTAATGCAAGTAAGCTACTAGGAAGTACCGCGACAAGCATCCAAAAATGAAACTGCTCGTTACCTAAACCAAGCACAGCAGTGCTCGGTAATAACACGAGTAACACAGGCACAGCTAAGCAGTGAATAGCACACATAGCTGATAACCCGATAGCAAACTTGTCCATCATTAATTGTAATTTCATTGAATAATCCCTACAAAATAGAACACATGAATAATAAAAGTGCATCAAGCAATTTTTGCTTGGCACTCATTGCATACTCCCATCATTTCAAATTGCGTTGTTTGTGAGGTAAAACCCACCTCAGCAAAATGAGGGAATAGCGTTGCAACATCGCTCTGTGAAACAGTAAGTGTTTCAACCTTTTGGCAATGACGGCAAATTAAAAATAAGGAAGGATCATCGTTGAAACTCTCACTGCCAGCATCGTAAGCGATGTATTTGTTAGCACTATTAAGCCTGCGAACAAGGTTTACCGACTCTAAAAAGCGCAAGATTCGATAAACAGACATAACAGAGACACTCGAGCTTGTACGCAGCTTGTAGCAACTGACCAGTTCATAGGCTGATAGCGGCACGTCTGTGGTTAGCAATATTTGCAGTATCTGTTTGCGTTGAATCGTGAATTTTCTGCCATGTTCAAGGCAAACCTGCTTTGCTTTATTAAGTGTGCTGGTTAATCGCTGCTTATTCATAGCGGCCACTCAATATAAGGTTTAGTTGCCGTCAGCTCTTCGATTCCTTGTGCTTGCTCTGTGATCCACTGCGCTTCGATAACAGATATTGTTTTAGCCCATTCAAATAAAGTGACTGTGACTTTAGAGACGGACTTTTCACAGCTAAACGAATACTCAACTTCAAGATCGTTATGTGAATGATGTGTGTGTTGTTCAAATGGGTTTTCAACGTTTGAATCAATAAGCTCGCACTGGGTGTTAAATGTTACTAACTGCTTTGAATTTGCTAATTGAGCTAATGTTTGTTTGATGACTTGCTTTTGCTCGGCTGTTTCGGGCTGATGTTCAAAACCAAAAATATCTCCAGCTGGCAAAATAAACTTAACCTGCCATTTATCTTGATCATGAACCACAAAAAGCACTCCCTCACCATGTGAATGATGATAGTGTTGATGCCCTTGAGCTGAAAAAACGCATCCAACTATAAAGCCTATCACTGCTAATTTTGCTGCTTTGATCACCCCAACCACTTCATTACCCCGCTATCAACATACTGTTACAAAAAAGAATGAAACTCATTCATCGATTCACACTTGATACATTATAACATTTAAAGCACAATTGATACATTATAACATACTAGAGAGTGGTAACTAATGAATAACATCTCAAAAATAGCTGTCGTCATAGCGACGTTATTACCTGCCAGTGTCTTCGCACAATCAATCAAAGGCGTTGTGTTAAATAACCAAGGTAAAGCGATTGCTAATGCCACTGTTGACCTTGAAGGGTCTGATCAAAAAGTAACAACTAACGATAAAGGCGAGTTTGAAATCAGCGGCTTAAATAACGGCTTAAAAGAGCTGCATATTTCAGCGCCAGGTTATGCTCACTTACATCGTGATATTACGCTTGCCAATGACCAAGACCACAGCGCAACGTTTAATTTAAAACGCTCGCCAATTGAAGTGATTGATGTTGAAGCAACGCCGATTCATATGTCTGCAATGGAGTCAGCTTCTCCTGTTAGTGTGTTATCTGGCGAACAATTAAGACGCCAACAAGCATCAACACTAGGTGATAGCCTTGAAAAGCTACCAGGCGTTAACACAAACTTTCATGCCAAGGTTGCCAGTACTCCTGTGATCCGTGGTTTAAGCGGCCCACGTGTGTTGATCACACAAAATGGCTTAGATGTAAGTGATGTATCACGCGTCGGTCCTGATCACTCAGTGGCCTCTGAAGCGTCAACCGCAAAACAAATTGAAGTATTACGTGGTCCCGCCACTCTTTTTTATGGTAGCGGAGCCATTGGTGGTGTGGTCAACGTGGTTGATAGCCGCGTACCAACAGACAGCACAACCCGTGGTGAATGGAATTTAGAACACAACTCAGTTGATGAACAAAAAACAGCTTCATTTAATGCCACTACTGGTACTGACTCATTTGCCTTTTATGCTGATGCTTTTTGGCGAGAGTCTGATGACTACCGTGTACCTGTCGCTGCAAATATTGAAGATATTGAGCACAATGATGATGATATCGTAGCCAACAGTAACGAAGACTCTGACGGCTTCACACTTGGTACCAGCTACTTATTCGAACAAGGCTACATTGGCGTTGCGGTTGAGCAATTTAACCGCCAATACGGTATTCCTGGCCATACTCATGGTGAAGAAGATCATGACCACGAAGAGGAACACAGCGAAGAAGAAGCCGTATTTGCTGATCTTGACCAAACCAAAGTGCAATTACTTGGCGAATACAATATCGACAGTGAATGGCTAAGCAAAATTAACTTACGTGCAGGCCACACAGACTACGAACATGCTGAAATCGAACACGGTGCAGTAGGTACAACCTTCAAAAACGAAACCAATGAGTTGCGCGTTGACATTCTGCATAGTCAATTTGATGAGTGGAATGGTGGCATCAGCTTTCATTATAAAAAAAGTGATGTAGAAGCACAGGGCTCTGAAGCCTTCACTCCTCCTTCTATTACTGAAAGTATTGCTTTTGCAATGATGGAAGAAAAGCATTTTGGTGATTTTTTAGTGCAATTAGGTGGTCGTGTTGAGCGAGTAACAATTGATGCTAACAATGTGCTTTTACCAGAAATCGACGCCCATACCCATGATGAAGACGGCGATGAGCACGACCATGATCATGAACACGAAGAATCAAACTACACACGTGTATTTGATGTAGCCCAAGAGTTTACACCGGTCAGCTTATCAACAGGTGTGGTGTGGGATTTTACTTCAGGTTATAACCTTGGTTTATCGGTCTCGCGTTCTGAGCGTGCCCCGTCTGCTTCTGAGCTTTTATCTTTCGGTCCACACATAGGTACTGGAACCTATGAAGTTGGCGCGCTATTCGATACTCATGATGGTCATTTTGAACTTTCAAACAAAGCTATCGATTTAGAAACGGCAAATAATATCGATCTGACATTTCGTAAAACCGAGGGCGATATTGGCTTTATCTTCAATGCTTTCTATAACCAAGTAGATAACTATTATTACCAGATCAACACAGGCTTATACGCTGAAAGTGGTCATGATCACGACCATGGTGACGAACACAACCACGAAGATGAGCACGATCATTCATCTGAACTACCTGTTTATTTATTTAAAACAGACGACGTGGTTTTACATGGTTTTGAGGCGCAAGTTGCTTGGCAGCTAACCAACGAATTTAAAGTCGATTTATTCTCAGATTATGTACGGGCACGTCTAAAAGACGGCGGAGATTTACCGCGCACTCCTCCACTGCGTTTTGGTACCGAGTTTAGCTATCAAACCGAAAACCTAACAGCAAATATTCATGTAACACGCTATCAAGAACAAGACCGCATAGCGCAAGAAGAAACCACAACAGATGGCTATACCCTCGTTGATGCCAGCATTTCATATGACTTATCGGTATTGAACCAAGACCTATCGCTTTATTTAAAAGGCACAAACTTAACGGACACAGAAGCACGCGTACACAGCTCGTTCTTAAAGAATATCGCGCCACGTCCGGGGCGCAGTTTTGCAGTGGGTATTCGCGGCTATTTCTAAACAAAATTACAATTAAGGAAAATCAATATGACACACTTATTTAGACTAAAACTACTCGCTCTTGCAATTAGTAGCACCTTGATCACCGCGTGTGGTGATGCAGAAACAAACATTGTTGAAAAAGATCCAATTGAAACACCTGACGACGGTCATGATCATGGCGATGATCATGATCACGGTGATGACCATGCTATTGATTCTATGGGTCGCTTAGCGGTGTTAGCTGCGAACAGTAACGAAGCAAATATTTTTGACTTAGATGATAACTCGCTACTCGAGTCGTTTACACTAACCCATGATTCAAATTCATTAAATGTATCACCTAGCTATCGCTATGCGGTAATTGCAAATCGCAATCAAGACTACTTGGGCTTTATTGATAGTGGCTTATGGCGTGAAGATCATGGCGATCACCTACACGACTATAAACAAAGTCCAGCTTTTAGTGACTACGAATTAACAACCGGTAGCCGCCCAACTCACATCGTTAAGCACGACGGCCAAATGGCTGTATTTTATGATGGCAATGCCGATGCAGGTACGGCTGCCTCTGTTGAAGTATTAACCGATAACGACATTGCAAACAAAACCGCCACACTTGCAGGCATTCAGTACGACATTAATATGCATGGTGTTGCAGAACCACGTGGCGAGCACCTAATTGCAACCTTGCGTCGCGATGATAGCGAGAGCACTTCAAATGCTAAAGTTTTGCCTGATCAAGTTGGCGTTTACCACCTTCATGATGGTGAATATGAGCTTGAACAAACATTTGAACTAACCTGCCCCGATTTACACGGTGCGGCACAAAACCATGATTATGTAGCGTTTGGTTGTGGTGACGGTGTGCTAATAGCCCACCAGCACGACGATGAATACCATGCAGAAAAAATCGTCAACATTGATGCTTTAGGTGATACACGCATTGGTACACTATACGGCCATGAAGGTAGCGAAAGCTTCATTGCTATCGCATCAGGTGTATTTGTAAGTATTAACCCAAGCGAAGCTGAAATGGAAGTGCTTGAGTGGCAACTTGATGAAGGTGCAAGTGCCGTATCTTACTCATTCTCAGGAAGCGGAGCGCACTTTTTAGTACTTGATAGCTTAGGCTTTTTAAACGTGCTTGAAGCCCATGAGCACGACGGCCACATGCATTGGGAGCTTGCAGGTAAAGTAGATATTACTGAAGAAGATGTAACAACTATGCCAGAGGGCATGAGCTTCAGCATGACAGTATCACAAAATAGTGAGTTTGCTTACGTTGCCGATCCTATCGCTCAGCACGTACTAAAAGTGCACATTGAAGATCTCGAAATTGAAGGTGATTTAGAATTAGCCTTCGCACCAAGCGCAATTACGTGGCTAGGTATTGCAGAGCAAAGTGAAGAGCATAATCATGAACATTAGGTTTTAAAGTTCAACGAATAGCGATTAAAGGTTGGTATTTAATGCCAACCTTTTTTATTCATATTTTGTAACAGTGCTTTCATCGCATCTGCATCGCTATTTTTAAGCGAATTGTTATGCTGTTACAGTTCCCAAAATAGGATGTAATCCCATGAAAAAACTAACAACGTTGGCACTGGCCATGGCTGCGACACTGGCACCTTGGGCATCAGCTTACGAAACTAAAGACACGCGCTTACTGCGTTTTCCTGATATTCATAACCAAAACGTTACCTTTGTGTACGGTGGCGATATTTACATTGCTAATACGCAAACAGGCGAGAGCAAACGCTTAACCGACCATATTGGCTTTGAAACCTTCCCTAAGTTTTCACCTGATGGTAAACGCATTGCCTTTGCAGCCGAGTACAATGGCAGCCGCCAAATTTATGTCATTAACAGCGATGGCTCTGGCTTAAAGCAACTGACTTACTACAACGATGTTGGCCCAATGCCACCACGCGGCGGTTTTGATTATCGTGTTCTCGATTGGACAGCGGATGGCAAAAATGTGGTATTTCGTGCTAACCGCACACCGTGGGGTAAACGTATGGGTCTTCCATACATGGTGCCTGCTGACGGTGGCCTTGAGCAGCCTCTTGCTATTCCTGAAACCGGTGGCGGGATGCTTTCGCCAGATGGCAGCAAATATGTTTACACGCCAATTGATCGTGAATTTCGTACTTGGAAGCGCACCCGTGGCGGTCGTGCACAAGATGTCTGGGTTTACGATTTAAAAAACAATACCTCAGAGCAACTGACCAGTAACCGTGCTACCGATCAGCAACCTACTTGGGTTGGCGACAACATTTACTTTGTATCTGACCGTGATTACACCCTTAACCTGTATCAATACCAAAAAGGCGCTGAGCCTAAGAAGCTGACCAACCATAAAGACTTTGACGTATTGTGGCCATCAGCTGGCCCAAATGCTGTTGTTTATGAAAACGGTGGTTACCTTTATCGCTTTGATCCAAAAACTCAAAAAAGCACTAAGCTGAGCATTAACATTGCTGGTGTGCGTCAGTATGCAATGCCGTACACAAAAAATGTCAGTGACTTTATCGACTCTATGTCGATTTCTCATGATGGTAAGCGTGCACTCTTTACTGCCCGCGGTGAGTTATTTAGCGTGCCAGTTAAACAAGGCCCTACACGTAACTTATCTTACACAGCTAAAGGTCGCGAAATTGATGCAAGTTGGTCGCCAAATGGACGTTATATTGCTTATATGAGCGATGAAAGTGGCGAATACGAAATTTACTTAAAAGATCGCAGCGACAACAATGCCACTAAACAACTAACCAGCAACGGCACTATTTGGCGTTTTACACCAATTTGGTCACCAGATAGCTCAAAACTGTTATTTGCAGATAAAAACCACACACTGTGGTGGATAGATGCAAAATCAGGAAAACAACACAAAATTGATACCAGCATCTATGATGAAGAAGGCATCCGCCAATATACTTGGTCGCCAAATAGCGAAGACATTGTGTATGTGAAAAACAATGAAAACCGCTATGCCTCATTGTGGCACTACAATATTGATGAAAAGAAAGTGACTCGCTTAACGGATGAAATGACCAATGAGCAAAATCCAACTTTTTCTCCTGATGGTCAATACCTGTACTTTAGTTCTGAGCGCGACTTTAACTTAGCCTTCAGTAGCTATGAGTTTGACTATATGTTTAATCGTGCAACGCGTATTTATGCCGCTGCCGTAAATGACAGTATCAAGCCACTTATCGCACTACAAAGTGACGAAACAGCGATCGTCAGCGATAAACAAAAAGATGACGACAAGAAAGCAAAAAATACCCTGCAAAGCAGCGACTTTATGCAGCGTATAACCGCTTTAAATGCACCAGCAGGTGATTATCGTGGCTTAACCGCAGTCAAAGATGGTGTGCTAACACTGGCTAATGGCGGTTTGCAACTGATTGGCACAGCTCACGATAGTGAGCTTGAAACCGTGGCTGAAGGAGTCAGTAATTACACAATTTCGAGTAACGGTGAGCACCTGCTTGTTCATGCAGGCAAGGATTACAGCTTAATTGAGCCAAAAGCCAAACAAGACTTAGCGGCGAATAAACTCGATCTCAGTAAAATGACCTTAAAAATTGAGCCGCAAATTGAATGGCAGCAAATGTATGTTGAAGGCTGGCGTACATTACGTGATTGGTTCTACGATGAAAACCATCACGGCCAAGATTGGGACGCAATTTTAGCCAAGTATCAACCTATGGCTGATGCTATCTCACACCGTAGTGACTTAGATTACATTCTTAGTGAAATCGCAGGTGAAATAAACGCAGGCCACATTTATGTGCAGTCGGGTGATATGCCAAAAGCAGAGCGTAAAAAGCATGGTTTATTGGGTGCAAAACTTGCCAGCGATCCATCAGGATACGTAAAAATTGAGCAAATCTTCCAAGGTGAAAACTGGCATGAAGACTTCCGTTCACCACTTGGCACAACAGGGGTAAAAGCACATAACGGCGACTACATCATTGCCGTAAATGGCCGCTCAGTAAAAGACGTAGCTAACTTCTACGAATTACTAGAGAACACCCAAGGTGAACAAGTTGAGCTGGTACTTAACAGTAAACCGCGCAGCAAAGGTGCATGGCAAGTTACCGTTAAGCCTGTAGCGAGCGAACAAGGTTTGCGTTATTTAGACTGGGTTAACTCTCGTGCAGCCTACGTTGATAAGCTATCAAATGGCCGTATTGGTTATGTTCACTTACCCAATACAGCGTTTGAGGGTAACCGCGCCATGTTCAAAAACTACATGCCGCAAACCACCAAAGACGCCATGATTATTGATGACCGATACAATGGCGGCGGCTTTATTCCTGAGCACATGATCACGTGGCTTGCCCGTAAACCGCTTAACTATTGGAAGCGCCGCGGTGTTGAGCCAACGAAAACACCACAATTTGCTCATGATGGTCCAAAAGCCATGCTGATCAATGGTTACTCAAGTTCAGGCGGTGACGCTATTCCTTACTACTTCCGCCAAGCAGGGTTAGGTAAGCTTATTGGCACCCGTACTTGGGGTGGATTAATTGGTATTTCGGGTAACCCAAGCCTAGTAGATGGCGGCCAAGTTATCGCGGCAACATTCCGCATTTTAGATAACGATGGCAACTGGATCATCGAAAACGAAGGTGTCACTCCAGATATCAAGGTTGTTGACCGCCCAGAGCTTATCTATCAAGGTAAAGATCCGTCGATTGAACGTGCCGTAGAAGAGCTGTTAAAAGAGCTAAAAGACAACCCCAAAAAGCCACTCACCGTGCCACCCGCACCGACTGACTTTTAATTTTTAACTCTTTGTAAAAAAGCAAAAAACCCCGCAGCAATGCGGGGTATTAAACACTGCACAGCGACTCAATTTATCCCTCAGCCCCTAGCCCTTTATTAATAGGCCATAATAACAAATTATAATTTGCCATGAGCTGTATTATGAAAAGTACGCTTTGACTAAAAAATCATAACCCCCTACTATGCATGGTAAAAAAGGAACAAACGAGAATGGATACCTCTTTACTACTAATAAACGCATTGCTGTACTTTTTCTTACCGCTATGGGGAATAGCTGGATTTGTTGATTGGTGCTGTCACCGCGCAACTAAGATAGAACACACTACAGGCATTAAAGAAACATTAATGCATTCCGTTATGGGAATTCAGATGGGGCTACCCATCGTGCTCTGCCTTATATTTGATGTCAATGCACTCATTTTACTTATTTGTATCATAACTTGGGTTTTGCACGAGCTCGTTGCCCATATGGATGTTGCCTATGCATCCCCCATAAGAGAAATCTCTATTTGGGAAATGCACGCCCACACCTATTTAGGATCCTTGCCCCTGTATATGCTAACCAGCATTATTGTCATCAATTGGGATCATTTTTTAAAATTAATTACCTTAGATCTCAATGGAGAAATGACATTTACATTACTTGAAAACCCATATGGCACATCTAGCTACTTACCTGCTTATTTAACATTTATGGCTATTGTGTGTGTGTTTCCCTACATGGAAGAAAACCTTCGCTGTATTTATGCTTACTTTAAAGGAAGAAAAGCGTGAACGTATATATAAATAGTACTGGTCGCTACTTGCCAGGAAACCCAATCGATAATGACGAAATCGAAGCTGTACTGGGCTTAATAAATAACAAACCCAGCCGCTTAAAAAATAAAATTTTAAAGTCGAATGGTATAAAAACACGCCACTACGCCATAAACACAAAGCAGCAAACAGTTGAAAGCAACTGTGACCTAGCTAAGAAGGCAGCCATAAGCTGCATTGAAAACAGTTTTCTACCGCGCAGTAAAATCAAGCTGTTAAGTACTGCAACCAGTCAAGGTGATATGGTTTTACCTGGGTTTAGTAGCATGTTACAAGCCGAGCTTAATATTCCTGAAGTAGAAATAAACACCAGCCATGGTATTTGCTCAAGTAGTATGATGGCGCTCAAATACGCATTCGCTAATATCAAAGCAGAATTAAGCGATAACGCATTAGTGGTAGCAAGTGAGCTTGCCTCTCGACTATTCAAACACTCGCGCTATGAAGTAATTACAGATAATGCCGTAGATTTTAATGCCGAGTTTTTGCGCTGGATGCTCTCAGACGGGGCCGGCGCCCTACTGCTCGAAAATATCCCTAGACCTAACACCACAAGTTTAAAAATCGAATGGATAAAAAGCTTTTCTCACGCTGACGTATACGATACCTGCATGTCATTAGGCAAAAGTAAAAATGAGGATATAAAAACCTGGCAAGACTACCCAACCTACGCTGCAGCAGAAAAAGCTGGCGCATTATTGCTCAGGCAAGATGTTAGGCTATTAGATAATATCGTTACCGTTGGTGTTAATGGATTTTTAAAACTCATAAATGCAGGTGATGTCGACGTTGATAAAATCGATCATGTACTTTGCCATTTTTCATCACACTATTTCAAAGGCAAAATTTTTGAAATGCTAGAACAAGCTGGCACTTTTATTCCTGAAGAAAAATGGTACACAAATCTCTATGACAGAGGAAATACCGGCTGCGCTTCATTATTTATCATGCTGGATGAGTTTATAAAAACGCATACTTTAAACTCAGGCGACACGATTCTGTGTATGGTTCCTGAGTCAGGCCGATTTAACTGCGCATATATGCTGCTAACAATAGAGAAATAACATGGAACATTACATTCAAACTGAGCTTGGTAAGAAATGCCTACAACAGTTACTACAAGTATGGCTTGATTTTGATCGCAATCTATCAAAAGTGCCAATAGTAAAACGATTAGAAACGGGTAAATTAAGCCAACAAGATTACCGTCATTTATTGCTCAATATGCGTCAACAAGTGATTGAAGGTTCAAGGTGGATAAGCCGCAGCGCATCCAGTTTTGACCGTAATTACAGTGATGTTCGCTCTAGCGTTATCCATCATGCCCACGAAGAACACCGCGACTATTTGATGATCGAGAAAGACTACCTAGCAGCCGGTGGCAACCTTGATGATATACAAACAGCCGACAGAAATTTAGGCTCAGAGGCGCTGCATGGTTACCTAATGTACAGCGCCAGTAAACCCAACCCTGTTGCGCTCATTGGTGCTATGTGGATCATTGAAGGGCTAGGAAACAAAATGTCACTCAAGTGGGCCAAGCTGGTTAAAGAACACTTACAACCCACAGCAAACATCACTTGTTTTTTAGAATATCATGGCAAAAATGATGTTGAGCACCTAAAAGAACTTTATCAACTCATTGATCGCGTCGCATCCTCAAACGATAAAGTAGCCACCATAGTTAAAACAGCTAAGGTTGTAGGGCGTTTGTATTGCTTGCAACTAGAGGAGATTGATAATGAGCAATAACCAAAGCGCCTACATAAGGGCACTAAAAAATGATGACTCTCTGCCTATTGATCAGCAAGCATTAACACTTTGGCACAAAGATTTAGAAAATCGCTTTCGCTGGACACTAAGGCCCATTTTGCAGTTTGTATTTGCTATTTTATTGCATCTGATTTGGTTTTTAAAAAGGCTACCATTACCACAATTTAGTGCGCATACATTTTTACAAAAAACCATTTGCTGGTTTTGTAAGTACTTTGTTTCGCCAGAGGCGAATATGCTTATTCTTAGGCACTTTGCCACAGAATCAAATATTTTAAACTTCCTTTCAGAAAACACAGATCACAGTTATAGAGTGAATCTATACCCTAAAACAATAGACGACATGCTACACAATAGCTTTGTTGATCACGACCAAGAATTGTTTGAGTCCTTCGCACAACTCGGCAATGCTCAAACACACATTAATAAATCCAATCGATATAATTGGAAAAGTTGGCAACCAATTAATATGAAAGATTTTTTCATCGAAAAAAAAGCCACGCAAGTCATTGATTTTGAAACCGCACATGCCTTATTTATGTGCTTATTTTGCTTATTATTAAAACGTGATGAATATCGCGATGCCATTAATGGATTCAACCTAGATCACAGCATCGCAATTAGAATAGGAAAAATAATCAACGATAGCTCATTAACCGAGTACGCATATAATAAATACCCGCATTACCTCGTAGGCCCGTGGAATTTAGGGCAACGATTTTTAATGCACGGCTTTTTTACAGAACATATGTACGCCAAACTCGAAACAATGAGAAAACAACAAATCGCTTAATGTATGCAATAAGCCACCAAAGAAGTCATGTAACTTAATACGGTTATACAGTGGTGGCTTAATGCGTTGGAAATAAAGGCTAAGCTATATAAGTTATGGTTGAAACCTTACTCTTATTGCCTTAATTAACTTACATGCACTCATTACAACGCCGTGCAGTTGTAGAAACAACAGGGCTTGGCCGCAGAGGCTTTTATAGGTGGACCACAGTGACTGCAAGTGTCAGCATTGCTATTACCATGAGCCCTGTTAGGTGGGTGATTCTTTAGAACAACTTATATCTGGCGCTGTGTATGATTTAAGTTCAAGTGTTGACAGGTTTTAATATGTATATAATACCCGAGTTCATTTTTTTTATAATATCATTTCCTGTATTTATCTCTTTTCTTATCTCAACTCTATGCTTCACTCGTATTTCAATGAAGCACATTGAGAAGAAAATGCGCGAAGAAGGAATACACGAGCCTCTATGGGATAAAGGAATAGGCATAAGAGTGACCATGTATGGCAAAGTAATTCGTCGTCAAAAACCTGCCAAAGCAACTATTGTTAACGGTGAAGCAATACTTCGTCACGCACGCCCGATTGATCTTGTACTCGCTCGAGCCATGCATTGCTCATTAGTTGCTATGATGATCTTTGCGACCTATGGTTATTTTGCATATGACTTAGGGGAGCGAGCCTATTGATTATAGCAGCCCTTGCAACCTAGTTTTTGTCTCTTTTAAGTAATTAAGGTAAGGGTAAGCGTCATCGGCAACTGCTATTGCAGCCTCAATGTGGACTAATGCTTGGCGAGTATTACCTTGCATTTCATAGCCATATGACAAAGCTGACAAGGCGTACGCTGATTTAGGATAGTTTTTGATATTGTACTTAAACACCTCAATCGCGCGCTCAAATTGCTGGTTATCCGTTAAGCTGTAACCAAGTAACCTAACAGCACGGTCTGGTGGCGCTATTTGCTCACCCCATTGCTGGGATAAACGTTGATAATAGGCATCAATCGATGAAACATCATCGCCCAGTGCACTCAAAGGCATATGTTTAGATAAAAATAAGCCATGGTAAGCATTAAATGCCCCTGCAGCTGAGGTTAGGTTATGCGAAACGCCTGCAAAGGCGTCACTCTTAAAGCGCAGATTTTGCACCTTACTATTTTGCATCGTTTGCTGCATATCATCGTATCTTTCGCGCATAATGCCGGCTTCTTCGCCGATATTCATATATACATAGCTGTTGATACTGTTGGCTTTAGTAATAAAGGTTTTTAGGCTATTAACTGGGGCACCATAGTTCCACCATACCGCAGGACTATAAGCAATATGTGCTTGAAATAGCTCGGGGTTAGCCTGCATTGCGTAAAGAGCAAATACACCAGCCGCGGAAGCTCCTGCGATAATTCTATAATCATGAGTGCGATACTGCTTATTAACCAAAGGCATCAGTTCTTGCTCTACGAAAGCTAGAAACTTTGCTGCACCACCGCCTTCGCCAACGGGCCCTTGTGGTTCTTTGTTCACTGTGGGATAAAAGTCTCTAAGTCGATTAGTGCTTTCAATTGCAACAATAATTGCCTCTGGCGCCTGATCATTTTGTTGTAAGCGCTCAAGCACAGCATTAATCAATGGTAAATTACCAGCCCCATCTAAACGATAGATAACAGGGTATTTCTTATTAGGATGGGCCTGATAGCTTTTTGGTAATTGCACAACGACAGTGCGTTGCTCATTTAAAATGGTCGATTTAAAACTGTGGGTTTGCTGGGTATAATTAGGGGTTTGCTGTTTAATTTCAGACTGCGCCAACGTATTTTGGGTACACAAAAGAAAAAAGCTACTTAAAAAAGTAATTGATAAAAAGCGCATGGCTAGTCCCTTAGAGAAAAAGTACCCTAAAGCTAACAAACTTTTAGAGATAAAAGAAGACACATATAGCAAAGTCTAATTAAATATTAACTAATTGATTTTTCGACCGGACAGCCCGCTTTTCTACAAATATCTTCATTGCATAAACGGCACACTCTTTGTGCCTTTATTTTTTGGTTAGTAAAGTTACCTAAACACACTTCAAGTAAGGTTATCAGCTGCTGACGGCTTTCATCATCATAATGACTCAAAAGATCAGTGGTCACTTTTTCGCGGGCTGCTAACACTCTACTCACTCGAGAAGCCCCTTGTTCCGTAATCGTAAGTACAACCGAGCGAGCATCTAACTTACTTTTCACACGTTTAACCAACTTTTCAGCTTCAAGCGTATTAATCAAACGTACAGCACCTGAATGAGTCAGCCCTAGCACTTTACTCAAGACATCAATCGTTTCTTCAGGATGATTATAAATAGCCACCAAAGCTGCTTCATGATTTAGGCTTCGACCACCCAAATTTAAAATTTCATTCTCTATTCGACTCGAGACCTCTGTAGCAAAGGCGCCAAGTAGGTTTGCGATGTATTTATTTTCGTTCATAACTCAAATTATATGTGATTCGATCATAAAAAAATATAGACATGATAAAATTCCACATTATTATATGACTCAGTCACACAATAATGTTAGAGGAATACAATATGAAATCAGAGACACTCCAATATGCGAAAAAATATTGCAATGTATTAGGCAAACGTATGGCCTATATAGACGAAGGAAGTGGCGATCCGATCGTATTCCTTCATGGCAATCCAACTTCCAGCTATCTTTGGCGAAATGTTATGCCTTACTTATCATCAAAAGGACGTTTAATTGCAATCGACATGATCGGCATGGGAGACTCAGACAAGCTCAGCCAAACAGATGACAGTAGCTACTCTTTATTTGAAAACAGTAAATATACTTTCGCTCTTTTAGAGAAACTTGAGATTAAAAACAATGTAACACTAGTACTACATGACTGGGGGTCAGGAGTTGGCTTTCATTGGGCTAAGCAAAATCCGCATGCCATAAAAGCTATCGCATTCATGGAAGCCATAGTAACGCCATTTCCGTCATGGGAAGATTTTCCTGCTGATTTACATGGCCCTATTGGAGCACTACGTTCTGATGAAGGACTAAAGATGGCATTAGAAGACAACTTTTTTATCGAAACATTACTTCCAGCTGCGATCTTACGTCCTTTAAGCGATAAAGAGCATGCAGAGTATCGTCGTCCATTTTTAGAAAGTGGGGAGAATCGAAGAGCAACACTTGCAGGGCCTCGCCAGTTACCTATTGCTGGTGAACCGGCGCAAACCGTAGAAATAGTACAAAGTTATGCAAACTTCCTCGCTAGCTCAGAGGATATTCCAAAACTATTTATTAATGCTGAACCTGGCGCTTTTCTCGTTGGCTTTGCAAGAGATTTTGTAAGGACCTGGCCAAATCTAAAAGAAGTCACTGTTAAAGGAAGCCACTTCATTCAAGAAGATTCCCCGCATGAAATAGGCAAAGCGATAGCTGAATGGTTACCTAACTAGATTAAAGTGAAATACGCTCTAACAAAGTAACGATAGTTTATTGGAAAGCTAATTGGCTCATCTCTTTTAAAAAATCAAGTAACCTCTTAAAATAATTACGATTTTGAGATGATTTCTAGCGGTGTGAGTTTTTACTTTCGCTATAAGCGAATCAAGTTACCATTAAGCAATCGAGTAGAACAGCGGCTTATTTTCATTGCCAGCATGTAATTAACTGTTAACTCTATTGCTGAAATAGAACGTTCATACTTAAATACCAAGTATGAACGTTTATTATTGCTTTTAACATGAACGTTAAAATCTACAGGCTTTATTCAACAGTTACACTTTTAGCTAAATTTCGAGGCTGATCAACGTCGGTGCCTTTAATAACCGCAACGTAGTATGAAAGTAGCTGCAATGGAATTGTATATACAACTGGGGCAATCACGTCATCTACATGGTTTACGTTAATTACACGCATTGTTTCATCAGATTCAAACGCTGAGTCTTTATCTGCGAATACATAAATAATACCGCCACGGGCACGTACTTCTTCTACGTTTGATTTAAGCTTTTCTAGTAGTTCATTGTTTGGCGCTACAACAATGATTGGCATGTCGGCATCAATCAACGCTAAAGGACCATGTTTAAGCTCACCCGCCGCGTATGCTTCAGCGTGAATGTATGAAATTTCTTTCAGCTTAAGTGCACCTTCCATCGCGATTGGGTATTGTGAGCCACGACCTAAGAATAGTGAGTGATGCTTATCAGCAAACTCTTCAGCTAAATCTTCAATGCCTTCTGCAAGCAGTAATGCTTCTTCTAACTTGTTAGGCAGTGTTTTAATTGCATTGACAATCGCACTTTGATCTAAGCCTTTTTCTTGCGCAATAGATGCAGTTAGCATTAATAAGCCAACAAGTTGTGTGGTGAAGGCTTTAGTAGATGCAACACCAATTTCAGCACCCGCTTTAGTCATAAAGGCTAAGTCAGATTCACGCACCAGTGATGAACCAGGTACGTTACAAATGGTCATTGACGCCATATAACCTTGCTGCTTTGCAAGACGCAGTGCAGCAAGTGTATCGGCTGTTTCACCAGACTGTGAAATGGTCACAAGTAAGCTGTTTTCATGTACAAATGATTCACGGTAACGAAACTCAGAGGCAATCTCTACGTTACAGCTCACGCCTGCAAACTGCTCAAGCCAGTAACGCGCAACCATACCCGAGTGATATGAAGTACCACAGGCAATAATTTGTACGTGCTTTACGTCTTTAAAGATTTGCTGAGCACTGTCACCAAAGGCATCAATTGCCACAGTATCATTGTGAAGGCGGCCATCAAGTGTGTTACGTACAGCAAGGGGCTGTTCGTAAATTTCTTTCAGCATGTAGTGACGATATTCGCCTTTACCTGATGCATCTTGCGTGATGTTTGATTCAATCACTTCGCGCTCGACTGCCTCGCCGTTTGCATCAAATATTTCCACACTGTCACGGGTAATACGAGCAACATCACCTTCTTCAAGGTAAATAAAGCTACGAGTAACAGGTAATAGAGCAAGTTGGTCAGATGCAATAAAGTTTTCGCCAAGACCTAAACCAATAACCAATGGGCTACCTGAGCGCGCTACAATGATTTCGTTGTCGTTCGCTTTATCAAAAACAACGGTACCAAATGCGCCTTCAAACTGCTTAACAGCCGCTTGTACTGCTGCCAATAAAGAAGTGTGTTGCTGACGAAGTTGGTGGATAAGGTGCACCATTACTTCAGTGTCAGTTTCTGATAAAAACTCATAACCATCACCTTTTAGCGCATCACGCAGGCTAGCATGGTTTTCAATAATACCGTTATGAACGAGTGCAATTTCGCTATTCGAAATATGCGGATGTGCATTCGCTTCAGTTACACCGCCATGTGTTGCCCATCGCGTATGTGCGATACCTGTCGTGCCTTTAACATTTGCCGCATTAAGGGCTGATTCTAAATTAGCAACTTTACCCACTGCTTTTACTGTATTTAATACATTGCCTTCAACGAGGGCTACACCTGCTGAGTCATAGCCACGGTATTCAAGACGCTTTAAGCCTTCTACAAGAATTTTATTTACTGGGCGTTCTGCAACAGCCCCTACGATTCCACACATAATTTCTCCTTTTGCACATGCCAAAGTGTTTTACTTTGGGCGGTATGTGTTGTCATAAATGATGCGTAATAAGGTGTTGTCGGTCTTATTACGGGTTATTCAATTTCTGCACAGATCAGCTGTACACCACATGCTGTTATCGCCTCACGCTTATCTACGCTTAGGTGGTTGTCTGTTATAACAGTGGTAACACGCTGCCAAGGCAGTTCTAAATTCGGTATTTTTCGGCCAATTTTTTCTGATTCAACCAGTACTACCACTTCACGAGCAGCTTCAGCCATCACTTGGCTAAGCCCTACTAATTCATTGAAGGTTGTAGTACCTCTATCAATGTCAATGCCATCGGCACCAATAAAGAGTTGGTCAAAGTCGTAAGAGCGTAGAACATTCTCTGCAACTTGGCCCTGAAACGATTCTGAATGCGGATCCCAAGTTCCGCCGGTCATCAAAAGTGTTGGCTCATTTTCTAATGAAAGCAGTCGGTTAGCGACATTAATAGCATTGGTCATCACCACTAAACCACGCTTATTGGCAAGTTCAGGGATCATCGCTGCTGTAGTGCGGCCGCTATCAATTATGATGCGGTTATGGTCTTTAATAAGCTTTGCAGCCGCCTGAGCGATTGCCATTTTGCGAAGCGAGTCGCTTTTCTCGTTGCTATTTGCAACGATTTCTTGCGGCAATGCAATGGCACCACCGTAACGGCGCAGTAATAAGCCACTTTTCTCAAGTGCCGTGAGATCTTTACGAATCGTTACTTCTGAAGTTTGAAACTGCTCAGCCAGCGCCTCTACAGCGACCTCGCCGTACTCATTAACTTGACTTAAGATTGTATGGCGACGTTGTTGAGTGTTTCGTTTTGTCATTTACATGACCTCATAAGTTTCGTTTCGAAAGCTTTGAGATTTTAAACGAAACAATATAAATGGCAAGTGAATGTTTTAAATTAAAGTGAGGGAGAAAACTTATCATTCTATTAAGTTCACACTAGGTACAAATAAGCCACCATAAAAGGTGGCTCTTGCTGGTGTTAGGCAAGCAATTCTCCGTTTAAGATACACTTCACGATAGCTTGCTGTCGATTAGTACTACTCGTTTTTTTTATGCAGTTAGACAAATGAAAATCAACCGTTCTTTGACTGATATTAAGTATTTGACTAATTTCCCAGGATGTTTTGCCTATTGATGCCCATTTAATACACTCTTTTTCTCGCCGTGTAATTTTTACAGCTTCTGTACGCGTTGAACGTCGGTAGGCTTCAAACATTTCGATTAAAAAGATTCGCCAATAGTCTCCTAGCATTTTTGCTTTGTGCGGTTCAGTACTTAAATTAGGCAACTCAAGTACCAAACAAGCAAATTTATTCTTATGTAAACCTGTAGGAACAATTAATACTGAATCATAATTGCCATTTATTTCACTAAGCATCAGCGCTTTTGTTTCATTAAGACAATAATGAATTAATTTTTTACAGGAATGAACCTCATCTAAAAAAGAGTGCTCAAATTCTCCAAAGTAATTAGTATCAAATCTAAATAAGTCAGAGAAATCAAAAGTAATAAATCCTACCTGCGTATAACTATAAGTATTTTTTATATCTGTAAAAAATTTATTAAAGCTATCTATTGAATTTATACACTCAATTCTAGAATGAAGTTCATTTATATTTACCATAACAAAGTCTCATTTAATAATCATCATCGCAAAAAATGGGACTGATGGTACACAAAGAATTTGGTGTATCCCCTCCGTCAGCAATAGCGCTGTTGTTATTTATGTGTAAATCACCAGAACTTGCAATGGTAAGAAAAATAAAAATAGCTGCATTGATAAATGATGTTTTAAGTAAGTTATTCATGGTCGTGTAGCCCCTAATTTTGTTGTAGTTATTTTGTTCACATTAAATTTGAGCTAAAGAGTGGATATTATCAATAATAAAAAGATAACTTTTTTATAACTTTAAAAAGTAAACTTTAAGCTATTGAATACTAATGGAAACTATTTCACTATGCCTATTTCCTTTACTCTTAACTACAATCAAGCTATTAGTTTTGTCCACGTAAAACCTTGGTCTAATCACACCAAAGTCAAATGTTTTTGACTCTATACTCAAAGTATCAGCATCATATAAGTCTACTTCATTAAAGATGGTGCTTTTTAAGTTATGAGTGCTCCATACAATCTTATTATTAATGATTTCCCAGTTTGTATTTTTCTCTGTAGATATATTAACTAACATTGGAGCTACCATTTCTTTTTCCGTATCGAAGCGTGATAGCCTTCCCGTATCGTCACCTAAAACATATCCAGCATTGAATGGGCGAATAAAACGATAACCATTAAAGATAATATTTTGCTTTTTCTTTCCTATGTCATACATAAAAACTTGCCATTCGCCATTATTTTTACGTGTATATAAAACAGACTTTTCGTCTAGTGAAAAAGCAACATCGCCAATCAAATCATCAGCTTTAGTGAGATACGTCAGGCTATTATCAAATGTATTAAGAATTGTTATGCGCTCTTGGAGCTTTAGTAAAACATACTGTCCAGATGTCGAGGAGCTTATTAACTTAAGTGGCTTTTCAGTACTCATTAAAGTCACTTTTTTATCAACCTTTGCTTTTTCATAAAAAACCAAAGAGTTTACTCCACTCTCGTTTATAACCATCCAGACTTTATTGCCAATGGGGTGGTAGGCTTCAATGATGCCTTGCTTTGATTGTTTTTCTTGGATCATTTCAATATTTTTAAAGTCACTCAGTGGCAGCTTTTTCTCTATTAAAGTATTAATAGTATCGTTATCTTTAATAGCTAGTAATGTATTTATGCTGACCCTAGAGAGGGCTATCAGGCGATTTATGTTCACCGTAATTGTCTGTGAATCACCAGTTTTAATGTTAATTTTAGTTAGCTTTTGACTATCTAATAAAATGATATGCTCTTCATCAAGCCATAAAACATCGTAGATAACAGAATTTTGAGTATGATTGAAAAGCATTCTACCTGATTTTAAGTCGAGCACTCGAATAGAACTACGCTTGCGATCTGAGTAGGCTCTTAGCACAGCTAACTTTCCTGAGCCAGGAGATATACTACCTTGAGTATCATATGCTCCTTTTTGAGCAACCGATGTGATCTCCTCCAAATCACCCTCAAGATTGAGCTTATAGATAAGCATTGCGCTTTGTTGGCTTTTTTGCCCAGAAAAGTAAACGACATTCTCTTCACTACTATCAGTAAATACATCTGCAATGAAATAAAAGTCAGACACTAATGTATTTGTTTTATGTGCCTCATCTTTTAAATCAACCAGCTTTAGTAGCGCAACACCATCTACGTTATCAGAAAAATACAAATGTCTATTATCGTTTGAAAAAGCTAGTCCTAAAGGCAATTTAGTATTATCTACTAAAACCTTTACAACTTCGTTTTTCTGGTTTTTCAAGTAAATATGATAATCCTTTTCATGGCTAAATTTACTTGTAAACGCGATATATTTGCCATCGTTCGAAACCGTTAATGTTTTTTTATCGGATATAACAGAATCAATCACTTTTGTAACGACATGTACTTCTTTATCAATATTTTTATATATGAAGTAGGTCAATGAAAACAAAAAGAGTGTGGCAATTACAATGAATAAAAAACGCTTATTTTTCTTTGCATCGTTATTCTTTACAGATATTGGCTTTTCAGTTTCCTCAGACGTAGATGTTTCTGCTATTTGTGATACTGGGCAAATTAATTTATAGCCACGCTTGGGAAGAGATTGAAGGTAAGTAGGCTCTTTGTGATCATCGTTCAACACAATACGTATTTTACTTATAATTCGCCTAACAGCGGCATCTGAAACACATCGACCTTGCCACAGGTTTTCATGGAGCTCTTCCATCGAAATATAACGGTCATTATGCTCAATAAAATACATTAAGACAGCAAAGACTTTTGGTTCTAATAAAATTGATTGCTCATTTATACGAAGAGACATCTCTTGCGTATTTAAATAACACTCACCAATCTTAAAAAACATACCGCTTAGCCACTCACAAACTTAACACTCCCTTAACAACAACTATAGTACCGCACTGTAATTAGAATTACCACACAATCATAACCAGTTGATTTATAAGAAAGTCACAACTTAGTTACAGATATATCAGCGTTAAATCATTGCAAATCAGCAGGCTTATTTTAGGTTTATCTTCAAGTCCGAAAAACTAATAAGGCATGTTAAATGAGAAACAATATGAAATCAGAAAAACACTCGATAGCAGCTCGAAGAACAAACGATGGCTTTATTGAAATTACCAATCTCGAATTGCTTGATGCACTCGTCGGTGGTTATATCGATCCTGAAGAGGTCTATTGCAATGTAAGTGATAATCAGGAACAACGTAGCTCCTTCTCAGATTCCGAGGGCATTAGCTAATGCCAGAAAATATCTCGACAAGCTACAAACCTCATTTAAAGCGCTTCACTGAAAAGCGAGATTTGGCAGCTTTATATAATATTGAGCAGTGGTGTGAGAACATGTGCGTTGCTTTTGATAGAGATGTAGTAGGTCAAGAGATAAAGTTTAACAGAACATTGCGATGGCTAATCAATGCATACCCATTAGTTTTAGCCTACCAAGGAAAAACAAATGAAAGTGAGCTGTTTTTAAAGAAAGCAATCAACTTTTGGAGCCAGTCATATAGCAATGACAAAGATAATCAAAATCTCGTAAACCTTATAGATCCCACGATTAACTTACTTAGACTTTACAAGCTAACAAAAAGAAAAACCGAATTTAACTCATTATTAAATGGTATATCTCCTTTTTGTGGAAACTCAAACATTTTCTTAGGAGGAATAGCCGTGAAAAAAGCAGATCTGGGTGAAGGGTGGGAGATTCTATATCGTGCGACACTTGACGAATGCTTAAAAAATTACACTTCAAATTCCGATTTCGATGCAGTTATCTCACTTCAAAATAAGATACCAGAGAAATATATTAATAATGACATATACATTGAATCAAAAATAATTTCACTAATTAACTTAAAAAATTTTGATGATGCTTTAAAAGCTTGCTTTCAACAAATAAAAAAGTACACATGCATAAAAAATGGAATTTATAGCTATCGACTTTATGAATTATTCAAATGCACAGACAATGAAAGCAAGTCAAGAATAGTGATGGACCATCTTATATCTAGCTTAAAAAAGACAAAAATAGAATCACTATCTTCTTTAAACTTCGCATCACATATAATTATAGAAAGCAAAGCACCATACAATTCGTCACTTGTCATGAATACGTTAAAAAAATACAAAGAAATAGATGATGAGTTCAATTATGGGATGACAGCTCTAAACGTTTATCGAAACAGTCCATGTAGAGAAATAGAAAGTGAAATTTTAAAAATATATGAAAAAACAGACTACTTCATCTTAAAAGAAAAAATATCAAGTAATTTAAATTTATTTGAAACTAAAAACAAAAGAGATAAAAACAGTAGTGATGAAATAGACAAAAGAATAAACAACATAATAAAACCCAGTAAATTTAACAGTTAAAAAATATAAAATTACAGCCATAATCATATAACCCATAAGGGTTAATAAAATAAACTTAAGGAAATAAAATGAGCAATAAATTTGAAAATATCAAAAACGAAGAAATCAAACTTAATGAGCTAGGTGAAGTTGAGCTAAGTGAAGAGTTAGCTGGCGTTGTAGCTGGTGGTTTCTCACCGGAAGAGGAAGATGAAGAAGGCGATACAGGTTGTGGTAACACGATCAACTTTGGCTGTGGTTCTAGCCTGGAAAAGTAGTTATTACTTTAGCCCAGATTATTCTTTGAAATAATCTGGGTTTATTAATTCAATAGGGAAAAAAATGAGTACTTCAAAAAATAAAATTAAGGGCTTTTCTAAACAACAATTAGTAAATAGCCTTAGCAATGAAAAGTTTCAACTTATTATCTTTCCAACTGAGCAATGCAACTTCCGATGCGTGTACTGTTACGAGGATTTTGAAATTGGCAAAATGCCTCGCTGGTTAGTCGATGCGACTAAAGTTCTTATCAAAAACAAAATGCCTAAGCTAGAGTATTTATCTTTAAGTTGGTTTGGTGGAGAGCCTCTATTAGCAAAAGATATTCTGTTTGAAATTGCTGAATACGCGCAATCTTTAGCAAGGGAAAATAACTGTAAAGTATATGGTGATTTGACTACAAACGGCTCTCTTCTCGATATAAAAACACTCACAAAACTTGTTGAGTTAAAACAAAATAGCTTTCAAATTTCTATTGACGGTGATAAAGAGTCACACGACACAACTCGATTAACGCGTAACGGAAGAGGCAGTTTTGATAAAATATGGGGTCGCTTATTAACAGCATCTGCAACAGATCTTGATTTTCATATAACTCTCAGAATACATATTACAGACTTAAACCATGAGAGTGTTTTAGCTTTTTGTGAACGCTATGATGAAGAGCTAAAAGAAGATAATAGGTTTCGGCTATTTTTTAAAGAAATATCTAATTTAGGGGGTGATAATCAAGAAAAAATAAATAGCTTAATATCTAAAAAGTCAGCCAAGCAACTAGCTCAAGAACTGACAGAACGCTATTCAGGTAATAGTAAAAAAATAGATGAATTAGGTCATTATATTTGTTACGCAGGAAAGCCAAACTCTTTAGGAATTAGAGCAAATGGTAATATCAATAAATGTACCGTTGCTTTAGATGATGACAGAAACAATATTGGCAAGATTAACCCTGACGGCACTCTCACTTTGAATAATGAAAAGTTTAGCACCTGGATAAAAGGCTTCACGACTCTTGATAGCTGGCAAATGGGATGCCCACTTAGTTATATGAACAGCAACACTGTTGTTGGTGATATTCCGATAAAGAAAGTTAGCTAAATCATGTCTATTGTTAATATGTTTAGAAAGGAAGCACTTAGGAACCAATATAAATCAAGTGATATTGGCAAGTCGCTTATAAAGCAACCTAAAGTGATAAATAACTCTATATTATTTCTTATCTTTATATTTATCGCTTTCTTTCTTTTAATAAAAATAATCTCGATCCCATCAAGTAAGAGTCTTGCGATTAAGATATCTGCTGAAAATTATACACCACTAATTTATAGTGAAGTTGCCATTATAAAAAGTTATCTATCAAAAAATGGTGGGCATGTAAGAAAAGATCAGGCTTTGATCTCTATCTCTAAACTAAATAATGAAAGCAATTTAGAAAGTGATGTTATCCGCTCTCCCAGTGACGGTTTTTTCTTTCACTCAAAAATTGATAAAAATATAACCCAACCATACAAGCCTCTTGGTTATCTTTTGACCCCACCAGCCGATGGTGAATTATCTTTTTGGATATCAAACACCAAGAAAATCAATTTAAATGTAAATGACAAAGCAACTCTACATATTAACGATGAAAAAATAACTGCAACAGTCACTATGGTTATTAATGGAATATCAAGTGAAAAAGAACAAAAAGTTCATTTGAAAATCAAAGAAAATGATATAAAAAAATTATCACCTAACGCTGAAATAAAAATAGTACTTAACAAGCAAGATGAAAAGATTATCAATTTAATTAAATAGTGAAAACTAAATGCGACTCACCGATTATATAGACTTCAAATCATCTAAATTGCCTACTTTTTTACAAAGTGAGGTAGCTGAATGTGGGATTACTTGCCTTGCAATGATCGCATTTTATCATGGCTACAAAGTTAATATGCTTGCCATGCGACAGCGCTATCCGGTAGGAACACAAGGCATTACCGTTAAACATATTTTAAAAATAGCTGATGATATTGGCTTGTCTGGGCGTGTACTAAAACTAGAGCTTGGACAGCTATCAAAACTAAAAGGGCCAGCAATCCTTCATTGGAACTTTAATCATTTTGTAACCTTAGCGTCGGTCAGTAGAACGGGGATCGTTATTCATGATCCTGCCAAAGGGAAAGTTAAACTTGATTGGAAACAAGTTTCTGAAGCTTTCACTGGTATTGCAATAGAGTTAACTCCTTCATCGACATTTACGGTTGCAGATGAAAGAGTAAAAATGCCACTTAGAACATTTATAGGTAATATTGATGGGTTAGGCTCATCGCTGTTTAAAATTTTCGTTATTGCATTGATATTGCAATGCTTTTTGCTCATATCCCCATACTATATAAGAATCGTCATTGACCATGGTATTCCACTTTCAGATAGCGGTGTGTTGGTCTGGCTACTGGCTGCATTTTTAGCAATCACACTATTAACTACGTTTAGTAATATTATTCGCTCAGCGGCAATATTATACCTAGATAAGAACTTAGGTTTTCAGGTAAAGGCTAATATACAACGCCACTTACTACATTTACCTCTATCATTCTTTGAGTCTCGCCATGTTGGAGATATCAAATCAAGATTCGAGGCCTTTAATGAAGTTCAGCGTATGATTAGCCGAGGCTTTATTGCCGCGATTGTCGAAGGCCTTCTTGGTATTACGACTTTAATCATAATGTATACCTATTCACCTACCCTTGCCTTGATATCACTTATATTTTTATCTATCACGTTAATGGTAAGGCTTTACTTAACAAAAAAAGAAAATAAACACTTAGAACAAGTTTTAGCGAAACAAGCAAAAGAAAATAGCCACTTTCTCGAAACAATTCGAGCGATAATGCCCATAAAGTGCTACGTCAAAGAAAGTACACGATTATCATCGTGGCTTAACTTATTTGCCGATACAACCAATGAAAATATTAAGCGAGAGAAAATATCTATTTCGGCTGAAATAAGCCAAGAATTAATAAGTAAAATAGAGTATTTAACCGTTATATTTTTTGGTGCGACATTAATCATAAACAATGCATTTACGATTGGTATGTTCATTGCTTTCTTAGCCTATCGTCAACAATTTTCAAGCAGCACTCAAACCTTAGTTGACCATATATTTCGATTTAAGTTGGCATCCACTTACCTTCGAAGAATGTCAGATATCGTCATGCAAAGCCAAGAACAAGAGAGTAATTCATTGGTCGTTGCAAAAGAGCAAACTAAGGGACATATCGAAGTACGCGATTTACATTTTAGATATTCTCCTTCATCTCCTTGGTTATTTAGAGGTATCAACTTTGAAATAAATGCTGGAGAGTCTGTCGCTATTATTGGCCGCTCAGGATTAGGCAAATCAACCTTACTTAAGCTAATGACTGGCCTAATTAAAGCCGAGCAAGGTGATTATCTATTAGATGGCCACTCAATCAATATGCTAGGGATGCGAAACTTTCGATCTATGTGCGCCACGGTTATGCAAAATGATCAATTACTGAATGGCTCTTTAATTGAAAATATCTCCTTTTTTGAACCCAAGCCAGATATCAATCAAGTGATTGAAGCTGCAAAAGGCGCAGCAATTTGGCAAGAGATTCAAGCCATGCCAATGGGGCTGCATACACAGGTGGGCGACTTAGGTAGTTCATTGTCTGGCGGTCAAAAGCAACGCTTACTTTTAGCCAGGGCCCTTTACAGCCAACCTATTGTTTTATTTTTAGATGAAGCAACGAGTCACTTAGATGCTGCTACAGAATTACAAGTGAATCAGCATTTAAAATCAAAAAGAATAACCAGAATTAGTGTCGCCCACAGGCAAGAAACGATAAAAGCAGCAGACAGAGTAATAGACTTAGAAAAGTTAATTAATGGTCAAGCCCTGTCAGAGGTGATCTAACTAAAGATTGCTCATAAAGCAAAGGAAAAAATAATGAAACTCACATCTAAACTTGTTTATCAGGGGTTAATTGGTTTGTCAGCCATTATGCTTTTATCTGGTTGGCGGTTAGGGTTTGCAGATAATGCAGAAGTAATCTCACTTGAGTCTGTAACGATGGCAAAAGTAGAACGAGGTGACTTTTCTATTAAGGTTGAAGGTTATGGCTCGCTACAATCAATTAATAAAAGACTACTCACAGCCACTAGCAATGCGGTTGTCGACGAAATAAAGCTAAAAGCAGGGGCTGTTGTAGAGCCTGATACAGTGATTCTGACATTAAACAACCCTGAGCTTGAGAGTAAGCTGCGCTTAGCTTTAGCGAAGCTCAAAAATGCAAAGACACAGAAACGTCAAACTTTGTTAGTGCAACAACGAGAGCTGTTAAACAATGAATCAAGTATCTCTGAGTTAAAAGCACAAGCAGAAATTGCCATGCTCCAAGTAGAAGCCGAACGCTCTTTAGCTAAATCAGGAATTGTCTCTGGGATTAGTGCTAAAAAAAACGAATTGGAAGCGAAGCAGTTACTCAAACGTATCAGCCTCGAAGAATCAAAATTAGACAAGCTCACTGAAATGCAAAAAGAAGCACTTTCGATTCAAGATGATCTTATTTCTCAAGCTGAAGATGAGTTCAACGTCGCAAAACTTATGGTCGAGCAATTATCTGTAAAAGCAGGAATGAAAGGGGTCATACAGCGTCTTCCTCTCAGTTTAGGGCAAAGTGTAACAGCAGGCTCTGAGCTTGCGCTCATTGGCAGCCTCTCGCCATTAGTTGGGGAAATAAAAGTTCCGCAAATTCAAGCGCACTTAATTCAAATGGGCATGAAAGCCGACATTACAACACTCAATGAGCAAGTGCATGGACGAGTCGTTCGTGTTGACCCTGTGATCAATGATGGTGCTGTACAGGTTGATATTGAACTTGAAGCAATTGAGCATGGCAGCATGAAACCGATGCAACAGGTTGATGCAACCATCTACGCTGACGTGCAAAAAGATATGAACTACATAAAGCAACCCAGTGATGCTAAAGAAGGTGGTTATGGTTCACTATTCAAGCTAACAAGTGATAACAAGGCTGTTAGAGTTGATGTGCAATATGGCAAAACATCAGGACAGCTAATTCAAGTGCTATCAGGCTTAGAGCCTGGCGAGCAAGTTATTATTTCCACCTTAGACATTCCTGCTGAAACAAAAGTTATAAAAATAGAGAGCTAGAAGTATGAACACTGAAATTTTAAGGGTTAATAACTTAACTAAATCCTTTACCAATGGCGATCAGGTCAGTCAAATTTTAAAAGGAATTAGCTTCACTGTTTATGATGGCGAATTTATTTCTATTTCAGGCCCATCAGGGTGCGGAAAATCAACACTGCTGAATATTATGGGATTACTCGATACCCCACAAAGTGGTGAATATTACATCGACGGCTTACTGGTTTCTGATATGGACTCAACGCAACGCTCTAAAGTTCGTGGAAATAGAATCGGCTTTGTATTTCAATCTTTTAATCTGATAGATGAAATGACCGTCTTAGAAAATGTAGCACTGCCTTTAAAATACAGAGGGGATTCGCTTTCAACGCGCCATGCACGTGCTTTAGATTGCTTAGAAAAAGTAGGCCTTGCAGATAAAGCTGATTTATACCCTAACCAAATATCAGGGGGTCAACAGCAACGCGTTTCCATTGCTCGCGCTTTAGCTGGTGATTCAGGAATTATGCTTGTCGATGAGCCAACAGGTAACTTAGATTCTAAAAACGGTGATGCCATCATGGCATTGATCAAAGACCTTAATCAGCAAGGCACAACAATCGTTTTAGTCACCCATGACCCGCGTTATGCCAACATGGCATCTCGTAATATTCAATTAAAAGATGGCTCTGTAATAGCTGAAAATGATGATATCAATACGCCAATAGAGGCAAATCGAGTTGCTCAGCCATGTTAAAAGTAGCCTACAATACCTTCAAACGTGCTAAACAGTACTATTTAACAACCGTATTTACATTAGCGCTTACTCTTTGCATGGTACTAAGTGCATTTAGCTTAGTGGATTTAGTCTTTTTCTCCCCCTTGCCTTATCAACAAAGTGATAATTTATATTTACTAGAAGGCACCGTAAACTCAAAAAGCTACTCAGGCCCTGCTAGTAATTCAAAAGTAATAAGTTATATAGAGAGTGAAAATACGCTCTTTACTGACATGGCTACCTACCATAAGTGGACCAGTTATAAATTATTAGACAGGCCAACTAGACCCGCTGTAGACGTTATTCTTGCATCTAATAACTTGTTTGACCTGCTTGGTGTAAAACCTGAACTTGGCAGATTATTTAATAAGACCGAGGCGCTCGGCAGTAAGCACATGTCTGTCGTTTTAGGCTATAGGGCATGGCAAGAACTTTTCCAAGGTCAAGATGATATCATTGGTCAAAAAATACAGTTAAATCAACGTCGATTCACTATTGTTGGTGTAGCTCCAGATGATCTTGTTCTGCCCCACTACAAAAATATAAACGATGCGATATGGTTACCTATTGATGTCGATGAGGTATTTGATCCCAAAACAGCAAATGGGTTTATGGGTGCATACAAAAGTGTTGTTAGATTAAAAGATACAGCATCAGAATCTGCAATCACACAACAGTTATCAGACCTATCATTGAAAGGCGCCCAGCTCCATGCTCCTAACATTCTAAAGGACTTTACTGTTAACGCACGTATCACGACATTTAGTGACGCATTAAAAGGTGATAGCGGAAAAATAGTACTCATGCTGCTTTTAGGTGTTTGTTTGTTATTACTCATCGCACTTATCAACCTCTCTAGTATGCAACTTGCAAAAGCCATTACTCGTATAAAACCAATTGCTATTAGCTTTGCATTTGGAGCAAGTACAAAACAGCTCATTGTTGAAACACTAAAACACAACTTACTACTGATTAGCATTGCAGTCATACTGGCATTAACGCTCACCCAAATAGGGTTTATCGTTATTCAAAACTTAGCCGAAAATTCTATACAGCGGCTAGATACTCTTTCGTTAAGTATTAATACGCTCCTGTTTTCAGCATTTTTGATTATTACTATTGCAGCACTCTATTCATTTATAGAATTAAGTGTCGTAAAAGAAAAAAACTTAATAAGTAGCTTACAAAGTAGCGGTAAAGGCACAGGAAAACAAATGAGCGCAGCGACCAGTCATTTATTGGTTGGCTTACAGATTTTGTTCTCATTTTTAGTATTAACCGCAGCAAGTCACGTCGTGTTAGTAACACTCTCTGAAGCGCTCAGAGATAATGGTATAAACTCTCAGGGTAAATACTCACTTACAATAAATTACAGTAATATCGATAAGCCGAGTGAACGAATCAACCTTCATAAAGCCATTACGCAACAGTTATTAAACCTCGATAACGTGAGCAGTTTAGCACTATCATCAGAGCAACGCTTACCCGATACGGTTAATGTTAACCAAATATATGATGAATCTGGCCAGTATATTGCCCAAGCGCGTAATAGCTTAGTTTCCAACAATTATTTTGCAGAATTAGATCTTAAAGTAACAGGCAAGGGCTTTCGCAAAGGTGATGAAAAACTTAAAAACCCGCCCATTATTGTTAATCAACGCCTTGCGGATATGTTGGATAAAAACACACAGAATGTACTAAATAGTAAAGTCAGCTTTGACAGCAAAACGTTTTATTCTATCGTAGGCGTAGTCAGTAATACCTACGTACCAGGAAGGCCTGAAAGTGAAAACTTTGAAGTGTTCACACCCAAAGATTACCCAGGCTGGAGTCAATATACCTACCTTCTAACAATGAAAGATTCCGCATCAACATCGCAAATTCAGCAACTGATCTACGGGATTGATAAACGCCTAGATATACATACATTAGCGTCATTAACCACTCAATTTGATGACCAACGACAACGTCATTTAAACGCTGCTTGGCTCGCTATTGTACTTGCATCAACATCATTACTCATGGTCTGCATAGGCATCAATGGCATTGTTAACTACTTAATTAAAGTACGCAGATATAGCTTGGGCGTTAAGCTCTCAATGGGCGCGGATAACTTAAGATTATTAAAAGAAAGTTTACTTGAGCTTATGCAACCCATAACGATGAGCTTGGTGCTCGCTTTTTCATTAGCATTTTTAATTATTGGTTATTGCTTTTCACTACCCAACGTCACCTTAACTATAAACTGGTGGTTAACATTATCTATCTGGCTTGGGCTGTTAGTTATGGCGCTTATCACAAGCTTTTTTCCCATCAATAAAACACTAAGACAAGATCCAATAAAGGCATTACGCAATGAATAGATTTCTTATATTTATAGTATTGCTCTTATCTTTCGCGATACACGCAAACACAGATGAGAATAAACCCCAATGGGAAAGTTATATAGATTCCACAACACAAGAGAATGTATCACTATCACCTAATGGGAAACAGGCTCTATTTTTACATCAGATACGCTATCCATCGATTCACTATGTATCACAAGCACGCGTGCAATTAGCGGGCTTGGATTTTTATAGCAATCTATATAGCCGATTTGACACACCTTTATATAGCCATACAACACTTTTTGATATCAGCAATAGAACGAGCATAGACCTAACCCCTGATAACGGCGTCATTATCGACTATAACTGGTCTCCTGACGTTAAAAAAATTGCTTATTTAATTCAAAATGACAACACAATTAATTTATGGGTGTATGACGTTGAAGCTCAGGTTTTCAAACGCCTTTCTCAGGCCAATTTATCAGCGACATTAGGTGGCAGACACCTCAGATGGCTACCTGATAGCACAGCACTAATCGTTAAAAAAAGAAATACTAAAGTACACTCACCCATTAACGAATTAAAACAGCCAAACTCTCTCTCATCTGAGCGACAAGTAGAGCAAGGGCGAACATATCAAAGCCTTCTAAAAAATAACAAACTTAAAGAGCAATTTAAAACTCTAGCACTTTCAAGCTTAGTTAAAATCGATTTAAAAGGTAATGTGACCTCTCTAACTGATAACATGCTATTTGATGATTTCTCTTTGTCTCCTGACGGAGAGTATGTGTTGTCGTCAACTCTACCCAAGGAGCTCTCCTCCTTTTTACCATACAAAAAGTGGGGCAGAGACTATCAAATTACTAACTTAAAAACCCACCACCAGCTAAATGTCTTACCCTCTTTAAATAACAAGGTTAACTTAAAGAAAGCCAAAGATAGCGTCCCTAATGGTGCAAGATTAGTTAAATGGCTTCCCTTTGAAGGCTCAACTCTCACTTGGACCGAAGCAATTGATAATGGTGATATGTCAGTAGATAAAAAATATCATGACAATACATATAAACTTGCCAGCCCGTTCAATCAAAACAAACAACTCATCCATCAGGCTAAGTGGAGAGTACATAATATAATATGGGGGAAGTCAGGTGCCGGAGTCGCTCAAGAGTGGCTTTATGCTAGCAAACAAGCAAAAGCTTCTTTAATTAGTGCAAATACCTCAGCAAGTGTCTTAATTGAACAACGAGACTATAGAGATAAATTTAATGACTTTGGCGATCCGCAAACTCTGAGACTACCTGAAGGGTATGAAGTGCTTGTTGAAGATGATTCAAATCTTTTCTTTTTATCTAATGGCCTTAGCGAAGAGGGCATCAGGCCCACTATAAAGACACTAAACAAAACCAATAACACACGAAAAGAGTACTTTATCAGCAGTGAAGAAAGCATTGAACTCCCTTTAAGAGTTGCAAATAATACGCTTATTATACAAACACAAAATGTACAAACAGCTCCTCAATATTTTGCAATTTCAAGCACTGATATGAATGAGCGAATCCCCTTATTAACGAACAAAAATAAGCAATATTTTGACAAGCCTCCTACATTTATAAATTATAAAAGAAGTGATGGGTTAAATTTAAGTGGTACGCTACATTTACCGAGTAACTACGATAAAGCACAAGGCAAAATACCTGCGGTCCTATGGATCTATCCGGATGAATTTAATAATAAAAAACTAAGCCAACAAAATACTGTAAAAACAAATATATTTAGGCAATTTGATCCATTAAGCCCTTTGGTTTTTCTTCATGACGGCATCGCAGTTTTTGAGTCACCATCCATGCCAATCACTGCATTTGACGGTCAAGAACCCAATGATGACTTTATCAATCAAATAAATCTTAATGCACAAGCAGCTATCAATGCACTCGAAGGTACAGGGTTGATTGATATCGACTCTTTAGCTGTCATGGGTCATTCATATGGCGCATTTACCGTAGCAAACTTGCTCGCACATACTGACTTTTTTAAAGCTGGTATTGCTCGAAGCGGTGCTTATAACAGAACATTAACGCCTTTTGGTTTTCAAGGTGAAAAGCGTACTCTATGGCAAGCAAAAGAGACCTATATTGACTTATCACCAATCATGTTCGCAGATAAAATTGATGCGCCATTGCTACTTATTCACGGTGAAAATGATCAAAATTCAGGGACTTACCCCCTACAATCAACAAGAATGTATCAAGCGCTAATTGCGAATAAAAAAACAACCCAGCTCATTATGCTCCCCTATGAAGGCCACTCTTATAGAGCGAAAGAAAACTTAACATATTTACTTAAAGAGCAATCAGCTTGGCTTAATAAGTGGTTAAAATCATCCCGAGCACAATTATGACGTAATACCATATGCTCTTTAGTAACCGCTATAGAGCATAAAATGCATTATTCTTATATGATCTCCTAAATTATTTACACTCAAAGTCCCTATACCATTTCACTTGTCATCATTGCGACACAAGGCTAGCCGTAACTGAGTCAACTTTGGGCTTGCATGGGTATCTGAATTACTTCACTATAAATAGCTTAAGCTATAAAAAACAATAAATTAAAGGATTAATAATGAAGTTACTTATTACACTGTGCTTAACTGTTTTAAGTTTTTGTAGCCACGCGGCGGTCACGCCTTGGCTGGATTTTCACTTAGAAAATGGTCACATCAAAGTGCCAGCAACTGTATCTGGTATACCGAGTAAAATTTTATTGGATACGGGCGCACAAGTGAATGGCATTAATCCTCACTTTATTAACAAAAATAAGCTTGATCTCGATAAAGGAGGCAAAACGCGAATTAAAGGCGTATATGGCACTGAAAATAAAACAACTTACCACAATGTGCCTATTAATTTTTTTGGTATGGACACTGAAGTTGATGATGCTGTAGAAATCAACCTTGGCTTTCATGATAACGCACTCCTATTTGGTGCCGGTTTCTTTCGCCAATTTGTTATACAACTGGATTACCCAAATCAAAAAATGCGTCTTATTACCCATGACTCAGTCAATTTAAATGACACCGAAAACATTAAAATGCTAAAACAAAGAGGCTCAGGTATGCCTATTGTAGAAGTGATGTTAAGTAATGAAAAATCAATATGGTTGGTGCTCGACACGGGTAACAATGGCGGTATGGTTGTTAAACGAAGTGTCGCTCAAAGCATGGGGTGGCTTGATGAGATAGAGCGCGAATCGGGAATAAGCACAGGCGTGAATACAAGTGGTATGACTGAAAGCTTTCGTATCCCTTGGCTAAAATTTGGTCCTTTTGAAATGGAAAATGTACTGGTGAGTATCCCCGCTAAAGGAGAGTCTGCGAATCTTGAATCTCAATATAAAACAACGGGTACACATATAAGAGGAAAAAAAGTACAAGGCTTGATAGGCTACGATGTTCTCAAACATTTTTTAATCACTATTGACTATAAAAGTGGTCATGCACATATTGGGTTACCTGAATAAACGATGAGCATTTCATTTAACAGTCTAGAAAGGTCACTTATAGAACAACGAAAAAACACTCATGAAATTTGCCGTTTATTTGCCAAAAGCCCAAGTAAAGGCAATTTAAAACGACTAAAAGGCATGTTTGCTCACTGTGGCGAACAGGTTGTTATTGAAGCAGGTTTTCATTGTGATTATGGCAGTGGTATTAAAATAGGTGATCGAACCTTCATAAATATTAACTGTACTGTACTCGATGCACCGCTATCTGATGCGCAAATTACGATAGGCGATGACTGCTTAATTGGCCCTAATGTACAAATACTCGCGGTATCGCATGCAGTAAACCCAACCGAGCGTTTAGCAAAAGCTAATTTTGCAGCGCCGATTAGCATTGGTAACAATGTATGGATTGGTGCAGGCGCTATTATACTTGCAGGTATTAAAGTTGCTGATAATGCCGTGATTGGCGCAGGGGCAATAGTTACCAAAGATGTCGCGGCAAATACCCTAGTAGCAGGTAACCCCGCGGTGAAGGTTAAAGACCTTTAACTCTCATACCAACGCGCTAAAGCATGCCCTACGTAGGCGACAACCATCCTCAATAAGCATTTAAAACTAAAAAAGCCCAGCTGTATTGCTGGGCTTATAGTTGAGAGTTAGTTAACTGTTATTCATATCGCAAGATAAGCGATGGTCTGGTGCTTGCGGCCTTAAAGGCTAAGCTTGCAACGGTAACCCAGGTAATCGCGGCCACCGCGACGGCGGCAACTAAATACACCCATACAGCTTGTTCTATGCGGTCATTAAAGTTCGCTAACCAATCTCCTACTAAGAAGTAAGTCACTGGATACGCAATAGCAATACTGAGCGCCACCAGCACTAGGAACTCTTTAGCAATGATATTTACAATACTGATGCGTGATGCACCTAGCACTTTTCGAACAGCCACTTCTTTTTGACGACGCACTGTTGCAAACGAAGCCAAACCAAAAGTACCTAAGCAAGTTAAGAACACGGCAAGAGCGGTAAAGATTAAAACGACATTCGAAATTCGCTCATCACCTTTTAACAGGGTTTTGTAGTTGTCTGCGAGTAAGTTAATTTTTGGTTCATAGATATTGGCTGAGCTTGCTAATATTTCAGCGAGCTGAGCTTTAATATATGGTAAGTTTTGCTGATCAATGGTTAAAATTAATTCTGATACAGGTGATAAAAAGTTAAAACCACACAAGAACATGATATTAGAGTTGGCATCTTTAACATTACCTACTTTTACATCTTCCACCACACCCACAACACGCATATCTATGCCGCGACCTGAGTCTTTAATTACCTTACCAATAAAGTCACTCATGTTAGTGTAACCCGCTTGCCTTGCGACAGATTCAGTCACAATGGTGCCCGTACTTGTTACTCCATTTTCGCGGCTTGCCCAGTCACCGGCAAACTCACGGCTAAAGTCACGACCAGCAACCAGTTTTAATCCTAGTGTTTTTACAACATCGTAGCTTGCGCCAACAACAGGCGTTAAGCTGCCAGATGCTTCACCATTTGGCCACGTTGGCATAAGTGTATTATTGATTGAAACAGTTAAACGGGTATCAATAACTGTTGTTTGCTGTACACCTTGAATTGCACTAATACGGTTAACTAAGGCATTTTTTTCTTTTGTGAATACTTCGCCTACAGGTAGCTCTGAAATAACCAATCTTTGTGTTGTTTCATAGCCTAAAGGTAAGCTTTGTAAGTAAGTTAATTGCTTTAACAAGGTAATAGAGGCAATGATTAAACCTATTGCTAGTGAAGCCTGTAAGGTTAGTAAGCTCTTACGAACCCATATTGCTGTATTACCACGCTGTAAGTCTCCACTTAAAACGCGTTTTGCACTGAATGACGAAATAAAGAATGCAGGATAAAGCCCAGCTAATATGCCCACAGCAATTGCGACCACAATAATTGCAATGCCAAATTCAGAGGCATAATTCACGACCAATTCGCGGTCTACTAATTGGTTAAAGCTTGGTAAAAATAGCTCCACTAAAGCACATGCAATCACCATTGAAAGCATTGATACCAACACAGATTCAGATAAAAACTGCGTTACTAACTGGCCTTTACTTGCGCCAAGCGCTTTACGCACACCCACTTCTTTTGCACGTTTCGTCGATTGAGCGACGGTCATATTGATGAAGTTAAAACCTGCAATAAGAATAAGTAACACGCTTAAACCAACACAGATCATCACCACTTGTTTAGCACCACCCGCTTTCATCTCAAACGGTGATTTAGCTGTTAAGTGCAAATCAAGTAATGGATGCAGCTCTAAACTAACTTGCTCCAGCATCGAACCACTAAAAAAGCGCTCTGTTAAGGTTTTAGCTAATGCATCTGTATCGGTGCCCTCTGCTAAACGCATATAAACATAACTACTGTTGATATCTATTTCGCTTGGATCATGCTTAACATAAACAAGGTTTTTAAAGGCAAAGTGGGTGTTGTCTGTTAAGTCTGCAAACACGGCACGCACTGTGTACTGCCCTTGTTCATGCGTTAGTGTTTCACCAATCACATCGGTGCGACCAAAAATGCGCAGTGCTTCAGATTCACTTAAAGCGAGGCTATCTGGAGTACTCATTGCTGTTGTTAAATCACCCGCCAGCGTCTCCATAGCAATAAAGTTTTCAATATTTGCTGTAGCACCATACAAGGCATTTAACTTATAGCCTTGATTGCGGTAACTCACATCAACCATGGCTTCACGGGTCAGCTCGACCATAGTTAATCCGAATACTTCTTCAACTTGGCTATAATCTTCGGCCTGCTTTGACTGCACATAATTAAAAATAGGCACCACAGATAAACCGAGTTTTGAGAAGTCTTGGCCAACGCGATAAACACGCTCAGCATGAGGCTGTTGGCTATCGTACGAAAGCTCATTTTTTGCAAACAAAGCAACTAGAATTGCCGCAGCTAAGCCCACACTTAAACCCAGAACATTTAAAATAAAATGCTGTTTTTGGTTTTTAAACGCACGCAGAGCGGTGATCAAATAACTTAAAATCATGTTATGCCACCTCCGCTGTTTGTTGAACACGGTTAGCTTTATCAACCATCACTTGGCCATCAAGTAAGCGCACTAAACGGTCAGCATAATTGCCTTCTTTTTCTGAGTGAGTAACCACAATTACCGTGGTACCTTCGCGATTTAGCTCACGCAGCATCGCCATGACTTCATCACCATTTTTTGAATCAAGGTTACCCGTAGGCTCATCCGCTAAGATTAGTTTTGGATTAATCACAAGAGCTCTGGCTACTGCTACACGTTGCTGCTGACCACCCGATAGCTGCTGCGGTAAGTGATCTGCTCTATGGTCGATTGCAACACGTTTTAAGATTGCGTCTACTCGCTGCTTACGTTCACTTTTTGAGATATTTTGATACTGTAATGGCAGCTCAACGTTTTCAAATACTGTTAATTCATCAATTAAGTTAAAGCTTTGAAAAACAAAACCAATCGACGCTTTTCTAAGTGTCGCTAATTGCTTTTCACCAAACCCTGCGATGTCTTCACCTAAAAATTCAAAACTGCCTGCCGATGGCGAATCCAACATACCTAAAATAGAGAGTAATGTTGATTTACCACAGCCAGATGGCCCCATAATGGCAAGAAACTCGCCTTCGTTTACATGTAAGTTAATGTTATTAAGTGCTGTTGTTTCAACATCTTGAGTACGGAATACGCGTGATAAGTTAGTTAATTTAATCATTGTTATTATCCTTAAAATTGTAGTTGTTGTGCTTTATCAAAGTTGCTGTAGCTAGAGGTGATCACGCGATCTCCGGCGCTTAGGCCACTTAACACTTCATAATAGTTTTGATTCTTTTTGCCAAGACGAATGTCTTTTCGTACTGCACGATTGCCATCTTTTTCCATGACATAAACCCAGTTACCTCCTGAGCTGGTAAAAAATGCGCCGCGCTCAAGTAATAAAGCAGTACCTTTGCTATCACCTAGCATCAGCTGCACATCAAGACTTTGTCCGCGTTTTATGTTGCTCGTGCCGTTTGGTAAATCGACTTCAACCTGAAACAGTGATTGCTGAACACGACTATCAATTTTGCTAACTGTTGCCGCAATTTCGCCTTGCTCGTGTTCAATAAGCACTTGCATACCTGTTTGAACTTGGCTTAGGTAAAACTCATCTAGTCGCACAACTAGCTTGTATTCATTAGGAATATCAATTTGCCCTAGGCGAGCACCACGGCTTTTTGATTCACCAATTTCAACATCAAGCTCACTTAAATAGCCATCGGCAGGTGCTGTTACGAGTAGGTTTTCAAGGTTCTTACGCGCAAACTGTAGGTTTTTCTCTAGCATGTCGGCACTGTCTTTTAACTGAGCTACCTGAACTTCACGAATGCTGTTTTCTTGCTTTTGACGCTCAAGGGTTAGTTCTTTACGCGCTTTGTAATACGCTAAATCTTCTTTAATTTCAGATAATTGCTCTTGTGCTAACACACCGGTTTTCACTAGCGGCTGAGTCTGTTTTAAGCGACGCGATAAATGCGTAATTTTAAGATCGATTTCAAGTAAATCACGGCGTAAGTTTAAACGGCTGGTTTCCATATTCATTTGCGTGTTACGTAAAAAGTTCAGCTGCTCAGTCACCTGTGCTTCACGGCTCATTACATCAAGCTGCAAATTGGTATTGCTTAAACGTACAAGGGGTTGGCCTTTTTTAACAAACTCACCTTGCTCAACAAGTCGCTCTTCAACTTGGCCCCCGGCAATGGTGTCGAGGTAAATAGTAGTACGAGGCATAACCTGACCACGAAGACTTAAAGCATCAACAAATTCACCTTGTTGTACTGTGCTAATCGTTAAGCTTGTCGCGGTTACTTGCTGACTACGACCTGTTTGCTCAGTTTGTGTGAAACCATAAGCTGCTGCCGCAACAGCTAAACATGCTGCTGCAATTACTGATTTCTTAAAAAGTGCTTTGTTATTTGAGCGTGTAATTTTCTTATCCATGTTGACGCCTTTAAGTTATCTAGGTGCTAATTACCTATAGATAAAACAACTCTTGTGCCAACTTTTATTTTCATTAAATTACAACGACTTAAGTAAAAAATAATAAAGATGAATATAATCAAGTGTCCGCTTATAGAACACTTCGAAAATCATATATCGTCCATAAATGGACACTGTTCCTCTTTTCAATTAGTCTTAGTGTTCTTAAAAAGGAATAATAATAAACAGCTATGAAACAAGCAGGATCAATTCTTATCGTCGATGATAACGCCGACGTACTTATCGCCGCACGACTACTTCTAAAACAACATTATCAGGTTGTAAAAACCACAGATAACCCCTTTGATATCGAAGGTATCATTAACGCACAGCATGAGGCGGATCAGGCCATAGATGTTGTGTTACTCGATATGAACTTCACGCAAGATTCAATTAGTGGCAAAGAAGGATTTTATTGGCTAAAAAAAATAATGAGCCAAGACGCTAACATTGCGGTATTGCTTATGACGGCCTATAGCGATATTCAGCTAGCTGTCGAAGCAATTAAAGCTGGCGCCTCTGACTTTATTGCCAAGCCTTGGCAGAATGAGCAATTACTCGGTGCTGTAGCGGCGGCATTTTCACACGCTAAAGACAAGCAGCAAGTTGGTAAGCTCACAAAACAAAAGCAAGCCTTGCAGCAATCCATTGGCAATCAACCATTTGAGTTTTTAGGCCAAAGCGATGCAATGCAGCAGGTTTTTTCGGTTATCGACAAAGCAGCCAACACGGATGCCAACATATTGATTAGTGGCGAAAGTGGTACAGGTAAAGAACTCACAGCACATGCAATCCACAATGCTAGCCAGCGCCAAAACCAGCCCTTCATAAGCCTAGACATGGGCTCACTGGCCGAAAGCCTGTTTGAAAGCGAACTATTTGGCCATAAAAAAGGGGCGTTTACTGGCGCGAAAGAAGATCGCATTGGCCGATTCGAACTTGCCCATGGTGGTAGTTTATTTTTAGATGAACTAGGTAACTTACCGCTTAACCAACAAGTTAAACTGCTTGCAGCACTACAAAACAGGCAAATAACACCGGTTGGTGGCTCTAAAGTCATCGATATTGATATTCGTTTGATCTGTGCAACCAATGAAAACCTCGAACAAGCAGTTACTGAAGGTAAATTTAGGCAAGACTTACTGTACCGTGTTAATACCGTAGAGATCCGTTTGCCAGCTCTGCGTGAGCGCAGTGAAGACATTCCATTACTGTGTAACTACTACTTGCAGCACTTTGCTCATAAATACAAACGTGAGCTCTCGATTGCGGCATCTGATATGACACGTTTAAGTCAGTATCATTGGCCAGGCAATGTCCGTGAACTTGCACATGCAATTGAGCGAGCAGTCATCCTATCAGAAGGCTCAGAGCTCGATATTAGCTCAGTGATAAGCTCACCCAGTACCACTGTTAGCACAAATGAGCTCCCTACAAGCGCCACAGACTACGACACTTTTGATCTTGAAATCATCGAACAGAGAACCGTTCGTGCCGCTTTAAAGCATTTTCAAGGGAACGTGAGTCATGCAGCAAAAGCGCTCGGCCTAACACGCGGAGCCATGTATCGTCGTTTAGAAAAATACGGACTTTAATCGATGCGAAATTTCATTAGCTTAGCCAGCCTATTAGCTGCATTAATAGGTTTATCAATTGCTTTGTTTTGGCAAATAGACCAAAGCGGGTTTTCAGCAATTTCGGTACTTTTAGTTATTTTAAATGTGACATGTGCTGCACAAATTTTTAATTTATTTAAACGCCAAACAAGGCGTGCAGATAGGGTGATTCGCGCTTTAGCAAATGGAGATAGTACATTAGGCTTTAGCGATAAACATCCTATGCAGCAGCAATTTGAGCAGGTTAAACAACAAATTCAGGCTGCGCGTTTTAATGCAGAACAACAAGCTCAGTTCTTACAAGCGTTATTAATTCATATCGATTTAGCGGTATTAGTGTGTGATGAACAAGGCAGTATTATTGAAAACAATCCAGCGGTTAGTCGTTTACTTGGACAGGCTGTAAAGCACATCGATGATTTAGGTGTAATAGCAAACCTTGTCCAAGGCGCTAAACAAAGTAGCCGTTATACCGTGCCATGGCAAAATGGTGAGCAGCACGATACGTTATCTGTGCAGATAAGTATTGCCGAAATCCAAGGTAAAGTTCGTAAAGTGATCAGTTTGCAATCTATCCATGATCAACTGCAATTAAAAGAACAACAAGCTTATAAGCGCCTTACCAAAGTACTAACCCATGAAATTGCTAATTCGATTACGCCACTCTCTTCATTAGCACAAACTTGTACGGCACTGCTGCCAAATGAGCTTAGTTTTGATGATCAGGAAGATAAACAAGACCTGCAACTCGCCCTAACAACACTTGCATCACGAACCGAGCATTTAGGGGAGTTTATAGCGCAATTTAAAAAGGTTAGTAGCTTACCCGCCCCACACTTACAACCACATATTCTGGCAGATCTTGCCAAGCAAGTTGTCGCTCTACACTCACAACAGGCTAAACAACTTAATATTACGTTGAATTTATCGGTGCAAAGCCAGCAGTTAGTAATGATAGATAGAGGCCAAGTTGAACAAGTAATAATAAACCTACTTAAAAATGCCCTTGATGTACTAAAGCAGTTAAATAATCCAGAGTCAGCAAAGTGCATTGAGGTAAACATTGCGCAAAATGCTAATCAGCAACTGTATTTAGAGGTCAGCGACAATGGAACTGGCATTAGCGATCATGTGATCGAGATGATTTTTGTGCCATTTTTTACTACCAAGCAACAAGGCTCAGGAATAGGCTTAAGTTTATCGCGCCAAATCATGCTCAATCATGGCGGCGATTTGGTATATATCAAACGCCAACAAGGAGCCTGCTTTCGCTGTGTGTTCGGTTAACTTACATCGTTAGAACAATTACTTACAATTTGCTAAGGCGCTGTTTGGTATCATCTACCCATTAAAGTTTAATGGATTAACTAATATGAAACCTACCCTCTTGGCGCTCTTCGCATCACTTGCCTTTGTTCCTGCTACAAGCTTTGCTGGCATTTATGACAGCCCAGATATGAACTTGTTTGTTAAATCAGAGCATAATAGTACTGATTCAATCACCTCAGCTGGCATCGAATTTATGACTAAAGCTAACCGCAGCAATTTCGGCGCAGCATTTACAACTGCATTAGGCTCAGCTGAAGTGTTCACTAAAAAAGGTGATCGGGAAACATTTCTAACCTTGGACACAGGCATAAAATTTGGCTATTTCAGTGATTTTTTTGCCTATGGCGAAGTGGGCATAGATTTAATAGAGCTTGCTGTTTACGACGACCGAGATGACCATGATTACAGCGACCGCTTTGATGACGACCACAATAATATTGATGGCTATGTGGGGGTTGGCTTGGGAGTGGATTCAAAGCCGTTCAGAATAGAGATCTATGCTAGAGCTCGAGAAATAGACAGCCGCTATTGGGAAGCACAAAACCATGGCTACGCTGGGTTACAAGTTAGTATTTCGTTTTAATTTCAATTGGGTGAGTAAGTTAGCGAGCTGTTAATCTAATGGTCATATTTAACTCACCTTATGTTAAGCTTAGGCGCTTTAGTTTACCCGCACCTAAGTTAATGGAGTATTTTAATACGTGTTTTTAAATCGATTTTTAGGCCTTGTTGTTGTTTCTCTCATTGTAACGGGCTGTCAGACTGCCCCTGAGTCTCTTCCCGAAAAGAAGCCTACCATCAAAGCCAATCCAGGTACTGTGGTTGCAAACACTAAAACAGCACAAGTAGACGCGGTGACACCGCTAAAACCAAGTGAACTTGATGACGTATGGCAGCGTATTCGCATTCAATTGCAGTTTAGCGATTCAAGTCACCCAGATGTGCAAAAACGCATAGCTTGGTACCTTACTCATCCTAACTACATGGAAGAAATAAGCCGCCGTGCAGCGCCGTATTTGTATCATATCGTTACAGAAGTAGAAAACCGTGACTTACCAATAGAACTCGCCCTGATGCCACTTATAGAGAGTGATTTTGATGCCAGTGCCTATTCACATAAACATGCTTCAGGTTTGTGGCAGTTAACACCCTCTCTAGCTAAATATTTCAAAGTAAAAATTACCCCTTGGTATGATGGTCGCCAAGATGTAATTGACAGCACACGTGCAGCTCTCGATTTTATGGAATACCTTTATAAACGCTTTGATGGTAATTGGTATCATGCTATTGCTGCCTACAACATTGGTGAAGGACGAGTGCTACAAGCTATTGCTCGTAATAAAAAGCAAGGTAAATCGACTGATTTCTTTAGCTTGAAACTGCCATCACAAACTAAACACTACGTGCCTAAGTTACTTGCTGCAGCACAATTATTAAAACATCAAAAAATGGTATTCCCTGCCATTAAAAATGAGCAGGCTATTGCGACCTTACCAGTAACAGGTGCTGTGATCTTGGCAGATAAAGCAAAGTGGCAAGAGCTTGAAGAGTTAAACCATGGTGTTATCCGTTACCCTGCTGTAATTGATGCGCCGCATATTGTGGTCCCGAAAGAGCAGCAAGCACATTATCAAACCCTATTAGCTAACCAAAAGAGTAATGACTTTAGCCAGTGGCAACATTACACAGTCAAACGCGGTGATAGCTTAAGTGTGATCGCAAAGAACTATAAAGTAACCGTTAGCCAGCTCAAAGCCTTCAATAACTTAAAAACAAATACGATTCGTATAGGCCAAAAGCTTATATTACCGCAACTAGCTGATCAACAAATCGAATACAAAGTGAAATCTGGCGACAGCCTTTGGAAGATAGCTAAACAATACAAGGTCAGTATCACTAAGCTTAAACAATGGAATAACCTTTCAAGAGATAGCTTAAAAGTTGGTGAAAAGCTCACCGTATTTATTTCAAACAGCTAATAGCTCAAGCAGGGAGAAATACTCCCTGTTTCTTTTTGTATGCAATTTAATCTGCATGTTTTATAGTCTATAAAAAACAACAAATACAAGACTATGGACAATCAAAAGCAGGATATCATTAAATCAAATAATGACTCAGATATAGTATCCACAAATCTGAGCGCACAACCAAGCAACACAAATAAGCCCGAAGTTTGGTTGACCAACGAACGGCTAAACCTTTTTCTCGCATTGTGCGCTATTATAATTTCAGCAGCCTCCTTTTATGCCACTTACTTACAAGCCAGCGCCGCAGAACGGCAAGTAAAAGCCGCAACATGGCCGTGGATCGAAGTTATGACAGGGAACTTTGATGAGGAAAAAAATTCGCAAGAAATCACTTTTTACATTAAAAATTCAGGCTCAGGTCCAGCCATTATTAAATACGTTAAATTCTTCCATGATGAAAAATCATATAGCAATGTATTAAAATTAATAAAAGACTGCTGCTTTGATATTTATGCTTATGAAGCACAGTTAAATAAACTGCAAAAAGAGTCAACTGACATCAATTTCTTTGAAACATTTGGTTGGTTGTACACCGGCGTTAGTAATAACCGATTATTAGCCTCAGGCGCTGAACTTAATCTTTTTGGTTTTAAGAGAACTGGTTTCAATGCAACTCAGTGGGACAAGGTAAATAAGCAACGCTTTAATATCAAAACTGAGATCTGCTACTGCTCGTTGTTAGAACAATGCTATCTAAGCGACGGCCGCGGCGATGTGAGAGAAATACAGCAGTGTGAGTGACAACGAGCTATCAGCTTTCAGCGCGGTGAAGGTGTTTGATGCTGTGCCTTCCTCTGCCGGAGGCTCTAGGCAAAGTGTACTTGTAGGAATGGCTTTAGCCATGAATGTGTTTGTTTAATTTATTCGGCACTGAAGTGCCTCCTACGGGGGGTTGCTGAGGGTGACTCTATTACCAAATTCCCCCGTAGTTCAACTGTTCTCTAATATCTGACGTCTGATATCTCTGTGTTTCAGCTGATGTCTGAAAGCTGTCAGCTCCAAACGCAAAAAAGCCCGACTCTTTCGAATCGGGCTTTCTTTAATTAGGAGCCTGGCGATGTCCTACTTTCACATGGCAAATGCCACACTATCATCGGCGCTGTTTCGTTTC
>SGPE01000021.1 GCA_004208945.1 Pseudoalteromonas sp. CO133X | reverse complement strand
AGTAAACTAAGCGTCGCTGTTAGAACTCAATCTGTACGAGTGCCCACACAGATGATTGCTTTATATTTTTAAAGAACTTCGCTCTCAGCTGACGGCTGAAGAACGTTGCGACGTTGTCGCTAGGGATGCGTATAATACATCCTTAATTTTTCGAGTCAATACTTAATTTCAAACTTTCTTTTTAGACCGTTTTAAACTGAAGTTTTACTTAACTCTCTGTCACCTTGTTCAGCGCTTTTCATTGCTGCCCGCCGTGTCAGTGGATGCGCATTATAGGGATGCGAAGAATTAACGCAAGCACTTTTTGTAGAAAACTACTAAAAACTTACCTTTCGCGCAAAAAACAAGCTAAAGGCAGTAAAAAACACAGTTTACTGTACAAAATACAGTCAACTTTTCTCGAGAGGATCTTAAGTATTATCGAAATTAGGTAATACGCAAGTTTTTAAATAAAAAAAGCGCCACTATTTTTAATGGCGCTTTTATCAATCAATAATGGATTAGTACAAGATACTATATAACTTACGGCGATACTTAGATGCCAAGGCATCGCCATCAGGTAAAGAAGCGATAATTTCTAGATAGCTTGGTTTTGCATCTGCGTAGTTAAGATCTTTTTTAAGTACATTAAATAACATCTCTAAAGCTTCTTCTTTACGACCCGCACTATTAAGTGCATTACTTAGTTCTACTTTTATCTCTAAATCATTTGGGTATTTTTCAGCTTTCGTTTGTAGTGCTTTTATTTCAGGTGAATCTGTTGCTGCTAATGCTTGTTCACACTTTGCTTGAATATTTGTGAAATACGCATCTCGTTCATTTTCTGCAACTGAAGCTAACAATGCTTGCGCATCTTCTAATTTATGTATTTGAATACAGATATCAGCTAATACTAATTTTACACGCGTATGGCTTGGATCTAACTCGTAAGCCTGCTTTGCATAATTAAACGCATTATTTAAATCTTGATTAATTAACGCTTGTTTAGCTTGTTCCAGTAATAACTCGTGCTGTGCTGGTAAATGTTTTGCAAGCGCATCACGAATTTGCTGCTCTGTTTGAGCACCCGGTAACATATCTACAGGCGCAGAATCTTTTAACATCACAAGCGTTGGTAATGCTTGCAAACCAATTTGCTGTGCAAGTTGCGCTGCAAGGGCCTGCTCAACATCACAGTCTAAGGTTGCTACTAATAAATGCTCACCGTATTCATGTGCGATTTTTTCTAAAATGACAGCTTGCTGATGACACTCTGGGTTTTGCGCAGAGTAGAAAGTTAGTAAAACTAATTTTTCGGCTGAGGTCTCACCCAGTACTTGCTGTAAATTCTGTGGAGTAACATTTACCATATTATTCATTTGATCAATTGCACTATATAAGTATTTAGGTTTTTATATGGTGACAAACATAACAATTACAAGCCCATTCAGTCGAGGTCATTATGAAATTATCAGTTATATCTGCTGCGTTATTACTTCTCACTCCCATAACACAAGCAACAACCTTAGATTTAAATCTTCAGAAAACCATGCCAGAGATTGAAAAGCTTTACCTAGATTTACATCAATCTCCAGAGCTTTCTTATCATGAAAAACAAACAGGTAAAAAATTAGCAAAACGACTTACTAAACTTGGCTTTGAGGTTACTGATAATGTAGGTGGCTATGGCGTAGTTGGTATTTATAAAAATGGTACTGGACCAACTGTGATGATCCGTACCGATACAGATGGCTTACCCATTATTGAACAAACTGGTAAACCGTACGCTTCAAAAGTAACGGTTACAAACGACGAAGGCTCAACTGTAGGTGTAATGCATGGCTGTGGTCATGATATTCACATGAGTTCGTTTATTGGCACAGCCCAACAGTTAATGACACACAAAGATCAGTGGCAAGGTACATTAATGATGGTCGCACAACCCGCTGAAGAAGTAGGCGGTGGTGCAAAAGCAATGCTTAAAGAAGGACTTTTTACCAAGTACCCTACGCCTGACCACGTTATTGCTTTACATGTCAGTGCCAGTGTTCCAGCTGGTAAAATCAGCATGAAAAATGAGTACACAATGGCAAGTGTTGACTCAGTTGATATTACTGTAAAGGGTAAAGGCGGTCACGGTGCATACCCACACACAACTATAGACCCTGTTGTGATTGCTTCACGTATTGTGTTGGCACTGCAAACTATTACTAGTCGCGAATTATCACCACTTGAACCGTCAGTGATCACCGTTGGCTCAATTCACGGTGGCTCTAAACACAATGTCATTTCAGATGAAGTTAAACTGCAATTAACGCTTCGTAGCTATAACCCTGAAGTGCGATTACAACAAATCGCAGCAATTAAACGTATCTCTAAAGGGATTGCATTAAGTGCAGGACTTGATGAAAGCTTAGCGCCCGAAGTGTATGTGCATGAAGATGAGTCTATTCCATCTACTTATAATAATCCTGAGCAAACCAATCTAGTCCGTAATGCTATTTCTAACGCAATAGGCAAGAGCAATGTACTGGAAACTGACGCTGTGATGGCCGGCGAAGACTTTGGTTTATACGGACGTACAGATAAGAATATTCCAATTACTTTATTTTGGTTAGGTGGTGTTGAGCCTAGTCAGTATGATGCGGCGATGCAATCTGGTGCAACATTACCTTCTTTACACTCAAGTAAGTTTGCACCTGATTACAAAAAAGCACTTCCTACGGGTATTACAGCTATGAGTAATGCCGCGGTTGCCCTATTCAACAAACAGTAGTTTAGGTTGATTTAGCTCTGGGCTTAGCTTTTCTTTTAAAACGTCGCTTTTGCGGCGTTTTTGGTAATTGAGCAAAGACTTGACTGTCGCACTGTTTGGCTTGATAGACTAAAGCATGTAACTCAGTCAGTAATGGCGTTAAAAACTGCTGATAACTCATATTCTGTTCAGCTATACTCCCTAATGATGCTTCCCACTTAGCTGTTAAGTCAGGGCTAGCAAGCTGCTCTGGTAATGTGCTTATGAGAGCTTTACCTGTTGCTGTAGCTAAAATGTTTTTACCTTGACGCTCTAAAAAGCGGCGCTTGAATAAAAGCTCAAGAATGCCTGCCCGTGTAGCCTCAGTCCCTAGACCATCCGTTTCTTTGAGGATCTTTTTAATTTCAGAGTCTTTTACATATCGGCTGATGCCTGTCATAGCACTTAGTAAGGTAGCATCAGTAAAGTGCGCTGGCGGTGTGGTCATTTTGTCTATCACTTCACCTTGATTACAATGCAGCGGCTGACCTTTTTCAAGTGCAGGTAAGGTTTGCTCATCTTTTAACTCTGTTTTGCCCATTAATGTTTTAAAACCTAAGCTAATATCTTGCTTAGCAGCAGCTTTAAAAAGGCCACCCACAATTTCAACCGTTAATTTGGTTTCGTTAAACACATAGTCTGGATAAAACTGAATTAAATAATGACGACAGATCAACCGATAGATTTTTTGTTCGTCACTATTTAATGATGCTGAGCGTAGCTGCTTTTCGGTAGGAACAATCGCGTGGTGAGCTGCAACCTTGTTGTCATTAAAACATTTACTCTGCTTGCTCATATCAGCTTGCTTACAAGCTTCACTACTTTGCCCTTCATTATTAGCAATTGCAGCAATAATACTCGTTGCATCTTTATGGTGTTCTTTTGGTAAATAGCGATTATCTGAACGAGGATACGTAATTAACTTATGGCGTTCGTACAAACTTTGACAGGTATCGAGCACCTTTTGTGCTGGCATTGAAAACGCTTTTGCTGCATCGATTTGTAAAGCAGATAGGTTATAAGGCAATGGGGCTTGTTGTTTTTTTTGTTTTTGCTCAAGCTCAACCACCTTAGCTGGTTGATTAGTTATTCGTGACACAACATTTTCAGCAAGCCCTCTATGTAATACTCTACCTTCTTCATCTTGATAGGGCTCGCATGCTTTACTTGGTTGCCACTTAGCAGAAAATGTTTGCTGCTGCTCTGTTTCAAGATGAGCTAAAACTTCATAAAAAGGTTTTGCTACAAAGTTAGCTATTTCATTATCGCGATTTACAACTAGCCCTAAAATAGGTGTTTGCACACGACCTACAGACAACACATTACCAAACCCTGCTTTTTGTCCAGCAAGCGTATAAGCTCGCGTTAAATTCATGCCAAATAACCAATCAGCACGTGAGCGAGCTAAGGCTGATACGCTCAAAGGAATAAAATCGCGATTCGACTTTAAATTATTCAGCGCTTTTTTAACTGCACTTAAGTTTAAGTCGCTTATTAAGAGTCGCTGGATTTGCTGTTTTTTAGCTTGGCTTAGTTTTACCTGTTCAATTACTTCATCTACCAATAACTGTCCTTCACGGTCAGGATCACCGGCATGGACGATTATACTCGCTTGCTTAATCAGCTTTTTTAATACGGTGAGTTGTTTGCGTGTTTTTGCTTTAGGTTTTAACTGCCATTGTTCGGGCACGATAGGTAAGTGCTCAAATCGCCACTTTTTAAAACTTGCGTCGTAATCGTCAGGCTCAGCTTGCTCAAGCAAATGGCCAATACACCAAGAAACACAATCACCATTAGCAAGCTCAATATAGCCATCTTGCTTTTTTTGTGGTTTTGGCAATGCATCAGCAATGGCTCTTGCTAGGGACGGCTTTTCGGCAATGTAAAGTTTCATAATGCAACACTAAATACTGTTTTTATAAACAGTAGTCTAACACAGCATTTTTTACTTAGGAATGGTCTCAGCGAGCCTATTGCGACGGGTGAATAAGTAAATCATAGGCAAATAACATACAACTACGGTGCCTATATTAATAAGAGGGAGTAAGGTTTTATACATATATGTGCTATACGATAAATCCCATAAGTGAATATCAATTACGCGAAATAGTTGTAATATGGGTGCCATTACAACGACTAACTGCCCTAGTACGCTCTGCCAAAGATAAACCTTATCTTTTATACCAAGATAAGCAATGATGGCCATCCATGCTATGTCATTAAATGCCCATACAACGTAACGCCAAACAAAGATGTCATCAAACTCGCTAAGGCTTGAATGGATAAGAGTGCCATATAGAAAAAAACTAGCGGTTATTACAGAAAACCTAAAGGCGAGCCAATCATTTCTGATATAAAAAACAAAAATAGCTGGGCTCAGAATGAACACCCAGCTATTACCCAATATAACAATAAAAGAGTTAAACCAATCCGGCACAAGTAGCGACCTTAATTAGTTTTCTGTTTTACCATCGTTACCATCACCGTTACCTGGCAGGTAGCAATACTTATCGAGCTTTTTCATTCTTATACCCATTACATTCTTTAACTAATTGTAACTGTAACTGATTTAGGGTCTTACATCAATAGGATCCGACTCTTGCGCCTTGCCTTGCATAATTGAGATTTCGACGCGACGGTTACGCTTTCTATCTTCATCGGTAACATTGGGAACAAGTGGCCTCGTTTCAGCATGGCCCACTACGACCATTCTCGATTTATCGAAACCTGGCGCTTTTTCCATTTCACTTGCAACTGCAACTGCACGCTTCGAAGATAAATCCCAATTATTGGTATATAGCTCATTGGAAACCTGAAAATCATCAGTGTGACCAGATACCGTTATTTCGCCAGGCACGTCTTTTAGCAAGGTTGCAATATCTCGAATAATTGGTTTGAATTTAGGTTGTAAAAACGCACTCCCTGAAGGAAATGAGCCATTTTCCCGAATACGAATAATAATTTGCTGGCCTAAAGACTCTAGTTCAATCGCACCATCAATAATCTGTTGTTCAAGTTGTTGCGCAATTTTCTTCACAAGCTCGTTGGTTTGTTCTTGATTCGCAGCGGAAATAGATTGATCCATCGCTTGTTCTTGCGCTGTACTTTGAGACTCACCGCCACGCTTATTACCACGCTGCTCTTGACGTCCACCTGCTGAGCTTTCATCACCGGCTTGGAATTCCAACATCTGCTGGGTCATTTCAACCGTTTGTTGTTGAATTGTTTCGATAGGCGTAGGCTCGGGTTTACCTGGCGTAAACTCCATGGCTATTACTGAAGTTCCTTTTGGGATGTCTTTTACTTCAATTTTGTTTTGCACACCAAAAGCAAACTTCATTGAGCCAGCAATTTGCTTAAACTTAAGAACATCCATTTCAGAAAAGGCAAGCAAGAGTACAAAGAAGCACATTAACAGTGACATTAAATCTGCGAAGGTTCCCATCCAAGCTGGTAAACCCGGAGGTGGACATTTGCACTCTTGATCAGACATGCTTACTCCTCAGTATCCACTTTTCGTTTAGACTCTGCTAAGTAGTTTTTCAAGATACCTTCTATTACTTTCGGGTTTTGACCGTCTTGAATACCGAGTACTGCGTCGAGAATTAAGCGTTGATTAAGAGCCTCTTCGTCTTTACGTAGCTCTAGTTTGACCTGAATTGGAATAGCAACCACGTTCGCTAAGAAAGCACCATATAATGTCGTTAATAATGCAACAGCCATCGCAGGACCGATAGCTTTAGGATCATCCATATTTGATAACATGGCAACAAGGCCAATTAGCGTGCCTATCATACCCATTGCAGGAGCTATGTCGGCTAACGATTTAAATAATCCTGCGCCATGTTCATGACGAGTGGCAGTAAGTGCGATATCTTTTTGCAAGGTAGCACGAACCACATCGGCGTCATGACCATCGACGAGCATATCAACGCCCTTGCGCATAAAGCCATTAGGAATTTCAGCTTCTTCAAGTGCTAAAAAACCACCTTTACGTGCTGAATCAGCTAACTCTACAGCTTTCTCTATTAGCTCTTCTGGAGATTCTATCTTGAACATGAAAGCTTTCGCGGCAACTTTACCTATGCCCAAAAACTGACCCATAGTAAAGTTTGACAACACAATGAAAATAGAGCCGCCAAATACAATGACCACCGAAGGGGTGTTATAAAACATTGCAACTTGGCCATCACTACTTAACACCATCGACATAGCAATTAAGCCTATGGCACCAAGAATACCTATTATGGTTGCTAAATCCACATACCCCTCCAGAGGAACAATTGCACGATACCCTAAGGCATCAAATTTTTATTATTAACTGCTTATCGGCAAGCAATTGAAATACTTAAATCATTAAATGAATTAATTTTATTTTAATGTAAGTTTCTCAAGCTACAAGTTTATCTTGTGTCTAAAAGCGTAAAAATAGCATATTGGCGTTGCTTTATGCGTAAAAAAACACATCATTCTTTGACCTAGTTTAGCATTCCCCCTAAAATTGGCCTCACTTTCTATCAGCTAGTGAGGCCACTATGGCAGCGAAGAAACCAGAAAACTTGAGCTTTGAAGAAGCCTTGGATGAATTATCTAATATTGTTGTACAAATGGAACAGGGTGACTTGTCATTAGAGCAATCTCTTAAGCAGTTTGAACGTGGTATTGCATTAGCTAATGCCTCATCAGGTAAACTACAACAAGCAGAACAAAAAGTTGCCATACTTATGGGTAACGATAGCCAAGCTCCACTGAGCAATTTCGATTCAAATTTGGACTAATTTCAGTGCAATTAATAGACCAACTGCAAGATGCTCGCAATGATGTTGAAGCAACACTTAATCACTATTTTGATCAGCCTTTAGATACCGAACAAACAATAAAAGAAGCCACTCATTATGGCGTGTTAAATGGCGGCAAACGATTACGTCCTTACCTTGTTTATGCAACAGGTAGGATGATGGGGGCACAGAAAAAAGACCTCGATATTCTTGCAGCAGCCATTGAGTGTATCCATAGCTATTCACTAGTTCATGATGACTTACCAGCAATGGATGATGACGATCTGCGACGTGGCCGCCCTACTTGCCATATAGTTTATGGTGAAGCAAACGCTATTCTTGCAGGTGATGCACTACAAACACTTGCCTTTGACTTAATTGCCAATCATCCTTTTTCTGTACCGCCAGCGCAGCAAATAAAAATGATCGCCTCATTAAGCAAAGCCTCAGGTATTGAAGGTATGGTAGGTGGTCAAGCGCTTGACATTAGTGCGACGAATAATGAAATCAGTGTCGAACAATTAGAGCGTATTCACCAACTGAAGACAGGGGCACTGCTTAATTGTGCAATAACCCTAGGTGCATTGTGTGCCAATCAGTGTGACGAACACACATTAAAACAGCTTAATTTGTTTGGACAAGCGATAGGTCTGGCTTTTCAGGTACAAGACGATATCCTAGATGTCGAAGCAGATACAGAAACACTTGGCAAACCGCAAGGGTCAGATATTGCAGCAAATAAAGCAACCTACCCCGCTCTTTTAGGACTGGATGGCGCAAAGCAAAAAGCGCAAGATTTACTCGCGCAAGCACATCAAGCTTTAGAGGCGATTAATTTCGATACGAGTGAACTGGCAAGGCTTGCCAACTATATTGTTGAACGCAAATATTGATGCGTAAAACAACGACAAAATAACTAAAAAATCAGAGTCACAATAAGCTATAATGCACTCTGGTTAGCGAAGGATGTATATAAAATCATGACACTTGATAGTAGCAAGTATCCATTATTAAGTTTGGTTGACGAGCCAGCACAGCTGCGTGATTTAGCGCAAGATAAATTACCTGCGTTTAGTAAAGAGTTACGCGAGTACCTGCTTAACTCAGTCTCGCAAAGTAGTGGTCATTTAGCCTCAGGGTTAGGCACGGTTGAATTAACTGTCGCTCTGCATTATGTCTATAACACGCCCTCTGATCGACTCGTTTGGGATGTAGGCCATCAAGCCTACCCACATAAAATTTTAACGGGTCGCCGTGACCAGATGCATACTATTCGTCAAAAAGACGGCTTACACCCTTTCCCATTTCGCGAAGAAAGCCAGTACGACACATTTAGTGTGGGTCACTCAAGTACATCAATTTCAGCCGCGCTAGGAATGGCCATTGCCGCTGAAAAAGAAGGTAAAGATCGAAAAACCGTAGCTGTTATTGGTGATGGTGCGATTACCGCAGGTATGGCATTCGAAGCGATGAACCACATGGGTGATGTAAACCCTAACGTATTAATTATCTTAAATGATAATGAAATGTCGATTTCTGAAAACGTAGGTGCACTGAACAATCATTTTGCACGAATCTTATCAGGTAGTTTTTATACCAACATCCGTGAAGGCAGCAAAAAGCTGCTATCAGGCTTGCCTCCAGTAAAAGAGCTTGCAAGTCGCATGGAAGAGCACTTAAAAGGTATGGTCATCCCTGGCACTTTCTTTGAAGAGCTGGGTTTAAATTATATCGGCCCGATTGATGGGCACGATGTAAATATGTTGGTTGATACCTTACGCAATATGCGTAATCTTAAAGGTCCACAATTACTGCACATAAAAACGCAAAAAGGGAAAGGTTATAAACCTGCTGAAGCGGACCCTATTGGTTACCATGGTGTACCAAAATTTGATCCAAGCATGTCAAAACTACCCAAATCAAAACCAGGAGCCGCAACATTCTCTAATGTGTTTGGTGACTGGCTTTGTGATATGGCAGCACAAGACGACAAGCTGATGGCGATTACCCCAGCAATGCGTGAAGGCTCAGGCATGGTACGCTTTTCGAAAGAATACCCCGAGCAATACTTTGACGTTGCTATAGCCGAGCAACATGCAGTAACACTGGCAGCAGGTTTAGCATGTGAAGGCTTAAAACCAGTTGTTGCCATTTACTCAAGCTTTTTACAACGTGCATATGATCAGCTCATTCATGATGTGGCACTACAAAACCTTCCTGTTTTATTTGCCATTGACCGTGCAGGTATTGTTGGCGCAGACGGTGAAACTCACCAAGGTGCCTACGACCTAAGCTTTATGCGCTGCATACCAAACATGATTATCATGGCACCAAGCGACACCAATGAGTGCCGGCAAATGCTTTACACTGGTTACCAATGTAATCAGCCAGTGGCTGTTCGCTACCCGCGTGGCAGTGCGGGCAATTGTGACGTTGAAACACAAATGAGCGCAATTGAAATAGGCCGTGCACGCACTATACGCAAAGGCAGTAAAGTGGCGATTTTATCGTTTGGTACATTACTAGAAAACGCTGAACTGGCGGCAAAAGAACTCAACGCCAGCTTACTTGATATGCGTTTTATTAAGCCGCTTGATACACACGCTATTGATGACTTACTCGCAGAGCACGATGTACTTGTGACATTAGAAGATAACGCCATTGCTGGCGGTGCTGGCTCTGCAGTAAATGAGTATTTAGCAACCGCTAAAGCGAATGTGAAAATATTGAACTTAGGTATTCCTGATGAATTTATTAAGCATGGCACTCAACAAGAGATGCATGCAGAAATGGGATTAGATCCCCAAGGAATAGTAACCAGTATCAACGCATTCATAGCCTGACATTAATTTACAAAAAGGAGCATAGAGCTCCTTTTTTTATTTATAGAACAATCACATCCAAAAAAATTGAAAAAAAATTAATTTTTCTGCATCCAATCATATCCCTTCTTCGTTTATTCAATGAGGTTAACCCGTGAGCAAGTAATATGCTTTTAAGCTGTGCTAAGCAAAACCGATGTCTGTTCACATTTGATGGAATATTAGAGAAGGTATGAACAAATGAAAGCGTTTAAAAACAACCTAGCAGTAGAACAAATCGACACTCAATCTAAACTTATGAAATTAACAATTTCGGCCTTAGCGCTCGCTGTTACGATTGGTATTGCAGGCTGCAGTGGCGATGATGGTAAAGACGGTGCAGCAGGTCAACAAGGTGTTGCAGGACAAGATGGTTCGGATGGAGTGGATGGGCAAAATGGTGCGCCAGGCTTTGCGGCAGCCACCTTTATTCTAGCTAACAATGGCGCTGATAACGCAGGCACAGTCAACTTGATTGACCAAAATGCGGCTAAGTTAAGCACGTTTAATAGCGGCGCCAACGAAGGTGTTGCATTCGATAGCTTAGGTAATTTAGTGCAAGCAGCGGATTCTGGTAATGGCTCGTTAAGCACCGTATGTCAGGTGCTCAGTCGTAGCGATGGCAGCTACAACAGCAGTATTGATCGTATGATAAGCGGTACTAACACAACCCTTGTCAACCCTAAGGGTATTCATGTATCTCATAAGCATGGCTTGGTGCTGATTGCTGATTTTAATGCGATGCAAGTCACTGTATTCGGTAAAGAAGCTGCAGGTGATGTGGCCCCACTTGCAACAACAACCACAGCTGCAAAACCATGGGACTTAACCTACGACGATGACAACGATCGTTTATACGTTGCACTAACTAATGGTGATGTAGCAGTTTATGACAATTACGTCAGTGGTGGCTTTGTCGCAACACCAGCCCGAACAATTACACCTAGCGATGACAGCGGTGCTAAAGTTTCAGTCAATATTCATGGCATCGCGCTTGATATGCAAACTAACACCTTAGTACTCTCTGATGTAGGCAGTGCATCAGATGCAACAGATGGTGCAATTTTTGTTATTTCTGATGCTTCACAAGCCAGTGGCATGGTCGCGGTAGATCGTCATATTGCAGGGCCTATGTCTATGCTAGGTAACCCAGTTGATATAAGCCTCACAGGGAGTGACTTAAGAGTCGCTGAAAAATCAAATGACGCAGTTCTGGTCTTTAGTAACATATTTGCAGGCCCAAGCGGTGATATTTCGCCAGACTTAGTCACTGCAACCACAAAACCAGAATCAATTACAGAAACCATCATGCATAACGATATGCAAGATAGCTCAGATAGTATCATGGTAAATATGCCACTACTTGGTGTTGCAGTCAGCAGTAACCCAGGGACTGTAGGCCCTACTACAGGGCAAATTAGTCGTTTAAATGCTCCTTTAACAGCCGAGCTTGCGACTTATAATGCAAGCCAAACCATTGAAAGTGTTGCATTCGACAAATCAGGAACCAGCTATGCCACATTTGATAATGCAAGCACGTCAATTGGCGGCGTTGCAATTTCAACTAAAGTGGCGACTTTTCGTGATGGCGAAAGTTTTTCAATGGCTCAAGACAGATTAATTACCGGCGCAAATACCGGTATTATTTCACCGAAGGGGCTTGATGTAGCATCTGATGCTGGCATGGTATTTGTTGCAGAATTCAATCCAACTACACCTGGGGTGCTGATATTTTCAAGCTGCGCAACAGGTGATGTAAGCCCACTCATGACACTGACTCCTAGTGCTAGTGCGCGCCCTTGGGATGTTGACTATGACCCTGCAACAGATAAAGCGTTTGTTGCACTGACCAATGGGACGGTTGCAGTGTTCGATGAAGTTAAAAGCAAATGGCTAGCGGGCATGGCAACTATTTCCGGTGAAGATCGCTTAATTACTCCTGCATCGGGTGGTACTGCATTTGCGGCGCCAACAAACATTCATGGCATAGACTACGACCCAACCAGTGACTCGTTAATTATCTCTGATGTAGGCAGTGCTGCGGATGCAACAGACGGTAAAATTTACGTGATAAATAATGCATCAATGGCAAGTGGTTTAACCAACGTTAGCGTTAACATCGCAGGCCCCGCTAGTCAGCTTGGTAACCCTGTAGATATTATGTACACAGGCAGCCATCTCTATGTTGCTGAGAAATCAAACGGTCTAGTAATGCGTTTCGACAATATTTTAAATAGCCCCGGAGGCGATATAGCTGCAGATGTCAGCTACTCATTTACAGCGCCTGAGTCGGTGGCTATTTTACCAGCTTGGCTTAACCACTAAACCATCAATAGGCGTTTAGGTAACAAGCGCCTTGGTTGGCCTCCAATGCCTTATCTAGCCCTAGATAAGGCATTTTTATTTAGCGCATCCAGATTTTAATATCTGCTAGACCATTAGCCTGAAGAGCGCTGAGTTGCTGATCAACATTTTGAGTTTGTTCAAACTCAAATGCGTCAAGCTGCTCATCAAACGTTATATTAGCAACCCCGTCGCCACCACGCTTTTTAACTTGATGTAGCGCGATATCTGCAAGGTTCACTGATGTTTCCCAACCAATAACTTGCCCACCTAGCAAAGGAAGCGGATAAAAAGACCATCCAAGAGAAGCAGTAATGGTTGTTGACTCTCCATTTGGAAGTCTAAATGCATTACCCGCAATAGCCTCACACAATTCAGCTGCATAACTATCTATACCAGAACGTTTAAAATCACGCAGTAAAAGTAAGAACTCATCACCACTCCAACGTGCAACATAATCAGAGCCTTGGGTACGACTATTCAACAGTGTAGCCATTTGCTGTAAGCAACTATCACCAGCCAGCGGTCCATAGGCGTCATTGATACGGCTAAAATTATCAAAGTTAATAATCATCAATACTAAGGATTTACCCTGCGCTTGCAGTGATTGCGAGTTACGCTGGAAGTGCTCAATATCCTTAGGAAGTTGATCAAATAAGAAGCGACGACTACGAAGCCCGGTAAGCTCATCTGAGTGACTTACTAATTTAAGCTGTGAGTTCACTTGATTAAGCTTATCGTTCGCTTCACGAAGCTCTACGGTGCGTTCTGTTACTAAGCTTTCAAGGGCTAACTGCTTGCGTTTTTCTTGCGCTCTAAACACCCAAAAAACAAGATAAAATAATAAAATAAAGCTGCTTGTGATGAGCAATCTAAAATAAATAGTTTCATCAAATCGTTGCGGCACAACAAACGCATATTCTGTTCTGCGCGCTTTCTGCCAGTCTTCACCGCGGCGTTTAGCTTCTAGATGAAATAAAAAAGAGCCCGGTGGTAAGTTTGTGTAGATTGCTTCGCGACGTGTATTTGCATAGCGCCAGTGACTATCTAACCCACTTAATCGGTAACGGAACTCAATACTTGAAGGAGCATAATAATCGATAGCGGTGTACTTAATGGTGACATCTCGCTCATCAATTTGTAATTCAGGTTTAGCACCGAGCGAGGCCGTACTCATTTGACGAAGAGGTGTGGTAATGTTTTCAATACGTGGCTTAAGCGCTTTAACACCAAATAGTTCAACACTTTTAGGTATTTCAACGACCCCTTGAAGACTTGGATACCAAATCGAATTACCAGTGTCCGCCACCGCATCATGACCAAGACCTGCACAACATTGGCTAGCTTTACCATCAAGCTGGCGGTCAAATGACGAAATAACCTGCTCAACTTTCAAGCTCTCAATGTCAGTACTAAACTGCTCAACAGGCATACGGTATACGCCTTTCATGGTACTGACCCAGATACGCTTTAGTTGTTTGTCGTAGACAAGACTGAAAATAGAGCCATAGGGTAAACCGTCAGTAGCATCTAGCTGACGCCACTGCCCTTGTGTACTGCGATAAAATAAACCATCATTCAAAGAGCCAATTAAAATACCCACACCGTCGATATTTAAAATACTGGTCACATACGCACTCTCTAAACTGGTCTGATCGCCAATTTTCTCAATACCGCGGTCGGTAAAGTAGTAAGCACCTTTACTTGTGCCAATTAAGCCAAAGTTTTGCTCATCCAATACGTAGGTTATAAATTTACTGCTTAAAAAAGCGTTGTAAGCGAATGGCGTTAACCCCCCATAACTTAACCGATACATGCCTCGACCCGTGCCAAGCCAAAAACCACCTTTGTTTGAACGGCTAATTGCAAATACGGGGTTATCACGAAGGGCTCGACCAGGTACCGTATATAGACGCTGGTTTTCATAATAAAAAACGCCTCGACCAGTGGCAATATAAAGGCGGTCGCCATCAAATTGTAAGTCATGCACCGCAGCCCGACCAAATTGATTGCTGGGTATTTGATTTACAAAATTTTTATTGTAATCGAAGTAACCAACACCACTACGGTTAGCAACCCATAACTTACCGTCAGGCGCTTGGCTGATCGCCATCACCGCTTCGGTCATATTTGAAATAGCAGAATGGCGCTCTATTCGCCCTTCGTGAGCAAGCCATAAACCTTCACTAAAGCTTGCCAACCAAATATTATTTTGATTATCACGAAAGATGTCAGCAAACCAAATGCTCTGATCTAACTGACTAGGCTCAACCCACTGCCAGTCACCTGAGTTATCTCTAAATAATAAACGACCATAGGTGGAAATCCACAGCGCACCATCTGAATCGCTCATAAACTTATAAACAGCTGAGTTGCTCGCGTTAGGGAGTGGGAATGGACGCAGCTCATCATCTAAATCAAGAAAGTATGCACCCAGCTCCGATGCCAAATATAAGTTCCCCTCAAGCCAAGCCATATCATGGATAATGGTCTGCGCTAGGCGCTCGGGTAATGACACTTTTGCGGTAAGTTCTAAACGTAGTTTTGCAAAGTCAGATGAAGTATTGGTTAAACGTAATAAGTGACGCTCATTGACCAACCATATACCTTCTGGTGATAGCGCCATTTGACTGACTGAACCGACAATTTGCGTAATTGGTGTGGCATTTGATACAGGCACGACCAAGGCTGAATTTTGATTTAATGTAACCTGATTACGTGCTACGAAATAAAGGCCATTGGCTGCAATCCAAATACTGCCTTTTGAGTCTTCAAGAATATCGCGAACAGGCCCTTTTACGTTAAAGGTTTGCGACATCATAGTTTTAGGGTCAAGTGTTACCAAACCATTTTTGGTACCAACCCAAAGTAACCCAGTGCTATCTACCAATAGCTTATTAATACCATTACTAGGTAGAAAATCGCTATTTTGTGTATTGAAGTTAGTAAAGGTGTTTCCATCAAAGCGACTTAGGCCAAACTGTGTGCCTAGCCACATATAGCCTTGCTCATCTTGAGCAATACTTTTTAAAGATTGTGAGGGCAAGCCATTTTGGATATTCCACTGTTTAACGACGTAGTCGGTAATAGACGCAAATGCAGACGTGCTACAAAGCATCAACAAACAGAGAATTATAAATCGCATCATATACTTGCCACCAAGTAACACCTAACTCATCGTTTAAAAAGGTAAATAGCCTGCTTTAAACAAGGCTTGAACACAAATTAATGAAAATATACCTGCTAAAATATCATCAGCCATGATGCCCAAGCCACCGTGTAAACGTCTATCTAAAATTCGGATAGGACCTGGTTTAGCAATATCAAAAAAGCGGAACAATAAAAAACCAACCAATAGTGATTGCCAACTCAATGCGGCACCCATCATGGTGATATAATAACCAGCAACTTCATCCCAAACAATGGCTGGATGATCATGTACCCCTAAGTCATCGGCTGTTTTACCACAGGCCCAAATACCAAACACGCTGATCACAATTGCAAACACAATCTGTAACCACAGCGGAAAATACATAGTGGTGAAAATAAATGGCAAGGCAGCAAAGGTCCCAAAGGTGCCTGGTGCTTTTGGTGCAAGACCTAAACCAAAACCCAAACCAAAAAACTGGTGTGGGCGTTTTAAGTTGAATAAACGGTTATTGCTCAAACCGGCTCCTTCGTAAAGTGCTGAAAGCCCTTACCTTGATAGTTAAATTTTTCACCATCAAGTAATAGCTCAATCTCGCCCTCGCCACTTTTAATTTGCCCAACACAACTCGCTTCAACGCCGTACTGGCGTAGTTTCATATCTACCATGCTTTTATTACTTTCAGGCACAGTAAACAACAACTCGTAGTCGTCACCGTAATTTAGAATGTAATCAAATTGCTCTCTACGTGGGATCGACGAATTTAATGCATCTGACACAGGCACTTTATCAACATTAATCACAGCACTAACTTGCGATAGCGCTAAAATATGGCCTAAATCTGCCAGTAAGCCATCAGAAATATCAATGGCCGATGAGGCTGCACCGCGTAGAACTTGCCCTGCAGCCACACGGGGGGTCGGGTAATCGAGGCGATTATTTAAATAGCTTAAATGTTCAGGGGCAATATCAAGGCCTTGCTTACGGGCTTCAATGGCTACGCCAGCATCCCCTAATGGACCGGTTACATAAATCCAATCACCCACTTTAGCGCCACTACGACGCAACGCTTTGCCTTCAGGTACAATGCCTTTAGCACAAATGGTAATCGTTAAAGGGCCTTGTGTAGTGTCACCGCCAATGATCTGCACATTGAAGTACTCTGCAATCTCATGCATGCCTTCGGTGAACTGTTCAAGCCACTCTATATTAGCTTCTGGCAATGTTAAACCAACCGAAACCCACGTAGGTTCAGCGCCCATAGCAGCCAAATCACTTAAATTAACGGCTAAAGCACGGTGCCCAAGAGCACGTGGTGATATATCATCAAAAAAGTGTACACCCGCAACTAAGGTGTCTGTTGTTACTGCCAGTTGGCAGTTTTCAGGCACGGTCACTAACGCACAATCGTCACCAATTCCAAGGTTTACATCACGACGAATAATGCCGCGACCTTTAAAGTAACGATTGATTAATTCAAATTCCTTCATACACAAAAAAGCCGGCCCAAGCCGGCTCTCCTTTACGGGGTTGATTACTTGCGCAGCTCTTTCACTGCTTTATCAAGTACACCGTTAACAAATTTATGGCTGTCTTCAGCACCAAACATCTTCGCAAGCTCAATGCCTTCATTGATGGCTACTTTGTAAGGTACGTCTTCACGGAATTTCAGCTCGTAGCCAGACAGACGTAAAATTGCTTTTTCGACCATGTCTAACTCATCAGCTGGGCGTGCTAAATGTGGTGCAACGATTTCATCTAATTGCTTACAGTTAACAACAACACCGCGTGCTAGGTCTTTGAAATATTCGACGTCGATTTTAGTCACATCATTTTCAATTAACATTTGCTGTTCAATATCAGCAATTGGGTTACCGCTTAACTGCCAAGAGTATACGGCTTGAAGTGCTAAGATACGTGCTTTACGTCTTGCTGCTGGTTTCACAGAGATTCCTTAAACTTAAATTTTGTCTAACACATTAACCATTTCAAGCGCACCTAAAGCAGCTTCGCCGCCTTTATTACCCATTTTGGTACCTGCGCGCTCAATTGCTTGCTCAATGCTTTCAGTGGTTAATACGCCAAATGCAACCGGGATATCGTACTCAAGAGATACTTGCGCAAGACCTTTGTTTGATTCGCCAGCGACTAAATCAAAGTGTGGTGTACCACCTCTGATCACTACGCCTAGAGCGATGATTGCATCGTGTTCTTTCTTTGCTGCAACGCGTTTCGCTGCTAAAGGTAATTCAACGGCACCTGGTACGTAAACAACAGTAATGTCGTCGTCAGATACGCCACCTGTGCGTTTAAGCTCATCAACAGCACCTGCTAATAGGCTACTACCAATAAAGTCATTAAAACGAGAAATGACAATGGCAAATTTTTTGCCTGGTGCGTATTTGTTACCTTCAATAATTTTCATTTAATAACCCTAAAAAATAAGTTTAAGCGGTTGCGATTGCGCAAAAATTACGGCGCATAATACCACAAAAATATAAAAGTAGCCTAGTTAATTAAGACTGCGGCTCAACGTAGTCAACCACCTCTAAGTGGAAACCAGATAACGCATGGTACTTTTTCGGACGGCTCATTAAACGCATCTTTTCAATACCTAAATCAGCTAGGATCTGAGAGCCGACCCCCACCGTACGCGATGTACCTTGGAATTTACGATGACTGACATTTTCACCCGCATCTTCAGCGGCAAATGCTTTTACTGTTGCTTCAAGCTCTTCGGTTGACTCTTGTTTACCTAAAATCACTAATACACCATCATGTTTAGCAATATAAGCCATTGCATCAGATAAACCCCAACTACGGTCAGCATTGCGATCTGAGAGCAAAATATCATTAAACGTACTTTGTAAGTGAACACGTACTAACGTTGGCTCATCTTTAGATACGTCACCTTTTTGTAAAACATAATGAAGTTGACCATCAATAGTGTCTTTGTAGGTCACTAAATCAAACTCACCGTGATCGGTTGGCAGTTTACATTTAGCAACGCGCTCAATGGTGGTTTCGTTTAGGTTTCTGTACTCGATTAAATCCGCAATGGTGCCAATCTTTAAGTCATGCTCTTTCGCAAATACTTCAAGATCAGGGCGACGTGCCATGGTGCCATCTGCATTTAAAATTTCAACAATCACTGATGAAGGCTCAAGACCCGCTAAACGCGCTAAATCACAACCTGCTTCAGTATGACCTGCACGTGTTAACACGCCACCTGGCTGCGCCATAATCGGAAAAATATGCCCTGGTTGAACGATATCGCTAGGCACGGCACCTTTAGCAATAGCTGCTTGCACTGTGCGTGCACGGTCGGCCGCCGAAATACCGGTTGTTACACCTTTTGCCGCTTCAATCGACATAGTGAAATTAGTTGAAAAGGCAGCACCGTTATTTTTGACCATAAGTGGTAATTCTAACTGCTGACAACGCTCTTGTGTCATGGTTAAACAAATTAAACCACGGCCGTGTGTTGCCATAAAGTTGATGGCATCAGCACTAATATGTTCTGCTGCGATGATTAAATCGCCTTCATTTTCTCTGTCTTCATCGTCCATTAAAATAACCATTTTACCGGCTTTAATGTCATCGATAATTTCTTGCGCGCTGTGTAAATTCATAATGTGCCCATGAGAGTATGATTAATTTGACCTATCCGTGCTTATTTAATAAAGCCAGCTTGTGCTAGCAAGCTCATTGATATGTCTGAACGGGAAGGTTGTTCAGCCCCTTTTATTAGGCGCTCTAAGTAGCGAGCAATCTGGTCAACTTCTAAGTTCACCTGAGTACCCACCTGAAATTCTGCAATCGTTGTTTGCTCAGCGGTGTGTGGAACAATCGTCAACTTAAAGCGATTTTGCTCGACTTCGTTAACCGTTAAGCTAATACCATCAATACATACCGAACCTTTGTACGGAATGTATTTCATTAAATCACTGTTGGTACTTAGCCAATACTCTGTTGCACGAGCGTTAGGACTAATACTTTCTACCGTCGCAATACCATCAACATGGCCTGATACCAAGTGCCCACCTAAGCGAGAAAGTGGTTGCATAGCTTTTTCGAGATTAACTGTTTGGCCTTTTTTGTAATGTGCAAATCCAGTTAAGCTGATTGTTTCGTTTGATAAGTCAGCACTAAAACCATCGCTATATTTAGCGACAACCGTTAAACACACACCGTTGGTGGCAATACTGTCACCGAGCTTGACGTCTTTCATATCCAAATTAGTGCTTTGGATACGAATAGCTAGATCACCTTGCTTTTGTGTTAGTTCAACAATTTTACCTGTTGCTTCAATTATTCCAGTAAACATAGTGCTACTCTTTATTTTCAATATATGTGGCTTGCTTTGCTTTTTTCGCGGTTATACGGATGTCGTCACCAATCATCACTGTATCAGTAAAGGTCAGCTCAGTGATATCACTCATCATGGTGACTTCTGCAAAGTTTAGTAAGCTTTTGCCCAAATCACCTATTAACTTAGGAGCAATATAAACAATGTATTCGTCAATTAAATCTTGCTCAGCAAACACGCCAGCGAGGGTTGCACCCGCTTCGAGCCAAACATGATTAAATTGTAGTTCAGTAAGACGCTTTAAAACCGCCGATAAATCAACTTTATTGTTATTTGCTGGCACCACTTCGTGTTTAACAAAATGAGGCCATTTGGTGTGATTATCAAGCGACGTGGTAAAAATAATCACCGGACTTTCAATACTAAATAAAGCGAGTTCTGAGGTTAACCTATTTTGTGAGTCAATAATGACTCGGGTCGGCTGGCGCAAAGGCAGCGAGGTTGGCATGGTAAATGGAAGCTCTTCAATGCGAACATTCAGTTTTGCATTATCGGTCATAACCGTATCTGCGCCAGTGAGTATCGCGCAACTTTGGGCACGAAACGCTTGCACGTCTTGGCGTGCTTTAGAGCCTGTTATCCATTTACTTTGGCCGTTATTTAGCGCAGTTTTACCATCTAAACTACATGCCATTTTACAAGTCACATATGGCAATCCTGATTCCATACGCTTTAAAAAACCTTTATTTAAATCGCGCGCTTGTTGTTCAAGCAAACCAGATGCCACGCTAATACCGGCGTCGGCTAAAATTTGTAGGCCGCGACCACTCACCGCAGGGTTTGGGTCGACCATAGCGGCAATCACCCTGCTAACACCCGCTGCTTTTAAACCTTCGGCACAAGGTGGAGTGCGTCCATAATGACTACAAGGCTCTAAAGTCACATAGGCAGTGGCGCCTTTCGCGTTGTCGCCAGCTACAGCCAAGGCATTCACTTCAGCATGGCCCTGCCCTGCTAATTGATGAAACCCTTCACCGACTATTTCGCCATCTTTAACCAAAACACAGCCAACATTCGGGTTTGGTGTCGTAGTAAAACGACCTTGTTTAGCAAGCTCAATGGCACGCGCCATATAAGCTGTATCAAGCTCTGTAAACGACATGATTAATCACCTAAACGAGCGATTTCTTCACCAAACTCGCGAATATCTTCAAATGAACGATAAACCGATGCAAAGCGCACATAGGCTACTTTGTCGAGTTTCTTTAGTGACTCCATGATGCACTCGCCAATTAAATGGCTAGAGATCTCACGCTCACCGGTGGCACGAAGTTGAGATTTAATGATGTTAACGACTTCATCGACCTGCTCAGTGCTAACAGGGCGTTTCTCTAAAGCGCGATGCAAGCCATTGAGTAACTTGTCTTCATTGAATGGTTCGCGGCTACCGTCTTGCTTGATGACTCTTGGCATCACAAGCTCAGCGCCTTCAAAGGTGGTAAAGCGCTCATGGCATTCGTTACATTCACGTCGACGTCTCACTTGGTGACCACCGCCAACAAGTCGAGAATCAATTACTTTGGTATCTTTTGCGGTGCAAAAAGGGCAATGCATAGGGTTCAACTTCCGTTTATAAAAAACAAAAAAAGGCCGCTTAGTAAGCGGCCTTTATAATAGCAAAAAACAACGCTATTGTTATCTTAATTACGGTTTAACCAGTAATTAAGCGTAAACTGGTAATTTTTTACAGATAGCTTTCACTTTCTCTTTTACTTCTGCTTGTACAGACTCATCGTTGATGTTGTCTAGTACGTCACAGATCCAGCCCGCAAGCTCTTTTGACTCAGCTTCTTTGAAACCACGGCGAGTAATCGCCGGAGAACCAATACGAAGACCAGACGTTACAAACGGTGAACGTGGGTCGTTTGGTACTGAGTTTTTGTTAACTGTGATGTTTGCATTACCTAGTGCAGCGTCAGCATCTTTACCTGTGATATCTTTATCGATTAGGTCAAGAAGGAATAAGTGGTTGTCTGTTTTACCAGAAACAACTTTGTAGCCACGCTCTTGAAGAACTTCAACCATAGCTTGAGCGTTCTTAACAACTTGTGCTTGGTACGTTTTAAACTCTGGTTGTAATGCTTCTTTGAAAGCAACCGCTTTAGCAGCGATGATGTGACATAAAGGACCACCTTGACCACCAGGGAATACAGCGCTGTTTAGCTTTTTGTAAATCTCTTCATCACCACATGCAGAAACGATTAGACCGCCACGAGGACCCGCTAATGTTTTGTGAGTTGTTGTAGTAACAACGTGTGCGTGAGGGATTGGGCTTGGGTATACACCCGCTGCGATAAGACCAGCAACGTGAGCCATATCTACGAATAAGTATGCACCTACTTTGTCAGCGATTTCACGGAACTTAGCCCAATCAACAACGCCAGAGTATGCAGAGAAACCAGCGATGATCATTTTTGGCTTGTGCTCTAATGCAAGTGCTTCAACTTGAGCATAATCAATTTCGCCTGTCTCTTCATTTAGACCGTATTGAATTGCATTGTACGTTTTACCAGAAAAGTTAACGTGTGAGCCGTGAGTTAAGTGGCCACCATGAGCTAAGCTCATACCTAGTACTGTATCGTGCGGCTGAAGAAGCGCTTGGAAAACAGCTGCGTTTGCTTGTGAACCTGCGTGAGGTTGAACGTTAGCGTAGTCAGTGCCGAATAATTCGTTTGCACGGTCAATAGCGAGTTGCTCAACAACGTCAACGTGCTCACAACCGCCATAGTAACGTTTGCCTGGGTAGCCTTCAGCATATTTGTTCGTTAGCTGAGAGCCCTGTGCTTCAAGCACGCGTGGGCTACAGTAGTTTTCAGACGCGATCAGTTCGATGTGCTCTTCTTGACGAGCCGTCTCTTTATTGATGGCTGCAAATAACTCTGGATCGAAATCCGAAATATTCATGCTACGTTCTAACATGGGGTCTCCTAAGGCAACGTGTATGGTGTTTTTTTGAAGGCTATATTGTACGCTTAAAACGCACTTTTGCCTATCGTGTAAAGATGAACATATTTAAACAGGGATTGAATTTATTTCACAGTGTTTTAATAATGATATTTTTTTATTGATACATAACAAAAATTTATAAATTTAAAATATTACATATATTTTTAAAATGTCACTAAATTAAAAAAGCGGCCGCTGACACTTGTATTTCCGCTTACACCAACTAATCTTATAGTATTAGTTAGTATCAAGGATGATAGCGAGACATGTTAGCCAAACCAATTTATGAAGTTGTCCCTTATGTGTACTTCTTTCTCGGGGTGAGTTGTATTACGTTAGCCAAAGATAGTGTGCCAACTTTAATCGGTATAATACTGTTTTTAATGGGCGCAAATGTGTGGCGTATGCGCTCTGAGGCCAGAAGAACTGATCACTCAAGCCAAAGAATAAAACAAACGAAATCTCACTATTACTATGAATTTAAACCATTTATTTTATTCATTTCAGCGTTCACTTTAATTCAGTGGACACAAAACGAAATAATCTCAATTATCAGTGTGTTACTGTGTATCGCCTCTTTGGTAATTCTCATTATGCGAGTTTTAAACCGTCATAGCCATTCACTACTTCATTAAAATAAGCAATATAAAAAAGAGCGGCTTAGCCGCTCTTTTTTATAGATATTACGCGAGTTTACTGAGTAGCTCAGTGCGAAGCAATTGATAATCAAACTTGATATCTTCAGCTAAACATTGCTTTGCTAATGCATCAGCAAGTGGTTTCGGCATAGACAGTTCGATGTCTAAAATTTCTTCAACACTTTCTTTAAATTTAGCTGGGTGTGCTGTCGCTAAAAAGATACCTGCGCTGCCGTCTGCTAGATTTTCTTTCAAGCCTTGATAAGCAATTGCAGTATGAGGCTCTGCAATGTAACCCGTTTGATGAATTTTTTTCATCACCTCTTTTGTTTCTTCTTCACCCACACAGCTTGAGTAAAAATCATCATAGCTAAACCATTTGTTATCCAACATAAACTGAACACGTGGCCAGTTATTCGGTTTACTCACATCCATTGCGTTCGATAACGACTCAAGCGTGTCATTAGGCGACCACTCTTTGTTTTGTAAAAAACGTGGCACAGTGTCGTTTTGGTTAGTTGTAGCGCTTAATTTCGCTACTGGCATACCAAGCACAGCACCAATCATTGCAGCGCACACATTACCAAAGTTACCACTTGGTACTGAGATATGCGCTTTACTACGTTGCTCTTTAGGTAATTGAGCAATGGCTTCAAAGTAATAGCAAACCTGTGCAACTAAACGACTGATGTTGATTGAGTTAGCAGAGTTTAGACCAAGCTTTTGTTTAACTTCATCGTCTAAAAACGCTTGCTTTACCATGCTTTGGCAATCATCAAAGCTACCATCAACAGCATAGCAGTGAATGTTATTACCTAACGTTGTGAATAGCTTTTGCTGCGCCAGTGATATTTTCCCTTTCGGGTATAAGATCACGACATCAATATTTGGCTTGTTGTAAAAGGCATGGGCAACCGCAGCTCCTGTATCGCCTGATGTAGCCGTTAAAATCGTGACTTTTTCGCCTTGGTTAAATTGCGCAAGACATTCAGCCATAAAACGGCCACCAAAGTCTTTAAACGCAAGCGTTGGACCATGAAATAGCTCTAAGCAATAAATGTCTTTTTCTACTTCAACTAATTTCACATCAAAGTTAAAGGCATTTTGCACCATCTGAGCAACGGTATCTGCTGGCAGCTCATCACCAATTAGGTGCGATAAAATCTTGCTGCTACGGCTAACAAAGTCTAAATCTAGTAACGCATCAATGTTTTGAATTGGCGTAAGGCTTTCTGGGAAGAACACTCCTTGGTTACGCCCTAAACCCGTTTTTACCGCTTCAACAAACGACACCTGTTGTGTTTCATCTTTTAAATTATGTAATTGCATGTTTATTCCTTAAATTCTCTAAAGCTGTCGTGTGCCAAGCTGATCTAGTTGACAGATGTGGCAAAAGCCCTGCTCATTGATGTAATTATCATTCAGCCACGCTGCACACTGCTTAGCAGCTGCAAGGCTCTTACACACGGTAAATAATGTTGGACCCGCCCCCGAAATACTGACAATCTCTGCGCCAAGCTCTGGTAAGGCACTTTTAGCTTCTGCAAAGCCTTGTATGAGTGGAGCACGATGTGGCTCGGCTATTTCATCACTCATTATGGATAGCGCTGCATCAAAGCGACCAGTTAGCAATAAGCTACTAAACGCAGAAAGTCGCTGTGCAAACTCAACACTATCGTGCATTGATAATTGCTTTGGCAGTACTGATCGCGCTTTTGCGGTATTCAGTGAAAAACCTGGAAAAGCCGCTACGTAATACCATTGATTATCAACAGGTAACGAAATTGACTTGTTCGGAATAAGTTCACCAGTTAATTGCAAACCACCTAAATAACATGGCGTGATGTTATCGTAATGACGGCCGCCACTAACACTGGCTTCAAAATCAGCCATCAACTCGATAAGTTGCTCTTGAGATAAATTTGTTTCAGCAAATTTATCAAGGGCTGCAAACGCAGCCACCACAGAACACGCACTTGAACCTAAACCAGAACCAATTGGTAAGTTCTTTTTAAGCTCAAGTTTTACCGCTGGCATAGTCGGCGCAACGTGTTCTTTAAAATGAATTAAACATTGATAAGCCAAGTTTTCTTCAGCATTAGCAGGCAGTTTATGAGCATAGTCGCCTGAACATACAAAGGTATCTTGCTCAGCGGCACTCACCTCGACAACATCACCTAATAAGGTGCCATCGATAGGTGCCAGCGCAGCACCTAGCGCATCAAAGCCGACAGCAAAATTCCCGATTGAAGCGGGTGCATATACACGGATCATGACCTGCTCCTAGCGCGTTAACGTTTTTAAGATATCAGCAAATACGCCTGCGGCCGTTACTTCAGCACCTGCGCCATAACCACGAATCACAAACGGGCGTGGTTGATAATATTGACTTAAGATTGCCAGTGCATTTTCACCGTCACGGATATCGTATAAAGCATGGCTACTATCTACGGCTTCAATGCCTACTTTACATTGACCGTTTTCAATAGTGCCCACATAACGAAGTACTTTACCTTCACTTGCTGCACTTTGAATGCGGTCGTTAAACTGCGCATCAAGTGATGGTAGTTTTGCCATAAAGTCCGCTACAGAATCATCTTCTGCAAACCCTTTTGGTAAAACAGATTCTACTTCAATATCGCTTAGTTCTAACTCAAGACCTGATTCACGGGCAATGATCAGTAGTTTTCGGGCAACATCGGTACCCGATAAATCATCACGCGGATCTGGCTCTGTAAATCCACTTTCTTTCGCTTTTAATGTTGCTTCGCTTAGTGATAAACCATCTTGTAGCGCACCAAACATATACGATAATGAACCCGATAAGATACCGCTGAATTTAATAAGTTCATCACCCGCACCAAATAGCGATTTCAGGTTATCAAGAACCGGTAAGCCTGCACCTACGTTTGTTTCGTATAAAAATTTACGATTATTCTTTTGTGTCGCAGCAACTAAATCTTGGTAGTAAGCATACGAGCTAGTATTGGCTTTTTTATTCGCCGCAACGACATGGAAGCCTGCATTTAAGAAATCAACATATTGCGCAGCAAGTTTATCGGCAGAGCTACAATCTACGATCACAGGGTTGATTAAGTGATTTTGTTTAACAAATTGCTCTACTAGGTTTAAATCAAATGCTTGCTCTGAGCTGGCTAGCTTGTGTTGCCAGCCATCAAAAGTAATGCCTTCGCTATCTAGGTAAAGCTGTTTTGAGTTAGCAACACCGTATAGGTTCAGCTTAATATTACGTTTTTCAAGCCATGCTTGTTGGCGCTCTAACTGCTGAATAAGCTCTTGACCAACTAAGCCACAGCCTAGTAAAAACACATCGATTGAAGGAATATGCGTAAAGAAGTTTTCATGGCACACTTTTACAGCATCGTTGCACAGCTCACCATCAATAACTGCTGAAATGGCGCTTTCAGTTGAGTCTTGTGCGATAGCAACAATGTTAACTTGTGCTTGAGCTAGTGAAGCAAAAAACTTAGCAGCTAAACCTTTATGAGCACGCATGTTATCACCCACTAAAGTGACAATAGCAAGATTACGCTGTACTTGAACTGGCTCAATTAAACCAGCTTGTGATTCTAATTCGAAGGCAGTTTGTAATGCTTCAAGAGCAAGTGATAGGTCACTCTCATGCACACAGAAACTGATGCTAAATTCACATGAAGATTGAGTGATTAAAACAATTGAAACATTGTCATGTGCCAATGCATTAAATACTTTTGACGCCATGCCCACTTTGCCTTTCATACCTGGGCCTGACACCGTTAACATAGCGAGGTTTTGTAAACTTGATAACGCTTTAACTGGATCGCTCGACACGCTGTCGTTACTGATCACTGAACCTTCTGCACGTGGGTTATGAGTATTTTTTATCTCGCACGGCACACCTGCTTTAGCACAAGGTAAAATCGTTTTTGGGTGCAACACTTTCGCACCAAAGTAAGAAAGCTCCATTGCTTCTTTATATGAAAGCGAATCAACCTTAGAGGCTTTTTTGATATAGCGCGGGTCAGCATTGTACACACCGTCTACATCAGTCCAAATCTGGCATACATCAGCTTCTAAACACGCTGCTGCAATCGCAGCTGAGTAATCGGAACCATTACGACCAAGTGTTGTAAGCTCCCCTAGCTCATTAGATGCTGTGAAACCTGGCATGATATAAATAGTACTTGGCGCCGCTTTCAATGCTTCTTGAAAACGTACTTTACTTGCTGCTAAGTCAGCTTCAGCATCAATGTAACCACCTACAGAAGCTATACACGCCGTCGCTTCGAGGTAGCGAGCATTGCTCTCTTTAAGCATACATTCCATCAAGGCAACACTAACGCGCTCACCAAAACTGATTACATAAGCACGTACTTGGTCTGGGCAGCATTTTAAAAGTGCAACACCATCTAGCTTATTCTTAAGCTCATTCAAGTCTGGCCAATTTGCTACCTGACCAAAATCAGCTTCGACAGCTGCTTTTAATTGTTCACAGCGCACAACCAGTGCTTGCCATAACTCACTAAAATCTTGCCCATGTTCTGCTGCACTTGCTAACGCTACCAGAGAATCTGTCATACCACCTGGTGCTGATAGCACTAAGAGCATTTCATCACGTAATTCTTCTTTGACTAACTGAGCTACCTGTTGCAAACACGCGAAGTCAGCCAAGGACGACCCGCCAAATTTTAATACTCGCATTATTTATGTTTCCTCATCCCATAAACGAAAAAAAGGCCTGTGTTCTAGTGAACACAGGCCTTTATATTTGTTGCACCGACCTATGCCACTATCCCGTAAGGATGATGGTTGTAATAATAATGGTCGTTGCGTGATTAAATGTTTTCATAGCCTTTAGACTGCCCTATTACTAGCTAGGCTGTCAACCCTTTACTTGAAGATAAATTATGCATTTAGGTTATAAGAAACACTAATGAATACCAAATTTATGCAAGGTCGCTTTTAAGCGGGCAATATCTATCGGCTTGTCGATAAAGTCGATAGCACCTAGTTTTGCAACTCGTTGTTTCATTTCAACTTGAATATCAGCCGAAATAACTAATACAAAACACTCTATTTTTTCAGCTTTAATGGTTTCGAGTACAGTTACGCCATCGACTTCTGGCATAGTTAAATCCAAGCACAGCAAATCAAAGCTCTGCTCTCGTAAAAAAGTGAGTGCTTCTTTGCCATTCTTGGCTTGATGGATATCAGCACTGATGCAATCACCTAGGCATCTAACAACTTGTTTCCTAGCAACATTTGAGTCATCGCAGACAAGTACCGTGAAATTAGAACTATTCATGAGATAAAAATCTTTGCTGTAGCAAATACAACATTAAAAAAGGCTAAAGTAAAAGATGAAGTAAATTTATAACACACTTTTTAAAGTGCAGTAAGGCTAAGTTTTTTCAATATTTAGTAACAATTTATAAATGTTTCTTCAAAAAAGGATATATTTATTTATTTTTAATCATTTATTAGCTAACTTTAGAACTAGCTGAATGTATTACAATTGTCACCAAGGAGCTATGGATATTCCATGCTACAAAAAAGCCTGTCAAAAAAATTATTAACCAGCGTACTCTCGGTCTACTTTTTATTAACGTTCGTAGTTACGTGTGGGCAGGTCATTGCTGAATACGTTAATACTAAAGACTATATACGTGACGAATTAACCACCTTGCAAAAAACATTTAGTCGAAGCTTAACCCGTGCCATTTGGGAGTTAAACACCAAACAAACAATTACCACGGCCGAGGGATTACTCGCCATTCCAATGATTGAAGGTATTATTGTTCGTGATGATAGCGGTGAAATTTTATCCCAACTTGGGCGTTCTCTAGATATACACGAATTATACAGTCAACAACTAGTGCAAGAAGAAGCCATTATCGAGGACACCCCTTCGGGCTTATTTGGTTATACTTTCCCACTTATTTTTGAGTTTTCAGGCAGAGCAACCCAAGTCGGTGATGTCACCTTATTTTCAAGCCGCGAAGTTGTCTTTAGCCGTATTATGATTTCAATTTATTTCTTGATTGGTAATGCGATGATCAAAACCACGTTTTTGATCATTTTATTTTTAATCGCCTTTAGAAAACAACTTACCGAGCCACTTGCACAACTCACCGAACAAATTGAAGACCTAGAGCTCAATGACTTAGAAGGTCGTCACATCGAAATCGAAACTAGTGAGCATAACGAACTAAAAGTGATGGAAGAGTCATTCAACCGCTTAATAGATAAAGTGGTGTTGTACAGAGAAGAGCTCGAACATACACAAAAAGAACTGCTCATCAGCAACGAAAAACTTGACCAACAAAACCTGCAATTAGAGCAAGAAGTTGCACGCAAAACATCCAACCTAAGCCAAGCTATGATGGACTTGCAACAGCAAAAATATGAGTTAGAAAAACAAAAACTAACCCTCACAGAAGAAATCGATTTACGCAAACAAACCGAACAAGAATTAATTACCAAGCAAACAGAATTACAACGTTACCTTGATGAGCTAAACATGGCACAAGAGCGCCTTGTCGGCTCAGAGAAAATGGCCGCATTAGGTGGCTTAGTCGCGGGTATTACGCACGATGTAAACACACCGATTGGTATTGGTGTAACTGCAACCTCATTTTTACAAGAGCGGTTGGATCAAATAGAAGCCGCTTACAAAGACAAAACCTTGTCGCCAAAAGCGCTTGAAGAATTTATTAATGATGCCAAACAAAGCACAAGCTTACTCACCAGTAACCTTGACCGCGCTTCAGAGTTGGTTGCAAGTTTTAAACAAATTGCAGTAGACCAAGCTAGCGAAGCGGTGCGAACCATTAACTTTAAAGAATATTTAGGGGAAGTTATTCGCTCACTACATCCTAAATTAAAGAAAACATCGCATCATATTAATCTTGATTGTCCTGAAGATTTAACCCTTAACTTACCGGCTGGCGCTATTAGTCAAATTTTCACCAATCTTATTATGAACTCGCTGATCCACGGCTTCGAGGGCATCGAAAATGGCCTTATTGATATCATTATCAAAGACGAAGAAGATGAAGTGATCATCGACTTTAAAGATAACGGTAATGGCGTTACCAAAGAGCAGTTAGAAAAACTTTTTGACCCATTCTTTACCACCAAACGCGACCAAGGCGGCAGTGGCCTAGGGACACATATCACCTTTAACCTAGTGAAACAAACGCTTAGTGGTGATATTGAAGTCAATAGTGAACCTGGTAAAGGCTTGCACTATCACATAAGCTTTCCAAAAAACATGCCGAAACCGCTTTCAATGTTCAACTCGTAAGCAAAACGCCGTGATGCCGAAATCATTCATTTCGGCATCACTTTTTTATTGTTATGATTGGGCAAATTTATTGAAAGGATTAGCCTAATTATGTGGTTTAGTAACCTTATCTGTTACCGCTTTAAACAAGACGTCTCATATAACCAAGAAGATTTCGACAAAGCCCTAGAGCAAGACCTATTTCGTTCATGTACAGGCCAAGAGCTATCAACGTTTGGTTGGACAAAAGCATTTGGCAAACATGGCCAAACACTTTCTCACTTCTCTCAAGACAGTATTTTAGTGTGCGCTAAGCGTGAAGAAAAAGTACTACCGGCGGCCGTAATCAACGAACTTGTAATTGAAAAAGTAGAACAAATTGAAGCCGAAGAAAATCGTCCTGTTAAGAAAAAAGAAAAAGACGAATTAAAAGAAAATATCCTACATACGCTGCTTCCTCAAGCATTTAAAAAATCGAGCCTACAGTTTGCCTTTATTGATCAAAAAAATGGCTGGGTAATCGTAAACAGCGCAAGCTTTAACAAAGCAGAAGAGCTGCTAGCCCTACTTCGTAAATCACTTGGCACACTGCCTGTTGTTCCTGCATTTGCAAATTACGACCTTGATGTATTTTTAACAGATTGGCTAACTAAGTTCAGTGCACCTGACGGGTTTGCTATCGGCAATGATGCCGAGCTTGAAGAAGCTGATGACAGCGGTGCTCAGGTAAAACTAAAAGGTCATGACCTTTCATGTGATGAAGTTAAGTCGCATCTAGAAAATGGTAAGCGTGTAACTAAGCTTGCGCTAGATTGGCAAGAACGCGTTAAGTTTATGCTGCAAAATGATGGTTCTATCAAACGCATGAACTACTCAGAAACATTAAAAGAAGAAAACGCTGACATTCCTAAAGAAGATATGGCAGTCAAGCTCGATGCAGACTTTATCCTCGCATCAGAAGAGATCAAGCAAATGTTAGAAGAGCTAACACAAGGGCTTGGTGACGCTGACGATTTATAACCGAGCGTGACACAAAAAAGTGCGATAAATATCGCACTTTTCAATTACTTCATACTGAGTAAATAAAAATTATACCCTATGTGGCTTTAGTCGGTAAAAACAGCCTTAACCTCATTGAGCATATTATGGTACTCATCAGTATTGAACATATCCAGAGACTCAATGACCCCTTTATCAACATACATTTGCAACGCAGCCGATTTATCTGAAACTTGTAAAATTCCCTCCAGAATCGCACCAATACGGATAAAATCCACGTAACAAATATGCTCAGGGCGGTAATTAGGATTTGCCCAGCTTTCAGCAACTTCAACAAACTCATCAGTGAAGCCCCATGCTCGCATGATAGCACCGCCGACCTTCCCCCCTAGCTTTTGAATAGCGTGGGCAAGAAAACTAGGATTGGCAAATACTTCGGGGTGTTTTTCAGCTTCAGTAAGAATGGGTAGCACGCCAATGTTATAAACCAATGAAGCGAGTGTAATGGTATCTCGATTCAATGACGTGTGCTTATTCGTATGTAAAAAGAAGTCCATTAAGGTAATTGAATGGCAGGCAACTTTAAGCGTCTTTTGCCATGCTTTATCCATATAACCTTTAATTAACTCATTATGTGAAACAAAAAGCTGTTCCATGGCCATTGCCGTAGCAATATTCTTAATTTGCCTTAAACCAATACGTGTTACCGCTTGATGTAAATTTGTGACCTTCACTGAGCGTCCCATAAATGCACTGTTGGCCACTTTAATCATTCTTGCCGATAAAGCAGGATCATGTGCAATGACATCCGCCATCTGCATTAAATTTACATTCGGATCGTCCGCCGCTTGTCTCACTTTGACAGCAACTTCCGGTAAGGTAGGTAACACTAACGTGTCATTATTTATTCTGTCGACCAAAATGGTCAGTAAAGCATTCTCTGTTGACATATACGTGCCATCCTCTTGAATTAGTCACTTGCAAATAACGTAAACTAATGACTGACATTCTTAGATTAATTATAGTTTTAGTATTATCTAAGTTAGCGCTAAAGTTAAGAAAAACACAGAAATTATATTTTTTTATTTTTAAGTCACTACCTGATAAATAAATATTGCTTCTAGCGCAGTAAACTTGCCATATATATGTCAGATTTGCTTTAATGCGAAGACATTCTGTTTTAAACGTAATGATTCTCTCTTTCTAACGGGCAAAAAAATGACATTAAATAAAATTAGCCAAGCACTTATCTTATCAGGTGCTGTTTTTCTTGGCGCATGCTCTAATGAGCAAGCAACCACTTCTCAAACTAAGCCTACAGCACAACAAACAAAGCAAATTACTGAAGAAAATAATCCTCAACTTATCAATGCTGACAAGAGTCGTTTAGATATTTATACAGACTTTACACTTACATCAGACTTAAGCCACTTAAGTGACAATCAAAAACAAATGGTTGGTAAGCTAATTGATGCATCAAAAATCATGGATCAACTATTTTGGCATCAAGCATTTGGTGAGAACAAAGGCGCATTTTTAGCAAAAATTAATGATGAAAAAGTTCAGAAATTTGCAGATATCAACTACGGCCCTTGGGATCGTTTAAATGGCGATAAAGTATTTTTATCTGGCTACGAAGAAAAGCCACTAGGCGCAGGTTTTTACCCAAGCGATATCACTAAAGAAGAATTAAATAGCGCAAATGTTGAAGACAAAACAGGCCTTTATTCTGTAATTAAGCGTGATGAAAATGGCAAACTTTATAGCGTTGCATACTCTGTAGAATATGCACAAGAGCTTGAAAAAGCTGCGAACTTACTACGTGAAGCAAGTAAACTTGCTGACGACAAAGAATTTGCAAACTACTTAAGCATGCGTGCCGATGCCCTAGTAAGTGATGATTTCCAACCATCTGACTTTGCGTGGATGGATATGAAAAATAACCCAATTGATGTTGTTATAGGTCCTATCGAAACTTACGAAGATCAGCTATTCGGTTATCGCGCCGCCTATGAATCTTATGTACTTATTAAAGACCTTGCTTGGAGCGAGCGCTTAGCTAAGTTTGCTGCTTTTCTACCTGAGTTACAAAAAGGCTTACCTGTTGCAGACAAGTACAAGCAAGAAGTACCAGGCTCAGATGCAGACCTAAATGCTTATGATGTTGTGTACTATGCTGGCCACTCAAATGCAGGTAGTAAAACAATTGCCATCAACCTGCCAAATGACGAGCAAGTTCAATTAGAAAAAGGCACACGTCGCTTACAGCTGAAAAATGCAATGCGCGCTAAGTTCGATAAAATCTTAGTGCCAATTTCAGAGCAGTTAATCGTTCCAGAGCAACGTAAGCACATCACCTTTGATGCATTTTTTGCTAACACCATGTTCCACGAAGTAGCCCATGGTTTAGGCATTAAAAACACCCTTACAGGTAAAGGGACAGTTCGCCAATCACTACAAGAGCATGCCAGTGCCCTTGAAGAAGGTAAAGCAGATATCCTAGGGCTTTACATGGTTGAACAGCTACTTAAAAAAGGCGAAATCACTGACGGAACATTAGAAGATTATTACATCACCTTCATGGCTGGTATCTTCCGCTCAGTGCGTTTTGGTGCATCAAGTGCCCACGGTAAAGCAAATATGATCCGCTTTAACTTCTTTGCTGAAGAAGGTGCGTTTTCTAAAAATGCGGACGGCTTATACAGCGTTAACATGGAGAAAATGAGTCAAGCAATGGAAAAACTTTCGCGCTTAATCTTAACGATTCAAGGTGACGGTGATTACCAAAAAGTTGATCAGTTAATCGCAACTCATGGTGAGATTAAAGCTGAGCTTGCTAAAGATTTAGAAAAGCTAAGCCAAGCAAATATCCCTGTTGATGTAACCTTCAAGCAAGGTAAAGACGTATTAGGTTTAAACTAAACCAGTTATTTTTGAAGTAAAAAACGCTGCCAGTGGCAGCGTTTTTTATTATTTAAAGCTTATTAATGAGCAACAAAACTGAGTCCATACTTGTTGTTTAACTTTACGATATCGCCACTTATCAACATGTTATGAAACTCTCGGTTAAACTCATCAATAAAACGACCTAACTCTCGTTGTTTAGAGAAACCAAAATAACCTTGATTAACAGTTAGCAAGGGCGAAAGCATAATAACGTCTTCAGCAATCCCTAATCTTTCGATTACAGGCTTTGCCGCACGTGGATGAGCCAGAAGCAAATCAACTCTATCGTACATTAACTGTAAAAAGCTTGCTTGCACACTCGCCACCTCAGAGAGTGATAAACTCGATTCATAACGCTTAAACTCTTGACCGTAATCCCAACCTCGAATTACACCTATTACGTCTTTTTTTAAACTGGCGAAGTTGCCAAGCCAAGTAACTGAGTTACTCGGTTTAGTATAAAATACAATAGGATCCTCATAGAAAGGCTGTTCACTGTACAGAATATATTGCTCGCGAAGCAGCGACTTGTAAGGTCCAATAATCGCATCAGCCTTCCCTTGCTCAACCATTTTCAACGCTCGCTTCAATGGCATCACATCGATAATTACGGTATGCCCTAAACGCCGACATATTTCATGAACAATATCAGCACCCAGTCCGGTAGCATCTCCTTGGGGATTGGGCTCCAAAATTGCGGGAAAATGGCTCCCTACAAAGTAATAACTTTTAGCAAAACACGAAAAGGAGCTAAAAATAAAAAGTACTGAAAGCATTAATCCTTTCACTTTTTACTCCCTCCTTTTGGCATTCTGAAAAATAAATTTTACTCTAGCACGAATATTAAAAATGCGCTTTAAGTGCTGAAATTTGCTGATCGCTATAAGGTATAGCAGGTAACTTTCCCCATACAGGTGCAGGCCATGCGGCATCGCTTTTAAAACGCGCAATATGATGAATATGTAATTGCGGTACCATATTACCCAGTGCAGCAACATTCAGCTTATCAGGGCTAAATACCTGTTGAAGCAGCTTACTTAACTTAGCAGATTCTTGAAGTAACATAATTTGTTGCTGTTCAGACAGGTCAATGATCTCTTTAACACCCGCCTCTCTTGGCACTAAAATAAACCACGGATATTGGCTGTCATTCATCAGCAATACTTTACACAGTGGCCAATCAGCAAGTTCGATACAGTCGCGCTGTAATTCTTTGGCCAGAGAAAACGGCGTGTGGGTATTTTCCATCAAAAAATCCTTAAATCTAAGTTGTACCCCTGCTACTTTATAGCATTTAGTTGCAGTTGCCTAAGCTTACCATTAACATCGTGGCAGTTTTTATTCGAGCAAAGGTACCCTTGTGCTAAAAAAAATTAAATATCTCTCACTTGCCCTGCCAATGGTTGCAACGGTATTTAGTGTAAACGCAGAACAACTCACCCTAGAACGTATTTTTGATGATCCAAGCCTAGCTGGTAAAGCGCCTGTACAATTAAAGTTTTCACCTGATGGAAGTCGAGTTACTTACCTACAAGGTAAAACAGATGACTATAACCGCTACGATTTATGGGAATACAATCTAAAAGATAACAAAAATCGTCTACTGGTTGACTCCGCAGCATTATTTTCAGGCCCAGAAAATTTATCTGATGAAGAAAAAGCACGTCGTGAACGTCAGCGTATTTTTGGTAAAGGCATTTTAGAATACAAATGGTCAAAAGATGGAAAGGCACTCCTTTTTCCACTTAATGGTGATCTTTACTACTACGAACTTGCCTCAGCTAAAAGCCGCAAGTTAACGGACACTGACGCATTTGAAACCGATGCACGTTTCTCACCAAAAGGCCATTATGTATCCTTTATCCGTGAGCAAAATCTTTACGCGCTTAATTTAAAAACGGGTAAAGAAATCCAATTAAGTAACGATGGCGGTGGCGTAATTAAAAACGGCATGGCTGAATTTGTTGCGCAAGAAGAAATGGGCCGTATGACGGGCTACTGGTGGTCAGGTGATGAAGCAAAAATTGCCTATACCCGTGTTGATGAAAGCCCTGTAAAAGAAGCTATTCGTAACGAAATTTACGCAGATGAAGTAAAGCTTTTTAATCAACGCTATCCGTTCACTGGCACTGATAATGTTGAAATAAAACTTGGCGTAGTAAATATCAACAATCAAAAAACTGATTGGATTGATTTAGGTGAAGATAAAGACATCTACATCGCTCGAGCTAAGTGGTTAAAAGACAACAAAACCTTGTCATATCAGTGGCAAGACCGTTCACAACACAATTTAGAGCTGCGTTTTTATAATAGCGATAGTAAAAAACAAAAAGTCGCATTAACAGAAACAAGCAAAACGTGGATAAACCTACACTTTGATCTTGAGTTCTTAAATGATAAAAAGCATTTTGTTTGGGCATCTGAACGCGATGGTTTTAAACACCTATATTTATACCGCACAAATGGTGAAATGATCCGCCAAATCACCCAAGGTGAATGGGTTGTTGACAGCTTAAAAGGGATTGATGAGAAAAAAGGCATCGTTTATTTTGCAGGTCGTAAAGACACAGCACTTGAGAGCCACCTATACAGCGTACCGCTATTCAAAAAAGGCGAAATTAAGCGCGTAACTGAGCTAGGTGCTTACCATAATGTGGTGATTGCTAAAGATAACAAAACCTTTATCGATAACAGCTCATCAGTGAATAAGCCGGGCTCTGCAGCATTACGTAAAATCAATGGTGATTTCATCACTTGGCTTGAAGAAAATAAACTTGATAAGTCACACCCATTAACGCCTTACCTAGCTGATTTAGTCACCCCAGAATACGGCACGTTAACGGCTGAAGACGGGCAAATCATGCATTACCGTTTATTCAAGCCAACTAATTACCAAGACGGTAAAAAGCACCCGGTTATAGTTAACGTGTATGGCGGCCCTCATGCTCAGCGCGTAACGAACAGCTGGCGCAGCAAAAACTTGTACTTCCAATACATGGCACAACAAGGCTATGTTATTTTCCAACTTGATAACCGTGGTTCATACAACCGTGGTAAAAAGTTTGAAGATGTGATTTATAAGCACTTAGGTGTTGCTGAAGTTGCTGATCAAATCAAAGGTGTCGAGTTCTTACGTACCCTTGATTACGTTGACCCTGAGCGTATTGGTATTTATGGCCACAGCTACGGTGGTTACATGGCGCTTATGACGATGTTTAAAGCGGGCGACTACTTTAAAGCCGGTGTTTCTGGTGCGCCAGTAACTGATTGGGCACTGTACGATACGCACTACACTGAACGTTATGTCGGTCACCCTGCAACTAACGCGAAAGGTTACGAAGCAAGTGCCGTATTCCCCTATGCTGAAGGCTTAAAAGGCCCGTTGATGATTTATCACGGTATGGCGGATGATAACGTGTTATTCACTCACGCCACTAAGTTATTCAAACAACTGCAAGATCAAGAAAAGCAGTTCGAAATGATGACTTACCCGGGCTCAAAACACAGTTTACGTGGCAAGAGCGTGCAAACGCACTTACACCAAACCATCACAAGTTTCTTCAACCGACACTTTAACGTTGAGTAATTTGGTTTAATTTCGATAACTTAGACTAAAGGCTGATTGTAAAATCAGCCTTTTTTTTGTCTCAATATATTCTACTAGTTAACTAGATTTTCGACCTATTTTAGCTACGCTTAATACATTGCTCCTATGAGCATGACGAAGGAACATACATGAATTATTTACGCCGCTTTACTATTTTACAACGTCTTGCCATGTTGGTGAGCGTAGTAGTGATTGGTCTTATCTTTTTAAGCATATCAAGCTTAACGCAACAATATGAATCTTTAGAACAAGAACAATACATCAAAACCCAAAACCTAGTTGAATCAGCTCATAGTATTATTGAACATAACTATGCACTTTTTACAGAAGGCAAACTCAGCGAAGAACAAGCAAAACAAGCTGCCTTACAAACTATTTCTGCACTACGTTACGACAACAACAATTATTTTTGGATTAATGACTACCAACCAGTTATGGTGATGCATCCATTTAAACCAGAACTAAATGGTAAATCGCTTGCAGGCAGTAAAGATCCTGATGGCGTACTGTTATTTGTCGATATGGTCAATATTGTCAAAAAGCAAGGTGAAGGATTTATCCCTTACAAGTGGCCAAAGCCTGGGAAAGATCAACCCGTCGATAAAATTGCCTATGTTAAAGGGTTTGCTAAGTGGCAATGGATTGTTGGCTCAGGTGTCTATATCGATACCATAGAAGAAGCATTCGCTTCACTACGAAACCACGTCATTATCACTGCCGTAATCATTATCGCCTTGTTAACGGCGCTCAGTTATCTCATTGCAAATAGCATTTTACGGCCAACGCAGCTTGCTGCAGACATGATGAAAGACATTTCTCAAGGAGAAGGTGACTTAACTCAGCAACTTGATGAAAATGGTAATGATGAAGTATCACGGTTATCGCGCTACTTTAATCTTTACACAGCTAAAATGCGTGAATCGCTCAAGCATGTTGCACATAATGCCCAGCAAGTGAACCAATACGCTCACAATGTCGATGATGCCAGTAAAACCAACCTGTCATTTATAGAACTTCAAAATGACAGTTCAACTCAAGTGGCTACAGCAATGGAGCAAATGACGCATCAAATCCACGATGTTAGTCAAAATGCCGAACAAGCCGAGCATGCAGCCAATGAAGCATCCCACAACGCTGAAAATGGCAAGCAAGTACTGAATAAAACCATCACAGCGATAGAGACATTGTCACATAATATTGAGCAAGTCAGTCAAGCGACCGCAGACCTTGCTGCCGAAAGTAACAATATAGGCTCTGTACTTGATGTGATTCGCAGTATCGCCGAGCAAACCAACCTACTGGCGTTGAACGCAGCTATAGAAGCAGCTCGTGCTGGTGAACAAGGCCGCGGCTTTGCTGTTGTCGCTGATGAAGTGCGTACCCTTGCCAGCCGCACAGGCAAGAGCACTGATGAAATTCAAGCCATGATCAGTAAATTACAAACCGGTGCCCAAGCCGCTGTTGATGCAGTTTCAGCAAGTCAGCAGCTTTCGAGCGATACCGTGCTACAAGCTGGTGAAGCGAACACATCGCTAACAGAAATTGAGCGTTTAGTGAGTGTAATTAAAGACATGAACAGCCAAATAGCACGCGCCACAGAGCAACAAACAAGCGCAGCAGATGAGGTAAATTTACGAATAAATGAACTTTCACAGTCAACAGAGCAATCCCTATCAAATACTCAAGGGTTATCAAATGACAGTGAAAACTTAAAGCAAAGCTCCCAAGCATTAAGCGATGTTGTAAACCGCTTTAAGCTCGACTAACGACAAAAAACCCGCATGACGCGGGTTTTTTCTTAATCTAATAACTTACAAACAATAACGTGCAAATAAGCTACTAACTGTTGCAGCGGTTGGCTTGCCATGCTGCCAATCGCCACCTTCTACGCCGCTACCTGCGATATCCATATGAACATAAGGTAATGGTTGCGCTGATTCAGTGCCATGTTTATCTAAGCCACCAACAATCGCTAAGAATGCCATTGGGAACTGATGACCACGAGCAGTTACAGCTGACGCAGCGTTATTACTTGAAAGTACATCGTCAGCTAACGTGCGAGGGCGAATGAAGTCATAATCTTCACGACGGCTGCGAGATACTTCTGCACCATCGGCCCATAAGTCACCTAAATCAGCAAGCTTACGTGAAATATTAGCTTGGCGTGCAGGGCCATTTTCAACATAAGCACTGTAAGGCCCCATTGCTCGTGCTGCATGGCCTGTTAAAGTCGCCACGGTGAATAACTCTGGATTTACTTCGTTTAACGCACGGTCTTTCATTTCGCTTAGTAAGTCACCCATAGCTAAACGACCTTCAGCATCTGTGTTACCGATTCGAACACGCACACCTTCACGACTCGTAATGATTTCATCTGGAACAAAACAATCAGAACCAATCGAATTACGAACCACAGCTAAGTAAGCAATCACTTTTACGCCTTTTGGAGCAAAGTCAGCGACTGATTTCATAAAGCCAGCAACCGAAGCTGCACCGCCCTTATCGCGGCTCATACCTGCCATAAAGCCACCCACTTTAAGGTCTGCACCACCGGTATCGTAAACTAAACCCTTACCAACAAACATCAAGGTACGCTCAACGTCGCCTTCAGCAGGTACATATTCTAGTTTCACAACGCGTGGGTGATGGCGCTCAACAGCGTAAGAAGCACGTGCTACCGTGCTCATCATTGGGTAATCTTTATCAATAGTGTTGATATCTGAAATCACCTCAACAGATACCTTGCTGCCTGCAAATAACTCAACGCAGTAATCTGCAAAACGTGGTGGTGCCATACGCTCAGGCTCAGTACCACATAAATCACGCGCAGCATATTGACCCGCTGCAATCGCATTCACAGCTTTCGTTGTTTGCTCATTTGCACCAATAAGGCTAATTTGACTGATAGGCTCAATGGATTGCCCATGAAATTCTCGCGCTTCAAGCGGTTGCCACAATGCCTGACATGCACCTAAAAAAGCCACCTCAAGTGCATGTTGATAACGCCCATCTTGGCTTGCTTGTGGTAAATACAAAGCTGGTTTAGTGCTACCTGATGCTTTGGCTTCTAATATACCTTGCTTTGCAGCATCAAAATAACGACGTACATCGTCATAGTCGCGATTAAGTGGACCTGTTGGTGCTAAAATTACACGTTTAGAATCAATCACAAGTAACGTTACTTGCTTACCAATACGTGCATCAACAGCTTGATGTGTAGTAATTGCTTGGCTTAAGTTTTGATCAGCTAAAGAAGAAAAGTCATCACTGATAATAATTAATGCATCGTGATCTGCATCAGCAATCTGAGGTGCTGACATTGCATGAGGGTATGCCATAAAAAAGGTCCTGCTGTTAGAAACATAGGACCGTATTATCATTGATTTGGTCAGCTATTGCCAGCCAAGCAAATTAAGCTGCTTTATGGCTGGCAAGCTAAGTTTACTGCTCTGTAACTTGCTTATTATCGTTACGATGCTTAACGATCACAGACCACGCTTCTAACATCACCAGAACGCTAATTACAAGCACTAAAACATCAAGGGTAACTAACAGCCAGTTACCTTGCTGATAGTATTCACCCAGTTTTATTACGCCAGCAAAAAACGCCATCACTAGCACAAAGCTCATCGGGATCAGTGTATATTTTGCAGGGCGGTTCGCTTTAATTAACATCACAGAAATAACCAGTAACGTTAAGCTTGCAAGGATCTGGTTAGTAGAACCAAATAAAGGCCAAATAATCATACCGCCACTGCCATCAGCGCCACCAGCACCAAAAGCGAGTAGTAAGCAACACAATACGGCAATTAAGGTTGCAATCACACCATTGCGAATAATACTGATGTTATAAATATCACCCCATTCTTGGATAATATAACGCTGTAGACGCACACCCGAATCCATCGTTGTACCAGCGAATAACACAACCATCACGGCAAGTAATGTTGAAGCTATCTCGTTTGATAAGCCCCAGCCACTTTCAATTAAGTTAGCACCGCCATTAATAAATGCACTGACACTACCAGCCCCTAAATGACTGTAAATTTCATGCCACTCTTCAGGCGAAACAGCAAGCGCAACACCACTTACCGCAACTAAGGTAATCAACGCTAGCATGCCTTCGCCCACGGCACCTAAATAACCAACAAAACGGCCATCGGTTTCTTTATTTAGCTGTTTAGAGCTCGTGCCTGATGACACGATACCGTGGAAACCAGACACCGCACCACAGGCAATAGTAACAAATAGCAGCGGAATAATACTTGGCGTATCCACCGCAGTTTGGGTATTAAATGCAGGCGCTGTGATATCTGGCATAGAAATAAATACCGCACCATATAGCAGGACTAAACCAACCAGTAGTTGCATACCATTAATAAAGTCGCGTGGTTGCAGCAGCATCCATACAGGTAGAAGTGAGGCGATAGCAGCATAAATGAATAAAATAATAATCCAGTTCGCATTTGCGCTTAAACCAAACATTTCGTCAGGTAAAGCAATTGGCATTCCGCTTCCTAGATAAATGGTGTAATAAAGTATCCCCACACCAACAAAGCAAAGTGGGATTAAAGACACTTTACGTCTTAATAACTGACCAATAACTAGAGCAACAACAATGGCAGCCCAAGCAGGAAAAACAGCATTTGGTTGTGATACAAATGACTTGGCAATAACAACGCCAAATACAGCGTTGACCATTAGCAGTACTAAAAATACCACAATCATAAATAACGCACGGGTGCGTTTACCTATCACCGTCTCAGACAGTGCCCCCATTGACTTGCCTTTATTGCGGGCACTGGCCCACAAAGCGCCCATGTCATGCACACCAGCGAAGAAAATAGTACCAAATACAACCCAAAGTACAGCAGGTACCCAGCCCCAGTATACAGCAATCGCTGGGCCGACTATCGGCGCAGCACCTGCCACTGAAGTAAAATGATGGCCCCACAACACAACCTTGTTTGTAGGCACATAGTCAACACCATCTTCAAGTTCATGAGCGGGTGTGACAAAATTATCATCCATTTTGAAAATCTTCTCGGCGATGAATTTCGAATAGAAAAACCATCCGAACAACATACCGATTATTCCGAGCAGCACGATCACGACCGATTGCATAGTCATCTCTCTTATTTAGTTATAATGTTGTCTTAAGGAGGTGTATAGAAAGATTTAGCACCCCATTAGACACTATCAAACTTTCAACCACCAAGGTGTTAACCTTTAGTCTAATATACTGAGCTGAAAATGCTCATGAGCTTGACTCTTTATTCCAACACCTATTCCTAATAAACGCACTGGTTGGTCTTTGCCACGTTCATACGCTTTACTTAATAACTCTGAAAATATACTTTCATCTAATTGATGATGACTTTGATCGGCACTGGTTACTACAAAGTTCGCAAACTTCACTTTTACCGATAGTTTATTTATTCGGTTATGTAATTGCTGTTTATCAAGGCGGCGTGTTAATTCATCCATTAAAGAAGGTAACTGGCTTAAACATTCATCTAAATTATTTTTGTTGTATTCATAGGTATGCTCAACACTCAGTGATTTACGTACCCGCTCTGTGGATACCTTACCAATGTATTCACCCGCACACTTTTGATATAAAGAAACGCCAAAATTTCCAACATGCTGCTGCATCCAATTAACCCCTTTTGCGCGAACATCAGCTCCTGTATAGAGCCCTTTAAGTTGCAGCTTTTCCAATGTCACCTTACCTACACCAGGAATTTTACCCAGCGGCAATTTTGCTAAAAAGTCATCGACTTGCTCAGGTAACACGACAAACTGACCATTGGGTTTGTTTTCATCGCTGGCAATTTTGGCAATAAACTTAACTGGCGCAACACCAGCAGATGCAGTCAGGCCTGTCGTATCATAGATTTCTTGACGGATTTGCTGAGCCATAAGCGTAGCACTGCCTTTACAGGCGGTGCTGTTAGTTACATCAAGGTAAGCCTCATCAAGTGATAAGGGCTCAATTAGGTCGGTATATTTAGCGAAAATAGCGCGTATTTGCGTGGAGATGTCTTTGTAGACCTGCATTCGCCCAGGCACAATGACCAGATCAGGACACAATTGTTTGGCGTGGTAGTTAGACATTGCCGAACGCACACCGTATTGGCGGGCAATATAGTTAGCTGTAGAAAGCACCCCACGACGACTATTACCGCCAATTGCTAACGGCACACTTGCCAATGCAGGGTTATCACGCATCTCAACGGCGGCATAAAAGCAATCCATATCAATGTGAATGAATTTTTTCATCAGGCACATAACAACTGTTCATTTATACAGTTATTATTATTTAATCTGCCTAATTGTGCAAGCTATGAGGTTTGACTTGAGTGCTCAGACGGTTTTTTACGGTTAAATAATCGATAGCCAAATAACCAAAATGCGCCTTCAAGTAAAAATCCAATCACAATTAAAGCGATGAAACCCGACATAGTGCCCATACTATAGCAGAGTAAAGCAAGTGCTAGTACGATGAACAAGGCTATCCACTTTATTATCCTCACTGTTATTTGCTGCATAATAAAATCCTTTATTGTGTATTCTATATGAGCCACACTTTACGTAAGCGTGAACCATTAAAGTTAGCACAATTTGCCGGAATTTCTAATTTCCTTGAGCTAAAAGCAGCATATTGCTAACCTAAGTTTTCTCACAATTAATGAAGATTTACTATGCAATCGTTTATAGAACAACATCCTATCAGAACAAAAATTAATGTCGCTTGGGGTGAAATGGATGCCCTGCAACATGTCAATAATGTGGTCTATTTTCGTTATTTCGAAACAGCTCGAATCGACTTTTTTACCCAACTAGGTTTTCTTAAAGATTTACAAGTGACAGGTATAGGCCCTGTGATCAGCGAAAACAATGCCCGCTATAAACGCCCTGTGACATTCCCTGATACAGTTCATGTTGGCGTAAAGATTAGTGACATTGAACAAGATCGTTTTATGATGCATTACACTGTATTTAGTGAAAGCCAAGACGCTGTCACCACCATTGGCTCATAACAAGTCGTTATGTTTAATTTTAAAACGGGTAAAAAAGCCCAGTTAAGCGATGAGCTATTAACTGCACTCAAAGCCCATTCTCACGATTAACAAGGAACTAATATGCTTTATAGTCCACTTGGCCGAAGTGGTATTGATGTTTCTCGTGTCTGCCTAGGTAGCATGACATGGGGCATGCAAAATAACCAAGCTGATGCCGATGAACAAATTGCTTACGCGTTAGATAAAGGCGTTAACTTTATCGATACTGCCGAAATGTATGCCGTTCCCCCTTCACCTGACACATACGGAAAAACAGAAGAAATTATTGGGAATTGGTTAGCTCGTAACAAAGACAAGCGCGACAACCTTGTCATCGCAACGAAAATTGCAGGCAATGGGTTATCTTGGGTGCGTGATGGCGGCGACATTACTCGTCAAGCTGTGATTGACGCTGTTGATGCGTCACTGAAACGTTTACAAACTGATGTTATCGATTTATACCAACTTCACTGGCCAAATCGTACTTCGCCACATTTTGGCAAGCAGTGGCCTGGTATAGTCCGCTTTTCTGATGCCGACACCGAGCAAAATATAGCAGGTATGCTCGATATTCTTGAAGGTCTGAATGACTGTGTAAAGGCTGGTAAAATTAAACACTGTGGTTTATCAGACGATACGCCTTGGGGCATTAGCCAATACCTGCGTTTAAGTGAGCAGCATAACCTTCCGCGCATGGTTTCTATTCAAAATGAGTTTAGCCTACTGCATGCCAAAGATTGGCCTTATTTAATAGAGCAATGTATTCACGAAGGTGTCGCTTATCTGCCTTGGTCAGCTCTTGGTGGCGGCATGCTGAGCGGTAAATATTTAAATGGTAATCGCCCAGAAGGGAGTCGCTGGACTTTGGTACAGCGTAATGGACTATTTAGAGACACAGCGCAATCACAGCAAGCGATTGCAAATTATGTCGATATTGCAAAAACTTACAATATAACGCCAGCACAACTTGCTCTTGCGTGGTGTAACCAAGTTGATGGTGTTAGTTCGACTATTATTGGGGCAACTTCTATGGCCCAATTGCAAGACAACATAGCAGCTTTTTCAATTGAGCTATCAGAACAAGCTCTTACCGATATCAACAATGTATTCAAACAATACCCGCAACCTTTCTGATCTATAAAACTTCTGACTGAATAAGTATTAACACTCAAAAAGCAATACTTATTCAGTAATTTATTTAACAACCCATTATATTTTCAATACTTTAGTGTATAGTTAACATAAGTAATTATGAGTGGGTTCTCGATGAGTAAGCATATGAAGTTAAAATTTTATACTGTTTTAAGCTTGTTTTTAGCGCCGTTAGCTCATGCCTCAGAAACATTATCAATTACTTGGCTCGAAAATGACAGCAAGCCGTTTTATCTAGAAAAAAGCGACAAAAACCAACAGGGTGGTTTATGTAATGACATTACAGATATGCTTATTGAAGCGCTGCCTAACATTAATCACAGTAAAGTATTACTACCGCAAAAAAGAGCAGGAAAGTACCTCGATGAAGGTCATATGGCGTGTTACTCCTGCATGATTCATCGGGAACAAAAAACTAAGCGTGCAACTTATTCAATCCCAACCACGGTTTATCCTCCTTTCACAGTACTTAGTACCCATGAGCAAGCAAAAAAAATAACCCAAGCTCATGGTAACCCTGTTTCTTTGATCTCATTACTGACTGACTCTGGGTTTATATTTGGTCAAAACGACGCGCGTAAATTCGGGAGCAAATTTGAAAAAATAGCTAAAAATACCAAGTTATACGAAAGCGCAGCGCTTAGTAGCACTGGTAGTCATCCGAGTTACGCGATTCTTACGCAACTTCAACATGGTTATATTGATTACACAATTGATTACCCGTTTGTTGCTGATTATTACAATCAAAAAAATCAGCAACACATAGAAAAGCTAAGCATTGGTAACCCAAAGCAAAGTATGATGCTTGGCGCGATTGGCTGCTCAACAAGTGCTCCAAATAATTACGCCGAAAAAGTACTCGCTGAAATCAATCACGCATTAAAAACAAAAGTATTACCCAGTGAGCGCTACCAACAGAGTCAACGAGTATGGTTAGAGCAAAACTTTGCAGATTTTTCATCACAGTATGAGCGCTTGATACTAAATCCAATCAAACAGCCTGCCACTGGTGAGACAACACCTCAGTCTGTTCATCCATAAGCAGCACTTGGAAAGTTGAACCTGATTCAATCTCCCCTACTCCTTCAGGTGTACCAGTCATAATGATATCGCCGTCTTCGAGATCCATAAATTCACTGATTTCAGATAAGATTTTCTCGGCATTATGAAGCATTAATTGTGTGTCACCATACTGAGCAGGCTTACCATCTATCAGTAAACTAAACTGATAATGCTTGGTATCATTACATGGTACGAAGTCACTAAAAAGAGCGGCACCATTAAATGCCTTAGCGCGCTCCCAAGGTAACCCCTTTTCTTTTAAATTTGATTGTAAACGGCGCTTTGTTAGGTCAAGCCCAAGCCCTACACCCGCAAGCTGTTTATCTTTAACTAAAAAGCACAACTCAGTCTCGTAGTGTAACTGTTCAGCACCGTGAGTAGCACAAAGCGTATATGACAAAGCACTATTGGGTTTTATAAATAACACCATACTGGTTGGCGTTTCATTATTAAGTTCTGCGATATGAGCTGCATAATTTCGACCAACACAAACCACTTTACTTGGTGTGACTAACTCATTTACAAATTTAACTGCTCGCATGATGGTCTCCTAGATTGTGCTTTTCGGTGAGCAACCTTTTCAATTATTGCTAAAAATAGATACATTTCATATTACAACAATAAAATTATAGCTAAAATAATATCTATAATAACATGAACATACATATTAATTGCGTTCATAAAAGTTATTTTTATTGACGATTGTTTTACTTTCTAATAACTTATTGTAAGCGGTTACATTTATAAAAATCGGGTTCGGCGATTTTTTTTGCAACAAAATGTAAGCGCTTACATTAGACAACAAACACAAAAATAAAACCAAATCTGGAGATTTGCATGAACCACACACAATTCAAGAGAAAGCAGCTTGCCATTAGCCTGTCTGTGGCAATGGGTTTAAGCGCGCTAGTTCCTCACTCAGCTGTCGCCGAAGAACAATCCGACAAAGCAAGTGATATTGAAGTTATACAAGTATCGGGGATCCGCGGTAGCCTTGTAAAATCAATGGACATTAAACGTCAATCTGCAGGTGTTGTTGATGCAATCACTTCAGAAGACATTGGTAAGTTCCCCGACACGAACCTAGCCGAGTCACTGCAACGTATCACCGGTGTCTCTATCGACCGAAGTAACGGTGAAGGAAGCAAAATTACCGTGCGTGGTTTTGGTCCTGAATTTAACCTAGTGACCCTAAACAATCGTCAAATGCCAACAACGGGCGGACGTTCATTCGATTTTGGTGACATCGCAACAGAAAGTGTAAGCGGTGTTGAAGTATATAAAACGGCGCGTGCCGACATCCCTAGCGGCGGCATTGGCGCAACAGTTAATATCACGACTGCAAAGCCACTTTCAAATCCTGGTTTACATGCTTCTATCGGTGCAAAAGCCGTTCACGATACATCGAATGAAACTGGTGATGATGTAACACCAGAATTATCAGGTATCTACAGCAATACGTTTAATGATGACAAATTCGGTATTTTAATCTCAGGTTCAGTGCAAGAACGCGATAACCGCGAGCAATCAATGGCGGTTGATAACTGGATCCCAAATGTCGATCTCTCTACCTCGCCAAACTTAAATGTAACAGACAACAATCAACGTGCAGACGGAACAACTTGGTACCCACAAAATGCGGGTTACGCTTTCTCTGATAACTCGCGTAAACGTACCAATGGCCAACTTGTACTGCAATACGCGCCGAGTGATCGCGTAACGACAACCCTTGATTACACTTATTCAAAACTAGAATTTGAAAAAGACGGCCGTAGTTTTGGTGTATGGTTTAACAACGGTGGTAATGTTAGTTCTGCAACGATTAACGAAAATGGGACATATACTAAGGTTAGCGAGTTTGGCGGAGATTACTCAACAAACCTAAACCGTGGTGCAACAACCAACGAAAATAAATCTCTTGGTTTAAATATTGATTGGCAAGTAACCGACACTTTAAATATTGAGTTTGATGCCCATAACTCATCGGCAGAAACAGCGGGGGTTGGTTTAGGTCATGATGCCTTTATGATCATTGGTAATACCTCATGCTCGTGGTGTGAAAACCCAACTGTTAATATCGATGAAAAAATGGCTGATTTTAGCCAAGGCGAAATTCCACTAATTGATATGACATTAACTAATGGCCAAGCAGAGCTTCTACCTAGTGATATGGGAACGCTATTTGCTGGGGTTAATAAAGATACGAACACAAATGATCTTGATCAGTACCAGTTAAAAGGGACTTGGTTAAACGAAAATAATAGCGCCCTTACAAGTATCAATTTTGGTGTTTCACATACCAAAATTGACTTTAGAACCACACAAGCTTATTCAGAGCAACTTGCTGCTGGTTGGTGGTTAAACTCAGCTGATTGGTACAATGATGACATGTTTACTCGTGTTGATAGTTCAGGTTTATTAGACGGCTTCTCAGGCGGCGGTAACGATAAGCTATTAAACTACTACTACGATGCTGATTTTGATGAAATAGTTGCCATCGCCCAAAGCATTGACTGTGACCATCCAGATGGAGGCATTGGCGCATGTAGCTGGCCTGCTGAATTAAATGGAATGGTACAAGCAGGGCCGATTGATAATGATCATCGAGTAAGCGAAAAAACCTTATCATTCTACACTCAAGCAAACTTTGAAACTGAGTTTAACAATATGTATGTCACCATGGCGGTCGGTTTACGCTATGAAAAAACAGATGTTAGCTCGCAAAGCCTAGAAAAACCTGCAACAGGTATTACTTGGGTTAATGGTAATGAGTGGTCATATAACTTTGGTGAGCAGGCTTTCGCAAGTGGTGAAGGCAGCACCAGTGAATTTTTACCAAACTTAGATATTAATGTTGAAGTGACAGAAGATGTAATGGCTCGCTTTTCGTATAGCCGAACACTCGCTCGCCCTCCGGTTGATTCACTGCGTTCAACAACCTCATTTTTAGGTAACCCAAAAGTAGGTCAACGTAAAGTGGCTGTGGGTAACCCTGACTTGAAACCATTCGTAGCTGACAACATAGATTTATCACTTGAATATTATTATGGCGAAGGCAGCTATCTATCTGCAGGTTACTATCGTAAACAAGTTGAGAATTTCATTGTTAACATTACAACCCAAGAGACCATGGGAGATATTCGTGACCCATTCCTTGGCGAGCGTGCTGATCAAGCCCGTGAAGACTTAGCAGCAGAAGGAGTAACACCTTCTGACCAAGCTATTCACGATAAAATCAATGAAAATCAAGGAACTGAGCAAGGAACAGGTATTACAGGCATTGGCACTGATCCACTCACAATCTTTGATGTTTCTCGCGACACCAATGTGGAAACAGGTAACCTTTGGGGTTGGGAGCTGGCAGCACAACATATGTTTGGTGATTCAGGCTTTGGTATTGCCGCCAATGCGACTTTCGTATTCGGTGATGTTGAAGCAGACCGAGATGCTATTGGCTATCAATTTGCTCTGCCTGGCTTAAGTGATTCAGCTAACTTCTCTGCTATTTATGATTTAGACGGTTTATCAGCTCGTATTTCTTATAACTGGCGTGATGAGTTCTTAACAGGCTTTGACCAACATGCTTCACCAATCTTCACTGAGTCTTATGGTCAGTGGGATATCAACGTGAACTATGCAGTAAACGAGAACCTAACGGTATTTGTTGAAGGTCTAAACCTAACAGATGAAACGCAGCGTACCTACGTTCGTTACTCTGAGCAGCTGTTACGTGCAAACCAATACGGTGCGCGCTACAACATCGGCTTCCGCTACTCGTTCTAGCATTTTGTTGTCAAAAAAGCCGCTCAACAGCGGCTTTTTTTTTCACAATTATGCTAGTTTGTCTATATAGCATTTGAGGTAGCCTTGAATATGCAACACAAAGAAGTAAAAAAAGTCGTCATTTTAGGTGGTGGTACTGCAGGTTGGTTATCTGCAGGGTTAATTGCAGCCCAGCCCCATTTAACTCACAACGCACAGATCACCCTGATTGAGTCGCCCGATATTGCCACCATTGGTGTTGGTGAAGGTACTTGGCCAACCATGCGACAAACCTTAAAAACCATCGGCATTAGCGAAAGTGAATTTATTCAACGTTGTGATGCCTCTTTTAAACAAGGTTCACGCTTTGATGGCTGGTGCGACGATAAAGGCGACGCACATTATTACCACCCGTTCAGCTTACCGGTGGCGTATCAGCAATTAAATATTGCACCTTATTGGTTTGCCAACAAAGATGCCGTGAGTTTCAGCCACGCGGTGGCAAGCCAAACCTACTTATGCGATCACCATAAAGCACCAAAAAACCACTTACATAGCGCCTATCAAGGTGAAGCAAACTATGGCTATCACTTAGATGCCGGTAAGTTTGCCACGCTGCTACAACAGCACTGCACCACAAAACTAAACGTTGAGCACATCATCAGTCATGTTGAATGTATCAATAGCAATGAAGATGGCTATATTAGTTCATTGCAAACCCGCGATCATGGCACTATTGCAGGTGATTTATTTATTGATTGCTCAGGCACCCACGCAAAGCTGTTACATCAACATTACGGTATCGAACTAATCGAGCAACAAGATGTACTATTTAACGACCGTGCTGTGGCCGTACAGGTGCCTTATTTAAACCCGCAGCAAGAGCTCCTGTCTTATACCAAAGCCACTGCGCAAGATGCTGGTTGGATTTGGGATATCGGCTTACAAAGCCGCCGTGGTCTAGGTATGGTGTACTCAAGTCGTTTTGCCAGCAGCGAAGATGCAAAACAAGCGCTTAGTCAGTACATTGCAAAAACCCAACCCGATACAAACCAAAATGAACTAACCTTTCGTGAGATCAGTTTTACCCCAGGCTTTAGACGCCGTTTTTGGTATAAAAACTGTTTAGCTATTGGTATGTCTGCTGGCTTTATTGAGCCACTTGAAGCCTCAGCGTTAGTCATGGTGGAGCTTGGCTTGAATAACTTACTTGCTAATTTCCCAACACATCGTGCTGCAATGCCGACACTAGCCAAGCGTTTTGATGAGCAATGCCATTATCGCTGGCAGCGTATTATTGAATTTTTAAAGCTGCACTATGTGTTGTCAAAACGCACTAGCCCCTATTGGCAAGCCCATAAAGAGGTAAACTCTGTTCCTCAGCAACTACAAGAAAACTTAGCACTGTGGCAATATCAAAGTCCGTGGCTAAACGACTTTGATCGCGCTCAAGAGGTTTTCTCCGCGGCTAGTTACCAGTATGTACTTTATGGCATGAAACAACTACCGCAATTTCCAGCTCTAACAATGCCTTCAGCGATTGTTGAACACTTTAGTGCTAACCAACAACAAGCCAAACGCGGATTACAACAACTACCCACTAACCGCGAGCTGTTAAATCATATTCAGCAATTTGGCATACAACCTATTTAATCTCAGCATTAGGAGGCCCAATGGCCAATCATGTCTTACTTGATAACATCAGCCATAAAGACCTAAAAGTGATCACTACACGCGGTGCTAACTGGGGCGATAATATTAGCTGCGCTAGCGTATTCCCAAGCGAGTTTGCTAAAGTTCAAGCAAATCAACCCATCGTATTTCGTAAGCACCCGCAAACAGGTCAATTCGAAGCCCTCGCTTTATTTGGTTTTGAAAATGGCGAGAACTTGCTGCTAAACGAGCAAGGCGAGTTACAACTGAGTTACTTACCACTGAGTATGCAGCGCCAGCCATTTTTAATTGGTCAACAAACCCAGTATAACAATGGCATTCCTGAGCAATCACTGGTGGTACATATTGATTTAGACAGCCCACGTATCAATACAAGCCAAGGTGAAGCCATTTTCCTTGAACATGGTGGGAATAGCGATTACTTAAATCATATTGCTCAAGTACTTAACGCGTTACATCAAGAACACCAAACTATTAATCACTTTTTTGAACGTTTGCTAAGCGTTGATTTACTCGAAGCGTTTAGCATTGAATATGCTCAAAAAAATGGTGAAAAAGTCACTGTAACTGGCTTCTATACCATTAACCAGCAGGCACTAAATAACTTAACCGCAGAACAACTCAAGCAGTTACAACAGCAAGGAGACTTGCAGGCTATTTATATGGTGCAGGCATCAATGGAGCAAATTCCTCATTTGCTTAATAAAAAATGGGCTAGGCAGTAATGTTTGCGGCTGCGCCAATAAAAGAATGCCAAGCTGCAAGCATTGCTGATTTAAAAGCGTTTTTAGCTGAGCTAACTGAGCCGCTGGTAATAAGAGATCTCTGCGCTGATTGGCCACAAGTCATTGCAGCTAAGCAAAGCTCTAAAAGCGCCCTAGACTATCTTTTAGGCCTTGCCAATAACGCCCCAGTACGCAGCTTTAGTAGCGACGCAATTCATCAAGGTCGCTATTTTTATAACGCTGATTTCACGGGGCTTAATTTTTCACAGCACGCCGATAACCTACTTTCTGTACTACAAAAATTAGCAATATCACTCACACAAACCGACAGTGATTCATTGTATATGGGCTCTACAGCTGTGGAGTATTGCGCTCCTAGCTTTAGCCTTAAAAACCCATTGACAGTGACCGATTATAACTGCCTAACCAGCCTCTGGGTGGGAAATCATAGCCAGATTGCGGCTCACTATGACAATGCCGATAACCTAGCTTGTGTTGCTGCGGGTGAGCGTACGTTTACTTTATTGCCAACGGAACAGGTCAATAATCTTTACGTTGGTCCACTCGAATTTACACCCGCTGGGCAAGCGATTAGCTTGGTTGATTTTAATAACCCCGATTTCAGCCGCTTTCCACGCTTTAAAGAGGCTGTAGCAAAAGCGCAATCGGCAACCCTTGGTCCTGGCGATGCTATTTATATTCCAGCGCTTTGGTGGCATCAGGTTAGCGCAACCAGTCCGTTTAATGTGTTGGTGAACTATTGGTGGCGACAAGCCCCAGAGTATTTAGCAAACCCATTTGATGCCATGCTGCACAGTATGCTGGCAATTAAAGACTTGCCAAACGAGCATAAACAGAAATGGCAGCAACTCTTTAATCATTATGTGTTTGCTGATGATGTGGATTTAGCAAGCCACGTTGCTGAGCCTGCACAAGGGATATTAGCGGATATCGACGAACTAACAGCCAGAAGAATAAGACAGCTATTACTACAAAAGCTCAACCGATAGAATGAACCAAAAGCCAGCGGATGCAACGAGTTCGGCGAAGCATCTGCAGGCTCTTGGTTCATAATTCACTTATAGCAATCCGCTTAATTAAGTACTATTGCGGATTGGTCTTACCCTTTATTTGTACTGCTGATGGCTGTGTTGTTGCACAGCCAATGCCTGTTTCACTATTTTTACTACATTGAAAAACACGCACGTAATCCACCAGCATTTGCTTAGGGTAACCCGTAAAATCAACACCTTTATCATTCACATTTGCTGGCCAGTTTCCGCCTACTGCAAAATTAAGAAGTAAATGAAAACGCTGATCAAATGGAGCAAAGCCAGTATTTTCTATAAACGAGCCGTCTTGTTGTTGTGATGTTGAATACCACTGGTCGTGGCGAAATGTCGCATAGTGAACATCATCAACATACCAACGAATTTCATCTTGCTGCCATTCTAGGGCATACACATGAAAGTTATCAGCTGGGTTATTAGCTTCGCTGAAACGGTACGGCGTACCGCTGTAAACATTTTTAGGTGCAGGACCACCATAATGCAAGGTGCCGTGTACGCGCGTTTCAAGGCTGCCTGCTGGCGCTGTTTTGTCATCAGTGAGAGTCTTTAAATTAACTGCTTCCATGATGTCTATTTCGCCTGATGATGCCCAGCGACCATAACGCCAATCAGTCGGTAACATCCAAATTGCTGGCCACGCGCCTTGCCCTGCTGGCAATTTAGCGCGAATTTCAAAACGGCCGTATCGCCAATCAGCTAAGTTTTTAGTGCGTAAACGTGCTGAAGTGAACGGCTGAGTCGCTTGTTTTTCTCGCTCAGCATCGCTGCTCACTTCATCGCTATTATGCAATGGCCCAGTGTATTGCTCTTGGCGAGCAACAATATGCAATAGGCCATCTTTAACAAAACTGTTTTCGCTACGCGCGGTATAGCATTGCTGCTCATCATTACCGCCACCTCGACAATTTACTTCGTGTTGCCACTTAGTTAGGTCGAGATCATTTTGCGAAAATTCGTCTTGCCAAACTAACTGCCAACCTTCTCCTAGGCTGGCTTTGACAGGCGCTGGGGTTTGCTGACAGGCACTAAGCGCACCTGTTAGCAAAATAACAGCATACGATTTTACTGACATGAGAGCGTTGCATCCTCAGTGTGCGCGCTCGTTACTGATAGCTTAGCAATTGATACTTGCCATGCACCTTCAGTGGCTAATTGCCAAGGCGAGAATACTTGCCCAAGCTGCACACCTTGCTCTGCAAAGCAGCTCAAATCTACGGTTAGCGTTTGCCAATCATTTGCTGCTTTAAGGTGTTTGCTAATATCAAATTGGCCGTCACAGTTTTCACCACATTGCATTCCCAGCATCAGCGGCGCATCAGCAGCTTGGTCTACCTTAATTTGCATTTGCAGTTGACCCGCTTTTTCTACGTATGAGCGTAAATCCGATGGGAACGCCGCCATTAAACGAACTGCAGCCGCTTCTTTACCATTAAAGCTGATTGCGCGCGCATCTTCTTGTACGTCTTTATCAAAGGTTTTTACGCTAACCGCATTAAGTGCTGCACGGCTACTGGTCATGGCTTGTCGCTCAGAACCACTTTGTAGTTGCAGTGACCACGGTGCTTTTACGGCACGTTCAAATAATACTAAGTCTTCTAATTTAGCCGCGACGTGTGATTTTTCGCTAAGGTCATCCGCCAAGGTGTTTTTATCTTGATACGTTAAACCAAAGCCATAAGGCAATAGTGGCGCGTAATCTTTATCACCACGGTTTTGGTTACCTACCGGGTTATTTGGCCATGAGAACGACAACTTACCTTTAAAGTCATGATTGATAGAACCATCTTGCTTTTTAAAGATAACATCGCTAATTGCATCACCTTCACTGCCTGGTAACCAAGTTGCGACAAACGCATCACTGGCATTCAGCTCAGCATTCACCCACATTGGGCGGCCACTAATAAATAGCGACACCACAGGAATACCGGCATCTTTTAGTTTTTTAAGCAGAGCTAAATCAGTTTTATTACCGCGTTGGTATTCAAGGTTATCTAAATCACCATTGCCTTCTGCATACGGTTGCTCGCCAAACACAACAATCGCAACATCTGGCTTAGATTCAAATTCGCCATTCACATTGTATTGAACCTGACCACCGGCTTGCTCAACTGTATTTTTGATGCCATCAAAAATTGAAGAACCACCCGGGAAGTCGCTATTCTCATTACCAGTCCCTTGCCATGTGATTGTCCAACCACCTGACTGCATGCCAATGTTATCAGCGCCCTGACCTGCAACTAATACATTTGCATTTGCTGATAGCGGTAACAACTGTTGTTTATTTTTAAGTAGTACCAGTGATTCACGGACCGCTTGTTTTGCAACTGCACGATGTTCTGCACTGCCAATGATCTCTGTTTTACCTGAAAGCGGACGCTTAGCAGGGCTTGGCTTATCAAACAAACCTGCGCGCATTTTTACACGTAAGATACGCGTTACTGCATCATCAATGCGGCTTTGTGCAATTTCGCCACTTTTAACTTGCTTGATAAGGTTTTCGTAAAGTGGTTTCCATGCATCTGTCGGTACCATGTACACATCAAGACCTGCATTTGCTGCTTGCGCACAGTTGCCATTAGTACACCCTGGAATTTGACCGTGGCCATTCCAGTCACCAACAACAAAACCATCAAAGCCCATTTTGCCTTTTAGTACGTCGGTAAGTAGGTATTTGCTGCCGTGAATTTTTTCACCGTTCCAGCTGTTGAATGACGCCATTACGGTCTGAGCACCCGCACCTAACCCACCAACATAACCTTGCGCATGAATATCAAATAATTCTTGCTCAGATGCCGTGTTATTACCTTGGTCATCACCGCCTTCGGTACCGCCATCACCTAAAAAGTGTTTAACCGTACTTATCACGCGCTTATCAGATAAAAAGTCTTCATCAACCGCACCTTGCAACCCTTTAACAATGGCTGCCGAGTATGCTTTCACAATTTCAGGGTCTTCAGAGTAGCCTTCATAAGTTCGACCCCAACGGTCGTCACGAACAACTGCAACTGTTGGTGCGAACACCCAATCGATGCCGGTTACCATCACTTCTTGCGCGGTAGCGGCTGCAATTTTTTCGATTAACTCGGGATTGTTTGTTGCACCTAAACCAATGTTATGTGGAAATAATGTCGCACCAATGACGTTATTGTGACCATGCACGGCATCGGTACCCCACATAGTCGGGATTGAGCTACCATCAAGCGAGTCATCGATTGAGGCTTGATACATTTTTTCAGCAAGATCAATCCAGTCTGCGGCACTGGCATGTTTATCATTATTTGGGAATGCACCACCACCATTGAGGTAGGAACCAAAGCCATATTTACGCATATCTTCAACGGTAATATCGCGAATTTCTGGCTGGATCATTTGCGCAACTTTTTGCTCAAGGGTCATATTTGCCAGCATTTTAGCAATTTTGGCTTCCATTTCTGGGTTTGCAGCAATACCCGTTTCAATGTTTGGCCAAATTTCTTGCTCAGTGTTCACGTTGGTCACCTTATCTTGCCCAGTACAACCTAGCATGCTGACGCTTGCCATCATTAACGAACAGAGAGTGAATGTTTTTTTCAATTTCATTTTTGCACCTATGAAGTCTGAGTCGATACTTTTGAGCCAACAAGCGCAAAGTAAGTAATATATAAATAACAGGCGATAGGTAAGAATAACGCCATTTGTACGCCAACAGAATCGGCTAACACACCTTGTAGTAATGGGATAATTGCCCCACCTACAATCGCTAAACATAAAATGCCAGAGCCTTTTGAGGTGTATTTACCAAGGCCGTGTAAAGCAAGGCTGAAAATGGTTGGGAACATAATCGAGTTACATAAACCCACAAGTAAAATTGCCCACATAGCAAGGCTACCTTCACCTGTCATAGCAATTGCAACAAGTACTACTGCAAGCAAGCCATGACATGCCAACACCTTACCTGCATTAAACTTCTGCATCACAGCAGCACCAATAAAGCGACCCACCATAGCACCTGCGAAATAATAACTAATGTAATGAGCGGCTTCTTTTTCTGCGAGGCCAGCAATATTATCTAACGTCAAAAAGCCCACCAAAAAGCTACCTATTGCCACTTCTGCACCCACATACACAAAAATACCAACAGCACCTAAAATAAGGTGGCGATAGCGCCAAACACTGCCTAAATCAACAAAGTCTTCTAAATCTTGATGTGCGGCTTCGCTATCACTTTCTTTACCTAGTTTTGGCAGTTTTAAAAACGCAAAGATAACCGCAAGCACGAGTAAACTTAACGACAACATTAAATAAGGGAGTTTCACTTCTTCAGCCGTGGCTTGGCTTACCTCAGATAAAATCAACCACCCACCAAAAATCGGTGCGACGGTCGTACCTAGTGAGTTGAATGCTTGTGTCATAGTCAAACGCGAAGACGCTGTTTTTTGCGGACCAAGTACACTTACATAAGGATTTGCAGATACTTGTAAAATAGTAATACCCGAAGCAAGTACAAACAAAGCCAGTAAAAATAATTCATATACATGGGCAACTGCAGCAGGGTAAAACAGCGCACAGCCGATAGCTGCAACCACTAAGCCGACCACAATGCCAAATTGATAGCCAATGCGACTGACCAACTTGCCAGCAGGGATCGACATCACAAAGTACGCACCAAAAAAGCAAAACTGTATAAGCATGGCTTGCGTATAATTCAGCGAAAACATCCCTTTTAAGTAAGGGATCAAAATATCATTTAAACAAGTAATGAACCCCCACATAAAAAATAATGTGGTCAAGGATGCCAATGCAAAATGTTGCTTTGGCATTGCCGCTTGACTCGCGTTACCCGAAACAGGCGTTGAAACATGGGCCATAATTTTATTCTCTAGTTATTTATATTTTTCAGTTTGTTACATCAGCTCTAGTGCTAAATCATGATGAATAAAAAAGCAAAAAACTATTGCAACATAAAATGTAAGCGCTTACATTTATAACATATAAATCATATATAGCAATTTATTTGCAATAAAATTGTAAGCGCTTACACCATTTACAGCTCTGTACTTTGGTTTGTCTTACAAACACTATGCGAAGGACGACTAATAACTGTGTATAAATCAATTTCTCTTTTGCCAGACTCATTTTTACTCAAACCTGAATTTACTTTTGGTGTTGCGACTGCGTCGTTTCAAATTGAAGGCGCACGAGATCAGCGTCTAGATTGTATCTGGGATACGTTTTGTGAAAAGCCTGATGCAATTGCCGATCAAAGTCATGGCGATGTAGCATGTGACCATGTTGCGCGTTGGCAGCAAGATGTCGATATGATTGCTGACTTAGCCGTAGATGCTTACCGTTTATCAATTTCTTGGCCACGGGTCATGAATCAAGATGGCACGATAAACGGCGAAGGAATGGCTTTTTATTTTCACTTATTAACGGCGTTAAAAGCACGTAATATTAAAACTTACGTCACTCTATACCACTGGGATTTGCCTCAATACCTAGAAGATAATGGTGGCTGGTTAAATCGTGATACAGCCTATAAATTTCAAGAATATACCGAACTTGTTACTCAACACCTTGGCCACTTAGTCGATTCCTTTGCGACCTTGAATGAGCCCTTCTGTAGTGCCTACTTAGGTTATGAAGTGGGTGTACATGCACCAGGTATAAAATCACAACAAGCAGGCCGACAAGCAGCTCATCACTTACTGCTCGCCCATGGCCTTGCCATGCAAGTGTTACGCAAAAACTGCCCAGACACAGAAGCGGGTATCGTATTAAACTTCAGCCCAACTTACCCTTTGACTGCGGATGATAAAAAAGCCGCAAAACTTGCCGATCAATACCATAACCAGTGGTATATCAAAGCAGTTTTAGAAGGCACATACCCTTCTTTATTTGATGAGTTAGCTGATGAGGTTAAACCGACTATCCTTGCTGGCGATATGGCGATTATTAGTCAAGCCGTCGACTTTATTGGCGTTAACTATTATACCCGCATACACTACAAAAATACTGCTGATGGCTGGTTTGAAGAAGCAAGCCTTACGAATGTTCGTGTTACCGATATGGGCTGGGAAGTTTACCCACAAGGTTTAACTGAGCTTTTGGTATCACTGCATCAGCAATATGATTTACCAAAAATGTATATTACCGAAAATGGCGCAGCCATGGCCGACACCTTAGAAAACGGTGAAGTGAAAGACATTGAACGCGTTGATTATTACCACACTCACTTAAGTGCAGTGTGTGATGCAATTCGTCAAGGTGTTGATATTCAAGGCTACTTTGCGTGGAGCTTAATGGACAACTTTGAATGGGCGTATGGCTACGAAAAGCGCTTTGGGTTAGTTTATATTGATTACCAAAGCCAACAACGCATTTTAAAAGAAAGCGCGAAACAATACCGTGCGCTACTAAAACAGCGAAAAAAATAACAACAAACGAGAACACACATGCTGACAACAAAAGAGAAAATAGCCTACGGATTAGGCGACACAGCAAGTAACATTATCTTTCAAACAGTAATGTTATTTTTAACTTTTTTCTACACGGACATCTTTGGTATTTCACCTGCTATTGTTGGCACCTTGTTTTTGGTGGTGAGAATTGTTGATGCGATTACCGACCCACTAATGGGCGCATTGACCGATGCCACGCGAACTAAATGGGGAAGTTATCGCCCTTATTTACTTTGGCTCGCTTTACCGTTTGGGGTGATCAGTATGATCACCTTCACCACGCCAGACCTACCAGAGTCAGGCAAAGTCATTTACGCCTTTGTCACTTATACTTTGCTAATGCTGGTTTACACAGCCATTAATATTCCTTATTCAGCGTTAGGCGGAGTATTAAGTGGCGACCCTAAAGAGCGTGTGTCGATTCAATCTTACCGATTTGTGTTTGGCATGCTGGGCGGCCTAATAGTTAGCGCCTGTACCCTGCCGTTGGTAAATTGGCTAGGAAAAGGTGATAACGCTACAGGCTACCAACTAACCATGGCCTTAATGAGCGGCTTAGGTGTCATCTTATTTTTGATTTGTTTTCGCTTTACCAAAGAGCGTGTTGTAGCTCATAACAGCTCATCGTTGAGTTGGAAGAACCGCATGAGTACACTTTGGCAAAACGGTCCATTTAAAGTGTTGTGCTTTGCTGCACTTATGCTGTTAACCAGTATGGTATTACGTACAACTCTGGCAATCTATTACGTAAAATATGTGCTTGGTGAAGCCGAACTGGTCACCTATTTTGTCACTATCGGTATGATAGGTAATATCTTAGGTTGTGCGTGTGCAAACCCGTTAAGTAAACGTGTTGATAAGAAAATAGCCTATATTCGTTTGCAATATATCTCTGCAGCAATCAGCTGTGTGGCGTTTTGGTTACCAAGCGAACAACTGATACTTGCTTTTGCAGTATACTTTTTATGGTGTTTTTTCACGCAAATGGCAACACCACTACTGTGGGCAAAAATGGCCGACACCATTGATTACGGACAATGGAAAACCGGCGAGAGACTAACAGGGCTTGTCTACGCGAGCGTGGTCTTTTTTATTAAACTCGGCCTTGCCCTCGGCGGTGCCATAGCCGGTTGGTTACTAGCGTTTTATGGCTATGAGGCCAATACAGAGCTTAGTGAGCATACGCTGTCAGGCATTTTAATTTCATTTACGCTTTATCCAGCAATTGGCAGCGTGCTTGTCGCTTTAATTATGAAAAGGTATATTCTTGATAATCAAACCGTTGAGCAAATCAGTGCCGACTTATCATTAAAACGTCATCCATAATTGGGTTTTAAAAAGGAATAATATGGCCACCATTTACGAGGTGTCGAAACTAGCTGGAGTGTCTTTGGCAACTGTTTCGCGAGTAATGAATAACAATGCGAATGTCAGTGATGCTACCCGTAAAAAAGTCACTGCGGCAATGAGTGAGCTTGGCTATAGACCAAACTCTATTGCGCAATCGTTAGCGTCGAATTGTTCAAACAGTGTTGGTCTACTTGTTTCTGAATTACAAGGTCCCTTTTACGGTCCTATGATGAGTGGTATTGAGAATATTTTTAGAAACCAAGGTAAACATGTAATCATTGCTGCTGGTCACAGTGATGAAGAGCGAGAACAGCAAGGCATTGAGTTCCTAATAAGCCGTAACTGTGATGGCCTTATTTTGCATGTTGAAGCTGTCAGCGACGATTACTTAATCAAGCTGAGTAAGGGCCGTGTACCATTTGTGCTCATTAACCGTTTTATTCCAGAATTAAGCGACCGTTGTATTATTTTAAATAACATCAAAGGTGGCTACCTTGCAGCCAAACATGTTTTAGAACAGGGTCACAAAAATATAGCCTATATTAGTGGCCCACTTTGGAAAAAAGATGCTCAAGATCGTCTAGCTGGTCACAAACAAGCGCTTGCTGAATTTAATTTATCATTTGATGAACAACTGCTTTATCAAGGTGACTTTATGGAAACCAGTGGCTTTGAGGGATTAAAAACAATCTATCAACAGGGGTTGTCATTTAGTGCCGTTATTTGTGCCAATGATGAAATGGCGACGGGTGCCATCGCCAGCGCCAGAGAACTTGGCTTAGCGCTTCCAGAGCAGCTATCAGTGATGGGTTATGATAATGTATTTTTCACGCGCCACATTTATCCGCCTCTAAGTACAATTAACTATCCAATCAATGAAATGGGGCAAATGGCTGCAAACTGGATTCTAAACCACGTATATCAAAAGCAAACAGAGCCTCTGCAAACTATGTTTGAACCAAGCCTTGTTGCTCGACAATCAATTAAGCACTGCCCTCAATAAGCTCTGTCAGTAAACCTAGGTTAATTGGCTTTAACAGAACTTGTTCAATGTCCAACTTCTCTATTTTCTCTGGCTCAGGCTCTGCCCCACTGACAATAACTAAGGTTAAGTTGGGGTAGCGTTGCTTAAGCTGTTTTGCTAAATCTAAACCACCACCATCAGGCAAGTGCATATCAAGCAGTACTTTATCAAACTCAGCGTCTTCATTTAGCGTATTTAAACACGCTTCACAGCTAGCAGCGATTACCGTTTCCACCCCAAGGCTTTCTAATAAAAGCTGGGTGATTTGCGCTGCATCTGTGTCATCTTCAACTAATAAATAACGGGTACTTTTTTGAGTCATCGCCGGACTGTCATCATGCTCAATGACAGGCTCTGTTTTACCTTCGCAAATATAATGATTCAACACCTGATAAAGCAGCCCCGAATCAACGGGCTTGGCGATCATGTCATTAAAACCAAGCGCTGATAGCTCACTTTTAACCCCTTTCATGGTCGCAGCTGTCAGTGCGATAATCGGCTCTTTATAACCCATTTTACGAAGCTCAATTGTCGCCTCTTTGCCGCCCATAACAGGCATGTGTAGGTCGATAAATACAATATCGAAAGCTTTGCCTGCTTGTTCTGCTGCAGCAACCTTTTCAATCGCATGTTTGCCATTTTCAGCGTATTCAACATCAGCCCCAGTACTTGCGATCATGTGCCCTACCAAAATACGCAAATCTTTAAGGTCATCTACGACAAGTACACGCCCACTCGTTGACAGTGTTGTTAACTTTTGATGGCAGTCGGGGTTAGAGTCAAACGTCAGCAATTGGCGCTCAACATCACGAATGTTGCCAGGATAAATAGATAAAGTAAATTCAGAGCCGACCCCTTGAGTGGACTCAAGCTCTATTGAACCTTGCATACGTGTAAGTAATTCAGAACAAATAGCAAGACCTAGTCCTGCACCACCAACATCACGCGATTCAACATCGGCAATTTGTTCGAATGGCTTAAAAATCAATGCCTGCTTTTCGGGTGCAATGCCAAGCCCTGTATCTTTAATACTGAAGAACAGCATTTCGCGCTCATTCACCCATGCAGTCCATGCACGCACAACGATCTCACCTTGGTTAGTGAATTTAATCGCATTATTAATGATATTGATGAGGATTTGGCGAAGACGCGTGGCATCAGTATTAATAATTAAAGGCAGTGCCTGTTGTGACTCAAACCTAAGCGATAAGCCCTTATCTACAGCTGACACTCGCATTAAAGTGTATACGTCAGCCATTAAGCTATCGAGATTAACATCACAGCAGTTGAGCTCTAACTTATCTGCCGCAATTTTCGATAAATCGAGTACATCATTAAGTAAGCTCAATAGGTGCTTACCATTTCGGTAAATGACCCCAAGTTCATTATGCGCGTGTTGGTTTTTTTCGCTTTGCATCAACAGTTCGGTATAACCTAATATTGACGATAAAGGCGTGCGTAACTCATGACTTAAATGCGCTAAGAAGCGATCTTTCGAGCGATTTTCAGCTTCAGCTTTCAAACGTTCAACACGCTCATCTTCTACATCCCGTCTGGCTAGTGCATAACGAATTGCACGGGCAAAGCGGCTTGAACTCATTTCGTTCTTAACTAAGTAGTCAACAGCGCCTGCATCAAGTGCAGCAGAGTCTAAGGTGTCATCCGATTGGCCTGTAAGCATAATGATAGGGCCACGAAACCCATTAGCAACCGCACTTTTTAGTACTTCAAGTCCATCAGAAGCACCGAGTCTATAATCCAATAAACAAATATCGTGTTTATTTTCACTCAACACATTAACAGCTTCTTCAGGGCAGCTAAGCCATTCAACATCAAATGTATGGGAACCCAATTGCTCTAAGTAATCACAAGTAAGAATATAATCATCTTCATCATCTTCAACTAAGAGTAGTCGGGTTACCTTATCTAACATTTGTTGTCCTTTTTAGTCGTTTTGAGGGGTTGGTAATTCAACAAATTCAACCCAGTACTTACCGAGTGTTTTCATCAAATCAACCAAACCATCGAAGGTCACAGGCTTTGTGATGTAAGAAGCAGCGCCTAAGTCGTAGCCTTTAACCATATCTTCTTCTTGCTTTGATGTAGTTAAAATAACAACCGGAATACCTTTTAAATTTGGGTTTGATTTAATCGCTTCTAATGCCTCTCGACCATCCATACGCGGCATATTTAAATCAAGCAGAATAAGCCCTGGTCGAGGAGAATTCTGCTTATCGCTAAACTTCCCCTTACGCTCTAAATATTCAAGTAACTCAACGCCATCTTCGACAAAAAATAACTCATTAAGAACGCGGCTTTCTGCAAGCGCATCTTGAGTTAATAAACGATCGTCCTCATCGTCATCAGCCATTAAAATGGTAATAGGTTTAACTTTGTTAAGTGGCATCTAAGCCTCTCCTTGTAATGTGAAAAGCGATGTTTCCACGGGTAGTTTAAGAATGAAGGTTGCCCCTTCACCAACGCGACTGCTCGCCGTAATTTCTCCACCATGACGCTCAACTATGCGGCGACACACAGACAAGCCGATACCTGTACCTTTGTATTGCGAACGACCATGTAACCGCTGAAATGGTACAAATATTTTTTCAAGATATTCTTCCGAAAAGCCAATGCCGTTATCTGATATGGTGATAACTTCCCATTCAACATTACTATTATGGTTCGGACTAAATTCTTCAATACGCTCATAATCAATGCTAATAAGCGGTGCGACATCTTCACGTCTAAATTTCACTGCATTGGACAAGATATTTAAGAAAAGCTGTAGCATTTGGCTTGGGTCAGCCTGAATATGCGGCAACGTCATAACACTGACCTCTGCACCAGCTTCTTTAATCGCGATTTCTAAATCATCCAACACTTCATCGACGATACTGTTTAGGTCTGTGTCAGTGAAATCTTTACCCCGCGTAGTTACACGTGAAAACTCAAGTAAATCATTTATAAGGTTAGACATGCGCTGAGCGGCATTTTTCATTCGGCTGATATAATCAATGCCTTTTTCACCAAGTTCATTCTTAAACATACTCTCAAGGCGATCACTAAATGCTTGAATTTTTCGAAGCGGCTCTTGCAAATCATGGCTGGCTACAAATGCAAACTCTTCAAGCTCTCTATTAGAGCGGCTAAGCTCATCAGCATAAATCGTCAGTTCTTGAGTACGTTCATCAACTTTCGCGGCTAAGCTTTCATTTTGTTTTTCTAATTCTAAGTGATATTTAGCAGCATTCTGTAGGTTAGTTCGCGCTAAAATAAACATACCGATTAACAGCAAAGAGCTGGTCACAGCCGTGATAGCAAAGGTGATTTTAGCTTCATTTTTAATTTCAGAAAGGGCGGCAAACGTTTCAATTTTAAAGTTAAGCTCACGCATTTGAATTTCATTAACCGCAGTACGAATATCTTTATACAATTCGCGCCCTTTGTCTGTTAGCAATAAACGACGCGCTTTCACGTCTTTATTTTCTAAGGCAAGATCGGTTGTTTTAGTCATCACTGCAACCTTATCATTTACAAGATAGATAAGGCGGGCAATACGATCGGCTTGTCCAGGTATTTCTGAGTGCAAACTTTTCACAAGCATAATTTGTGCTTGCATGGAAGCCATAGCATCCGTGTATGGCATTAAATAGTCCTCACGGTCTGTCAGCAAATAACCTCGCTGCCCAGACTCAGCCTGTACAACAGACAAGTGCAACTGCTCAATAGCTGTGTTTAATGAATTTGTGTTATCAAGACTACTTTGTGTGTCGCTTAAAGAGCGTATGCTATTAATTGCTAAAAATGCATTCGCCACAACGATACACAAAACAACACTAATAAACCCTGCCCAGCTAACTGTTATTTTACCCTTTTGCTTATGCATTTTTTTCCCAGTTTCTATGCTGCTTACTCATCGGAGTGAGTGTCACTTATTTTTTGTAGTTGCTCGCTACATTGCTGGCAATTAATAATTATTTTATCAAGGGCCGCGAGTGCTTTATCTTTCGGCATATCATTTTCTAATACGAGCTTAACTAACTCTGCATTCATCGAAATACGGTTTAAAGGTGCACGCGCATCATGCACCAACTGACGTAAAGACTCGTTATTATTCATAGCTATCCTTTTATTTGTATTCTCCAATACCGCCGTATGCATTCAAACGGTTATACAGTGTTTTTGTGCTGATCCCCAACATCTGGGCGGCAATTGTCTTGTTACCTTGTACTTTATCTAAAGTTGCATGGATCAACTCTTTTTCAACTTCTTCAATCGTTTGCCCTGCCAGCACTTGATTATTTGATTGAGTCTCTTTGTTTACCCGCGAAAATGGTGACTCTAGCGAGTCTGGCAAGGTAATAGTGCTTCCTTTTGGATCACTCATAATAAATGCACGGTGGATAGCATGGCGCAATTCTCGTACATTACCAGGCCAGTCATGCCCTTCAAGTACCTTTATCTGACTTGCTTGCCATTTAAAGCTGGTTCCATTTTCGTCATTTAGTTGATCTAAAAATGCCTCTGCGAGCAATGGAATATCTTCTTTTCGCTCGCGCAGTGGGGGAATATCAATTGGAAAAACCGCCAAACGAAAATAAATATCTTCGCGGATCACGTTATTTTGTGCAAGGTCAGTTAACGTTCTATTGGTTGCTGAAATAACACGGCAGTTTACCGCTTGCTCTTTCGTGCCACCAACACGCGTAACCCTTTTACTTTCAAGTACACGTAATAAGTTTGGCTGCATATCAATAGGCATTTCTGTTACTTCATCTAAAAATAACGTGCCCCCTGCGGCTTGCTCAAACACCCCTTCTTTACGAGCGACAGCTCCCGTAAACGCCCCTTTTTCGTGACCGAATAACTCACTACCAATCAGTTCTTTCGAGAATGCACCACAGTTAGTCGCAACCAAAGGACCATCGCACTGCGTGGCGTTGTGAATTGCTTGTGCAACCACTTCCTTACCAGCACCACTTTCACCCATTAGCATAACGTTAGCCGATGTTGCCGCAACCCGCTCAATCATAGTGTAAAGCTTTTGCATAACCTCTGACTCGCCAATTAGGGTGCCAAAATGACGCTTAATACTCGGTGTTGCTTTTTTCTTAGTATTGGCTTTTTTAGGATTTAAAACCCGTTCAATATCTTCGCGTTGGAGTGGTTTTACAAGGTGTCCCACATTAGGCTCACACATTTCTGCGAGCTTACCTTTCACTGACGGATGACCCGAAATTAAAGTAACGCGAGGAGATTGACCAATTAGTTTAAGATGCTCAAGTAAATGTAAGCCGCTGCCATCTGGTAGCATAAAGTCTAAAAAGACATGATCAAATGTATTGTTCTTAAACCACTGTTCTGCTTCTGCAAGATTTGCGGCTGTGTTTATATTATGACCTAGGAACTCGACTATATGACATACAACTTCACTAAACTCACTATCATCATCAACTAAAAGTACGTTTAACATATTAATTCCCTAAGCTTTTTCAACCATTCTACGCATTTATTTGGAAATGAAAACTATCTGCGCCGAACTACAAACCAATACTTTTAAACTATATTACCCTACAAGTACCACTTTAGGGTAAGTTTAATTAAACTTTCATAACCCTGTATGATGCAGATCTATAGATTAAGCCAAGCTGTATACTATGAAACTATTAAGAAAAGTTACCCACCCTAGCATTAATGACGAAAACAAAAGTCAGTTTACCCGTGAAACCGCCCGTGCGATTATTTTAAAAGGTGAAAAAATCCTCCTACTTTATACTGCTCGTTATGATGACTATAGCTTGCCTGGCGGCGGAATTGACACAGGTGAAAGTGTTGAAGAAGGATTAATACGCGAGCTGCAAGAAGAAACGGGGGCGCAAAATATTAAAATTAAAAAACCACTTGGCCTCTATGAAGAATTAAGGCCTTGGTATAAAGATGACTTTGAGTGTATACACATTAAATCCTACTGCTACTATTGCGACATCGATGAGCAGTTGGCTCTGCCAAAAATGGAGCACTACGAAATACAAAATGGCATGCAACCCAAATGGGTAAATATCCATAGTGCAATTGCTCACAACGAAACCACAATGGCAATGAGCGAGAAGCAAGGTTTGTCGATTCAGCGAGAAACTTTTCTACTCAAACTCATCGCTAAAACTATATAAAAATGAATACATTATGTTATGGCGTTACTGTTTTTGGATTAACATAAAAACGCCATAATCCCAGAAGATTACTCAACAGGAAAACGGTTTCCATGACCACCGCAACAGGCGAAAAAATAAGTAAGTTGTGCGTGATCCAACAAACAGTCCCCACAACCATCAAGCAACGAAGTAATAGATCTTTGCTCTGAAATGAGGCATATGTTTGAACCAAGGTCGCAGTCAGAGCAATAAAACTGAACCAACTTTGCCATGTAATAAGCACTGCAAAAACACTTAAACCCATAAAGCCATACATTACCCACTGCTTTCGAGCAAAAATGCAGTAGCCGTAGCGTAGAGCAGCTATCAGCATTAGTGCCGCTGCGCTTAAATTATCAAGCAACAAAAAATGTATCGACGTTAGCAAAACCGAGCTAAACAAACACATTAAAATAATCTGACGAGATTTAAACTGGAACGAGGCTAAATCGAGTAAAGTAGCAACAGCAACCAAACATTGCGACAAAATAAACATGACAACTCCTGAAAAAACAGCAGTGTAATGCGCCGCACTCTATCGCGCCTTAACTTAAGTTAAGACGCTTACGAATTCGTGATAATGAAATAGCGGAAATACCAATATACATTGCAACTTCTGTTAAGCTCAACTGAGCCAACCAATGGGGCTTTTTAGCAAGTAAATATTCATAACGTTGCTGTGGGGAGTTAAGTAATAAAAAGGCTTCCTTTGCTTCTTTGAATAGCAACTGCTGGGTAACAAGTTGCTGCTTCATCATTTGATTCAAAGGCTGCTCAAGTAATGTAAGCGGTACTTTTATTACTTTAGCGTCACGAATGACTTTAAGCTGATAAAGAGCTGGCGTGTGTGTTAACCAATTACCATAGAGCAAGGCAAATTCATCTTGAAAGTAAAACTCTTTGCACTTTTGCCCACCATTTTCACTCGCATGGAGTGCTCCGAGTACACCCGATAAAATAAGATAACCATGAGTTTGCAGCGCTCCTTGCCTTAAAAGCACGTCATCACGCACATAACGCTTGATTGGATAGCTCCCCGCTAACTGGTGCTTTAATTGCTCTGCAAGTTGCTGGTAGCTATCTCCCAGTTCAAGTAACTGCGTATCCGTCAATCTTGCCATCCTTGCATTAGCAACTGAGTGATCTTTGCTGCGCTCACCCCATCACGGTTAATAAATTTTTCTCCGCACCAAAGGGGCGAAAAACCACTATCATTGTTTGCTTCTGCATGAGTTCGTAATGCCGTGATTGCGATCGATGCATAAGGAAAAGGAGGTACATGTTGAGGAATTGCGCCTAACTCTTCCATCACTCTATTCGTTATCCCGCGTGCTGCACGTCCTGAAAATAAAGTCGTAAGTTCAGTGCTGCCTACTTGCTGAGACATTAATGCTTGGCGGTGTAACGAGCTTGTTGTTGCCTCTTCTGTCAGTAAATAAGCACTCCCCACTTGAACTGCAATCACACCTAACTTTTGATAGAAACTCACATCCTCTGGCGTTGCAATGCCCCCCGCTGCAATTGTTGGGATATCAAGTTCGACACAAGTACGAACCAACTCTTTGGTGGTCAGTTGCAATGATAAATCCATCGATAAAAAATGACCTCGATGACCACCAGCCTCAAGCCCTTGTGCTATTACAGCATCTGCCCCACTCTCAACTAACCATTTAGCTTCTGCTAGTGTAGTTGCAGATGAAATCACCTTGCCACCCCACTTTTTAATTTGCGAAATAATGGCTGCTTCAGGTAAGCCAAAATGAAAGCTGATCACTGGCGGCTTATAAGGTGCTATCACATCAATAATGTCTTGATTAATTGGCTGGCGTGAGGCAACGGTTGAAAGTGCCGATGTATCAACATCAAACTCCTCTAGGTAAGGAGAAAGTAAGGTATGCCAAGCAGCTTGCTGCTGTTTTGTATAAGTTGGAGTATGGTGACAAAAGAAGTTTAAATTGTAAGGCTTGTCATTGGCATTACTTAAATACTCAAGCTCACTTACCAATTGCTCTTTAGATAACATTGCACAAGGTAAAGACCCCAACCCACCCGCTTGGCAAACAGCCTCTGCTAACCTTGCATTTTGTACTCCAGCCATGGGGGCTTGAATAATCGCCAATTCTGTATCGAAGTATGATTTTTTCATTGCCTATCCTTGTAAGTTTTGCATCTGTTTGCAGTTTTTACATAACCTGCTTATGAGCACTTGAATAAATATAAAAATAAGCCATAAAAAACAAACAGATAAATAAATATAAAAGTGGTGTTCGCCTTGCAGGTTACCCTTTACATTTTTTGTAAGGAGATAATGATGACTGACACTGTAACCACAATCAATCCGACTACAGAGCAACCTCTCGAAACATATACTCTCTTGTCTTTAGAAAAGGCGCAAGCAGAAGTAGATAAATGCCATGAAGCATTTAAAGCGTGGCGTGAAACATCATTAACTAAACGCGCAGAGCATCTCAATAAGCTAGCCAGTATTATTGAGTCGAATAAGCAAGATATTGCACAGCTTATGACAGATGAAATGGGCAAGCTTTATCAGCAAGGTTTACAAGAAGTTGAGCTATGCGCTGCTATCTGTCGCTATACCGCTGAACAGGGCCCAAAAGTACTAGCAGATGAAAAGCGTGATATGCAAGGCGGCCATGCAATCGTTACCTATCAGCCAATAGGCGTTATTTTGGGTATTCAACCTTGGAACTTCCCACTTTATCAAGTTATTCGTTATGCCTGTGCAAATATTATGGCGGGCAATACGACGGTATTAAAGCATGCAGGTAATGTATTTGGCATGGCTGAAAAAATTGAACAGCTATTTGCACAAGCAGGCTTCCCAGACTATTGCTTTAAAAATCTTTTAATCGATGGCAAAACGGCCAGTGAATTAATAGAACACAAAGCGATTCGTGGCGTTACGTTCACAGGCAGTGATGGCACTGGTAAAAAGGTTGCTGAACGCGCAGGGAAATATGTGAAGAAAACCGTCCTCGAACTTGGCAGTAACGATGCGTACGTTGTACTGGATGATGCTGATCTTGAAACCGCTATCAGCGCATGTACACAAGGTCGTCTAATAAATAACGGGCAAACCTGTGTGTCTGCAAAACGCTTTGTGGTTGTCGATGCGCTTTATAGTGATTTTAAAGCAATGATCAAAAAGCAATTTGAAAATACAAAAATGGGCGATCCTAATGAAAATGATAGCGATTTAGGTCCAATGGCTCGTGAAGACTTGCGCGACAAGCTACATCAGCAAGTCAAAGAGTCTATTGAAGCGGGTGCTGATGCAGTGGTGGGAGGTGAAATCCCCGAACGTGAAGGTTTTTATTATCCTGCAACCTTACTTGAAAATATTAAGCCTGGCATGCCAGCGTATGATGACGAACTGTTTGGCCCTGTTGCATCTCTTATCAAAGCCAAAGATAACGACGATGCTATGCGCATTGCAAACGACTCCCGCTATGGTCTAGGCGGTGGTATTTTCTCGAAAAATGAAAAGCAGGCTATTGAACTTGCCAAACACCACTTTGATACAGGCATGGTCAATATCAATGGCTATGGCTTGGCGCAACCAAATCTGCCTTTCGGTGGCGTAAAAGATAGCGGTTATGGCCGTGAGCATGGCGGTTTTGGATTACGCGAATTTGTGAATATAAAAACCGTTATGGTCAATGAATAACAACAAGGGCTCAATTGAGCCCTTTTCTTTTACTTACTATTAGTAGTGCTTTAATCATCGAACATGGGAACTTGGTGCTTCGATGCACTGGGCATTTTTAATTCCTCAACTGCCACATCTTCATCTATTCGCTCGGTTTGTTTTTGATTACACGCATTGGGTTTATAAACCAGCTCAGTAAGTAAAGCAAAGTGATCTGAACCATACTTAGCCAATCGCTCAATGCGTTTTACCGTAAAGTCATTACTGTGAAATAAATGGTCGAGCGGCCAGCGCATAAAAAAATATTCAGCATGAAAAGTATTAAAGAAACCGCGCCCTTTACGTGGGTCTAAAAAGCCAGAAATCTTCATAAATAATCGCGTTGTACGAGACCATGCCACATCATTTAAATCACCGGCGACAATGCAAGGACGGCGTAGCTTTTTGAGTGCTTTGGCAAGAATAATAAGTTCAGTATCGCGAGTGCGAGAGCTGTCTTCTTCGGTTGGACTAGGTGGTGCAGGGTGAATAAAGTGCCCTTGCATTTCAACGCCATCAGCGTCTTCAAATAAAATATGAATTGAGGGAATATCATCTTCAATCAACTCACAAATCTGATAGCGTTTTATTTTATATTTACTGTATAAATGCATTCCGTAACGATTATCTTTAGGGCAATATATTCGGTGCGGGTAATCGCTCTCAAGTCCTTTTAATTGCTGCTGCCAAATGATGTCTGATTCGAGCGTAATAAGTAGGTCGGGTTGGTGCTTATTAACTAATGAAATGAGCGCTTCATAGCGCTCATTAGACATCAGTACATTAGCCGACATAATACGAATGCTGTGTTCAGCATCCTTGGAACTGGCTAATACCTCCTGCTTAGCAAATGGTGTATAAGGGTAAATCCACTTCCCTTGTAGTAGCAAAATAATAATGCTTAAGAATACACAGCTAAGTGATAAAAACGACGATTGAGATATAACTAAGTAGCTTGAAGCTGCGCAGCAAAATGCCGCCAAATAAAACACTTGTAACCTAACAAAGTCACAGCTTCGCACCAAATAATGCTGGCAATATGACATAGGTAATAAGGTGATGATAAGTAATAGCGTCAATACACCGATTAAAACATAAATCATACTGCTCCCACGTTTAGTTATCTGCTCAAAATAGAAATGATTTCTCGCGTATCTTCAACTAAGCGTACCACTGTCCCATCCACTTGGATAGAAATAAGACCATCTCTGTCGCGAGACTTAATGACCTTCCCATGGCGATAAATATCACGATCTAGGATATCTCCTTTACGGTATTTTTTCTGCCAACCTGGTGGGAGCTCTCCACCGCTAGCAACTTTCTTTTCCAAGCCAGGTGGTAAGCTCTTTCCCTTATTTTTCTCTTTATCTTTGTCTTTAGCCTGCACACCAGTGGCGATAACAGCTAAACCCACAGCAAAAACCATTAATAGCGTTCTCATATGAATGCTCCTTTTAGTTAACCTTCTTAAGCCTAGCAATGAATGCTGAACACGCAGTGAAATTTCATAAAAAAAGCCGCATAAGCGGCTTTAAACATAATTAACGGTGGCGCGAAACAATGGATAGAATTTCACGCGTATCGTGAACAAGATGAATAAGGCGATCGTCAATTTCTATTGCAATGATGCCATTTCTATCACGGCGTTTGATTACTCGGCCATGACGATAAATATCACGGTCTAAAATATCACCATGATGGTAGCGTTTATACCAACCCGGCGGTAAACGACCACCATGCCCTACTTTCTTATAAAGACCAGGCGGTAAGTCACGATAACTATAGCGATCATATCTATCGTAATGTTCATGATGCTTATGATGTTTTTTATACTTATAGTGTTTTTTATGTTTATGATGCTTTTTACGTTCGTGTTTGTGCTCATATCTATCATGATCACGATCATGCCTAGCACTTGCTTCTGCAGGTATTAAACTCAAACCTAACACAGCCAAAGAGATAGTAATTATTTTGTTCATAATAGAGACCCTCTACGTTTGCTCTTGTTACAAAAGCCTAACGTTTGCGACTGAATCATAGATGAAGGATTACAATTAAAAAACCTTATTACTTACATATCAACACGTTAAAAAACCAACATTTACACTTCTTTAAACTTAAACTGCGCTCTGATACTTATTGTTGCTCTTTTTAAATCAAACATCTCTTTCATAGCAATCGCAGGAACATTACTTAAGTAAGGCCATTAACCTCGAATACTTTTACCTACTTCAAAAAGCAGTTACCCTCTATTTTTTGTTGTAATTAACCTAAAGGCGTTCATGAAATTATTATTCCTCCCAGCACTCACTGGCTTACAACTTTTAAGTTTACAGTCATATGCAGCGACAACTGAACTTGAGCATATTACGACAACTGCCTCTCGCACAGAGGTGCTTGCCGATCCTCTGCCCGTTGTTGTGAGTAATATTTCAAAGCAACAATTAGCACTCATTGCGCCAACCCATATTGAACAAGCCCTTAAGCAAGTTGCTGGTGCAAATCTTCAACACGGCAATGGCCAAGAGTATTTACCCGCTTTACGTTCGCCTGTTTTTTCTGGTGCTGGTGCATGCGGCGGCTTACTCACAGCTGAAGATGGCATACCGCTGCGTGCTGCAGGTTTTTGTAACATTAACGAGTTATTCGAAGCACACACAGAAATGGCCGAGCGTATTGAAGTACTAAAGGGCCCAGGTTCTGCGCTTTATGGCTCAAATGCAGTGCATGGGGTGATCAACGTGATCACCCCTGATTCGACCTACGACCATAACCGATTTGGTTTTGATTACGGCTCGTTTGGCTACACTCGTTACAAACTAGGTTCTGGCCATGATTTTGGTCAACAAGGTTTTGGCATCAATGCCAGTATTACTCGCGATACTGGCTATCGAGATGACGAAGGGGTTGACCAAGAAAAAGTATCATTACGCCACCGTTTCGATGGTGCAAACTTAACAGTTAATAGTGGCTTGACGTACACCTACTTAGATCAACAAACAGCAGGTTATATTGAGGGCTTTGAAAGCTATAAGGATGAGGATATTGCGCAATCAAACCCAAACCCTGATGCCTTTCGTAAAGCACGTTCTTTACGTATATGGTCAAAAATAAATTGGTCTAGGGATGAGATTAATACCTTTACGTTTACACCTTATATTCGTGACCAAAGCATGACCTTTTTTAAACACTTTTTACCTGGTACACCGCTTGAAGAAAATGCCCAGCAAGGTGTTGGCTTGCAATCAAGTTGGCAACATAAGTTAAGTGATTCAAGTCATTTAACTATGGGTTTTGATGGTGAGCTTACTGATGCTGATTTTTTACAATATCAAGATAGTCCAACTGAAGGCTCAGCATTCTTAGTTGCTACAGTCCCTCAAGGAAAACATTACGATTATCAAGTAACAAGTACCTTATTGGCGCCCTTCATTAACCTTGACTGGCAATTGAATGACTTACTCATTAGCCTTGGCGGTAGATACGAACGTATGCGCTATGATTATCAAAATCAAATGCTCGCTGGACGTACTAAAGAAGACGGAACACAGTGCACAATGGGCGGGTGTCGCTACTCTCGCCCTGCAAGTGATGTTAATCGCTTTACTAACTTTTCACCGAAGCTTGGCTTGAGCTATCAATATGCTGATAACCAGTTTTTCTACGCCAATGCTTCTGAAGGTTACCGAGCCCCGCAAGCGGCTGAGCTTTATCAGTTGCAACGCGAACAAAATGTGGCAGATCTTAAGTCTGAAATAGCTAAAAACTTAGAGCTTGGTTTAAAAGGCCAACAAGCAAAGCTGCATTATGTATTGAGCATTTACGCCATGAACAAAAAGAACACAATTTTCCGCGACAGTGATTTTTATTATGTCAATGATGGTCAAACTCAACATCGTGGAATTGAGCTTGAACTTGCCTATGCCATCACATCAAGCCTATCGATGCAGTTTGCCGCGAGCCATGCCAAGCACACTTACAGTTACAATCAAGTGCTCGGTGGGGTTAATATCAATGGCAATCTTATTGATACCGCACCACGTAACATCGCAAACTTGCAGCTACTTTGGCAAGCAAACGACATGACACGTATTGGGCTTGAGCTGCATACCACTAGCAGCTACTTTACAGACCCCGAAAATCAGCACAGCTATGAAGGCCACTCTCTTGTTAATTTAAGAGCCGCATGGCAGCTCACTCCTAAGCTTACGGTGACTGCGCGAATTAATAACCTTACTGATGAACATTATGCAGAGCGCGCTGACTACACAACCTTTAGCGGTGACCGTTACTTTCCAGGTCGGCCACGCAATGCAATGTTATCAGCAAGTTACCAGTTTTAAGTAACCGCATTATTTTGTTAGCTGTCTCATAGTTGACACACGCTGTTTAGTAATTAGGTATGATAGTAATAACTTTTACCTAATCGACTAAACAGCGTGTCACCCTCTCAAAACCTAATTAACAAAGCGCTATTGGTGCTAGGCATTTTTCTGATTGCGGCTTGCCTACGCGCGCCGATTACAGGCATTGCTCCCGTACTCGAACAAATAATTGAGCAGTTTCACTTAACTGCTTCTCAAGCGGGTATGCTGACTACATTACCACTCATCGCCTTTGCGGTTGCTTCTCCGATGGCTGCTGGGCTTGCAAAAAAATGTGGCCTTGAGCTGTCGCTGTTTATTGCCCTGCTCTTGATAGGCGCAGGCGTGATGTCACGCATCATAAATTCTGCCAATATTTTGTTTATAGGCACCGCAGTGATTGGGGTCGGTATTGCAATTGGTAATGTTTTGTTGCCAAGCCTGATTAAACGTGACTTTCCGCATAAAGTTGCAGTGATGACATCAAGCTACGTGTTGGCAATGGGTATATTTGGTGGCAGCTACTCAACACTTATCATTCCACTTGCAGAGTATAAAGAACTAGGCTGGCAGATAGCACTGGCAAGTTACGCGCTGTTAGTTTTACTTGCTGTGCTAGTTTGGTTACCACAACTTAGACAGCACACCATGCCCAAAGAAACATCAATATCGAATGCGACACAAAATAGAGTCTGGCATTCGTCATTGGCATGGCAAATAACACTTTTACTCGGCTTTAACTCGTTTTTCACTTATATCATGCTTGGCTGGTTACCGAGCATTCTGGTTGAAGGTGGCCATAGTGCGCAACATGCTGGCGCACTACAAGGCGCTTTCCAAGCTGCTTCTGCGCTGCCAGGTATTGTACTTATTCCATTACTTGCAAAGTTAAAAGATCAACGCATTCTTACGCTAAGCCTTGCCCTATTAGGCGCACTTTGCTCATTCGGGTTGCTCACTGCACCTAGCTTTGCCTTACTTTGGTCTATTACTTTAGGCTTTTGTTCAGGTGCCTGTTTTATTTTGGGTTTATCGTTTGTCAGCCTACGCACGCACAATGCACTACAAGCGGCGGCACTCTCTGGGATGGCACAATGTATCGGTTATTTATTAGCCGCAACAGGGCCTATTGTTGCAGGCGCGCTACATAGCTACTTTAATAGTTGGGCCGGAGCACTTTGGCTATGTATTGCATCAAGTCTGTTGTGTGCTTTGTTTGGTTATTTAAGTGGCCGAAATATCACTATCGGCCAACAGTAAAAATAAAATCGCAGCTATTTAGGTGTGGTTTCAAAGGCGCTCATATTACTTAGGTTATCTAGCCAAGGCTTGTGTGAGCGATACCAAATATGGGCTTTTGGAATAAGCTCATCAGCTTGCTCGACAGCGCCGAGTCGTAAGCCATAAACACGTTCGCCTTCGCCCACTGAAGTAGCGTACAAGGCCGTACCACAATTAGCACAAAACCCTTGTGCTCGCTGATTGCCACTTTCGGCAACTTTTATATATTCTTTTGGTGCAGCTGCTGTGAAAGTCACCGCATCAGGTTTAGATACAACCACAGTACGAAAAGGCGCACCCGAGATAATTTGACAGTCAGTGCAGTGGCAATTAATCACTTTATTTTCATCAACTTCAGCACGGTATGTAACTTCACCGCAATGACAACGACCGGTTATGTGCATATTAAACTCCCTCTTTATTTACTGGATATCGATTAGCCAGCTTGATGCTATTTAAATCATTAAAGCGTACTCCGTACTGTTTCATAACAGGACGTATTTTTTTACTAATTAACTGGCGAATATAAAAGGGTTGATTGGGCACAAAATGATGAATAGTGTGAGTGCGCCCAAAGTCAAAGCAAAATAATTGAAAAGGTAAAAACCAACGGCTACTTATAACATGTGTTTGCTCAAGTACATTATTAACCCCACCATAGTAATGCATAGAAGAGGTAACAAGGTTAAGTGATATTGAGCGAATGATATTTGGCAATATAAGAACAACCATGAGAAATTCAGCACCAGCAAGCAAGTGAGCGCCCCATGTTGGTAAGGCAAAAGGGCTAACAAACTGCACACCATAATAACCAATCAGGCCATATAAAATAGCAAAGTATGCCGTTGCGATTGGAAAACCAGCATTAAATACTCGCAAAAACTTAAAGCCTCTAATTTCTTTACTAAAGCGTTGACTATTAATAAGCAAACCAAGTAGCCCGTCACTGATTACAACCGCTCTTAAAAAGGGGTTTTTGATACCATTGCCAACAAGACGCTCTTCTAAATCTTGCTCGGTTCCTGAAACTTTGTGATGGTGTAAGTGAATTTTACGCCGATACCAAGGGTTTACTGTATTTGGGCGCATTAGCCACACTGTTAACATCATAAAATTATGTATAAGCGGCTGTTTGCTAAAGTATTGCTTATGAATGAGATCGTGCTCAAGTTCATGGGATATTGAGGTTATAAAAGCAGCTAAAATAATGCATAACCAAGCGGGAATGAATGCGTAATAATAAAGTAGCGCAACACCAACTAGAGCAGATAATGATAAAAATAAAATACCTAGCGCAATGCCATTTTGCTTTTGCAACACTGGATACCGTGCTCTAAGTTGCTGCTCTTCAACTTTTATAGCAGCAACAATCGCTTGAATGTTTTGCTTTGCGGTTAATTTTGACATACATCAATGTGCTCTTTTCGTAATGGCAAAATCATACCGCGAATCATCAATGCTCTCTAGCTAATTGTGTTAAAAATGCTTGTATTTCATCGCCTGGAAGAGGCTTTGAAAAATAATAACCTTGAATAAAGTCACACCCTGCCTCTTTCAAAACTGCCAACTGTTGTTGCAATTCAACACCTTCAGCAACCACTTTAATACCAAGTACTTGGCTCATTTGTATTATCGACTTAACCAATGCTTCATCACCTGAGTTAGTATGTATTTCGTCAATGAATGATTTATCAAGCTTTAACACATCAACAGGAAAACGACGTAAATAACTCAACGACGAGTAACCAGTCCCAAAGTCATCCAAAGAGATTAAACAGCCAGCAGATTTAAGCTGAGTTAATACTTCAAGGTGGTTTGTGTTTTCTGGAGCAAGCACGCTTTCAGTTAATTCAAAAGAAATTTGTGACGGATTGACGTTCTGTTCAGTAATGATCTCAAGCCATGCGTTGCGGTGCGGATTAAACTCAGTAAACTCAAACAACGAGCGATTTACATTGAATACAAATTGATTATAGCCTTGTGCTTCTAGATATTTTATTTGTTGGCACGTTTTTCGAAGAACAAGCTCACCCAACTCAATGATCACACGAGACTCTTCAGCTAATGGGATAAACACGGCGGGTGATACCCACTGCCCTTGATTGCGCCAGCGAACTAGACTTTCAAACTTTGCAACCGTGTTACTTTGAACATCGATAATAGGTTGAAAGTGGACGTCTAACTCATCATTTTTAACAGCTTGGGTTAATTGCTCAACCAGTAAGTTGTGCTTTTTTACTTTATCATCCATTTCCTTGCAAAAGTGCAAGAACGGCGCACCAACTTGCTTGGCGTTTAACGTGGCCAACTCTGCCTGCCTCACTAACCGGCGAGCGATTTTTTCAACTCTGTCTTGTGATGATATTGATTTTGCTTGCTGATACGTACTCACTCCCAGCGTCACCGACACTTGTTGGCTAATCCCACCGATTAAAAAAGGCTCCACTAACAAGGCTGAAACCTGCTTGCATACAAGCTCTAACTCACTTACTTGCTGATAAGTTTGTAGTACGGCAAAACTATCACCATCAATACGTGAAAAAGCACATTCTTTAAAGCTGCTTTCCAATCGCTCGGCTAGCTGGCACAACACCTTATCACCAAAGCTCAAGCCATAAACCGTATTAATATCTTGAAACTTATCTACATCAAAATAAATAACCGCTAAATTAGTACTCTCTTCATCTTGATAAGACAACGAAGAAACTAACTCGGATATGCGCTCTTTGAAATAGAAGCGATTTGTTAGGCCGGTTAACTGATCATGGTTAGCATGAAAATAGATTTTTTGTTCTGCTTCTTTCTTCTCGGTAATATCGAGAATAAACGCAACATAACAAATTTCACCATTCGTTTGCATTTGAGTGATTGATAAAAACTGAGTGTAAAGAGTACCCTGTTTCGTTTTGTTTGTTATTTCCCCTGACCATTTACCTTTTTTATCTATTTGATGCCACATAGCGCGATAAAAATGCTGATCATGTTGGTTGGAGCTTAATACTTTCGGGTTTTGCCCAAGTACTTCATCAAGGGTATACCCTGTCATTTTTGTAAAGGCAGTATTTACGTAAGTGATCTCGACATTTTTATTGCAAATAAAAATTGCTTCATGGCTTTGTTCTATAAGTTGATTTGCAAAATCTAGCTTAGCAATAAAGCGATCTTTATCTATTTCACGTTGAATTAAGCCTGTGAATAAAGAAAAAAAGGATTCAACCTGAAGCGCATCACCTATCTCATGCTGAAAAAGAGCCACTAAAATCGTGTCGGTTTTACCTGATAAACTTTGTAATGGCACACCAACATAAGCTTCAATTCCCATATCTACGAGTAGGCGATCATCTGGAAACAATGCTTGCACACCCGAGCTGTAGCTTGAAATGCCGCCACACCTAACATCATTACATGGAGTACAGCGAATATCATAGCTAATGTTATCCACTATTTCGTCATACGCAGCCAGTGCAATTGTTGATGCATGCATTGTCGATTCATCAACTTGGGCTAAAAAAACATGAGATGCACCAAGTACTTCCGACAGTGAAAGGCATATTGCATTATAAAAGTTTTCACTTTTAAGATTAGATATACTTTCAACAATACGCTTTAAGTCGTATGTCCCCACGCTTTGCCACCCTACCGATTTTGTGCACTAAGTGATTGACTTCACTTAAACTTCAGGCTGCAAATTGTATTATAAGATGAGTAAAAACGCCATGCTACCCTAGTCTAAAACGATTACTTTCCATACAAATAAGCACACTTATTTTAAGGTTATTTAAATACCAAGCACCGTTTACATTTATTCGTTTATAAATAGAACAAAACGAGCGTGAGAAAGAATTAGCTGGTAGGCTCTGAAGCTATCTGAAAGTCACAAATAGGCTTGCACTGTAGTTCCTTGCAGGCATAAAAAACCTAACCAATTGGCTAGGGTTCAAAAGTGGTACCAGTAGACGGACTTTTACTTGCTTTAGTGCCACGCCCGCGTGGCGCTTAAGACCGCACACCACTTTTTCAGGCATAAAAAAACCCAGCAAAACTGCTGAGGTCATAAAAGTGGTACCAGTAGGCGAACTTTTATTCGCTTTAGTGTCACGCCCGAAGGCAACGGATTTTGAATTTGTGTAACAGCATAGGTGAAACTTAAATTATTGATATTTAAGATTTTAATTTTTAATGCTTTGACAAAACATTGTCACAATGGCAAAAAATCGTCACAGTTTTTTATATAATTTACTTGAAGATAAACACTTGCAATCACGGGCTTTATGCCAAACATAAACAGATGAATCCCATGCGAATTCAGGTAAGCTAATCAACTTTTCACCGTAATCTTCAATGTAAGAATTGATTTGGATTGAGGTAGCCTCAGGTAATTTTGACACTAATGGAATTTTACCTATTGAGTGATGGTTATTTTTAACGAGGCGCTCTACAACGGTGTATAATGTTTGTCGCCACTCAAAGGGGATTGGTAGCTCTTTTTCTTCATCCTTTGTAACCATTGAATTTCCTTATTTATATTTTTTATTTCCTCTTAAGTGTCAGAGCCAGACTTTGGCAAATTTTTACTAATCGCGGCGTAAGATCGCAGGCTAAACTTAATGGAAAAGGAGCACAATATGCTGTTTTTCGTACTTGGTTGAAGCTTTGTTGACTTTACAGTAAACCTAACTCGGCATGATAGTTACAAAGAGTAGAAAAACGGTAGTCCACACTGCCTAAAATATTTTCATCAGGCTTGCTAACTGCATTAATATATTTTTCGACATATTTCTCAAATTTTTTGGTAATGTAATACTCTTTATTCGCCAGTTTTTGATGTTCTGAGGATGATATTTTGAAAGGTAAGTTTGATATATACTTTTGATCAGCTATTACAAGAGCTTTAGTGAAATCCAATCCTTTACCTTCAATATTGGCTTGGTTAGATTTTACGGTGATATAAGAGGACTTATGCTTTATGTTTGACCTAAGCGGGATTGCAAAAGATAAGCTGTTTATTGTAATAAGTACGATTCCATAGCCTCGGATCTTGCCTTGAGCCCAATTCCCATTATGGTTATCTAATGCTTCTTTTAAATGTGAGTTTTCAGTATAAAAAGAGCTGTCTAATTTTTTTAATTGCACAAATATACTTCCCTAAACGAAAAAACCTCCTTTCGGAGGCTTTCGGTAGTCAATTCTGTTTGGATGCTTCAGTTTTTTACGTGGGGTGCTCCTACCTCCACAACATTCTGTTTGGACGCTTCAGTTTTTTACGTGGGGTGCTCCTACCGCCACTGACTACATTCTAATTATGGAGCGACTAGAAATAAATGTCAAAGCAAATTACATCTTCAAATTAAGGCTAACGTTTGTTCTAATTGCGCTATAGGCATCACCTGGAACGACTTGTTAATTTTCAATACGCTAATTCCCACGCGGTTTCGAGAGTGTTAAACAATGTTGGCATTTCATTCTCAAATTGTTCTTTCGTAATATGATCACCTACCCGTTTTGATAGTTTTGTCTTTTGTTTGCCGCTCATTTCAGAAACTTGTTCTTCTGTGCGCTTCCAATCTTCATGGTCTGGATAACACTCTTCAAGTGAACCTCGCTCTAAGACAATTATTTGCCCTCTATCTTTAAAGGTTTTGAAAGTCTTAATAAAATCATCAAATCCAGCTTGCGCCTTATTTGTGGGTGCATCACACAAAACCACCATTTTTTCTTCGAAAATTGAGCTCTCTAGCGGTTTAAACGCCTTTTTAATTGCATTGATAGAACGTTTGGCTTGATGAGTATCACCTTCGGCAGAAATTACTTGAACACACGGCTTATCCGGATAAAAACGACGAATAACTCTAGTTAACAATTCGACTTCACTGGGGCCCTCAACAATTATGAAGTTACGAGGTAATAGTAAGTCTGAAGGGCTTCCTCCTAACAATTCAAAAACCACATATGGTTTATCGAAAGTGTCCACAGGCCTGAAATTGGTATGACTATCCTCTTTTTCGACTTTAAAAATTTTTTGTGCGGCATGTTCATCTGCTACAAATACAGAAGAATGTGTGTTTATAAATACTTGATCGAGATCTTCGCAAAGTTCCAATAAAACATTCTTCAGCTTTCTTTGTGCGGTTGGATGCAAATGTAGTTCGGCCTCATCTATGAAGAAAAGAAATGATTTACCTGCATCATCACGGTTTTTTCTATACTCCGCATAAGCTTGGATTATTGCGAGCATTAACGCTCTCTGCATACCATCACCTTTCTCCGAAGCATAAGTTTCTACACCATCATCCACCTTTGTTTGGAAATTTTTCAATAAATCGTCAAACTCAGGACTAGTGACCTCGAAACAGACCTTTGTACACTCTGCAAACTGTTTCTCCAAGTGTGTCTTGACGCTATCACCAAGCTTATCAAATTCAACTTTTACCGCCGAATTTTCATCATCAAACAACTCATCAAATTTAGTTCTAAAAGCACTATACTGAGGATCATCTTGAAGGATTTCTTCTAACACTGAAGAGAGCATTATTCCAACAGGTGTTTTAGATGAATATTTTGCAACCTCATCAAAATATTGCTTTGTATGAATATACTCAAATTTAGGTAAGAAATCGTTGAATGCTTTATCAAAACCTGCTGGGTTTCTAGCTAACTCCAACCCACCAATGGTTAATTTCCTTTTGGTAGGTTCAGTGCTTGTTCTCTTTACTGTAAGTGTATCGTTACCATCTAGAACGTTTAACATTTTCGTTTTATTAGCTTCATTACGCATATTCTCAGCGCCATGCAGAGCACCTTCGAATTCAATTTCCACTGAAATCTCTTTAGAGGTATTTCTATTTGGGTATAAATCTCTTATTGATTTTCCTTTTGGTAATCCTTTAAAGAACCATCCTATTGCTTCAAAAAGGTTTGTTTTGCCAGCATTATTTTGACCTACAAAAACATTAAAATCTTTGAAGTCAAAAACTGCATTTTCGATCTAAAGTTTTTGATGGTTACTTTTGATATTTTCATCGTTCCCTGAACCTTGATTGAAGGCTTAACACTAATTATGCGAGACTTGCGCATTTTTATCTCATGCTATTACCCACTTTCCAATTAAAATATTAGTAGTAAATACTGATAATGCTCAAATAACACTCTAAAAACTGTTAGTTAAAATAAGCAACGGTGGGGCAAGAGCAAACTATATTTAGCCTTTATTAATTTGCTTGTTATATTTCTTATACGCCTCTAAGAGTGCTTTATCCGCTCGGCTTACCTCAATAAACAGATATTCATCCCCATCAGAACTACTGTGGTTTGCAAGATGTTCCTCAACTAATATTTCAGCTTTTTTAGCTTTTTCCTTGTCTCCGATGTAATCATAAAAGCTAGGTGCTGTTAATGCTGAACCCAAAGAAACTTTTGACATTATGCGGCTTCCTTCTGTAGAGATAATAAAAAACTTTTCAACGAATAGTTGTCATCAACCATATCTAACAAATCTTCAATTAAAATTTCAAACTTTATATACGACATGAATTTTAAAAAGTTTGATAATTCCGAGCTTGATCCTTGAATAGATATATTCATAGAAATAAGTGGATGTTCGTCAAGGACATATTGTTCAAATGTACTAGTCAGGTAATCATCCCATTTAGAACCAATCCCATTTGAATTATAGTCATATTCAGGATTTATGCTTTTAACCAACCCTCTTTTGACTCCTGCCGAAGCTTTGATCATGTTTGTACTATCATTAGGAATGTCAGAAACACTTTTAGCAGCGCCACCTCTAGAATCGACAGCAAAAGCTTTAAAGTGATTACCATCTAAAATCCTGAATGTTACTCTGGCCGATGAATCTTGAATCAGATGACTTCGAATACTACGGGCTATAACCTCAAGACTAGATTTTATTAAAATTTCCTTTGGAAAGTCATCCGTAGAAGGAAATCTTGCATTAAGTTGCTCAAATTGTAAGCCTACTTCATCTAAAAATCTAAGAATATGCTCAAAATATCGAGGTAATGAGCGAACCATAGATTCACTCAAAGGAATATTTTTTGAGTCAGGTAGGCTAAGTGTGTATCCATTTTTTACTCTTTCCTTAATATTCTCCTCCATTTCTTCCTGAGCTTTTCGCTGTTTTTCTAATTCTTTTGATTTAAGGTTTAGAGCATCTTCTTTTTCTTTAAGTTCTTTACTTTTTATATCTAGTTCATCTTTACGAGCTATACCTTGTGTCTCAGATTCGATGTATTGTTCATATATCTCCGTTAATCTACTGTCTGAGGAAATAAGATATGAAATATTAAAAGGAAGGGTTGGGCACTTTTTTTTCAAGTCAGACACATAAAAATATATCAATAAACTTGCGGTAACTAATGCCGTTAATGAAAGAGATAAGAAGCTTAAAGAAACCTCCACTTCAGTCATCGTAGTTGCTTGTACAATAAGTACCCCTGTAATTGAGCCCCCACTCCCTAATAAAAACGCTTGCTTTGCCTTACCTTTTAAACTGCAAACAGCGAAACTTATCCCACAACCCAATGGAATTCCCAGAATAATAGATAACCAAATTGGATAATACTCTTCCATTAATATGCTTACTCCTTTAAAAATAGAAACTTATTGAAACCATTGTGATGATTTATAACACATCAAAATAGTGCGTATTACATATCATGATGATCCCACCAAAAATTACATTTGTAAATAAACTATTAAAACAACTAGGTGTTCAACTTGTTATATTGCAAAAACGGCGCTTAATAATGTTATTGTAAAAATTAAACTTTTAGTCAAATATGTAGAAGTAAATTTAATCTTTTAATGCCCAGCTACCTCTCATAAAATATCTTTAAAGAATTTACGTTATCCCTATTTTAGAATTGAGCACTTAAGATAGAAACTGGGCGAAGTCGTAAATACATATAAAACAGACCTTATTGGAACAGTAACCAGATTTGAACACAAAAAAGCCCACTGATATGGGCTTTGGTAAGGACACTAACTAACGAGAATTTGATTACCAACTTTTTTTATTTGCTGAGAAGAATTTTGCTCAAATCTAAACTAACAGTCACCGATTGAAAAATAGGTAACAGTCAGATCTAGTACAAACTATTTCTTATTCGAAGTGTATTTTCTTTTCAAAATTTCTTTGATCAGATAATAAACCGCAGCGAATAAGATGATTGTTGCTACACCTGCCTAAAATGGTATCCACCACCCCCCTTCCTTCACTACCTAAAAATCTGTATTATCACTGATACCTGCATCATCAAATCCCCAGTCTGACGCACCGTGGTCGTCATCAAACGTTATGATCCCACCTTCATCCAATAACATGAAACTATGGCCTGTGTGGTTTACATGGCATTCATCTGTACTCGATATTGACTCTGACAAAGCCAAGTTGTTATTAATATCAATTAGCGAAACAGGCTCTGTGAGGGGCTCTGAAATATCACTTACAAGAATCCAAGCTAATAGAAGTGAGCTTTAGCAAAAACAACTCATGGCCATTGTGACACGTAAAAAGCAGAAACAAACTGTGACAAAAATCGTTACAGTTTGAGTAAGTTTTATAAAGATGGATGAGACTAAGAAAAACCACATTACAGAAAAGAAAACCCCCTTTAAAATCGACGGTCATAAAAGTGGTACCAGTAGGCGGACTTTTACTTGCTTTAGTGCCTCGCCTCGCGTGGCGCTTAAGTCCGCACACTACTTTTTCAGGCATAAAAAAACCCTAACCAATTGGCTAGGGTTCAAAAGTGGTACCAGTAGGCGGACTTGAACCGCCACGCCCGAAGGCAACGGATTTTGAATCCGTCATGTCTACCAATTCCATCATACTGGCTTCATTTTTCTTTCACCTTCTAAACACGAGAAGATAAAGAAAAACCACTTTAGAGCAAAAACTTATTTACTGCCTTTGTCTCTATGCCAAGCATTATACAAAGAATGGGTATGGCAGCAAGCGTTTTATTCATCTCGCCCTTTCAACCGAACAATTAATATACAAATTATTAACTTTGATGTTTTGGCATCATTCGCAGGACGATAGCCTCACAATCAATCTCATGGCTCAAGCAACCATACTGCGAAAACCCTGTTCCTTTTAAGCGGCTTTTAACAAACGCATCAGCGATAATTGGCTCGCCAAACTGTAGCAAGGTTGCGGCTTGCCAAAGCTGTGCTAGGTGCTCCATTATACGCCGAGCATGCATTTCCAGATGTTTAGCTTCATTGAGCATAAGCTTTAATTCATCAAGTTTAATCGCAAACTCTTCGTTAAGTGTTCGCGCTTTCTCAAGTTCATTTATAAGTGCTTTTAACGACTCAGGTTCACGCTTAAAAACGCGTAATAAGTCTAAGCACTGTACATTACCTGAACCTTCCCAAATAGAGTTAACCGGTGCTTCTTTATAAAGACGACTAGTGACATTGTCCTGCACATAACCCACGCCACCAATACACTCCATCGCCTCATAGGTATGTTGAATAGCACGCTTGCAAATCCAGTATTTGCCAATTGCGGTGGCACTTCGAACCAATAACACTTCGCTGTTATCATTTTGATTATCAAGGGCATGAGCTATACGCATAGAGATTGCCAAAGCGGCTTCAGCCTCGATCGCTAAATCAGCCAGTACATTTAACATGAGAGGTTGTTGGTGTAAATTTTTACCAAATACACTTCGCCCTGCGGTATGCCATATCGCTTCTTTTACAGCTTGAAGCATTAACGAGCTCGAGCCTAACATACAATCGTAACGAGTGAGTGCCACCATTTGAATAATAGTAGCAATACCTCGTCCTGGTTCACCTAAAAGCCAACCATGTGCACCCCTGAACTCTATTTCTGAACTGGCGTTCGATTGATTACCTAACTTATTTTTTAAGCGCTGAATATACATGGCATTTTTTTCGCCATTTTCGAGCCACCTAGGTACTAAAAAGCATGAGAGTTGTTTTTCATCCGTATTTGCAAGTACTAAGAATGCGTCACTCATAGGCGCTGAGCAAAACCACTTATGCCCCTCTAAGCTATAAAGCTCACCTGCTCCTGCAGTCGTTAATGGCGCAGCTTTTGTAGTATTTGCACGCACATCAGAACCACCTTGTTTTTCGGTCATTGCCATACCAATAGTAACACCTTGTTTTTCAAACCAAGGTTTATTGCCGCCATCGTAATGCTTTGAAAGTATTTTTGGCAGCCACTTTTGTGCCACATTGGCTTGGCAGGCAATCGCTGGCACACTGGCAAATGTCATGGTGAGGGGACAACCTGAGCCTGGATCTGCATGATTGTGCAGCACCGCCATTACAGCTCTTACTACATGACTGCCAGGCTTTTTTTGCTGCCAAGGTAAAGCGCAATGCCCTTGCTCAATAGCATGCTGCATTAATTGGTGGTAACTCGGGTGATAGTCAACTTGATCTATGCGTTCGCCAAACCGACTGTGAGTCGTTAGTTCAGGTAAGTGCTTGTTTGCTAAGAATCCAGCTTTTAGTAATACACCACCCACTTGCTCCCCAAATGCAGTTAGATGCTCAGTTCCCCACTGACCTGAAAATTGCTTTTGCCAATATTTCAAAACATCATCGGCTTGATAAACATTATAGTTTTCTAATGGTTGAGGCTGATTAAAAACGTGATGAGTTTCACTTTTTGAAATAGACATTGTGTGTGCTCTTTTTATTATTTTCTCAACTATAGCAGGTCAGACCTGTTTGTCGAATTACTAAACAATCGCTAAGTATTTCTTGTTTTGTGAGTACTTTGCTAAACTACTGCGCAATTTAATTGGATGAGATTGTCTATGTCAGCTGAGTTTCCACGTGCCGGTTTTTGGCGCCGTTTTGCTTCTTTAATCTACGATACATTAGTTGTCATTGCTTTTGCGATGCTGACAACTGTGCTTTATCTACTTGCTATTCAAGCTTTAATTTCGCTAGACATATTAGCTATTGGAGATGCAGAAGATGTCTCAGCTTATATTCAAAACTCGCCACTTCTTTATGGGATTCGCAGCGCTTTATTGGTATTAGTGAGCGTCGCTTTCTTTAGCTATTTTTGGGCTAAAAGTGGCCAAACGATTGGTATGCGCGCATGGCGTTTAAAAGTACAAACACTCGATGGTAATCTAATAAGCTGGCCTCAGGGCGTTCTTAGAGCAATTAGCGCACTACTGGGGTTGGGTAATTTAGTGGTATTAATTGATTTTAAAAATAAGCGGGCACTGCAAGATTATGTAGCTAAAACAGAAGTGATCACGCTTACAAAAGAAGAAAACAAGCGCATTTATCGCTCATTAGATTAAGCTGCATACAAGCACAAAAAAGCGTGGCTTCAAAACCACGCTTTTTTTGTGCTGAGTGTTACACTCGTTTGTTCAATAAATAGGTTGCAAAACCAATAAACAAGATACTTGGCAACACGGCTCCTATTACGGCAGGTATTTGATAAACCATGACAACAGGGCCAAAAATTTCGTTTGTTAGGTGAAAAGTGATCCCCGTTATAACACCCATGATGATGCGTGCGCCCATAGTTACTGTGCGTAGCGGGCCAAAAATAAACGATAAAGCCACTAATAACATTACTGCGATAGATATCGGCTGCATAAATTTACGCCACAACGCAAGCTCATATGTACTTGTGTCTTGCTCATTTTGTTGTAAATAACTTAAATAAGACCAAAGCCCTGTAAATGAAAGTGACTCTGGTTTTACAGATACGACCCCCAACTTTTCGGCCGTCAGCTGTGAGTCGTAAAACTCTTCATCTTGCTGTTCTGTGGTGATTTTTTCTGGCGTGATCTTCACTTTATTTACATCGCGAAGTAGCCAACCATCTTGACGGTTAACTGCTTCTTCAGCTTTAGTGATTTGCGTTAATTGCAAAGATTTATCGAAGTGATACATATGAACACCACGTAAAATGCCTTGCTGATCAACGTCTTCTATATTAATAAAATTGCTACCATCTTTTGCCCATACACCTTGCTGAGCACTAAACACATCACCACCGTAAATAGCATGGTTACGTATCTCCTTGGCTTTTAACTGCGCTTCTGGCGCCCCCCACTCACCTAGGGCCATCATACAAATAGCCATGAACATGGCGGTTTTCATTACAGAGGCAATAATTTGCAAGCGCGACATTCCCGCAGCCTGCATAACAACTAACTCACTATTTGATGCCAGTGCCCCCAGTCCTGTTAAACCACCAATGAGCGCAGCCATTGGAAAAAATATAACTAAATCACCCGGCATGCTATACAAGGTGTAGATAAGTGCAGTCGCAATATCGTAACTACCACGACCAACCGATTTAAGCTGCTCAATAAACTTTATTAACGTACTGATACCAACCAGCACCATTAATGCAAAACCTGTTGTTTGAATAATGCTGCGGCCCAAGTACCAATCGAGTGTTTTCATCATGCGCTTAACTCCCGCTTAGTCACAACAGCCTTTAACCAAGCGCCTAGTGGGCGACCCTTAATAATCAATAATCCACCTATGAATAATGCTGATAAATGAATCCACCAAAGACCTATTGAAGGAGGGATTTTGCCATCTTCAACTGCAAACTTAGCCGCATTTAATAAAATAAAGTAACCCAAATATAAGCTTATCGCAGGCACTAGTTTAGCAAATTTACCTTGGCGTGGATTAACAACACTTAAAGGCACAGCTAGCAAAGTAAGTAAAGGTATTGAAAGCGGTATAGCAATACGCCATTGCCATTGCGCGATTGCCTCAGAAGTTTTCATTTTAAATAAATCAAAAGTAGGAACCGCTTCTAGCTTACGGCGTTGGTGCTCAATTTCTTGATCTTGAATTTGCACACTGTAACCATCAAACTCTGTTAGGTTTAAAGCAGCTGACTCGCCATCTGTTTCGTAACGCTTACCATCGTTGAGAACGAGTTGTTGCTCGCCATTTTCTTGCTCAATAACAACACCACGCTCTGCATAAACTAAACGTGCTAAATCACCTTTTTCACGTTCAGGTAGCTGGGCAACAAACACTTTATGTAACTCTTTTCCACTGTTTTCAATATTATGAATAAACACGACTGCTTTTTCGTTACCGGTTTGTTGAAAACGTCCCGCCCTTAGTGCTGATAAACCGGCATCCGCTTTTGCCTGCTCTTTTAACTGGTATTCTTGTTCGCTTGCCCACGGAGCAACATATAAGGTTAATACACCCGCTAGTATGGCAAGAACCACGCTTGAAATAAGTGTTACACGTACCACATACCACTCACTCACTCCACATGCCTTAAGCACGGTCATTTCACTGTCAGCATAAATGCGGCTATAGGCTAATATAATCCCCAAGAAAATACTTAGAGGTAGAATAAGCGAGGCAAGCTGAGGGAGCTTTAGCGCGATCATGGATAGTACAAGTTTTGCAGGAAGTCCCCCTTCGGAGGCATCCCCTAAAATAACAACAAACTTTTGTGACACAAAAATGGTCATCAAAGTTAGAAATACGGCGACCTGCGACTTTAAGACTTCAGTGGTCAAATAACGAAAAATTAGCAATGCTCGCCCCTGTTAAACATCGTGTTTCACTGGAATAGTAAGAAATTTTGAGTAAACTAGTTATTTTACTCACTTTATTATATGCCATCATAGTGAAATATCATACCTAGCAAGAACATATAATCTTGCATAAATGGTACAGATGGCCTCAATTATGTGATATTGATATTCACAATAAGATAAAGTTCAAAAACACGTAAATAGAGTCATAGTTTATGAGCTAATATTAGTATTAATAAACTAAAAAATGTAAGAAAGGACTAAAAAATGAATTTCTTGCCCTTATTTTTAAAGGTTAAATGACTCAACACTAGGAGTGACAATGGAATTTAGCGTAAAAAGTGGTAGTCCAGAAAAGCAACGTAGCGCATGTATTGTAGTTGGCGTTTATGAGCCACGTCGTTTATCCCCCATTGGTGAGCAGCTAGATAAAATTAGCGATGGTTATATCTCTAACTTACTTCGCCGCGGTGATCTTGAAGGAAAGCCAGGACAAGTATTATTACTACATCATGTACCTAATGTACTGAGCGAGCGCGTATTGCTTGTTGGTTGTGGTAAAGAACGTGAGTTAGATGACAAGCAATATAAGCAGATCATCTCTAAAACAATTAATACACTAAACGAAACCGGTTCGATGGAAGCGGTATGCTTTTTAACAGAGCAGCATGTTAAAAGTCGTGACACCTATTGGAAGGTGCGTCAAGCAGTTGAAACAACACAAGACTGCTTATACACCTTCAATCAACTGAAAAGTAAAAAAAGCGACCCTCGCCGTCCACTACGTAAAATCGTTTTTAACGTACCAACACGTCGCGAGTTAACGATTGGCGAAAGTGCAATTGAGCATGGCCTAGCCATCGCAGCGGGTAGCAAATTATGTAAAGACGTTGCCAATATGCCACCAAATATCTGTAATCCAGCGTATTTAGGTGAACAAGCACAAGAAATTGCTGATAACTTCGATAATGTAACGGTTGATATTATCGGCGAAGAAAAAATGGCAGAGCTGGGCATGAATTCATACCTAGCAGTTGGCCGTGGTAGCGCAAATGAATCGGTTATGTCGGTAATCAACTATCAAGGTGGCGACAAAGATCAAGCGCCAATCGTGTTAGTGGGTAAAGGCTTAACCTTTGACTCAGGTGGTATTTCAATCAAGCCAGGCGAAGCCATGGATGAAATGAAATACGACATGGGTGGTGCAGCAGGTGTTATTGGTACGATGCGCGCATTAGTGCAAATGCAGTTACCGATTAACGTTGTCGGTGTTTTAGCGGGGTGTGAAAACATGCCTGGCTCAAATGCTTATCGCCCTGGTGACATTTTAACAACTATGTCGGGTCAAACAGTTGAAGTGTTAAACACCGATGCCGAAGGCCGTTTAGTACTGTGTGATGCACTCACTTATGTTGAGCGTTTTGACCCTGATACCGTAGTTGACGTAGCAACGCTAACCGGCGCGTGTATTATTGCGCTGGGTTCACATGCCACAGGTTTACTATCAAACCATAACCCTCTTGCCCATGACCTACTAAAAGCGTCTGAGCAAAGTGGCGATCGTGCATGGCAGCTACCGCTTTGGGATGACTATCAAGAGCAACTTGAAAGCCCATTCGCTGATTTCACCAACTTAGGTGGTCGTGCTGCAGGTACGATTACAGCTGCATGCTTCTTATCTAAATTCACCAAAAAATACAATTGGGCGCATTTAGATATCGCAGGTACAGCATGGCGCAGCGGCGGTAAAAACAAAGGTGCAACCGGTCGTCCGGTACCTATGCTGACTCAGTATTTACTAAACCGCGCAGGCGTGAGTGAAGCAAGTCACGACTAAGCCTTATCGCAAGCTTACAACTAACCCTAAATAAGGCGCCAAATGGCGCCTTATTAATTGAAGCAACACGCGTTCTATGTCAAAATCTCTGCTTTGATCTGTGTATCTGTGGGGACGAAAGTCACAATGAGCATGAACGCACAATTTTACGTTCTAAAACAAGATGGTAACAGCCAGCAAGCTGATAAAGCATGTTTTGATCTTGCCGCAAAAATAGCAGCAGATCAGTATCGTCTTGGTCATCGCGTATTTATTTACGCCGATAACACTGACACGGCCCACACAATCGACGACATCATCTGGTCATTTGAGCCAGATAGCTTTATACCACACAACCTACAAGGTGAAGGCCCCAAAGGTGGCGCTCCGGTTGAAATTGGTATGACTCCACCTGTCGGCAACAGAAAAATATTAATCAACTTAGCTGAACACCTACCGGATTTTATTCGTCGTTTTCAGCAGGTTTTTGATTTTGTCCCCGTTGAGCCTAACGCTAAACAAGCCGCCCGTGAGCGGTTTAAAAAGCTTCGCCAACTGGGCGCCCATATTGCAACGCAAGAAATTGACATTTAAGCATTTATTTAAGGTTCTGTGTAATGGATAAAACCTACAATCCGCAAGATATTGAACAGTCTTTATATCAAGACTGGGAAGAAAAAGGCTACTTTAAACCGTCTGGCCAAGGTGACGCTTACTCAATCATGATTCCGCCACCAAACGTCACAGGTAGCTTACACATGGGCCATGCGTTCCAAGATACCATTATGGATACGCTAACACGCTTAAAGCGTATGCAAGGCAATAACACTTTATGGCAAGTAGGTACTGATCACGCGGGTATCGCAACGCAAATGCTTGTTGAGCGTAAGCTTGCAGCTGAAGAAGGTAAAACACGTCACGACTTAGGCCGTGATGCATTTATCGAAAAAATCTGGGAGTGGAAAAACCACTCTGGTGGCACTATCACCAAACAATTACGTCGCTTAGGTGCGTCAGTAGATTGGGACCGTGAGCGCTTCACTATGGACGAAGGTCTTTCTGAAGCGGTTAAAGAAGTATTCGTACGTCTTCACAAAGAAGACTTAATCTACCGTGGTAAGCGTCTAGTTAACTGGGACCCTAAACTACACACTGCTATTTCTGATCTTGAAGTTGAAAACAAAGACAAACAAGGTCACATGTGGAACTTACGTTACCCACTTGCTGACGGCGTAAAAACCAAAGATGGTAAAGACTACATCATTGTTGCCACAACACGTCCTGAAACAATGCTAGGTGATACAGGTGTTGCAGTTAACCCTGATGATGAACGTTACCAAGACCTGATCGGTAAAGACATTTTACTCCCTATCGTTAACCGTCGCATTCCAATTGTTGCTGATGAGCATGCAGACATGGAAAAAGGCACAGGTTGTGTGAAAATCACCCCTGCCCACGACTTTAACGATAACGAAGTAGGTAAACGTCACCAACTACCAATGATCAACATCTTCAACAAAGATGCTGCGGTATTAAGCGAAGGCGAAAGCTATACATTCGACGGTAAAGAGCTTGAATTAGATGCGCCAATTCCTGAGCGTCTACACGGCCTTGACCGCTTTGATGCACGTAAAGCGATTGTGAGCGAGTTTGAAGAACTTGGCCTATTAGAAAAAATCGAAGATCACAGCCTAACTGTACCTTACGGTGACCGTTCTGGTGTCGTGATTGAGCCTCTTCTTACTGATCAGTGGTACGTGCGCGTAGCACCACTTGCTGAGCCTGCAAAAGAAGCAGTTAAAAATGGCGACATTAAATTTGTACCTCAACAATACGAGAATATGTACTTCTCGTGGATGAACGACGTACAAGACTGGTGTATTTCACGTCAGCTTTGGTGGGGTCACCGCATCCCTGCTTGGTACGACAACGAAGGCAACGTATACGTTGGTCGTGACGAAGCTGAAGTACGCCGCGATAACAACCTTGCTGATGATGTTGCACTTAAGCAAGATGAAGACGTTTTAGATACGTGGTTCTCGTCTGCACTTTGGACTTTCTCAACGCAAGGCTGGCCTGCAAACACAGACGATTTAAAAACTTTCCACCCGTCTGATGTATTGGTAACAGGTTTCGACATCATCTTCTTCTGGGTTGCACGTATGATCATGATGACCATGCACTTCATCAAAGATGATAACGGCAAGCCACAAGTACCATTTAAAACCGTTTACGTAACTGGCCTTATCCGCGATGAAAACGGCGATAAGATGTCTAAATCGAAAGGTAACGTACTTGATCCTATCGACATGATTGACGGTATCGATCTTGAAAGCCTAGTTGAAAAGCGCACTGGTAATATGATGCAGCCACAACTAGCGAAGAAGATTGAGAAGAACACTCGTAAAACATTCGAAAACGGTATCGAAGCACACGGTACAGACGCGCTACGTTTCACCCTTGCAGCAATGGCGTCAACGGGTCGTGACATCAACTGGGATATGAACCGCCTTGAAGGTTACCGTAACTTCTGTAACAAACTATGGAACGCGAGCCGTTATGTATTAATGAATACAGAAGAGCAAGACTGTGGCTTCGCTACAGATGCTGAAAAACAGTACTCACTTGCTGATCGTTGGATTTTAGGCCAATTTGAAGCAACTGTTAAAACCTACACTGAGCACTTAGAAAACTACCGCTTTGACCTAGCAGCAAACACGATTTATGAGTTCACTTGGAACCAATTCTGTGACTGGTACCTAGAACTGACTAAACCAGTATTGTTTAAAGGTAACGAAGCACAGCAACGTGGTACTCGTCATACCCTAATCACAGTACTAGAAAGCTTACTGCGATTAATGCACCCAATGATGCCTTATATCACAGAAACGATTTGGCAACGTGTTGCACCGCTTGCGGGCATCGAAACAGCCAACACCAGCATCATGGTACAAGGCTTCCCTGTATACAATGAAGCAAATGTTGATAGTCAAGCGATGGACGACCTTGAATGGGTTAAACAATTCATTCTTGCAATCCGTAACATCCGTGGTGAAATGGATATCAGCCCAAGCAAGCCATTATCTGTGTTACTTGCAAATGCGTCTGATGAAGACAAGCGACGTTTAACTGAAAACGAAGCATTCTTAGCGTCTCTCGCTAAGCTTGAAGAGTTCACGCTTCTTGATAACAAAGACGATGCACCTGCGTGCGCAACATCGTATGTTGGTAACCTTGAGATCATGATCCCAATGGCTGGCCTAATCGATGTTGAAGCTGAATTAGCTCGTATCGCGAAGCAGCTTGAAAAAGCAGAAAAAGGCTTAGCACAGGTTCAAAACAAGTTGGCTAACGAAAAGTTCGTAAATAACGCCCCAGAAGCCGTGCTTGCTAAAGAGCATGCTAAACTGGCTGAGTTTACCGATGCGAAAGACAAACTATTAGCGCAAAAAGCGAAAATCGAAAGTCTATAACAGCATATATAAAGCGCGATTTATTCGCGCTTACAAAAAGCCGCGCTATAACAATGTTATAGCGCGGCTTTTTAATGCTCTATAGCAGCGACTTTACGTCGCGTCACTATTAAAACGTGTAGTTGTACTGAGCACCAATTAGCACTGCGTGACCTTTCGATTCAAAGTCCCATGATGCTTCTTGGCCTAATGCTTTTGCAAAGCTATCTTCTTCTGTAAAGTTCTGTGTTTTACCGCGAAGAATACTCACACCTAAGTCAACATTTGAGTTTTCACTAAATGCGTAGTTACCACCAAATGAGAACCAGAAACGATCTGTATCAGGAATAGAGATTGATAAGTGAGATTGATCAACTGGTGACTCATCGTAAGCAATACCGGCACGAAGAAGTAATGCATCGCTGTACTGATAGTCTGTACCGATAGAGTAACGCATTGCATCAGAGAAGTTTTCTTCTTTTCTAAATACTGGTGCTTCGTTACCTGGTACATAAGCTTCTAATTTTTGGAAGCTATCCCAACCAGTCCATTGAATGCTGTAGTGTACGCCTAGTTTTTTATCTAACTGGTGTGAACCAGAAAACTCAGCAATAGCTGGAAGCGTTAACTCAAGTGCGCCTGGTACTTTAACGCCCGCAGTGCCACCAAATGCAGCAGGTAAGCCATTTGCGTACTCACCATCAAAGTCGATGTCTGTTTCGCTACGGTAGTTAAAACCAAAACGGTTGTTTTCGTCTAATTGATACATAGCACCAATATTCCAACCAAAGCCGTAATCATCACCTTCAAGGTGAACAATTTCAGTCTCTGCTGGTACACCAAGTGGATTAACACCCGCATTACGAACTACTTTCGCATCGGCATATACATAGTTTAAGCCAAGGCCTAAGCTGAACTGTTCGTTGAACTTATATGATGCACTTGCATTCATGTTAACTGTAACGATTTCAGTTTCACCAGCAATTGAGCCAGCCGCGTAATTATTATTAAATTCTGTTGAAAGACCGAAGTTAGAAAACGCACCAAAACCTAACGATACTTTGTCGTTTAATGGCATTGTGAAATAACCCGCAGGGATAAATGCTGAAGGAGCAATGCTACTATCATCAAGCACATTCTCATCTAAACCGTATGCAGCTGATTCACCTTCTAAGCTTACATCTGGAATAACAGCAATACCCGCAACTGAGATTTGCTTAGTTTTAAATAAAGACATAAGTGCAGGGTTACGCGCTACTACTGACGCATCATCAGCAACCGCTGCTTCACCAGCATAGGCACGGCCTAAGCCTGATACGTTTTGCTCTGCTAATTGGAAGGCTGCAGCAAAGCTGTCAGCAGAAACAACAGCAAGTGATGCTGCAATCAATGTTCTAGTGAATTTCATAATCTGTGTCCTCTTGCAAACTTGTATGTTAGCTAAACCAACAAACACAGAGGCAACCTATTATTTAAGCATAAAGGTCAATGCTGTGCGTTGGTATTAGATGTATTATTCTAATAATTACAAACTTTCGAACATTACCTTAATTAAGATCAAAAAACTGTAACTTTTCGTTAGAAAGAGGTAAAAAAACCACATTTTAACAACAAGATAACAACTTTTTAAAACTCGTCCGATGTCTAGTTACAAAAACACCAAACGATAGTAATTATCATTTAGATTGACATGTTATTTTATGCCCCTTAAACTAAACGCAATTGAAATTATTTGGGCAAAAGTTATGGTTATTGCATTGATAATCGCAGCATTAATTCTATGTGGTTTAAGCGTGCACTATTTCTGTAAGGCAAATTATTGCGCATGCACTAAGGCTGGTGACTGTGATAACCCTGTTAACCACTACTGGTTAGGTGCCATGCTCAGCTCTGTATTATCGCTGGTGTTATGCTGTGTGGCACTGCACGTAGAGAAAGGCACATTGCTGTGGCTAGTATTAATGACGAGTTGTTTTAGTGGTGCATTTATTTCTGCAAAACGAAACGCTAAAAAGCGCTGTGTAAAGTCTAAACAAGAAGATGCTCTTTTAACAAACGAGCCAAATTAAGTTGATAATCAAGGGGCTTAATACTCGATATTATTTTTAGATCATGCTCTTCACTTAAGTGAACATCTTTCGCTGTAATGTGATGTTTGTGCTTCGCATTATAAAAGATTTTCACTTTTGGCTTTATCGGGTTGTCCTGATTGCCTTCCATAACTAACGCTAAACGTTCATTGTTTAACTTCACAATCGATCCGACAGGATGCACACCCAAACACTTTATAAATCGCTGTACGAGTTCTGAGTCAAATAACTGTTTATTTGCTAATAAATAACGCAGTGCCGAAATAGGCTCCTCTCCCATTTGGTGAGGTCTATCAGCAGTAATTGCATCATAAACATCAACAATTGCCATTATTCTGGCAGGACGACTTAGCTTTTCGGCTGTAATGCCTCTTGGGTAACCACTTCCGTCTAATCGTTCATGATGATTAACAATCATATCAAGCATTAACGGCGTAATGCCCTTTTCACCTTTGACTAAGCCTAGGCTCTGCGCAACATGTTTTTTCACAACCTGCATTTCATTGTCATTAAGCTGACTTGGCTTAGACAGTACACCCTGTGGCATTTTAGCTTGCCCAATATCGTGCAGTAGCGCTCCCATTGCCAATTCTTTAACAGTTTGCTCTTTATATCCAAGATATTTAGCGAATACACTCACCAAAATGGCCGTATTGATCATATGTCGCCAGTTGTAAATATGCTTGTCTCTAAGACGAGTAAGAATCGTCATGGCGTTGTGATTACGAAATACAGAACTAACGATATCAACCACGACTTCATCAAGCAGTGTCATATTCATTTTCAAACCTGATGTGATATCTGAATATAAAACTTGCAACTTACGACTGTGCTGTTCGTAGTTAACACTCGCTTTCACGAACTCTTGTTCGACCGATATGCCTTTTTCAGCAACTTTTTTTTCTTTTTTTGGCTTGGGTTTTTCTACAGGTTTAGGCTGGTATTTAGCCGGAAGCGCAACATCACTTTGAGTGAAGTCAATGAGGAGTTCTTCAACACCTTCAGACACCAGACGTTGAATAATACTTTTATCTCTAACTAACCCACGGGTTTTAATTTTAACGCTATTAATGTGCTCGTGCTGCTTACTGACACTGTCAACAAACATCCCTGGTACTAGTTCGGCAATGGGTAAGGTTACAAGCATATGTGAGCTTAGTTTATAAAAACATCGAGTTTTTTATTATCGCCAATTGGTTAAAAATGTCTATAGCAAGGAGGGCAAATACGAAATTAGTACGATACAAAAAGACTTCAGATCATAGGCGCGACTTTAAATCGCGCACAAAATAAATTTCACGCTTACAAAATTACTCTTGGAAGTAAGTTCCCCAACCATCATATTCAACGTTTGATTGTTGAGCGAGCGCTTCAAGCTTATCGACATCTTCCATAATGGCTTCGACGTCAAGCTCACACTCAACAACCACATCAAAGCTCCATACTTTTTCGCCATCTTCTAGCTCAAGTTCAGCAGGCTCTTCAACATCGTAACCGAGTTTAAAAGCAGCTAAAGCGGCTTGCTCTAACTGTTCAAAATTTTCGCTAACAAAGTGGTGTTCTACTTCGTACAGTACTTCAGGATCTGAGCCATCTTCAAGTAATGAAGTAACGATGTCTTCAGTAATCTCGCGCCAATTTTCCATTATTTATTTCTCACTTGAGCATCTAATTCAGTTATTTTAGCGGCCATAATCTGATGAACATGCGATGCATGATCACGAGCAGATACGTCTTTATCAAGATAAATTGGCGCTAACATTTCGAGGTAAATTGTACCATTATCCCAGCGATTTAGCTTAATAGTTTTATGCGTTGTGCTCATGCAAACTGGCACAACAGGTACATCAGCACTCATTGCAGTGTGAAAAGCCCCTGTTTTGAAGGGTAATAAACCACGGCCATAGCTTCGCGTGCCCTCAGGGAACATCCAAACCGATAGACCTTTTTGCTTAATTTTCTCAGCTGATTTTGAAATCGTGCCTGCAGCTTTTGAACGATTGGCGCGATCAATTAAAATATTACCTGATAACCAATATAGCTGTCCAAAGAATGGGATCCATTTGAGGCTTTTCTTTCCAAGACTCACACAATTTTCAGGCACCATCGCAGGCAAGGTAAATAGATCGTAGTTATTCTGATGATTAGCCACATACACTGCAGGGCCAACTGTTTTTGCATCCGCATGGTAACGTAATTCAAGTTTTACCCCCAGCAACTTAGCCATTTTGCTAAACCAGCCAGAAATAATATGTACGTTATTGGTATGAAATGGCTTAATGATGCATAAGACTAAGCCAAAAAGGCAGCTAAACACGATAAATAACGCCATGATAATAATACGAAAAACAGCTAACAAACGGATTCTCCTCGGGTAAATCAGCGCGCATTATAACGTGAAAAGTGCCTCTGCAATAGCTTTTAGCTTACATGTGTGCGCTAAAAATATATCTTTTTATAATCTACCCCAATAAAAAAGGCCTGCTAAGCAGGCCTTGTATTATTCTGTTATATCATCAACCAATGGCTCCGTTATGTCATCGGTCTGTGTTGCTTCTATTACAGCTTCATCTACTCGCTGTAAGCCACGTGGTAACTTATTCCCTCTTCGCCCACGCTCGCCATGATAATGCTCAAGGTCACTTGGCTTTAAGGTCAATTTACGCTTACCAGCATGAAGCGTTACACTGCTCCCCTCGGGCACTACAGCCAGCACTTTTACAAACTCTTCCCTCGCCTGTACTTTCGCACTTGGAATAGAAATAATTTTATTGCCTTTACCTTTACCTAGTTTAGGCAAATCACGTAGTGGGAACAACAACATACGGCCTTCGTTTGAAATAGCCATACAATAGTCAGTGGCAATATCAGTAATGCGAATTGGCGCAAGTAGTTCACCCCCTTTCGGAACACTGACCAATGCTTTACCATTTTTATTTTTACTCACGAGATCTTTAAAGTCACTGATGAAACCATAACCCGCATCTGATGCCATCAAGAGTTCTTGATTATCTTCGGCCATCACAACATGCTCAAAGTTAGCACCCGCACTTAAATTAAAGCGACCCGTCATAGGCTCACCTTGGCTACGTGCAGAAGGTAAACTATGCGCATCAGTCGCAAAAGCACGCCCATTTGAATCAAGGAATACCGCAGGCTGATTACTCTTACCACGCGCAGAGGCTTTGTAACTGTCACCTGACTTATAACTTAAACCTTCTACATCTAAGTCATGCCCTTTACCAACACGCGCCCAGCCTTTTTCTGACAATACAACCGTCACTGATTCAGAAGGGATTAAATCTTTTTCGCTCAGCGCTTTTGCTTCCAAACGTTCAACAACGGGGGAACGTCTATCATCACCATACATGTCAGCGGCTTCTTGGATTTCTTTTTTCATCAACGTCGACATGCGACGTTCAGAGCCCAGAATTTGCTCTAATTTGTCACGCTCAAGGGCAAGTTCATCTTGCTCGCCTTTGATCTTGAATTCTTCAAGTTTAGCTAAGTGACGTAGTTTTAACTCTAAAATCGCTTCGGCTTGAATATCCGTAATACCAAAGCGTTCCATTAATACAGGTTTTGGCTTATCTTCCGTACGAATAATTTCTATGACTTCGTCGATATTTAAAAAGGCCGTTAATAAACCTTCTAAAATATGCAAACGTGCAAGCACTTTATCTAAGCGATACTGTAAGCGGCGTCTGACTGTTTCACGACGAAACGTCAGCCACTCAGTTAAAATACTACGTAAGTCTTTCACTTGCGGACGACCATCGAGGCCAAGCATGTTTAAGTTTACGCGGTAGTTCTTTTCTAAATCTGTGGTTGCAAATAAGTGCGCCATTAACGGCTCAGCTTTAATACGGTTCGAGCGTGGCACTATCACAATACGGGTTGGGTTTTCGTGATCAGATTCATCACGTAAATCAGCCACCATCGGCAGCTTTTTAGCATTCATTTGTGCTGCAATTTGCTCTAAAACCTTTGCCCCTGAACACTGGTGCGGTAATGCTGTGATAACAATATCGCCCTGCTCTTCAGTGTAAATTGCACGCATTTTAATAGATCCACGTCCCGTTTGATAAATCTTACGGATATCGTCTTTGGGCGTGATTATCTCAGCTTCTGTAGGGTAGTCAGGCGCATGCACTAACTCAAGCAGCTCTTCGATTTCAGTTTTGGGCTTATCAAGTAATAAGCAACAAGCACTGGCCACCTCACGCACATTATGTGGTGGAATATCGGTTGCCATACCCACCGCAATACCGGTCACACCATTGAGTAAAATGTGCGGTAAACGCGCAGGCAGTACCATTGGCTCATCAAGTGTACCATCGAAGTTGGCGGTCCAATCAACAGTGCCTTGACCAAGCTCTTTTAGTAGAACTTCCGAGAACTTTGATAAACGAGCTTCAGTGTAACGCATCGCTGCAAATGACTTAGGATCATCCGCAGCACCCCAGTTACCTTGACCGTCCACCAGCGGGTAGCGATAAGAAAATGGTTGCGCCATCAACACCATGGCTTCATAACAAGCGCTATCACCATGTGGGTGGTATTTACCCAGTACATCACCTACGGTACGCGCTGATTTTTTATATTTTGCCTGCGCCGATAATCCCAGTTCGCTCATTGCATAAATGATACGACGCTGTACAGGTTTAAGACCGTCACCTACATGCGGTAAAGCGCGATCCATGATGACGTACATTGAGTAGTTTAAGTAGGCGTCTTCGGTAAAACGCCCCATCGTTTGTTGTTCTATGCCTTGCATCAGCAAGGTATCTGTATCACTCATTAACGCTTACCTATTTTTTCTTAGCACTAACACGATAGATCACGTTAGCAAAGTCGTCTGAGATCAATAAGCTGCCATCTGCAAGCTCTGCAAATGCAACTGGGCGACCAAATGTTTCTTCGTTTTGCATAAAGCCTGTGATGAATGGGGTGTATTTAGTAATACGACCTTGTTCAACATTAGCTAGCATAACTCTGTAACCCGATTTTTTACTGCGATTCCAAGAACCATGTTCAGCAACAAATAACTGTTCTTTGTATTTAGCTGGGAACTGCTTGCCGTTGTAAAAATGAATGCCTAATGGTGCAACATGCGCACCCAGTGCAAGCGCAGGCGATTTATAATCAGCGATATTTTTACCTTTACCAAACTCAGGATCTAAAATCGCCCCTGCGTGAACATAAGGGAAACCATAATGCGCCCCCTCTTCACCTTCACCAACTCGGTTAATTTCGCAAGGCGGGATATCATCACCCATCATGTCACGACCGTTATCACTGAACCAAAATGCATTTGTTGTAGGATGATAGTCAAAACCAACTGAGTTACGTACACCTTTGGCGATCGTTTTAATTTCTTTGGTATCAACATTTAAAGAAAAGATACGACCGTACTTGTCGTCTTCAGCGCAAATGTTACATGGCACACCCACTGGCACAATTAACTCACCTGTTGGAGCAAAGCTAATAAATTTCCAACCATGATGGCGGTCAGTTGGGAATTTATCATACACCACCTCAAACTTAGGGGCTTTGAGGTGTTTATCAATGTCTTTAAAGCGAATAATACGCGACACTTCAGCAACATATAAATCATCCCCTTTTATTGCCAAGCCCGATGGCATTTCTAATCCTTTAGCAATAACAATTTTCTTATCGGCTACACCATCGCTGTTATGATCAATCAATGCATATACATTACCTGCTTTACGCGAACCTGCGTACACTATGCCTTTTTTTGATACGGCAATTTGTCGTGCATTTTCAACATCATCGGCGAATAAGCTTACTTTAAAGCCTTCAGCAACCGTTAGTTTATCAAGAATATCTTCAGCCATTGCTGGCGCTGATAGTAAGCTCAGCGATAAAAATGAGGTCAGTAGTTTTTTCATTTTTCTTGCCCTTTAATTCGTTTAGCAACCGTTAGGCTGCAAATGTACCTGTATTAAACTTGCGCGCGGTTACCGTGATCTTCTAACCACTGACGGCGATCTGATGAACGTTTCTTCGCAAGTAACATATCCATCATTTCCATGGTTTGCTCTTCTTCATCGAGTGTTAATTGCACCAAACGACGGGTATTTGGATCCATCGTTGTTTCTCTTAACTGCAATGGGTTCATTTCACCTAACCCTTTGAAGCGTTGAACATTCACTTTACCACGCTTTTTCTCAGCTTCGATGCGAGCCAAAATACCATTCTTCTCATCTTCATCGAGGGCGTAATACACCTCTTTACCGATATCAATACGAAACAGCGGTGGCATGGCTACAAATACATGACCTTCTTTAATGAGCGCAGGGAAATGACGAACAAATAGTGCGCATAATAATGTGGCAATGTGTAATCCATCCGAGTCAGCATCAGCCAAAATACAAATCTTGTTATAACGCAGACCCGATAAATCACTTGAATCAGGGTCGATACCTAGGGCCACTGAAATATCATGTACCTCTTGCGATGCTAAAATCTGTCCTGATTCGACTTCCCATGTATTAAGAATTTTACCGCGCAGTGGCATTATTGCTTGAAATTCACGGTCGCGAGCTTGTTTAGCCGAGCCGCCCGCAGAGTCACCCTCTACTAAGAATAATTCAGTACGGTCATTATCTTGGGCACTACAATCGGTTAATTTACCCGGTAACGCGGGGCCAGAGGTAATGCGCTTACGCACAACTTTTTTAGCAGCACGTAATCGGCGCTGTGCATTTGAGATACATAGCTCAGCTAATAATTCAGCGGTCTCGGTGTGTTCGTTTAACCATAAGCTAAATGAGTCTTTTACCACACCCGATACAAACGCCGCGCAAGAACGAGATGATAATTTCTCTTTTGTTTGGCCTGCAAACTGCGGATCTTGCATTTTTACCGACAACACATAGCTACAGCGCTCCCAAATATCATCTGGCGTTAACTTTACGCCACGGGGCAATAAGTTTCTGAATTCACAGAATTCACGCATTGCTTCAAGTAAACCTTGGCGTAAACCATTAACATGCGTACCACCTTGCGCAGTCGGAATTAAGTTTACATAACTTTCAGCAATGGATTCACCGCCCTCAGGTAACCATACAACAGCCCAGTCAGCGCCTTCAGTTGAACTTGAAAAATCACCAATAAACGGCTCTTTTGGCAATACTTCAAAACCTTTCACCGCTTCAACTAAGTAATCTTTTAAGCCCGTTTCGTAGTACCACTCTTGGCTTTCTTTGGTTTGTTTGTTGGTAAACTTAATGCGCAGGCCTGGGCAGAGTACGGCTTTGGCTTTTAATAAATGATTAAGCTTAGTAATCGAGAAATTAGCAGAATCAAAATAACTGGCATCTGGCCAAAAACGCACGGTAGTCCCTGTGTTACGCTTACCCACAGTGCCAATTACGTTTAAGTCTTCGACTTTATCGCCATTCTCAAAGGCCATACGAAACTGCTGTGCATCACGGCGTACGGTCACTTCAACACGCGTTGACAACGCATTTACAACTGAAATACCAACACCGTGTAAACCACCTGAAAATTGATAGTTTTTATTTGAGAACTTACCACCGGCATGCAGCTTGGTAAAAATAAGCTCCACACCAGGAATACCTTCTTCAGGGTGAATATCAATCGGCATACCACGGCCATCATCAATAACTTCAAGCGAGTTATCTTCATGAAGAATGACATCTATTTTTGTTGCATGACCTGCCATTGCTTCATCGACACTATTATCGATAACCTCTTGGCCTAAGTGGTTAGGACGAACCGTGTCGGTGTACATACCTGGGCGGCGTTTTACGGGTTCTAACCCGTTTAAGACTTCAATTGCTTCGGCGTTATAATTTTGCTGACTCATAGTTTTTATATCTTTTATGCGCTTAGCTATGTTTTACGTGATTTTAAGAAAATCTACAATACTTGCAAAGGTTTGTTCGAAGCCGATAAAACTATGATCGCCTCCAAATTCAACGTGTTGCTTACACTGAGAATAATAGTTAACCGCCTGCTGAAAAGGCAGTACTTCATCGCCTGTTTGCTGTAGCAAATAAATCAATGAAGGGGTGTCTAATTGCGACAAATATAAACTGCGCAATGCATCCATGTGACGAGTATCAAGTTCGTAATGGGTGTCTTGATACGGGTTATAGTTTGGCCCTAAATAGTTATCAAGTAACTCAAATGGGCGCACCGCGGGGTTAATGACCACCGCAGGTATCGAATAACGTTGCGACAAATAGGTCGCATAAAAACCGCCTAATGAACTACCGAGTAATACAGTATCATCATTTAACAGCTGTTCTAATTGTAAAATTGCATGTAACGGCTCATGGGTTAATCGCGGCACTTTATAATCAACATCAAACTGAGCCATATGTTCGCCAAAACGAACGGCTTTGTACGATTGCTCAGAGCTATTGAAACCATGAATATAAATTACCCGTTTAGCCATATTACATCCGTTGTTAACTGCAAGCTTTGTTGCTTATCAACATTTAAGTTAATCACACGAAACGCAGGCCCTAAATCTTCTTGCTGCCACGCCATAGTATGCTTAGTAAATTGTATTGAGCTGGCAGGTGTCGCAAACACGCTAAGGTCGCGGTAATTGTGCGTATACTCATGATGTACGTGACCATGAAACACGCCAATGCATTGCTCACTATTGACGCAAGCGTTTAAAAACTGCGGGCCATTTTCTAGCATATGCTTATCTAAGTAGGCTTGAATAGGTAGCGGGTTATGATGACAAAACACTACACTCGGTATTTGCCCTATTGCTTCGCTTAACTCGCTTAAGTGGGTTTGTGTTATCCAACCTGCTGGGGTCGCGCCTTTTGAGTTTGTTAAAAGCAATTGTCCAGCTAAAAAGGTAATACGTTTACTGTTTAAAATTTGCGAGTTTGAAAGCGCTTCATATTCAGCAATCTCATCATGATTCCCTGGTAGCCAAAACACAGGACAAGACAGTGCCGAATCATCAATAAGTTCAGCAAATAGTTGATACGATTCACTGCTGTGATCTTGTGTTAAATCACCCCCAAAGATCACGCAATCAAGTTGTAAGTTTGCCATGGCAGCTAAGCAACGCGAAAAATACTCAGCTGTATTTACATTAAAATACTCACCTTGACTGTCTTTTGATAAATGACAATCTGTAATATGTGCAATTTTTAATGTTGTTTTGTCAAAATGATAAGCATTACTAAACCAAGCCATTGTTTACATCCCAGTGTAGCGCTGCACGGCCATTTTCTACACACGCAACAAGCCAGTCATACAAAAAAGCATTTAGTTGATACTTTTCATCTTTTTGATGCATATTCGGATTCGGGTATGCGTAAGATGGCTTTATCCGTTGATGAAAATCGTGATGAACTATTTCAGCCACTTTTGCATCATGATACATACGCACAGTTAGATAAAGCGGGGTAACAACATGCAGGTTTCCTGTCTCTTGCGAGATAGAAATATCCATGGTGTACTTTGCTGTATCATCTATTTTAACCACAAATGTGCTATTACCGAGTTGCACTTTACGTACATGACCTATTTGACGTTCTTTGGGGAGTAATTTGAGCGCACGCACATAATTATGCTCACACAAAGTTAAATACTTAGGTAAGCTTTGAATGTAACGTTGTTCAGCTGTTACGTACGTCAAAATAATTCCCCATTATTAAAATGTAAGTTAAGCAGTTTGCCAATCAGACAGTATACGTTGCTTATTCAGTGCTAACCACTGTAACGAGATAACTGTCGCTGCATTGTCGATTTCTCCTTGCTCTAAGCGGAGCATGGCTTCTGTGTATGACATTACATGTGTTTTAATATCTTCATCTTCATTATCAAGGCCAAAAATCCCCTCTTGATAGTGAGATAAGTCTGTGCGCGCTAAATACAAGTATAAACGTTCTGTTGTGCCACCCGGACTTGACAGGTAAGACATCATAAATTCAAGCTCATCAAGCTCGATGCCCGCTTCTTCCAATGCTTCACGCTTAGCAACTTGCTCATAGTCCGTACTTCCATCGGCCATGCCGGCGATACACTCAAGTAACCAAGGTGACTGCTTAGATGCAAGTGCACCAATACGCACTTGTTCAACAAGCAAAACCTGATCGGTTACAGGATCATATGGAAGCACAGCAACAGCATGACCACGCTCTAAGATTTCACGTTTGATCTCTACTGACTCACCACCTGAAAATAATGCGTGGCGAAAGCGGTATAAATTAACTTTAAAAAAGCCATCATATGCACGTTCAACAGGTTTAAGCTCAATATCATCATGGCTAAACTGTGAGATTGCTGTTACTTTCATTACACTAATTCCTTTAGGTTTTGTGCTAAAAATTCACTCAATTATATTCTGTTACACTTGGACATGTAGATTTACGCATTTTTTTTTTGGTTATTCACTAAAAAAGAGTACCATGGTGACAGTACGAAAATTGTCTAAGGACTGAACGAATAATGAAAAAAACACTACTCGCTGCGCTGATCGGTTTTTCGAGCGCTTTGACTGCTACTGCCACTTACGCTGAAGATTTACTCCAAGTATACGAGATTGCTACAGCAAATGATCCTACCGTACTTAAAGCAAAAGCCCAAGCAGATGCGCAAGCTTATGAGAGCGATCGCGCGTTAAGTGCGCTATTGCCACAATTAGGTTTAAGTTTAGGGTACGAAAAAACCGACGCAACACTATACGAAGGCAACGATACAACCGGTTACATTGAATTTGACCGTGATACAGATGTATTTAGCCGCGGTATTAGTCTGAGCCAAACATTGTTTGACTTGGGTGCGTGGAATTCATTAGGCATTGCTGATAAACAAGCTTTGCAAGCAAACGCACAGTACGACTTTGCTAGACAAGACCTCATTGTTCGTGTTGCTGATGGTTATTTCAATGTACTTAGCGCAATTGACAACTTAGAGTTCGTACAGGCAGAAAAACGTGCCATTGAACGTCAATTACAACAAACAAAAGAACGTTACGCAGTTGGTTTGACAGCGATTACCGACGTACATGAAGCACAAGCACAGTACGACAACTCTGTAGCAAAAGAAATTGTTGCGAAAAACAGCGTTGAAACGGCCCGCGAACAACTTCGTGAAATCACAGGCAAATACCATGCAAAGTTAGACATGTTAAATACTGACACGTTTTCAACTGTTGCGCCTAACAAACAGTCAACCGACTACATAAAAATCGCAGAAGAGAACAACTTAAACTTGCAAGTATCAAAAGTAACCGTTGATATTGCAAAAGATCAAATCGACTTAGCAAAAGCTGGCCACTACCCTAAGCTGACTTTAAATGCCTCGTACGGCGACAGCCTAACTGACTTAAACAGAAATTCACACGAGCCTCGTGCGGACAGTGCCTCAGTGGGTGTTAACTTTAGCCTACCTATTTATTCAGGTGGCGCAACTGTCGCAGCAACTGAACAAGCTCGTGCATTCTATGTAGCAGCCAGTGAAGATTTAGAAGCAAGCCTGCGTGCAGTTACACGCTCTGTGATTACTTCTTACAACCAAGTTGTATCGGATATCGCAACTTACAAAGCGTTGCAACAAGCGGTTGTTTCAGCAGAAAGTGCGCTTAAAGCAACAGAGGCTGGCTTTGAGGTGGGTACACGTACAATCGTTGACGTACTTATCAGCACACAAAACCTTTACAACGCCAAAAGCAACCTTGCTAACGTGCGTTACCGCTATGTTGTTTCGACACTGCGTTTAAAGCAAGCAGCTGGTACTTTAACAGCTGAGGATCTTGCTGCAATTAACCAAGGTTTAAAAGAAATCTAAGCATTTCTTTTATAGAGTCCTTACTTTAAAGCCAGCCTCTCGCTGGCTTTTGTATTTTTAAAGACTTGCGGTTAAACTTACTTTTTATTTTTCTAGAGACTTTTCAGTGGTTAGTTCATCTCCTTTCAAAGTATCCTTTTTGGGTCCTCGTTATTGGCTCACATGGGTTGGCGTTTTCTTCTTATTTTTGATCTCTTGGTTACCACATAAGTTTCAATTATTCCTTGGAAAATGTTTAGGTAGATTAGTTCATCGCTTTATGAAACGTCGTCGTCACATAGCCGAGGTCAATATCCGCCTATGTTTCCCAGACATGCCAGAGCAAAAACAAAAAGAGCTAGTGCTTAAGAATATGGAAAACACCGGTATCGCTATGATGGAAACAGGCATGGCATGGTGGTGGCCCGAGTGGCGTGTAAGAAAGTGCTATGGCTCAATCAAGGGCCTTGAATACTTTGAACAAATTCAACAATCAGGCAAAGGCGTTTTAATGCTCGTGCCGCACATTCTTCATTTAGAAATGGCAAGCCGAGTGATGGGGTTGAAGTATCAAGGTATTGGTTTTTATCGCCCACACAATAATCCCTTGATGGAATATTTTACGACCAATGGCCGTTTACGTTCTAATGAGTTCTTAGTTGGAAAGCGTGATGTTAAAGGGTTGCTAAAAGCACTAAAAAATAAAAAGATTTGCTATTACTTACCCGATCAAGATTACGGGCGTAACCGCTGTGAATTCGCGCCATTTTATGCAGTAAAAGATGCTGCAACAACAACTGGCACACTACTTTTTGCGAACAGTAAACACTGTGAAACAGTGAGTCTTGCTAGCCGCCGTGATGAGCAAGGTCGCTACCACTTAGAAGTACTCCCGATTATGGAAAACTTTCCAAGTGGTGATAACCTTAATGACGTAACACGTGTCAATCAACGCATGGAGCAAGCGGTTAATAGAGCACCTGAACAATATATGTGGTTACATCGACGTTTTAAAACGCGCCCTGATAAGAATGCCCCTTCTTATTATAAGTGAGTGACATTTGTTAAATTGTGTGGTTTTATAAATCTAATCAACAACAAGAGTATTAGAAATGTGGTTTTGGGTTAAGCATTTATCATTAGCTATTATTTTGATTGCAGCAGCTCTTTATTTTTTATTCGGTAAAGGGCCTGTTATCGATATTAAAAATACTCAAAATGCCGCCGCACAAGGGCTTTCTCGTTTTTATTCGTCACTAAGAAATCAAGTTAACAGTAAAAATAACGAGCGTGATAAATACGTACTTAAATTAAAAGAGCCTGAAACAAGCCTAGACATGGCTCTGTTTGAGCGTGGCAAGATAGTTCAGCCCTCATCTCCAAACTGGACTGGTGATGTATTACCACGTCGCTTTGAAAGCGGAACAACATTAAAAGACGTGTTATCAGACTACGCTCGAAATGAAGAAATTGAGCTTTATTGGTACCTCAGTAAAGATTATGTCGTTAAAGATCACTTTCGTGTTGATAGCAACTTTGTGTCCGCTTTATATCAAGTGGGACGTGCTATCAACGACGACTTTGAAAATGAGGTTTATACCTTCTTTTGTTTCAAGCAAAGAGCGGCTGTTATTACAGAGCTGCCCTCTCCTTACATACGCGAAAACTGCCGCCGCTTAAGAAGCTAACACTTGCTGCCACGCACTTTGTACCAAACTTATATGCTCTTTGAGCTCAGTGCGCGGCGCACATCGACCTTGCTGGTTTAAGCTCATGACATGATAACGTGAACGGTATTCAATGTAAGCAGCCACTAGCTGATGTTGCATTTCAGAATCAATACAGCCAAGCTTAGCTGCATCCTCTAAAATACGAACATTATCAGGCCATGTCGTTAACTCTTGATACTGCGGGGCATATTTTAAGACTAAATATTGTGTAATAAACTCAATATCAGTCATTCCACCATGGTCTTGTTTTAAGTCAAATAATTCACTATTACCTTTCGCTAAATGATTGCGCATTTTTTCACGCATTTCTATGACATCTTTTTTCAACTTTTCATCATCACGTGCTTGGCACAAAATAATTGCTCTGATCTCATCAAATCGAGAATGAAGCGACGCCTGCCCATAAATCATTCTCGAGCGAACTAAGGCTTGATGCTCCCAAGTCCATGCTTGGGTTTGTTGATAGTGATAAAAGCTTTCTAGGTTTATTGCCAACAGCCCTGACGCTCCTTCAGGCCTCAAGCGTGTATCAAGCTCGTACAAAATGCCAGATGCAGTGCGTGTGTTAAATAGATGCATTAGACGCTGTGCTAATTTTAAATAGAACTGTCTTGAATCAATCGCCTTATCACCATCGGTATAACTACTACCATCGTGATTATGCACAAACACTAAGTCTAAATCAGAGTCATAACCTACTTCAAAGCCACCTGTTTTACCGTAAGCAATAACCGCGAAGCCTTTTTCTTGCTCTGTGGTATTGGCTGGTTGGCCAAAACGTGCAACACAAGCATGCCACGCAATGTTCACAGCCTGCTCAACAATCGCCTCTGCCAACGCCGTTAAGTGGTCACTCACTTTCATTACATCAAGAACACCGGTCGCATCCGCTGCGGCAATTCGCAGTTGGTGTGTTTGTTTAAATTGGCGTAAGGCTTCCATTTGCAGCTCTAAATCATCGTATTCTATACGAAGGAAGTACTGTCTTATTTCGTCTTTATAAGCCGATAACGGAGTAGGCTTATAAAGTACTTGGGGATCAATCAACTCATCAAGCAAAATTGGGTAACGAGAGATATGTTCACCTATCCATTTGCTGTGACAGCACAAAGCAACCAGTTGATTTAACGCGCCAGGGTTTTCATATAAGAGCTCTAAATAAGCTGTACGAGAAATGATTTTATTGAGCACTTGGCAAATCATAGTGAAGGCATCACTACTGGCTTTACTCACTGTCAATTGCTTAAGCAGTAAAGGCATCAACTTGTCGAGAATATCTCGCCCACGGCTACCAACTTTTGCTTTTGTTAAACGTGTTTTAAAATCATCAAGTGCCTGTTGCCACGCTAAATTAGCATCATCCATCAAGGACACATCGGCCATTTCCCACGCACTAATAAATGCACTTTCACATGGATCAACGTTGTCACTTTCAAAGCCAATTACCTGCTCAAACTCACTGTGTATTGAGGCCATTGTTTCATTAATCGCTTTTAGGCACTCATCAAAGTTGGCTTTATTAAGCAGCACACATAAGCGTTGCTGGTCTTGCTCATCATCGGGCAATGTTTGAGTTTGCTTATCATCAAATATTTGTAAGTATTGCTCAATACGACGCAATGTGAGGTAATTATGCCTAAGCAGCGACGCTTCTTTAGCGTCAATAACCTGATTGTTGGTAAGCTCTTGTAAGGCTGATAAAAGTGATTGTGTTTGTAAGTTTGCCTCACGGCCACCACGCACCATTTGCAATGCTTGCACCACAAATTCAACTTCGCGGATACCACCAGCGCCCAGTTTTATATTGTTAGTTAAACGCTTCCGGCGCACTTCTTGAGCAATCATCTGTTTCATTTTTCGTAAAGATTCGATCACTGAAAAGTCAATATATCGACGATAAACAAATGGCCTTAATAACTCATAGAACTCAGCCCAATAGCTATTTTCAGCGCCTATCAAACGCCCTTTTAGCATGGCATAACGTTCCCACTCTCGGCCTTGCTCTTGGTAATAATCTTCCATTGCATTAAAGCTCATTACCAAAGGGCCACTTTCACCAAAAGGCCTCAAGCGCATATCAACACGGAAAACTTGGCCGTTAACAGTGGTTTGGTTGAGCGCCATAATTAATTTTTGCGCAACCTTAGTGTAAAAAACTTGCGCTTCAATAGAACGGCGTCCACCTTGAGTTGCAACATCGCGAGGATAAGAAAAAATTAAATCAATGTCTGAGGAGTAATTTAACTCCCCTCCCCCAAGTTTTCCCATGCCTAGTACAAGCATTGGAATAGCATTTCCAAACGCATCTGTTGGCATGCCACTGACTTTTGCAACTTGTGCGAATGCCCATTGATTTGCACAATCAATTAACTGCTCAGCAAGTGCAGAAATATAAGCGATACTGTCTTCAATTGGGTTATGGCGACAGACATCTAAGAACGCAACCTTAAGCCAATATTTCTCTCGGTATAATCGCAACTTGGCCATCGCTGCGGCATCATCTAACTCAGTAAAGTCATCATCAGTAAGTGGCGGTTGCGGGTTACGGCAAGCCAATGTGCTTTCATCTAGCAACCAATCTTTCAAGTCGGGTTGAGATTGTAAGCAACTCCAAGCGAAGTCACTCAAAGACAGTAATTTAGCAATCAACGGGTCTACAGGCTGCTCAGGGTACAAACCGTTAAAACGAGTTTGTCCTAATTGATAAAGCGCGTCAGGAAGCGGTTGTGAATTACTCATTAAATACTCTCTTTTAACTTATCAATAACCGTACTAGAATGATTATCAAAGAATTATTTAGCAGGGATCTGCATGCATTATTTATCATTATCTAACACTAGTTTAGTCGCGATTGCTATTAGTTTTGCTGTAATTTGCATAACCATAGTACTTCTTCGTATCTTAACGCAAATTAAAGCAAAACAAGCGCTTAAAGAAGAGCTCGCACAACATGATAATTTTGCAATGGGGATTAGCTTTGCCAGTGAAATTCTCGTCGTGATTGCGACCATTGCTTATATTTTTGATGAAATCAGTTTAAGTGCGGCTCAATCAAATCCACTGAAGGTGGTCATTTTAATCGCTTTGTTATTTACCTTCATTAAAGTGGGCCATCTCATCCATCGCAAGTGGATTTTATATCGCTTTAACGAAGAAGCCGCTATTTTAAAACAAAATGTCTGTGCTGCTTTGGTTGACTCAGGCATGTTAATCGCAAACTGTATTATTAGTTTAGGCCTTTATAATTGGTGCCATACTCAAGGTTACAGCAGCTTACTAATAGCCACTGTTAGCTTTTTTGTATTACAAGGCATGTTTGCCCTAGATAGTAAAATTCGCGAGTACCGCTTTGCTAAGGCTAACCAAGGAGCTTCTTTACAGAGCAATTTTAACCTTGAAAATACCTCTATTGGTATTCGTTATGCGGGCAAATCCATCGGCCTTGCCTTAGCGGGGTATGCTGGTCTTGCCAGTGCATCATTTATTAGTGGTAAGATGGTAGAAAACCTATTTACGCTAGTCTCTCATTGCGGTGCTATGTGGGTACTGTTATATGTTTTGAGTTATATCATTAAATATATTTCATTACCGAATATTAATACATCGTTAGAGGTGGATCATCAAGATAACATAGGTATTGCCTGTATCGAGTTTGCCGTTTACGGCGCGATAGGCTATCTACTAATTAGTATGTTTTCGATTTAATATGGAAATACATAATAAGTGAGGCAGTATGCCCTTTAAAGTTAATAATTATTTGTTAGTTGATGTCGACAATGAGTTTAGTCATGCTTTTACGCATCATTATTTTGCAGGTAAAGGCGGCTCTACGTTAGTCGTTGCAGGAGCGAATAGCCGGCACATGGTTAAACTGATGTTTGACGAGCTAATAAAAGATTATTGTTACTGCGACTTTAGTAATGAAATAAGTGTTTCCGAATTGGCAAGTTACCTGCATGAGCACCATGATATAAAAGGCGTTTTAATTAACCATACTGACTACCAACTTGCCGATGACGCTCAAAAATTTATTTACAACTCGCTGCATAAAGTACGCTTTTTAATACACCAAAATGAGCAAGGATTTAATTTTATACCTTGCCCAGACGCCGCTCATATAAACCACTTATCTTGCCAAACAGACATCGCTCAAACGACAGCCGATATTCTTACATTAAGTGAAGATTTAAATAATTAATTGCACCCATCGCGCTGTATACTTACCATATTGCTAAATTATTTGATAAGCGACATCCAATGCGAATTCCTCATATTTACCAACCATCAGCAATTTCTTTAAACACCCAAGTAGCACTTGATGATGATGCTGCCGGTCATATCGGTCGAGTACTTCGCATGAAAGCTGGTGAAAAAGTCTCTATCTTCAATGGCGAAGGCGGAGAGTACTTAAGTGAAATTATTGAAGTAAGTAAAAAGAGCGTGATTGTAGAGCCGCAAGAGTTTATCAATCATGATGTAGAGTCACCGCTTAAAATTCACTTAGGCCAAGGAATTTCACGTGGCGATAAAATGGACTTTACTATTCAGAAATCTGTAGAGCTGGGAATTACTGAGATCACACCTATTTTTAGCCAACGCTGTGGTGTCAAACTAAGCGGTGATCGTCTTGCTAAAAAACATCAACAATGGCAAAAAATAGCGATTGCTGCCGCAGAGCAATCTGGTCGCAACTTTGTGCCTGTAGTACACCCGCCTATCGATATAAAAGAGTGGTTAGAGCAAACAAGCGATGCTCTGAAACTTACTCTACACCCACGCGCTGAACACAGTATAAAAACCATTCAAGTCCCAAGCGAGGGAGTGCGCTTTTTAGTTGGCCCAGAGGGCGGGTTTACGGATGAGGAAATTAATATTGCTAAGCAACAAGCTTTTGTCGATATCCGCTTAGGCCCGCGTGTACTACGTACTGAAACCGCTGCGCTAACAGTACTCAGCGCACTGCAACTGCAGTTTGGTGATTTAGCGAATTGAAAACCATAAAAACACCCATATATAAAAGTAACCGACACTGTGTAGTCATTCTATTCTAAGGCAAAAACATGGCAATTAAGTTAGGCATAATCTCTGATCCAATTAGTGGCTTTAATATTAAAAAAGACACAGGCTTCGCAATGATGATGGAAGCGCAAAAACGTGGTTACGAACTTTACTACATGGAAATGGACGACCTATCGCTACGTCAAGGCCAAGGTTATGCAACTGCATCAAAAGCACGTGTTTTCGATGATGTTAATCATTGGTATGAGCTTGAAGAAAAATCAACAATTGCCCTTGCCGATTTAGACGTTATTTTAATGCGTAAAGATCCGCCTTTTGATACTGAATATATTTACGCGACCTATATTTTAGAGCGCGCAGAGCAAGCTGGAACGCTCATTGTTAATAAGCCGCAAAGCCTTCGCGATGCAAACGAAAAGCTATTTACAGCATGGTTTAGCGAACACACGCCAGATACATTGGTAACCCGCAGCCAAGCAGACATTCGTGCATTTTTAGCTGAACATAAAGATATCATTTTAAAACCGCTAGATGGCATGGGTGGTGCGTCAATCTTTCGTGTCAAAGAAGACGATGCCAATATCGGTGTAATTTGCGAAACATTAACCGAGCATGGTAACCGTTTTGCCATGGCACAAAATTATATCCCAGAGATTAAACAAGGCGATAAACGCGTCTTGGTTGTCGATGGTGAAGTCATGCCATACTGTCTTGCTCGTATACCACAAAACGGTGAAACACGTGGTAATTTAGCCGCAGGTGGTCGTGGTGAAGCTCGCCCAATAAGCGACTCAGATCGTAAAATCGCAGAAGCGGTAGCACCTACACTTAAAGCAAAAGGTCTCATTTTTGTGGGGCTGGATATCATTGGTGACCGCTTAACCGAAATTAATGTAACAGCACCAACCTGTGTAAAAGAGATTGAAGCAGCTTATGACATTTCAATCACTGGCTACTTATTTGATGCCATTGAAAGAAAACTGAGCCATACTTAATTTAAACAACAAAAGGGGCGACCTATGCAGTCATTAGAGAATCATTTCTTAATTGCAATGCCTAGCATGCAAGACCCTTTCTTTAAGCATGCTGTAACGTACATTTGTGAGCATAACCAAGATGGTGCAATGGGTTTGGTGATTAACCAACCCATCAATATCACAGTGGGTGAGTTACTCGATAAAATTGAGATCGATAACGATAAAAGCCAAGATGCGGCAAGCCTTGCTGTCTATGCCGGTGGCCCAGTAAAAACAGACAGAGGTTTTGTACTGCACTCCCCAAAGCCAGGCTATGCTGCAAGCCAAAAGCTTAGTAGTGATATTATGATCACCACATCAAAAGATGTACTGGCAAGCTTAACGACAGCAGAAGCACCCGAGCAATTTATTATTACACTGGGTTATGCCGGTTGGGATCAAGGTCAGCTTGAACAAGAACTACTTGAAAATTCGTGGCTGATCATCAAAGCAGATCCTGAGATCATCTTTAACACCCCAGTAGAAAAGCGCTGGGAAAAAGCAGTCTCAATGCTGGGCTTTGACGTCAGTCAGTTAAGTTCCGAAGCTGGTCATGCCTAGTTTTTACCGTCTTATTTTAATTGATTCATTATGACAAAAAGAACGTTTAAGCCTGTAGGCGAGCGAACCGTTATGGGCTTTGACTTTGGTACCAAAAGTATCGGTATTGCCATTGGCCAAGAGTTAACAGGTACGGCGTCAAGCTTACAAGCAGTCAAAGCCAAAGATGGTATTCCTGATTGGCAGAAAATTAAAAAACAAGTGGATGAATGGCAACCTGATCTTATGGTTGTTGGCTTGCCGCTCAATATGGATGGCACCACACAAGAAGTGACGTTCAAAGCGAAGAAATTTGCGAACCGCCTACATAATCATTTTGCTATTCCTGTTGAAACTCAGGATGAACGCTTAACCACCGCAGACGCTAAGGCACGCTTATTTGAACAAGGTGGCTATCGCAACTTAGGCAAAGGGAATGTGGATAATATGTCTGCTGTGATTATTCTTGAGAGCTTTTTTGAACAATTTTACGGTGATTAATCTGTACTGTTAATCACGGTGTAATCGTTTAAGTTAGGAATGAAGCCTGCCTCTTTGTAGGCTTTTTCTATTGCCCCCTGTTTACGCAATTGCTTGAGCCCTGCTTGCAGCGCAGCATACGCTTGGGTTGCATCAGGGTGATGCTTAGAAATAATAAAATGACGGCTATCATTGAGCTGTAAGACTATATTTGGCACCGCGACTAAACGAATGTCCTCCAAATGATATTGATTTTTGAGGCTTGGCATCAGTGGCATCATCACAAAATCAACCCACTTCATAGACACCATACGAACTTGACTCAACCACTCGTCTTCTCTCAGCAGCTCTTTTAATGGCAGCGCAGACAAGGTTTGCCAGTCTGTTAGCCATTTAGGTGTAGATACAGCAGTCAACGATTTGAAGTCTTCACGTTTTTGTAGTTTTAATACACGATGATTAGACGGTGAAGTAAATACACCAGCATAGTACTCCCCCTTACGAATAACCGCATCAGAAATATAAACATCTTTAGCGAGCTGCTCAGCATCAAGGGACCACACACTATCAAAACTAATCAGTAACTTACCGTCTTCAAGTAACTTAGTCTTACGAAAGTTCACATTCCCTGTATGGTAGCTAAACGACTTAGTAAAGCCACCCAACATCAAAGCTTGCTGCGCGATAATCATATCCACCACATCACGGCGGATATATGCCCCAGTAAAGTCTTTCACTTCACTGGGCTGACGGCCATTTAAGAAGCGATTATAATCGTCATACACATCGTCACGGATAAAAATAACGATGTCATTTAAGTTGCTTGCTTTTGTAGGAAAAGCACTCAAAATAAAAAGAACGCATGCTATTTTTATCCGCATCAACATCAGCTATTACCCTTTTCATCAAGGCCGTCAATAGTCACCCCTTGTAAAAAGCCTGCCCCTTTTTGCTCGTTATTTTGTAACTTGATCATCAAGCGTAAATCGTTTGGCGAGTCAGCATGATGCAAGGCATCGGCATAATTAATACGCTGATGTTTATAAAGCTCAAACAAGGCTTGGTCAAAAGTCTGCATACCCATTTCTTTTGATTTCGCCATAGTTTCTTTAATTGAACCAATGTCACCGCGTTTTATAAGTTCTGCGACCATAGGAGAATTAAGCAAGATCTCGATAGCAGCCACACGGCCTTCCCCATCCGCTGTTGGCACCAGTTGCTGTGCAACAATTGCGCGTAGGTTCAGTGCTAAGTCGTATTTTAACTTATCGTGTTTTTCTTTTGGTACTAAGTGCATAATACGGTCAATGGCTTGGTTGGCATTATTAGCGTGCAGGGTTGCGACGCATAAATGCCCTGTTTCAGCAAAGCTTAAGGCATATTCCATGGTTTCTTGTGAACGAATTTCACCAATTAAAATAACATCAGGTGCTTGGCGTAATGAGCTTTTCAACGCTGACTCAAAGCTTTCAGTATCAAGACCTACTTCGCGTTGAGTAATAATACTTTTTTGGTGCTCATGCACAAACTCGATAGGATCTTCAATAGTAAGAATATGCCCACGTTGATTACGATTTCGATAACCTAAAAGCGCAGCAAGCGAGGTTGACTTACCGGTACCGGTCCCCCCTACAAACAGCACTAAGCCTCGTTTTGCCATTATCACATCGGTAAGAATAGACGGTAATCCTAAATCGTTTACATCAGGAATTTGCGTCACAATTCGGCGAATAACCATACCCGCTTGGTCTCGCTGCCAAAATGCAGAAACACGAAACCGCCCTTCTTCTGTTGCAATGGCAAAGTTACATTCTTTTGTTGCGTGAAACTCATTACGTTGCTTTTCGTTCATCGCAGACTCAACCATAGCCAGTGCCTGCTCATCAGATAACTTATCGTCGGTCAGCGGCTGCAATTCACCGTTAATTTTGGCACTAACAGGTAAGCCACTGGACACAAATAAATCTGAACCATTCTTGTCGATCATCACCTGTAAAAAGCGATTTAAAGGTATTGTCATAATTAAGTGCTCCGTTAGCCACCAAACTGAGTTTTATCTTGCGCTTTAGCTCTAGCATCTGCTGTAGTAACAATGCCGTAGTTCACTAAATTACCTAAACATTGATCCATCGTTTGCATACCATGTGATGCGCCAGTTTGAATCGATGAGTACATCTGTGCAATTTTATCCTCACGAATAAGATTTCGAATAGCAGGGATCCCTATCATAATCTCGTGCGCTGCTACTCGCCCACCCCCTACTTTTTTAAGTAATGTTTGCGAAATAACGGCACGCAATGATTCTGAAAGCATTGAGCGCACCATGTCTTTTTCTTCACCTGGGAATACATCGATAATACGGTCAATAGTCTTTGGTGCAGATGTGGTATGCAAAGTGCCGAACACTAAATGACCTGTTTCTGCGGCCGTCATGGCTAAGCGAATCGTTTCTAAATCTCGCAGCTCACCCACCAAAATTACATCAGGATCTTCACGTAACGCGCTACGTAAAGCATTAGAGAAGCTGTGAGTATCACGATGAACTTCGCGTTGGTTAATAAGGCTCAGCTTATTGTCGTGAACAAATTCGATTGGATCTTCAATCGTTAAAATATGATGGTGCTTAGTCTGATTAATGTAATCAACCATCGCTGCTAAGGTGGTTGATTTACCTGAACCAGTTGGCCCAGTGACTAAAACCAAACCGCGTGGGTTATCAGCAATGGTCTTAAATATTTCCGGTGCACCTAAATCATCAAGTGTTAACACATCACTGGGGATTGTACGAAATACAGCTGCGGGTCCTCGGTTTGAATTAAACGCGTTAACACGAAAACGAGCAAGATTAGGTACTTCAAAAGAAAAATCCACTTCGAGATTTTGCTCATAGTCCTTACGCTGATTATCGTTCATAATATCGTAAACCAGACTGTTTACATCTTTTTGTTCTAATGCTGGAATATTAATACGACGTACATCGCCATCGACGCGTATCATAGGTGATACACCCGATGATAAGTGTAAATCCGAGGCCTTATGTTGCACACTAAAGGCCAATAATTCGGTAATATCCATTTATGACTCCACAACCAACTGATAATTATATGGTTACAATAGCAGAACGACTTACATCCGCCTACGCAAGAATAACTCAAGCGGCAAAAAATAATCACCGTGATGAGCAAACGATTAGCTTACTCGCTGTTTCAAAAACCAAGCCTACCGCTGATATCATCTCAGCCTATCAACATGGACAGCGCCTATTTGGAGAGTCCTATGTACAAGAGGCCGTTGAAAAGGTAGCTGCACTGAAAGACTACAACGAGATAGTCTGGCATTTTATCGGCCCTATTCAATCAAATAAAAGCGCACTTGTCGCTGCTAACTTTGATTGGGTACAAAGTGTTGACCGAACAAAAATAGCGAAACGCCTGAATGAACAACGACCAGCCGATAAAGCGCCACTCAACGTATTAATTCAAGTTAATATTAGTTTAGAAGAGGCAAAGTCAGGCTGCCACCCAGACGAGCTAATGACGCTGGCTGAATTTATTAGTCAGTGCGACAATTTATGTCTACGTGGTGTCATGGCTATCCCTGCAAAAACCGACGATAGCCAGCTACAATTACAATATTTTGAGCAATTAAGCGCTTGCTTTGATAAACTAAAGGCCCAATATCCCCAAGTAGACACCTTGTCGATGGGTATGAGTAATGATGTTGAAGCAGCGATTGCCGCAGGTTCAACTATGGTACGCATTGGCACGGATATATTTGGCCAACGAAATTAAAAGGTGATAACAGACATATGTCAGATAAAAAAATCGCATTTATAGGCACGGGTAACATGAGCTACGCCATTATTGGCGGCATGGTAAAGAACGGTTTTGCAGCTAAAAACATCATTGCAACCAATCGCAACCAAGAAAAATTAGCGAAGGTTGCTGCTGATTTCGGGGTGCAAACAACCGCGGACAACAACGCGGCACTTCGCGATGCAGATGTGATTGTATTGTCTGTTAAACCACAAATGATGGGTGATTTATGCCAATCATTCCAAGATTCAGGCATAGACTTCAGCGATAAACTATTTATTTCTGTGGCCGCTGGTTTAACCGTACAACGTCTTCGTGAAATGCTAGGTCAAGACGTTAAAATGGTCCGTTGTATGCCTAACACACCATCATTACTTGGTCGTGGTGTGTCTGGTCTATATGGCGCTGGCGAAACCGTGCAAGAGCATGAATTTGTACAACAGGTTTTTGAATGTACAGGTATTGTTGTGTGGGTAGAAAACGAATCGCAAATCAATGATATCATTGCGGTAACAGGTTCATCTCCAGCTTACTTCTTCTTATTTATGGAAGCGATTGAAGAAAAAGCCAAAGCACTTGGTTTTAGCGATGACGATGCACGCCGTTTAGTACAACAAACCGCGCTAGGCGCAGCCGAAATGGCGCTTTCGCAGCAAGACATTAGTATTTCTCAGCTACGTGCCAATGTTACATCAAAAGGCGGAACAACCCATGCGGCTGTTGAGCACCTAAAAGGCCAAGGTCTTGTAGGTACTGTTGCAGATGCAATGGATGCCTGTATTGCTCGTGCAGAAGAAATGGAAAAAGAACTTTAAGCTTACTTTTTTGAAGGTAAAACTATGCAAGCCATGCAATTTTTAGTTGAGATTATTTTTGATCTCTTTTTAATGGTGGTCCTTTTACGCTTTTGGTTACAAGCGGCAAAAGCTGACTTTTATAATCCTATGAGCCAGTTTGTGGTAAAAGCCACTTCATTTGCTGTTAACCCATTACGTAAAATCATCCCTGGGTTTGGTGGCTTTGACATGGCTTCTTTACTACTTGCTTATTTAGTGGCAGTAGCAAAAATAAGTGTCATTATGTTGATGTTTTATGGCGGATGGTCAGCAGCACCTGTCTTTGTTTCGGCATTTATGACGGTGATAAAAGAAGGCTTAAACCTGTTATTTTGGGTTTTAATTATCCGTGCATTACTAAGCTGGGTAAGTCAGGGCTATAACCCTATTGAAGCTGTTTTCCATCAACTAACCGAACCTATGCTGCGTCCGATTCGTAAAGTTATTCCACCATTAGGGGGCTTAGACTTATCGATTCTGGTACTCATCATTGGTTTGCAGTTTTTACAAATCCTGTTAATGGATTTTATAGGCTAACGCCATTTGTGAATTAAGAGGCCGCTAGGCCTCTTTTGTTAAGTGAGATATTCCATGAAGCAAATTATTCTTTTTACCTTCCTCTGCCTAAGTTTATTTTTAAACTTTGCTAAGGCGAATGAACAAACAGGCGCTCAATTTAAACAGCTTGGCCCTTGGGAGGTTCACTATATTGCCTTTCCATCCACCTTTATTCAGCCTAATATCGCCAAAAATTACGATTTAGACCGTAGCCCGAGCAAAGGGGTTATCAATATTTCGGTATTAAAAAACAGCGACAAAACAGCACAAACAGCGACCTTAACAGGCACCGCTCGCAATTTACTTGGTAATAGTAAACAGCTTGAGTTTAAAGAAGTTATTGAAGGCGATGCGATTTATTACTTAGCGCAAATCGACTACAGCAACGAAGAGATTTACCGTTTTAACATCGAAATCAATAAAAGCGGCCAAATACAAACACTGAAGTTTCAGCAAAAATTTTACGTAGACTAACTCTCATATGAACAACACCTTGGTTTTAGCCACGGGTAACCCTGGCAAAGTAAAAGAGCTGGCAAGTATGCTCAGCCCGCTTAATATTAACGTGGTTCCACAAAGCGATTTTCAAGTACCAGACGTGCCAGAAACAGGCACCACATTTGTTGAAAACGCCATCATTAAAGCGCGTCATGCGGCGAAGATCACGGGTATGCCAGCCATTGCCGATGACTCGGGGCTTGAAGTAGACGGCCTAAATGGTGCACCTGGCGTTTACTCAGCACGTTTTGCCAAAGAAGGTGCTAGCGATCAAGATAATATCGACAAACTATTAAAAGAACTTGCTGATAACCCTATACGTAGCGCACGCTTTTGGTGTGTATTGGTACTAATGCGCCATGCAGATGACCCAACGCCACTTATTTGTAGTGCAAGCTGGGAAGGCGAAATCACCCAAAGCCAAGACGGTCAAGGTGGTTTTGGTTATGATCCGGTGTTTTATGTGCCTTCTGAGCAGTGCACCAGCGCACAACTAACTAAAGAGCAAAAGAATGCACTGAGTCACCGAGGTCAAGCTCTTAAACAACTCCTTGCGCAATTGCAGCAAAAAGGCGGCCTGTGAATTTACCGCCTTTGAGTTTATATGTGCACGTACCTTGGTGCGTGCAAAAGTGCCCTTACTGTGATTTTAATAGTCATGGCCAAAAAGGCACGATCCCCGAAAAAGAGTATGTTCAGCACCTAATTGATGATCTCAAAGCCGATCTGCATTTAGTGCAAGGGCGTAAAATCCACAGCATTTTTATTGGCGGCGGCACCCCGAGCTTATTAACGGGTGATGCTTACACTCGCCTACTTAGCGAAGTCGACAGATTAATTGGCCTAAGCGATGACTGTGAAATCACGCTTGAAGCAAACCCTGGTACAGTCGAAACAGGCCGTTTTAAAGAGTATGTTGGTGCTGGCATCAATCGTATTTCGATTGGCGTGCAAAGCATGCAAAACGATAAGCTAAAAGCGCTAGGCCGTATTCATGGTGCCGATGAAGCAAACTATGCGGCTGAACAGGCTCACCAAGCAGGATTAAACAGTTTCAACCTAGATTTAATGCATGGGCTTCCAGGGCAATCTCTTGAGGATGCACTGAGCGACCTTAAAAAAATTATTGCATTAAATCCGCCACATATTTCTTGGTACCAATTAACCATAGAACCCAATACACAATTTGCCTCGAAACCACCGACGTTACCCCAAGACGATATATTGTGGGATATCCAAGAGCAAGGGCAAGCATTGCTAGCCGAAGCAGGTTATGAGCAATACGAAATTTCAGGCTATGCAAAACCTGGCTACCAATGTCAGCATAACTTAAATTATTGGCGATTTGGCGATTATCTCGGTATTGGCTGTGGCGCGCATGGTAAAGTCACCAACATAAAAACTGGGGTTATCACTCGCACTGAAAAAGTCAAGCATCCTCGCGGATACATGGACTTAGCAAAGCCTTATTTATATAAGCAATGGCGCGTAGAGGAAGACGATTTAGCGTTTGAGTTTTTTATGAACCGCTTTCGCCTTGTTGAGTCATGCCCTAAAGAAGACTTATCGTCACTGACAGGTTTATCGCAGCAAAGTCTGCAGCGAGCCTTAAATACAGCCATCGCAAAAGGGCTACTAATAGATAACACAGAAACTTGGCAGGTGAGCCAAAAAGGCCATCGTTATTTAAATGACCTGCTAGAATTATTCGTTTAACAACAAAAATTAAATTTCTAACAACGACAAAGGAACTAAAATGCGTAAACTAACCTTCATCGCAGCTGCGGTCAGTGTTGCATTACTTGGCGGTTGCCAACAAATGCAAGAGCAACCGACATCAGCGCCAAGTGTACAAAGCCAGCCTGTACAAAGTGAAATAGATAAAGCCAATGCGTTTTTCGAAGACACTTTTAATCGCGATATAATGAACAGCCCTGTATCTCAAACCTATATGGGTATTAAAAAAGATTACGGCAAATGGGATGATGGTAGCGAAGAGCGTGCTTTAGCTGACTTTGAACAAAAAAAAGCAGACCTAGTCGCACTGAATGCAATTAACCGCGACTTACTTGATGACGCCACAAAAGTTAGTTACGACTTAAAAAAACAAGATCTTGAAAATGACATAGCTGATTTCAAATGGCGTTATTACAACTACCCTGTAAACCAAATGTTTGGCGTTCACTCAATGATCCCTGCTTTTCTAATCAACCAACATCAAATTACTGATGTCTCTGATGCGAAAGCATATATCTCGCGTTTAAACGGTGTCACAACGGTTATTGATCAACTTATCAAAGACCTTGAAGTACGTGCAGACAAGGGCATTATTGCACCTAAATTTGTGTTCCCACATGTTGTTGATTCAAGTAAAAACATTTTACATGGCGCACCATTTGATTCTGGTGATGACTCAACGCTTCTTGCTGACTTTAAACGTAAAGTTGCAACACTGGATATTGCCGACAGTGAGAAATCAGCGCTAATCAGCGATGCTGAAAAAGCCCTAAAAGCAGCTGTGAAGCCTTCTTACACTAAGTTAATCAACTTCTTAGCTCAGCTAGAAAAACGTGCCGATGAGCGTGATGGTGCATGGAAGTTTCCTGATGGTGAAACCTTCTATAACAACGCATTAGCACGTACAACAACCACTGAGCTAACAGCAAAAGAAATTCACTCTATTGGCTTAGCTGAGGTTGCACGTATTCATGATGAAATGCGCGCTATCAAAGATAAAGTAGGCTTTGAAGGCGACCTTCAAGCATTCATGCAATTCATGAAAACAGATAAGCAGTTCTACTACCCAAATACAGCAGAAGGTAAACAACGTTACCTTGACGAAGCAACAGCACTTATCGATAACATGAAGACACGCTTAGATGAGTTATTCATTGTTAAACCTAAAGCAGGTCTGAGAGTGAAAGCTGTTGAAGCATTCCGTGAAAAAGCAGCGGGTAAAGCCTTCTACCAACAACCTGCACCAGACGGCTCACGCCCAGGTATTTACTACGCAAACCTGTACGATATGGAAGCGATGCCAACATACCAAATGGAAGCACTTGCTTATCATGAAGGTATTCCAGGTCACCACATGCAGATTGCCATCGCACAAGAGCTTGACGGTGTACCTAAGTTCCGCAAGTTTGGTGGCTACACAGCCTACATTGAAGGCTGGGGTTTGTACTCTGAGCTAGTACCAAAAGAAATGGGCTTATACGAAGACCCATACTCTGATTTTGGACGCCTTTCTATGGAGTTATGGCGAGCTTGTCGCTTAGTTGTAGATACGGGTATCCATGCAATGAAGTGGACACGTCAAGAAGGCATCGATTATTACGTTAATAATACGCCAAATGCGACCTCTGATGCCGTTAAAATGGTTGAGCGTCACATCGTAATGCCTTCTCAAGCAACCGCTTACAAAGTGGGTATGCTAAAGATTTTAGAGTTGCGTGAAGCAGCAAAAGAAAAACTTGGTGAAAAGTTCGATATTCGTGAGTTCCATGATGTTGTACTTAAAAATGGTGCTGTACCACTTAACGTTCTAGAGCAATTTGTTGATCAGTGGGTTGCTAAAAAACAAGCCGCTTAATAGCATAATTGATTAAAAGGCCGCTTTGCGGCCTTTTTTATTACTGATAAACACGCTATAAATAGCTATACCTACCCCAAAGAATAATAATTGAGAGACTTCATGCTAAGCGCTATTGAACAACTTAACAGCCGACTCCAACATCATCAGTTAAAAGAATTACTCACTGATTACCAAGGTTTGTCGAGCGTATTGCAAGCAGCGCAGTTACAACACCTATATCAATTAGCAAATAGCAGCGAAGTAAAATACCTATTTTTACAAAATGTCGCTGCACATTTGCTCGAAGCAAGCCCACTTCCTAACGAAGCTGTCGGCTTTATTGATGATATCGACAAACTCAGTTTTTTCACGCCAGGGCTCAAATTTCAAAACGCTTTTAATATTACAGATCAACAGGGTAACAACCTATTACATCACCTGTTTAGCCATTGCCAAGCAAATAAACTCCCTTTTAATTACTTACGCTCTTTGATGTTATTTGAAAGCAATGAAAGCTTAGCTGTCGCACTAAAAGCGCAAAACCAACAAGGGTTAACCCCGATAGGATGTTACATTGCTTGTAATAACAACACACAGATGCCAGCAAAACATGAGTTTTCTGCTTTACTGGCAATGATGGAAGTAGATCAGAACCACAACCAAACAACCATCACAGCCCTAGTTAATAAGCTTAAGCAATTTTACAATAGGGATATACCAAATATTACCGACAGCAAAGTGTTGCTTTGTGCTACGTATTTACAAGTGTCAACGACCCAGTTACTCCATACATTAAATTAATAGCACAATGAACAAGGATGTCGTCAAAGGATTTCTCTCGCTCAGTAGTTTTACTGCTCTGAATCATGCTAGTCGTATTATTCTCACCTTGTGCCTTGCGAGGTTATTAAGCGATGATGAATTTGGTACTTTCGCCGCATTACTCGCGCTTTGTGAAATACTCTTATTGCCAGCAAGCATGGGGTTTGCGTCGTCATTAATGCGAATAAGCTATCCACTTTATAAAGCCCAACAACATGATTTACTACGTGGCTTAAAACATGTTTACTTGGCTGCATCTTGTTTATTCGGTGTGATTTTTGTAGCTGCAGTAGTCATTAGCTTTCAGGCTATTTCCCCCCACCAAAGCGCCAAAGAACATGTCGTTTATTTACTGTTACTGGTGCCGATTGGCGCCATTATGCAAAGCCAATCGGCTTTTTTAGTGGCTTTAAACAAACCTAAAATTGGCCTGATAACGCAGCAATGTATTTTTGAATTGTTAACGGCTGGGTTTTGCTTTTTTGTGTACTTGATACGTGGTGATTTATCTTTAGTCGAGATTTGTATCTTGTTGTTCTGTAGCATCTTGTGTGTAGTGAGTTATCAATACTGGTTAATCAAAAAAATGATTGTCGCAAGCGCTGCTCGCTACCAAACCAAACAATGGTGTAAAGACTCTTTAATCATGCTCGCAAGTGGTGCAGGAACCGTGTTAGTGGCAAAACTTGACGTGTTGCTGGTGCACCACTGGTTTGGTGCACAAGGTGTAAGCATTTTCTTTCCCTCGGTTGTTATTGCTGGATTACTGACTATTTTAGGTAATGCAGCGAACCAATATTTAAAACCTATTTTAATGGCTGATGAGAATACCGAACAGCAACTTGGCGAGCTAATGAAAGTGGTGTGGCATTTTAACTTTGCCGCTATCTTACTACTTGCCTTGCTCGCAAAGCCCCTTCTGCATTTATATGGTGAAAGCCAATTACAAGAAGGGTTTTGGATTTTAATACTGTTATTGCTAGGGCAGCTATTATTACCTGCAAGAATCTTAGCCAGTAGTATGATTAAGCTAAAAGGTAACCCGCTTATCAACTTATACGTATTACTTGGCGCAACCAGTGTCACGGTATTGATGGCAGTACTTTTAAAAGATCAGTTTGGCTTAATGGGTGTGGCGGTGGCATTTAGTGGTGGCTTTGTGCTTGGCGCACTTAGCCGCACGGTTATTGTCTGTACTCGCATGCGGCTACCTTTCTCTGTAGTACTTGGCTTAGTCAGATAAATAATATTCAACGCTGGTAACGACTCGCACCTTTTTAAGCTGTGGTGTATTAGAATCCCTATCTGAAATCGAAAACTGACCTTGACGAGCTGTTTTGATTTTACCAAGTTTAGACTGTGAGTCTTTAGCAAATTTCATCGCCACTTCGCGGGCTTTTTCTGTCGCTTGCTGAACCATGGCAGGCTTTATCTCATTAAGGCCATTAAATAAGTATTGAATGCGTGTTTCGTAATTGTCTTGCACTATAGCAATTCCTTGCTTTGCCAACTGATTAACTTGACCAAGTGCGTGCTGAACTTTTTCAATATCATTAGAATAGACGATAACATTGGAACGAGCGATATAACGAAATTGCTGATTTTCTCCACCATATTCGCGTGCTTGCTTGTCAATTATTGACTGGCTGCCCGTGCTAATTTCTTCATCGCTAAAGCCATTTAACTTCAAAAACGCAACGACCGCATCGTTTTTATTTTCAACACGCCCGACTAACTTTTCAAGGTTATTATCGGCATCAGAAAACTGTAAAGGCCAAACAACGGTGTCTGCGGCAACTTCCATTTCAGCCAAGCCTTTAACTTGTACAGTACGCTCCATGGCTTTTACATCAAGCGCAGCACTTTTTAAAATAAAGCCCAGCCCCAATAAACCAATCGTTAATGCAATCGCGGCAATTATGACATTAAACGGCTGCGCTTTATTCATGCTTATCTCCTTGATGTAGGTCACTGTTTTTGACTCGAAAAGTCGCAGTAAACAGGTTATCTTATATAAAAGGGTTATCTTATGTATATAAACTTAACAGACCCTGAAATGTTTACAACTAAGCGCAAGCGAAGGAAATAGCATGAGCGTTAAACGTATTAGCCAATTTTTTAATCCATCTTCAGTCGCTGTCATTGGCGCGTCAAACTCACCTAATCGTGCTGGTTTTGTGGTTATGCGTAATTTGCTACAGGGCGGATTCAAAGGCCCAATTATGCCGGTAAGTTTAAATCACAGCGCAGTGCATGGTGTGCTCGCTTACCCGAGTATCGCCAGCTTACCCAAAGTGCCAGACCTTGCCGTTATTTGTACTAATAAAAACACGTTAATAGACATAATCAAAGAATTAGGTGAGCTTGGCTGTAAACATGCTGTCATCATCGCAGCTGGCCTCAACCCTGACCAAAAGCAGCATTTAAAAGACGCTGCACAGGCAGCAAATGTGTCGTTACTTGGGCCTAACTGTTTGGGGTTGTTAATTCCTCACATTGGCTTAAATGCGAGCTTTTCGCACACGGTTGCAAGTCCTGGAAAACTTGCCTTTGTTTCTCAATCAGCCGCAGTTTGCTCCACAATTCTTGATTGGGCTAAAAATAAAGAAATTGGCTTCTCGTATTTTGTCTCTGTAGGTGACTGCATTGATATCAATTTTGATGAGCTACTCGACTTTTTAGGTCGAGATGCCAAAACCAAAGCTATTCTTTTATACATTGATAACATTGAAGATATCCGCAGCTTTATTTCCGCAGCACGGGCAGCCGCATTCAGCAAACCTGTCATTGCGATTAAAACCGGAAAAACCAGTGCAGGGGCACTTGCTGCCGAGATTCACACTGGGGGTAAACAAAGCTCAGATGCAGTGTACGACGCACTCTTTCAACGCGCAGGTATGCTAAGGGTAAATGACCTTAGAGAGCTATTTGCTGCAACACAAACTCTAGCAATGCACCCTAAACTTCTAAAAGTTGAACAACTCACTATTTTAACAAATGGAGGGGGCCCTGGGGTCATGGCTGTGGACACGTTATTGCAAAGCTCTGGTAAACTCGCGGAGCTAAGTGATGAAACACGCTCAGCACTAAATAGAGTGATCCCACAATCAGAGATGACCTCAAACCCAGTGGATATTTTTGGTGACTCTGCTCCGAGGCGTTATCAACAAGCACTCGAAATCTTACTGCAAGCAAAAGAGGTTAAAAACCTACTCATTATTCACACTCCGTCCGCGCTTGCGCCGAGTGAGGATTACGCAGAGATCATTGTCGAAACCTTACAAAAAATCCCAAAAATGGCACGCCCTTATGTCATGACTAACTTTATGGGTGAAGACGCCGCGTATGCAGCACGCAAAGTCTGTGCTAACAATGCGATTCCAACATACCGCACCCCTGAAGGGGCGGTTGGTGCGTTTATGCACTTGGTCAGTTATCGCCGAAATCAAAAGCACTTAACACAAACGCCTGAATCAAATACCGATGATGCAAAAATAAATAAAGAAGCTGCGCGCGCTGTAGTCAATGAGTTTTTAGCGGAAGAACAAAGCTATTTATCAACCCACGAAGCAAGTCAAATTCTCACTCACTATGGCATTGACTGTATTCAAACTGAGGTTGCTTACACGCCAACGGAAGCAAAAGAGCAAGCTATCGAACTTGGCTTTCCTGTGGCATTAAAGTTAATTAGCCCGAGCATTCCATCAAAATCAGAAGTAGGCGGTGTGGTACTTAACCTAAATGATGCGCAAGAAGTCGAACAAACTGCCTTTGCGATGCTACTTCGTATCAAAAACACCTACCCTGATGCTCATATTGAAGGGTTTTCGCTACAAAAAATGGCACCGCGGGCTGGCGCCAATGAACTGCGCATTGCAATTAAAACAGAACCCAACTTTGGCCCCGTTATTTTGCTGGGTGAAGCAGGCACTGGGCTTGAGTTTGGGCAAGCTGCTGTAGCGCTCCCTCCTTTGAATATGAATCTGGCAAAATACTTAATTGCAGCGGCCCACGATAAAGGCGTACTAAAAGATAGAGTACTCCCTGAAAAAGTCGATAAATACCGTTTATGTGCTCTACTAACACGAATTTCTCAGTTAGTAATCGACCAGCCTGATATAACCAGTGTTGAGCTTAACCCTATTTTAGCTAGTAATGGTCAGTTTTTAGTGCTTGATGCCACCATAGGACTCAGTCGTTATAAAGCCAAGGCAAACCGTAAACGTCTATGTATTCGCCCCTACCCTATTGAATTGGTAAAAGATGTAACGCTTAAAAACAATACCCAAGCGCAATTGCGGCCAATAAAGCCAGAAGATGAACAAGCACATTTAGAGTTTGATCAATCTTTAACTAAAGAGGATAGATACAAACGCTTTTTTGGTGAGCTGCCACAATTTAATCACGATCAACTCGCAAAAATGACGCAAATTGATTATGACCGAGAAATGGCGTTTATTGTAAGCCAAGAACAAAATGGTTCAGCGTGCACCCTTGGCGTTTCTCGGGTATTAATGGACCCTGACAAACAAGAGGCAGAATTCGCGATTGTGGTACGCTCAGACTGCCAAGGTTTGGGGCTCGGCAGCATATTAATGAATGCTGCTATTGAGCACTGCAAAAACCAAGGAGTTAAACAAATTGCTGGTATAACATTACCGGAAAATATAGGCATGATAGAGCTTGCCCGTAAACTTGGTTTTAAAATCACTCGCGACTTTGAAGAAGGCAGCATTAATATGGTGCTACAGTTAAACTAAAAAACGGATCATTATTTTGCATCGTTTAAGAAATTATACTGCCCGTGTTTTTGAAGGGAATGGTAAATATCGCAGAGTAGGTCGAGCACTCGATGTGTTCTTGATGTCACTTATCATGATCAATGTTATTGCTATTGTATTAGAGTCGGTTGGTCCTTTGGCAAAGCAATATCATCAGGAGTTTTTAACGTTAGAGTTGGTATCGGTCGCCATTTTCACCTTAGAATACATATTAAGGCTTTGGTCTTGCGTGGATAAGAGCGTGCATAAAGAAAGCCCCTTAACGAACTCTAAAATTCGCATAAAGTACTTTTTTACCCCATTAGCCTTAATTGATCTGATTGCTATTTTGCCCACTCTGTTAATGGTATTTGTGAGTGTTGATTTACGCTTCTTACGTGTTCTGAGGCTAATGCGTATTTTTAAACTCACGCGTTACTCACGTGCCATGCAACTGCTTCTTAATTCATTTCGTGAAGAAAGCAGCTCCCTACTCGCAGCATTTTTTATCATGGCAGTGGTATTAATCATTGCCTCATGCGGTATTTACTTAATAGAGCATGATGTACAACCTGATAAATTTGGCTCCATACCTGCAGCAATGTGGTGGGCAATGGTTACACTGACAACGGTTGGTTATGGCGACGTTGTGCCAATAACTCCACTCGGGCGGCTCTTTGGTGGTGCAATCACCTTAGTGAGTATGGGCATGGTCGCAATTCCGACAGGTTTACTCGCGTCAAGCTTCTCTGAGCAATTACGTAAACGTAGGCAACTATTTACTGATGCCGTCCACGAAGCGATTGAGGATGGCCACCTGACCCCCGTTGAGCAAGAGCACTTAGAGAACTTGCGCTATAAACTCGGGCTAAGTCAGCAAGAAGCGAATAAAGCGATTCATAATGAATTAAAAAACCGTAACCGTAGCCTTTATTGCCGCCACTGCGGAAAACGCCAAGACTAGCATTTTAATCGCGCATTAGGGTTTTTATTCAGTAAACTCATCTTGCCAATGAGCGTTCAATAATGGGCTAACCGAGTCGCCAGGTACAGGCTTACTAAATAAATAACCTTGAAAATATTCGCACCCTAATTGGCGTAAAAAGTGAAGTTGTGTCTTATTTTCGACCCCCTCAGCGACACATTCCTTCCCTAAGCTGCGAGCAAGGGTTAGTGTCGAATTAATAATCGCTTCATCATCTTTATCAATACCAATATCATGTACAAAGCTCTTATCTATTTTCAACACATCGACAGGAAAGCGTTTTAAATAGGTGAGTGACGCGTAACCAGTTCCAAAATCATCGATATAAATTCGACAGCCTAACGCTTTAAGTTTTTCCATACTCTGCTGCGCTTTATTTGAATCATGCATCATCACGGACTCTGTGATCTCAAAAACCACAGCACTCGGCGGAATTTCTGATGTATCCAGTGCCTGATGAATATTCTCAACGAGATGAGTACTTTCAAAATCAAGCGCCGATAGGTTAATTGAAACATATAACTCAGGGTGTGTTATGCGCCACTGACGAAGCTCGATCAGTGCTCGAGATAAAGTTTGCAGCATAATTTTTGTGATTAAGCCCGAGCTTTCAGCGGCGTTTGCAAAATCTTCTGGTTGGTAATTATCATTACTAGGCCAACGTAGTAATACTTCAAGACCTGCAACTTGCTGCGTTTTTGCACTAATAATTGGCTGATAATAATTACAAAACTCATGCTCTTGATATGCTTTGCTTAATTGAGATTCTAAATGCAAGGTGCGTTGAACTTGCAAGTTCATCTCCTGCTTATAAAACTGATAGCTCCCTTCAACATGTCCTTTCGCATGGTATAGCGCTACATTTGCAGCTTTGAGCAATGCTTTGGTGTTGTTAGCATCATCAGGGTAAATTGCAACGCCAACACTCAAATTAACTTTAACGGCTTGCAAGCTAAGCTCAATGTGGCTTTCAACACTCTCCATCACACTTGCGCACAATGCAAGTATCTCATCTATACGCTTAAAGTCCTCTGCAAGAATCATAAACTCATTGCCGTCAAACCGAGCAAGACTATCTTGTGGACGTAGTACCTGCTTTAAACGTTTTGCAACCCGCTTTATAAGCTCGTCAGATTCTTCATGTCCTAGCGAATCATTAAAATTTTTAAAACGCTTTATATCTACATTCAATAAAGCCACTTTTGTACGATGATAATCTGCTTGCTCAATGGCGTGATTAACACGATCACTAAATAAGGTTTTGTTAGGCAAGCCAGTTAAGGTGTCATAATTGGCCAGAAGATGAAGCTCATTCTCAGCCAGCTTTTGTGCACTAATATCGGTTACAATAATCACATAGCAATCTAATTGACGATTACTGCCAGCGACTGCACTTATCTTAATGAGCACTTGACGCTTTTCGCCACTGGCAACCGCAACAACATCCTCTGCAGAAAAATGTTCACCTGATTGCAGTTTTTGCATGATCCTTAAGTAATGAATACGTGCAGATATAGATAAGCCTAATGTTAGAGAGCGGCTTGAACGAGGATCCGCAGGGAAAGCAAAGGCATCTTGAAATGATTTATTAGTAGCTCGAATACGTAAATTTTTATCTAAAATAAAGACCCAATCACGCGTTTGTTCAAAGGCTGCACCAAACAAGCGTGCGTTTTCCTCAAAGACAAGCTCACGGGTCATATTCGTATAAGTTCCAGCTACTTTCTCAGGAACATTCCCATGCCATTCAACGACCTTACCGAAATCTTTATACCAACGCCATTGACCATCCGCATGACGTAGCCGATAAGTACAATTAAAGTAACCTTTTTCAGTTGATAAAAACTCTAACCATTCAAGGCGAAATGTTTGTTTATCGTGAGGATGTATCTTGGCTAGGTAATCATCCAAGTTGACCCCATCAACATCATAGCCAAGCTCATTCTTAAGCCTTGGTTGATAGATAATGAGGCTTTTTGATGACCAATCCCACATCCCTGAGTGGCTTCCTTCTAATGCAAGCTTAAGACGGGCTTCACTTTCTTTACTCTCTTTGTGGGCAGCAAGGAGTATTTGTTGCGTACGATTTCGTCTGTAAGCCCACGTTGCGACCAGTAGAGCAATCAGCAATATATATAAGAAAATAAAATGAGGGGCTCGCCAAAGGGGGTATTTAACTTCTATGTTCAAAATCGCAGGTGGCGTTAGCTCACCTGTCAAAGGGTCTTTTGCCCAAACTTTTAAATGATATTTGCCAGCACTTAATTTAGGAAAAAGAACGCGATTATTGTTGCGAGTATAAGTTTTTTGGCCATCCCCTAATTGATACTCGTAAATAATTCGCTCTTGGTAGTTAAATGCCATCGCTGAAAAGGCCACTTCAAGGCCGATATCGTCGTGTTCAAGCACAACGCTATCAATGGGTTGCTTGAGCTCTGCTGGTAAATCACGAGACATGAGATCAAGGTTCGTAATATTGACATGATCAATTAAAGCTTGTTGATAGTGGTTATCCATTGGGTAAAAATAAGTAAACCCTTTCAGCGTACCATAGACTATTTGCCCTGATTCTAGTTGTGTGAATGCCCCACTATTAAACTCTGTTGAAAGTAACCCTTCAGCCCCTGTAAATTGTTGGAAATGTAAGTTTTCGGGGTTCAAACGCCACAAGCCTTTGTGGGAACTCATCCAAATCATACCTGCTTCATCTAACACCATGTCATAAAGCAAAGTGCCGAGTTTATTTTTTTCTAAATCGATTGTGTAGATATGCTCATAAGTCGTTGCATCAAGACCTATTAAGCCGAAATTAGATAAAGATAACCACAATACATTGTTGTTATCGATAATGTAGGACATAACATTAACAGCGACGTTTTCATGTTGCTCAGGAACAGTATAAATTGTTGTTAAGTCAAAAGTCTGCGGGTCTACTTGATACAAAATTCCCGCATTATAAAAAAGAGGTGCATCCGGTTTACTTGATAAGGCAGGCAGAAACCCATAGGCCAAAAAAGGTTCAAACTCATCAAATTTGCCACCTAAACGGGTCACTTTTTGGTTATCAATATTATATGCAAACATGCCATAATCTGGATGGACATAAAGTAAATCCCCCGTTGGCATCAATAATACACCATGCACCCAATCATTAATTAGAACTTGCTGTTCAGGATCTGCTGTTTTGACTGGATTAGCTTGTCCTGTTGTCGGATCAAAGCTAAAAATACCACGATTAGTGTGCAACCACAGTTTACCTTTGTAAGGCATGATTTGATAAACGCTAAATTCTGTTGTGATCAGATCAACTTGATAGTTTTTTAGATATACTTCACTTTCATAGGTATCTAAATCGACGGCAGTTAACCCATTATGAGTGGCAAGCCAAAGGCGGCCTTGATACTCAGTCAGCCCCCAAATAGAGTGATGTGATAATCCATCGCCTTTAATTGAGCTAGCAACAACATTAATGAAGTTATAGTTATCGTAGGACAAGTAAAATGCCCCATCATTTTTAGTTGCCAGCCACATACCGCCAGATCTGTCTTTAACGACATCAATAATACTAGTATCTGCAAGTGTATAGCCGCTCTCTTTCAAGCGGGTATTTTTTATCAGCTCTCTCGTTGCTAGGGTATAATCAAATAGCCCCTTATCTGTTCCTAAGGTCACTTTTGATTCTTGTTGAATGATTTTCCAGATATTTAAATCACGTACTAACAGCTCATTATTAAAGGCAATATCAGGTGTTGTAAACATCTTATCAAGCTGGCTAATATCGACCTTATACAAGCCTTTAACAGCACCCACTAATAAGGTTTGGTCATTGACGACAGCGAAAGACTTTACATAGTTTTGATATATGTGGGCTGGCTTATCTTGCAAATGCTCAAGTTTTCTCACTTTTCCCGAAGCGATTTGATATACATATGCTCCGTTACTTGTGCCCATAAAAATATACCCTTTATAAGGGTATAGCTCGCGAATGACACTGCTTTTTATTCGCTCTGGTATTTCAAATAATGAGGTTACTTGCTTGGTTTCTAAGTCAAGCTTTGCAAAATCCTGACCTCGCCCTAGCCAAAGCGTTTTATCATCTACCGCAACCATGCTGAATACCGATTCAATGAATATTTGCTCTTCGGTAGTCGGTTTCGGGATAAATTGCTCATATGAATCTTCGCTAGGGTCATAACGAAATAACCCTGCTTGTATTGAGGCTATCCAGATATACCCTTGTGGGTCTTGATAAATACGATCGATAATTGCGTCTTCAAGCTCACCGTTGGGGCCTTTAATGTTAACAACTTCATAACCATCATAACGGTTAAGTCCGCCCTCAGTTGAAAGCCATAGGTAACCGCTGTTATCGATGAGCATGGTGTTGACATAACTTTGCGATAAGCCTTCACTTGTTGATAAACGTTTGACCTGTGCAAAGCTGATTTGACTAGATAAACAGGCTATTAGAATAGTACAGAAGATAATTCTGGATAAAAACTTAGTCATTAACGTTCCAAATTACTTACTTGGCACGGCGTCACATGTAAACTGCATTGAGACAATACCTCGATGCGCATACACCTCAAACAACGATTGCAAAGAACAGGGTAATGTTAATGTATAGTTAAACCCATTTTGTAGATAGAAATCAATTAGATTTTGATAAGCAAAAGTAAAAACGTTCCCTTTTTGTTCGGCGAGTAGAGCCTTAAGTAACTGAGACGCTACATTTTTACCACGCCACTGGGCATCAACATATAACGTTGATAAAAATAAATAGCCATGTTGATTTTGTACACGACAGGCGCCAACAATGTTTATCTCATGGTAAGCAACCCACACTTGGTCAGCTTTCGTCGCTCTACCACGCGCACCGTGTTTATTATAAAACTTATTTACTAGCGGTGTTTTTATAGGATCGAGCAAGCAAAACGTTAGCTTGGGCATTACTAACTCATTAATGACAGGTAATGCTCAAATTGCTGCTTTAAAAATGCTTGTTCAGACATGGGTCTACTATTTATGCTTGTGTACACGCCTTCTCGCGTGTTTTTACCACGCTTAATCTGGTAAGCCCAAAAAGACGCTTCATAATCTAGTTGAATTTGGTACTTTTGCTCTCTTGGCAAATTACATAAATTAAAACTCATGCTATCTCAGGAATAAAGTGACAATTTTCGCAGTATAACAAAATAAAGAAAAAATTAGCATATTAACGACGTGCCAACCTTGATTTTAAACACGCATGAAAGTAAATTAACGGCGAATTTATGCTCGCAAGGAAAGCACAATGCCAAAGTTTATCATTTATTTTTTTGCATTTGTTTTACTTTGCGTTTCTTACTCTACTCACGCTAGTTTGTTAATATTCAACCGCCCTGCTGATACACCGCAAGCACGTTATGTCATAGATTTACTTCGTACGGCTTATAAAGAGATTGGTTACGAGTTGCACATTATTGATTTTAATCACCAAAGTTCCTTGGCTGCTGCAAACGAGGGGATTCTTGATGGGCAATTAGGCCGCATTGCAGACGTAACACAAGACTACCCTAACCTCTTAAAAGTTGATTTCCCATTGTTCAACTTTAATTTACTGCTACTAAAAAACTGTCAAACGTGTCGTTATAGCGACCTAAAGTCATTAGCAATCCAGTCCAGCTATCCTGCTGCACAAAGTTTTTTAGATAAACACCCATTTCATGGCGATGTTATCACTGTTAGAAATATCACTGCTCAGCTAAATTTACTGACGCAAAAACGCGTTGAAGGAACCCTCTTACTCGACTTTTTGCTATCAACGAAACACCCTAACTTTGATCAGAGTCCATTTCATAAAGAGATATTAATGCCCATGCAAAGCTTTCACTTTGTACATAAGCGCCACGCGGCATTAATCCCAAAGCTGACAGCAGCATTAAAGAAGTTAGATGAGCAAGGCACAGTGCGATTTTTAAAAAACAAATATAACCTTACCGACTTCTAAAAATCGAAACCACCTTGCTCAGGGCTAGATTGTGTGTGTGCAGCGGCATTGAGTTTTTTCTGAAGGAAGCGTTTATAACGTTGCTGACATAAAATAATGACTTTTCTTTTTTCCGCATTACTGAAGTTATTCCAATGAAATCGCTCATCACGGCTGCGATAACACCCTTTACAGTAACCACGGTTATTAACCTGACAAATTCCTTTGCAAGGGCTTGGGATTTCAAATATTTCAATTTGTTGCATCACAATTTGCCAGTAAATTAAAGGTACTGAAAGTATAGCCTGAAATTTAGTCATAAAAAAAGCCACTTAAAAAGTAGCTTTTAAAATACCTTACTCTGATTAAGATTCGCTCGTTGCAAGCTCCGCTTTACGATGAAATGGCTTTGCATACATAGCCAAGACCAAAGGCTTTAATTCTTCAGGAACTTGGCTTAAACGCGTATCAAATGCTTCAGCGTCTTGTTTATCTATTACTGCTTGTTTACAGCCACCAGCAATATAATTACCTGGATGTAAGAAAAACGAATCAACAATTTGCTGATCAATGGTTTTTGCTAATTCCTCTGGTGATTCACAACCTGATTCGATTGGCTGGCCAAACGCTAAGTGAACATGCCCTTTAGCGGTACTGAAACCTTCAACAATGCTGGCTATATCTTCACCTTGCTGCTTCACATACTGGCCATGTTGTTGCTTATGATATAGCTCTTTTGCTTTTGCAATTGCACATGGTTCATACTGATAAGAAATAGAAACAGGTACTATTTTTAGCTCACGCACATAATCTGCAAATTCTTTTTTCTGTTTACGACCTTGTAATTGCAACATTTTAAGTAGTGCAGGATCCGTTTGGTCAAAACCATCCTTCGCACGACCTTCTTTTTGCGCTATCCAAATAGAGTGGCCTTCAGCCAGTGAATCATAAATATAAGCAGAAAGTTGCGATAGCGCTTTTAACATTTCTTTTGGTGCTTTTGCCGAGCGTTTAACGATAAAACTCTTATTTAAGCGCATTAACTCAGTAATATATGGAATTTGCAGCAGGTTATCACCAATTGCGATGCGAACAGTCGGCATGTTGTGCTTAAACAAGCCCCAGTTAACCAGAGCAGGGTCAAGAACAATGTCACGGTGATTAGAGATAAATAGATAAGCTTGCTTCGGATCAAGTTTATCGATACCTGAAAATGTGACTTCCGATGTAGTACGAGTAATTAGCTTATTCAGATAATCAGCAACTTCATGCTGAACTTGTTCAACTGAGTTGGTTTTACCCCACTTTTTTCTTAACTGCTGACGTACTAATGGGCGTGTTATAAACGGAAAATAAGATAAAAAGCGTGGTAGATTATACTTAGCGATAACATCCACAAAGGCATTATCAGCAATTAAACGTGCCACTGAATCTGCAACTTCATCATCATTGTAAGGTCTTATATCTGCGTATTTATCCACACATTCACTCATAAAAACTACTTAAGTTAAAAAACGGCACGCTTAGCGTACCGTTTAAAGAATTGGCGGATTATAACTCAGGCAATTTTAAATGCGAACCGAGACGCGATAGTTAACCAATATCTTCTCTCAATTGTTATTAAAATATATTTTAATAACAATAAATTAGCTAATGCTCTTACCAGTCTGTGTTGACTTCTTTAAGCACATTTTTAACGCTAACCTCAACATTAAAGCGACCAATAATACGCCACACACTAAGCTCAACCAGTGCGGTAATACTTGATGTTCATCCCCCATCATGGGTGCCACGACAAAACCAAACTCAGACACTAGGTAATCCGTTAAAAACCCGAATAGTAATGCAACGCCTATTACACCAATTAGATAAGCAACTACAGCGCGTTTTCCCAACTCTTTACCCACCACACCCAGTGTTGCAATATTTGTGGCAGGGCCTGCCAACATAAACACCAACACGGCGCCTGGTGATACACCACTGAGCAACAAACCTGCTGCAATAGGGGTTGAGGCCGTCGCACAAATATACATAGGAATGCTAATTAGGATCACCACCAGCATTGCAAAAATACCACTCCCCCACTGACTCAAGTACGACTCAGGCACATAGGTTTGGACCAGTGCGGCAAAAAATAGACCGATAACCAACCATATCATGGTATCTTCAAGCAACTTATTGCAGCTAAAACTTATTGCGCGTTTAAGTTTTGCAATCCCCCCTTCAATTTTAACGGTTTCCTTTTTGCTTGCGCAGCAGCTTGTTTTCTCAACAGCAAGAGCTTGCTCTGTACTACAACAACTTGATGCAGGCTCTTTCGCGATTGCTTGCTTGGTGCTACAACAACTACTTGTTACTTTTTCATGGTTATTATTCGAGGCTTTAGTATGCTCATCATTAATTTCACTCTCTTTACCAACTAACATACCAGCAGCAATTGCACTGCATACAGCTGCAATCGGCCTGAGCACTGCCATAAACGGGCCTAATAAAACATAAGAAACAGAAACAGAATCAACACCTGTTTCAGGGGTCGATACTAAAAAAGCCGTCGTAGCACTTTTCGAAGCGCCAGCCCGTCTAAGTCCTATAGCGGCAGGGATCACACCACATGAACACAGTGGCATTGGAGCGCCAATAAGAGCAGCTTTAATTGTGGTCCAAAGTCCTTCTTTACCAAGATGACGATTCAAAAAGTCAGTAGGCAAGTAAACATTTAATAGCCCTGCTATTAATAACCCCAACATCAACCAAGGGGCAGACAGTAAAAATAACTGCCAAAAATTAGTGAGTAAGTCCATCTATATCCTCCAATGTCGTTAATATAGAACAATTTTCAGCTGGCTCTTCACCGCCGCAACATTTTTGAGCTAATAGCGATAATGAATCATAAAACCGTGTTAACTCTTCAATACGCTGAGCGACTAAATCACGTTTTTGTAGCGTCAATTCTTTAACTTCATGGCACGAATGCTGATCTTTATGAATTTTTATTTGCAACAACTCATTTATTTCAGACAAGCTAAATCCCACGTTTTTAGCGCGTAAGATAAACGACATCTGTTTAATGTCTGTATCTGTATAAACACGGTACCCTGACTCCGAACGCGAACTAGGCGTTAACAAACCATGTTTTTCGTAGTACCTTAATGTATCTGTTGAAACACCCAACTTGCGGGCAAATTCACCTATTTTCATCACCGTCTCCATTTAAAAGCTTATACGTACTATAAACCTTGGAGTACACCCTAAGGTCAAGCATTAAATTAAAAAAGGAAAGCACATGAATATTACCATCCTTGATACCGCCACATTAGCAGATACCTCATTAGATTCGTTGGCAAACTTAGGAACGCTATCTTGCTATGATTTAACAGACCCACAAGATGTTGTTTCTCGTTGTCAGGATGCCGATATTATCATTACTAATAAGGTTGTTATTGATCAAAAAGCGATGTCGCAGCTTAGCAACCTAAAACTAATTTGTGTTGCAGCAACCGGCACCAATAACATTGATTTAGATGCAGCCAAAACACACAACATTGCTGTCACCAATGTGGCAGGCTACTCTACCCCTTCTGTGGTACAGCATACATTTGCACTTATCACTAACTTATTAGGTAATACGCACCGTTATATTCAAGATTGCCAATCTGGAAAATGGCAGCAAAGCCCTATGTTCTGTCGTTTAGATTACAGTTTTAATGACATGTCAGGCAAAACACTTGCGATTATTGGTTATGGTTCACTTGGTAAAGCGGTTGCTGATGTAGGCCGTGCTTTTGGTGTTAATGTAATAATAAGTGAGCGCAAAGGGCATGCTCCTCGCGAAGGACGTGTTAGCTTTGAAGAGGCCATCAAAACAGCAGATATAATCAGTGTTCATTGCCCGCTGACCGATGAAACTCGCGACCAAATCGCAGCTAAAGAACTCAATATGATGAAATCAACAGCTATCCTAATAAATACAGCACGAGGGGGAATTATCAACGAAGCTGATTTAGCCCACGCCCTTGCTAATAATGTGATTGCGGGTGCCGGTGTGGATGTGTTGAGTAAAGAGCCTGCAGAAGAAAATAACCCACTTGCTATTTATCAAGGTGACAACTTACTCCTAACACCTCATATTGCTTGGGCTAGTCAAGAATCAATTGCTCGACTTGTGGCAGAAATAGCGCTTAACATCAACGCCTTCAGTCAAGGTGAGGCACGTAATAGACTGGTCTAAAAAGCAATTTTTTAGTCAAATAAGCTAAGTAATGAGTTCCACATTACTTAGCCAGCTCGCAAATACAGCTTAAACCATTGATTATAAAGAAAATAAAATATTGGCAAATGGATTGCTATATATGAAAAAACGAAACGATAAAACAAGGGATATAACAATGAAAAAAGCACTTCTTATTGCCGCACTAACAGCACCTTTTTTAACTGGTTGTGTCATTGCCGTGTCAGATGGTGAAGCCGAAACTCACTGGGCAGGCGACTCGTCAACAAGCTGGCAAAAACACCACAAAAATAATCGTGAAGTCATTGCAAACTTAGCACTTGATACGCCTTACCAAACGGTACTCAACAAACTAAGCACACCTAACTTTACAGAGTTACTTAAACAGGACGACGGTGTATACCAAGTACTTTTTTATGCCACTCATAGCATCCACTCAGACAGCAAAACGACCAAAGATGAGTGCACCCCTTTGGTCTTTAAAAACGATAAATTAATTGGTGTGGGCGACACTATTTATAAATCACTCAGCAATAGCTAATTACTTTATGCAGGGGTAGACAAATAACCTACTCCTGCATTGTCGCCGATACTAATCGCGATACCACTTGATCACGCCCAGCCCCTTTGGCTTGATATAAACCTAAATCAGCTTCTTCAAGAAGTGTTTGCTCAGCATAAACTTGTCCTGATTCAGTGGTAGCAATACCAATACTTATTGTTACATACTCTGAATTTAAAGAGGCCTTGTGCGGAATATTCAACTTATTAACTGCGTTACGTAATTTATTAGCAAATGCAATGGCCTCTTTTGCGGATGTATTCGGTAACACAGCTGCAAATTCTTCGCCACCGTAACGGGCAACAAAATCACTCCCTCGCTCGCATGAACCAACAAGTGCATGCGCTATTTTTTTAAGGCAATCATCACCGGCACGGTGACCATAACAGTCGTTGTAACGCTTGAAGTGATCAACATCCATCAATAAAACCGATAAAGGGGTGTGATCTCGTCTTGAACGTCGCCACTCCCTTGATAAGTTTTCATCAAGGTAACGTCGATTAGGTATTTCAGTTAAACCATCAATCGATGCCAACATTTCGAGTAGATCATTCTTTTGTTTGATCATTAACTGATTGCGAACACGGGCACGAACAATCGCAGCGCTAAAAGGCTTAGTTATGTAATCCATCGCCCCTAGCTCAAGGCCCTTGGCCTCATCATCATGGCTGGTATTTGCGGATATAAAAATAACAGGCAACATGTTTGTTGTGGTATTTTCTTTTATTTTCGCTAGCACTTCATAGCCATCGATACCCGGCATAACAATGTCTAATATTAATAAATCAACGGGTTGTGTTTTTAAAAATGTAAGTGCTTTTTCGCCACTTTCAACACAAAAAACATCGTAATCTTGTCGCAATGTTTTTTCTAAGACCAAGCGATTTAACGGATCGTCATCAACAATCAGTACCTTGGCTTTTTTCAACATTTGTAGATCCTTGTTCGATGATAAATGCAATAACTTGTTTTATTTGTCGTTGCAGTTCATCGTTTAATAACTCAGGAAGCTTGCCTTGCGTTTTAAGTTTAGCCTCACACTGTTTAGCACATGCTGACAATCGCTTAAAACCTAAATTACCAGCAGACCCTTTTACATTATGCACAACTCTAACCAGTTCTTCTGTAGTACTTAAGGTAGAAATTTCTAATAATTGCTGTGCGGCCATAGTGGCAAACTTTGATAACATAGTTAATACCAAACCACTATTATTTGCAAACTGAGTTAAAACAAAAGAATGATCAAAAAACGGTTCAATGGGTTTATCAAGTTCACTCATTGCTAAAAACAGCTTATTTGCAACAATTGGCTTTGTTAAATGCTTATTCATACCTGCAGCGACAGATTGTTCAATATCAGCGGCTTCACTATGAGCGGTTAATGCGTATATAGGCATCTGCTCTTTTGTGAATGATTGCCTTATAATTCGTGTCACCTGACAACCATCCATCTCTGGCATTTGAATATCCATAAAAATCAGATCTGGGGTTAAACTCGCAGATAACTCTATTGCTTTTGCACCGCTATCAGCACAAACAACAGTAATATTAGCCTGCTTTAAAATACTTTTAATAATATTTAAATTAAGTGGATTATCATCTACCGCGAGCACTAATAGGCCTGATAAATCTGTAGTTGATGGTAGTAACGGGCTGCTTTTTTTGGCGGTCTGTGTGGTTTTATCAAGCTGTAAGCAAAAGCTAAATTCACTGCCCTTACCCTTTTCACTTGTGAGTTTAATTTCCCCGCCCATCAATGCGACTTCATATTTAACAATTGCTAAGCCAAGTCCTACACCTTGATGAGAACGAGTAAGCGACTCGTCTCCTTGCGTAAAAGCATCAAATAATCGGCCTTGATCAGCATCACTAATACCAATCCCCGTATCCTTAACCACAAAGCAAATAAGTTGCTGCTCATCAGACTGTTCAACTAAAGTAAGACTCAGTTTTACACTGCCATGTTCTGTAAATTTAGCCGCATTGGTTAATAAATTTGCGAGGACTTGCTGTAGACAAATTTGATCACCCAATAAATTTGCATTAATGGTGTCATCACATTCGACGATAAACTCTAAACCTTTTTTACTACAAAGAGGCGTTGCAATCCCTTCACAGTAATCAATTAAGTCAGCCACACTAAATGGAGCCTTATTTAATTGCACTTGTGCACTTTCAACACGGGCAAAATCAAGCATACGATTAAGTAGTGACAACAAACTATTTGCTGCCGACTTAGCTTGCGATGCGTAGCCTCGCTGCTCTTGCGATAAACCTTGTAAAGCGATTACATCTATTAAACCTAACACCGCATTAAGGGGCGTACGTATTTCATGACTTAAATTCGCAATAAAACGACTTTTAGCTAATGTCGCTCTCTCCGCATCATTCTTTGCCTGAATTAAATCTGTAACATCTTGCACGTGCAAAACATAATAATCAGGGGTTTGTTCATTATCCCATACCAAGGAGACACTTATTTGCAACCAACGCTTTTGCTCTTGTTGAGGTAAGCTAAAGTGATAAACATTTTTCTTCTCACTATGAAGCTGCTCAAGTGTTTGCGTTAATTTTTCTAGTGATTGCTCAACGAACAAATCAGCCAACATGTACTGACTGGGTATATTGTAGCTTTTCTGCATTGAAAATATCTGGCGGGCGGCTTTGTTAGCCTGCAACACTTGATAATCTAGAGATAATAAAATAACCCCATTCGCAGCATACTCCATGGCACTTTTGAGCTTTGCCTCTGAGCTTTGCAACGCATTAAGTGCTTCATGCTGCTCTGTTATGTCCCTACCAATGGTCATCGTACCTAACAGTTGCTGATGCTCATTATAAAATGGCGCAATACTGAGGTTGTATGTTTTATTATCTGTGACTAAGCGCTTTTGATAGACTTGGCGCTCAGTTAACACTTTTTCTTCTAATAAATTGAGCTCAGTATTATCTTGATTTGTGTTAGTAAACTTTTCACCAACGAGTTCTTCTTGTGGCATGCCTACGTAACTTTCGTAAGCTTTATTGCAACCTAAAAAAACACCGTAAGTATTTTTAAAATAAATGAGATCTGGCACATTGTTAAGCATAGTGTTTAACAAGGCTAAATGACGTTCTTTGGCATCAATACTACGTCGTAATTGCTCTGATTTTACTTGAACTTGTGAATCAAGTGCCTTATTGGCTTCTTGTAAAGATGTAACCAGCTCTTCATTACGTTTAAAGACCTGCTTAACTCTGCTGAACCATGGCTGCCAATCTGTCGGTATACGATAATGTAAAAACGGGTTACTGTTCTCATTATGTTGATCTAAATAGCAGATTAAGTGTGTCATGGGCTTAACAAATATACGTTGGCTCAACCAAAATACACCACTAAACATCATTATTAAAAAGACGCACAAAAATATAAACTCTAAAAGAATATCGTAACGAATTGGCTCACTAAGCGCCTGTTTAGATTCATAAAAACGAGTGTAGATGGGCAAGTTGTCTGAGGGCTGAACTAAGTAGCTATGAGATTTTTTTGCGGGCCGCTTAGTGCCAATAATCATTGGTTCAGGCCAATAATCACCTGCACTGACGACACTATTTAAACGCACGTCAGAGCTGGCTATAACTTGGTTATGTTGATTTATAAAAATATACTCACCCTGCGGTGGCGCTATTTTCTGCAACCAATTTGAAATTGCTTCTAAATCATAAATTAAAATGATGTAGTCATGGCTTGTGGCTGTTCGCTTTTTACCAATTGCAAAATAAGCACGATCATTCACAGTAATGACTTGGCTTGACGAAAGCGTGTTGTCGTTCAATTGCTGTGGTTTAAGTTTATTGTCGAGTATTGTCGTTAATAAGGTGCTGTCTGCGGTTGAGCGCCGCTTGGTATAAGCAAAACCTTGCTCATTAACATAAGCAACCGCTTGTAAAGATTGGATAAGTGAGAGCGTGGTATTAAAAGAAGGTCCTAATGCAATAACTTGGCGCCACTGTTCAAGTGCATTAGATGTTGAAGCAAACTTACCTTGTCCAACTATTTCACCTACTTCGTCACCAACTGGCTGATAATAATAATGCTCAAATTGGTTTACATCTTTGGTCCAGCTTGGGTCGAAATCATACGATAATGGCTGCTCGTATAATACAAACATGGTATCAATCAGCCCATCTGCCGCACTCATTGCATGGCTCAGTTGAGCTGAAATATTGCTAAAGCTGCTGTGACGATTCTCAATTGCACGCTCAAGTTTTAAGTCATACAAATGCAAGCATAAGAAAAATGCCACTAGCAATGGCACAATCAATGCGACAGTGATAGAGCGGTAATAACGTTTAAGTGGTAAAAAGTTCACTAGCTTTAAAGTACCTTGCCTCGGAACTTTCTAGATTAACGAGGCAAGGATCTACTGGCAAGTTATAAATTTTCTTCGGCAAAGCTTGCCAAGCGACTACGAACAACACCATTTAAGTTTACGGTGGCACTTCCTTCAAAATCTTTAAAGCGTTCAACAATGTAAGTTAAGCCTGAGGTAACTGGAGTTAGGTAGTTACTATCAATTTGCGCCAAATTACCTGAACATATGAGCTTGGTTCCTTCACCACAACGCGTAATAATGGTCTTCAATTGTGAAGCCGTTAAATTTTGGCTTTCATCTAAAATCACCACGGCATTTTGAATACTACGACCACGCATAAAGTTCACCGATTTAAATTGCACATTGGCTTTTTCCATAATGTAATTACGACTCGAAATCGGATTTTCATCACCTTTATGTAACACTTCTAGCGTGTCTGTGATAGCAGCCAGCCAAGGTGCCATCTTCTCTTCTTCAGTTCCAGGTAAGAAGCCGATAGATTCGGCAATTTCAGGTGTGTTACGGGTGACTATAACTTTATCATAAATGCCTTTTTCAATAATCATTTCAAGGGCGCTGGCAAGCGCAAGTAGTGTTTTACCACAGCCTGCAGGGCCAGTTAAAATAACCAACTCAATACTTGGGTCAAGTAAGGCATCGAGCGCCATACCTTGATAAACATTTTTTGGTTTTACTCCCCATGCCGTGTGGCTCATCAAGCGCTCAACACTGATATCTTTTAACGTGATTTGTTTATCATCATAACTTTTTACTCGCGCAGCAAAGTGATCGCTACTATCAAGAATGTATTCATTACAAAATACGTCACTGATGGTATTTTTTGCTACATGGTGATAAGTGTCCCGCCCTTGTTGCTCAGTTTCGCACTCTCCTACCTGTTGCCAAAAATCGCCTTCTATCTTTTTATAGCCACTAGTCAGTAAGGCAATGTCATCAATTAGCTGATCTGTTCTGTAATCTTCAACAAATTTAAGCCCTGCCCCTTTGGCTTTTAGTCGCATATTGATGTCTTTTGTAACAAGCACCACCTTGCTGTCACTGTGCTGTTTTTGTAGATGCACCGCACAATTGATAATACGGTGATCATTTTCGTTACCTGGTAAACCAGAAATACTGTCTGCAAATAAGTGGTCGTTAACAATAATGAGTCGACCTCGGGACTGAACTTTCGCTTTTTTATTACTGGGTAACGCCACCCCCTGTAACATTTGCTCTGGGGACGCATCTTTTAACACTTCATCTAAACCACGAATAGCAACACGAGCATCACGGCTGACATCATGTTTTCTATCTTTAATGTGGTCGAGCTCTTCTAATACTGTCATGGGGATAACAACATCATGTTCTTGGAAAGATAAATAAGCGAGGGGTTCGTGGAGTAATACATTGGTATCGAGCACATACATTTTACTATCAAGGTTCGAAGCTTTTTCCATAGCACTTTCCTTACGTTTTATGATTTTTATGCTATACCCAAGTAACTAAACAAACGGGAATTGAACCTGTTATTTATTTGTTAGGTATATACTCAGTTTAGTCTATTTGTAGCAAAAGTCCTTTTTATGACAGCTAAAATTACAATTATTTAAGTGATTAAAATACATACAAATTCTATCCAAAAAAATGACTTTAAATGATTGACTAAATTTAATTGTATAAGGCGAGTTTACTGCCTTGAAGTACCAAGACGATACAGGTAACATAGCCGCCTTTTTTCTTCATAGATGAGACATATATGAATTTTTCCTTAGGTCAACGTTGGATCAGTGATACAGAGTCAGATTTAGGATTAGGCACCGTTGTTGCCCTTGAAGGCCGTCAGGTCAGCATTTTATTTCCTGCCAGTGGAGAAAACCGTGTTTACTCTTTAACTGAAGCGCCTGTTACTCGTGTCGCATTCAATCCAGGTGATACTATTCGCAGCGTTGAAGAATGGGAACTTGAAGTTGAGTCTGTTGAAGAACAAGGTGATTTATTGTGCTACCACGGTATTCGCACTGATAACGGTGAGAAAGCACAATTAAAAGAAACCTTTTTAGATCACTTTATCAAATTTAATAAACCACAAGACCGTTTATTTGCCGGTCAAGTGGACCGCTTTGATCGTTACACTCTTCGCTACCAAACTTGGCAACACCAGTTTGAGCGCCAACAATCACCGCTTAAGGGCTTAATTGGTCAGCGTGCCAATCTTATTCCTCACCAGCTGTATATTGCCCAAGAAGTGGGTAAGCGCTTCGCACCCCGTGTATTACTTTCAGATGAAGTTGGCCTTGGTAAAACCATTGAAGCGGGCATGATTTTACATCAGCAAATCATTACAGGTCGCGCAAGCAGAGTGTTAATTGTCGTGCCTGAAAACTTACAGCATCAATGGCTTGTTGAAATGCTACGTCGTTTTAACCTACGCTTTTCTATTTTTGATGAAGAACGCTGTGACGAAGCATTTGCAGACTCGCCAAACGTATTTGAAACCGAACAGTTAGTACTTACTAGCCTTGAGTTTTTAAGCAAGAAAAAGCGCTGGTTTGAACAAGCTACACTGGCTGACTGGGACTTACTGGTCGTTGATGAAGCTCATCACCTAAGTATTAATAATGGTAAACCAAGCACTGAATACCAACGTATGGCAGAGTTGAGCCAAGACATTCCGGGGCTTATTTTACTAACAGCGACACCCGATCAACTTGGTCACCGCAGTCACTTTGCACGTTTGCAATTACTCGATCCTGATCGTTTCTACGACTACGATGCGTTTGTTGAAGAAGAAAGTAACTACAAAGATGTTGCCGAAGCAGCCAACCAACTCCTTGCTGAAAAGGGCTTGGTTGATGCATCACGTAACGCGTTAAAAGCACTCTTAAAAGAAACAGACATCAGCGAATTACTTGCAAGTGCAGAGCAAGGTGATGAAGCTGCCCGTAACGAAATTTTATCAATGCTATTAGACCGTCACGGCACGGGACGTATTTTATTTAGAAATAGCCGTAGTGGCATCGATGGCTACCCTAGCCGTAAACTTCATGCTTACCCTATGGCAATGCCAAAGCAATATAAAACAGCCATCTCAGTTTTGGGCAATATGGGAGGTATTCAAAACGCAGAACTAACTGCTTTGCGTGCACTGTTTCCTGAAAAGATTTTCCAAGAGTTTGAAGGCGAAAATGCCAGCTGGGGGGCATTTGACCCTCGTGTTGATTGGCTAATCGAGACATTAAAAACACTTAAGCACGAAAAAGTCTTACTTATCTGTGCTAAAGCTGAAACGGCTATTAGCCTTGAACAAATTTTGCGTGAGCGTGAAGCAATCAAAGCGTCTGTTTTCCATGAAGGAATGTCAATCGTTGAGCGTGACCGTGCGGCAGCATTCTTTGCCGATGAGTACGACAGCGCGCAAATTCTGCTGTGTTCTGAAATTGGTTCAGAGGGGCGTAACTTCCAGTTCTCGCACCACTTAGTATTATTTGATTTACCTCTAAACCCTGATTTGTTAGAGCAACGTATCGGTCGTCTTGACCGTATTGGTCAAACCCAAGACGTAAACATTCATGTGCCGTATTTCGAGAATACCGCACAAGAAGTTCTATTACGTTGGTACAACGAAGGCCTTGATGCGTTTGAAACAACCTCAACAACAGGCCAAATGCTGTATAAAGAGTTTGGTGAAGAATTACTTGAGTTTATTGGCTCTCATAATTGTGACGAAGAAGAGCTTGAGCCACTTCTAGAACAAGTTGCTAAGCAAAATGCTCAGCTGCGAAAACAAATGGAAAGTGGTCGTGACCGCTTATTAGAGCTGCATTCAAGTGGTCAAGGGCGTGCGGAGAGCCTAGTTGCTGACATTGAAGAACTAGACGATCAATTCACGTTGCCAAGCTACATGATTAATGTGTTCGACACTTTCGGCGTAAGCCAAGAAGACAAAGGTGAAAACACCATTATCTTAAAACCAACAGAGCACATGCTAAACCCATCTTTCCCATGTTTGAAAGATGATGGCATTACAGTGACGTTTGATCGCAGCACGTCGCTTTCGCAAGAAGACGCGCATTTCATCAGTTGGGATCATCCTATGGTGCAAGGCAGCTTAGATATGATTTGTGATGATGACTTTGGTACTGCGTCTGTGGCGTTACTGAAAAACAAAAAGCTACCAGCCGGTACCTTCTTTGTTGAACTTATTTTCATTGCTGAAGCTATGGCACCTAAAGCACTACAAGTGGGGCGTTTTTTACCACCTACACCTATTCGTATTTTGCTAGACAAAGGCAGTAATAACCTAGCTGACAATGTTGCCTTTGACGCGTTTAACCAGCAACTATCAGCCGTGGGCCGTCAAACAGCAAGTAAATTAGCCAGTGCTTTACAAAGTGCTATTCACCCAATGATCACCAGCGCACAAGGCATGGCACAAACAAAACTTGAGGCACTACGTGCTGAGTCGTTAGAGAAAATGCAAACAGCACTTGCTGAGGAACAATCGCGCTTAGCCGCTCTTAAGCAAATCAATCCGAATATTCGTGATGAAGAGCTTAACTTTTTTGATAAACAGCGCAGCGAACTGACGACTTATATCGAAAAAGCCCAAGTTAAATTGGATGCAATTCGTTTGATTGTGGTTTCGCACTAAGCTTTAGGCTGACAATCATAGACGCGGTGTGCTTTCACATCGCGTTTTTTTATGAACGTGGAATTACCTTCCGAAGCGCTACCATCAACATTTGTGTAACTCTCTCAGCTCCTTTAAAATAGCGCTCTAGAAAATCATCGAGGCTGGTTGTGTTACTCAATTATAATCCCCCAATGACACCTTATTTAAGTATTGTTTATCAAGACGATGACTTGCTTATTGTGAATAAACCAAGCGGCTTACTCACTGTACCAGGGAAAGATCCAAAACACGCCGACTGCCTAATTGCACGGGTTAATCGCGTATTTCCAACAGCAAAAATTGTACACCGCTTAGATATGGCAACCTCGGGAATTATTTGCTTAGCAATGCACAAAGAAGCGCATCGTAACTTAAGCATGCAATTTCAAGATAGAAAAACCGCTAAACGCTATATTGCACGCGTGTTTGGTAAACTCGAACAACAAACTGGCTCAGTGGATTTACCACTTATTTGTGACTGGCCTAACCGTCCAAAGCAAATGGTTGACCATGACAATGGCAAACCTTCACTAACCCACTTTAAAGTGCTTGAGCATGAAGACAATGCAACTCGCGTAGAGCTCACCCCTATTACTGGTCGCTCACATCAATTACGTGTTCACATGCTGTCTTTAGGTCATCCTATTTTAGGGGATAGACTGTACGCCCACCCAGCAGCATTAGCGATGGCGCCAAGGCTGCAACTGCATGCAGAAATGCTCAGCTTGGCTCACCCTGTCAGTGGTAAAGAAATGGTTTTTGAAGCCACGCCTGAGTTTTAACAATAATATTGCTAAATATTTAGCATGAGGTGCCGATAGTCTAATTAGACTTCAGTTAGGGTATCGGCATGACTTTAAGAGTATTAAATACATTACTTTACGCCACTAGTTTTGCGTTTATAAGCAATGTAAGTGCACTCGACTTCATTCAACCAACACCTTGGTCAAGTATCGTTAGTAACGATATTCAACGCTTTATTCCTGATGGTGAGGTACGTACCTTGCTTGCTGGTGATGATGAGTTTATCAGTCTTTATCGTCAATCGATGGCTGCCACTCAACGAGGTGTGGTTTTAATTATTCCAGATTGGCAGCATCCGCCTACCAGTAATACAGGCCTAAACTTTCTACGTAAACAGCTTAATGACTTAGGTTATGCAACTCTTGCCATGACGATGCCTGATATAGATTGGCATCCTGCTGACACTGATACACAATCAAGCGATACGCAAAGTGACACTACGACAGAATCAACAGAGCCAAAAGAGCAACCCCCTCACTTTGTCTCTGCAACTCCGACAATTAGTGATGCTGTACTCAATGACTATAAGCTCAAACTAATTACTCGCTTTAATGCGCTCTATAATAATGCCTTAGATGAACAAGGGGCTATTATCGTCCTTGCACAGGGTGCCAGCGCGGGGCTATTAATTGAACATTACGCTAGCTTTCCAAATACCAGTGTGAACGCATTCATCAGCCTAAGTGGTTATTTACCTAATAGTGAGCGTAATCAACACCTTAACGCAACACTATCGACAATCAGTCCACCGCTACTGGATATATTTTACAGTGAAGGGAATCAAGACATAATACACAGTGCTCATGAGCGAAAGCGCTGGGTAAAACGCCATGCAAAGTACGATTATCGTCAAAGAGAATTATTTGGCTTACCCACTGAGCCTGAGCAACACGAGCGGCTGCTCAAAGAGGTAGACGGCTTTCTACGCCGCCTTTTTTAAATATTCGTACGCAGCTTGAATATCCTGACTTTTCTTTACTGCGACTTCCATCATATGTTTTGGTAGACCCTGTGACACAAGCTTATCTGGGTGATGCTGCGCCATGAGCTTTCGATACGCAACTTTGATATCACGCGAAGTTGCATCATTGCTTAATCCAAGTAATGCTAAGGCTTGGGCACGGTTCATGCCATTATTCGGTGGCACTCGATGGCCTTGTTGCTCATTGTGCGTGTTGCGTTGTTGATTTTGCTGCTCATAAAAGCGTTGTTGTTGCTGACGAAATGCAAACTCGGCTTGATAACGTTTAAGTAAAAATGAAAACTGAGTACGAGATATTCCTAATTGTTTGCTCACTTCTTGCAATAATTGCTTTTCTTGCTCTGCAAGGTGACCATCGGAAAACGCCATTTGAATTTGTATTTCTAAAAATAGTTGTAATAAGTCATGGCGGCGGGCGAAACGCTCTTTAAAATCATGAACCGTTTCTTTTAGTGAAAAGTCACTTTCTTTACCACTTCGAAACGCATCTTGTGCTTCGCGACGCTCATCACCAGACAAGTTCATCTCATCCATAAACAAACTAGCGGCACGAATGTGAGTTTCACTTACTCGACCGTTTGATTTAGCAATGTGCCCCATCACAGCAAAACAACTCGAGAAGAACAGTGCTTGGCGTTCGTTAATATCATCGCCTTTAAACAAACCTGAAAAGCCCCCCGCTTTATCAAAGTCTTGTTTTAAGCTGCGATCAAACATATGACCAAGGTATAAACCGAGTAAAGCACCTATGAATTTTCCAAACATAAAGCCAAAACAAAAACCCAGTACTTTTCCCCACATCGTCAATACATCCTCTTAAAAATCTTGAACAGCTAAGCGCTGATTTAACTCATCGAGCCTAGCTGGCGTGCCAATATCATTCCATTGACCAATATACAGCTCAGTTGACACGCGATGTTCAGCTAGTCTCTCACGTAAAATAGGACCTAACGCAAGCACGCCAGCAGCAAGGTCTTTAAAAAAGTCACTATGATATCGGCTAATTCCAGAAAATGTATACTTCTGACTCTCAGGGCTCATATGGCTCAACGCAAAGTCTCCTGCAAGGTTATGGCTTGGGTTTTCAACCAGTACGATATGCGCCTCACCAGAGTGCAAATGTAGCTGAGTTAATGAGCTAACATCATAATCAGAAAATACATCACCATTTATCACCACAAACTGCTCCCCAAGCAAAGGAAGCGCGTGGATAATTCCCCCAGCGGTTTCAAGCCCGCCTTCGGGCTCTTGGCTGTACTGAATATTCACACCAAAAGCAGTTCCATCACCAAAGTGACTTTTTATTTTATCGCCTTGCCACGCAAGATTAATGACAATATCGACAATACCTGCTTGGCGTAAATTATTAATATGGTGCTCAAGTAATGGCTTATTAGCAACCTTGAGCATTGGCTTTGGTAGGTGCTCGGTCAGTGGCATCATCCGCTTGCCACGTCCTGCAGCTAAAATCATTGCTTTCATTTTATCTCTACCGCTAATCGCTTTTCAGTTAAAGGAATAATGATTGTTTCCATCCACTCACTTAATGTTTCAAGCTCAGGGTATTCTTTACTTACGCTGCTAATGTATTTAAGGGTGGGCAGTACATTATTCAAATAACCTGACTTAGCATCGCGTAATTTTAAGCGGCAAAATATACCTGCGGCTTTTAAGTGACGTTGCACACCGGTTAAATCAAACCAGCGTTTAAACGCTGAAAATGGTACGTCATTGATAAGTTGCTGCGCGATAAACTCGTCATAAGCATAGTGTAATAAATAGTCGAGTTCTTTTTCTGGTAATTGAAAATAGCAATCTCTTAATAAAGATACGAGATCGTAGCAAACAGGTCCTTGCACTGCGTCTTGATAATCAATAATCGCCCACTGCTGGCCGGTACGCATAATATTACGGCTGTGAAAGTCACGGTGCACTGTTACTTTAGGTTGTTCAAGGGCATTATTTATTAGTAACTCACATACTCGCTGCCACATGCTTTGCTGCTCATCCAGCATCGTGTAACCAATAAATGCATCGACTAACCATTCTTTAAATATGCTTAGTTCAAACTGTAAAAATTCACTATCAAATACTTTCATATGCTGGGCTGGCGGGATTTGAGCCCATTGCGCATTTAATTTTATTAAGTGTTTATAGTGTGAGGTGCGATCATTATCGCCCAGTAAATCAGCTAAGTGTGTATTACCTAAGTCACTTAATAAGAAAAACCCTTGCTTCTCGTCTGCTTGAAGAATTTTTGGTAATTTAAAGCCATGCTTAGAAAACACTTTATTAAGTTCAATATAAGGTGTGTTATCTAATTTATTTGGGTCTGAATCCATGACGATATAGCTATGATCGCCCGTATTTACACGAAAATAGCGGCGAAAACTTGCATCACCAGTAATGGCGGCTAACTGATATTCATCCTCTTTAAAGTGAGGATTTAAAAACTGCTGTAAACTTTTATAACGATTCATTTAGTAAGATATCTATTTTTCACTAAGTCAATTACTGTATTTGCCATTGTTTTCCTTTATTATGTCTAGCTTATATCCAACCAAAGAGCATTAAGGTCATTAAATGAGCAAAACCTGGGGCATAATGATGCTAAGCGTACTTAGCGCACCATCGTTCGCCGAAACTGAACTGACACACAATTTTTGTGGCACTTCAATGCAAACCAGAGCTTGGCAACCGCTCCCAGGCCTTGAACTTAATATGATCGATATCAAATCTGATGATATTGAACTATTGGGCACCCAAAGCGCAGAATTTACCGGCAACGTAGATATTAACACCCTAACGATGAATTTGTCCGCACAAAGTGCACTGATTGACAAACAACGTGGTCTACTTAATGCAACTGGGCCTATCGTCTATCGCGATAAGGTAAGCCAAATTAACAGCTCGGGGCTCAATGCTGATTTAAATAATTCAGAGTTAAGCTTACTGGGTGCAGACTATAAGCTCACCGACCAACTTGGTCATGGTGGTGCAGAAAAACTAACGGTTAACCAGTCTGGCCTAAACCTGATGAACGCAAGCTTTACTACCTGCCCTGGTGAAACACCCGTGTGGACAATCGAAGCTGATAAAATTGATCTATCAAGTGATGATGGCTGGGGCGAAACCCATAATACAGTTCTGCGTGTGTTTGATACGCCCGTTTTATACTTACCGTATTTTACGTTCCCGTTAGATGATCGCCGTAAGTCAGGTTTACTCACACCAAACTTCTCAAGCTCAGGCCGTTACGGTATTGAAACCATCACCCCTTATTACTGGAATATAGCGCCAAATTACGATGCGACTATTACCCCACGTTATATGTCTAAACGTGGTTTACAGATGATTGGTGAGTTCCGCTATCTGACTGAACATAACAATGGCTTAGTTGCCGTCGAATACTTAGATAAAGATGACGAAGAGCCGAATGTTGACTCACGTTATTTATTCCACTGGCAACAACAAAGCTACTTTGGCGAAAATTGGCGTGGTGCAATCGATGTAACTAACGTCAGTGATGATAATTACCTAACAGATTTAAATTCAAGCTATGCAACGCGCACAGATACTCAGCTTTACCGCACAGGTTCTTTGACGCATTTAGGAGAAACATGGCGCACCAATATCAAATTACAAAGCTTTGAGGTATTGGGAGATCATAAAGATTCATACGCCGCCTTACCACAAATCAGTTTCTCGCAAACTGATGCCTACGATTTTTATGGTGTCGATTTGACCCTTGATGGCGAATTAAGCTATTTCACCAATGATAATGCTGTGATTGATGAAGCAAGCCGTCTTCACATTGAGCCCAAAGCAAGCTTAGGTTATCAAGAATATGCATGGTCGTTTTTATCTGAGGTCAGTTTACTGCATACAGAATATAATCAGCATGGTGATTTGAGCGGTACTAATTTTGATGAAAAAGTCACACGTACCCTGCCAAAAGTTCGCTTATACAGCCAACTAAACTTTGAACGTGAAACCGCTTTTTTCTTTAAAGACGGTATACAAACTCTAGAGCCACAGATTCAATATTTGTATACACCAAATAAAGACCAATCAAATATTGGCCTGTACGATACCACTAAATTACAAGATGACTTTTTTGGGTTGTTTCGAGATCGCCGCTTTTCAGGTATCGATCGCATTGCAACAGCGAACCAATTTACACTCGGTGCAACAACGCGTTTATTTAGTAGCGATAATGAAGAAGTCTTTAATTTTAGTGCGGGTCAAATATTCTATTTAAGCGACGAAGCAAAACCAACATCTCAAGGATTAGGCACAGATACCAATTACAATGCCTTGTTTGCAGCGCAAACCATGTTACATTGGCACCGTCGCTGGTATTTGTCTGGTGGTATTCAATATGACACCGACGGTAAAGAAATCATCCAATCTAATGTCACATTAGATTATAAAGGTGATGATAAACAGCTTGTACAATTGAACCATCGCTATGCAAATGATGTCTCAGGCAATACAATCGAACAAGTTGGTTTATTTACGAGTATTCCACTAACTAGAGATTGGCAATTTGTTGGTAGCTACCACCGCGATTTAGAAAGTGGTCGTAGTATTGAAGTTTTCACCGGTCTTCAGTATGAATCGTGCTGTTGGGCGTTTCAAATTACAGGCCGTCGCCAAATCGAAACTGATTTGAATCAAGCGATAGGCCAAGAACAAGCTACTTTTGATACCAGTATTGGTTTTAATATTGTATTAAAAGGGCTTGGAAGTAAAAGCCGTTATGATGCGCAAAAATTATTACAACAAGGTATTTTTGGCTATCGTAGACCGTATTTTCTTAATAACTAGTACCGCAGTACTATTAGCAAGAGTATTAGAAAAAATATGAATTTTAAAAAATTATTTGCATCTGCATTATTAACAGTTGGCCTATGCCAAAGTGTCTTCGCCAAGCCTGTCGAAATTGACAAAGTAGTTGGCGTGGTTAACCAAGGCGTAATTTTACAAAGTGAAGTCGACACAATTATTAACCGTGTTAAAGCGCAAGCAGCAGAACAAGGCCAAGAGCTTCCTTCTGATGACACCCTGCGTATTCAAGCAATTGAGCGTTTAGTAAACCAAGCGCTTATGATGCAACTTGCCGAGCGTATGGGTCTTGAGATTTCTGATTCACAACTTGATCAAACTCTCGAAAACATGGCGCGTGAGCAAGGCGGCAGCATCGCTGATTTACGTCGCACGATAGAAGCGTCAGGTGAAAGTTTCCCTGCTTATCGCGAAGAAATCCGTAAAGAAATAACAACCCAGCAAGTGATGCGTGCCAATGTAGATCGCCGAATTTATATTAGCCCACAAGAAATCGATAACCTTTTAAAAATCATGGAAACTCAGGGTAAAAATGCCGAAGAGTATGACATCGGTCATATCTTGATTGATATCCCAAGTGATGCAACACCTGATGAAATTGCGAGCGCAAAAACTCGTGCTGATAAAGTCATCGAGTTCTTAGAAGATGGTAAAGAATTCAAGCGTATTGCAATTTCATCATCAAGTGGCTCAAAAGCACTTGAAGGTGGTCAACTAGGCTGGATGAGCATCAATGAAATGCCCTCTCTTTTTGCTGAGGCAGTAAAAGGCCATAAAAAAGACGATATTGTTGGCCCACTTCGCTCAGGCGCAGGCTTTCATATAATTAAAGTTCAAGACGTACGTGGACGCCAAGTTGTTGAAACAACAGAAGTACGCTCTCGCCATATTCTTATCAAGCCTTCAATCATCTTAAGTGAAGAGAAAGCCCGTGATATGCTAAAAGGCTTTGCAAAAGAGCTACGTGAAGGCAAAGCTGACTTTGCAGAGCTAGCAAAAGAATACTCTGAAGACCCTGGTTCAGCATTAAAAGGTGGCGAGTACGACTGGACTGATCCAAGTACCTATGTACCTGAGTTTAAAAATACACTTCTTTCATTAGAAAAAGATGAAATCAGTGAACCATTTAGAACACAGTTCGGTTGGCACATTGTACAACTTTTGGGCAAACGCGTAGCAGACAAAACAGAGCTGGCAAAACGTAACCGTGCTCACCAATTACTGTTTAACCGTAAATTTAAAGAAGAAAGCTTCAACTGGCAGCAAGAAATGCGTGAACAAGCCCATGTTGATATCTTTCCGGCAGAATAAACGTCATGACAATTAGAGTAGCAATAACCCCAGGTGAGCCTGCTGGCATAGGCCCAGATTTACTTATAAAACTAGCTCAACATCAATGGGATGCTCAACTGGTTGTGATCGCTGACGGCGCGCTTTTAAAAGAGCGCGCTAAGCAACTAGGATTATCAATCGACCTAATTAAGTTTGATGAAAATCAAGCGCCAACAACGGCTCCTGCAGGGAGTGTTTATTTACATCAAGTTGATCTTGGTGCAGAGGTTGAAGTTGGCGTGTTAAATGATGCCAACGGACAGTATGTCTTAGACACATTACGTATAGCCAGCGAAAAAAACATGGATGGCACCTTTGCTGCTGTAGTCACTGGCCCCGTGCATAAAGGTATTATCAATAAAGCGGGGATCTCATTTAGTGGTCACACTGAGTACTTTGCTCAGCAATCAAATACCGCCGATGTTGTTATGCTATTAGCCACTGAGGGCTTGCGTGTTGCGCTTGTTACCACGCATATACCACTGGCTTATGTATCGCGAGCAATTACAGTAGAACGTCTGAGCAAGGTCGCCACAATTTTAAACCATGATTTACAAACCAAGTTTGGAATCGAAAAGCCACGTATCTTAGTGTGCGGTTTAAACCCGCATGCAGGTGAAGATGGCCACCTAGGCCGTGAAGAAATCGAAACGATAACACCAACACTTGAGCTTTTAAATAATCAAGGTATGAACTTAATAGGGCCATTACCCGCCGATACCCTTTTCCAAGATAAATATTTATCTCAGGCAGACGCGGTACTCGCAATGTATCACGATCAGGGATTACCTGTGCTAAAATACAAAGGTTTCGGCAATTCAGTTAACATCACCCTTGGATTGCCATTTATTCGCACATCAGTCGATCATGGTACAGCTCTCGATCTCGCTGGAACTGGTACAGCTGATGTGGGTAGTTTTGAATTAGCAATCCGCGAAGCGATTAAGCTCGCCCATGAAAAAGCACAAAATCAATGACAGATAAAGTACATTTAGGACATCGCGCCCGTAAGCGTTTTGGTCAAAACTTTTTAAATGATGACATGATCATCGACAAAATAGTCACGGCTATTGATCCTAAACCTGAAGACAATTTAGTAGAAATCGGCCCAGGCCTTGGGGCTATTACTGAGCCTGTGGCTGAGCTAAGCGGCCATTTAACTGTTGTTGAACTAGATAAAGATCTAGCCGAGCGTTTAACCAGTCACCCTTTTTTAGGACCTAAGTTAACTGTGCATCAAGGTGATGCCATGAAGTTCGACTTTAGTTCTTTGATAAAAGCAGATGAAAAGCTGAAAATTTTTGGTAACTTGCCTTATAACGTCTCAACGCCGCTACTCTTTCATCTATTTGAATTTGCAGACAATGTTGAACATATGCACTTCATGCTACAAAAAGAAGTGGTGAAGCGCATGGTAGCAGGCCCTGGTAGCAAAGCATTTGGTCGTTTAAGTGTGATGACCCAGTACTATTGCCACGCAATGCCAGTGATTGATGTTCCGCCAGAGTGCTTTAAACCTGCGCCTAAAGTTGACTCAGCGGTCATCCGTTTAATCCCTAAAAAGCCTGAGCAACGTAGTGCAAAAAGTACCAAACTATTAAATACAGTCTGTTTAGAAGCATTTAATCAACGCCGTAAAACATTACGTAACAGTTTATCAAACCTACTTACAGCTGAAGAGCTCACAAGTATTGGCATTGATATCACGCTTCGTGCAGAAAGCCTGTCTTTACAACAATTTATTGATATAGCTAATTGGATTTATGACAACAAGCAGTAATCTGGGTTCACCTATAAAAGTCTCTGTGGAGACCTTTTATGTTGAAGGGCAATCAGAACCTGAACAGGATAAATACGTTTTTGCCTACTCTATCACTATTAAAAACCACAGTCTGTGCAGTGCTAAGCTATTGAGTCGTTATTGGTTAATAACGGATGCTAATGGCAAAGAAGTTGAAGTACAGGGCGAAGGGGTTGTTGGTGAAACTCCAACCATTGCCCCTGGCGAAAGTTACAAATACACCAGTGGTGCTGTGCTCGATACACCTGTTGGCACGATGCAAGGCTATTATACGATGCGCAATGAATTCGGCACTGAATTTGAAGCCCCCATTGACGTATTTCGTCTAGCTCGCCCTAATATTCTGCATTAAGTAACAATGGCCGACTACGCAATTGGTGATCTACAAGGCTGCTATTTTGAATTTAACAGGCTTCTCGAGCGTGTTAACTTTAATCCAAGTCAAGATCACCTTTACTTAGTCGGTGATATTGTCGCCAGAGGCCCTGACTCTCTTGCTTGCCTTGAACGGCTTTATAATATGCAAGGCAGTGTCAGTATCAGTTTAGGTAATCATGACCTACATCTTATTGCCTGCCATTATTTAAACAAGCCGGCAAACCCAAAAGATAAACTCGGCACTGTTTTTGACAGCCCTAAACGTGCTGACTATATCAAGTTTCTTCAGCATCAACCTCTTGCAATTTGGCTTGCACATCACGACACTTTTATCAGCCATGCTGGCTTAAATCCAAACTGGTCCATTAAAAAAGCGCTAAAGCGGGCACAATTTGCACAGACTTGCTATCAAGGACCTGATGCTATCCATTACTTCACTCACATGTACGAACCACACCCCACTGAGTGGCAATCGACTTTGAGTAAAGAAGCCAAGTTTCGCTATATTGTTAACTACTTTACACGTATGCGCTTTGTCGACAGTGATGGCAAGCTTGAGTTACATAACAAAACCAGTGTTAGTGACAATAGCTCAATAATACCTTGGTTTGAACACCCAAATATTTCACAGTTAAAACAACACCTTGTTTTTGGTCACTGGGCTGCCCTTGAAGGGAAAACCAATAAAAAAAATGTGCATGGACTTGACACCGGTTGTGTTTGGGGTGGGAGCATGACACTCATGGAACTCGCACAAAAGAAGCATTTTATCGAAAGTTCCCACTCTTTCATCTAAAATAAACTGAAAATTAACTGAACATCTGTTAGATTTATAACAATTAAAGTAAATTTAAATTAAAGCTAATTAAATTTAAATACTTAACTTATTGGTAACCCTGCCGATAAGTTTGGATTAGTACTCTTTTGTGGAATTATTTATGAACTTGACCGTTAGACAGCGTATTTGGGGTGGCTTCATTGTCATTACGTTACTCCTGCTATTTATTGGTGGTAACTCATTGATCAGAATTACCAGTATTGATCAATCAACACAGCGAGTGAACCAGCTATCGTTGCCTGCACTAGACAAAAGTTATGAATTACAGGTCGAGTTCATTTTAATGAGCAAATCAGCTCAAGCGAGCTTTTATTCAACCTCTCAAGATGAGCTTGCAGGCTTACGAAAAAGCTTTAATGAGCAGAAAAAGCGCTACGATAGCTCATACCAAGAACTACAAGATGTTGTTAGCAACGATCCTGAACTTAAGCAAAGCAGTCAGCAAGTTGAGCAAACCTACAAACGCTTTGTTAAATCTGTAGATAACTTATTTGCCGATAAGAAAACCCAATTAGAACTTAATAAGACACTTCGCACTCAATTAGAAGAGATTGAGCTCAGTGCTGAAGACGCCAACTCAGTCGTGCTTGATATTATTGACATCGATGGACTTGAAGAGAACAACTCACGCGCTTATCAAGCAGCCAATAGCATGGAGAATAATTTTCAGTCTGTGGTAACAAATAGTACCGATATGCTAACGGTTAAAACCCACAACACCCTCGATATCATAAAAAATGAGCAAACATACTACCTTGAAGAAGTTGAGCGTAGTTTAGGTTTAATCCGCCCTGCTATTATTGATAGCAATGCGGGTTTATTTAATGATCTGAACGGCTACTACGAAGCACTGGCTAAAAATGTAAAAGGTAATAATAGCTTATCTGCAAATAAAAAGCGTTTGATTGACGCTATTGCACAAACTCAGGCTGAGCTGGCAAATGCAGAAAAGTCGACGGCAGAAGCTCTAAAGCAACTTAAAGAGCTCGTAGATCAATCGACCGTGCTTGCTTTCGACTTACAACAAGATGTAAGTGGCAATGTATCTACAGCAACTATTTGGACTTGGATTGCCATGGTTATTGCAACTTTACTTGCCATTGCTGTTGCAGCGATTACCGTTAGTCGTATCACTAAACCACTTGCTGAAGTAAACCGAGTACTCGATATTGTTGCAAGTGGCGATATGACACAACGTTTAGATGATACTGCCAAAGATGAGTTTGGTGAGTTATCGCGAAGCTGCAATACACTAATCGAAAGCTTGCGTACACTTATTCAAGGCATTATCTCTCGTTCAACTCAGCTTGCGGCGGCATCTGAAGAGACTTCAGCCATCACTGAAGAATCTAGCCAAGCTATCCGTAACCAACAAGCTCAGGTTGAACAAGCTGCCACCGCAACCACTGAAATGAGCAGCACCTCACAAGCTGTAAGCAGCAGTGCACAGCAGGCATTGAGTGAAATTAAAAACGCAGATAAAGAAGCAGAGCGTGTTAAAGGTATCTCATCGCAAAACAAGGCAACTATTGAACAGCTTGCTCGTGAGGTAGATGATGCATCGCAAGTTATCAATAAGCTTCATAAAGACAGCGCGTCGATTGGCGGTATCTTAGATGTAATTCGTGGTATTGCAGAACAAACTAACCTGCTTGCACTGAATGCCGCTATTGAGGCAGCACGTGCTGGTGAGCAAGGCCGAGGCTTTGCGGTTGTAGCAGACGAAGTACGCTCTCTAGCAAGTAAAACACAAGAGTCTACGCAAGAGATTCAAGCTATGATTGAATCGCTTCAGGTTGGCGCTGAAGCTGCTGTATCGGCTATGTCGAAAGGTAAGCAACAAGCTGAATCATGTGTTGAGCAATCAGATCAGGCCAATACAGCTCTTGATTCAATCACTGCAGCCGTTGCACAAGCACATAACGTAAGTGAGGAAATATCGACAGCGGCACACGAGCAACAGCAAGTATCACAAGAAATTAGTGAACGATTAGAGTCAATCGTTGCAATCGCAGAGCAAACGGCAGAAGGAGCTAACCAGACCAACATCTCAAGCTCTGAAGTCGCTAAGCTTGCCGAGGAGCTTCGCTTATCAGTTGATGCGTTTAAAGTATAGACTGCTACTGACAATTTAGACTACTAAAAACCGTGTTTGCCATAGCAAACACGGTTTTTTTATAAATAAAATCAGGAGTATTTGATAAATGTCTCGCGAACAGCAACCATACCAATTAGCTTAATTAACAGGCCTATTTTGAGGCAATAAAACCTCATTGATAACAAGGTAAGAATTTCGTTGTTCTCGGCAATTGCTCCTGCATTGCTCTACCTTCTGCATCCATGCAGTCGTAAATCAGAAATTTTTAACACAGATAGCAACAGGTTTAATCCCTCAAAATGATTAAGTAGTATTGCGGATTGGTATCACTCAGGCACAAAAAAACCGCAACATGTGCGGCTTTTCAAACGCTTTTATGACTTTTGGAATTAAAGTCCTGCGCGCTCTTTAATAACTGCGATAAGAGGCGAGCCACTATGATTAGATTCAGCCCAAGCAAGGTCTGCACCGTCTTCTAAAGAGCTTTTAGAAAGGTTTTTAACAATGTATTCGCCGGTATCATTTGCACCGCTCTCAATCGCGTGGCGAAGCATATTGTTACCATTACACTTTACAGAATCAATGATGTTACGAATTTTAATACGTGAACTTTTTAATTTACCACGTAAACGACTTTTGTCGTCCGCAGCAATATACTCACAAATAGAAACAGCTAGTTGATCATTAGCTTTAACGGGTGCGGTGTACGCAACTGAAGCCGAAACAACTGCCGCAGCTAGTAACATATTTGGTAGCTTTATCATATTTTGCCCTTATGTAATACTTTTTACTTACCAAGATTGACTATTATTGTACCAATCAATCTGATTCATCGCAATAATGTTACGAATTTTTATACAAAGTAACAAAGGTATATGAGTAAGGGTTTTTGTTATCTGGTTGCTTCTGCTCTTGCTCTACAATTGTCCAATCTGCAACATTTTCGTAATCTGGGAACTGTGTATCCCCTTCTACATCTAAGTCGATAAAGGTTAAATATAGACGTTCAGCTTGAGCAAGAAACTGCTGATAGATGTTTCCACCACCGATGATCATCACTTCATCTTCTTCTTTTACAAGGGCTAGCGCCGCTTCTGGCGAAGTTACAACCTCAATGCCTTCAGCTTTATATTGTGCATTACGGCTAATAATAATATTTTGACGCCCTGGTAAAGGTCGGCCAATAGATTCAAATGTTTTACGGCCCATAATGACAGGTTTAGCCATTGTTACTTGCTTAAAGTGTTGTAAGTCAGCAGGTAAATGCCATGGCATTTGATTATCTTGGCCAATAATACGGTTATTTGCCATTGCAGCAATCATTGAAATTTTCACATTAAATCCTAATACTTTTTTCCTAACAATAAAAAGGAGCAAAAGCTCCTTTTTTATTTAAAATTTTAACGTTCGTAAATGACTTCAACGTCGTAGTCATCTTCGTCCCAATCATCCCAATCGTCATCATCTTTCGATGTTGCTTTTTGATGATAAGTATCCCACTTAAATTCAACTTCTTCTTTTTCTTCTTCAGCAAACTTTTCTTTTGGCATGCTATCCAATAGCGCCATAATGTCATGACACAAGGCTTGCGTATTTTGCTTATTTGCTGCTGAAATTTGATACACGTTTGTCTCTTCGCCTATCTCCTCAGCAATTTGCTTACATAAAGCCTCAGCTTCATCTTCTGGTAGTAGATCAATCTTATTAAATACTAACCAGCGAGGTTTCTCAGCAAGCTTAGGGCTGTATTGGTGTAGCTCATTAATGATAGCAAACGCATTATCGACAGGGTTTGAACCATCAACAGGCATCACATCAATAATATGTAAAAGTACGCGACAACGCTCTAGATGCTTTAAGAAACGAATTCCTAAACCTGCACCGTCTGATGCGCCTTCAATTAAGCCTGGGATATCAGCAATCACGAATGACTTATTAGCATCAGGACGAACCACACCTAGGTTTGGTACCAATGTAGTAAACGGATAATCTGCTACTTTCGGCTTTGCTGCTGATACGCTGCGAATGAACGTTGACTTGCCTGCATTTGGCAAACCCAGTAAACCAACATCTGCAAGTAGCATTAGCTCTAAACGTAAACTACGAACCTCACCTGGTGTACCAAGTGTTTTCTGACGAGGAGCACGGTTTGTGCTCGATTTAAAGCGTGCATTCCCTAAGCCATGGAAACCACCTTTAGCAACAACCGTTTTTTGACCGTGTTGAGTAAGATCACCTAATGACTCTTCAGTATCAACATCCGTAATACGAGTGCCAACAGGTACCTTTAACACAAGGTCTGCACCTTTCTTACCCGTCATATTACGGCTTTGACCATTTGTGCCACGCTCTGCTTTATGAAAACGCTCAAATTGATAGTCAATAAGTGTGTTTAAGTTTTCATCAGCTTGTAGATAGACACTGCCACCATCGCCGCCATCACCGCCGTCAGGACCGCCATCCGGCACATATTTTTCACGTCGGAAAGATACGACACCGCTGCCGCCATCACCCGCGTCACAACGAATTTCTACTTCATCTACAAACTTCATGATTACTCACTTTAAGATTGGCTTATTAATAACTCTATTATACACCTAATTATATAGCTAAGCATCTTCGTACAGTGCCGAAGATGCTTAGCTATATAATCGAGTACCTTAAAACAAAAAACCCCGCAAAGGCGGGGTTTTTCAAATATCGAGATGATTACTCAGCTACGATATTTACGTATTTACGGTTTAAAGGACCTTTCTGTTCGAATTGAACTTTACCATCTGCTTTTGCGAAGATAGTGTGGTCTTTACCGATACCTACGTTTGCACCAGCGTGGAACTTAGTACCACGTTGACGAACAATGATGCTACCCGCTAGAACTGATTCGCCACCAAAACGCTTAACACCTAGGCGTTTGCTTTCTGAATCGCGACCGTTACGAGTACTACCAGCTGCTTTTTTATGTGCCATTTCTCAGTACCTCTAAATTAAGCGCTAATGCCAGTGATTTTAACTTCAGTGAACCATTGACGATGGCCCATTTGCTTACGAGAATGCTTACGACGTCTAAATTTAACGATCTTAACTTTCTCACCGCGACCGTGTGAAACAACCTCAGCTGTTACTTTACCACCGTTTACGAACGGTACACCGATCTCGATTTTCTCACCATCAGCAACTAAAAGTACTGAATCAAATTCAACTGCTGCACCAGTTTCAACGTCTAATTTCTCAAGACGAATTGTTTGACCTTCAGTCACACGGTGCTGTTTACCACCACTTTGGAAAACCGCGTACATAATTAACTCCGTCTGTGCGCCCTCAAATCGACGCAACTAAAATATTCTTCAATAGGGCGCGAAGTTTACGCTAATGCGCAAAAACTAGCAAGCCTCTTTTTCGATAAAATGAATAAAAAATAGCTGCATTGAGAGCAATTCAATATTTTCCCTTATTTTATCCTAAAAACGCCTCTTGCCAAGCGCTTTTTACGATCTTGTGACAATTAAATTTCAGTCACAAAACCGAGTCACCGAGGTAGTAATACCGATTACTTATTAAACAAGGTGATAAACTTAACTCCACAAATTTTGCCCTAAATAAAAAACTTTAAGGTGTTTTTTTAGTGAATCGTCACAAAATATCGAGCAAGCGCAATTTTTGATGTACAATCAGCCCCGTATACCCATAAAAATCGGCTCGGAGATCAATGGATATAAAAGCTATCCAGACGTTAATTGAAAGTGAAATGAATGACGTCAATCAACTAATACACGCCCAAATGCGCTCAGATGTCGCATTGGTAAACCAGCTTGGCTTATATATAGTAAACAGCGGCGGCAAACGTGTACGCCCTATGTTAGCTATTTTAGCGGCAAAAGCACTTGGTTATGAGGGTAAAGACCACATAACGCTTGCCACCATCATAGAGTTTATTCATACCGCAACCTTACTACATGATGATGTTGTAGATGAATCTAACCTGCGCAGAGGAACACCCACTGCTAATGCAGAGTTTGGTAATGCAGCCAGCGTATTAGTAGGTGATTTTATCTATACTCGTTCATTCCAGTTAATGGTTGGGCTGGGTAAAATGCCTATTATGCAAACACTTGCAGATGCAACGAATGTCATCGCAGAAGGCGAAGTACTACAATTAATGAACTGTAATGACCCTGACACCACAGAACAAAGCTATATGCAGGTTATTTACAGCAAAACCGCCAAATTATTTGAGGCTGCTACCGGTTTAGCCGCCATTATCACTGAGCAAGATCAACACACCCTTGATGCCTTAAACTTATACGGCATGCATTTAGGCACCGCCTTCCAGCTTGTTGATGATGTGCTTGATTACAATGCAGATGCCACACAACTTGGTAAGAATATTGGTGATGATTTAGCTGAAGGTAAACCTACCCTACCGCTAATCTACGCAATGCAAAAAGGCACACCAGAGCAAGTTAAGCTAGTACGCGATGCCATTGAGCTTGGTAATGGTATGGACCACTTAGAGAGCATTCTAACGGCATTAGCTGATACTAAAGCCCTTGAGTTTGCGATGCAAAAAGCAGAACAAGAAGCCGACAAAGCGATTGCTTGTATTGCCTTTTTACCAGATACACCGTACAAGCAAGCACTTGAGAGTTTAGCTCGTATCGCCGTTGCACGGGATCATTAAACTCAATTTATTCGAGCCATAAAAAAGCCTGCAATTGCAGGCTTTTTTATTATTGAGGACATCGACTAGAGAATATCCCCATTTTCATCTGGGTATTAGCCGTTGATGAAATCAACACCTTCTTGGATGTCTTTGTTAAGTGTCGCTAACATATCGTTCTTAGCTTGCTCTTCAAAAGCACTTAACTCACCGTAAGAAAGGATTTCTTCAACACCGTTTTTACCTAAACGTACTGGGTGTGCGAAGTATGCTGCGTCACCGTTCTCAACTGCAACGTATGCGTAATCAACAACTTCTTCACCTTGTAAGCCTTTAACTAAAGACATACAAAAACGAGCTGCAGCTGCACCCATTGAAAGCGTCGCTGAACCGCCACCCGCTTTAGCGTTAACAACTTCAGTACCTGCATTTTGGATACGTGGTGTTAATGCTGCAACTTCTTCGTCAGTGAAAGTAACACCTTCCACTTGAGAAAGAAGAGGAAGAATAGTCGTACCTGAGTGACCACCGATCACTGGAACTTTAACGTCTGTAGCGCTTAAACCTTTAAGCTCAGCAACAAATGCTTCTGAACGGATCACGTCAAGTGTTGTGATACCGAATACACGATTCGCATCGTAAGTACCCGCTTTTTTGAATACTTCAGCAACGATTGGCACAGTACCGTTAACTGGGTTAGTGATGATACCTACTAACGCTTTAGGGCAGTTTTTAACGATGCCTTCAGCTAATGTTTTGATGATACCTGCGTTTACGTTGAAAAGGTCCGCACGGTCCATACCCGGCTTACGCGGCATACCCGCTGGGATAAGAACGATATCACAACCAACTAAAGCATCGTCTAGGTTGTCAGCACCAAAGCCTTCAACTTTAACGTCTGTTGGGATGTGAGAAAGATCAACCGCTACACCAGGAACAACAGGGGCAACATCGTATAACGATAATTCAGAACCTGCAGGTAAACTTGTTTTTAATAATAAAGACAATGCTTGGCCGATACCGCCAGCTGCGCCTAAAACAGCAACTTTCATTGGAATTCTCCGTAATTTGAGGTAGGAAATACTTGTGGCCCTAAAGATAATGAAATTAGCGACTAAAAACAAATTTATCCTGCTTATTTCGCATATAATTTCGACCATAGTTGTAAACTATGCTGTAAAGTGCCTTCATTTGGCCGACAAATTCAAACAAATACTGCATAAGTATGCATAATTGTGTAGAATTACCTCACATTTTATGAATAAAGATACGACAGCATGCAACCTCAAGATAAACAAGAAGCACTAATCAAAGCGTTTAAATCGTTATTAAAAGAAGAAAACTTCGGCTCGCAAGGCGAAATTGTAGATGCATTAAAAGAGCAAGGCTTCGATAATATCAGCCAGAGTAAAGTCTCGCGCATGTTGAGTAAATTTGGGGCGGTACGTACTCGTAACGCAAAACAAGAAATGGTGTATTGCTTACCAGCTGAAATGGGCGTACCAACAGCGAAAAGCCCACTACGTCAGCTTGTTATTGACATTATGCATAACGAAATGATGATCATCATTCGCACCAGTCCAGGTGCTGCACAGCTTATTGCACGTTTACTTGATTCATTAGGTAAAGCAGACGGTGTGCTGGGAACCATTGCAGGTGACGATACTATTTTTATTGCCCCTGCAAAGGTCTCTGAAATTGACGTTACGCTTGAGCGTGTTCGCACCTTATTCGATACAGTTTAAAGTTGCTTTAGAAAATTCACTGACGGGGCGAAAAATGCCGATCCCATATCAGCTTGTGTGAAATCAAGCCAATGATCATAATGCTCGCCCTGCCCTAAACGACTTTTCAGTACGTGTTCAAACGAGTCACCTTGCGCGGCACACGACACCATAAGTATGCCCTGTTTGTGAACGTCGCCAAATGGCATACTCTGATTGAGTAATAGCGGCTGACCATGCTCGTCTTTAAGCTCTGATCTCACTGCATGGCTCGTCTCAATTGCCGGCACAACCAAGGTATTATCAAGGCGAGTACGCCCCATTATTTGCTCTTGTTCTGATAAAGACAAGTACTGCCACACCGTTAGGTCGTGGACAAACCGCTGCACATGAATATAACTACCTTGATCTTCAAAATGCCCTGGTTTATTGACTAGTGCCGTACTGCGTTTTTGTCTTCCGTGGGGCGTGTCGCCGGCGTAGATAAAACCATTAAAATCTCGCCCATCTAAAAAACGAAAATTACGAACTTGCTCCACCAGTTCAACATCCGGTGTAAACAATTTTAAAATTTGCAGAGCAAATAAATGATTGACGTCTTCACGGTCAGAGCGGATTTGCACAAATAAATCGAACGGTTGTGCGCTTACAACATGTTCACTGTGTGTGACATTAGGAAAGCTCTGTAATTGACTTGGAATAAACTCAGGCAATATATGCGGCCAATATTGCGCCCCAACAGCAACAACACAAGACAGCATAGCCTCAGAAAACTGATCAGAAAATTCGTCTTGTATTACATTTACACGCTTTAGTTTTTTTCGTAATGACTCATCGTGGCCATCATAGACGTTAAAAAACAGGTGCAAACCATGTAAGTTTGCTTCAGCACAAATCCCAGATTGCGCTTGCGCCATAGTGAATCCTTAGCTATTCATTATCAGGCACACAATCAACAATTTAGGATTTCACATCATGTTTAATCTCGAAAAAAATTGACCGTGTGCGGCATTATTTTTATTTTTACTGGCTGTTCGACCGAGAAAACGTGGTCTTGCTCTGCGGCCACTTCGAGCTCCTGCCCTGCAATATTAATACGGTACACATAACGCGTGCCGATAAAACGTCTTTGCAAAATAGTTAAGCCTTGAGCATCGCCATTTTCTGCTTTACACAATTGAATATGATGAGGGCGCACATAAATTTGACCTTGTACGCAATCATGGTTACCTGCATTGATTGACGATACAACCCCGAACACCGTCTCATATTCAGTTGCGGTTAATGCTTTTGCCGTTAAGTATATGCCCGTACCAAGAAACTCTGCAACCACCTTTGAGTTAGGTTGGCTAAATAACTGCTCAGCAGAGCCTTGTTGGGCTATTTTTCCACCATGCATAACAGCAAGTGTGTCAGCAAAGGCAAACGCCTCTTCTTTTGAATGGGTAACAAATACCGCAGAAACTTTTTGCGCTTTGATAATTCGACGTATGTCGGCAATCAGCTCAAACCTTACTTGGGTATCAATATTTGAAAATGGCTCATCAAGAAGTAACAAGCTTGGTTTATAGGCAAGTGCACGGGCAATCGCGACACGTTGCTGTTGACCACCTGAGAGCTGGTGAGGATATCGCTTGGCACAACCATCAAGCTTAACTAAAGTGAGCATCTCGTTCACTCGCTCACGTTTTTGCTCTTTACTCATATTGTTGAGACCAAACGCAATATTGTCACTCACTGTAAGATGAGGAAATAGCGCATAATCTTGAAACATCATGCCGATATTGCGCTTTTGGGGTGCAACAAAAAAACCATTATCGTTCACAACATTAGAATCGATACTCATGTAACCTTGCTCAGGCTGCAAAATCCCCGCGATTGCTTTTAGGGTTGTGGTTTTGCCACAGCCACTGGCCCCTAATAAACACACTATTTCGTCTTGCTTTACATTGAGGTTTAACCCACTCAAGACTTTAGTGCCATTATACTGATAAGCTAAGTCTTTAATTACTAAATGGCTCATGAGTGATTTTGCTCCATCGAACGATTAACGAAATACAAAGGAATAAGCCCCACTAAAACAATCAATAACGCTGAAATTGAGGCAAGCTCCAACTGCTCATCACTAACATACTGAAACACATGGGTTGCCAGTGTTTCAAAGTTAAATGGCCTTAATAATAATGCGGCAGGCAGCTCTTTCATGCATTCAATAAAAACTAACAAGCCAGCGGTAAGAATGCCGCGTTTTAACAAGGGTAAATGAACTTTACGCAAAGTTTGCAATGGCCCCTTCCCCATTGATTGGCTTGCCATATCTAACGACGGGCTTATACGTAAGAAGCTGCTTTCAAGTGCCCCATGCGCAATCGCATAAAACCGCACAACATAAGCAAATATCATCGCAAATAAAGTGCCACTCAAAAGTAACCCAGGCGATAAGCCAAAAGGCTCAAGCCAGTTATTTAATGCATCATCTAATTGAGTTAGAGGCAACAATACCGCGATGGCGAGCACGGTTCCTGGCAGAGCATAGCTAGTACTTGCTAAACGCCCTGGGATCAAAGGGTAAGCGTGTTTAGCAATCCGCTGATAAAACAAGACCAGTAAGCTCAGTAAAATGGTTACAAGGCTCACCACAATCGCTACTTTAAAACTTTGCCAAGCGTAATTAAAAAATGCCCCATTCCATGCTTCATCCGCATACACAATGGCGTATTTAACTAACACCCCAACCGGCAAGATAAAAGCCAGTACCAGTACGACTGAGCAAGCTAAGCTTGCAGCCCATGCAGCACCGCCTTTTAAGCGATAAAGTGTTGCGCTATTAACGCTAGATTGACGCTCATACACGGCTTGATTACGACGGCTAAAGCGCTCAACCATGATAGTTAAAAATAAAATGAGCAGCATAATACCCGAGATTTTTGCTGCAGCGGTTAACGAGTAATAACCAAGCCACGTATCGTAAACAGCAGTCGTGAGTGTGCTCACGGCAAAGTAGTTAACTGTAGCAAAGTCGGCCATTGCTTCCATACTGATCAAGGTAATACCCGCGACAATCGCACCGCGTCCAAGCGGTAAGCTCACTCTTAAAAAGCTTTGTATTGGCGAAAGCCCCATAAGCTGACTTGCTTGTACTAATTTAAATGACTGTTCTCTAAGTGCCGTTTTGAAAATCAGAAATAAATAAGGATAAAGCACCAACGCAATCATCACGATCGCCCCAGTTAAAGTGCGAATATCAAAAAACCAGTAATCACCCGGTGATTGCCAACCAAACCACTCTCTTAAGGCTATTTGCACAGGCCCTGCGTAATCAAGTAGGTCAGTGTAAACATAAGCAATTAAATAGGTGGGCATTGCTAAGGGCAGCATTAACGCCCACTCAAACTGTTTCCGCCCAGGAAAGTCACAATAAGCCGTTAACCACGCTAGCGGCAACGCAATAACACAACTTAAAAGCCCCACTCCTAGGATGAGCAATAACGTATTACGGGTATAATCCCACAGCACCGTATCGAAAAGATGCTGAAATACATCCGAATCCCCCTGGAGAGATTCAAATAACAAAAAACCTAAAGGTGTAACAAGCAGCAGGCCAATTAGCCAAGCTAAAAGCTGCCAACGCGACAGCGAAAACTTCACATGCATAAGTGGATTAATACCAGATAAAATAAAAGCTGTTAAAAAACAGCTTTTATAAAACGAGGTGTGTTCTCGTTATAAATCAAACTTCACTTCATCAATCAGCTTCAGTGCCGCTGGACGATATTTACTAATTTCATCGAGTGGAAGACTATCTTCTTTAAACTCACCCCATGATGCAACCATCTCAGATAATTCAACCCCATTTTTTACTGGGTATTCCATATTGACTGAGGCATACATATTTTGTGCCTTATTGTCGGTCATATACTCAATCAGTTTCAAGGCATTTTCAGGGTTTTTGGCGTATTTCGTCATTACCACACCCGAGACATTAATATGTGAGCCACGATTAGTTTGGTTAGGAAAGTTAATATGAACGGCTTCTGCCCATGATTTTTGCTGTTCATCTTGCATCATTTTGCCAAAGTAGTAACTGTTACCTAAAGCGATGTCACACAAACCTTCTTTTACAGCTTTTACTTGAGCACGGTCATTACCCTGAGGCTTACGAGCAAGATTCGCCTTTACACCTTCCAGCCACTGCTTTGCTTCTGCCTCTCCATGATGAGCAATCATAGAAGCTACTAAGCCTAAATTATAGGGATGTTTACCCGAACGTGTGCATAGCTTACCTTTGTATTTAGGATCAGCAAGGTCTTCATAAGTTAGCTCAGGTAATGCCCCAACACGTTCTTTAGATGAATAAACATTACGAACACGCTTTGTAAGCGCAACCCATTGTCCATCACTATCGCGAAATGTACTTGGCACATTAGCACTGACAACATCGCTTTGAATCTTTTGGGTTAAGTTAAGATCTTCTAACTGAATAAGCGCACTAAAATTTGAAGTGAGCACAAGATCAGCCTTACTATGCTTGCCCTCGCGCTTCACACGCTCGATGAGTCCTTTTTTCGCAAACACGACATTCGTTTTGATACCTGTTTGCTTGGTAAAATCATCTAAAATAGGTTTAATCAAAAAAGGCTGACGAAACGAATATATATTTACAACATCAGCTGCAAACACAGGTGTGCTTATCAAAGCTGTTAATAATACTAAGGCTTTCTTTCTCATTTTATAGCACCTAAATAATAACGATTCTCAAGTATTTTACCTAGACTGAAGCGAAATTACACCTGTTTTACTCACAATCAAGTTATGCCTATCGCTATTTAGGAATTTACCTGTAAGACATATCTCACCTGCATGACAGTTATTGAGTAAAAAGCGCAGGTTAACACTGCAAATAAAAAAACAAACAATTGAAAATAAAGGAATTTATATTTATTGCAATAAAATAACGCTCTATTTATGCATGATTTTAACCTACCAAGCCTTGGCTAACTCTCTATAATTACTTACATCGACTAAGCAAGACGCTTAATGAGTAAACGGAAAAAAATACATTACTCATAAAACCGAGGATTTAGGTTCATAAGGAAATAAAGGAAACAAGGACAGGCTCAGGAAGAGTAACGCAATGGAATGACAACCTACGGACAGCATCAGGATGATGTGGAAAGGCATAACAACAGGATGTTGTTATACAGGACGTTAAAAAGTGGAGCAAGGGACAGGCTGTAAGGGCATCGCAACGGAGTTGCTAATAAAAGGATAGCGTTAGGATGACGCGTAAAGGACAGGTAAAGAATTTACCAGCAAGGATGTAAAGGACTAAAAAGGAAGTAAGGCTGGATCGCCTTAAATTGCACAGAACCAATAAGTAAAGTGCAATAGCATGGATTGGCAAAGTTTATGGAGTTGATTAGGTTCAATTGCAGGATGCAAAAAATTAAGAAGATTCCGCAAGCGCGACTAGCGATAGTACGCGCTTTTCTTTTGCCTACAATTTAGTAAAGAGTTATTACTCCGGTCGCCCTTTATTTCGCTTACCAAGTAAATAAGCATCTCTGAACTTAATAAAATGTTCTTCTAGCTTTTGCGTAGCAGCCACTTCACCTGCAAGCGCAAGCACCATAATAGCAACCTCTGCGGTACCAAGCTGATGTTCATGTGGGGCAACACGCAATCGGTAATCCGAGAGCTTTTCAGGCGTAATTGAAAGAACAGGCAAATTATCTAAATAAGGACTTTTACGGATCATCTTCTTCGCTTCGCGCCAAGTACCATCTAAGAAGATAAACAATGGGCGCTTGCCATCCACAGGGGTTACTTCGGTGATCACGCGCTCTTCATCATCTACATCACTGGCAGGAAAAATAACCATAGGCTGATATTGTGAGTCTGCCAACAAGCTCAGTAAGGCTTCATCTGGATTTGTTCTATCCCATTTAAAGGCATGATTATCTGGCACGATTTCAGCAATTAAACGGCCAGTATTTGACGGTTTAAAACTCTCATTGTGGTACATAAGTAAGCAGACTGCCGCATTACACTCGGCCTGTTCAACACCTTCACAAATACAATAATGCTCAGCAAGCAGACAGCGCTCACACCGTGTTAGCTTTGCGCCACGAGCTTTAAATTCACGACGCGACTCAGCCATTTGTTTTGCGCGAAGTTCTAAAACGGAGTTATTTGAGATTGTAGCCACTGCATTTACCAGAAAGTTGAACGGCGCGTATTGTAGCTAAAAATATGGGGAATAGAAATCTGTGATTAAAAAACAAAAACCCAGCCAAAGCTGGGTTTTTAAAACGATTAGTCAAAAGAACTTACTTCTTTTTAACTGCTTTTTTGTTTGGAAGGTCAGTGATTGAACCTTCGAAGATTTCAGCAGCTAGACCGATTGATTCGTTTAACGTTGGGTGAGCATGAATAGTTAACGCTAGGTCTTCACCGTCTGCGCCCATTTCAACTGCTAAGCCGATTTCACCTAGCATTTCACCTGCGTTGATACCAACCATAGCACCACCGATAACACGACCTGAGTCTTTATCGAAGATTAGCTTAGTTTGACCTTCGGTACGTGCTGAAGCGATTGCACGACCAGAAGCTGCCCAAGGGAATACAGCTGTTTCGATGCTTAAGCCTTGCTCTTTCGCTTCTTTCTCAGTTACACCAACCCATGCGATTTCTGGATCTGTGTATGCGATTGAAGGGATGCACTTAGGATCGAAGAAGTGTTTCTGACCAGAAATAACTTCTGCAGCAACGTGAGCTTCGTGAACCGCTTTGTGCGCAAGCATAGGTTGACCAACGATGTCACCGATAGCGAAGATGTGATCAACGTTTGTTTTAAGCTGCTTATCAACATTGATGAAGCCACGCTCATCAACATTAACACCTGCTTTGTCAGCATCAAGTAGTTTACCGTTTGGTGTACGGCCAACAGCAACAAGTACTTTGTCGTAACGAACAGGTTCAGCCGGAGCATTTTTACCTTCAAATGTTACATATAAACCGTCGTCTTTTGCTTCAACGCCAGTTACTTTAGTAGATAGCATTACGTTAAACTTGTTCTTAACGTATTTTTGGTAAATCTTGATAACGTCTTTATCAGCAGCTGGAACTAATTGATCAGCAAACTCAACGACATCGATTTCAGAACCTAGTGCACGGTATACAGTACCCATCTCAAGACCGATGATACCACCACCTAAAACAAGTAGTTTCTCAGGTACGTCTTTAAGCTCAAGCGCGCCAGTTGAATCGATTACACGGTCATCTTCAGGGATGAAAGGTAAGTTAACAGGCTGAGAACCCGCTGCAATAATAGCATTATCGAATGTGATAGTTGTTGTACCGTCTTCACCTTCAACAGCAAGTGTGTTGCTACCAGTGAACTTACCGTAGCCACTTACTACTTTCACTTTACGCATTTTAGCCATGCCGTCTAGGCCGCCAGTTAATTGACCGATTACAGACTCTTTCCAATCACGGATTTTATCTAGGTCGATTTCAGGCTTACCAAAAGTAACGCCGTGAGATGACATTTCTGCCGCGTCATCAATCACTTTAGCTACGTGTAAAAGTGCTTTTGAAGGAATACAACCCACATTAAGACAAACACCACCTAATGTGTTGCGAGATTCTACCAATGTAACTTCTAAGCCCAAGTCAGCAGCGCGGAAAGCCGCAGAATAACCACCAGGACCACCGCCTAGTACAACAACTTGAGTTTTTAATTCGTTGCTCATGCTATTACCTTAAATGTTTGAACGGGACACTGCCCTAAGTTTAACTGCCATGTTTCTGCAAGGCAGAAAGGGAGAGCAGATATCTATACCAAGATTGTTCTATAGCAAAGATTGTATCATTGCCAATGGTAAAAATCCCAGCAAAAAACAACTTGCTGGGATTTGATTCTTATAAATTATGAAGCGATTACATCACAAGCTGGCGAATATCGCTCATGTAGCTTGCTAGCGTCACAGTAAAGCGTGCTGCTAAGGCACCGTCAATTACCCTATGGTCGTATGACATTGATAATGGAACCATTAACTTAGGCTCAAATTCTTTACCATTCCACTTAGGCTTCATCTCTGATTTAGAGACCCCTAAAATTGCGACTTCAGGTGCATTCACGATAGGTGTAAATGCTGTACCACCGATACCACCAAGGCTTGAAATTGTGAAACAACCGCCTTGCATATCAGATGACGTTAGCTTGCCATCACGTGCTTTAGCCGACACTTCCATTAACTCACGAGAAAGTTCAATGATGCCTTTCTTATCAACATCTTTGAATACCGGAACAACTAAACCGTTTGGCGTATCAACGGCAACACCGATATTGATATACTTCTTCAAGATTAAGCTTTCACCATCTTCAGACAGTGAAGAGTTAAACGTTGGGAATTCAGCAAGGGCTTTAGCCGCCGCTTTCATCACAAATACCAGTGGCGTGATTTTAACACCGAGCTTTTTCTTCTCAGCAAGGGCGTTTTGCTCTTTACGGAATGCCTCTAAGCTTGTGATATCCGCTTCATCAAACTGTGTAACGTGCGGGATTTGCACCCAGTTACGGTGTAAGTTAGCACCTGAAAGTTTTTGAATACGAGAAAGTTTCTTCTCTTCGATTTCACCAAATTTAGCAAAATCAACTTTCGGCCACGGGATAAGACCTAACTCACCGCCACCAGCATTGCCTTTGCCAGCATTACCTGATTCAACTTGCTTAACTAGCTCTTTAACATAGTTTTGCACGTCTTCTTTGACAACGCGATTTTTACGACCTGTGCCTTTTACGTTTGCTAGGTTAATACCAAATTCACGCGCTAAACGACGTACAACAGGCGATGCATGAGCATACGCTTTGTTATCAGCAAACTCTTCTTTGCTTGCTTTAGCTGCAGCTGGTTTTGCAGCAGGTGCAGATTCAGCCTTTGCCGCTGGTGCAGGTGCTGACTCTTTTTTAGCTTCTGGCGCTGCTTTAGCACTACCAGCAACTTCAAATACAAAGATAAGTGAGCCAGTTGATACTTTATCGCCCGCTGCTACTTTAATTTCTTTAACCGTACCAGCAAATGGCGCAGGTACTTCCATTGATGCTTTATCGCCTTCAACGTTTAAGATTGATTGATCTTCTTCAACCTTATCACCTACAGACACCATCACTTCGGTAACTTCAACTTCATCACCGCCAATATCAGGCACATTCACTTCTTTAGTGCTTGATGCGGTTTCAGCTGGCGCTTCTTCTGCTGGTGCAGACTCAGCAGCAGGCGCGTTAGAGCCACTTGATGCAGTTTCAAAAACGAAGATTAAAGAGCCAGTTTTTACTTTATCGCCAGTGGCGATTTTGATCTCTTTAACAGTACCTGCAAATGGTGCTGGTACTTCCATTGATGCTTTATCGCCTTCAACGCTTAGTAAAGATTGCTCTTCTTCAACTGTGTCACCTACCGCAACCATGATTTCCGTTACTTCAACTTCATCATCGCCGATATCTGGTACAGTTACTTCTTGTGACGCTGAACCTGAAGATTGCTTAGCAGGCTCGGCTTTAGCTTCTTCTTTTGTTTCAGAAGATGCAGAAGCTTGTTCTTCACCTTCGAAGATCATAATAAGTGAACCGGTTGTCACCGTGTCACCTTCAGCAACTTTAATCTCTTTAACCGTACCTGCTTGTGCAGCAGGTACTTCCATAGATGCTTTGTCGCCTTCAACCGTTAATAACGATTGGTCAACCTCAACCTTATCGCCAACGCTAACAAGGATTTCGGTTACTTCAACTTCATCGCCACCGATATCTGGTACTTTAATTTCAATACTCATTGGAACCTCTTATGCGTATAGCGGGTTTACTTTGTTTGTGTCGATGTCGAATTTCTTGATTGCTTCAACAACCACTGACTTCTCAACTTCACCACGTTTAGCAAGCTCAGATAATGTTGCAACCACAACATAGCCCGCATTAACTTCAAAGTGACGACGTAGGTTTTCACGGCTATCCGAACGACCGTAGCCATCTGTACCCAATACTTTATAGTTGCTGCTCGGTACAAATGAACGAACTTGCTCAGCATAGTTCTTCATGTAGTCTGTTGCTGCAACAGTCACAGAGTCACCTAATACATTGGTGATGTAAGCAGTTTTTTGCTCTGCTTCAGGGTTAAGCATGTTGAAACGCTCAGCGTCTTGACCATCACGTGTTAACTCATTGAATGAGGTTACAGAGAATACATCTGAACCAATGCCATACTCTTCGCTCAGGATCTGTGCCGCTTTGCGTACTTCAATCATGATAGTACCTGAACCTAGTAACTGCACTTTTGCTTTATCGCCAGCGACAGTTTCAAGTTTGTAAATACCTTTACGAATACCTTCTTCAGCGCCTTCTGGCATTGCTGGTTGATGGTAGTTTTCGTTCATCAGCGTTAGGTAGTAGAACACGTTTTCTTGGTCTTCACCGTACATGCGACGGATACCGTCTTGCATGATGACCGCTACTTCGTATGCGAACGTTGGGTCATAAGAAATACAGTTAGGTACTGTGTTAGCAAGAATGTGGCTGTGACCATCTTCATGCTGTAAACCTTCACCGTTTAATGTAGTACGACCTGCCGTAGCACCGAGTAAGAAACCACGTGCCTGTTGGTCACCAGCCATCCACGCCATATCACCTACACGTTGGAAACCAAACATTGAGTAGTAGATGTAGAATGGGATCATTGGTAAATCGTTAGTGCTGTATGATGTTGCAGCAGCAACCCATGATGACATTGCACCTAATTCGTTGATACCTTCTTGTAGTACCTGACCTGATGTTGCTTCTTTGTAGTAAGAAACGATGTCACGGTCTTGCGGCGTATAGTTTTGGCCATGCGGGTTGTAAATACCGATTTGACGGAATAAACCTTCCATACCAAATGTACGCGCTTCATCAGCAATGATAGGAACGATGTTTTTACCAATGCCTTTGTCTTTTAGTAACACGTTAAGTGCACGCACAAAGCCCATGGTTGTAGAGATGTCACGCTTTTGCTCTTCAAGTAGTGGCTTGAACGCGTCAACTTCTGGCAATGTTAAGCTTTCAGAAAACTTAGGAATACGCTTAGGCGTGTAACCTTGTAGCGCATCACGACGAGCGTGAAGATACTTGTACTCTTCAGAGCCTTCTTCAAGTGTTAGATATGGTAAGTCTTTAATTTCTTCATCAGAAACTAAGTCTTGTAGACCTAAACGTGAACGTAAGTGCTCAACATGGGTCATGTCCATTTTCTTAACTTGGTGCGCGATGTTTTTACCTTCAGCCGCTTCCCCCATGCCGTAACCTTTTACAGTTTTAGCAAGGATAACCGTTGGACGGTCTTTGGTTTCTTCCGCTTTTTTGAATGCAGCGTAAAGTTTTGATGGCTCATGACCACCACGCTTAAGTGCGAAGATTTCTTCATCAGTCATATCAGCAACAAGTGCTGCTGTTTCTGGGTAACGACCGAAGAAGTGCTCACGAACGTATGCACCGTCTTTCGCTTTATATGTTTGGTAATCACCGTCAATGGTTTCGTTCATTAACTGTAGTAATTTACCTGTTGTATCTTTAGCAAGTAGGATATCCCAACCACTACCCCATACAACTTTAATTACATTCCAGCCTGCACCTTTGAATAGGCCTTCAAGCTCTTGAATGATCTTACCATTACCCATTACTGGGCCATCTAAACGCTGTAAGTTACAGTTGATTAGGTAACATAGGTTATCTAGCTTCTCACGCGCAGCGAATGAGATTGCACCACGTGATTCTGGCTCATCCATCTCACCGTCGCCTAAGAAAGCGTACACACGTTGGTTTTTAGTGTCTTTTAAGCCACGACCATCGAGGTATTTTAAGAAACGCGCTTGGTAGATAGATGCAATTGGACCAAGACCCATTGATACCGTAGGGAACTGCCAGAATTCAGGCATTAATTTAGGATGTGGGTATGAAGGAAGACCTTTACCATCAACTTCTTGACGGAAGTTATCAAGCTGCTCAGCCGTTAAACGACCTTCAACAAATGCACGGGCATAAATACCAGGAGAAATGTGACCTTGATAATAAACTAAGTCACCGCCATCTACATCATTTGGTGCTTTGAAGAAGTGGTTAAAACATACTTCATAGAATGCAGCAGAAGACTGGTAAGACGCCATATGGCCGCCTAAGTCTAGATCTTTTTTCGACGCACGTAATACGATCATGATCGCATTCCAACGGATGATTGAACGAATACGACGTTCAACATTTACATCACCCGGATACGCCGGTTCTTGATCTACTGGAATGGTATTAACGTAGTTAGTAGTTGTGCCAGTAGGCATATCAACACCGTCTAAACGGGCTTGCTCTAACACTTGCTCAAGTAAAAATTGAGCACGTTCTACACCTTCTTCACGCACAACAGATTCAAGGGCTTGTAACCACTCTTGTGTTTCTAGCGCGTCTACGTCAATTTTATTGACTTCAGACATATGGAGGTTTCCTTATGTTTAAAATACTAATTATTTTAATAAATCTTAAATTAAGTAGTTAACTAAACTTAGCTAATCACTTGCTTAATGTTGTTTGGTGCGTCTTAAACTACGTTCAATCCGCGAATGCTCTTTGCCAGCCTCAAGTAAGGCTTCTTCGATAAAGGCTAAGTGAGCATTACTAGCAAGACGTGCCTGCTCTGGGTTTCCTTCTATAACCGCATCCATCAAAAACTGCCTGTGCTCAGCAAGCTTTTGACTAATATGTGGTTTTTTTAACAATACAGTTAAATTCTGTAATACATTTTGTTCAAGCAATGCCTGCATACCACGTACTAAATGCAGTAATACAACATTGTGTGATGCTTCAGCGACACTAAAATGAAAAGCATTAATTGCTTTCGCTTTTTGTACAATGTCATCATTCACAAGCGCAATATTGTCAAAACTCTGTTTTACTTTTTTGAAATCATTCGTCGTGCCGCGCATCGCTGCATAATAAGCAGCAATCCCCTCAAGTGCATGACGAAATTCAAGTAAATCAAATTGTGACTCGGGATGTTTACTAATCAAATCAAAGAGTGGATCAGTAAGCCCTTCTTCAAGCTGATTTTTTACAAATGTCCCGCCACCCTGACGGCGCGTTACCAAACCTTTCGCTTCTAGCTTTTGAATCGCTTCGCGCAAAGAGGGACGCGACACTTCAAACTGTTTCGCTAACTCACGCTCAGGAGGCAACTTTTCGCCCGGTGCTAACGACCCCTCAAGAATCATATTCTCAAGTTGTTGTAAAATTACATCAGATAATTTTGCAGCTTTAATTTTTAAAGACATTTATCAACGTCCGCATTGTTTAATGCTAAGCCCACTAAATACAGGGTGTTTAGCCTTGCGCCTTGACCAAAAGGTAAATTGGTCATACCAAATTTGGTGCATACGGTATCAAAAAGCCGTATTTCTGTCAATTTCACACCCTTAGCGACTAGTTACACCCTAACTTAATTAGCCTAAAGATTAAACAGTATGGAATAAAGTGACTATTTCGGAAGGAAAAATAAATAAAAAAGAAATGGTCAGACCAGATGGTGAGTTGCAAAAATACGAAATAAACCTGTTTGCAGCAGCGGGTTTACCCCGCGACAGCTCGAAACAAATGACAAAACCATGCGCAATATAAAATCGCGACTACGCTAAGCCACCAAACAAGGTCAATGCGGCGATGATCACTAAAAAGAACAAGACGTTTCGTTTTACTAATTTCATCATACAAGTTGCTTCGTAAGTACAACCAAAATGTTGTTGCTCAATTTGTTCGGCTGCAAGGGCTGTTTGCGTCACTACTTTGCGGTTGCTTACCGAAAAATCTAAAACATACTTAAGCCAACAACTGGTTCCTTTATTAAAGTTACCAATTACTAAGTAACCAAAGCTCGCAACACGTGCAGGTAACCAATCAAGCCAAAATAGTAATGTGTGAATAAGTTTGAAACGCTTTGCATAAATTACACGATGGTCATCCCGTACTTTATCAGCATAAGTACGTACTAATGCGTACAACACAGCACCAGGCACACCTAAAATGACAAACCAAAATATCACTGCGCAATAAAACCGAAAGTTAAGCCATGCTAATGTTTGGCCAAAGGTTTCGCCTTGCGGCTCATCTTCAAGCTTCTTTTGCCCGATTTGTAGTGCATATAAACTTGCCGCTTCAAGGTCATTGCGTGTTAATGCATTTAAGTACGACTTATAAAGTGCCCGCTGTTTAGCACAGCCAAAACACACCAACAACACCACAACATTAATCGCTAATTGCCAAATAATTGAATCAGATAACTGAAAAACAATGGCAATTGCAAGTACTGGTAACATCAGCCAAATTAAAAAGCCAATTGGAGAGTAAAATAACCCCTTCTTCGACAGCTGCTTATTTGAAAGCGTTAGGTAACTATTTGCATAATGACTAATTTGCCAATAATCAGCACGCGCGCCCAAACGCTCTATGACTAGCGCAATAATGATTGAAATTAAGATCATCTTGTTACCTATTTCCTTTAAAACACTAAATCAAAATAATATTGCCAATCGAAGCTCTCGCCAGGATCCGTCTTGCGACCAGGAGCAATATCGCAATGCCCAACAATGCGTGAGCGTGTAATAACTGGATACTTATAAATTAACGCCTTTGTTAGTGATTGTAATGCATTATATTGTGCTTGGGTATAGGGGGTTTTATCTGTTCCTTCAAGCTCAATCCCCACGCTAAAATCGTTACACTGCTCTCGTCCTTCAAACATTGAAAGACCTGCATGCCAAGCTCGCTTTTCAAAAGGCACATATTGAATAACCTCACCTGTACGACGAATAAAACAATGGGCCGAGACCCTAAGCCCCTGTAAATCACTAAACGTTTCATGGGCATTGCAATCAATACAGCCCATAAATAAATCGTCAACATAAGGGGTTAAAAACTGCCCTGCTGGCAATGAAATATTATGTATAACAAGCAACGAGACTTCACCGTGTGGGCGTTCATCACAATGGCTAGATGGGCGCTGTAATACCGTGTTTAATCGACCTAGGTCATCTATATACATATTAAAAACTAACCATGACAAGAAAGTTAAACAGTGTAATGGCTTAACAACCTTGGGTCTAGTTGCCAAAAACAAGCGAGCCTATATCTTCTAATCAAGAGTTAAACATAGTAAAATTTTGCTAACTTCTTACTACACAATGAGCTTTGACATGTCTGTTCCCCACTCTTTAATTAGCCAGTTAGTTAAACTTGCGCTAGATGAAGACCTTAATTACCAATCAGCAAATGACGGTGATATCACCGCACAGCTTATTCCAGAAAATGAACAAGCCAATGCCAAAGTGATTACTCGCGAAGACTGCGTGTTTTGTGGTAAAGACATCATTTTAGAAGTGTTTAAACAGGTCGATGAATCTGTAAAGGTGGATGTGTTAGTCAACGATGGCGACACCGTTGCAGCCAACAGTACCTTATTTACAGCCAGTGGTTCTGCCCGTGCGATTTTAACAGCTGAGCGCACAGCACTTAATTTTGTGCAAACACTCTCAGGCACAGCCACAACCACAGCACATTATGTAAAAGAACTTGCAGGCACCACAACTCAACTATTGGATACCCGCAAAACCATTCCAGGCTTACGCGCACTACAAAAATATGCAGTAAAATGCGGTGGCGGCGCCAATCATCGAATTGGATTGTTCGACGCATTCCTTATTAAAGAAAACCACATTGCGGCTTGCGGCGGCATTGATAAAGCGGTTGCTCAAGCTAAATTGAATCATCCAAGCAAACCTGTTGAGGTTGAAGTTGAATCTTTAAATGAGCTTGAGCAAGCCATTGATGCTGGCGCTGATATTATTATGCTTGATAACTTTAGCGTTGAGCAAATTCAACAAGCAGTGGTAATAACTGACAAGCGTGCCAAGTTAGAAGTGTCTGGCAATATGACCCTTGAAACATTGAAAACCTACTCACAAGCGGGGGTTGATTTTATATCAAGCGGCGCACTTACAAAAAATTTACAATCAATCGACTTATCAATGCGTTTTAACGCTTAATTCTTCTTTATTTGCGTATTTAATCTTTACCTAATTCGTTGACATGGTAATAAAAAAAGCATTAAATACGCAAAAAGCCTGAGCTGGTAACAAAAAATATATATTTAATTAGAACTTTGAGACTGTATAAGCCAACTCACTCTGTACTAAAGTAAAGATTGCAATTAACTCAACAAGTTATATCAAAACAATTTTATTTACACGTTATTACAGGGATTCGCTTAAAACGTGATCCGTCTCAAACTAAAGTAGGAAAGTTCTGAAAAACCAGCTAGCTAGCGGGAAAACAGCTTCCAAAAACATTTATAAATGCTAAAGTAAATTTACATACGCTGAATAAGCAAAAATTTAGGATAGTTTGTTTACAAACAGACTGTTTGATTGAAATTTTAAGTAAAACTGTAAGATTTATTCTGTAGATTAAGCATTAATTTTACAATGCTGAAGCAACAGCTAAACTTACAACACATCATATCCTTTAGGAGAGGAACAAATGACACAACAAAAGCAACAGGGTTTCACCCTAATTGAATTAATGATTGTAGTAGCAATCATCGGTATTTTGGCTGCAGTAGCACTGCCTGCTTATCAAAATTATACAAAGAAGGCTTACTTCTCTGAAGTTATTCTCGCAACAGCCCCTTACAAAGCAGGGGTACAAACTTGCATCCTAACAAACCCAATAGCGGATTGTGATACAGGTGTTAATGGTATTCCTGCCACTACATCTACTAACGTTGTAGCTTCAGTATCGGTAACTGATGGAGTTATCTTAGTAACGCCTAATGCGACTAATGGTATCCTTGCTACTGATACTTACACTCTAACACCTGTTGGTGCTACAAATGCTGGTGATCAAATCACTAGTTGGACAGAGACTTGTGCTAACGGTTTATACTGTTAATTTTCTTGATAGTAATAGGCTGTTAAATCAGCCTATTACTCCTCCCTAATTAAAGTGAATCATGAAAAGAAAAACTGAAGATAAAAACCTAGACACATTTGAATGGGAAGGAGTAAATTCAAGAGGTAAAAAATTACAAGGAGAATTATCGGGACAAAGTGTTGCTTTAGTCAAAGCACAACTTAGAAAGCAAGGCATAACCCCCTCTAAAGTAAAACGTAAACAAAAATCTTTATTCAGCTCTCGCGTCCAAAAAATTACCGCCAAAGACATTGCTCTTATTACCAGACAAATAGCCACCATGTTAATGGCTGGCGTCCCCTTAATACAATCTATCGAAATGATTGGTTCTGGTGCTAAAAACAAAAGTGTTGCCAAGCTTATGGAAGGTATAGGTGACGAAGTTAAAGCCGGCATCCCCCTGTCTAAAGCCCTTCGCAAACACCCCCGCTATTTTGATGATTTATATTGCGATTTAGTTGCATCGGGTGAGCAATCCGGTGCCCTTGATAAAATATTTGACCGTGTTGCGCTTTATAAAGAAAAAGCGGAAGCGCTAAAATCAAAAATTAAAAAAGCCATGTTTTACCCTATTGCGGTGTTGGTGGTGGCTTTAATTGTGACCTCTATTTTACTTATTTTTGTAGTGCCGCAATTCCAAGACATTTTTAACGGCTTTGGCGCAGAGCTTCCTGCTTTCACCTTGATGGTAATCGGTATTTCAGAGTTTATGCAAGAATATTGGTGGATGATGCTTATTGCGCTAGTTGCTTTTGGATATGCCTACAAAGAAGCACTTTTAAAAAGTAAAAAACTAAGAGACGCCAACGACAGAGCGGTATTAAAGCTCCCTGTTATTGGTATGATTTTAAATAAGGCAGCGGTTGCGCGCTACGCACGGACACTCTCAACCACCTTTGCAGCTGGTGTGCCATTGGTTGATGCCTTAGACTCAGCGGCAGGTGCCTCGGGCAATGCTGTATATCGCTACGCTATTTTAGAGATTAAAGCCGAGGTGAGCTCAGGTAATCAAATGAACTGGGCCATGCGTAACTCTAAAATATTCCCTGACATGGTCGTACAAATGGTCGCCATTGGCGAAGAGTCAGGCTCATTAGATGGGATGCTTGCCAAAGTCGCGACTATTTACGAGCAAGAAGTTGATGATGCGGTCGATGGCCTTTCAAGTTTACTTGAGCCTTTAATAATGGCTGTATTAGGTGTACTTGTTGGCGGTTTAATTGTGGCTATGTATTTACCAATTTTCCAATTAGGTTCTGTTATCTAGTTACCATTCGGGTGTGGTTAATTAAACGCGATATAAAATCGCGACTACGCCCTTGTAACAACGGGTTTATCCCGCGACAATTTATGAAGCACATTGGCCACAGCAATTTAAACGCGATATAAAATCGCGACTACGCCCATGTAGCAGCGGGTTTACCCCGCGACAATTTATAAAGCACATTGGCCATAGCAACTTAAACCGCGATATAAAATCGCGACTACGCCCTTGTAGCAGCGGATTTACCCGCGATAATTTATTGCGCTTGTGATGTACAAAAAGTTTTAGGTAGTTTAATGCAAAATTTCTTTCTTGATATTGCCACTGTAATGCAAAGCCAACCGTGGTTTTATTTTTTAACTGTTGGGCTGGTTAGCCTGTGTATTGGCAGTTTTTTAAATGTGGTAATTTATAGGTTGCCACTAATGATGAAACGAGAATGGCAATCGGAATGCCGTGTTTTATTAGCTGATGAATTACCATCTCAAAATACCACAGAGCAGACACCGTTTAATTTAATTAAACCAAATTCAACATGCCCAAAATGCAAAGCACCTATTAAGGTATGGCAAAATATTCCTGTTATTAGTTGGTTGTTACTTAAAGGTCGCTGTGGCAGTTGTAAAACAGCAATTTCTGTTCGCTACCCAATCATAGAAATGCTCACTGCAGGGTTAAGCCTGGTGGTGGTATCACTCTTTGGTGCAACAGAACTTGCCTTACTTTATATTTTCATTACTTGGGTGCTTATTGCTTTAACATTTATCGATATCGATCATATGTTACTCCCCGACCAACTCACTCTTCCACTGGTATGGCTTACTCTCATTGCAGCAGTCATGGATATCACCATTGCCCCTTCTGACGCCATAATTGGCGCAGCCGTTGGTTACTTAAGTTTATGGAGTGTTTATTGGTTATTTAAATTAGCAACCGGTAAAGAAGGTATGGGATATGGTGACTTTAAGCTTTTAGCCGTATTTGGTGGTTTACTAGGTTGGCAATCAATCTTAACCATTGTGCTGCTTTCAAGTGTGGTGGGCGCAATCATTGGTATTGCTCAAATTATTTTGCAAGGTAAAGATAAAACGACCCCGATTCCATTTGGTCCTTACCTTGCGATTGCTGGCTGGGTTACTTTACTGTGGGGTGAACAAATACAAGCTTACTACTTTAGCTATTTGGGTCACTAACTATGGCAAATTGGGTATTAGGGTTAACTGGCGGTATCGGCTCAGGTAAAAGTGCAATTAGTGCGATGTTCGAAGATCTATCAATCACGGTGGTTGATGCAGATATTGTTGCCAGAGAAGTCGTGCTACCAGGTTCACAAGGGCTAAAGCAGATAACAGCCTATTTTGGTGAAGACATTTTAACCTCAGAAGGTACACTAGATAGAGCAAAACTTCGTGCAATTATTTTCGAAAATGAAGCCGAGAAACAGTGGTTAAATGCTTTAATGCACCCACTAATAAGGGAGTCGATGCTTACGCAATTAGCGCAGGCCACCAGCGATTATGTGATACTCGTTGCTCCTTTGTTATTTGAAAATGGTCTTGAACAGTATTGCTCACATACTTTATTAATAGATGTGCCAGTTGATGTGCAAATAGCCAGAACAACGGCCCGCGATAAAGTATCAATCGAACAAGCTAAGCAAATTATCGCATCGCAAATGTCGCGCGAAAATAAGCAACAAAAAGCAAACGACATTTTAGATAATAATCGCCCATTAACCGAGGTTGCCAATGACGTTAAAGCACTGCACCAAGGCTATTTGCAGTTAAGTGCAATGAGTTAACATGGCGTGGTTTTAACCTCAATCAAAGTTAAGAATAAATAACTAGCACAACTTATAAACAACTGACTTTATAGTGAATTTATTTGGCTATTTTGCCGAAATAGACAAGACTCATGTTACACCCTTCTTTTTTCTGATAAATTGTGACAAAGAAAGGATCAACCAAGGTGCGCAATGAATATTAACTCACCGTTACTTAGAAAATTTATTACTCTTGGCCGTATTGACGCAGAAACAGTAAAACTCAAGCAGCGTGAATATAACTCTACGGCTGAGCTTATTTCTAAAAGCTGCCAGATTGATGGCCATGAGCTTGCGGAGCAGTGCACCGATCTTTTTCGTGTTCCTTATTTCGATATTAAAGACTTTGATGTCTCGCTTATCAGTGAAGAGCTGATAAAAGAAAAGCTAATTCGCGAGCATCACATTCTACCGCTCATTAAAAAGGGCCGTAAACTTTATATTGCAGCCTCTGACCCTACTGACTACGGTGCATTTGAAAACTTTGAATTTAGCACAGGGTTATCATGTGAAGTGGTGGTGGTTGATTACAACCAGTTAGAAAATAAAATAGAACAACTGCTGGATGCAACGGGTAGTTTGCACTTAAGCGAAGACGAATTTAAAGAACTGGGCGATCTTGAAACTGAAAAGCCTAAAGATATTTCAGGCAGTGATGAAGACAAAGACGATGCCCCTATCATCGTCTACATCAATAAAATATTGATGGATGCCATTAAGAAAGGTGCATCCGATTTACACTTTGAACCTTATGAACACCGCTATCGAGTGCGCTTTCGTATTGATGGCATCTTACATGAAATGGCCAGTCCGCCGAATAGCTTAGCGAGCCGTTTATCAGCACGTATCAAAGTAATGTCTCGCTTAGATATTGCAGAAAAGCGTAAACCTCAAGATGGTCGCATTAAACTAAAAATAACAGAGCGAAAGAGTATCGATTTTCGTGTCAGTACCTTACCAACTCTTTGGGGCGAGAAAATCGTTATGCGTATTCTCGACTCATCAAGTGCCATGCTCGGTATTGATGTACTCGGTTATGAACCAGAGCAGAAAAAACTCTACATGGATGCCCTTGAGCAACCACAAGGTATGATATTGGTAACCGGCCCAACGGGGTCTGGTAAAACCGTATCGCTTTATACTGGTTTAAATATTCTGAACCAGCCTGAGCGCAATATCAGTACCGCCGAAGATCCTGTTGAGATCAATCTTGAAGGCATTAACCAAGTGCAAATCAATCCAAAAGCAGATATGACCTTTGCCAATGCCTTGAAAGCCTTCTTACGACAAGATCCCGATGTGGTTATGGTCGGTGAGATCCGTGACCTTGAAACTGCTGAAATCTCAATCAAAGCAGCGCAAACAGGCCACTTAGTTTTATCTACTCTGCATACCAACTCGGCACCAGAAACCTTAACCCGTTTATTAAATATGGGTGTACCTGCGTATAACGTAGCAAGCTCAATTAGTCTTATCATTGCACAGCGTCTAGCGCGTCGCTTATGCCCTAAATGTAAAACCCCAGAAAAGCTCCCCGATGAAGAGCTTATTCGCCAAGGCTTTGATAAAGACACATTAAGTGAAATTCAATTATTTGCACCTAAAGGGTGCGACAGTTGTACCGAAGGCTATAAAGGCCGTGTTGGTATTTATGAAGTTATGCAGATCACACCTGAAATAGCACAAATTATTATGCGTGGTGGTAATTCGCTTGAAATTGCAGAGGTGGCGCTCAAATCTGGCTTTAATAACTTAAGACTGTCGGGGCTAAAAAAAGCAGCAGATGGTGTTACCTCACTGGCTGAAGTAAATCGTGTGACGAGTTTTTAACTCGTGACTCGATTCTCACGCTGAGCTTTAGTAAGATCACCTAAATGCATAAGCTTAATTGAGAAGAAAACCATGCCAACAGTTGTAAACTGCCCAACATGTAAAGCAAAAGTCGAATGGTCAGAACAAAGTCCGCACCGCCCTTTTTGTTCAAAACGCTGCCAACTTATCGACCTAGGTGAATGGTCGTTTGAGAATAATAAAATCTCGAGCCCTATTAGCAATGCCAACGAGCTAAACCAAGATATGATTGAAGATATCGAAGCCATGCTTGCTAAAAATGACGACTCGTTTTTTAAAGAATAGAGTTTTTAAGCTCAAAATGTAAAAAATGCGGCATTTAAGCCGCATTTTTTAATTATTTACTGTCTGAACGTTTATCTTTGCGCTCACCACGTGGACGATGTTGACCTTTCTTGTGGCCTTTTTTACGCATATGCTTTTTAATTTCTTTATAGCTTTCACGCTGCTCAGCATTAAGAACTTGCCAAATAGCATGCTCTGATTTTAGTTTAATCAAAGCAGCTTGTTGTGTTTTTTCTTCACGCGCTTTAATCAATTCCATTGCTGCATTTTCATCAAACGCTTGGGTTGCAAGAAGCACATCCATCTTTTCTTTATAAGCTGCACGATTAGCTTTCATGGTTTCTTTATCACCATGCAGTGCTTTAAATTGCGTTTTTTGCTCAGCAAAAATAGCTTTTAGCTGCGTTTGTTGGTCTTCAGTCAGTTGTAATTTATCAATACCACGCTCAGATAATAAAAAACGCGCGTGTGAGTTCATGCCACGATGCATATCCCCTTTTGCCATAACAGGAGTTGCAGCAACACTGGCTGCTGCTAAACCACAAACAAATACGAATTTAGAAAGCTTATTTGAAATAGTCATAATCATTACCTTTTGTTGGGTTGTGCTCAATGCTTATTTTGAGCTGATGAGTTAACTATACAAAGTTCAATGCAAAGGAACGCAAACCAGTGTAAAGGTTATGTAAAGATTCACTTTTACACAATTTACTAAGTAGAATAACCTTATAGAAACGAATAAACAGGTGTCAGAATGAAACTATTAATGATCGACGACGATACAGGGTTGTGCGAACTACTCAGCGAGTACTTAACCGCACAAGGGTTTGCAGTAGATTGTTTTCATGATGGTGCTGAAGGCTTAGCGCACGCTCTTAATCACAATTACGAACTTATTTTACTTGATGTCATGCTCCCATCTATGGACGGCTTTGAAGTGTTAAAACAACTTCGTCAGAAAAAGCTCACGCCTGTTATAATGCTCACCGCTAAAGGCGAAGACTTCGACCGTATTTTTGGCTTAGAGCTCGGTGCTGATGACTACATCCCTAAACCCTTTAATCACAGAGAGTTACTAGCTCGCGTAAAAGCGATAACTCGTCGTATTGAACATATTAATAGCTTATCGCAGCAGCAAACAAGCTCCCTGAGTGTAAATAGCATTCATATTAACCTTGCGACTCGCGAAGCCTCTGTGAATGAAAACACATTGAGCCTGACAGGCACTGAGTACGAAATTTTGGCCATGCTAGTTCAGCATGCAGGAGAAGTCATAAGTAAAGAGCAAATAAGCGAACAAGTGCTCGGCAGACGCCTTGCTCCCTTTGATCGCTCAATCGACATGCACGTCAGCAATATTCGCAAAAAAATTGCTGAGCATGTAAATAATGAGCGTATTAAAACAATGCGTGGTAGCGGCTATGTGCTGATTCAAGGCGAGTAATATGAAGACACCTGATTGGTTTAAAAAACCACGTCATTATTTATTTTTAAAGATTTTTGCTTGGTTTTGGGTAACGGTTATCGCCACAATTACCACCTTGGTATTTTTAAGTAAATTAACCAGCAACGTGGGTAATGATGAGCTTCGCGGCCCCATGCTTAAAAACTTGCAATATACGGCAAAAAGTATTGAGCGTATTGTGGCTAAACATGGCAAATCAACACAAGATGTTATTTCACATCCCCGCCTATCGAAACACAAGTTATTGTATTTAAATGGTGAAGTGCATGGTGTAGAGATGCTCAGTGAGCCTATTTCTAAGGACATAGACTTAAGTTTATTAAACTTTACCAAGCGTATGTCACCACAAATTATCTTTACCGATGAATACCAAGCTTATGGGCCTGTAAAAATCGATGTGCCAGAGGGAACATTTTTCCTTTATGAAATAGATGAAAAACGTAAAAAGCCCTTCTTTGTTGGTCTTTGGCTTATGCCAACATGGTTAAAAATTATTATTGCGGTAATCGCCTCACTTATGTTGAGTTTTTTCTTTAGCCGCAATCTGATAGCCCCTATCAACAGCCTTAAAGAAACTGCCAATAAGCTTGCGCATGGCGACTTAACGGCACGTGCTGATATCTCTAATTCACGACAAGATGAGTTGGGCGTATTAGGGCGCGACTTTAATACAATGGCAACACAGCTTGAGCAATTAATTAGTGCGCAAAAACGTTTACTTGCAGATATTTCTCATGAGTTACGTTCTCCGCTAACGCGTCTTAAAATGGCAACAGGCCTTGCACAGATGCAAGCAGAAGATGCACAACAAGCCTATTTAGAGCGTATTGAAAAAGAGGCGAATCAGCTTGATAAAATGATTGCAGATGTTTTACAGGTATCTCGCCTTGAAGCAAAAAGTCAGACTTTATCGCTAAGTACACAGTCGATACAGGTTATTATTGATCATGTTTTAAATGATGTTCGCTTTGAGGCAAACCAGTGCAATAAGCACCTCAGCGTTGAGGGAAAAATTGAAAAAGAAGTGCCTTGTGATGAAACACTCATCGCCAGTGCGCTTGAGAATGTGCTCCGTAATGCAATTAAATATGCCACTCAACACATTCATCTAATACTGTCTGAATCTGATGCGATTTACATTACTATTTGTGACGACGGTAAAGGGGTTGATGAAGCCAACCTTGAAAGATTATGCGAACCTTTTTTTCGTCAAGAGCATGCTAGGGATAGAAATACAGGAGGTACAGGTTTAGGGCTTGCGATTGCCAAAAATGCAATTTCAGCCCATGATGGTACGCTAATACTCGAAAACCAAGAACAAGGCGGGCTTTGCGTTAAAATTCGCCTGCCAATAAAGAGCTAAGTATGTTTTATAGTGATGAAGCCAACCTTGCTAATAACACAACCAAAATAAACACGTTTTTTTCAGAGCAGTTACAACAAGACTTTTTAACGACCCGTCATGGTACTTTATACTATGGATTTGCAATTCCACAGCAAGCAACGACAGCAATTATAATTAGCAGTGGTCGTATCGAGTCATTGTTTAAATATAAAGAGCTTTTGTGGGAGTTATACCAAAATGGTTATGCCGTCTTTATCGTTGACCATCAAGGCCAAGGACGCTCTTACCGCCTTTTAAAAAACACACATAAAGGCTATGTAAACCGTTTTAGTGATTACGCTGACGACTTTGCTACATTTAACGACAAAGTGGTACAAACACACTGGCAAGGCAAACAGGTTTTACTTGGCCATTCTATGGGCTGTGCGATTGCTTATGACTTTTTGTCCCGTTATCAACATACATTTTCAGGGGCATTTTTATCAGCGCCTATGTTTGATATTTATACCAAAGGCACCCCAAAACCTCTTGCTAAACTTGCCGCGAAAATAGCCTCTTTAATTGGCCTTGGCCGCAGTTATGCGTTTGGACAAAACAATTATTTACCCGTCGACTTTACCGTAAATGAGCTCACAAGCAGTGAAGTGAGGTATAAGCAGTTCAGAGAGCTTTATTTAGCAGAGCCTGATTTACAATTAGGTGGTGTGACCTATGGCTGGCTAAACGCTTCTTTTGATTTCATTACCACATTAGTAGACAGAAAAGTGTCGATCCCTCTTTTCATTGCCAGTGCAGAGCAAGATACCGTTGTTGATAACGCCGCACAATTTGCGCTCACACATAGGCAAAAAAAAGCACGCTTAAAAAGCTACCCACATGCACGCCATGAGTTGTTATTCGAGCGAGATGAGATAAGACACGCTGTGCTCACTGACTTTTATCAGTTTTGTGATTCACTGTAAGGTGGCTTTTTAACAACAGAAAGCGGATCTAAGTGCATTAATATGTCCATTTCACAGTCGAAATAAGCCTTTATCATCGCCTCCACTTCATCTGCGACTTGGTGTGCGCGAATAAGGGGTAAATTGTCTTCAAGCTCTAAGTGCATCTGAATAAATTTAATTTTCCCCCCTTGGCGTGTACGAATATCATGCGCGCCAAACACCTCTTTATGGCTATTTACAATACTCAGAATTTCCGCTTTTTCTTCATCAGGTAGTTCTTTATCCATTAAGTGGTCGGCACTGTCACGGGCAATATCCCAACTGTTATAAAGTAAGTAAACAGCCACACCAATGGCAAAAAGGGGATCGGCATAGGTCATGCCATACTTGGCTAACACTATCGCGATTAATACCGCGAGATTAAGAATTAAATCGCCTTTGTAGTGAATTGAATCTGCCTTAATAGCGATTGACTCAGTGTGATTAATCACCTTGGTTTGCACAAATACCACAACCAAGGTACACACTATCGCAAATAGGCTCACCCAAATACCTAAACTTGAGTGCTTTAGCGTAACAGGGTTGATCAGCCTTTCTATACCATGAAATGCTAAGAAGCAGCCTGAGCCGGCAATAAAAGCAGCTTGTGCCAGCCCCGCAAGAGCCTCTGCCTTGCCATGACCAAAACGATGATCATCATCAGCAGGACGCAGCGCATAACCAAGTACCAAAAAGCTCATTAGGGATGCTGTGATATCCATCAATGAATCGGTTAACGAGCCCAACATAGACGCAGAGCCAGAGGCTAGCCACGCCCAGCTCTTTGCAGCAATCATCAAACTCACCATCATAATCGTAACAAGACTGGCGGTTCTTACCCAAAACTCATAACTACGATGTTTCACAACAACTTACCTTTAGATATTATCAATCTTGAGTATATCATCTTTTTATTCTAGTTCGTGTATACTCAGCTGCAGATCATATTGTTTAAAAATGAGATTCAAATGCTTGATATTGTGTTGTACCAACCTGAGATCCCACCTAATACAGGTAATATCATTCGCTTATGTGCAAATACAGGCTACGCTTTACACCTTATTGAACCTCTTGGGTTTGAATGGGATGATAAACGTGTAAAACGCGCAGGGCTTGATTATCATGAATTTAGTCATGTGCAACGTCATGCTTCTTTCGAAGCTTATCTTGAGAAGTGCCAGCCTAACAAAGTTTATGCTTGCACAACAAAAGGCAGTCAGTTTCATCACCAAGCTCAATACCAACCTGGTGATTGTTTAGTATTCGGTCCTGAAACTCGGGGCTTACCTGATGAACTAATTCAATCTTTGCCTAAAGAACAACGAGTACGTATTCCAATGCAAAAAGACAGTCGAAGCATGAATTTATCTAATTCTGTGGCTGTATTTGTCTATGAGTCTTGGCGTCAGCTGGGGTTTGTGAATGGTCAATAAGTTATTGAAAAGCGTATCTAATAAAATTTCATTAATTTTTTAGCACGACCCTTTTTTATGAACTAATCTAAATAAGTTAAGCCTGTTCCTAAAGACGAGTCTAGATGCGCTTTTTTACTGTTTTATTCAGCATAACTTTAATGATGCAACATTCTGTTAGCGTTGCATCATCAATCGCATCAAACGTACCTAACAGTATCCCCATTTTACTCTTCCTTATCCTATTGGCCATCATTGGGCTTTTTATAGCCGTTATTTATAATCAAAAAAGTCAAAAAATGATGTTAATTGATGCGCTTTTATCACAGTCGAAAGATGCGATTTGGGTCAGTGATGAGCACTTCAAAATAATTGAGGTCAATAATACATTTTGTGAAATTTCGGGTTATCGTAAAGAAGATGTCATGGGCAAGGAGTTTAAAGCCCTCACTAAAGATGGCCGCGATCGGCAACTCGAACAAATGATCCAACAAGAGTTAGTGCAGGATGGTTATTGGTCAGGTGAAATTTGGAACTTACGCAAAGATGGTCAACCATATGCACTTGATTTGTGTATTACCAAAGTAGCAACACCTAAATTTCCAAGGCAGTTTGTTCGCTATGTAGGTTTATTTTCAGATGTTACTGCACGTAAAAACCATGAGCGAACAATGCTTAGGCTTACCACAAAAGACACGGTTACAGGGTTATCAAACCGCACTATTTTTATAGAATCGTTAGATAAAGCAATCAACGCCTGCAATGACAAATACCCAAGCCTCCTCATTTTATTTATAGATCTGGACAACTTTAAAAAAATTAACGATTCTCTTGGTCATACAGTAGGTGACATGCTTTTAAAAGAAGTCGCTTGTAGACTAACGAATACACTTAACTCAGGTTTTACTATTGCTAGATTAGGCGCTGATGAGTTTGCAATTTTAGTCCCTCCCTACCTATACTCCGATAAAACCATTTTCTTTGCCAAAAAAACCGCTGATTTAGTACTTCGACAATTTAAAACACCTTTTATGCTCGATGGTTTCGAAACATCTCTCTCCGCTTGTTGTGGAATCGCAATCTACCCTGAGAATGCGTATAACTGCGAAAACCTAATGCGCAGCGCTAACAGCGCCTTAAATCATGCAAAAAAAATAGGCCGAAATACATATCAGTTTTTTGATAAAGAACGCCATACCCTCGACCCAACAGAGCTCACAAAAGAAAGTGCGTTATTCAAGGCTATTACTAACAATGAGTTCGAACTTTATTTCCAGCCTAAGTATGATGCTCATCACAACCGTTTGTATGGTTTTGAAGCCTTAGTTCGTTGGCCCCAAGAAGATGGAAGTTTAATTAACCCTGATGAATTTATTCCTTTAGCGGAACAAAATGGCGCGATTATCCCCCTTACCCAACTACTACTCGCGCAGTTACTAAAACAACTCGCAGCTTGGCGGCATCAAAATCTTGCCTTTGGAAAGGTCGCGATTAATATTTCTGCCTTACACTTTCAGCAAAGTAATCTAATCGATACATTAGTTGATAACTTAGCGAAGTTTGATGTACCAGCATCATGCTTAGAGCTAGAAATAACCGAAAGTGCCATGATGGAAAACCCACAATTTGCAGAGCAGCAAATGAGGCGTATTAAATCGCTGGGTGTACAAATAGCACTAGATGATTTTGGCACGGGACATTCATCGTTAAGCTATTTAAAGCGTTTTCCTATCGATACGTTGAAAATTGATAAGTCATTTGTCAGAGATATTGCTAATAATGAACAAGATAGAAATATCACAGCAACGATTGTCCGCCTTGCAAAGTATTTGAATATTAACGTTGTTGCAGAAGGAATTGAAACACAAGAGCAGGCGTATATGCTGCACATAATGGGGTGTCACTGTCAGCAAGGTTACTACTACAGTAAGCCGCTCAAGGTCGAGCAGGTCAATGAGTTCATCAAAAGTAAATTGGCTAAGCAATTAACTTAAAAACAAAAGCGCGATATAAAATCGCGCTTTTTAATGTCTATAGTTGCTATTTATGGTTTACTCAGATTTTTGTTCACGTCCGAGTAGCGCCATTGCTGCTTCTTTTACATTTTTGTTTTCGTACAACACTTTGTAAATTTGCTCAGTGATTGGCATTTCAATACCAGTACGCTCAGCTAACAAATACACTTCTTTAGTATTTCGATAACCTTCAACCACTTGACCAATTGATTCTATAGCAGCTTCTACCCCTTCGCCTTTGCCAAGTGCTAAGCCAAAGCGTCGATTTCGCGACTGATTATCTGTACAGGTTAGAATTAAGTCACCTAACCCTGCCATCCCCATAAAGGTATCTGAGCGAGCACCCAAAGCACAGCCTAATCGACATAACTCCGCAAGGCCACGAGTGATCAGGGCAGTTCTAGCATTGGCACCAAAACCAAAGCCATCCGACATACCGGCACCAATCGCAATGACATTTTTAACCGCACCACCGAGCTGAATACCAATAAAATCGTCATTGTTATACACCCTAAAAGAGCGTCCACAATGCAATAATTCGGCAAGTTGCTTTGCAAAGTCACTGGATGTTGATGACACAGAAATTGCAGTAGGTAGCCCCATCGCCATTTCTTTAGCAAAAGTAGGCCCAGACAACACAGCAAGTGGCATATCATCGCCTAATTCCTGCATCGCAACTTCTTGCAATAAGCGTCCTGTATTTGGCTCCAGTCCTTTAGTAGCCCAAGCTACTTGGGCACCTTCTTGCAACCATGGCTTTATCTGCTGTAGTGTTGTAGCAAACGCATGGCTTGGCACAACCACAAGAATAATCTTGCTGGCCTTAACCGCCGTTTCGAGATCAGATTCAAGTGAAAGGGTTTGTGGAAAATCCACATCAGGAAGATAACGTTGATTCTTTCGCTCAGCTGCAAGCGTGGCAACGTCATCGCTATTTCGCCCCCACAAAGTCACTGGGTGGCCATTTCTGGCAAAGCAAATAGCAAGGGCGGTGCCATACGACCCCGCCCCTAAAACTGTAACAGCTGATTGTGCTGTAATCATTGCTTATGCGTCTGCTTGAGCCTGTTGCTCTTGAGCTGCACGTTGTTGCATGTACTGAGCAAACAATGCATCAAAATTAACAGGCGCTAAGTTAAGTTGTGGGAAAGTACCACGGTTAACTAAGTTTGAAACTGCTTCACGTGCATACGGGAACAATACGTTAGGGCAAAATGCGCCTAGCATATGTGCTAATTGAACTTCTTCAACTTCACCAATAGTGAAAATACCCGCTTGTTGGATCTCACATAAGAAAGCTGTTTCTTCACCGATTGAGGCAGTAACAGTCAGAGCAAGAACAACCTCAAAAACACCTTCTTCTAACTTATTTGAACGAGTATCAAGATCTAGCTTAACTTCAGGCGTCCATTCTTTTTGAAAGATAGCTGGTGAGTTTGGTGTCTCAAAAGAAACATCTTTTGTATAGATACGTTGAATTGTGAATTGAGCACCTGCTTGTTGTTCTGCTGCTGCGTTCTGGTTTTCTTCGTTCATTGTAATTCCTAACTTGTATTCGTTTTTATAATAAATTTTAAGCGTTCAGCTTAGCGTCTAATAGACCTTGTGCTTCTATCGCCATCATGTCGTCGCAACCGCCAATATGTTCATCATTAATAAAAATTTGCGGCACTGTATAGCCACCATTGGCTTTATCGATCATTTCGTCACGACGTTCAGGATGCTCACCAATATCAATGTTCGTATAACTTACACCTTTACTGTCTAGTAAAGCTAATGCGCGTTGGCAAAAAGGGCAGTACGCCTTGGTGTAAAGAACAACATTACTCATAATAAATCCTCTATTGGGCTGCTACGTGATGCTATTAGCGACCGGTTGTCGTTGGTAAACTGGCCGATTGCCAAGCACCCATACCACCCGATAATACATATACACGTTCAAATCCTGCTTTATGCATTGCAGTTGCGATACCTGAGGCGGTCATGCCCGTGGTACATACAAGTATAATGGGTTTACTCTTGAACTTTTCAAGGCTTGAAAAATCAGATTGTTTTGCCTTTTCTGAGCTAAGGTGTGTTGCACCGGCGATATGACCCGAGTTAAATTCTTTTTGAGCTCTAATATCAACAACTTGGCCATCTTCACGGTTAATCAACAAAGTCACTTGTTGTGGATTAATTTGACGAATTGCTGAAAATTTACTTTTAAACCAGCTACTGATAAGCATTGCCACCAATGCAAGCCAGATAATGCTCAATATCGGATGATTACCGACAAATTCAATGTATTGATCCATGCGTTTTCCACTAAGATATCTACGACCACGGCGACTTACCATGGGGTTATTAAAATATGCCACGCAAGTATACGTGCTTGAATCGAAAATACTAGAGCGTGAAATATTTTAATATGACATATTGATAGCTGATCAAAACCATAAAACACGGTATGCTAATGGTATATAAGTGCCAATCTTCAGGAGCGATAATGACAGAGCATAAAAAACCATTGGTATTAATGATCTTAGACGGTTGGGGATACCGTGAAGACACTGAAAGTAATGCAATACTTGCTGCTAATACCCCTGTACTCGATGAACTTTGGGCAACGCGCCCTCATACACTCATTTCAGGGTCTGGCCTTGATGTTGGTTTACCACAAGGACAAATGGGTAACTCAGAAGTAGGTCATGTTAACTTGGGTGCTGGCCGCATTGTCTACCAAGATTTTACGCGTATCACTAAAGCGATTGAAGATGGTGAGTTCGCTCACAACCCTGCTCTTGTTGAAAACATCGATAAAGCAGTCCATGCAGGTAAAGCTGTTCATATCATGGGACTTTTAAGCCCAGGTGGCGTTCATAGCCATGAAGATCATATCGTTGCTACTATCGAGCTTGCAGCTGAGCGCGGTGCCAAAGAAGTATACTTCCATGCTTTCTTGGATGGTCGTGATACGCCACCACGCAGTGCTAAAGCCTCTATTGAGCGAATTGAAGCACTATTTGCAAAGCTTAACTGTGGTCGCTTAGCAACCTTAGTGGGTCGTTACTATGCAATGGATAGAGACAACCGCTGGAATCGTGTCGAAGCAGCTTATGATGTTATGGTGAGTGGTATTGCTGGTCACAGTTTTAGCGACGGTGTTAGCGCACTCGAAGCTGCCTACGAGCGTGATGAAAATGATGAATTTGTCGCGGCTACAACGATTGTGCCTGAAGGCCAATCAGCAGTAGAAATTAACGATGGTGACACAATTATTTTTGCCAACTTCAGAGCTGATCGCGCTCGTGAAATGACCCGCGCGTTTGTTGACGCTGACTTCAATGGTTTTGAAAAAAAGAAAGCCCCAGCTCTTAGTGGTTTTGTAATGATGACAGAGTACGCTGCCGATATTAAAGCCCCTGTTGCATTTGCACCTGAGCCTTTAACAAACGTATTAGGTGAATGGCTCGAGAAACAAGGTAAAACGCAACTGCGCATCTCTGAAACAGAAAAATATGCACACGTCACCTTTTTCTTTAGTGGCGGCCGTGAAGATGAATTTGTTGGCGAGACTCGTGAACTAATCCCATCACCACAAGTGGCTACTTACGACCTGCAACCTGAAATGAACTCAGAAATGCTAACCGACAAACTTGTTGAAGCAATTGCCAGCGGTAAATACGATGCCATTATCTGTAATTACCCTAACGGCGATATGGTTGGACACTCAGGCGTATTCGAAGCGGCTGTCAAAGCATGTGAAGCTGTTGATCACTGTATAGGCCGTGTAATTTCTGCACTTGAAGAGCACGGTGGTGAAGCGTTAATCACAGCTGACCACGGTAATGCTGAGCAAATGGCCAACCCTGCAACGGGTCAAGCACATACAGCCCATACTAGTGAACCAGTTCCCTTTATTTACGTAGGCCGTGACGCGACACCTCACGATGGTAAAACACTGAGTGACGTTGCTCCAACAATGCTTCACTTAATGGGTCTTGAGCAGCCAAGCGAAATGACTGGCAAACCAATTATGACGCTGAAATAAACAATGAAAAAACGTATTAACCACTTCCTAAAAACTGGTTTAATACTGGCTTCGTTAGCAGCAACAGGAATTGCTGCTAATGAAGATCAAACCAAAAAAGACCTATCCGAAATTCAATCAGCTTTGCAAAAATCGCAAGCTGACCTTAAAGGACAAAGGAAGTCTATTTCTGACATGCGTAGTGCACTTCGTAGCCACGAGTTAGAAATAGCTAAAAATGCAAAAGCGCTGAATCTCGCTGCACAGTCAGTTAAAGAGAACGAGCAACAACAAGCTAAACTTCAAGATAAAGCCAAACAATTAAAGCAAGAGCAAGCTGAACGTCAAGCTGTGCTAGCAGCCCAACTAAAAAGTGCTTATATGTCTGGTGGCCATGATTATTCAAAAATGCTCTTAAGCCAGCAAGACACCGCAAAAATTGAGCGCACACTCAGTTACTATAACTACTTAAATAAAGCACGAATAGCGCAGCTTGAAGAGCTTAAGGCGTTACAAATCAAAATTGCGGATAACCAAGCAAAACTTGAGCAAACCAAGTTACGTCTTGTTGAATTGCATAACGAGCAAAAGGCGCGACAACAAGCACTTGTCAGCGCGCAACAAGACCGTAAGAGCAACCTCAACAAATTACAATCAGCCCTAAAAGAAACAAAAAGCTCAATTGATTACCTAAAAGAAAATGAACAAACGCTTATCACCGCCATAGAAGAGTTAGAAAGAGAACGCTCAAAAAAGGTTGAGCTACTTGGCTTGCAAAGCAGTAAAGGTAAACTTGACTGGCCAACAAAGGGAAAAATTCGTTACAGCTTTGGACAGCGTAAGCACGGTAATATTGACTGGAAAGGCGTTCTCATTGGCGCTAGAGAAGGTAGTGATGTCAAAAGCGTGCAAAATGGTCAAGTTGTGTATGCAGACTGGTTAAATGGCTTTGGCTGGGTGATTGCTATTGATCATGGCGATGGTTTTATGAGCTTATACGGCCACGCCCAAACTTTACTTCGTGATGTGGGCGATCTTGTCAGAGAAGGCGAAACTATAGCCTTAGTTGGCCAAAGCGGCGGACAATCAGATCCTGGTCTATACTTTGAAATACGCCATAAAGGACGCGCAGTAAATCCTGTAAAATGGTGCAGACGTATTTAATTGATTAAATAGCTGCACCCTATGAGGAGCAGCTGATGCTAAACACTATTTACCCATTTAAATTATACTCTCCTTCAGCCAAGCTATACACTTGGCTGCCGTTTCTATGGCTTATAGCCTTCGTATATTTATTACTGCAACCGTCTTTGGTCAATGCAAAACCATCACTTAAAGCGCTTCATACACAACAGTTAAATGAAATTCTATTTAATATACATACCTATTATGTGGATGATCTCAAGTTACAGAATACCTTTATTACTCAACCCGATAACCAACAAATAGAAGCCTTATTTGAGCGCTTAGACCCCTACTCAAAATACTTAGATGAAACAGAACTAGACGCCATTTTCAGCAGTACGAGCGGCCGCTACACGGGTATTGGCATAGAAGTAAAAATAGAACAAGGGCATGTCGTTGTTGTTAATACTATTAGCAACTCCCCCGCTGCACTAGCAGGATTAAAAGAAAACGATAGAGTGATTGCTATAAATCAACAGCCTATCGCTAATAAAAGTATGAGTGAAATAGCAAAGCTTATTCAACAAAGTGGTCAATCAGCGGTAGATGTTTCAGTTTTACGTGAACAAGATACCCCGCTCAGTTTTTCTATCAAACGCCAACAAATCAACTTAGAAAGCGTGCATGGCTACCTTGCAGACACAGGTGTAGCCCTGTTAAGTATCAATACATTCAACAACCATACCTTGCACGATGTTGCGCGTGAAATAGCAAAAATGCAGATAAATAATGGATTTCCACTATCAGGGCTAATTATCGACTTGCGTGATAATCCTGGTGGCACATTGCAAGGTGCAATTGAAGTATCCGATTTATTCTTGGATACCGGAGTTATCGTCTCAACCAAAGGTCGATTTAATGAAGCAAATCAACATTATCAAGCTCATGATGGCGATATCCTAAATGGCGCCCCCATTGCGGTATTGATAAACGAAAACTCAGCGTCTGCAGCGGAAATATTAGCAGCAGCCCTTAGAGATAATGAACGAGCAACACTAATCGGCGAGACAACTTACGGTAAAGGCTCTGTGCAATCACTCATCCCTTTAGGTAATGGCAACACAGCACTAAAATTGACGACTGCTCGCTATTACACCCCGACAGGTCAATCAATAGAAGGAAAGGGAGTCACACCTGATGTGAGTATAAATCAAACAATACTTTCAGAAATTAACCAAGACGCTATAATAAAAAACATCCAAGAGTTAGCTTTATTCAGCTCACTACTTGATAGACAAGATAAAAAACAACTCACTGCCCAGCAACTCTTAATCGTGCAGTAAGTGAGTGCCTACATGGAAAAAATAATTACAACAAGTGAAGTTATTAAAAGGGTTACTACTCGCAGTATGTTTGCCAATGTTTTGCTCTGCAAAACAAATTGCTATCGTCATTGATGATATAGGCTACCACCAACGCGATCTTGATATTTTAAACTTACCGGGGCAGGTCACTTTCTCAGTCTTGCCCCATACCCCCTATGCTCAAACGTTTGCTGAACGCGCCAGTAAAATAAATAAAGAACTTTTACTACACATTCCTATGCAGGCTCTCGATAACAGCAAAGCACTTGGACCAGGCGCTCTTACAGAATCGATGAGCAAGTCAGAATTACAAGCCACACTTGGGCACGCGCTTGCATCGCTTCCACAGGTGAAAGGTGTAAATAATCACATGGGATCAGAGCTAACACAGTTAACAGAGCCCATGAAATGGACCATGGAAGTTTTAAAAAAACGTGGCTTGTACTTTTTAGATAGCCGAACAACAAGTCAAAGCGAAGCACAAAATGCAGCTAACTTTTACGGTGTAGCGAATGTCTCAAGGCATGTATTTCTTGATAACGTAGTGACTACACAGCAATTGACACAGCAGCTTGAAGAACTAAAAGTTAAAGCCGAACACTTTAACTATGCGATAGCGATAGCCCACCCTTACCCAGAAACTGTTGCTTTCTTACAAGAAGCCTTACCTGAGCTAGAAAAACAAGGTTATCAACTTGTTCCCTTATCTCAACTAGTTGAAACCAAGTATATTCAGCTTGCCAAAGCAGAGCAGAAACAAAGTGAATAGTGGCCTGCTCCTGCTGTATATTCGCTCATAGAGCGCGACGACACACGCAAAAAACCCGCTGCATTTCTGCAACGGGTTTCTTTAATTAGGAGCCTGGCGATGTCCTACTTTCACATGGCAAATGCCACACTATCATCGGCGCT
>SGPE01000024.1 GCA_004208945.1 Pseudoalteromonas sp. CO133X | reverse complement strand
GCTCAACTTGAGCTGGCTCATCCGATTGCTCTTCTGCGGCTTCGTCGATAAGTGAGTCAATGTCATCGATATCGAGTGCATCATCAATCTCGTCTTCATCAACAAGTGCATCCGCATCTGGCTCAACTTCAGCTGGCTCATCCGATTGCTCTTCTGCGGCTTCGTCGATAAGTGAGTCAATGTCATCGATATCGAGTGCATCATCAATCTCATCTTCATCAACAAGTGCATCCGCGTCTGGTTCAACTTGAGCTGGCTCATCGTTTTGATCTTGCGCGGCTTCGTCGATAAGTGAGTCGATGTCATCGATATCGAGTGCATCATCAATCTCGTCTTCATCAACAAGTGCATCCGCGTCTGGTTCAACTTGAGCTGGCGCATCGTTTTGATCTTGTGCGGCTTCATCAATGAGTGAGTCGATATCATCTAGGTCAAAGGCATCATCTGCTTCATCTTCATCAACAAGATCACCTTCTTCAACAGGTGCTAGTTCAGACTCGTCTGTTTGTGCTTCATCGATTAGACTATCTATATCGAAATCGTCTTCATCGATCAGTTCTGCATCAGGCTCATTTGACGGTTCGTCAAGTAGATCATCAATATCATCGTTATCAATACTTGCATGTGTATCCTCTGCTGCATCTTGTTGCTCATCAATCAAGCTATCGATATCAAAGTCTTCTTCAGCAAGTTCTTCACTTAAGGCGGCCATTTCATCATTTGAAGAGCTTGATTCAAGCGAATCATCAAGGCTGTCATCGTTTTCAAATAAATTATCAATATCATCGGCACTTAAAATATCACCAGAAGTGTCTGCAGCAGATGGCTCACTATCTAAATCAATTTCATCACCTAAGCCGTCATCATCAGATTGGTCAAAGTCTTGCTGTAAGAATGAATCAAGTTCATCATCTTCAATCGCTTGTTCTGGCGTATCATCATTAAAGACAATATCGTCACTCAAAAGTCCTTCAAGCTCGTCTTGATTTAAAACATTGTCATCGTCTTCATCAAAGCCATCATCAATGCTGTCATCAAAAATAATGTCATCATCAGGCAGCATGTCTTGTTCTAAATCGTCATCGTCTAAACGAACACTAAGATCATCGCTATCTTGTTCAGGCTCAGGCACAAGCGGATCAGAGTCAATTATAGGGTCTAGCTCTTCTTCTGAAGAGAAGCTTGGGCTCTGCGGTAAAAACTCATCGTCATCTGTCGACTCTGGTTCATTACGGTTGCGTTTTTTTAAAAACATAATCACGCCGCCAATAACCAGTAATGCAGGTATAAACATTAACGCGCCCAGAACAAATGGGTTGCTCAAAAGTGATGAAAAGTTAACCCCACTGTCCTGTTCAATCTTTTTTGCTCTTTGCTGCTCAATAATTTCGTTTTGTTTATCAATCAGTTCTTTAAGCTGCTTTTGAATTTCGCTATCTTGGCCTAGCTGATTACGAACAGTTTCAAGCTCTTTAGAAATACCCGTAAGTTGGTTTTTTAGCTTATTGTTTTCTTCTAAAATCTCTTCAACATTTTCTACAGACGACTTAAATTGCTTTTGCAACTCAACCAGTTGCGTACCCTGCTCAGCCTTAATGGTGTTAATTTCTTGCTTTAACTCTTGTTTAGCTTCATCAACATCAACTTTACGGGCTTGCGTTACTTTCTTTTGAGATTCATTAATTTGTGCTGTCGTTAACGTGCCGTTTTTCTTTCTTTCCCATAATTCATCGTCTTGCTCAGACCGTGCTTTTGCAAGCGTTGCGTTGACAGCTCGCATTTCAGCAATTGTAGGGATTTTAAGATAAGCGCCATCACGCATGTGATTCAGGTTTTGATCAAGAAACGACGATGGATTTTTCTCATACAGAGCCTGCATGACTTGATAGATACTCACTGAGTTATCAGGGCGAACTTTAGCCGCAATACGCCATAAAGTATCGGTCGGCTTAATTGGACCAATTGAGCGCCCCTGCGCACCATAATCGACACCTTTGGGGCCTTTAAGAGTGGTGCCTTCATTAGAGTAAGTTGGTGTTATCACCAATGCAGACGCTAATAAAAAGAGTGTAGCTAAACCGCGCATGCTGATCCTTTCGTGTTTTAAATGTTAACGCAGCAACTGTCGTTGCTTAAACATTGAGTAATTCTTGCAGAATTGAATTCTTAATTGTGTTTTCTTGCAAACTCTATTCCAGCTGCAAACTATAAACCAGTTGGGCTACAATATCTATTGCAACACATTGATAGTAAATAGCTTAAATAATCGCGGCTGAGATATATTTTTATTGTTATGGTTAAGTTTATACGCTTTTACGGCGTATGCGGCAATAATTTGGCAGTGAATTCACAAAAAAAGCGGCAACTCGCCGCTTTCTCCGTTTTTAATTCAGCCTAAATCATCAGATTTAAAGATAGTTTGCAATTAGCTCTTCTGCAATTTGCACACTATTTGTGGCTGCGCCTTTACGAGTGTTATCACTCACAACCCACATGTTTAGTCCGTGTGGATGAGAAATATCTGCACGCAGACGACCTACGTAAACAGTATCGTTGCCGCTTGCATCAGATACCGCTGTTGGGTAATCGGCTAAATCATCAATAAGCTCAACCCCTTCGGCATCATTTAGTAACTGTTTTACATGCTCTAAATCAACCGGCATACGTGTTTCAATGTTAATTGCTTCACTGTGGCCAAAAAATACTGGCACACGCACACATGTAGGGTTAACAACAACACTGCTATCACCAAGGATTTTCTGTGTTTCGTTTACCATTTTCATTTCTTCACGTGTGTAGCCATTGTCTTCAAAGCTATCGATTTGAGGAATAACGTTAAACGCAATCTGTTTAGGAAAAACAGCATTATCCATAGGACGTGCATTCATTAAGTTTGCTGTTTGTTTTGCAAGCTCATCAACCGCCTCTTTACCTGCACCTGACACGGCTTGGTAGGTAGACACATTAATACGGTCAATACCGTAGGCATCATAAATTGGTTTCAATGCCACTAACATTTGAATGGTCGAGCAATTTGGGTTGGCAATAATATTACGGTTTCTAAAATCAGCTAAGCTTGATGCGTTCACTTCAGGAATAACAAGTGGTACATCAAAATCGTTTCTAAAGTGCGAGGTGTTATCGATAACAACACACCCTGCTTCTGCGGCTATTGGTGCGTACTTTTCAGAGACACTGCCACCAGCTGAGAATAAACCAATATGTGCTTGGCTAAAGTCAAATTCTTCTACATCAAGGACTTCAATCGCTTCACCGCGAAATTGAATTTCTTCACCTGCGCTACGGCTGCTTGCAAGTAAAAATAATTGGTCAACTGGGAACTTACGATCTTCTAACGTATCGATAATTTGGCGACCCACTAAACCTGTGGCACCTAAAACTGCAACATTAAATTTTTGCGACATGTGTTTTCCTCATGAGAATAAAGCAAATGCTCTATTCATTAATTCTAAATCCCAGTGCAGCTAATGTAGCTTCACACGCACTGTTTGCGGCCACCGACAAAGTATTAAACTCACGTCGGGGCGGATAATTTTTACGTAAACTATCAAAACCCTCACTACTAAGCTTGCTACGCAAGATCCCATCATCACGACGCACATCATATATTAGATGCACCAGTCGGCCGATATCATCCAAGCTAAATGTTTCGCCTAGTGTGACTGCATGGCAAATAGGTTCTGGTAGAAAATCTTCTAACGATTTAAGCGCTGCAACCCCTTCTAGTTCACAGACTTTTTGGTAAAGCATTTGCGTACCGCGCGCTTTTCCTTCCTGTGTATGCCCTGCAATGTGTACGCTGGCAAAGCGTACGTAATCAAGCAGTGGGGTCAATATAGTGGGTTCGTTTTCCCATACATCAAGCACACAGTCTAATTGTGCACCTTGCTCGAACACATCAAGTAACGCCTGATTATCAATCACATCGCCACGGCTTGCATTAATAATGGTCATACCTGGCTTAAGTGCGCTCAAGCGTGTTTTATCTAGCATATGCAACGTTTTATGCGGGCCGTGTTTCACTAAAGGAACATGAAAAGTAACAATATCGGCATCAGCCAATAGAGTGTCTAAATCAGTATGGTTGGGTAGCTCACCTGCTTCATGCTTTGGCGGATCACATAATAATAGTGTCATTCCTAACTGACTTAGCTTATCGCGTAAACAACTACCAATACTGCCAACACCTACAATTCCAAGCGTTTTACCTTGCAAAGAGCTGGCATTTTCTTGGCTTAGAGCATATAGGCTACTAATTACGTACTCTGCAACCGCCACGGCATTACAACCAGGTGCACTGCTAAAGGCAATATTTCGCTCAGCAAGTAAATCGGTATCAATGTGATCAACACCTATCGTTGCTGTACCCACAAATTTTAGTTTATCTGCTTGAGTTAATAAGGCTTTATCTACGTTTGTAACAGAACGCGTTAAAAGTATATCAACCCCTTTAAGTTGCTCAGGCTTTAGGTTACGGCCATCAAATCGCTCAACATCACCAAAATCAGCAAAGTACTGCTCAACCAATGGCATATTTTGATCTGCAAGAATTTTCATCTGTGTGTCCGAGAAGCAGAAAAGTGGCGCTATTGTAACTAAATAATCAGCTTTCGGATAGTTAACAGCTCTGAGGATTTTGCCGTTATCTATAAAAAAACTGACGTGCTTAAAAACAAAAAAGCCGAGCAAAGCTCGGCTTTCATACAAACAAGATAAAATTAACCTTTGTATTTGCTCATAACAAGCGTGGCGTTCGTTCCACCAAAACCAAAACTGTTAGACATAACAGTATTTAATTCTACATCTTGACGCTCTGTCACGATGTTTAAACCTTGTGCTTGTTCATCTAACTCATCAATATTAATTGAAGGTGCTACAAAGTTATTTTCAAGCATAAGTAGTGAGAAAATCGCTTCATGAACACCGGCCGCACCTAATGCGTGACCAGTCATAGCTTTGGTTGCACTGATCATTGGCGAGTTACCACCAAATACTTCTTGGATTGCGCCTAACTCTTTTACATCACCTACAGGTGTTGAAGTACCGTGTGTATTTAAATAATCAATACCACCTTCAATACCTTGCATCGCTTGCTTCATACAACGTACAGCACCTTCACCTGATGGTGCTACCATGTCGTAACCATCAGACGTTGCGCCATAGCCTGTGATCTCTGCATAAATGTGCGCACCACGAGCAAGCGCATGTTCAAGTTCTTCAACAACAACAATACCGCCACCGCCAGAGATAACAAAGCCATCACGGTTTGCATCGTACGTACGCGATGCTTTTTCTGGTGTTTCGTTGTATTTCGTTGACAATGCACCCATTGCATCGAATTCCATTGCCAGTGTCCAGTGCAGTTCTTCACCGCCACCTGCAAAAATAACGTCTTGCTTACCTAATTGAATTTGCTCAACCGCATGACCAATACAGTGTGCAGATGTCGCACATGCAGAGCTAATTGAATAATTAACACCTTTAATTTTAAATGGTGTTGCGAGACACGCAGAGGTCGTGCTCGCCATTGTACGTGGAACCATGTACGGGCCTACACGTTTTACACCTTTTTCACGTAGGATGTCTGCGGCTTCTACTTGCCATTTAGATGAACCACCACCTGAACCCACTAATAAACCTGTGCGTTCGTTCGAAACTTGCTCTTCGTTAAGGCCTGCATCTGCAATTGCTTGTGCCATAGAGATATAGGCATATGCAGCCGCATCGCCCATAAAACGCATTGCTTTACGATCAACAAATTCTTTAACATCAATATCGATTTTGCCAGATACGTTACTACGTAGGTTGTAATCAGCAAATTCTTGGTTGAACGCAATACCACTGCGACCCTGTTTTAATGATTCTAATACTTCTTCTTTGTTGTTACCGATGCTTGATACAACACCGATGCCCGTAATAACGGCTCTTCTCATGGGTAATTACCTTAGCTATATACTAAATTATGTTCTATTTTACGCTGAAATTACTCTCGAAGTGGTCAGCTTTCTAGCGTACACATGTACTCTGAATGTGTAGCTTATAAATAACGCCAGACTATTTCAAAGAAAACACGTAAAATAATGAAAAAAAGTTCGTTGTTATTTAGTTAAGTCATGATCAAAAACGCAAATATTCATTTTAATCACCTTGGTACACCCGTCGCCGATGAATTTGGCGATGTTTATTTCTCCAATGACGATGGCTTAGCTGAATCGCATTATGTGTTTTATCAACAAAACAATATCTCGCAACGATTACAAAATCATGACCGCAACCACTTTGTGATTGCCGAAACGGGCTTTGGTACAGGGCTTAACTTTTTAAACACATGGCAGCATTTTACAGCTCACCTTGATAGGCAGCATGCAGAGCGAGAAGTTCAAAATCAACACGACCATAGTGGTAAAAAAAGTGTTAGCCGCCTGCACTTTATCTCTTTTGAAAAATACCCAATAAAACGTGATGATCTTATTCTCGCACTCAAGGCATGGCCTACGCTTGCCCTTTATAGTGAACAACTTATTGCAAACTACCCTATCAATTTAGCGGGATGTCACAGGCTCGAGTTCGCTAATGGCCGTGTTGTGCTTGATCTCTACTTTGGTGATGTACAAGACAGCATTGATGCTATGAGCTATTCAAGTGAAGGTATCATTGATGCTTGGTATCTCGATGGCTTTGCCCCTAGTAAAAACCCCGATATGTGGCAACAGAGCCTATTTAATAAAATGCGTACTATTTCGCGCAGTAAAGCCACCCTTGCTACCTTCACCGCAGCAGGATTTGTAAGACGTGGTTTAATAGAGGCTGGCTTTATAATAGGCAAAGCGAAGGGCTATGGTAAAAAACGTGAAATGCTCATTGGCGAATTAGCAGAGTCAAATGAGCAACAATCTGCCCCTGCTTATTTTTCCCACCAGACGAGCAAGTTAAACAATGTGGCTGTGATTGGCGGCGGTATAGCCGGTAGCAGCGTACTGTACTCACTGGCTAAAAGAGGGATTACTACCTCATTATTTTGTCAAGATGAAGCACTTGCTATGGGCGCTTCACATAATGTTCAGGGCGCTGTTTACCCGCACCTACAAGCCAAAAACTCACCGCATAGCGAAATGTTTGCCCATAGTTTTTTATATGCTATGCGCCTTTATCAGCAATTACTTGATGCTGGCTTTGACTACCCTCACCAATGGTGTGGTGTGTTACAACATGCAGTAAAACAAGGCCTTGCCGATAAGCATCAAAACCTTGCCAATAAAGAGCTCTGGCCAACAGAACTAATGCGTAATGTTAGCGCCTGCGAAGGTGATGAAATTGCTGGTGTTGACACAGGCTATTCAGGTGTATTTTTTGAAAAAGGCGGCTGGGTGAACCCACCCGCACTTGTAACGGCACTGTTTAATGCAGCCAACTCACTAAGCACGATTAATAGTCATTTTAATTGCCATATTAAACAGCTCGAAAAAACCGCCGCAGGTTGGCTTTTACATACACAAGAGCAAACATTTGGCCCATTTAGTGATGTGATTAATTGTGCAGGTGAGCACTGCGACCAATTTAGCCAAACTCAAGCATTACCCGTTGTAGGCGTTCGAGGGCAAGTTTCACATGTTCAAGCAAGCGCATCCTCAAAGCGCTTAAAGACCGTGCTCTGTCACAAAGGTTATTTTACGCCTGAGTATCAAGGCCATCACTGCATGGGAGCGACATTTGAAAAAAACTCGAAAAGCCGCGAAGTAAAACAGCAGGACAACCAAACAAACCGCGAGCAACTACTTAGCTTTTACCCAAACAGCGAGTTTGCCAACACCCTAGGTGAGATAACTTCAGCAAAAGCCGCGGTTAGATGTACCTTTATCGATCATCTGCCCATGGCTGGTGAATGGGCAGAGCAAAGTGATTATACCAGCGCATTTGCTAATTTAAGACTAGGTAAACGCTACCAATACCAAACCTTAGAAAAACCTCTACAAGGGCTGCATATACTTACAGGATTTGGGGCGAGAGGACTCTGTAGCGCTCCTTTGTGTGCCGAGCATTTAATTGCCTGCTTGAATAATGAACCAAGGCCATTTAGCGAGCGAGTGAGCCAAGCGATTCACCCTGCCCGCTTTATAGTGCGTGATCTTATTCGCAATAAAATTTAACAGGGGCTTGCAAGCCCTCACCATGTTTAATTAGTTAACCGTTCAACAAGTTCTACTCGCCTATTAAGCTGACGACCTAAGTCGTTTTTGTTGGTTGCGGCAGGTGCATAGGGCCCTACTCCATAGCTTGTTAAACGCGCTTCTTTGATACCGTATTGAGCCACAAGTGCTTTAACAACGGCTTTGGCACGCTTGGATGACAGCGTTAAGTTATACTCAGGGCTACCTTTATCATCGGTGTGGCCAACCACGTACAGGTTTAAACGTTTATTTTTATTTAAAACATCAGCAATCACTTTTAATGATTCCGCTGACTCAGGCTTGATATCTGCTTTGTCGTAATCAAAGAAAATACCATAAATAGCCGCTTTCCCTTTTTGCTCTAGCTGCTTTAATACCTGATCGGGGTTTGTTTTAACTAGGCCCTCTTGTAATGGCTCAGTTCGAATAACAACAAGTTGAACACGCGTGTTACCTTGGTAATTACCAACAAAAAAACCGACATACGTTGTTTGGTTCTCGACTGTACTTTTCATCAGCTGATAGCGAGGCTGTCGGTGATAGTTGTACACCTGCTTTATTGCTATATGATCGCCGAGCGCTTGTATTGCTTTTCTGTCCTTGCCACAGGTTTGGTGCTCACAACTAAACACCGTTTCAAAGCCTTCTTTCGTCAATGCTGACACATAATTGTGGTAAATTTTAAGTGTTGATACTTGCCTAATTACATAGGTAATGCGGGTAATGTCCCCTGTCACTTTTTCAACAGGTAATTGTTTAGTGTTTGTATCGAATGCACCAACTGGCAACGAAAACTCTTCATAGTCAATCTGTTCATATGATTCGATATAACTACCAGGGTAACGGCTTAATAATGGGTGGTCTTTAGAGCCTCTTTCATCATCTTTTGCTGCTTTAGCTACGTTGTTATTTTGCTGTTTTGCAAAGCCAGCTGCATCCGCTTTAATTAACCCTGTTTCAATCTCTTTTACTGCCACGGAAGAAACCATAACACGGGTTTTATTCTGATATTGACCAGCAAAAACCGCCACTGCAAAGTCTGGTGCTTCACCTTTCGTTGCATAAACATAATAAGGTTTACGGTGGTAATTATATGGATTGAAATAGCTCACTGTGTCAGCAAAATCACTGCTTGTACCACATGATTCAAGTTCACATGAGTAAGCTATTTTAAAGCCATCAGCTTTGAGCGCTGCTTTATAGTTTTCAATCACTTTAAGGGTAGCCACATTCTTAATTTCATATAAATTATGACTAACATCACCAATATGCTCAGTATAACTAAAGCGATTTGCTGTTTTTTGGGTCATATCAAATTGGCTCACCAATTTAGTTTGCTCGCCTGCTAAATTGATTGAGCTTTCAAGTTCACTGTTTGGGTAAGGTGAAATAAGGGGCTTTGCCGAGATTGAATAGCTAAAAATGGCCGTTAGTAATACTAAGGCTTTTGAGAATGTTTTCACTTAGAGTCCTTTTTAAAATATCCATGTACCTGATTTAGACTATGCCAAAATTTACTTTTTAATTCAAAGTTTGATTTACCCCCTTTAAAAATAAATAGATACCCCAAGGTCTTTAGTTAACGACGAAACTTACCCAATAGATAGAAGGAGTTTGAAATGAAAACCTTAATCATAGGTGCTAGTGGGCAAATCGGTAAAATGACCACCCAAAAAATGCTGAGCGAAGGCAATGATGTGGTGGCACTGGTTCGTGATAAAAACAAGCTAGCCAATATTGACCACAATAATTTAACCATTGTTGAGCAAGACCTTGAAAACGACTTTAGTCGTGCATTTGAGGGAATAGAGCAAGTGATTTTTAGTGCGGGTTCAGGTGGCGCAACGGGTGCAGACAAAACACTACTCATTGATTTATGGGCCGCAGTTAAAGCTATAAATTATGCAGTGGATGCCAAAGTGAATCATTTTATTATGGTGAGCTCAATTGGCGCAGATGCACCAGACAACATCGAAAGCAGCATTAAGCCCTATTTAGTAGCTAAACACATGGCTGATCAACACCTCATACAAAGTGGGCTAAATCACACCATTATAAGACCAGGTACGTTGCTAGATGATAAGGCCACAGGAGTGTTCACAACAACCCGACCAGCGACACGTCAAGATGCTGTTATTAATCGTGAGGACGTTGCCGATGCGTTAGTCTATATCGCGACTAAAGAGTCTAAAAGCTCACAGGTTTTTGAGTTATTTAATGGCGATAAATCATTAAGTGAATTACCTGCTTTTAATTAAGTGTGTAGCTTATTCCTTGCCAAGCAAGTTGCAGGGAAAGCACAGTTAACACTAAACGAAAAATCTTTTTAAATTTGTCGGATGAAATGCGGTGCAATAATTTTAAGCCAAGCCATGTGCCTATTGCACCGCTTAAAATCATTAATATCACCAAAGGTAGCCATTGCCAAAATGCAAAGCCTACCGCACCGTATAAAATCGCTTTTAGCGTGTGCTGAACCGTCATACAGCTTGAAAAAGTGGCTGTAAACTTAAGCTTATCGTAATTATTCACGTATAAACAACTACCAACCAGTGGGCCACTTGCTCCCACAAACATCGAAGTAAAACTTGTCCAAAGCCCTGCAAACACTCGCCATAGTTTTGATGTTTCTCTCAGTTTTGGGGTTACGCCCCAAAGTAAATACAACACAAACACAGCCACAACAATCTTCATTAGCTCTAGCGGGATCGATGTCACAATAGACGATGCCACTAACGCGCCCAATACACCGCCTAATGAAAAGTATATAAACATCGCTGCATCAATATGTTTAAAGGTAAATAAAAAGCGATTCGCATTAGAACCTAGCTGCACTAAACCATGTACAGGGATCACCACCCCCATAGGTAGCATTGACGCCATAATCACTAGCAACATTAACCCACCACCCGCACCAAACGCAGCGGAGATCATCGATGTAAAGCCGGCTACAACAATCAATACAATTGTGCTGATCGGACTTAATAACTCACCACCTAATAATTCCCAACTCATTAATTCCATTACGTCGCTTTATTATGTTATTTGATTCAAAACTAACATGCTCGACTAAGTTAAACGACTGTTTAAATACCTACCTAGACTAAAAGGTAATCAGTTTAAATACATACAACTGGTCGGACTAGAGGTTTATTTTCATCTGCTGATGGTATATAACTAAGCACACTCAAAGATAAAATAGAAAGTATCCTGCATGGAATTAATGAACGTAAAAACACAAGGTTCTGTGGCCATACTCACCATGACCGCAGGTGAAAATCGTCACAACCCTGCTTTTGCAGAGGCATTTTTAAACTGCCTAAATGACATTGAAGCCAACCCTGCACACAAAGCACTGGTTATTACTTCAAATGATGAGAAATCATGGAGCCTAGGCATAGACACAGACTGGCTAATGCCCGCTCTAAAAGCACAAAAGCTAGACGAAGTGAGCGGTTTTATGCACGCAATGGACGCAGTATTTAAGCGTTTATTACTATTTCCGATGCCAGTAATTGCCGCCATCAATGGGCATGCGTTTGGCAACGGCGCTATTTTAGCCTGCGCGTGTGATTTTAGATTTATGCAAAGCAGCCGTGGGTTTTTCTGCTTTCCGGAAGTTGATTTATCAATTCCGTTTTTACCAGGCATGCTCGCCTTTATTAAAAAAGCCATTCCACACTATCGCTTTAACGAAATGATGCTCACAGGCCGCCGAGTAACCGCAGGCGAACTTGCAAAAGATCATATAATCGAACAAGCCTGTGCAGACAGCGACAGCTTATTTAACACCGCCCTTGAATTTGCCAGCCAATTCGATAAAAAACGCGCTATTTTTGCCGAGCACAAAAAGCGCCTACACAAACAAATAATCGACACCATTGATATTGAAAATAAACCCATCATAGATGCTGTGCAGTTAGTTGTGTGATGTTTAAGAGTAGAGCCTCTAAACCATTAAGTTTAGAGGTTTTTATGTTCGGGAGGGCTGAATAAGACACTTAAAAGCCAGCTGTTACAACCTTAATTGCTATGCTATGAAAGAGTTTGTCAGTGTTAGTGATGCTGGATTATAAGTTGCCAATTATCACTATTATGATTCAAGTAAAGCTCGTAGAATAAAAGAGAAATTTAGCTAAGTTCATTAAATTCAACACCACTGAAACTTTTTAGTTCAATTAATTGCTTAAATTCTTCACCGCAAAACACCCCTATTCCATCTAATAATTTAGATTTAAATATCAATTTATTTTTTATGTCTGCATTAATAAATGCAAAACTTTTAAAACCACTTCTCAAGCCTTTAGAGTAATCCTCAATACATTTGTCAGGATCTTCTTTCCCAAAAACACGGAGGTTAAAAAGCATCATTTCCAAGCCATTTACTTCTATTTTAAGGAACTCACCATACTCATTTAAAAATTGGTGTAAGTAATCATAAGCTTCCTTTGATAGTATTAAGAATCCACCTTGGATATACATATCAACTTTTTCATAATCACCAGATAATGGCTTTATAGACATCACATCTGGCCAGATATTAAAAATACTGTCATTGTTAGCATGTAAATCAAAAATTTTAATCATAAACTCTGCTTCGGCAATGTCTGTATAGCCTTTTAATGATTGATACATTGAATAAGGGTCAAAATCTAATATATCCCCTTGGTCATTCTTACTATTAATTCTGTATACTTTCATGACTGTTAAAATCTCATGAGTTTGATCTTCATGCATTGTTGTTTGAATGAGCGCATTTTTTTACATCTAAAGTGCCCTATGACCTGTTGGAAATACTTCTCATTAATTTTTAAAGCATTATAAAAGTAGAATTTTTAACTTTGCCACAAATAGCTTTATCGCTACTAAATAATAAATGGCATATGACTTAATTATGGCTACTGTTGCCAATTTAGATCATTGGTAACATATTTGGAAAGAGCGAGTAAGCCACAAAATATGCTGAGCTTACCCTATCATTTTAGCCCAGCTCATCGAAAGGAGGTTTGAGCAGATCTTTTAGTGGAATTGGAACTCCATTTTCTTCTGCTTTTTTATACAATTTTATTAATTTCACTAACTCCAATTCATACATGTACGAACTTTCTTCATAGTCATCTTTATCTACGGTCTCAGACTGAGATACAAAATCATTATGCTTAATTGCAGCCTGTAAAGCTTGGATAAAAGACTGATAGAGTTCTTATCTCAATGCTAGGCATGCTTTGCTCCTTTTATTTTAATTCCAGCGTTATACACGAGCTTATCAAGAGCTTCAATGAATCTATCTAACGACATTTCAAAGTTCGGAGATATTGAGTAATGCCAATACTTTTTCCTTGCCATATAATGATCTTTGGTGATTATTAATTCTGAGGGGATATGGGTTCCTTTAGGGATTACAAAATACTCCCAGTTTTTGTAGCCAAAAATACCTTCTTTGTCTACCAGAGATGTGCCTACTCCTTCCTCTGAAAGTACTACTTCCTTCGCTCTATCTTTAATAATAGTAACATCAGGTGCTCTAATATCGCCATTAGGCAGCTGTTTACTGTAAAAATCGGGGTATAAAGGATTAAGCTTATTGTCGACCTCAGAGTTATGAAGCCCTCGCCAAAGCGTCAGCTTTTTTTCTGCTCGATAGATTTTTTCAATATAGCCCCCACTGATTATAACTTGTTACAATGTAATCATAATTCCCTTATTCTAATTCCATTTCCTTATGGCTGATGGTAACGAAGCTAGAAAAATGAATAAAAGCTTTTACGATAAAAAGATATTCATAATTTAAATACAGAGAATTCAATTTGAAACCATGAAAGCTATGACTGAAAATTTTGGCAATAAAAGGCTGCTCTGAAAGTAGCCTTTTCATATTTGGTGTAGCTGAGGGGATTTGCCCCCCTCCGAAAAGCCTCGATTGTAATAGGTAACCAATAAAAACAACAACTTACTTTTTAATCAGAAACTTAGCTTCTTATGGTATCTCTTGAAGTCTTGCCTTATCTCACCAATATGGGCAAAATAAGGACAAGCAATTATAATTTAGCCCACTAATTTAAGTTAAGGAGCAACTATTGAAAACGAGCAAGGCAGTAAAGTTTGACACAGAGGCATATTTCTCAGCACTAGAGTGTTTCGATGATTTAAAATTATTTAAAATGCTAGCTAAGCCGTTTAAGTTTAATACGTCTTATTCTTTAAAAAAGACAGCCTCAAACATAATTGAACAATTAGAAAAACCTTCACAATTAGCTCCAGAAGCAACAAGTTTAAATTTATTAGCTATTTATTCATCAATTTTAGTTTGTCAGAATTCAACAATCTCAGTCGTTGAGCTAGACTCTAACTTGTCCCAAGAGTTAGATAAAATCACTAATGATGATGTTGAACCCACTCTTTATATCCAAAATAGCGACACTATTCATCAATTAAGAAATGGTGTACGCTTTATTGGCTTTTCACGAATAAAAGAAGGGTTAGTTTTTAGTATTGCATACATATCTACCGCTACCACCCAATCAGCTACTGAAAAGAAAGTAAACTATTGCAGCGTATTCAAGCCATTAAAAAAAGATAGGTTTGAAATCAGGGTTTCTGCAAACATCCCTAAAAAAGACCATGATTACGTCAAGAAAGAAGTAATGAATTGTTTCACTGATGAAGTTGGTATGCGTTTCAGCATAATATTAACACGTAGTAATAATATTTGCTTTTTTAAGTCAATTTTAAACTTCTATAATGACCAAGGCTCTGGCAGAGCAGATTCTGTAATAAAAGTTGGGGAATACACGGGGAAAGATGCTACTCTTAATACTAGTCGCAATAAGAGTATGTGTGCAAGAAGCATGGAAGTTTCTAATTTAGATGGAAATTTAGAAAAATATATTTGTCGGGCAATCGTTATTGATTGGAAAAGTAAAGATGATAAAGATTACAAAACAACGCTAACTATTGCACCTAAAAAATTACATTGGGAGCAAAATTCATGCAATTCAATATCATTAAAGCACCCTCTTTCTGTTACTCATGTTAGCAGGCTTTTAGATAATGTCATTGCAAGATCAATATAAAGCTAACTGTATTCAAGCTTATAGAGAAAAAGTGTCCAAATATGGCCATTCTTTCCAAGAACTTGATATAGAGAATGTAATTAAATTTATCGATTACATAGAGAGCTCACCTGAACAATTATACTTCCCAATATATAAATTAAGAGAGGCGAGTGGCTACGATGACCTTGATTCTATCATCTCTCTTGTATGTTTCTTTTCTGAAATCCTATCCGTTGAATACATTTATGATGACGGTTGCGAAGAAAAAGATTTAGATAAAGAGTCAGTATTACATTATCAGAAAGGTACTGGCTTACCCGTATATCGCGAAAGTGGTTTAGAAGTTGAAGACTTTGATTCATCTAATTTCTCATTTTATTGTAATTTGGATTTTAGCTAATGAAATTTACTGCTGAGCAACTTCATAAATTAGAAAAGATTACTGAAAAAGAACAAATATCTAATTTCGACGATTTTGAGAAGCTTTTACATGAAGATTTATGCAGAATAATAAGAAGAATGGAATCTTCATCTGATAAATACTTTGTTGAAAAAGAAGATGATATTACTACTGAAATCGTTGGTAGACTTTATGAAGCTGGGTGGACCAATGTTCAAGAGCAAACAAAAGAAGTCGGGTCCGTAGATATTCACATTGAATTTAATGGCTTTAAATGGATATGCGAAGCCAAGCGAAATTATGGAAATCTTAACTTGTTTGAAGGGCTCTTGCAGCTGACAACCCGCTATGCTAAGAATCAAGACCGAGTTGCATTTTTTATATATCATCAAAAAAAATCTCTTTTGCCATCGATAAAGTCTTTTCATAACTTTTTAACTTCAAAAGAGTGGGTAAGCCGTAAGGGTTTTGAAGATCATATAGACGAAATTGAGGCCTGTTTTGATCAAGTAGAAATACCAGATGATGTAACTTATGATAAAACACCATATACCATCAAGGTTAAGAAGTTGTGTGGTTCTCCACTTATAATAAATATTTTTTGGGCTGATTTTTCATTTATTCCGCTAGATAAAAGTGGAAGACAATCGGAATCTATACAAATTAAAAACGCTAGACTTGCTTTAATGACAGCTTTTTTTGAGTACAAAAAAGACCCCAACCTAGGAACACAGCAATTCATACCGTTATTACAAAAATATTTCAAGTTTGATGAATGATTAAACTTCTAATTTGAGTTGAAAATTATATTTTCAATTAATTTATATGAGGTCCAAACTTAATAGCATCCTCTAAGTGACTTGGTGAAAAATGCAAGTAAACCATAGTTTGCTCAATCTTTGCATGCCCTAGTATCTCCTGTAGTACCAGAATATTACCTCCGTTCATCATAAAATGACTCGCAAAAGTATGCCTTAAAACACAACTACACTGCCCTTTTAGTAAGTTAATATCCGTTTTATTCACAGCCCTTTCAAACGCCTTTCTACAGTCTGCAAATAGTGGCCCTGACTTTTTAGGGATCTCATTAAAAAGCTTTTCACTAATTGGTACTGTTCTGTTCTTTTTACCCTTGGTATTAATAAAGGTGATACGGTAGCTATCGCCTGATTTAATAACCTGAGAACCTTTTAAGTTACATGCTTCACTTATCCTACAACCAGTTGCTAAACAGATTTTAGACACGATTAAAATATGCGGGTTAGTAGAGCGCTTTAATTCATTCAGCAGAGTGATAATTTCGTCTTCCATTAAAAATGAAAGTTCGGTTTGCTGTAGTTTGAACGGTTTAATTTCAGCTAAAGGATTTGGGTATTTTAACTCCCCTACTTCAATTAATTTATTGAACATACTCTTAATTAAAACAAGGTCGTTGTTCTTTGTTTTTGGCCTATTGGCGTTTCACCCGACATACGTTCACCACGCCATTTAACAAAATCTTTAGCCTGTAAATTCATAGCAATTGGATTATTCAGCGCTTCACAAATCATTTCTAATTTAGCTAAAGCGCGCTGCATGCACTTATAGGGGGAAACGGAATTTAAACACAAAGCCTAATAGAGCCTTATTTTTAAATAATTCTACCTTAGATCTTTATGTTTAATACTTTGATAAAACCAATGTGGGCACTAAGTGGACAAATATATCAGGAACAAAAAAGCCAGTTAAAGCATAATGCTCTAACTGGCTGTTTTATATCACTTTAAAGTGGTGGAGCTGGGGGGATTTGAACCCCCGTCCGAAAAGCCTCGACCTTTGGTACTACATGCTTAGTATCGTCTTTTAGTTAACCTTTACAGCTCGGACGAACACGATCTGAAAAGGCGAGGCCGCTTAGTTTTAGCGCTTCAACCCCGGCCAGGGTTTCCATCGCGATCTTGTGTAGGGTGACACTTCAGAACCGGGCCCACAAGAATGCGCCGGAGAAGTGCTAGCGGGCTATTATGCCGCTAGAGCGTAGTTATCGTCGTTTGCGATTACTTTAGATTGCGGCTTTTTTACGAGGCCAACCGCACCTCGACATGCACCTCGGGCGTCTTGAATTCCGTCGAATCCTAATCAGCCCCTGAATTTGATATCTCATTCAGAGTGTAGGTGCAGTATAACTGAGTAATCTGTTTATACTCAAGGCATTAATCAGGATATTTTTGCTAGGTAACTTTGAATGATGAAAAATCCAGCAGGAAAAGTCAGTTTTTATACAAAATTTCACATTTGACGCATACAAGTTCTTAACATAATACTAAAGTTGTGCTCAAATAGGCCTGTTGTTACCTCATATAAAAAATAATTCCGTAGCAACGAACAATAATAATAACAGGCCTTTTTTCAGGACTCCCCAAATGTCGATGTTTACGTTCGATGAGCAAAGTGGATATGTCTCTTTGCTTGAGCACCCGCGTGATGCTGGTTTTCCGGTGACCAGTTCGCAGCTTTTAGAGCTGTTCGAACAATCTTCTTATGCTGAGTTTGAGCTAATAGACGCAAATATAGGCAAATTATTCACACCAAGTAGCCAACATAATACTCACTCACTTGTCATTGCCAAAGCGGTAGACGCGTCAATAGCAATAAGTGTTGATGAAAAGAATATGGTTGCAGAAGCCAGTTTAACAACGGCCAAAGGTGGAAAAATAATCAGCATGGATGATGCCCAAGCAGCTTTGGCCGATGCAGGTGTAGAAAAAGGGGTAAGTCTGCGTGCTCTTGATACCTTTTTAGGGCAGCAATTTAAGCAACCTGCAGGTGCGCATTACAGTGCAATTGTTGCCCACGGTCGTATGCCTAAAGATGGCAACGATGCAAAATTCGTTCGGTTATGCCCTACCGCACAAGATAGAGTATTGAGCCCACAAGCTAAGTCTGGTGGAAAGGTCGATATGCGTGATTTAGGCGCCATTATTACTGTAAACCCAGGTACGCCGCTTATGCAGCGTATTCCAGCGACAGCTGGAGAGAATGGTTTCACTGTTTGTGGTGATGTGTTACCAGCCTCTGCGGGTAAAGACTTCCCCCTTGAACCCTTTGAAGGCACCCGTATTGACCCTATCAACAGTAATATGTTGATTGCTGACTCTAAAGGTGTGCCTGTTGCGCTTCCTCGTGGTATGCGCGTCGATGACGTTTTATGTTTTCATCATGTTGATGTTAGCACAGGTCACGTTGATTTTGATGGCAGCGTCATCATAAGTGGTGACGTTAAAGATGGTATGCGTGTTAAAGCAACGGGCGATATCACCGTATTGGGCTTTGTGGAGTCAGCCACCATTGAGAGTAAAAGCGAAATCACTATTATGTTAGGGGCAATAGGTCGCAAGCGCGAAAATAACGAAGCCTTCACGTGCAATATTGAGGCTGTACGCACAATTTCAATTGGTTACGCGCAATATTGTCATATAAAAAGTTCTCAAGATCTGTTTATCGAACGCCAAGCATTACATTGCGATTTAAGTGCTCGCAGGCTCATTCGTGTTGGTAAGGCAAATAACCCGCGCGGTAAAATTATTGGTGGTAACATTTTAGATGCAATGCGTATTGAAACAGGTGAACTGGGCGCGCCCTCGGGTACAAAAACCCGTGTTTTCATCGCTCAGTATTGGCATGACTTAAGGCAAAAACAGCAACAAATCAGTGATTTTGAAAAGTTACTGGCAACTAAGGCCAGTGCCCTTCAACAAGCTCGTAAAAAAGCCAACAAAATCCCTGATGCCGCTCAACGCGAACACTACATCAATAAAATAACGGCAAGTGAGCAACAAATTAAAATAAAGACGGCTAATACAAAGAAAAAGAAACAATTGGTAAAGCTTAAAATTGCCCGCTTACTGGCCACAAGTCGTTTAAAGGTCAATGAGCTTATGCACCCTGGTGTCGAGCTAAAAATAGCCCAGGAGAGTAAACAGTTTTCACGTATTTACCCACCTAGTTTGATGCGCTATTTAGAAGGTAAGATTACTCAGACGTTTTAGTCTCTTGTTCGGCCGTATCAGCTTGCTCTGGTAACGGCCAACCACCTAGTTGCTGCCAGCGGTTGACGATTAAACAAAATAATTCTGCGGTACGCTCTGTATCGTAAAGGGCTGAATGAGCTTGTTTATTGTCAAACTCAATACCCGCTGCGCGGCATGCTTTCGCTAACACAGTTTGACCCAGCGCTAACCCCGCCAATGAGGTCGTATCAAAGCTCACAAATGGATGAAATGGGGTGCGCTTAATTTTACATCGTTCAATCGCAGCATTTAAAAAACCATGGTCAAATGCCGCATTATGTGCAACAACAACTGAACGTTGGCAACCCGCGGCCTTTTGCGCCTTGCGAACAGCTTTACAAATTTCTTTTATTGCTTCTTCTTCAGGCACAGCACCACGTAATGCAGAGAATGGCTCAATACCATTAAATTCGATAGCAGCTTGTTCAATGTTTGCTCCTTCAAAAGGCGCAACATGAAAGTGTAAGGTATGGTCAATACTTAATACGCCATCGTCATCCATCTTTAAAATCGAGGCGGCGATTTCTAATAGCGCATCGGTGTCTTTATTAAAACCTGCCGTTTCAACATCAATCACAACGGGAAAAAAGCCACGAAAGCGTTTTGCGAAAAGAGTTTGTTCAGTATTTTCCATAGTCTTCTTGGTTTGCCTGTGTAAGCTGGTTATTATGTCAAAAACCAAGGGGGCTCTGCTAGAGCAAATATGATGAAATAGCAGATTCTCACTGCATTTTTAGGCACAGTACTTGCTTTATATTTACTGACTCCCTCATTAACTCAGCTTTTGGGGTGTTAAAGCAATAAAATGCCAAATAGTTGGCATTAATGATCAGTTGGAGAATACCTGTGATGAAGCCTTCATTACTTTCTTTAAATTTAGGCCTTTTAACCTTGCTCGCCAGTGTGCATGCTACTGGTGCCATGCGTGAGTATGCAGCAACTGCCGATACCTCAAACTGGCAAATGGTTAAAACGTCGCGTCTTGAATGCCAACTAAATCATGAAGTTCCCTATTATGGCGAAGCCATTTTTAGTACAGCTGCCAGTAAAAATAAAGATGTAAATTTTAATCTTGATATGGTGGTACGCCCAGATAATTATAGTATTGCAGGTTTAAAAGCGGTTCCGCCTCGTTGGCGAGCAGGATTGCCCGCCCGCGATATTGCAAATATGAAGCTGTTGCGTAAGTTTGATGGCGAGCTCGGAAATAAAACAGCATGGGAAATGCTTACAGAGCTTGAAAAAGGCTACCAACCTACCTTTTACTACCAAGATTGGCAAAATACTGCCGACAAAATTGCCGTTGGCCTATCAAGTGTTAACTTTAAGCAAGCTTATTGGGCGTTTTTACAATGCCGCGATTCTATGTTGCCATACAGCTTTGAAGATATTTCGTTCACGGTTATGAACTACGAACCAAATACCAGTAAGCTAACTAAAGCCTCACAAAAACGATTAGAGAAAATTGCCGAGTACCTAAAACACGATACTGGCATTGCTTCTATTTCAATTTCATCATACACAGACAGTTACGGCGGTCGTTGGAACAACCTTGAGCTGTCTAAAAAGCGTGCCAAAGCGATTAAAGAGTACATTGTTGCTTTGGGTATCGATGAAAGCAAAGTCGATACCGAGGGCTATGGCGAAAAACGTCATGTTGCGAGCAATGACAACATTTTAGGCCGTAATAAAAACCGTCGTTTAGTTATTCAAATCGCAAAAATGTGATAGCCATTATTCGGCTATCACTCCCCTACCCCAAGCCAACTGGCTTTACACGCTTAATGCGTTTTAGCCACTTATCTCCAAACTGAAAACAAGCAAGGCTCAACATAATAATGGTTGCACCGACAATAAGTGCGTGATCTATTGTTTCATTATTAAGTATTCCACCAATGGCAATTGCAAAACTAGGCGTAATAAGGGTAGTTAGTGCCACCGTACTAGCGTTTAACTTTTGCAATACATGAAAATAAGCTAATGCGCCAATGAGCGACCCAAAGACACCCAAATAAATAATTGAATACAGCGATTTTGCGCTCCACATATGGCTATTAAACTGCCCATCAACAACTAACCATGTAATAAAAAATAAAGGAGTTACAAAAACTAAAGCACCAAACGTTGTCGCCATCGGATGAATCGCTATTTTAACCCGCTTGATCATTACACCACTCAAGCTAAAAAAGCATACAGCCATGAAAACATATAACAGACCACTTAACTGCTCTACGCCCCCCTGAATATGACGCTGACTGACTAAAAACAGCCCTATTAATGCACACCCTAAGGAGGCGAGTTTTATGCCACTGAATTTAGGTTCGTTAAGGATTTTTTGGGCTAGTAGCCCAGATAAAATAGGCGCTAAACCAAACATCAAAGAAATTAACCCTGATGGAACAGTTTTAGCTGCCATGTAGCTAAGTAGCATACCGCCAAAAATACCGATACTCGAATAGCCGTACAAAAATAACGCACGACGGTGCCAAGGCACACGAATATTGGCCACGGCAACCACGAAAGCAGCCAGTACTAACCCCACCAGCATACGTAATAGTACTGCTAAGGTAGGAGCAACAGTTTCACTACTCCAAACAATACCTAATGGGGTTGTAGACCAAATAACCACCATGAAAAAATATGAGGCTTTTACAGGCACACGCTTATTCCTTTAAGAGGCGAAAAAAGCGGAAGAAAATTAGAGAGAATAACCAACCGCTTTGAACGCGGTTAGTAATATTTACTTTATTAACCGCAGAACATAACTGACCACACGACTGACGTTAGCAGGCGCGAATTACAATTATTTGGTCGGTTATTTAGCTGCATCATAATTATCAAAAGTAAATTGAAGAACATTAAGAATCCGACTAAATGATGGTTTTGTCAATACGTGTTGATAAACTTTATTGAATAAAATTCAGCCACCAACTCACACTAGGTTTGCACTTGTAAATCATAAGTTACATTTAATTTCTTTGATTTATAACAAAACTATTTAAGTTTTATGAAACAAGTTATATCTTGCTTGCCTCTCACGAAGTTTAAGGGGCAAGAAGTGCTTAAAAATAAAACAATCGGCAGCATGTTAATTGTTGCTGGCACCACCATAGGTGCAGGGATGCTGGCATTGCCCATCGCCTCCGCAGGGCTTGGTTTCACAACAGCGTTATCACTCATACTCATTACATGGGCTTTAATGACCTACACTGCACTACTTATGCTGGAGTTGCATCAGTATGCGGACAGAGACGCCACACTCAACACACTCGCAAAGTCTTGGCTGGGCAAGCGAGGACAGTGGGTGGCTAATTTTTCAGTTATGTTTTTATTCTATGCGTTATGTGCCGCGTATATCGCAGGAGGCGGTGCGCAACTACAAGAGAAACTCAACAATGGTCTATCAATGTCTTTAGCACCACAAGTTGGCTCGGTAGTATTAGCAATTGTGATTGGCACGGTTGTCACGCTTGGCACCAGTAAGGTCGATAAGCTTAATCGCGTGCTGTTTACCATCAAAGTATGTGTGTTAGCGAGCTTGTTTTATATGCTTACGCCTTATGTTCATGGTCAGCATTTACTCGAAATGCCGCTTGAGCAAGGTCTGATTCTATCTGCTATTCCTGTGGTGTTTACCTCATTTGGTTTTCATGGCTCTATTCCGTCTATTGTGAAATACGTGGGCTTAGATATTAAAACACTGCGTAAAGTAATGATTGCAGGTGCTGCTCTGCCCCTTGTTATTTATATTTTCTGGCAACTTTTAAGCCAAGGAATGATGAGTCAAAGTGATTTACTGCAAAGCCAGGGATTGCCTGGGTTTGTAAGTAGTGTTGCAAGCATTGCACACAGCCCTCACGTAGCGACGGCTGTTAACATTTTTGCAGACTTAGCACTGGCGACCTCTTTTCTTGGGGTAAGCTTAGGCCTATTTGATTTTTTTGCAGACACCTTCAAAAAAGGTGACGGCAGTAAAGATAGAATTAAAACCGCATTAATTACCTTTTTACCGCCTTTGGGGTTTGCCTTATTTTATCCTCAAGGTTTTATTATGGCGCTAGGCTATGCCGCCATTGCATTAGTGATCTTAGCCGTATTTTTACCTGTTGCTATGGTTTATAAACAACGCCGCAGTCACTCTAATACGGGTTATCAAGTTAAGGGCGGAAATATAGGTTTAGTATTAGCTGCATTATTTGGTGTGTTGATTATCAGTGCTCAAGGCGCGCAAATGGCGGGACTTATTCCAGCTATTGGTTAAACAAGCCAATTTCAACTAAAAGCACCCGAGGGTGCTTTTTTACTGTCTGTTGTAAACCATGAAACGAGCTAAAACACCATGGCCTTACCACGACCAGATGCTTCAGAGGCAGCATCTAGCTTACCTTCTGTGTTAATAATGACATGCATATCACCAAAGCGACGTTCATTGAGTGTATAGCCCATTTTCTCAAGCGCTTTTACTACACTTGGCTCAAGACCGCTATGATGCCTAATCACATTCTTTGGCCATAATTGATGATGGAATCGCGGGCTATTTACGACTTGCTCTGCGGACATATTAAACTCAACAGCATTTAAAATAGACTCGTAAACTGAACTAATAATAGTTGTACCACCAGGAGAGCCCGTCACCATTTTAACTTTATTATTTTTTAATAGCATTGTTGGTGTCATTGAGCTTAGCATGCGTTTATGAGGCTGGATCTCGTTTGCTTCTCCGCCTAGAGCACCAAACACATTCATCACTCCAGGCTTGGCGCTAAAGTCGTCCATTTCGTCATTCAAAATAAACCCAGCCCCAGAGACAACGACTCCGCTACCAAAACTTAAATTTATTGTCGTAGTATTCGCAACCGCATTCCCCCACTTGTCCATAATAGAAAAATGCGTGGTTTGCTCACTTTCATGAAGCCCAGGTTTAATATTCTCGGTCGTGGAAATTGCATCAGGGCGAATGTTACTTGCACGTTTTGCAAGGTAACTATCGGCTAATAAAGCTGTTTTTGGTACGTCATAAAAGTCTGGATCACCTAAGTACTCTGCACGGTCAGCAAACACACGTTTACCTACCTCAGAAAGTATGTGTACATAAGTGGTTGAGTTATGCGCAAGCGGCTCTTTAGGTTTGGCAAGGTCATACATTTTCAACCATTGCAAAATAGCAATACCACCAGAGCTTGGTGGCGGCGACGTTAATACTTCAAAGTCACGCCATTTGCCCTTTATAGGTGTGCGAGACTTTGCTTGATACGCTTTTAAATCTTGCTCGGTAATGATCCCCCCATGTTGCTTCATAAAGCTTGCAATAATTTTAGCCGTTTCCCCCTCATAAAATCCGGCTTTACCTTGGTCACGAATGCGCTTTAAGGTTGCCGCTAATTCTGGTTGTTTAAAAAGCTTATCGGCTTTTGCATCGGCAAAATAATCAGCAAAATTAACCTTAACCGATTTTTTCGCCATGCGTGCAATATAGCGCTCGATACTCCCTGCAAGCTTTGGATGAACAATAAACCCGTCTTCAGCGAGCTTTAGTGCAGGCTCAACTAAAGCCCTCCATTCTAGCGTGCCATGCTTCTGGTGTGCTAACCACATACCCGCCACACTACCGGGAACGCCACTTGCATGAATACCATACACAGACATGTTATCAATCACATTACCTTTTTCATCAAGATACATATCGCGATGAGCCCCAGCCGGTGCTGTTTCACGGTAGTCGATAAAGTCCCCTTTGCCTTCTTTTTGGATCAGCATAAAGCCGCCGCCGCCAATATTTCCTGCCTCTGGTAGAGTAACAGCTAGTACAAACTGAGCAGCAATGGCGGCATCTACGGCATTTCCCCCTTGCTCTAAAATGGTTCGTGCAGTATCACTGCTGTAGCTGTCAGGCATGGCAACCGCTGCTTGTTTAGCAAACAACGATGCGTGAAAAAACAACATGGTAGCTACACATAACCCAGCCGCATACTTAGTTAAATTTGGCATGACACTTCCTTTTTTGATTTTATTTTAAGCATTAATACATGCCAGAGCATGCAAATCAATGAGTTGCGCTCAAAGGCGCTAATTGCTCTTTTGAGCATGAATAAAGCACTGCGGGTAACTCGCCGTGCTCATCACTATGTTGGTATTCTTTTACAAAACTAAGGCCCAGTTTTTTCATTACGTTTATTGAACCTACGTTATCCTTTAATGCTGTTGCAGACAGGGATTTGACCTCTTTAAACTGGCTTACTGAGTGTGCAACAGCAAGTGCAGCTTCTGATGCGTAACCTTTGCCCCAGCTTATTTGTTTAAATCGCCAACCAATCTCTAGGTCACTATAATCAGGCTGTTCAAAAAAGCCCATGGGTCTCACTAGCACCCACCCTATAAACGTATTACTTTGAGTGATATTCACTTGCCACAACCCCCATCCTTTTTGTTCATTACGATAGGCATTCAAACGCGGAATAAATATGTCTTTAATCGATTGCAACGAAGAGGTCTTGCCTCGTGTTAAATACTTCATAACATCAGGGTCGTTATCAAGCTCATAAAGTAGCTGCACATCATTTTCATCCATTAACCTAAAACTCAGACGCTCTGTTCTAGCTATGTTCATTTTTAATTGCTTATACTTATTTGAATGTTCATGAACCATTAGAGGAAAATATGAATAAATTAGCAAGCTTAGTTTTATTAGGTTGTGTAGCCTTAACAGGTTGCGAAGATGCCAACGAAGCTAAAAAGGACGCTGCCGAAGCTAAAGAAGAAGTAAAACAAGCACTAAACGATGCGTGGGATGAAGTAAAAGATACCACCAATGAGTTTAATGATGAATCTTTACAAGAGCTTTTGGAAGAAAGTAAAAAGATGGGCTTAAACATGTATGATGACGGTAAAGAAATTGCCATTGATGCATGGATTGAGAGCAAAGAAGCTGCTGGCGAGCTATCAGAAAAAACTAAGCAAAAAGCAAGAGAACTTGCTGAAGAGCTTAGAGAAGCACGTGAAAAACGTGAACAAGAAAGCAATAATTAATAGAAAAGGGTAAGCAACTGCTTACCCTTTTACTTTACTGGTTAGACTATAGTTCAAAGTCTTTTTTGAATTTAAGACCAAACTCACTACGGTCATTGCTACGCATCACACCGACAAAGCCCGATTGCTGCAATCGACCCACATCATAAACTTCATTCAATACGTTTTCGCCATACAAGGTTACTTCAAAGTCACCATATGGGTTTAAGTAAGAAATATTGAAACCTACAAGTTCACGTGACTCAATGTGTTCGCTTTGATTAAACACAGATTGACCCTGCATATCGCTACGATATGAGTAGTTCGCGTTAATAGCCAATGTGCCACCATTACTTAAATCCATGAAATAAGAAGGTGCAAGCATCACGGTCCATCGAGGAGTCAAAGCTGGAGAATCACCTTTACCGATCCCCATTACGCCATCATCCACTTCTGTGATCTCTGAATCAAGGTAACCTATGGCACTGCGCAGAGTAAAATCGTCAGTGATGGCTATAGTTGTTTCTAGTTCAATACCCTGTGCTTTAGACTCACCAGCATTCTCAACAATCGTGACAAATCCGCCACCAGCTGTTGGATCTGAAAATGGTAGCGCTAAATCAGTGTAATCAGTTACAAATACCGCTAGCATCATTGAGATATTTTCGTGTACTTGTCCTTTTAGACCCACTTCATAGTTAATTGCTTTAGTTTCATCGAATGATACAAATTGATCTGGGCCGCCAAATGGACGAGGAGGAAAGCCGCCTGTTTGATAGCCTTTTTGAATTTGACCATACAAGTTCATGTCATTTGACAGTTGATACGAGGCGTTGATATCCCATGTTACAGCATCAAAATCTGCGCTCACGAACTTACGTGATGGGAATGAAGGGAAAAGTGCATCAGCCTCTTTTTTATCTTTTGAATAACGAAGACCACCCCCTACTGTCAGCTCATTAGTCAGATCATAGCTTGCATTGATGTACGCTGCATATGAGTTTGTTTCTTGGTTAATATCAAAAAAGCCATAGTCGCCAAATGATGGAGTAACACCGTCATTTAATAACCCATTAGGCGTGTTAAATGGACTAAATACAAATGGACCAGAGCTGGTGAAGCCGTCTTCATTAAAGAAATATAAACCTGAAACGAAGTCCATATTGTCGAAACTACCATTCAACTGAATTTCAAATGAGTACTGATCTGCACCACCTTCTTCAGGAAACTCTGATAAGTTGAGTGCGACAGCGTCATCATCAAGGCCCCCTTCGTACTCTGACGTACGATAACTTGTAATAAACTTAGCGGTATAAGTATTGTTGATATCCCAATCAGCAATAAGTGACGTACCCCAACCGGAATAAGCCGTTGACTCGATACCTGCTACAGTCGTTGCCAAATCATCTGGATCGCTTGGTAGCATGTCTGCTGTCAATAACGGGAAATCGCCGTTAAATGGATCGCTTGCATCAAGCGGACTTGTAAGCTCAATAGTGTAAGGTGATTGGCCTGACTCGTTATCAACACCATCTAAAGAGAAAGTTAACGATAAGTCATTGCTAGCCTGCCACTTAAGTGCCATACGGCCACTTAACTCTTGCTCTTCGCCGATCTCTTTTTCTGGATTGGCAAGATTAATAGCTTCACCAACACCATCACGCTGTTTATATGACACACTTGCCGACATACTAAGCGTATCAGTTAAGCTGTTATTGAAATAAACATCACCTGCTAAACGACCGCGGCTACCTACTTTACCTGTTGTTGTAACGATACCTTCATCACCTGGTTGCTTAGTAATAATGTTTACTGCGCCACCAAGTGTGTTGCGCCCATATAACGTACCTTGTGGGCCACGTAACACTTCAACACGATCAACATTAGGTAGTGATAGGTTTGAGCCCATTTGACGACCTAAATAAACACCATCGAGGTAAACACCGACACCAGGATCTGTGGTGATCACATGATCTTGCAAACCTATGCCACGGATAAATACAGATGCATGTGCAGCATTACCAACGCCATAACGCGTAATATTCAAATTTGGTACATACTTACCAATGTCTTCCAAATTACTCATATTCGCTTTATCAATTAGGTTTTCACCTATTGACGTAACCGCTGTTGGTGATTCAAAAATACTTTCGGTACGCTTGCGCGCTGTTACTTCTATTTTTTCAAAAGCATCTTGTTTAGCAGTGGTTTTTTCTTGCTCAGCAAACGCTGATGTAGATAAGGCTGCGAGTATCGCAACACTTATTTGTGAGAGATGACGTAATTTCATTAAAACTCCAAAGGATACCGTGTGTGTGTTTTTTTGCCTGTGAAATTTAGGCATAAAAAAAGATGCTTAGCATTAAGCATCTTTCCTCTGGAAGGATATTATATGTCAGTTTTGTGAAAACATGTATAATTTTTTTTAATTTAATGAAAAAGTGTATAAAAAAACCTCTTTTTGTTTCATGTTCAGATGAAGCAACTAAACATAACGCATTAGAAAACTAAACTAAAATAAACGCTTATATGAATATCCCTCATGAATACTAATAAAACAAAACATCACCAAAATTAATAATAGAGTAATTGCTTAACAGTACAAGGTTTTAAGAGATCATTTGCAGAAATAAAAGGAATATTTTACCTCTTGATCCAGAAAAAAATTTATATTTTTATTACAAAAATAGTCAAAACAGCTAAACACCAGTACTTTTTAACTATCATAATGTCTCAATCTAATAGTTGAAAACCATTCATTAAAACTATATTTTTACGATAATTAATAATACTGGTGTGGATATGGATAATCTCGTTAATAGAAAAAACAACAAGCCTTACTCTGTGTGTTCTCTATCTTATTGTGTTGCTGATGAAAGTGAAACATTACTTATAAATTTTGATTCTCTTAATATACTTACAACACAAGAAATGATAGCTCAATTTATGAACGCACGGGGTTACACTAATCTTGTGATTTTTAATATTCCTTACGATGCAGATGTGACCTCTCTTAAAGAATGGCCAAAATTAAAAGGCTTATTTTACCAAGGTACTGAGGAGCATATTTTCAAGCAAGGCCTAGAAGCGATTGGAAAAGGAGATTTATGGTTTCCACGAACAGTGTCTGACACATGGATGAGGGAATTACTTGCCTCTGAAGAAAAAACAACTTTGCAATCTAATAACCTCACCTTTAAGGAGATTAAAGTTCTTAATTTACTTTGGAGTGGCGCAAGCTCCCCACAAATTGCAGATTCGCTGTTCATCAGTGAAGCAACTGTGCGTGTTCATTTACATAAAATCTATCAAAAGATAAATGTTAAAAATAAGCAAAAAGCTCTGCAATGGTGCGAAAAAAACTTAAGTAAATTCAGTAGTTCAGCGGACTAATTTGAAACCTAATAGTATCGGAATAATGCCCTGCAGCTTGGTTCTGAAACTGAGCCAATTTTATTTTTAGAGGTAATAAGAAAACAGTTTGATCCGAAAACGAAAATGTTTTTACTGAGCGCTGTTTAAGATCGATATTTCTTTCATTCATTATCAATGAATAGTCAATCTTAAAGCGACTTTGATAGAGAGTGTGTATTAACTTCCCCTTATTCTCGGAATCAACTTTTATAGCGACATCTGCGTTTGTAACCACTTTCAGTGTGGGTAACATCGTATATTCTTTATTCGCAATTAGCTCTCCAAGATTAACAACGTTGTGTGAACTACTGAAACCTAACAATGACAAGGACACATTGGCAGGTATGTTCACATCAACGTTAAGTTCATAATCATCCAACACCTCATAATTTTCATTCATTAACTGTAATGTTAGCCGGTCACGATACTGACCTGCCTTCACGGGTGTACCAGCCGCTATACTAAGCGCAAAGCTACTTTGACCGTCTTCTACGGCTAATCTGCTTACTTGACCACTCAATAGCGAACTTGAAGAGGCAATATGATAAGGAATATGTTGATACTGCCCGATAAATTGGAAGTTATTTTCACTACTTAAAGCTACATAAAGTGTGCAATCATCAGTGGCTGTCGTATAAAGTGTGAGCTGTTTTTCAGCGTCCGTTCGTTGTAAGGAATGATACCCAGAGAGGTTATCAACACCTTGCTGAATACTTTCTATTGTTGCATCACATGTCGCCCAACTGCATAAGGGCATAACATAGAAAATTAGTATCACTTTTTTAGCTAAACGCATTTTACTGAACATAAATAACTCCTTTTCTTTGTAATTGTTGACCCTTTATAACGTCGATTAAAAGCGCTTTGTGAGTGACGCTTTTCAAAGAAATCTGGTACTGACAAGGTTTAAGACCTGTTAAAGCAAAACGTCCGCTTTTACTGGTAAAGAATGTAAGAGGCTCCGCCGCTTCTTCATCAATACATTTTGCAGTACCCACTTGTAATGCCAAAGGCTCGTTTTCAGTTGTTTTCAGCGTTGCAATGATAGAAATATTTGCATCGGTGCCAACGGTCACAACATGGCCGCTCTTGTATGAAGGGTAAAATGTGATTGCACCCGCCCCAATATCATAACCAGGCGCTAAATCATCGACATCAAGTGTCACTGTGGAATTATCGTAAGCGTTGATATCACTGAGTAATATTGTATTAAAGTCAGCATTACTTGCTCTGTATTGCGATTCTGTTCTACCTAAACTGATCTTTTTGCCGGATAAACTACTATGAGCAGATACTAAGGCAAAACTATCTTCAATTGGCTTTCCAACAGTCCAACTTGTATTTGCAAATGCAAGACTTGCAGCACCACTTAAGCGGCTTTGATGATAGGCTGTACGCGAGTTTAACTGTTTGTAATAAGTTCCGTGATCAAAACTTGCTAGAAAACGGTTAGCATTATATTGGGTATTTAGATCAAAAATAGCTTCGTTTAGCTCATTCCTTTCAAGTCCAGATCGAACGCTCAATGCTCCTACATATCGTTGATTACCATCTTGATTAAACTCAAAGCGAGTCTTATCACGTTTAGATTGATGACTAAGCTTCACCCGTCGCGTATTTGAAAACTTATAAGTAATAGAGGCACTAAACCCCCATTGCGACTGTGCATTTATATCTTCCCACTGCCCTCCAAGTGAATAACGCCATTGATGGTTAAATAGCTCTGAAGAGAGCACAAGACCTGCTGATTTATCAAACTGTGCTTGATCATGGCGTCGTGAAAACGTGGAGTACAAGGATGTTTGCATTCTCGTTTCGGACACAATATTGAGGTTAGCTTGAATAAAATGTTCTCTTTGGCTTAACCCGTCACTTTGTAATCCAGAAAAACTTTGCCTACGATAATCTCGATTTGTGTATTCATAGCCCAATGTAAAGTCTATGCCATTATATGATGGGTCATTAAACGTGCTATAAACTAGGCGATAGGCATAACCATTGCTATCACTAAAACTCAAGGTATTTTCAAAAGCTAATTGACCTAGTGGTGTGGCATAGATTTGTTTTAAACCAACTTGCTGAGCATCTTCATTTCCTTGTGCCGACATACCTATAGTCCAACTTGGTGTTACACCATAATCTAAATACGAAGACAGTAGTGGTTTTTCCCAAGCATAAGTTAATTTATCTCGTAGTGAGCTTGGAAAACCTAAATGGACCTCATATTCCAGCTGCCCTTGTGCAAACAAATCTAGACCTGTGGTCACTGTAAAATTAACCAATCGAACCACACCTGCGCTATCCGTTATTCGCAGCACAATATTGTTATTACCTTCGTCAAGCGGGATATCGTTCAATGAGTAAATACCTGCTGCTAAATTCAAACGTTGTACTAAACGATCATCAACAAGCACCTCAACTGATGAGGGAGACTCAAGCGTAAAGCTTTGTGATGCACTTGGACGAATCGGCCGGTCAGAAACAAGAGAGAAATCATGAGCAAGCGATAGCCCTAGCATTCTAGTAGTTGATTGAAAATAACTTCCAGAACTATAGTTATCACCAACAGAAACGCGCATCCCTTGCTCAGGTAAATCATGTATCAAACGTGTCCCAAGACGTTTAAAGTTACTTTTTTTATCATTTGACTCATATTCGGCTTCGTTCTCTAATACCCAACTGTGGAAGTTTATAACTCCTTCGGGTCTTACAGTCAGTTGCCTTTGCGTTAAATCTCGTTCTTTATCTAGTTGATACAAATAGCTAGAGCGTAGATTTAAATAGCCGCTCACGGAGGCTGGTTTTGTGGGTTTTAAGCCTTGACGGTACGATATAACACTTAGACTTTTAGGCTTTGTCATTGAAAGTGGCACAGTTATATCTAAACTAAAATCGAGCATAGAGAACGTTACTTCAATGCCTATCTTTTCTAACTTATCAACATCAATAAGCTGCTGTTGTGAGTTAGCTTGCTTGGCAATATTTTCTAGGCTTTGCGCGAATAAAATTGGCGCAAAATGCGGCTCAATCTCAGGCCACTTCAGCACTAATTTATCCTTTGGTGTAACAATCAAAGTAATGCTGCCAATCGTGTTTTTATTAATCCGTGTATCAACCGTTAATTCAATAGGCTCTGATGTGGGATTGATCTGCCCATATATAGGTGCAGCCAAAACGAAGAAAACAAAGCAAATATAGGCACGCATGTTACTTTTTCAAAATGACTGTAGGAGAAGTTAAATCAACATGTCCTTCTTTTAATATTGGAATAGAAACATGAGAGATGGCAGAAGGCGCAAAGAAAACATCGTAGCCCAATGCTTTTAGTTGCTGTTTATCAAAAGTTAGTTGCGGCTTATTCTTGGAGCTAATAATTATTTCATACTCACTTAGACGTGAAGCCCCATCACCAAAATTACGAACATCAAAACTACATTGTTTTTCAAGACAGTTGATATTCTCAACAACTAAATTAGCCTCAAACGCTTGTTGATGTACGTGCACAATCATATTCACGTTTAATAACATTGTTAGCTGCGATACCTCGCTTGTTTGCCCAGACACAACTTGTTCAACCAAAGTAACTTGATATGTTTTATCTGTTTTAGGGGTATTACCGTTCCAGCGAAACTGAATGCGTTGTTGTTCATTTTTTGTAAGGTAAATCGTGGGTGGAAACACCCAGATCGGTGGCTCGTCAAGGTAATGAAATTGAGGCTGCTTCTTTGAAAAGTCAACCTCGTACACTTCTATTTCAAACGCTAAATCACGGTTTAACGTATTTCTTACCGTGCTATATGCTGGTTGCGAGGTCATCGTTGGATCTAAAGTAAGCACCATGGGGGTGACTTCTATAGCAAAACAAGATAGCGACATAAATAAATAAGCAACCAAACACCAACGCATTAAAATAGCACCTCTAACTGACTATTTTGCGGTGAAAACTTAGCCGGTACTTCTATAGTTACCTCACGCTCAGAGTGTGGTAATAATAGCTTGCCGCTTAAGGCTTTACTGAGCTCTTCACCTTCTAATAAAAGCTGCTCTTCTTGATTTTTAAAAAGCCACTTTGCTTGGGAAAGGCGTATAAATTTGTCACCTTCATTTTCAAGTAATATTTTCCAAACACCCGCTTGTTCTAACTGCTTTTCTTTTACTAATAACTTAGCAGTTGCTTGTTCTGGTACGACATTAAACAGCGTTCTAAAACTTACCGACATACCAACACCAGATTGTTTAATTTCATTAATATCGACAGGAACTTGATCAACAGCTATACGATACGACTTTGATACTGATATAGCGGGATCACCAATATAACGAACTAATACAGATTGTGTTTTTCCAGGCTGAACGATTGTCGTCATAGGAATAATCAAAAAATCTTCCTCGTTAAGTTTCAGCTCTTCATCGCCCGCCTTGTTGATTTCTAAATCAAACGCTGTGAGCTCAATAGTTAATGGGTCATTTGAATTATTCATAACCCGAATTCTTTGCTGTGAATTTGAGCCTGAAGGCTTTAACTCAGCAACCATGGGCTGAACTTGGAATGCATAGCTATGTAATGACCAAAAACAAGTCAAAAATATGATTAAAAAGCGCATATGATCTCCCATAAAAAAGAGCAGCATTAGCTGCTCTTTTTTTCATCAAGTTTAGTTAGCTGTAATAGCTAACATTAACGTATCAGCATAAGTACCAGAGAAAACTGGGTTTTGCGTAATAGTTAACTCGATTGTACCTGCAACACCGCCTGCAGCTAGAGCAAAAGAACCTGGCTGGCTTTGCTCAACGCTTTGGTCGTTGTGACCATTTTCAGCAACAAGTGTAAAAGCGAATGGGTTCGCATTTAATTCAGCTGTGTACCCTACCCCTTGGTCTTCGCGGTCTGCGTTTTGTAAGTGACCTTCGGCTGTCGTTAAAGACATTGTTGCGCCGTCAGCATCGTTACACTGCAATTCAAAGCCAATTGTTTTTGTTTGATCTTTTGCTAATGCAGGAAAATATGTTGTTGTGTTTACATTGCTAACTTCACAAATTGACTCAACTGCACCACCAACGTTTAGGTTTTCCGCTAAAGCAGTACCAGAAGTAAGAACAGCGATTGCTGAAAGTGTGATTAATTTTTTCATTAGTTTATTCCTTATCCATGTTATTTAAGCATTGTTTCTTAATGACTTACCAAATCCCACCTGAACTGGCGGCTGGCGTCATCTCTATACGCAAGATATCCTTATACTCACCTGCATATATTAGTGGCTCTGTTAACTCTAACTGTAAATTCATCGTTTTCTTAAACAAGATTTGGTCAATATTCAGAGTATGTGAATCAATAAGATTTCGCGCTAAGAATGATTCACTTAGCGATAGCCCTGCTACTGATAAGCTTACCCTGTACCCGTTGACTTTCCTGCCCTGTAAATGAAGTAATCCGCCATGCTCAGAATGCAATGACATCCTCATTGGTGAGTTACAGTTAATAACTAACTCAGTGCTAATCAAACCATTATGTGGAAATTGCAAATCATTTTCTTGCATTGTAAAACCGCACTTTGCTTTTATGTATCCTTCCAATGTTAAACTCACATCATCAGAGGCTACACTGTAAGAAGTGCTAAAAATGAAAAGAAATAACATGCATTTTTTCATCATTCACCCATATCCTTTGAGCAGGTTTGTTAACACGGAAGAAGTGTAAAGGAGTTTTTCTAGAAAGGTTGTTGCTATTTGCTTAGCTTATTTATGAGCTCCAAAAAAATAGACAGAGGCTGTTTATCAATACAGGCTAAACAAACGCTAATTTCATACTCACAGAGGCTAAGCCCAACACCTTATTCAGTTAACATTCAGCTTAAAATTCAGGTAATATTCAGCTTCTTCTATTAGAAATAAGGCTATAAATAGGCTTTAAACAAATACCACGACAAATCAGTTAGTTTGTATAAACAAAAATAAACTTCATAACAATTAATGACTGTATCTAAGCCTGTTTACAACCAAAAATTTCACTCTTATTGCTTTGTTTTGAGGCGTTGAACTTGCATTAATACATCTTCTGCCTTTGCGCCTAAGTAGACATAGACCGCCAATGCTAATAATAAACCGACAACTGCGAACATCATTAGAACCGCAGGTATTACGTACTCAACTTGTCCTAGAGCAGCCTTAAACATAGTAAGTAATGCCTCTATTGAGACCGCAATCAAAATCGTTGAGATAAACCGTGTGATTGTTCGTCTGGTTGAGCTGTGGCGAAAAATATCTTTATGCATGAGGATCTCTTCCTCCAAAATAGTTTTCCCCAAATCAAAAATAGCTAAAGCCAGGGTGACAAAGATAATGATAGTGAAAGGCTGAATTGGATCTGATTGACCTTGTTTTCCTAGCAAAAGAGAAAAAATTCCATCAAACACCTTAAAGAGTAAGTAAATTACTAGGCAGAATAAACAACTAACAATTAACCCATAACCGGCTTTAAAATAAGGCGTCATATTTGCGCGCTGTGTATCCCCTAAGATGAACTCAATCAATTCAGTTAGGCACACATCTACAACTAGATAGTGGTTATCTAGATTATCTGTTTGTATGAACTTCACGGCCGATATGCACAAATGTTTCGTAGCGGTTGAAATATATGGCGAGGTAAAATGTGCATCTTCGTTGCTACTTGCAAGCAAAAAATAAGGGCGTGTACTCAAATCTTGCCCCGCACCTTTATGTGCTAATTCCCTATAATACTGCCGCTTGAAACAGACATTATGACCTTGTTGTATCCCTTGCTCATTTAAGCAATATTGTAATTCTAAAAATGGATATTGCTCTACTAGCTGCTGATAATTTTGTTGATTTTTAAGTGATGTTTGAATACTCGCTAAAATAGACAGCAACAAATCATGAATCAGATGTTGATGTTCTTCATATCGCTCTATCGCACTTAAATAACTCATTCTCGCCATGCTCTAAACTCACCTATAAAGTAATAACAGGTAATATAAGCAAGGAAAGCTCCAAGATTAATTTTATTTATTTTTCAGAATATTAGAAATATAAGAAAGGCTTTTTCTAAAGTAAAAGCACCAGACTAGTGCAAAGAGGGGAGAAAATGAAAAAAGCCGTTACTGTTAAGTAACGGCTTTTCAAATTTGGTGCGGATGGGGGGACTTGAACCCCCACGGCCTAAGCCACCACCCCCTCAAGATGGCGTGTCTACCAATTCCACCACATCCGCATACAATTTTTGTATGTTGTTAAGCGTTATTATTACTTGAGGAAAGTAACTGCTTAACCTAATTTAGCAACGCTAATTAGTTTGGTACGTCAGAGCTTTTCTCTTCAGTAACAGGCACATCATCTTGTGCTGGCGTTACTGTTTCAACAGCTGGCGCAGCTTCTAGATTTTCCCATTCGTCAGTCTTTTTAATTTGACCAGCTGTAAGGTTACCTAGAACAATACTTAACACAAAGAATACTGTGGCAAGAATTGTCGTTGTTTTAGTCATAAAGTTACCAGCACCAGATGAACCAAACACAGTGGCAGAAGCACCTGCACCAAATGATGAGCCCATGTCTGCGCCTTTACCTTGCTGGATTAAAACCATACCAACAAGTGCTAAAGCAACGATTAAATAAACTACTAATAAAATTTCGTACATCTTATACGGTCCCTTTTGCACTCTCACAGATTGCAGTGAATGAGTCTGCTTTTAGACTTGCGCCGCCAATTAGGCCGCCATCTATATCTGGTTGTGCAAATAATAATTCGCTATTTTTTTCATTCACGCTACCACCATATAAGATGGTTAGCTGCGCGGCTAAATCGCTATCCAGTGAAGCGACTTTTTCGCGGATAAATTTGTGCACAGCTTGAGCTTGCTCAGGTGAAGCAGTTTTACCTGTGCCAATAGCCCAAACGGGCTCGTATGCTACCACAGAATTCTTTAGTGCTGCTACACCTAATTTATCAATTACAGCATCAATTTGTGCTGCAACCACTAATTCGGTTTCATTTGCTTCGCGTTGTTGCTCACTTTCGCCAACACATAAGATAGGTGTTAAGCCTACTTCTTGCGCACGGGCGAATTTTTCTGCAACAGTTTGGTCTGACTCACCGTAAATACTTCGGCGTTCTGAGTGACCAACTAATGTGTATGTGGCGCCTAAATCTTTTATAAGCTGCGCATCGACTTCACCCGTAAATGCACCTGCTTGATTCTCAGATACAGTCTGTGAGCCAACAAGCACATCACGTTGTAGCAAACTACTCATCAATGGGAATGGTGGAAAAACCACAATATCCAGTTCATCCGATTGAACGTTTTTAATTGCCTGAGATAACTGTTCAACGTGCTCTAATGAGCCGTTCATTTTCCAATTACCTGCAACCATTGGCTTACGTGTTGCCATAATTCCACTCCACATTAGAAAGCGGGCAAGATACTAACTCGACTTGCCCAAAGTTACAAGAGGTTATTGTTATGCCTCGGTTTGTTTGCTCACAGATTCGACAACTTGAGCGATTTTCTGAGCATTATCGAGTACAACTTTCTCTTGCTCAGCTTCGACCATTACACGCACAACGGGTTCAGTGCCTGATTTACGAAGTAGTACACGCCCAGTGTTACCAAGTTTTTCTTCAACCTCAGCCACACAGTCAATCACCGCCTGAGCTTGTGTAGGATCGGTTCCTTGAGGATAACGAACATTAATCATTTTCATTGGGTATTTTGTGAAACCCGCACCTAGGTCTTGTAATGTTTTATTTTGTGCAACCATTGCTGCAAGCACTTGTAAGCTCGAAATAATGCCATCGCCTGTACTAATTAGATCAAGGTTTAATACATGGCCTGAGCTTTCACCACCAATTTTCCACCCTTTCTCTTGTAGTAGCTCCATTACATAGCGGTCACCGACTTTGCTTCTGGCAAAATCAATACCGCGTGATTTAAGCGCATTTTCAAGTCCCATATTAGACATGACGGTACCTACAACACCACCACCAAGCATGTCATCGTTTGCAGCTTGGCAAGCAATAATGTAAACAATGTCATCACCATCAAATACACGGCCATTGTGATCAACCATCATGACGCGGTCGCCATCACCATCATAGGCAATCCCTACATCAGCATTGTGTTCAAGCACTTTGCGTTTAAGTGTTTCAACATGAGTGGCACCACACTCAAGGTTAATATTTACTCCATTCGGCTCGCATGCATGACAAATTACTTCTGCGCCTAGTTCTCGCATCACGGATGGTGCAATGTGGTAGGTAGCACCGTTGGCACAATCGAGCACTATTTTTAACCCTTCAAGTGATAATCCTTGCGGGAATTGGCTCTTACAGAACTCAATATAGCGACCATCGGCCGTTTCTAAGCGGCGTGCTTTTCCGAGTTTATCGGATGCAACACACGTCATTGGCTCATCCATCATAGCTTCAATTTCTAGCTCAACATTATCAGGGAGTTTTAAACCCCGGCTAGAAAAGAATTTAATACCATTATCATGATAAGGGTTATGAGAAGCGCTAATAACAATACCCGCTTCAGCACGGAATGTTTGTGTGAGGTATGCAACAGCTGGAGTCGGCATAGGTCCGAGTAAAACCACATCAATACCTGCGGCAATTAAGCCTGCCTCAAGAGACGTTTCTAACATATAGCCTGAGATGCGCGTATCTTTACCAATGATCACTTTTTTAGTGCCAATCTTTGATAAAACTCGTCCTGCAGCCCAACCTAGTTTTAAAGCAAACTCAGGGGTGATTGGATATTCCCCAACCATACCGCGAACACCATCCGTGCCAAAATATTTTCTTGTTTTACTCATTTAAAAATCCTTTATTACACGCCTGCCAAACGGTTAAGGCATCAACAGTTTCTAATACATCATGAACACGAATGATCTTTGCGCCATTTTGTGCAGCAATAAGTGCGCCGGCTAGGCTACCAGCTAAGCGCTCACTCGTGTCTCTATTTAGTAAATTACCTATCATAGACTTTCGAGATAAGCCCGCCAAAACAGGTAGTTTGAATTGATTAAAATCATCGAATTTGTCGAGGATTTGATAGTTATGTGCCAACGATTTTCCAAACCCAAAACCTGGGTCTAGTATAATTCGCTCTCGCTGAATACCCGCTTGCTCACACGCTTCGATACGCGCAGCAAAAAAGCTATTGATATCAGCAAACAAATCATCGTATTGCGGGGCTATTTGCATTGTGCGAGGCTGCCCTTGCATGTGCATTAAGCACACTGCCACATCTGGGTACTGAGCAAGCACCTCAATGGCACCAGGCTCTTGAAGAGCTCGCACATCATTTATAATATCTGCACCTGCTTCTATAGCTTGGCGCATTACTTCACTTTTGCTGGTATCAATTGAAATAACACAATCACTGTGTTCACGAAGCGCTTTTACAAGAGGAATAACTCTTGCCAATTCATCTTCTAACGAAACATCTGGTGCGCCAGGACGGGTTGACTCACCACCAATATCAATAATTAAGGCGCCTTGTTCTAATAGTGTATTGGCCTGATTGACAGCGCTGTCTAATTGGCAATAGCTGCCGCCGTCTGAAAATGAATCGGGTGTGACATTTAAAATCCCCATCACAACAGGGGAGTCGAGGTGTAAAGTGCGACCTCGTGGTAAGTTAAGAACGGTCATTTATCACCTTTACGGCATGTATAGCAATGGCTAAGATGCATTTGAGTAAACAGTTATACCTATTTCGCTAATAAATATTATTGCAAAGACGGTATCTTAAAATTTGTCTACAAAAAAGCCCCGGCATTCGGGGCTTTTGCTTGTACTATTTTAACGATTATTCCGCTTTATCATCAAGGCTTGTTTCATCCTTTTTGGCTGAATCATCATTTTTCGGCTCTTGTGAGGCTGGCTCAGCCGGCTTTTCTGTACTTTTCTTCTCGTCCGGTCTGCGATCATGCATATCACGAGGTTCGCGAACTGGCTTACGTTCCATAAGATCGTCTATTTGACCTGCATCGATGGTTTCATATTTCATCAATGCATCTTTCATTGCATGTAAGATATCAATATTATCTTTTAAGATTTGTTCAGCACGTTCATAGTTACGGTCAGAGAACAAGCGCACTTCACTATCAATAACTTTTGCTGTTTCATCCGACATGCTCATCGAGCGGCTTCCACCACCACCCATGTACATTTCGTTTTGGTCTTCAGCATAAAGTAATGGACCAAGCTTTTCACTCAAGCCCCACTGAGTCACCATTTTACGAGCGATGTCAGTAGCACGTTCGATATCGTTACTTGCACCTGTCGTCACTTTATCTTCACCGTATATAAGTGCCTCAGCAATACGACCACCGTACAAGCTCGAAATCATTGACTCTAAAAGCTCTTTAGAGTGGCTAACACGGTCTTGCTCAGGTAGGTACATTGTTACACCCAATGCACGACCGCGAGGGATAATAGACACTTTATAGACTGGATCGTGTTCAGGCACCATACGTCCAACAATCGCGTGACCCGCTTCATGGTAAGCAGTCATTTCTTTCTCTTGCTCACTCATCACCATGGTCTTGCGTTCAGCGCCCATCATGATTTTGTCTTTGGCGGCATCAAATTCAGCCATGCTGACAACACGCTTGTTACCACGCGCTGCATATAATGCTGCTTCGTTTACTAAGTTAGCAAGGTCAGCCCCCGAGAAACCAGGTGTACCGCGTGCAATAACTGCTGCTTCTACGTTGTCACCCAATGGTACTTTGCGCATATGCACTTTAAGAATTTGCTCACGACCACGAATATCAGGTAAACCAACCACAACTTGACGGTCAAAACGACCAGGCCGTAATAATGCAGGGTCGAGTACATCAGGGCGGTTAGTTGCGGCAATAACGATAATACCTTCATTACCTTCAAAGCCGTCCATTTCTACAAGCATTTGGTTAAGTGTTTGCTCACGCTCATCGTGACCACCACCCATGCCAGCGCCACGTTTACGGCCTACAGCATCGATTTCATCAATAAAGATGATACAAGGCGCTGCTTTTTTAGCTTGCTCGAACATGTCACGTACACGTGATGCACCCACACCAACGAACATTTCTACGAAATCAGAACCTGAGATTGTGAAAAACGGCACTTTTGCTTCACCTGCAACGGCTTTGGCTAGTAACGTTTTACCTGTACCTGGAGGACCTACCATGAGCACTCCTTTCGGAATGCTACCACCTAATTTTTGGAATTTAGATGGATCACGTAAGAAATCAACAAGCTCAGTAACGTCCTCTTTTGCTTCATCACAGCCAGCAACATCAGCAAAGGTTGTTTTAACTTGGTCTTCGCTCATTAGGCGCGCTTTACTCTTACCGAAAGACATCGCACCTTTACCGCCACCACCTTGCATTTGACGCATGAAGAATATCCACACACCAATTAGCAGCAGCATTGGGAACCAAGAGATTAAAATGCTGGCGAGGAAAGATTGCTCTTCAGGTTTTACACCCTTTACATTCACATTGCTTTTCAAAAGATCATTTAAAATATCTTTATCGTACATCGGCATGATAGTTTGAAAGCGCTCACCATTAGTCTTAGTGCCGGTAATCGTACCTGAACTACTTTCAATAGAAACCTCTTGAATAGCGCCGCTACGTGCATCGCTAACAAACTGGGTATAACTTGTTTGGCGATCAGCCTGATCGCCACCATTAAAGCTCTGAAAGACTGACATTAGCACAACTGCAATGACCAGCCAGAGTATTAGATTTTTCGCCATATCGCTCAAGGGGTTAACCTCTTGTATCCAATTAATATAAATTCAACTTAACGCAGCACAACTGTACTACAGTTTGTATCCCGTCGCCACTATATAAACTTCCCGAGAACGGGCACGCGATGCATCAGGCTTTCTGATCTTGACCGCTTTAAAGCTATTACGTACGTCCTGTAAGTATTGATCAAACCCTTCACCTTGGAAAACTTTCACACAAAAAGCACCATTTTTCTTCAAAACTTGGTGACACATATCTAATGCAAGCTCCACTAGATACATGCTTCCTGCCTGATCAACCGATGTATTACCACTCATATTGGGAGCCATGTCAGAAAATACAACATCCACATTTTTCCCATCAATGCGCGTTAATAGCGCATCTAATACCGCTTCTTCTCGAAAGTCACCTTGCAAAAAGTCTACGCCTGCTAACGAATCCATTGGCAAGATATCACAGGCAACAACTTGGCCTTTATCACCCACCTTTTCAGCAAGATACTGTGACCAACTTCCTGGAGCAGCACCTAAATCAACCACGGTCATGGCTGGTTTAATTAATTTATCTTTATTTTGAATTTCATCTAATTTGAATACCGCACGAGAGCGCCAACCTTTCTTCTGCGCTTCGTGAACATAAGGATCGTCAAAATGTTCCTTCAGCCATCGCTTAGAACTAGCTGAATGTTTTTTATTTGCCATAAAATTAATACGTAACTAATTAGTAATATTCTCTAGATGGCGTTAGAATACCCTTAATTCAAGCCATATTCAGCAAAATTTGTAACATCATGAAATTATCGAACAAACAAAAGCAGTTTTTAAAAGGTCAAGCACACAGTTTAAAGCCTGTGGTATTACTTGGCGCAAACGGTTTAACCGAAGGCGTTTTAGTTGAAATTGAAAGCGCTCTAGATATCCACGAGCTTATTAAAGTAAAAGTACCAACGGATGAACGTGAAACAAAAGTATTAATTTTCGATGCAATTGTTCGCGAAACCGGTGCTGTGAAACTTCAAACAATTGGCCATACCATTGTTCTTTACCGTCAAAGTGAAGAGAAAAAGATTCAATTACCTCGCGGTTAAGATTGAAAGCCAATTCTATAAAAAGCCAGCTTGCTGGCTTTTTTAATGCCTAGACGAAATATATAACTAGTTCGATTCACTTTCTCGCGCATATTTCAGTGTGCGATTGATAAATTCTGTTGTTAGCTCATTAATCAACCCGGTTTCCGCATTAAGTACTAAACTAAAACCAATATTTAAATGTGGAAAAACAACTAAGTCACTGCGGTAGCCTTGTACCCAACCACTATGGTAATAGAGTATTTCACCATCGTAATCATATACTCGCCAACCAAGGCCGTAGTAGGCATCTTTTACATGCCCTCGCCATACCCGACGACGTGTTTCTTTTTTTGTATGGGTGTATGGTCGCGTTTGTTTTATAAGTGCATCCAGCGGCAATACATCTGGGTACTGGCCTAGCTGCGCATTTAACCAAATCGCCATATCACTAGCGCTGGCATTAACCCCCGCAGCGGCCGCTACCTTGTAGTAATTCTTTTTTAAGCGAGAGGTGTACCAACGCTTTCTTCCTCTTACATGAGGGTGAGCATAATTATTGTCACGCACCATACCTTCGTAGCCTACGCTCGCATCCGTCATTTTTAATGGTGCAAAAATATATTCAGCTATCCAATGGGCATAGTCCATTTGAGTTGTTTTATAAATAATTGAATCAATGAGACTGAACATAACATTCTGATAACCATAGCACTCACCCGGTTTGCAAATAGGTTCGACAGTTAAAAGCTGTTTAACAATGTCTGGGTAACTCATTCTTGATTCTATTAAATTGTCGTAGGCATTTGGCACTAAACCGCTTGAATGGCTCAGTATATGATAAATTTTTAAATCATCTTTATAGACAGTATTATTGAATTCAGGAATGAACTTACTGATCGGATCATCAATATTGAACTCTCCCTGAGCCGCAAGCTTTGATGTCAATGACCCTGCAAATGTTTTAGAAACTGAAGCCAAGCGAAATCGTGTATGTTTATCTACTTTTCGCCCTTTTGATATTTTAGTTCGACCAATACCTTGGATAAAGTCTTCCTCACCCACTTTAACAATAGCCAAAGAACCACCCGGAATTCCTTTAGCTCTTAATTTTCCTCTTAAATATTTATTGTACTCGCTAACGAAGGGCTGCCAATTTGAGTCACTGCCTGCAGCATGCCCACTGAAAAGAAGGAGAAAAAAAGAAGAAAAAAGAAAGATAATAAAAGTGAGCGTGTACTTCATTCGTTATTGTTTTAGTCTGTTTCGGAAGTTTCTCATTACATAATATCATGAACTTTTGCTTCGACTAACGTACAATACGCACAATATTAACTTTTTTATGGGTAGACTTTTCTTTATGCGCTTACTTGTAGTACTGCTTTTTACAATTATATCAGCTGGTTGCGCCCTAAAACCAGAGCCGGCGCCTTTATTAGCGATGCCAGAAAAACCGTCGCTTAAAAGCCAACGTTTCCAAATTGAGTATAAAACTGAACATGCAGCCCCAAAAGTTAAATCGGTACAACTACCTGCGCATACAGTAAATACAAACCAAACCGTTTCAATTGTTGCTGATAAAACGAGTGTTACAGATACTTTATATGCGCAAATAACAGAAGCATTAAATGAAAAACAATTAAAAGTTGTACAAAATGGACAAGCAGATTACACATTGTCAATCCACCAGCTAGATTTAGAACTTGTTGACGATACCGAATACCAATTAGTGACACCTGAAAAACCATTGCCACTTTTTGATCAAGTAGCAGAGCAATTCCCAACTCAACAATGTGCTACTATTCAAGCACAGGTGAGTATGCGACTAACCCATAAAAAAACAGGCGATGTTGTATGGTTTGCGAAGTCATCTATAGACAGTGCAAGCTTTCACCGTGAACCACTCATCTATAGCTTTGAGCAACAGCAATTGATCAAGAACGAACTAGAAGTTGCCAGCTTCGTCAATGAGCAAAATACGGAACAAGCGCGTATGTCGCGTATAAACAATACCGATATTGTGATACCTCAATATCAAACAATTTCTCGCATGAGTGCTTTAACAAAAGAGCAAGGCCCATGTAATCGTACTGAAATCAGTGCTCTTACGCCTATGATGCAGTATTACCTTACAAGTATCTTAATCGATAAAATTAAAGTTCAATAAAAAGTTGGTGTTTGCACTTAGCAAAAGTGCAAACACCTATTTCTTACTTCTAAGCTACACTTCCCTAACACCTTTACGACTCGACTACACTTTTTTACAGATTTTGGGAACTCCTTAACAATATACTAATTGCGTATATAATGATGATTTCACTTATTTGTAACAAGGACAACACACTTGCAAACCAGCCGCGCCATACTATTTTTTTGCTTATCTTTATTGGCAACATCGACCCATGCAAGCAACCGTTACTACGCTGATAATACGTTAGAACCCAGCCAAGGTTTTGCATGGGATTGGGGAATTGGGGCTGGTTACTATATCGAAGACTCTTATTTAGTCGGTATGGACTCTTACAATGACGGCTTTGAGCCAGACATTCATCTTGCCCTTTCCTACGACCACTTTTACCTTGATTATGATCAAAGCCAATTAAGTGGTGGATTAACTATTGGCTACAGCATAGTTGATAAGTTTGAATGGGGACTGGACCTAGTTGGTACAAATATTCAATCTGGGTTTGATGAAACAGGCTTAGCCTTTTACGAAGAAGATGTAATCGAAGAGCTTGCTGGTATTAAAAGCAGAAATTATGACTTTGATGTTGGACTGCGCCTATCAAGACGATTTGATAATTCACAGATCTCTTTTGAGTATTTGCATGATATTTCAGGCGCGCACAACGGCTGGGTGATGAACAGTTTCTTTAGTCAAATAATTCCTTGGCGTAATTGGGAGTTTCGTTCGGGTATCGGGTTAAGTGCTTATTCTGAAGACTTTACTAACTATTATTTTGGTATTACTCCTTCTGAAGCCAATTCAAATAGACCTGTATACACCCCAAGCACATCATACAGTCTTATCTTTGAGTTTCATGCTGAGTACCCAATAAACCAAAACTGGGTATTTTTAACTGGCTGGCTATCAACATGGTTTTCTGATGATATTCATCAAAGCCCAATTGTCTCCCAAGAATATCAGCACAAAGCCAAGGTAGGCCTGCGCTATGTTTTTTAAATACTATTTCTTATTAGCGCTCCCTATCGTCAGTGTCAAAGCGCAAGAGCAGCCTAATGAAGAGGCAAGCCTTGTGTCACTGCCTGACACATGTGTTGCCCTGCGTGAAGGACGTAATTGCTATGCCGATGTAGAAGTATCATGGCATCAACCAAAGGGTAATTACTGCTTACGCGACGGTCACACAAAACATATTATGCAGTGTTGGCTTATGCAACAAACTGGCCTTTTTCGCTATCAGTTTGACTCTGCTGAAACGGTCAATTTTGAATTGGTCAATAGTAACAATGGCAAGGTCGTTGATACCACTGAAATACAGGTGCAGTGGGTGTATCAAAATCGTCAAAAGAAACGCCGTTGGCGTCTGTTTTAATTGTTTGGAGTAAAAGATGGAACATTATGGCACTATTCTGCTCGTAGAAGATGATATTTCACTGGCTAAGTGGGTCGCAGAGTACTTAACTGAGCAAGGCTATAAAACGACAATTTGTCAACGTGGCGACCAAGTAATTGAGCAAGTCAGAGCGACACCACCGGACTTAGTTTTATTAGATATCATGCTACCAGGTCAAGATGGTATTAGTGTGTGCCGAGAGTTGAGGCAGTTTTACCAAGCGCCTATTATTATGCTCACAGCCAGAGACGATGAAATGGACGAAGTAATTGGCCTTGAAGTCGGCGCAAGTGATTACATGATGAAACCTGTACGACCACGAGCACTCTTAGCCCGTATAAAAACGGCCTTACGTGCAAATATTGATAACAAAGAGTCGCTCTTAGAAAATCCAAACATAACTGTTGGCAAACTTACTGTAGATACCGAATCACGCACTGTGTTTCTTGCCGATCAAGAAGTGCATATTTCAAGTGCGGAATACCTATTGCTGCATTATTTGGCAAGCAATGCAGGTCAGGTTGTGTCGCGCGATGCCGTGTTTAAAGCAACAAAAGGCAGAGAGTATGATGGCTTAGACAGAAGTGTCGATGTGCTTATTTCGTCACTGCGCAAAAAATTTAATGATGATCCCCAACACCCTGAAAAAATTAAAACCATCTGGGGGCGTGGCTACTTGCTCGTCGCGACAGCGTGGCAATAGATGATATAACGCGTGAAAAAGTTTTATATTTCATTACTGGGCAGTGCACTGCTATCAATAATCATATTGGGCTGGCTAATTGACGCATTTAGCCAGCAAACTCATCAACCGCAAGATACTTTTCATAGCCAGACCCAAATGATTAAAGGGTTTACTAAACAGTTGTCGGTACTGCCTGCGGATAAACGCGCGAATGCAATCAAGCAACTAGAGCAAGATTTCAACGTGCAACTAGAGTATCGCTCAACTCAAGCATTAGCACTTCCTCACTCTTTGCTCTCACAAATTACAATGCCTACAGGCTTAATACTTGAAGATCAACAAGGATACTACTTACTCTATAGCGAGCAAGCACTTGGCTCACACCATCTTAAAATGCGTCTAGAGAAAGCGCATTTACATGATCAAGGGAATGATGTTCTCCTTACCCTACTCTTCTATGCTGGGTTATGTGTCTTTATGGGCTTTATTATTACTCCACTTGCAAAACGTCTCAGCATCCTTAATGATGCCGCGCAACGCTTCGCCAAAGGTGATTTAACAACCCGCATTAAACCATCTCATTTTACCTATATTAAAGACGTCGAGCTCACCTTTAATCGCATGGCGAATCAAATAGAGAAACTACTTGATGAAAACAAGCTAATGGCTTCGAGTTTATCGCACGACATTAGAACGCCTGTTGCTTGCCTACGCTTCGGTTTAGAAGCCGCACAAGACTGTACTAATGAAGAAAAGCGTCTTGAGTACTTATCTCGAATGGAGCAAGATTTAGATCAAATGGAGTCAATGCTAAAAAGTTATCTCGCTTTTGCTACCTTAGAGCAAAAAGCAAATAAACTAACCTTTAGCGAATCTGACCTAGAAAACTACTTACTTAGCTTGATTCAACAAGTTCACCCTAAGCTTGAGCAAGGTTCTTTGCGTATCAGTCACGACATAAAACAAGGACATATATGTGCCGACTTAGATTGGTTAGCACGTGCGATTGTAAACCTATTAAGTAATGCCTGTGACTTTGCACGTTCCGAAATAGTTTTATCAGCCTCCTACAACCAAGACTTGGTTACTATTAAAGTAGAAGACGATGGCCCAGGAGTGCATAAAAAAAACTGGGGGAAAATATTCAGTCCGTTCTTTCAAGAACAGAGTCACCGAAATCGTGATGGTGAAAGCTATGGCTTAGGCCTAGCGATTGTTGCAAAAGTGGCTGATTGGCATCATGGCACTGTCAGCGTATCAAAAAGCCAGTCTCTTGGTGGCGCGTGCTTTACCCTCAGTATTCAAAATAAAAGCCTTTGAATATGTTTCAATTGTGTTAATTGTTACGTATTGTATTAGCTAATTGAACGAAATATATGCTGGCAGCAGATTCGAGGCGATTACAAGTAAAAATGCCCACTATTAACCCTTTTTATTTAGTGTTAATTCAAGTAGATTGTCAGCGCCGTCACAAATAGAGAAGTAACAACAATATGAGCGCATCACGTGGGGAGTTCAGCTCCCGCTTTGGATTTATTATGGCCGCAGCAGGCTCCGCTGTTGGCTTAGGAAATATTTGGGGTTTCCCTACACAAACAGCAAGTAATGGCGGCGCAGCATTTTTAGTTGCTTACTTAGTCCTTGCATTTTGCCTAGCTTACCCAGCATTAATGGCAGAGCTTGTTATAGGCCGTCATGGCCAAGCCAATGCTGTCAGCTCCCTTAGAAAAGTGACAAACCAGCCATGGCAGAAAAAATTTGCTTTTGTAGTTGGCTTTGGCGGTATTATTTGTGCAGGTTTAATTTTAAGCTTTTATGCCATCGTAGCTGGCTGGATGCTCAGTGCAACATTAGAGCCTGTAGCACAATTAACGGGTCAAGAACCTGCTATCACTTGGTTAAGTGAGCAGTCACTATCAAGAAACCTAATTTTTACAGCTGCGTTTATTATTTTGACCGTTGCTATTATTTCTAAAGGTGTTGAAAACGGCATTGAAAAATGGTCAAAGCGCCTAATGCCTGCCCTATTAGGCATTTTGTTTATGCTTATCATTTACGTGATGACCCAAGATGGCGCAGTTGAAGGTTTAAAAGCCTACTTAGTGCCTGACTTTTCTTCTATTTTAAACCCAGAGCTGTTAGTTAATGCCCTTGGACAAGCATTTTTCTCGTTATCTTTGGGCACCAGTGTGATGATCATCTATGGCTCATACATTAGCAAAAAAGAGAATCTCGTGTCCTTGGGTGCTTATGTTACTTTGATCGATGTGTTTATTGCCTTTGTAGCCGGCTTATTGATTATTCCTGCGATGTATGTTGCACAGGCACAAGGCGTACAGATTTTCTCTGCTGAAGGCGTACTACTGTCTGAAGATACGTTAGTGTTTCAAGTGCTGCCTGCACTTTTCACCAGTATGGGGGATGTGGGTATTTTCGTTGGCTTTGCCTTTTTTGCTTTAATGAGCATTGCAGCGTTAACTTCATCTATTTCAATGTTGGAAGCCCCCGTCTCTTATGCAGTTGAGCGCTTCGCTCTAAAACGTGTGCAAGCGACATGGTTAATTGGCGGTATTATTGCCCTTGTCAGCTTTACGATCGTTTTCAACTTAGGCACATTGTTTGGCTTTGTGATCACACTAACCACTAAGATTGGCCAACCAATTTTAGGATTAATGTGTTGTATATTTGTAGGTTGGATTTGGCACCGTGCATCTTTATTAAAAGAAATTCAACAAGGCTGCCCAGAAGCTGCAAATAGCTTCTTCTGGAAAGTGTGGCCATGGTATATCAAATTCATTTGTCCATTGGCCATTGCACTGGTATTTGCAAACTCGCTGTTAAGCTAAGAGGTTACTTGAAGTAGCCCTTTCCTTTGGGCTACTCCAAACACATATCCTGATGTGGAATACCGTCTTCTAAGTAATCATCACCGACATTTTTAAAGCCAAACTGTTGATAAAAGCCCGTTAAATAACATTGAGCACCTATCAAAATAGCTTTCTCTGGCCAGTGTTGCTGACATGTCTCTATAGCGATTTTCACAAGTTTACTTGCCAGTCCTTCTCCCCTAAATTGCTCAGCAACAAGCACACGACCAAACGCACTGAACTGCTCATTTTTGTCATAACACCGAGCGTAGGCAGCCAGTTGCTGCTCTTTAAACACAAAGACATGCTGAGTCAGGTCATGGTTATCAACCTCGTCAATCTCTGGGTAAGCACAGGTTTGCTCTACAACAAACACCTCAACCCGTGCTCGTAAAATTGCGAATAACTCATCTTTACTGAGTTCAGTGTAACTTTTAACAGAAAACATAAGATTCCTTTTGCAAGACAAAAAACCCAGCCGTAGCTGGGTTTAAAGTGTATTAACTCAATTGAGCCCTAAGCGAATAACCGCTCTAATTGGTCACATAATTGCGACAGGTTTACGTGATCGTGCTCTATCGTTAAATCAACATAACCATCCCCTCTAAAAGCACGGTCTAATTCAATTAACACATGCGTTTTATGAGCTTCTGGCACAAATGACAATTCAACTTCTTGTAAACCAAAAAGGCTACGACTATCTGGACGATACTCAAGTTCTTGATAACACCCTGAGTGAGATTGAAATGTAGGTGCGCGTAAGTAACCCTTTTCAACATCTGCCTTGACTAGGTTAAAACCTAATTTATCCATTGCGTGCATAAACGTGCTAACAGCATCATTCGGATAAATATGCAATGAGTCACGATCTGTTGGATCAAGCGCCATATCAATATCAAGGCCCGTTTCTAACCAAACATGCGATTGATTATAGCCAGCGTTAATTTCCGTGATTGGGGTCTCTGAATGCAAGCGCGCTTCAAACGGAATATGCTTTTCTTCGCCCGCTGCAATCGTGCCGACATCCGTGATACGCCATTTTTCTATCACATGATTTGTAAAATACTCACCATCTTCACCTTCAACTTTCACACGCGTCATTAATGCTAAGTCTAAGCCAGTAATATCTTGCTCTACATCACCGCCTTTAATAACGATAACTGCATTAAATTTTTGGCCTGGCTGTAAATGCTCTGTTTCCAGTACAGTGTCTACCTTTGCTGCACCAATACCTACTGATGCAAGGATTTTCTTAAACATCTTTTCTCCTTAAGCCGTCTCTTTTCTAATTGGCTTAAATTCCTTTGTTGTTGCATCTTAACCACAATTAAAAGCTAATGTCAGCGAAAAAATGATGCTTTTAGCGCATTAATCAATAAATAGTGCGTAAGTGTTCATTTTTTAGACTCTTTATATTCGATATTGTTTTCCATTAGTGAATATTTCGCTACACTCCTAACAAATGAAGTCAAAAGAAGAATTATGGAACTAATATACTTTGCTACTGCGTTCGTATGCGGCTTTGCTGTCTATCAGTTAAAGCTCCCCCCTTTAATTGGTTTTTTATTAGCAGGATTTGCGCTTAATTTATATGGCTATAAAACCACTGAATTACTCAACACATTAGCGAGCTTAGGCGTAACCTTACTGCTATTTAGTATTGGCTTAAAATTAAAAGTTTCTAACCTTATAAAACCACAAGTATGGGCACCTGCATCAATGCATATTGTGTTGAGCAGCACGCTCTTTAGTGGCTTTATGCTGTTACTTGGTGCATTCGCACTTCCTCTTTTTAGCGAACTGACTTGGCAAAGTGCACTCTTGGTTGGTTTTGCGTTTAGCTTTTCAAGTACTGTGTTTGCCGTTAAGGTCCTTGAAGAACGGGGAGAAATGTCTAGTCTACATGGCAAAATTGCAATAGGTATCTTGGTAATGCAGGATATATTCGCAGTTATTTTCTTAGCGATTAGTACAGGTAAAGCACCTAATATTTGGGCATTAGCATTATTGATAGGGCTTCCGGTTCTGCGCCCTATTATGTTTTGGATTTTAAACCGCTCTAAGCATGGTGAACTACTGCCTTTATTTGGCTTTTTCTTTGCACTGATTTTAGGGTATCAAGCCTTTGAATTTGCTGGGCTCAAAGGTGATTTAGGTGCGCTTATCATCGGGATGATGTTTGCCCCTCACAAAAAAGCAGGTGAGCTATCAAAATCACTACTAAATCTGAAAGATATCTTGCTCGTTGGCTTCTTCCTAAACATAGGTTTGAACGCAGAGCTTACCGCGCATGCTGTATTGGTGGCGATGGTGATTATTTTAGTGTTACCAATTAAAGTTGCACTCTATTATGTTTTAACTAACGCCTTCAAATTACGTGCACGTACTTCACTGCTTAGCGCATTTAGCCTTGCTAACTATAGTGAGTTTGGTTTAATCGTTTGTGCCGTTGCAGCTAGCAGTAATATGATCACCTCCGAATGGCTCGCGGTTATGGCGATTGCCGTATCAATTACTTTTATTTTGGCATCTCCTTTAAATAAACGCTCTAACGAAATTTATGTAAAGATTGAGCACTGGCTACTTAAATTTGAAAGTAATAGCCGCTTAACCGAAGAGTTACCAGTGAACTTAAACGACACCAAAATTGTTATTTTTGGTATGGGCCGTATTGGTACGGGGGCGTACGAAACTATTAGCCAAACACATCCAAATCTCGTTGCTGGCATTGATATTAAACCTGATGTGGTGGATAAGCACATTAAACGAGGGCGCCGCGTTCTTTTAGCTGACGCCACAGACCCTGACTTTTGGCAACGGGTAAACCACTCTAATGTTGGCATGGTTATGCTTGCGATGCCAAAGCACATGCAGAATATTTTTGCCCTAGAGCAGCTAAAAGCATCTGGATACCAAGGCCAAGTAACAGCTATTGCAAATTACCCTGACCAGCAAAAAGAGTTAGAAGATATGGGTGTAGATTCTACCTATAACTTTTATCTAGAAGCGGGTAGCGGCTTTGCCGAGCACGTAAAACAAAAACTTTTCTCATAATGTAAAAAAATAATTCTCAGGGCCTATATTTGGTACTGAGAATTATTTTCATTATATTCAGCGACTTGCTATTGCTATTTTTAGTACGCTCTAATAGTCGTACCGAAAGCAGGTCAAGCTTATTTACAAAGCTTTACATCCAGATTAGCCATCCAATCTAAAAAAAGAGTAAACTCGCTATATGATACTTTGCTAAGTATCTATTTTTAGCACAAAAAAGTTTATTAATTCTGTTTACGATTTCATTTGTGCGACTACTGTTAAGCTAATTGAGGTTGTTTAAGATGAAAGATAAGTTTACCAGTGCGTTAAAAGTAAACGCAGATGATGCTTGTTCGGGGAAACTTATTGACATACAACGTCGACTGGATGAGTTACAGCACGATGGTATGAGCGCAACAGACATTAGAACTGTATTGTTTAATAAAATGCTCGATGTTTATCAAGTGCCAAATGATCACTTTCTTCGAGAGGGTAAAACCCCCGCTCGAATTGATGACCCAAGTATTGTTACTAAATTAAAAGAACTTGGTTTTTCTAAAAAAAGTCGTCACCAATTACATTAAGTTTTTTCGTCATCAACGAAATAAACGCTACGCTATTGTGGGGGCCTACCTCCCTCACTAAATAGGCTGTTTCTTGCCCGTCACAGCCTATTTTCTCTCCCCTTTTTACCGTATCATTTAGCTTTACAATTCTTTGAGATAAAGATGGATACAGCTCAACTTAAACAAGCCATTAATACGAAAATGCCATTTGGCAAGTACGCTGGACGCCCTCTTTTGCTATTGCCTGAACCTTATTTGGTGTGGTTTAAGCAACAGGGCTTTCCAGCAGGTCAGCTTGGTGCTCAGCTCGCAATGATGTATGAAGTAAAACTAAACGGATTAGAGCAAATGTTGATGCCTCTTTTAGACAATAAATAATTTTATTTTTGAGAACTTTTTTGCTAACTGACGGTCTATTAATTTGCTACTTGTTTATTTTTGGTTTTAACCTCAAAAAAAGCGCCTCAAGGCGCTTTTTTTATATCTAAACTTTTTATATCTACATAAGTCATGTAAATTAATAATAGTTAATCACTTTAAACGATTTAACTTATTACTATCAGCGTTAAAGCTTTATTATCCAACAGGATGCTTTATCAAAACTCAATAATGTTCTGTATTAAATAAGCGGATGGTAAACTTTGCACCGCCTAACTCAGAGTCATTCACTTCATACGTACCACGATGCCAACTGATAATTTTAGCAACAATCGCCAACCCTAAGCCAAAACCACCTGTTTTCTTATCTCTACTTTTATCTAAACGCGTGAATGGTTTAAACACACTCTCCCACTCACTTTTAGCGATTCCAGGTCCATCGTCTTCAACGGTAATGACAAGCTCTTTATTATGCTCTTCAAGGGAAACAATGATTGTATGTGCAGCATACTTTTGCGCATTACCTAATAAGTTTTGAATACAGCGAGCCATAAAGTGCTCATCACACTTATAAATTAGGCTAAGCGGTGCCTTTATTTGCACGTCTATATCTGTCGCAAACTCAAGTTTATTAACCACACTGGTAACGAGGGCAGTTAAATCACATGAGCGGTTGATAAGGTTAGGCTTGTGGGACTCTAAACGTGCGTACTCAAGCATTTCTGACACTAACGCTTCAAGTTCAACAATATCTGCATGCATATTGTCTAAATAGGTAAAAGACTGCTCATTCTCTACTTGTTCTTCAAGCATTGCTATTGCGAATTTCAAACGCGCTAGCGGCGTTCTAAATTCATGAGAAACTGATGAGGTTAGCTCCTGCTGTGCTGCTAATAAGTATTGAATACGCTCTTGCATGGCAGATAAAGTATCGGTGATCGGTAAGAAAAAAGACTTTGAAGCATCATGTAATTCAAAATCTTGCGCACCACCTACAGCCTCACAAGCAAGGGTCAGCTTATTAAAATCTCTCCACAGTAAAAAACTCCATAAGCCTACGGGAACACCGACGACCATCAATAGTAAAAAATAAGGCCAGACAGAGCTAAAGCTTGGGTTTGATACAGTTAATGGACCAATCTGGAGTAATTGCTGATCGTTGAGAGTTATGTACCAAACAACCTCTTGTTGCTGGTTAAATAAATACAAATAATGGTGAGAAGCTAAATCGGCTTTTAAATCATCAGGAAGTGCTAAGTCATTCCTGTCGATGATTTCACTATCAAATTCATTTTGGAGTTTCGATAGGCCGTCTTTAGTTTGGCTTAATAACCAAAGAGATTTACCAAACTCTTTATCGAGTGCGATTTGCTGTTGGGAGTCTTCATAGGGCCACAGTTGTTCGATGACCCCACTGACAAGAAACAGAGAAACGATTATATAAAGATATAAACTCGCAAACAGCTTCCCCATTAACAGCTAGATTTCCCAAGCATCTGATACGAATAAGTATCCTTGTCCCCAAACTGTTTTAATACGGTATGGTTTATCACTGTTATCACCTAACTTCTTGCGGATTCTTGATACCCGAACATCAACAGTGCGATCTAAACCATCATATTGACGTCCAATCATATGTTGATGGACATGCTCACGGCTTAGTACTTCACCTGCATTTGAAGCTAAAAGCCACAACAATTCAAATTCATGTGATGTAAGTGTAATCTCATTGCCTTTTAGTGTAACAATGCGGCTCGTTTTATCAATTGATAAATCACCAAATGTGATTTCTTCAGGGGCTTTAGTCGTTGCATGTCCACGGCGTAGTAACGCATTGATTCTTGCAAGTAGTACACGTGGTTCTGCCGGTTTGATTACATAGTCATCAGCACCAAGCTCCAGACCGATGACCTGATCAAAATCTTCACCTTTCGCGGTTAACATAAGAATTGGCAAGTTAAACTTATCGCGTACTTGACGGCACACACTAAAGCCATCTTTGCCTGGTAACATGACATCAAGAATCATTAAATCAACAGGGTTATTTTCTAGGTATTCGAAAACTTCGTCGCCGCGTTCAAGGACCGCAACATCCAACCCATTGTGCTGAAGGTAGTCTCGTGTTAACTGTTGTAAACCGAGATCATCTTCAACAAGTAAAATCTTTGTCATTGGTTGCTCCTGAATTAAAAAAAGCTCCACGGAGAGCGTAATCTTCGTCTTGTCGTTTTTGCTTCTGTGCTCTGCACTTCAACTTTTGCTGTCGCAACTTTGCTCCCCGTGTGCGGATTGACTAAGGAGTATATTGTTTCAACCTGAACCCGCGCTTTATAGCTGAAGCGGCCTTTTTGCATGTTCTGCCAGCACTGAACTTGTTGATCATTCTGATACAAACATACATCTTGAGGGTGTGTTAATTGCCAACTTATTTTTAGTTCAAGATCGCAAAATTCGTGCTGTTGAAAAACAACACACACTTTAGGTGATACATCGAAGAGAGATGCTTGTGCATGGCTCGGGAATCCCCAAAAAACAGCAACAAACACACCCAGACTAAAAACAAAAAACTTCATATTAAAAAATATGATTGAATCCTATAAAAGCAGTCATCGAATACGTGTGTTCAAAAAGCGGACTGTCATCTACGCCCGAGTAATCGTAATATGCTAAATGAAAACGAAGTGAGTTGCCCTCACTCAAGGGCCAACGGGCGTCGATTTTAGCATAAGGTTGCCAACTACTGCCAACACCAATTTTCCCATCTGAGGTTTCTTTCGCCGATAAGCCATAAAAGTAATCGTTTAACTTAGCGGATTTATACCAAACGCCTAAGCTTGGAGTCAGTTCTAACTGACCTATTTGCTGGTGTGTCTGCCATTGAACTGCACTTCTTGTGCCTTTATATACGTTGGATACATCTGCTAATGCTTGCAGCGAGAATATATGGTTATTATGAATGTAATGGTAACTTAAGCCTGCATCTAATGCCCAACGACGCTTACTGATATCGTTCACAGAGATACGCTCAGCATTCAATTCATTCTTTTCAGTAGAATTGACAAAACTGCTCGAAGTTTGCAGTGCAAAAACATTACTAGGGTGAAAATCAATAAAAAAGCGCGTTTCAGGGTTAAACTCCGCCACTACATTAAAAACATGAGATGACGTTTCATGAAAAGCATAACCAAGTCGGCCATTATCAAAAAACCACTTTTCACCGTAATAAGCAATTTCAGGTAAGAGTATAAGCGGTAGATTTTTCCCCCCATGCAGCGGGTTTGTGATCACCCCAACTCCCGTATTGACACCCAAATACCACTTATTAGCTTCAACTTCTTGAGATGCTGAACAGCTTTCTCGTTCTGTTCGGGTTGAGTCTTCTGCACAGACTTGATTCATAGATATAAAAATCAAGACGCACATTATTACCCAATTATTGATCGTTATCGTTTTCATGTTTGTTACGACCACAGGCAGTTTCCAGTTAGTCTATGGTATCAAGGTGTGAATAGGCTGTCTTTTATAGGTTACAAGTATTCACAATTTTGATACATATATCAGCTAAGTTTGTTACTCTTCAACAATCTCAAGACGGTTTCTTCCATGCTCTTTAGCAAGGTAAAGAGCTTGGTCAGCTTTGGCAATCAGTTGTTCTGGTTGACTATTCTTAGACTTAATAGCAATCCCAAAACTTGCCGTTATTTTACTTAACACATTTGTCGATTTAGGTTTCTTGACTTGTAACTTCGATATCGCGATGCGAAGCTGTTGAGTGAAGTTAGTCATATCACTGACACTTGCAAAATGTGCAGTAAAGCAAAACTCTTCCCCACCAAAGCGATAAACCTGCCCAACACTCGAAACGTGTTTGAGTAATTTACTCGCTACAGCTCTCAGTACTTGGTCTCCCTTTTGGTGTCCGAATGTATCATTAAATTGCTTAAAATGATCAATATCAACCATCACCAACACGGCAAGACCAGCCAAATGAGCCGCTTGGCAGAATCGAGAAATGTCTTCATCAAACTTGCCACGATTATAAAGCCCTGTCAGCGTATCTTTTTCTGCTTTATTTTTCGATAGAGTAAGCTCCTGCTTTAATTCGGATATTTCTGCATAGGCTTGTGCTAACTGGTTTTGAAAATCCTGTGCGCGGTCCTGTAAAGCGGCTGACTCACCACTTAGTCGCTCTACACAGTCCAACACATTATCAAAGCTATCTCCATCGCTTAAATTTACATCGTTGAGTTGCTCTCGGCACTCTTGGAGTGTTTGATTAAACTGAATAGAGTGAACAAGCGTGTCGTTTATGCCTTGCTGAACATTACTTACCACAACATTGAAATCATTCGATAGTTGATAGAACAAAGACAGATCATCTTGAGATAAATATTTATTAAAAAGGTACTTTGCTCGCTCTTGGTCGCATGTACTGAATGTGCGAATAATATTATCAAGTTCTCCATTAAGCGCTTTATTTCTGCCACTCACATAGCAATACCACAACGCATAATTAAGCGGTGTAATAGGCATTTTATATTTAACCATTAAGGGAATAGCGCGCTTCAAACAACTACTTGAGTAGCTCAGCGAATGCTCAACGTGAGCTGACAGAATCATGTGTCCATGCCATCAGTATTTTTATTATTTTGATTTACGTTAGCAACACATTGAAAAAAATCAATAAAAAATCTGCAACAATCGCCAAATCCCAGCAAAAAACACGAAAAGCATTAACAAAAAACCATGCAAAAGAACTACTTTTCATGGCTGTTTTTGCAAGACAAAATAATCCAAAAACCCTAAGTAAAAAAGATGAGGTCTGCTAGTTTAAGAAAATGATGTGAAACATAACCGCGTCAATTTAGCCAAAAGTTAAACGACTGGGGATTTATAGGCGGCTGATAACAATTATATCAACCGCCTTAGATTTTATTGACTGGTTTCAAATTAGTTTACAGCTGACCAAGGGCCATTAGCTGTTTCTGGCGAGTCACCTTGAGTCCACCACTTAGCGATATATATAACATTGTTAAAGCTTACCTTGTCATCTTTAACATATACCTTTGTACTGTCCCATGCAGCAACACCACCTACCGGAGGGTTACCTTCTGGTGGTGTTAGCGTGTCAACGACTGTTACTTGAGGCCAGTTTACGTGCGATTGATAGAAGTTTGTTACGCACTTTTCATAATCATCAGGAACCAATGCTGAATAGGCAGTTTGATAACCAACTAACTTACACTCAAATGATTGGCCTCCTGGTCTGTCGCTGTAATATGCCCAGTCTGCTTCCCAATTTGTATAGAGAACATCGGTTGAATCATTAAGGTTTAAACTACCAAAAGGAGTTTGCTGCCAGCAGGTGTTCTCTTCATCTGTTTCAATCGGAATATAATAGTAATTCGATAGACCTTCCCAATAGCGAATGCGATTTACTGGCTGTCCCTTGGTGCGGTTTTGCTCGCCACATTCAATTCCCCCATTTATTACATTAATTGTTGTGCCAAAACCGTATCCGATCCCCGCACTGAGCTCTTTTTGTGATGGCACCCAAGTTCTATCAATAACGTGTAGCATCGCCGGTTTTGGTGCTTGAGGTGTCAAGAAAAACCAAATAGCTGAGGCAAGATTAAGCCAAGAATCTGCTACTAAGCTTGGGTTGTTAAGTAGCACAGTTGCATCACCATTAAACATCACTTCCGAAAATGCACCATAATTAAAATGATACGAAAGCTGCTTCGCACCGCGGCCGAAATAACCTTGTCCTTCTGCGCATGGCCAACGGCGATTTTGCCAATCATTTTGACCACACCCTGTTGTATAACCGGCCTGCCCTTCTGACCACCCCATTTCGCGGACATGTACTAAAGCCTGTTGCCATTCTTCGAGTTGTAATGGATTGTCAGAGATATTATCTTTGGCGATATGACCACCGGTTTCTTGTGCAAAGTGTGCAAATGCAGTGATGATAGACTTTTTACAAATAGCATCGGAATCTCGGCCATCAGTGTATTCACCACAAAAAGCAGGAAACTTACCAATTGCCCGTAAAAAACGTGTGTAGGTATACTCAGGCGCAGCCATTCCCGTCAGAAAGTCCCACTCTTGCTGACCAAAGACTCGTTCAACACGTTTCACGTTTTCAGGGTTGCTTGCATTGTTAGGTGTAATAGCTTCAACAATACTATTGTCCCTCGTTTCAAGCGCTTTTGCCCAAGTTTGATACATGGGGTCGGATGCTTTAGCATCGCGAGCCGCATTTAGTTCTGTACGAGATAGCAAATAGCCGTTTGGGTTATTCGGGTCATCAACAATCGTTAATGCATTAGCAGAGGCGATAAGAGCAACTTGCAGAGCAAGCAGTTTGATAGAGTGGGTTTTCATCGTCTTTCCTTTGAATTGTGTGTTTCTAAAATAGGTTTTAACCTTTTATTAACACTAGATGCAAAATGACATCGCTGTCAAGTTTCCACATCAATTCTATAAAAACTGCTTACTCCTGCTATTAAAACGATGACCAATCATGCCTTAATAAGTTAGTAACGACTGCGCAATTTCCCAAATAGCATTTAATGCGGGATCATGCCGCTCTTTCTTAAGCACTGCTAAGCCAATTTCAAAGCCTGGAATATCTTTTTCTGCGTCACTAATAATCTGAACCTTTTCTTTTAACGGACTATTATCAAGTACAATTTTAGGCACCATCGCAACACCTAAACCTAAACTTACCATCGAAACCATGGCTTCATGACCTGCTACATGGGCGTAAATACGACCATGAATATTTTTCTTTCGCCACCACTGCTCTAATCGCTGCCTAGACAATCCTTGTTCAGCAACAATAAATTCTAAATTAGACCAATTAATTGTTTCTAAATCTTTAAGTTGTTCACTGATAGGACAAGCTATTTTAGGTCCGATAAGTACCAACGGAGAATACCCGATACTGGTAAAGGCAATTTGCCCTGGTAATTTAACTGGTTTTGCTGCAATCGCCATGGCTTCATGGCCATCCAATACACGATTTATGGCAAGCGCAGGATCACCTGTGTTGAGTGTAATTTCGATATAAGGATGCTGCATCCGCAGTTGTTCAAGAATTTGATGTAAAAAGCTATATGAGGCAGTAACAGAACAATAAATACTGACATTACCGTATATATGTTGTTGTGGCTCTTGGATATCAGCTTTAAATCGGTGCCAACTGGCAAGCGTCGCATTGGCATAATCACAAAATGCTTTTCCCTCTTGAGTTAGCTTAACCGTGCGGTTGTCACGATTAAATAATACTGCGCCCACTTCATCTTCAAGCTGCTTGATATTACGGCTTAAAGTAGGAGCACTAATATGGCAAAGCTCACTGGCTCTAGCAAAGTGGAGCGTTTTAGCTAGGGCTAAAAAGTAATTAAGATGTTTGTGATCCATTGTGACTACCATTTCATTTTATGAAACACTTTAATTCAAATATATCATTTTACGCAAGAGATAAAATTGCATACTGTTAAGCCATACAAAGAACGCAAACTTTTATTCTTTGTTTTTTAAAAAACTTGTATTTATAGGACACTAACAATGGCGAATTATTTTAATACTCTTCCTTTGAGAGAGCAGTTAGCGCAATTAGCGCAATGTGAATTTATGGACCCATCAGAATTTGCTGATGGCGTAGACGCTTTAAAAGGAAAAAAACTCGTTATTGTCGGCTGTGGTGCACAAGGCCTTAACCAAGGTTTAAATTTACGTGATTCTGGTTTAGATGTTTCTTATACACTGCGTGAGTCAGCGATTGCTGAGCGTCGTCAATCTTTCTTAAACGCATCTGAAAACGGCTTCACGGTAGGCACATATGAAGAGCTTATTCCAACGGCTGATGTAGTATTAAACCTAACTCCTGACAAACAACATACATCTGTTGTTAATGCCATCATGCCGCTGATGAAACAAGGTGCAACGCTTGCCTATTCACACGGTTTCAACATTGTTGAAGAAGGCATGCAAATTCGCGAAGACTTAACTGTTATCATGGTTGCGCCTAAATGCCCAGGTTCAGAAGTACGTGAAGAATACAAACGCGGCTTTGGCGTTCCAACACTCATTGCAGTTCACCCAGAAAACGACCCTCAAGGTCATGGCCTTGCGCAAGCGAAAGCGTATGCGGCTGGTACCGGAGGTCATCGTGCTGGTGTACTAAAATCATCATTCATTGCAGAAGTTAAGTCTGACTTAATGGGTGAGCAAACGATTCTATGTGGCATGTTACAAACAGGTTCACTACTTTGCTTTGATAAAATGGTCGAAAAAGGTATTGATGCAAGTTACGCGTCAAAGTTAATCCAATACGGTTGGGAAGTGATCACTGAAGCACTTAAGTATGGCGGTGTGACTAACATGCTTGACCGCTTATCAAACCCAGCAAAAGTTAAAGCATTTGAATTAAGTGAACAACTTAAAACAATCATGCGTCCACTTTATAACAAGCATATGGACGATATCATCAGCGGCGAATTCTCTCGCGGCATGATGGCTGATTGGGCTGAAGATGATGCAAAGCTTCTTGCATGGCGTGCTGAAACTGCTGAAACCGCATTCGAAAAACAGCAAAATACCGATGAAGAAATTAACGAGCAAACTTTCTTCGACCAAGGTATCTTGATGGTTGCTATGGTTAAAGCAGGCGTTGAACTTGCGTTTGAAACCATGACTGCTGCTGGCATTATCGATGAATCAGCTTACTATGAGTCATTACACGAAACGCCACTGATCGCCAACACGATTGCGCGTAAAAAGCTTTTCGAAATGAACAGAACAATTTCAGATACAGCTGAATATGGTTGCTACCTTTACAACCACGCATGTTTGCCTTTACTACAAGATTTTATGAAAGATATCGACACTGATGTTATTGGTAAAGGTTTAGGTGATTCATCAAATCAGGTGGACAACCAAACTTTAATCGCAGTGAACAAGGCCCTGCGTGAGCACCCAGTTGAAATTGTTGGCAGTAAATTACGTGGTTACATGTCGGCAATGAAGAAAATAGTTTAACCCTAGAAAGTAAGTTTCGCTTGTTAGAAACCAAGCCCAATTGCATATGCTTTGGGCTTTTTTTGTTCCTAGTTTAATTCGTCATCTGAAAAGTCTATGCTAAAATGACTACCTTAATGTTGTAACCTAAGACACTTTCATGGCGTTAAATCACCTTACCATTACTAAAAAAATCACTCTACTAGGTAGTTCTATTGCACTCATTGTTGCTGCGTTAATTGGCGTAACCGCAATTTATAGTGCTAAACAAATCATTGAACAACGAATGATCGAGTCTGAGCTACCAAGCAAGTTACAAGCAATTGATAATTATATCAGCCACGATATAAACCAAATGATCAGTGCCGCTGAGCAGCTTTCAAGTAACGCTTTTGTTATCGACTGGGCACGCTCTGGTGGTACTGATGATACGATTTTACTTAACGAGTTGAATCGCTTAGTTGCACAATACGATCTTGCGACAGCTTCATGGGCAAACCGTGAAACAGCGCAATATTGGAATCAAGATGGTTTTTTAAGAGTACTTACTAAAGAGCAAGATGGTTGGTTTTTTGCGTTTAAACAATCAGCAAACCCTTTTTCTATCAGTATTTATCAAGAATCACCTACAGACGTAAAAATGTTTGTAAACCACCAACAAACTAATGGCTTAGGTTTGGCAGGTCTTGCTAAAAGTATTGATGATATGCAAGCAATGCTGCAAAAGTTTCAAATAGAGAAAACCGGTTTTGTTTTTGTTGTTGACAAACATGGCTTGATAAAGCTGCACAAAGACGCCAGTAAAGTAGCCAAAGCAAAACTTGATACGCTTTATGAATCAGGTATCACAAGTACACTATTAACTGGTGAAGAGTTTACTCTTAAGGAAGTCAGCATCAAGGGAGAAGAAACCCTAGTTGCTGCAAGCCCAATAAAAAACACAGACCTATTTGTTGTTGCACAAGTGCCTAAGCGTGAAGTCTTTGCAAGCATTGATACATTGGAATGGCAAATTATCAGCTTTGCAATTGTCATCGCATTCGTTGCCAGTTTTGCAGGTTTACTACTGGCTAGAACATTGTCATCTCCTTTATCAAAAATGGCGGAATTATTTACCCGATTAGGCTCTGGTGATGCAAATTTAGCCTATCGATTACCGAGCTCAGAGCAACCAGAACTTGCAAATTTGAGCGCTGGTTTTAATCAATTTATGACCAAAATCGAAACAGCCATTGGCCAAGTTGCACAAGAAAGCCGAGAAATCAGACAAAGCGCAAGCCATGTATTTAAACAAACTCAAAAAAATTCAGACGCATTAGATAATCAAAAAGAGCAAACTATTTCCGTTGCTGCTGCAATTAACGAAATGGGTGCAACAGTGCAAGAAATTGCATCAAGCGCAGCAAATACAGCAAAGCTCACTGAAAGCAGTAAACAAAATACTGAACAAAGCCATGTTCAGGTCACACAAAGCCAGCAAGCGATCACTGAGCTTGCCAGTGACATAGATAACATAACGGAACAAGTGAACGAGTTGGCAGCTAAAACGCAGGCTATCGCAAATATTGTTGATGCCATCAGAGGAATTTCTGAGCAAACAAACTTACTGGCTCTCAATGCGGCGATTGAATCAGCCCGTGCAGGTGAACATGGTCGCGGGTTCGCTGTTGTAGCCGATGAAGTGAGAGCATTAGCAAGCAGAACGTCACAATCTACTAATGAGATTCAAACAATGATAAGCGATTTGACGAATACGTCTGATTTAGTGGTTGAGCATATCAATCACTCAAAATCACAAGCTCAGTTAAGTGTGGGTGCAATGCAGAGCTCTGTTGAGTTACTCAATGCGATCAATGATGCTGCAAACGAAATAAATGATATGGCCACTTTAATTGCGACCGCCACCGAGGAACAGAGTAATGTTGTGGCTGATGTTGGTCGTAATATTGAGCAGATTAGCGATATCAGTGACAATGTTATGCGTGAACAAATAGATACCGAACAAGCGATAAAAGACTTAGCAACCAGCGCACAGACTCTGGATGATTTAGTGGCTACTTTTGATAAGCGCTGACACGTTTTGTAACAGTTAACACTGACCCTTTTTTGTTCACCGCCTATACTTAAAGTGATTTAGGCCGTGAATTTAAGAGGGTCAGATGAAGATAACAACATGTATTCTACTATTAAACCTTTGTTTTTTAAGTGCGTGCAATAGTACTGCTAATCAACCTCTGTCCCCTCCAAAAGCGCTTACCCAGATTAAAGATTTCAACATTTTGGAGATCGAAAGCCAAAAGGATATCTTTACATTAACGCCCAGCATAAAAGAACGTCTCGACATGAGCTTTCCTGAGGGTCAACGCTCTATCCGCAGTGCAAAGCGACTCATGCAATTTTTGCTCGATAATGGTGATGAATCCCTCTCTTATCAGTCAGGTGCGACACTTACTGCTGCGCAAGCCTATAACGACTTAAATGCGAACTGTTTATCACTTTCTATACTCGCGTATAGTCTTGCTGAGCATTTGGGCTTATATGGACAATTTCAAAAAGTACACATCCCTGAATATTGGGCTTTGAATAATGGGTTTAATTTACTCACAGGACACATTAACCTAAGGGTGAAAGAAAGAGGCAAACAGCTCACGAACCTCAGGGTCATTTACCCGCAAGAACGCGCTTTAGTCATTGATTTTGACCCTAATAGCCGTCAAGAATCATTTAAAACCAGTTATATTGATAAAGCACGCATTACTGCAATGTTTTATAACAACAAAGGCGCTGCCGCTATGCTCGATGAGAGCTACGATTTAGCTTACAGCTATTTTACCGGAGCGATTAAAGTTGACCCAAAATATTCAGGCGCTTGGGGTAACTTAGGGGTACTGTTACGTTTAACCGAACACTTTAAACAAGCCGAAGCAGCTTACCTGCATGCGATTGATCTTGATGTGAACAATCACACTGCGCTTGGCAACTTAGCGCTTATCTATAAGCTCACTGACCGTGAAAAAGAAGGAGAAGATATTCTCTCTAGGCTAGATAGCAAGCGCCAGTCCAATCCTTACTATCATATTTCGTTGGGTAATGATGCATATGCCGCAGCGCGCTACCAAGATGCCCTCAAACACTTCAAAAAAGCACGTGGCCTTAATATTAAGCTTCATGATTCTGACTTTGGTCTTGCTAAAACCTACTACCAATTAGGGGATTTAAAACTTGCCAAAAAATACTTAACATCCGCTAATAACAAAGCTGATTTTGATCATGATAAAAAACGCTATGAAAGCAAATTACAGGCTCTTCGCTCCCACACAGCTAAGCTCAATCATTACTAGTTGTCTGTTACTTATTCTAAGCGATAAGGCAGTTGCGAATACACAAACCGCTCTAAAAAAGGACATTACAGCACTTACATCCAGCCAGTTTTATGGCAGGAAAACAAATACGCTTGGTGCAAAACGTGCGGGTAATTTTATTAGTGAGCGCTTCTCAGAACTAAACTATAGCGTACGTAAACAACATTTTGAGTATGATGCTCCTTTTAATCAAAAACGCTCAGGCGTTAATATAATCGCCACGCAAAAAACAACATGCACTAATTGCAAAATGATCATCTTCACCGCTCACTACGATCACCTTGGGCCAACAGGGAGCCGCTATTACCCGGGTGCAAACGATAATGCCAGTGGCGTAGCTGCGCTGTTGTACTTGGCACATTATTTAGCGCATCAGACTCAACAATACAACTTAGTTTTTGTCGCTACGGATGCTGAAGAAAACGGTTTACACGGCAGTAAATATCTTGTCTCCACACTTAATTTAAGTGATATCAAATTAAGTATAAACCTTGATATGTTAGTGGTTAATAAGCGTAAGCCACGCATTTATGCGTATTTAGATAGGCAATCTAGTAGTCAGTATAAAAAAGCGTTAACTATGCTCTCTGATAAGGAATTAACATTTATAGTCAGCAGTTCATCAGCACGACTCAATAGATTACTCGGCACTAACATTAACTGGCGTAAAGCAAGTGATCACTACGCATTTGCCAAAGCGGATATTCCTTTTATTTATTTTGGCATGGGTGATGATAAACATCACCATCAAGTAACAGACACGCTAGAACATATCGACTTTCAGCTTTATGAGCAAACCATCTTAAAAATAGCGAAGTTTGTGACTTACTTAACAGGTAGTTGAGTACGCAATACAAACTGCTTTTTTTGTATTTTGGTTAACTTTTTCACACGCGCCTCTAATTTACTCGCCTCGCTGCGGGTGCCAACCTTTTGTTGGTATACTAGCGTTAAAGGCCCTTTGCCTTTTAAATTCTTAGCCCCTTTACCAGCCTCGTGTGCGGCAAAACGTTTTTCAACATCAGTACTTATCCCTGTGTACCAATGCCCTAAACGCGTCTGAACGATATACAAATGCCACACAGCATCCACACTCTCGCGCTTTTTTATTGATTCAGGTAAACTTTTTATCGTGTCTGTGGTCAAATTTGTGCCTCGTAAACGTCAATCTCAGCAAAAACAATTGTTGAAAAGGGTTTTACCTTCTGTGACTAATCGGTATCATGCAAAGTATAAAAAATAAGGATTCAAACAAATAATGCAGTCGTTTAAAACTTTCTCTTTTTGGCTCGTGCTTTCCCTTGCTTTAACTGCTACAGCAGGTTGTTCTAGCTGGGTTTATCGTATCAACATTCCCCAAGGTAACTTTTTAGAGCAGTCTGATGTTGATAAGCTACGAGTAAACATGACTCGTGAGCAAGTAGTTTATGTCCTAGGCAAACCCGTGGCAGAAGACTCTTTTGATAAAAGCACTTGGCATTACCTTTATGTATTTAACATTGGTCGTGATAATGAGCAGCGAAAATCGCTCACTGTAAACTTTGAGAACGACAAGCTGGTTTCTATTTCAGGTGATTACGATCAACCAAGCGAATTCAATACACCTCTAGAACAAGAATAAGTTCTAACACAAGAAAAGGTAGCTACGTGCTACCTTTTTTATTTGGGCCGTCCACCCGTTATTTTATTCGCTCGCCCCTCTTCCTTCGCTTTTTCTGCTCGGCGTCTGCGGGCATCCTTAGGGTCAGCAATCAAGGGACGATAGATTTCAATTCGATCGCCTTGTTTAACTTCTTGCGTCAATTTACACGTTCGATTCCAAATACCTAAGGTCAAATTGCTTGCATCTATTTCTGGACACTTTTCGATAATTCCAGACTTAATAACTGCCTGCTCAGCCGTTGTGCCTGTTGGCACTTCAACAAGCAAACTGGTTGCTGTTGTCGGTAGTGCGAACACGACTTCTACACTGATCATAAACGAGCTCCATAAACCGTTTTAGCGCGCTGAGTGAAGGCATTCACCATATTCTTCGCAACTTCATTAAATACCTTGCCAAATGCAAGCTCAATAAGTTTACTTGCAAACTCAAACTCTAGATGTAATTGCACTTTACAAGCTTTGTCATCTAAAGGTAAAAAGTGCCACTTCCCTTTTAAAGTTTTAAATGGGCCATCAACTAGCCGTAATGACACAGTTTGATCATCTATGAAGGTGTTTTCAGTCGTGAACCACTTTTTTAAACCCGCTTTAGAAATCTCTAAGCTGGCTGTCATACCAGAGGGCTGTTTTGAAACAATTTTTGCATCTGAGCAATGTGGCAAAAACTCTGGGTAAGCATCTACATCGTTGACTAAATCAAACATTTCTTTGCTGCTGTACATTACCAGCGCACTTTTTTCTATTTGTGGCATATTCACTCCCAACTGTGTCGACGAATTTTAGCAAGCTTTAGCTATTTCCCCAAATTTTCGTACGAGTATAATTTACGCAAAGCCTTAAAAAAGCGATGTAAAAACGCTGTATTTACGTATAATATGGGACACTATGGCTAAGAAAAAATCATCTAAATCGACAAGTAATACCATCGCGCTGAATAAAAAAGCGCGCCATGAGTATTTTTTACACGATAAGTTCGAAGCAGGGGTTGAACTACAAGGCTGGGAAGTAAAAAGTATCCGAGCAGGTAAAGTAAACATCTCTGAGACTTATATTCATATTAAAAACGGCGAAGCATTTTTACTTGGCAGTCAAATTCAGCCTCTCAATAGTGCTTCTACACACGTGATTTGCGATCCGCTTCGTTATCGTAAATTACTTTTAAATAAGCGTGAGATCGATCGTCTTATCGGTGCAACAGAGCGTGAAGGTTACTCACTGATCGCAACGGCCATGTACTGGAAAAAATGCTGGGTGAAGTTGGAGTTCCACCTTGCTAAAGGTAAAAAGATGCACGACAAACGCGAAGACGGAAAAAATAAAGATTGGGCTCGTGAAAAAGAGCGCCTAATGAAGCACAAAGCTTAAAAATAATATTAAAGCCTAACTTTTTTGTTAGGCTTGTACCCCTTGAAAACACACACTTCACTCTCCAAAAAACCATTACCAGCTTGAAAACCCATACCTTTTTGCTATTTGAAAACACTTCGTTTACATGGTATAAATCTTTTTTGTGATATTAGTTCACAATATTCTCACATTGAAACAAGGATTGAATTTTATGAAGAACTCCCATCACTTTATGCAACGACCACTTTATGTATTTACCATTGCAGCGTTAGCAGGCACAAGCTTTATGTCTGTTGCAGCTCAAACAGATGGAGCTGAAAAGGTCGAACGTATTGAAGTAACAGGTTCTCGCATTAAACGCTCTGATATTGAAGGCCCTTCGCCGGTGCAATCTATCAGTCGTGCAGACATTGATAATATGGGCTACGACAACCTACAACAACTTTTAGAACGTATGCCCGTAGCCGGTAATGGTACATTTTCTACTCGTGGTAATAACCAAGACTCTACAGCGAACGGGGCTGCTGCAGTGAGTTTACGTGGCTTAGGCTCTGATGCCACGCTTGTGTTGATAAATGGTCGCCGAGTGTCTATTAGTGCATTTGCTGAAAGCATCACTAATTCATTTGTTGATATTAACTCAATCCCTGTATCAGCTATTGAGCGAATCGATATTTTAAAAGATGGAGCATCGGCTATTTATGGCTCCGATGCTGTAGCTGGTGTAGTTAATATCATTCTAAAGAAAGATATAAATGGGCTAGAAGTTAACCTAGGTTATGGCGGTACAGATGGGCCTAATTATGAAGAAAAAACAGCCAGTCTAGTTTGGGGTACGAGCACTGAAAAAAGTAGTGCATCTATCATTATTGATTACTTCAATAACACAGCTTTATCATCAGATGAAATGGGGCGACTAGGTACTGCAAACCAAGAACCCTATGGTGGTATGGACTTTCGCTCATCGCGCGGTTTTCCAGGTTACTTTTATGTAAATGGTGAAAAAACGATTGACCCATCTTGTCCTCCTGAAAATGCTACATCAACTGGAAGTTGTTTATTCGACTATGGCCCATATGGTTATATTACGCCGGCATCTGAGCGAGTTGGTGCGATTTCACAATTTGAATACAACTTTGATAATGGTATTTCAGCCTTTTTAGAAGTGGCGGTTCAACATAATTCATCACAAGCAGCTGGGGCCCCTACTCCACTTGATGAAGACGCAGGGCTAACAGTTCCAGCAAGCCATCCGAATAATCCTTTTGGTCAAGATATTGATATTGGTCGTTATCGTACAGTAGATGCAGGAGCACGTCAGTGGGATATTGAATCAGATACGCTACGCTTTGTTGCCGGACTCAAAGGTGAAATTAGTGACTGGAGCTGGGAAGCTGCGGTACAAAAAGGCCGTAGTAAATCAATGCAAACTGGCGACAGAAGCCAAGGCTGGGTGCGTACTGACTTTTTACAACAAGAAATCGACGCGGGTAACTACAACCCATTCGGCGGCACCTATAATAGTCAAGATGTTATTGATCGTATCACAACAAGCCTAGTGCGCCGTGGTGAATCACATATGACATCGTTTGATGCAAACATCAGTGGTGAAGCATTCAGCTTTGGCGATGATGTTGTGATGATGGCTGCCGGTATTGAGTACCGCGAAGAAGATGTTAGCGACATTCCAGATGATCAATTCCAACGCGGGTTAATTTTTGGTACTGAATCTGTTTCAGCGGCTGCTGAGCGTGATCAATATGCTGCCTATATCGAGTTTTCAATTCCACTTGCCGACAATCTAGAGCTACAACTTGCTGGTCGTTACGATGATTACAGTGACTTTGGTTCAACAACAAATCCTAAAGTAGCAGTTCGCTGGGCTCCAACTGACTCTATTACCGTTCGAGGTTCTTGGGCACAAGGGTTTAGAGCGCCATCGCTTGCACAAATAGGCTTGGGACCTTCAGAAGAAAGTCAGTTCTTTGTAGATACCTACCGATGCCAAGCAACTGGACAAGATTGCGATGCGCTTGACTACAACATTCAATTTGCAGGTAATCCAAATCTTGAAGCTGAGGAATCTGAGTCGTGGAACGTCGGCTTTATTTGGGCGCCAACGGCTGAGTTTGGTTTTGGTGTGGATATCTGGAGTATCACTCAAGATAATAAGATTGACGAGCAAGAGTTCGGCCCTATTTACAATGAGAATTGTAATGACCAGAACAGTACTGTATGTGTTCGACTTCCGCCTCAGGATGGTTTGAGTCTAGGTGTTATTCAAAAAGTACACAGCACATTTGAAAATGTCTCTTCGCAAGAAGTCTCAGGTGTAGATGTATCAGCAAACTATACGCATGCAATGAATGACTATGGATTCTTGAAATTCAATCTAGAGTGGGCCTACCAAGATGAGTTCAAAAAAGATGGTCGTGATTACACTGGCGAGTACCGTTACCCTGAGCATCGCTGGATTTTCAGCACAAACTGGGAGATGGGCGACTTTAATACGAATGTAAACGTTAGTTACATTGGCGAGTTTGAGGACACTCCAGATATTAACTTCGATGGTGACCTTGATTTTGACAGCAATACTTCGCGTATGGTTGACTCACAAACATTAGTCGATTTACAGACCGCTTATAACTTCTCAGATAAATTAAAGGTCTCAGTGGGCGTTAATAATGTATTTGATGAAGATCCACCATTCGCAATTGGTGATGGTGATGGCGACTTATATGGCTATGTATCAAGTGTACATAATCCACGTGGCCGTTACTTCTACACTAAGTTAACGATGCGTTTTAATTAAACTAATCAAGACTTAAAAACAAAAACCCGCCAACTGGCGGGTTTTTTTAACTCTTTAACTCAGGCCTAAATTATAGGTCGCCTTCGTTTTCAGAAAGGAACTTAGCAACGCCTTCAGGGCTTGCGTCCATGCCTTTTTTGCCTTCAGTCCAACCAGCAGGACATACTTCACCGTGCTCGCTGTGGAATGCTAGTGCGTCAACCATACGGATCATTTCGTCGATGTTACGGCCTAATGGAAGGTCGTTAACTACTTGGTGACGTACGTTACCTTCTTCGTCGATTAGGAAAGAACCACGGAAAGCAACACCTGCTTCTGGGTGCTCAACGTCATATGCTTGACAGATTTCGTGTTTAACGTCTGCAACAAGTGCATATTTCACTTGACCAATACCACCGTCAGCAACGGCAGTGTTACGCCATGCATTGTGTGAGAATTGTGAATCGATAGAAACACCGATTACTTCAACGCCACGCTTTTGGAATTCTTCAAAACGTTTGTCGAAAGCGATTAGCTCTGAAGGACATACGAAAGTGAAGTCTAACGGGTAAAAGAAGATAACTGCTTTTTTACCTTTGATAGTTTCTTTTAGGTTAAAGTTTTCAACGATTTCACCGTTACCAAGAACAGCTGCTGCAGTAAAGTCTGGTGCCTGACGGCCAACTAATACACCCATTTTTATCTCCAAATATTTGAGTTTATTTCCAATTGCCTACGCAATACTTACTAGTATATGGTTACGAAAAATCAAAAACCAAGGGTAAGCACTGATAATTAGCAAGATAGTTTAAAGAGGTTACAGACAAATGAACAATCGAAAAAAGCGATATGTGCAATCGAAAAAATTGATTCGGCTAAATTGATGACTGAGCAACTTGAAGTTAACTTCTACCCACTCAATAAAGTGCAAAAATAAACTATCCTTTCAATAACTTAGTAGGTTTTGGCTAAAAATAAGAAACCCAGCATCAAGCTGGGTTTTCAGGTGATAGTTAATACTTTAGAAATATTAATCCATTATATCTTCTGGCATATCACCACGGATCTGCTGCCAGATTTCACCTGTTTGATGACCGTATTTACGCATCATAGAAATCGCACCATCATGTTCACGACGCTCTGCCAGTAAAGTTAAGTCTTTATAAAACTGACGCGCTAATTCACGGGTACGTGAATCAGAAAAATAATGGCAACCAATTTTTGAATAAAAGCCTTTAAAGCCATTTAAAATCAGTACATAAATGCGATTATTTCCTGCAATAGCTAACTCATGGTGTACTTTGTAGTCGTAATCAGCAAACGCTTGCGCACTGTCTTCAAGCTGCTCACTTTGCGATAAAATTTCGATTACGCGTTCAGGTGCAAGCTTGATCGCTGCACGCGTATAAATGGCGCTAATATTGGTACGTGCAGACAGTAATTGGTCGGTTAACTCAGGCATTTTGTCTTCATCGAGCCGTGCTAACGTTTCAAGAATATTCAGCCCAGATGTTTCCCAGAAATTATTTACACGCGTTGGTTTACCATGCTGGATTGTTAACCAACCATCTCGTGCTAAACGTTGTAGCACTTCACGAAGCGTTGTGCGGGTAACACCAATTAGTTCTGAAAGTTCGCGTTCAGCAGGAAGAATTGAGCCAGGCGGAAAGTCACCATTCCAAATAGATTCAACAATGTATTCTTCAGCAAAACCTGCTGGACTTTTCGCTTTAAAAATTCTCATTCAATTTCCACTTGAGTTAGCACCTACTTCTATCGCAAAAAGCGATCAACTCACTGATTGTACCAGATGATCAGCAACTAACAAGCAAAGTAAGTACCCTGCGGATAAAAATCTCTTCGCAATGAAAAAATAAACTAACTTTCAGCTAAGATTGTAATTAATCACCTAAGACTTTAGAGCACTAAGCGCTTAGTCTTGCTAGCCTATGAAGATCAGTCACATAAAATAAATTAAAGAAAGCGAGTATAAACTCGCTTCTTTAATGCCCTTGAAGCAATAATCAATCAAGTACTTTGGCATCATTGGCTTTATTTAGCAGACTGCGACTTTGCGTTAAGAAGTGTGCGGTAGCATCACTAAAATACTCTTTGGCATCTGCAAAGCCCTCTATCAAAGCAGCTTTGTTGCCAGTTTTTAGTTTTTCTAGCGTGTCGGCAAAGGTCGCTTGATAATTAGCAAGTAAGTCTTCCACATCATCAAATTGCGCTAACATAATATCCGAGTAAAGCTCTGGTGACTGAGCAAAAAGCCGCCCTACCATCATCAGCTCTAATTGATAAATAGGAGAAGAACAGCTACGAAGCTCTGCAAGTGTATGGCTTTGCTTTGCTAAGAATTGACCATAGACGAAGGTTGTTAAGTGACGCATGACCTGAATGATTTGCATCGCTTCATCGTGTTTTTTTGCTTCCATTTCGACAACTTGACAACCCCACACTTGCAACTGTGCTAATAAGCCCTGCGCAACCTCATGATTGCGTCCCTCACAAACAACAACTGTTTGCTTAACCCAATGAGAAATGTCGGGACCAAACATCGGATGTAAGCCTACAACAGGGCCATTATGTGACGCCATTAGTGCTTTTAATGGTTTTTGCTTCACCGACGTAATATCCACAAGCAAACAGTCATCATCAAGCTTAGGCAAAGCTGCAACAACCTGTTCTAATGCGTTGATTGGCACACTGACAAGTACAAGCTTAGCCCCCGCCAAGATAGCTTCACTCTCTGCTTGCTGCTCTTTATCTAAAATACGCACTTCATAACCTGAGCGAATAAATTGCTGTGCAAATAATTGCCCCATCGCTCCTTTTCCGCCAACAATGACTATAGGTGATAATTGAGGAGCTGAGCAGGCTAAATTTCCTTGTTGATTTTGGTACGCTTCACGCATCATACGACGCAAAATATCTTCAACTAACTCTGGGTTAACACCTTGGTTAACCGCTTCTTGGCGACGCGCTGCCAATAAATCTGCTTCACGATCAGGGGCATGTAACGGGGCGCCGATTTGTTGCTTAATTGCCCCTATTTTTTCTGTAATGCTATTACGCTTTGCTAGCAATGCCACTAATTGTGCATCGCACTCATCTATTCCTGCTCTTAAATCAGCTAATTCATTCACTGTCGCCACGTTACTACACCTCAAACCCTAAACGTAAATATATATATACAAAAAAGTAAAGCTTACAATACAGATTATAGTAACAGCATAAACTGCAAAGTACAAAGCCCTAAGGAGCTAACAAATAGAGGAAACATGAGTCATCAATGTATGACAGGACAAAGTGCAAAGAAGGGTGAAACAAAGGATAAGCTTATAGAGAGTTGCTTTTTAAAAACCAAAACGGGTTGCAACCCGAAAGCTGCAACCCGTTTTTTTTGCGTTGATAAACAGCGCGTATTAGTTAAGTTTTTCTCTAATACGTGCAGATTTACCAGAACGCTCACGTAGATAGTAAAGCTTAGCACGGCGAACTGCACCGCGACGCTTAACTGTTACGCTGTCGATAAGAGGGCTGTGCGTTTGGAATACACGCTCAACACCTTCACCGCTCGAAATTTTACGAACTGTGAATGCTGAGTGAAGACCACGATTACGCTTAGCGATTACAACACCTTCAAAGGCCTGTAGACGCTCTTTGTTACCTTCTTTTACACGTACCTGTACAACTACTGTATCACCAGCGCCGAATGCTGGTACGTCTGTTTTAAGCTGCTCTTCTTCAAGCGCTTTAATAATATTTTGGTTTACTTTTGCCATTATATTTCTCACTTTCCTAGGTGTAACTGTCTTCTAGCCACAAGCTTGTTGGTACTCTTGCTTGAATTCTGCAAGAAGTGCCGCTTGCTCCTCAGTCAGAGCTAGGTTATGCAACAAGTCAGGACGACGTAACCAAGTTCTGCCTAATGACTGCTTTAAGCGCCATTTTGCTATCTCTTGGTGGTTTCCGCTGAGTAATACAGCAGGCACCTGTTTATCATCCAATGTTTCTGGCCGTGTATAATGAGGACAATCAAGCAATCCATCCGAAAATGAATCTTGCTCTGCTGATTGGTTGTGACCTAGCACCCCTGGCACTAATCGTGCGACTGCATCAATTAATGTCATAGCGGGTAACTCACCACCACTCAGAATAAAATCACCTATTGACCATTCTTCGTCAACATATGATTCTATGATTCGCTCATCTATACCTTCATAGCGACCGGCAATCAAAATCAGCTTTTTAGAGCTTGCGAGTTCGCTCGCCCCTTGCTGATCTAATTTGCGCCCTTGCGGGGACATATAAATTACTTTAGCACCATCACCCGCCGCTTTTTTTGCGTCAAGAATGGCTTGTTTCAATGGTTCAACCATCATTAACATACCAGGACCGCCCCCATAAGGACGATCGTCCACAGTTCTATGCTTATCAGTAGCATAGTCACGTGGATTCCAGCAGTTAAAGTCGATTAGACCATTTTTAACTGCGCGACCAGTTACCCCTTCATTGGTAATAGCGTCAAACATGTTCGGGAAAAGGCTTATCACCCCTACCCACAATGAACTCGTTTGTGACATTAAAACCCAGGATCCCAGTCTACGGTAATTTCTCTTGCCTCGTGTTTAACTTCTTTAATAACAGAGTCTGTTAAAAATGGAATTAAACGTTCAGCTTGGCCAAATGCATCTTTTTTGTTTGCTTTCACAACCAAAACATCATTTGACCCTGTCTCCATTAGGTCATCAACCGTGCCTAAATTATAACCTTTATCAGTTACAACAGACATGCCGATGAGATCTCGCCAATAGAATTCACCTTGCGGTAATTCTGGTAGCTGCGCTGCATCTACAGAGATTTCAACATTGGTCAAAGCCATTGCTTCATCTCGGTCGTTTACTTGCGCAACTTTAGCGATAAAGCCTTTGTTGTGGCGACGCCAGTCAACCACTTCTAAGGTCTGCCATTTACCTTGTTGCCCTATCAACCATGGGCTGAAATCGAAGATCCCTTCGGGATCATCAGTAAATGAATGCACCTTAAGCCAGCCCTTTATACCATAGGGGGCACCGAGCTTTCCTACAACGATTATCGAGGTGTTCTCTTGACTCATGGTTACACTTACGCCTATTAAGCCGCTTTACGAGCGTCTTTAACTAATTTAGCTACGCGATCTGAAAGAGATGCGCCTTGACCTACCCAGTGTTCAACACGAGATAAATCTAAACGTACTTTTTCTTCCTGACCAGAAGCGATTGGGTTAAAGAAACCTACTTTCTCGATGAAGCGACCGTCACGCGAGAAACGGCTATCCGCAACCACAATTTGATAGAAAGGGCGTTTTTTAGCGCCACCACGTTGCAAACGAATAGTTACCATACCGTCCTCTAAATAGATTGACTGTTTTCATTAATAAGATTTACTCCCCAATACGGGAAGCTGGGGAATTGTACGAGTTTTTTGCAACATTGCAAGTAAGAAGTGATGCAAAATGTAAGTTTAGTTGATTAAACACTGATCTGCGCTAGAGATCTTAGCTTTGCATACTGATTGCGCATAATTTATCCATTAAAAAAGGAGCTATTTGCTCCTTCTTTAAGATAAACACTATAAAGGTGGTATTAAAACTTAGGGCCTCCGCCCATCATACCTGGCGGTAACATGCCTTTCATGCCACGCATCATTTTCTTCATGCCGCCTTTACCTTTCATTTTCTTCATCATCTTTTGCATCTGCGTAAATTGCTTCAGCAATTTATTGATTTCTTGCACCTGCGTACCAGAACCTGCTGCAATACGTTTTTTACGAGAGCCTTTGATGATTTCAGGGCGCGCACGCTCTTTTGCAGTCATTGAGTTAATAATCGCTTCCATTTGTACAAACGTTTTATCACCCATTTGCCCCTTAACTGCATCAGGTAAGTTTTGCATACCTGGCAATTTATCGAGCATTGACATCATACCGCCCATGTTTTTCATCTGACGAAGTTGCTCAGCAAAGTCATCTAATGTGAAGCCGTCACCTTTAAATACTTTTTCAGCAACTTTAGCCGCTTTCTCTTTATCGACTTTCATTTCGACTTCTTCGATTAATGAAAGTACATCACCCATACCTAGGATACGAGAAGCAATACGGTCAGGGTGGAATGGTTCAAGTGCATCTGTACGCTCACCCACACCCATGAACTTAATTGGCTTACCGGTAATATGACGAATCGATAATGCAGCACCACCACGGGCATCACCATCCGTTTTCGTTAAGATCACACCACTTAAAGGAAGCGCTTCATCAAATGCTTTTGCCGTATTTGCAGCATCTTGACCTGTCATTGCATCAACAACAAATAAAGTTTCGATTGGGTTAATCGCGCTATGAAGTGCTTTGATTTCATCCATCATGTCGTTATCAACATGCAAACGACCCGCGGTATCGACTAACACGACATCGATAAATTTCTTCTTAGCATGGGAGATAGCATTATTTGCGATATCAACCGGCTTTTGCGAAATATCACTTGGGAAGAACTCAACGCCCACTTCATCTGCAAGTGTCTCAAGCTGTTTAATTGCCGCTGGACGATAAACGTCAGCACTCACAACAAGTACCGATTTCTTTTTACGCTCTTTTAAAAATTTAGCCAGTTTACCGACACTCGTCGTTTTACCCGCACCTTGCAGGCCTGCCATCATTACGACAGCTGGCGGCTGCGCATTAAGGCTTAGCTCTTCATTCGCTTCACCCATGGCTTTTTCAAGCTCTTCGCGCACAATTTTAATAAAGACTTGGCCAGGGCTTAAGCTTTTAGTGACTTCAACACCCACTGCACGTTCTTTAACTTGCTTAACAAACTCACGAACAACAGGTAGTGCAACATCCGCTTCCAAAAATGCCATGCGGACTTCACGTAATGTATCTTTAATATTGTCTTCAGTTAGGCGTCCACGACCACTGATATTTTTTAAGGTTTTACCTAAGCGTTCTTGGAGATTCTCAAACATGTAAAGGTTCCGATAAAACGTGTTTCGCCTGTTCATTGGGCTATAAAAGGCCAAAACAGGGGAAATTAAAATTTCAATTCTTAACAGTATACCGTAAATGGTGGTCGACAATACAGTGTTCAAGTGTGCAGTTTGAGTTTCTTTTTACAAACTCTATGCTTTTTCCTTGCTATAAAATACAATGGCATCAAAGAGACAAGGATTTATCGATATAAATTAAGTGGCCAAAACACGATGATTATTAGTTTAACTATTATTGCTAGTTTGTTTTATGTGTTAGCAACGTCGCACGTACTATCACGCCTTTTTCACAAACAAGGTCCGAGCCAGAAACTCACGGTCATTTTAAGCACGGTTGCTATCCTTGCCCATATGCTGTTATTGGTTAACTCTGTATTTCGTGCAGATGGCCAAGATTTAAGTATTGTGAATGTTGCTTTACTAACATGTTGGGTTATTGTTGTTTCTGTCACAGCTGTTTCTTTAAAGTTCCCAGCAACACTATTACTGCCTGTTGTATATGGGTTTGCTGCAATACTTACCTTAGCAAGCTTGTTTATTCCTCATCACGTAATTTTGCATACTATTGATGTCGAGCTTGGACTGGTTACACATATTTCCCTGTCCTTATTAGCTTACTGTGTGCTTATTATATCGACTCTTTATGCCATTCAGTTTTACTTCATTGATAAACGCTTAAAGCGTAAAGATTTAGCAATAGTGCACAGCCACTTACCCCCTTTAATGGTAGTTGAACGTCAGCTATATCAATTACTTACTTTAGGGACGATTTTACTCACCTTTGCCCTACTATCTGGCTTTATTTTCCTTGATGGCATGTTTGCTAGTGAGTTTATTCATAAAACAATTCTATCTTTGTTTGCATGGGTTATTTTCACCGTTGTGACTATCGGTCATCTGCGTAAGGGCTGGCGAGGGAAGCCTGTGGTATTTTCGATCATGATAGCCGCATTTATCTTATCTCTTGCTTATTTTGGCAGCCGTTTCATACAAGAAGTGATACTAAATAAGTTTTAACTTGACTCAGCAAGCTGTCTCTAGCTTAATATGCATTGGTTTATAAAAAAAGGATCCATCGTTGGACGACATATCGACTAGTACCCTGTTTATTGTATTGGGATTATTGATACTTATTTCTGCTTATTTTTCTGGTTCTGAAACTGGAATTATGTCAATTAACCGTATTCGCTTGCGCCATTTAGCAAAAGAAGATCACCGTGCAGCGAAACGCGTCAGTAAACTGTTAAGCCGTCCTGATAGACTAATTGGTCTGATCTTAATCGGAAATAACCTTGTTAACATCGCAGCAGCGCAAGTCGCTACGATTATAGGGATTCGCCTGTATGGTGACCTTGGTATTGCTATTGCCACTGGTGTATTAACACTTGTAGTGCTCATTTTTGCTGAAGTGACGCCCAAAACACTCGCAGCGCTATATCCTGAGAAGGTCGCTTTTCCAAGCTCTATTATCCTCAAAGGTCTATTAAAAATACTGTTTCCGTTTGTCGTTATCGTGAACTGGATGACCAATGGTATGTTGCGCCTCTTTGGCATTACCACAGCACAAATTGAAGAGCACAGCCTAAGCAAAGAAGAGCTAAAAACGGTGGTAAATGAATCAGGGGCCCTCCTTCCTGCTCGCCATCAAAGCATGCTGACGTCTATTTTAGATTTAGAGCAAGTCACCGTAGAAGATATCATGATCCCTCGAAATGAGATTGTTGCAATTGATATCAACGATGATTGGAAGCTTATTAGTCGCCAATTAACACATGCACAACACACGCGTGTACTGCTTTACAGAGACCAAATTGACGATGCAGTAGGCTTCATTCATTCTCGTGATGCACTACGCCTATTAACAAAAGAGCAATTTGATAAACCTTCACTATTACGTGCCGTTCGCGAGATTTACTTTATTCCTGAAGGGACATCACTCAATACACAACTTTTAAAATTCCAACAATCAAAAGAGCGAATTGGTCTAGTTGTGGATGAATACGGTGATATTCAAGGTCTCGTGACACTTGAAGATATCTTAGAAGAAGTGGTTGGAGATTTCACAACAACACAAACTCGTACGCCAAGTGAAGAAGTAACAGAGCAAGACGATGGTTCTGTGCTTGTCGACGGTGGCGCTAATATTCGTGACTTAAATAAAGAAATGAACTGGGAGCTCCCTATAGATGGGCCAAAAACTTTAAGTGGTTTAATTGTAGAATATCTTGAAGATATTCCGGATGCTAACTTAAGTTTGCGTATTGCTGGCTACCCTATCGAAGTATTAGAAGTAAAAGAAAATATGGTAAAACTGGTTAAAGTAATACCCAGTAAACGTATTCAAGAATAAGAAAAGGAGTAGCTTGCTACTCCTTTTTTATTACGTATATTACCGCCTCTGAAGTTTCACATTTTTGTGCTAAAGAGCACACTTTCATATTAATTCGTCTAGTATTGGTCCGATTAAGTTTATTTACATGGAGCAATAATGGACGATATTTCAATCGAAAAAGTATATAACCAAGCTATCGAATTACTCATGTTATATGGGCCAAAATTTATTTTAGCTATTTTAGTCTTGGTTATAGGGTGGTGGTTGATTGGCCGCATCGCCAACATGGCCGAAAAATCAATGAACAGAGTAAAATTTGAAGCAGGGCTCACACACTTTTTGGTGTCATTTATTTCAGTCATTTTAAAAATACTCTTGCTGATTTCTGTTGCCTCTATGATTGGCATCGAAACCACCTCATTCATCGCTATGTTAGGTGCTGCAGGCTTAGCCGTTGGCATGGCACTGCAAGGTAGTTTAGCTAATTTTGCAGGTGGTGTTCTGATTTTATTCTTTAAACCGTTTAAAGTCGGTGATGTTATTGAAGCACAAGGTTATATGGGGAAAGTTGTTGAGATTCAAATTTTTGTCACTGTGCTACTTACTTATGATAATGAAAAAATAATCATTCCAAATGGCGCTTTATCAAATGGCTGTGTAAAAAACAAATTTGCAGAGCCTACACGCCGTGTTGATATAGAGTTTGGTATTAGTTATGGCGATGATGTCCATAAGGCGCGAGAAGTGCTTATGGGTGTGTTGAATGACTATGAATTAGTGCTAAAAGATCAAGAAGCGAAAAAGCCGGTGGTACATGTTAGTCAACATGGCGATAGTCATATTGGTATGCTGGTATGGGCATGGGTTGATTCAGAGAATTACTGGCCGGTGTATTTTGGCTTATATGAAAAAGTAAAAATTGCTTTTGATGCAGCGGATATCACCATTCCGTTTCCGCAACGGGATGTACACATTCACCAATTTCCTGGCAAATAATTTATCATTAAAAAACCCACATTGTTGTGGGTTTTTTAATTAAATAAGTGCTAACTAAACAAGCGCTCAAACCAGTTTTTATCCAACTCATCTTCGCATTTTCTAAGTTGTGCACCATAACGACTTGCTCGATGCTTAACTTTATTTGCCACACTCATCAACCATTTTTTCTTTTTATACGTACCACGTTTATAACCACCCCACCCTTCATGATAATTAAGGTACTGTGCGTAAGCATCCCACTTAGAAACACCATTTACTTTATGTGTTTTGTAAACAAACCACGCCATAAAATCGATGGCATCATCGAAATCATCTCTATCTGCACCGCTGTTACCGGTTTCACGAATATAGTCTGACCATGTAGGGGTTTTTGCTTGTGAGTAACCATAAGCTGAACTTACACGTCCAATTGGGATGATCCACAGAAAGTATTCCATAGGCGGCGTTGCATCATGACGAAACGAACTTTCTTGATACATCATGCTCATTAATACATGTTTTGGCGAGCCCCACTTGTCTTGAGCATCGCGAGCATCATAGTACCAATCTGGTTTTTCTTCGAAAATTTTACAAATATCATGAGGTTGCTCAGGAGGAGCTGTAGCACAACCAGCCAAAGCTGCGGCCAGCGATAAAATAATTATACTTTTTTTCATTTTTTTATGTATCTCGCTGAACTTTTTCTTAGTTGGTCAGTCTGAACTTATGAATGCAGTAGTATAGCATTGTTTCATCCCTGAAGAATCTTTGACGCAGCCTCCCTAGGCTGCGTTTTTTTATGCCTAAAATGTATTACTTCGCCTTTGCAAAGTAATCATCTAAAAATGCAGTGAAAGACACATCATCTTCAGCTTTTACATCGCGCTCTTTTACTACCGACTTAGATGCTTGCTCTGTTAAAAAAGCGTCATCATAAAATTGATAATCAGCGGCTTGGTGGTTTTGCTTATATTGCTGTGCAAGTGTTAATGCAAACTCACCATTATCTTGGTTAGTGTTTGCTAATATATCAATATATCGCCCTGAGAATGTTTTATTTGGCTCACTGACCCAGGTCGCAAGCGTTGCGACTGTTTCACTGTAATAACTTACGCCATAGGCAGCATCCATATATTGCGCCACTGGCTTTAGCTTATCAAATATTGACATTGCCCATGCCGTCAAGCTAACTTGCTCGCCTTGTTTTGTCAGTTGCAAATCAGGACTACGCCCTTCGTTTACAACAGCATCAAGGTTTTTAGTACTGAGGCTTTGCTCTTGCCAGTCCATCTTAGGTGAGTCACTTAACAAGCAATAAGTTAAAAATACATCTAAAAAGCGCATCTGTTGTAAATCGATACCCGTTTCACTAAATGGATTGACATCTAAGGCACGTACTTCAATGTATTCAATTCCGCCTCGTAGCAAAGCATCCGTAGGGGTTTCTCCACTGGCAGCATTTCGTTTAGGCCTAATCGGTGAATAGAATTCATTTTCAATTTGGAGAATGTTTTTATTCAGCTGTTTTGGTGCTTCACTGGTGTAATCATCAATATGATTATAAATATTTGATGGTGTATTAATGGCTTCTTTTAAACCAGCAACGTATTCATCTAACGAGTTGTACATCACACGTAAAGAAGATTGCGCACTGTTCGTATAACCTAAATCACCAAGACGTAAAGCAGTGCCAACCTCTAAGTAAAGTGTACCTTTACCTAACTTTTTAAATGGCAGCTCAGTTTGACGCCCTTGAAGAAAAGAATGACATAACGCAGGGGAAGCACCAAATAAATAGCTAATTAACCAAAGTTCACGTTTAAAATTACGAATTAAACCTAGGTAACCGTCTGATATAAAATCTGCTAAGTCCTTTGTGCTATCACTTAGCTCATGTAGCCCCTGCCATAACGTGTCAGGGAACGAAATATTGAAGTGCACACCTGCAATAGCTTGCATCATACTACCATAACGATTTTTAAGCCCTTCACGGTAGAGTGTTTTCATGCGACCAATATTTGAGTCACCAAATTGCGCCAGCACAATGTCATCTTGGTTATCAATAAAGCATGGCATACTAATAGGCCATAACAATTCGTCACCCATTTGAGACAAAGTAAACTTCTGTAAATCTTTAAGCTGCGCTAATGTTTGCTCAGGTGAGGTACTAACTGGCGTAATAAACTCTAATAAAGATTCTGAAAAATCTGTAGTTATATGATCATTGGTCAGTGCGCACCCTACTCCTTGCGGGTGCCCCTTCTTTGAAATAACACCGTTAGGTTTAATTCTTAATGCTTCTCGCTCGATGCCACGTTTAATCCCATTAATTGCGGTTGGATAGTGTGCCGATAACGCTTGTAGCGTTTTGTTTAAATCATGTTTTATCAAAAATGCTTCCTCGAGCCACGTGGCTTTAATCCCAAGTGTATGGGGGCAGAATATAAATTCTCAAGAGAAAAATTAGAATCTATCCATGCAACTGTAATTAATGTCGATACCCTGACAACTCCATCACTTAGTCATCATCTTGCCATTCAGATAACTATAATACAATTGCTTTGATAGCACTTCATTGATGCGAAATTATTTCGCTAATCAATAATGAGACCTCATGCCAATAAAATTTATTTCAATTACGACCTTTTGGTTAAGCCATAAACACATGTTTTCAGACAAGACATTGTTCTAGATCAATATTTATATGAAATAATTCAAAGTTTCACTTAATTAACATGGTTACTCTTCCCTTACATTTTTCTGAGACTATAATCCGCACATAGTAAAAAAGTACATTTCAAGGACTAAAATGCGTCGTGGTCAAGAAACAATCAATCAGGAAGTAATCTACTCTGAACATCAAGAGCTAGTCTCAACAACCGATTTACGTGGAGTAATCACCTACGTAAACAAAGAGTTTTGCACCATCGCAGGCTATAGCGAGGAAGAGCTGCTAGGTAAAAATCACAATATGGTTAGGCACCCAGATATGCCAAAAGCTGCATTTAAGGAGATGTGGGAAAAACTCAAACAAGGTCACTCATGGCGAGGCATGGTGAAAAACCGCTGTAAAGATGGTCGATATTATTGGGTTGATGCATTCGTAACCCCTATTTATGAACACAGGCAATTAGTTGGCTATCAATCAGTGCGTACAAAACCATCAGAAGAGCTCAAAACACGAGCCATGGCACTATACGAAAAAATAAATAATGGTAAATCTATTTCATCTTTTCGTGAAAATATCTCATTGCGACAACTCACTTCTGTTGTTATCGCGGCTGTGGCTATTGTTGCGCTTGGTTTGTTGACATCAGCAGTCATCGCGGCGAGCACTTTTATGGTTGCAGCACTTCTTGTTGCTCTTAATTATGACGAGCTAATAGTGACCCCTACAGAGCTTAAAAAACAGCGTGCTGAGTTTGACTCTGTGTCTCGTTATGTGTATTCAGGCGCTCATCCATTTAGTGTTGCGGCCTATAATCAGCAAATGTTAGCAGCAAAACTGCGTACGGTTCTTGGCCGTATTAAAGATTCGACCTATTCATTTAAAGATATTGCTACAAACTTAGATAGGCAATCTTCATTAACTGAGCAAGGAATTGCAGCCCAAGGTCAACGCCTAGGTGATATTGCAACAGCAATGACGCAAATGAGTGCAACCATTGGTGAAATATCTGCAAATACACACCACACAGCAGAGAAAGTAAATACGACTTATCAAAGCTGTAACGACATTAAGCTACATATAGAAGATAACAGCAGCATGGTGTCTGCACTTGCAAACCAAGTTGAACAAGCTGCAACCACGGCTAACTCCCTAGCCAGTGAGGCGGATAAAATCGGCCAAGTTATGAGTGAAATTGAAGGTATTGCAGAGCAAACCAACTTATTAGCACTTAATGCAGCTATTGAAGCCGCCCGTGCTGGCGAGCATGGTCGCGGCTTTGCTGTGGTAGCCGATGAGGTACGAGCTCTTTCATCTCGTACTCAAAATGCGACGTCACAAATTCACAGCTCAATCAAAGAAATTCAAGATACTTTATTCAGTTGGTCAAAAGTAATGCAATCAACTAAAGAGCAAGCTGATAGCTGTGTAAGCACAACTACACATACACAAACCGAGCTTGCTAGTATTTTTGCGCAAATTGATGAGATCTCTAGCCTTGCAACAGAGATTTCAACTGCTGCGGAAGAGCAACAAGTAGTCAGTGTTGATATTCGTACAAATGTAGACAGTATCAAAGGACACAGCGAAGAAAACTTAAAGCTAAGCTACAACGTAGCAAAAGATGCTGCGGGCCTCGTTGAGGGCTCACGCAAAGTGAACGATATGCTGTTAACTTTTAAAGTATAAAATATGTTAATAAAAACAAAGCCGCATCAATTGATGCGGCTTTTTTATATGCGGTTAATTTAGCGATTAGAAAAAACCAATCCATTTTCATCGGCATCAATATGAATAATGGCACCTGGCTGATAATCTCCAGCTAATAAGCGCTGCGCCAACGGGTTTTCAATGGTATGTTGAATAGCGCGTTTTAAAGGCCTTGCCCCATAAACCGGATCAAAGCCACTTGCGGCAATGCCCTCTAGGGCAGCATCGGTCACTTCAAGAAGATAGCCTTTTTCAGTTAAACGCTCACGAAGCTTACTTAACTGAATATCAGCGATTTCTTTAATGTGCTCGTTGGCAAGTGGATGGAATACCACCGTTTCATCAATACGGTTAATAAACTCTGGACGGAACTGACTCACTAAAACGCCCATCACTTTCTCTTTTAAGGTCGCATAGTCATTTGAACCTGCTTGCTCTTGGATAATGTCCGAGCCTAAGTTAGAGGTCATAATTATAACGGTATTTTTAAAGTCAACGGTGCGACCCTGACCATCCGTTAAGCGGCCATCATCAAGAACTTGTAGTAAGATGTTAAATACATCAGGGTGCGCTTTTTCAACCTCATCCAGTAAAATAACTGAATACGGACGACGACGCACGGCTTCGGTTAAATAGCCACCCTCTTCATAACCTACATAGCCTGGAGGCGCACCCACTAAACGTGCAACCGAGTGTTTTTCCATAAACTCTGACATATCGATGCGCACCATGGCATCTTCAGTATCAAACATAAAACTAGCCAACGCTTTAGTCAGCTCAGTTTTACCCACCCCTGTTGGGCCTAAAAATAAGAATGAACCAATTGGACGATTTGGATCAGCAAGCCCTGCGCGAGAACGGCGAATGGCATTAGCCACAGCCACAACCGCTTCATCTTGACCAATTACTTTATGATGCAATTGATCTTCCATTTGCAGTAACTTTTCGCGCTCACCTTGAAGCATTTTCGATACAGGAATACCTGTCCAACGCGATAAAATCTCCGCAATTTCATCTTCACCAACTTGGTTTTTTAGTAAGCTCATTTCTTGCATTTCCGCTTGTGATGCAAGGTCGAGTTTACGCTCAAGTTCAGGAATACGACCATATTGAAGTTCTGACATGCGCTGTAAGTCACTAGCACGACGTGCCACGTCTAAATCAAGACGCGCCTGTTCAAGCTCAGCTTTAATCACTTGCGTGCCTTGTAATGATGCTTTCTCGGCATTCCACACTTCGTCTAGCTCGCGGTATTGCGCTTCCAGTTCAGTGATCAGTTCTTGCATTTCTGTGCGGCGTTTTTGGCTCGCTTCGTCTTTTTCTTTAGCAAGGGCATTATCTTCCAACTTCAACTGGATAATACGGCGCTCAAGCTTATCTAAAGACTCTGGCTTTGAGTCAATTTGCAAACGAATCGACGAGCCAGCTTCATCAATGAGGTCAATCGCTTTATCAGGCAATTGACGATCGCTAATGTAACGATGTGATAACTGCGCTGCAGCAACGATGGCCGGATCGGTAATATCAACTGAGTGATGCAGCTCATAACGCTCTTTTAAACCACGTAAAATTGCAATGGTATCTTCAACCGATGGTTCATCAACAAATACCTTTTGGAAACGACGCTCAAGTGCCGCATCTTTTTCGATGTATTGACGATACTCATCAAGTGTTGTGGCACCCACGCAATGTAACTCACCACGGGCAAGTGCAGGCTTTAACATATTCCCCGCATCCATTGCGCCATCTGTTTTACCAGCGCCTACCATGGTATGAATTTCATCAATAAAGAGGATGACTTGGCCTTCTTCTTTGGCAAGTTCATTCAAAACTGATTTTAAACGCTCTTCAAATTCACCACGGTATTTAGCACCGGCAACCAACGCACCTAAATCGAGCGATAAAACGCGTTTGCTCTTTAGCCCCTCAGGCACTTCACCATTAATGATGCGTTGCGCTAAGCCTTCGGCAATCGCCGTTTTACCCACACCTGGCTCACCAATTAGTACAGGGTTATTTTTGGTACGACGTTGTAATACTTGAATCGTGCGGCGTATCTCATCATCGCGGCCAATCACTGGGTCTAGCTTGCCTTGCTCTGCGCGCTCAGTGAGATCGATTGTGAATTTTTTTAATGCCTGACGAGTTTCTTCAGCATTAGGGTCATCCACTTTTTGGCCACCACGAATAGCCTCGATTGCTGCTTCAATTTTACTCGAAGTAATATTAAGTGCTTTAAAAATATCACCTAGTGGACCTTTGTCTTCGCATGCTGCAAGAACAAATAGCTCACTTGAGATAAATTTATCTTTACGTTTTTGCGCGTATTTATCACACAGGTTTATCAACGAAACCATGTTATTTGATAGTTGAACATCGCCGCCAATACCTTCAACTTTAAATAGTTTCTCGATTTCTTGCGATAACTTGGTGTTTAATTCATCAGCACTCACGCCTGCTTGAGCTAACAGCGCACGCACACTCGAGCCATTTTGCTGAAGCAAAGAATACATCAAGTGTACAGGCTCAATAAATTGATGATCGCGCCCAAGCGCTAATGACTGCGCATCTGAAAGCGCAGATTGAAATTTACTTGTAAATCTATCTAAACGCATGAGGGTTTACCTATTAAAAAATCTAATTGCTTAATTAATGGGTATGCTTAATGATTTGTTCAAGTAAGAGACGATAATTTAATCGCAAAAAAGTGGTATTAATTGCGCCAGATCAAACTTGCCATACGCCCTGTTTCGCCATCGCGGCGGTAAGAGAAAAACTGTGACTTATCACTAACAGTACAGTACTCGCCACCGAAAATATTTACCACACCTAATTGCGCTAATTGCTGGCGAGCAAGTAAATAAATATCAGCTAAATATTTATCACCTCTAGGCGTAAATGCATGTTGATGGTTAGCATTTAGCTCACAAAAGCACGCTTTTACTTCTTGCCCTACTTCAAACTCTGAAGGGCCAATGGCAGGGCCAAACCAAGCAATAATATCGTTTGGCAAGGCTTTAAAATGGGTAAGCGTATTGGCCAATACGCCTTGTGCTAAACCTCGCCAGCCGCCATGTATCGCGGCTATTTCATCACCAGAGGTTGAGCTAAGTAACACAGGTAAGCAATCCGCGGTCATTATCGCAAGCGGCTGTTTTGCTAAACGGGTGTAGAGCGCGTCAGCAGAGCGGACTTGGTTTAAGTCACTGTCTTCATCAATCACCACGACGTCACTGCTATGAATTTGATTTAACCACACAGCAGGATTTGGCAACTGATTTGTTAGCAGCTCTCGATTTGCAAGCACTGCTTGCTCATCATCACCAACATGTAACCCCACATTAAAACTATCAAAGGGTGCAACAGAAACACCGCCTTTGCGGATGGTACTCAGTGCGCTAATTGTTTTTGGGGCAGTCCATGCTGGTGTGATCATAACGCTTAAAACTCGATATTTGGGTTTGCTTTGGTGTCTGCGCGTAAAGCTTCTGTCATTGCAGCCATATCATCAGGAATCGGTGCCTGCCATGTCATCATCTCGCCAGTGATCGGGTGAGCAATTGACAGCTTAACTGCATGCAATGCTTGGCGCTTAAACTCACGAAGCATTTGAAACAGTTCTGGCGTTGCCCCTTTAGGTGGACGTGGACGGCCTCCGTATAATTGATCGCCTACTAGCGGGTGATTCAAATAAGCCATGTGTACACGAATTTGGTGAGTACGACCGGTTTCTAAGCGTAAACGTAAGCGTGTATGTGCTCTAAATTTTTCTGCAACCCGATAGTGAGTAACCGCGGGTTTACCCATCTCATGCACGGCCATATGAGTTCGTTTAGTTGCATGACGACCAATTGGTTTTTCAACCATGCCACCAGCTGTCATTGAACCATTACAAATTGCTTCATATTCACGGGTGAAATTTTCACGCTTTTGTAAAGCAGATACCAAATGTGTTTGCGCAGGAATTGTCTTTGCTACCACCATTAAACCTGTGGTGTCTTTATCTAAACGGTGCACAATACCAGCACGAGGCACATTAATAATATCAGGATAATGGTGTAATAATGCATTCAATACGGTGCCATCAGGATTACCCGCACCAGGATGAACAACTAAACCCATTGGTTTATTGATCACTAAAATATCATCATCTTCATAAACGATGTTTAATTTGATATTTTGTGCTTCGTACTCACGCGGAGCTTCGATGGTTGTTTCGACACTCACCGTTTCGCCACCGAGTAGTTTTTCACGCGGTGTGTTTAATATTTCACCGTTAACGGTTATTTTATCATCTAAAATCCACGTTTTTATACGTGAACGAGAATAATCAGGGAACAATTGTGCCAATACTTGGTCTAGACGTTTACCGCCAAGGTCTATTGGAACCTCGGCTTGGAGAGAAATTTGCTCTGACATTAGTAACTTTACCCAATTTACCAGTGCAAGCTTTGCTCGACTGGGTTAGAATCGCTTTAATACGTATAGTTTACTCGGTTTTCCTCACTTGGCCTAGCCGAAGACATCAAAGGTAATAAATAAAATGATAAATAAAATAGGGAAACGTGCGTTCGCCATAGTTTTTTCAGTTTCATTACTTGGCTTAGGTGCCTGTTCATCAGCGCCTGATCAAGAAGATATACAACGCGTTCCTAATAAATCTGCGCAAGCTTTATACGAAGATGCAAAAGAAACATTAGACTCAGGTCTTTATGCCCGTGCAATTGAACTTTTAAGCGCAATTGATTCACGCTATCCATTTGGACCTTTGTCAAAACAAGTGCAAATGGACTTAGTGTATGCACATTATCAATCAGGAAATACCGAGCAGGCACTGGCAACTATTGATCGCTTTATTCGCCTTAATCCAAATCACAAAGACTTAGATTACATGTATTACATGCGTGGCTTAGTTAATATTAAAGCGGATGAAAATGCATTTCAGGAATATTTTGGTGTAGACCGCGCTGACAGAGACGCAAATCGTACTCGTGTTGCATTTACTGACTTGTCAACACTACTAAAACGCTTCCCTGATAGCGCTTATGCCCCAGAAGCTAAAAAACGTTTGGTATGGCTTTTAAATAAAATGGCACGCTATGAATTAAAAGTAGCGCAATACTATTATGAGCGCGAGGCTTACCTTGCTGCTGCAAACCGCGGTAAATATGTAGTTGAGCATTATTCACAAAGTAGCTACTTAGATCAAGCTCTTGAGATCATGGTAAAAAGCTACGATAAACTTGGCTTACCTGAACTAAGTGAACATGCTAAAGCAACGCGAGAAGCGAATAATCGTTAAAATTGATTGAAAACTAAAAAGGCGCCAAAGGCGCCTTTTTTAATATTTGCGATCGAATATACCCAAACCACCTCAAGGTGCGAGTTTCAGTTGGAATTAAAAGCGATTTAGGCAAGGCATTGATTGCAAGTAATAGTGGTTCTATTGTTAAAATCAATAACGCAGTATAAATCGCTTTTAAACCAACCCTTTGGGCGCTCACAGGCACTTACTCTCATCGTTGTTACTTCTTAAAAGGGACTACCATTCTTGCAAAGTAACGCCTTGATATTAAGCACCTGTGAAACGCTGAATTCTGCATCTTGAGGTGGCTTGGGTATACTAATTAAATCGCGTCTTCATCTTCTTCAGCAGTACGAATACGAACTACACGCTCAACGTCAGTAACAAAGATTTTACCATCACCAATTTTACCTGTTTGTGACGTTTTAACGATAACGTCAATTGCTCTATCGACATCTTCATCGGCGAGCACGATATCTAATTTTACTTTCGGTAAAAAATCAACCATGTACTCAGCACCACGATAAAGCTCTGTGTGCCCCTTCTGACGGCCAAAGCCTTTAACTTCGCTTACCGTCATCCCTGTGATACCCACTTCTGATAATGCTTCTCGAACATCATCAAGCTTAAATGGTTTTATGATTGCTTCAATTTTTTTCATTTTTTGGGTTACTTTTTATTTCTTAATTGCCTCGATTTTAGACAATACCGACTCTGATGGCAAACAAAGCTATGAATTTCGGTGATTAAATCAGCAATCATGATATTATTAAATGAGGGGTTTGATAATAGAGACAACAATGAAATCATCACAACAAGGTTTTACGCTTTTAGAGCTTATGGTCACTATCGCAATAGTGGGTATTATCGCTGTTATAGCATTGTGGGATAGTTCTGATCTACTCGAAAAAGATCGTGCTGAAAGCTATCTTCAAGAATTAAAACGTAATATTAGTTTCGCAAGAGCCAAAGCCACCAGCTCTGACTCTTTAGTCGTTGTGTGTAGTGGAAATACTTCAAGAATTGAAAACAATCAACGCGTTCCATGCCTAAACGACTGGAACCAAGGGAGCGTTTTTGTGTACTTTGACTCAAATCAAAATGGAGTCTATAACCCTAGGGTAGGTGACATTATTCTCAGAGTAATGAAAGAGCTTCCAACTAGCAGTAGGCTCCAATTTTCAGGTGGTAATTCATTAATCTTTGATACAAGCGGGATGCTCACAACAACTGCTGGCGCTTTTATCTATTGCCCTTCAAAAGCAGACGGAGATAACAATAAAGAGCTTACGGTGACTCAATCAGGGACTGCTTTATATAATGGAAATACGACTAAAAGCTGTAATTAAGCAACTTATTTGACACCAATAAAGGGACATGAATATAGTTGAAGAAACTATAATAAATGAGATCTTCACGGATGGAGACAAAAACGTATTGGTGGAAATTAAAAGGCACAACACTTATAGAAAGCTTAGTTGTGTTGTCTATTTTAGCTATTCTTCTTAATATTGCATTATTTGAATATACCCCTTTGCTTGCCAAAAATCGCCTAGAAAACAAAATGCAAGAGATTAGGCGTGCGCTGGGGATAAGCCGTCATAATGCACAAACCAACGATGCATTCATAACATTTTGTGCTCTAAAAGATAATCACTGTAACAAGGACTACTGGCACAAATCACTCACCGTATTTGTAGATAATAATGAAATTGGTGTACTTGATAGTAACGATACAATCATCCTTGAGCTAGAGGCAGTTAACAGACTTGATCAACTCACTTACCCTCGACATGCTATTACTTTTAGGCCTAATGGTACCCCTATGGGCTTTAATAACGGCACTTTTATCTATTGCCCTGAGTACAAAAAAGCAAGCCTGAAAGGGCTTGCTATTTCGTTAAGTTTTACCGGCCGTACTCGTTTAAAAGATACTGATAAGTGCCAGTTATAGGCTCTTTTTATCGGCCCCAGCACTCTTTCGCATTTGCTGAGCCTTTCGAGGTCTTTAATCCGGTATCTGAGATTGATAAAGAAGTACATTCGGTATCTTGTAGCACAGGTCCCGATGCAGGTGTTGCGGTAAACTCAAATGTCCCCGCATCGTTATCAACAGTCACAGACATCGTATAGAAATTATTCTCAGTTTGACTTGCAACACCTAAATTAGCCAGCACAGTTGTATATTCTCTATTATCAACAAAGAATTGCTCCTGCTTATTTGCAGCATCTAATAATGCCGTTATAGCTTCTGTCCTGGCTGTGCGTTTGACGTGCTGAAAATAACTAGGCAAGGCAATACTGGCGATAATTCCCAAAATAGCCACTGTTATCATGAGCTCTATCAGTGTAAAGCCAGCGTTCGCTTTATTGACTTTTATCATTTACTTCTCGCTTATAAATATAGGTTTGTTGTGTTTCGAAGCCAAAGCCAACAGGATCTGTATCGCTTACAAGCTTAATTTTACCATCTTCTTGAGTGAGATTTGGCCCGACTATTTTTTTAACTTTGAATGGGTTCTGCTGACCTTTAATACCAGGGCCTATGGTCATAAACTGGCTTTTTTCTTCCACTTTTATATTTGTATCTTTAATTACGTCAGGGTTTTCAGTATCAGATAAATCATCACAAAAACCATTGTTATTTCTATCAACACAACTATCACCAACACCAAAGTATAACTGTGGCGTATCTGGTACATCATTTGATGTAGTAAATTTTAATTCGTCATAAACCTTGGTGCCATAATGCAAATGAAATGCATACAGGCCACCTGCCCCACCAGTTAATGAGCACTGGTTTACCGTTTCAGTAGCAGAAGAAGGAGTATAACTTGTAAAATAAGCAACACCACCAATCACCGTGCTAGCAGCCAGTGACTTCTCACCGGCAGCAGGTAAGTTGTAGTACCAACCGTAATACTCAGACAACTCAACTTCAAGCTCTGTAAATTCATCGATATCGTCTAATGCATTACCAAATGGGTCTGAATCCATATTCATTAAGTCTGATTGCGTAATGGCGACGGGGACGTTACTACCTTGGAACGATTGTGTAGTTGTATTGATATCACGGATCATATAAAGCTGATCGTTCGCCGTGGTGGCTGTAGGCTTTGAGCGATTGCCGCTACCAATTAATACCGCATCATACGGAGTGTCCAGACGGGCAATTGTCGATTGGCCATTTACCGTTGTTTTTGTCACTTTGCTGAATACTGTTCTGGCCACTGACGGTTTATAGAAGAAACGACGATCTTGTGTCGATAAAGTATTGCCTAGACTTGCTAGTTTAAAATGAGTCCATGGCTGTTTCGAGTCGTTAGGAGTATTTGAAGGCATATCTACGCGCCAGACATTGCCACCGGTATCAGTGGCGTATAAACGGTCAACGTAGCCATCATAGTCAGAGTCCAGTGTTGTTATGTCTGAGGCTATGCTGTGATTTCCTTGAAAACCATTTTCAGCTGGCGTGAGTGCCCATACCTTTTTACCCGTTTGTGCATCGACAATATAAATACCTCGGCCTTTGTTATCAGCAGTACGAATAACATTATCTTTATTGGTATCATAACCTGCTCCAAAAACCAGCAATGGACGATCTTCGTACCCTTCTAGATTTATATAGGTCACCGTCGGTTTAGACCAAGATTGGCCAAGCTCTTTAAAATCAGCAGAACCACCCACAATAGGCCCATTCCACATAAGGCTTGGTGAGTCAGGGTTAGTGATATCAAGACCATAATAGTAACTACCGCCGCGTCTAAAGCCAAAGAAAGCCCACACGCGGTCACTACCGTTAACAATCCCATCACCGTTTTTATCATCAAAGAACACTGAAATAGGACCATCGACGCCGTACACTTTTGTGTTGGACTGATTATCTCTTAACGGTTTCACTATTTTATATAAGCTACTTGGCATAAATGCCCAGCTTTCTTTTAGCACGTCATTTTTATCTTGGAAAAGATGCATAAAACCTGCGTTGGTGCCAATTAGAATACGTATATCGTCATTACCATAATCTATTGTCACAGGCTTTGAGTGCAGTGGGTCACCGAAAATATCTTGGCGTTGATCAATTGAAGATGCATCTTCATCCTCATTATCAACATCGATTCCCCTTGCCCAATCAATCGTTTTTTGTAATTGAGACTTATCCACTCCAAATGCAGCTGCCGCTTTATCATCTCCGCCAAGCGCATTAGATACATTACTTTTCGTGAAGCTGATTAAAGCTGACGAGCCTGCATCAGTATAAAGTTTTCGACTTGCAAGACTGCTCAACAGCAAGTTAACACCACCCCGTTGCACTGTGTTACCGTCAGCTTCTTCGTTATCTGGTAGCCAATATGTACGTGCTTTATTTGATATAAGCCCGTCTTCATTTAAAGCTGGTTTACCTGTCGAATCAACAATTTGTTCACCAGACACTTTTAGTTTTTTTAGATTACCTCGCCAACGAGCACCTGTTTCTGGATAAAACATCGCATAATAAATATCTTCACGGCTACGAGTTTGATCAACGTTATTACTCGCGATGGACGGAGAGGTAAAACTATCGTTTACTTCACGAATTTGGGTTATGGTGTTTTTAAGTGCCTGCGATAGTTGCTCAGAGGTATTGGCATGTAGGTATTGTCCGCCCCCTAGCTTTGCAGTCTCTGATAGTAAGCGCTTACCATTATTACTCATACCGCTACCAAAACCGATTGTGTAAACTCGCCCTGTTTCATGAATATCTGGTGTTGAAGGAAATAAATCCACGTCAACATCCTCAGTACCGTGAATAATCTGAGCAAGCTTGTGTAGGTATACACCGGCTATTTTGTCTGTACTAGATAGATATTGATTAAAATGAGTGTTATACAAAGCGCTAATATTACTATTTTGCTCACCATCTTGGTCAGCAGAAGGATCCCCATCGGTCATATAAATAACGTTAACTGAATTATCACAACGTTTGGCTTCTTCTGTAGTATCAAAAGGTGAGTTATAAGTATAGCTATACCTAGGTCGCCACCACGGTCCTGATTGAACCCTTGTTTCAATAGTTGTGTCACGCTGGACTTCACTGACGTTTTGTCCATAAAATACGCTTTGCCCTGTAATATAGAGATATGCTTCCCATAATGTCTCCGTTAAGGGCGTACCACCATCAGCAGGGAGAGCTGAAAGAGTTTGCTTTAAAAGTGATGTCGATGAGCCAATACCTGCGAGTACATAGCCCCCTTCTGTACCATTAAATCTCATCAGACCAAAATCAATATCGTCATTGTCATCAACCAAGCTGGTAATTGCACCCTGTGCAACCCCTAAGCGACTATCAGGACATACTACGTAGCCAGTATAATAGTTATAGCCACAACTGTTACCTGTGGCTGTTGAAAATGCCATACTACCTGACGTGTCAAACACAATCAGAACGCGTGGTCTCTCATCTAAATCTACATTATGGTTAACATAGAGCTCAATATCTTCTGCTTGCACCGACATGCCAGATAGCGTTATGAAACCGAGCAGTATACTGCGAGTTAAACGTTTAATTTTCATCATAAATCTCCAGTTAGCTACCCGAATTCACGTTCGCCATCTCTTGGGCAACACCTGTGACAACGGTTAATGTGTGCTTGCTCTTGGAACCATAAGTAAGGCTTGTGTCAATTTGCACCATATTACAAACAATACCAGGGGTCGGATCAAATTTACGTGGGCAAAGTAGTGCTGATGGCCCTTTGTTCATATTTTTAAGTGTGCTTGTCTCATTATCAACTTTGTTCATTTTAAAACCTTCAGCGGGTATTTTTGCGGGTTTCAACAAAAATGCACTTTTACCGTCTTCAAGCGCTTCTTTTGCAATGACCTCTTGAACAATACCGATGAGTTTGTTCTCTGCGGCATCCCGCTCTTGAGCCGCATTCGTAATTTTTATATCAATGCTACTGCTACTCATTAAAGTAACCGCTATTCCAGTTACAGCTACAACCATAATCAAGGCAACAATCAGCACAACACCTTGCTGTTTTTTTATCGATACTAAATGCGCCATAGGTTTGCTCCAACATTATTTAAGCGGATCGTCGTGGTGAACAATGCACGCCTGAAGTTATCATTAAATGTAAGCTCTCGCTTATTTGCATCTTCGCCCAGCGTGTAGGTTTGATTTTGCAACTTTAGATTTGCATCAGGTATTAACGACCTTGTGAGTAAAAAGACTTGAACGGTTAAAATACTTTGACGATTTTCCCAATCAGAATTAGTCATATTTTCAATGCTTTTGTAGGTATCAACCCGGCTGTTATTTGTTGTATCTAGGCCAAATACAAAACGTATGTCTTCAACACCTTCCATAATGGTTTCGGTCACCATTCCGGAGCCAGGTCTTAATCGTTTGCGCATCAGTACAGGTACAGAAACTTGCTGTTCATTGATGGTGAATGTTTGCTCAGAAATATAGTAAACATGATGACGATACCGCCATACAGTCGCATTACCACTTATGCTCGCAGCATCAACTGGGCCCCGACGAAACTCACCTCGATCTTGTTCAGCAATAAAATAGTAAAAATTATTGTTTGTATCAGCAGGTGCTATCTCTAAGCCTTCTAAAAACTTTACTTGCAGAACGTCGGTATCTTTTTTTGCATTATTAATGCAGCTTAATGCGGTATTATCGGTTGTATTTACCGCATAAACAGAGCGAAAGTTAGTAACGGATGCCGCATCAGGGAAACTGCCGTTATTGAGCCCCCCAAAACAATCGTTACCAGGATTGGTTAAAGTATCCGTATTTTCAGATGTCATTGATTTTTCGTAATATGTTCCCCAAAAACCTATTTGCTCAATGTCACGCTGCATTATATTGATTGCAAGGCGGCCTGTTTCTTGAAGCTCGCCTATTGTCATTGTGTCTCGGGTTGTGACTTTCATGCTCAAATAAGTAAACATGACTCCGCCCAACACCAGGCCACCTATAAACAGTGCAACCATCATTTCGACCAATGTAAAGCCAATATGCTTTTTCATATCAAGACCTTAGATATATATAACTTTCAAGTACAATTAAGCGTCGTTTATCATTCAATGCGCCGCAATCAACCGCTGCTGTATCGCTGTTTGCTTTGATCTCTTGACGTCCTTGCCAACTGATAACCACTTCAATATTAAATTCATTTGCTGTGCCCAGCGACGCTGCATTTATACACACGGTTGCATCGTCTAAAGCGCCCGTATTCTCACGCGCTTGAATAGCTCTCACCCACTGCTGTTTATCAAGTGCTGCCACTTGCTCTGCAGAGCAAGCGTTATTAAAGCACTGTAAATTAGTATTTAATGGTGTGTCACTGGTTAATGTTCCGTTGTAACGACCTGCAAATCCTGCCGTATCGTTTGCACGCATTCGCTGGATAATATCGTTACCCAATGCAATAGCCGCTGCACGCTGCATTGAGTCAAAACTCGCTTGCTTTGCCTTTGCTTGAAGTGCCACAGCCCCGAGTAAACCAAAACTCAAGATCACAAAAGCAATAAGCACTTCGATTAGCGTAAAGCCTTGGGCTTGTGATTTGTTTAACATGATGAATTCAACTCATACTTTTCCATAGATTAAGCATAAGATGGGGTCAGTAAATAGCAATATAAGAATGGATGAACGGTCGTTTTTATTGATAAGCGGTACATTGAGCCAAGCTATTTACCCATAATAGCCTTAACCGTCTTTACTTCACGCCGACTAATGACGAATTTTGTCGACGCACCATCTAGCATCAACGAGTGCACACCGTCATCATGGGTCATACTGTAAATTCGGTTTTTATTCACCAATGTATTACGGTGAATGCGCATTAATTGCGCTGGGTACTGTAACTCTAGCTGCTTCAAACTTTGCTCGACTAGGGCCTCGCCTCCGTCAAAGGTTAAACGCGTATATTTTTGCTCAGCCGTACAACAAATTAAATCTTCAATATGCACTCGCTTAATGACCCCTGCAAGTTGATAGCTAATATAAAGGTCGTCACTTTTACTCACTTGGGCACGATTTAATCTTCTCAGTTGAGACAGCGTTTTCGATAATGCATCCGCTGTAACAGGTTTTACTAAATAACCATCAACAGCAAGCTCGAAAGCTTCGAGTGCATGTTCAGGGTGTGCTGTTAAAAACACCACGGCAGGTGGAATAGTAAGCTGTTTCAACACAGCAGCAACGTCCATTCCTGAGCACTTTGGCATATTAATATCTAAGAGTACTAAATCAGGTTGTAACTGTTGGCATAACTTAACTGCCAACTCACCATTCTCAGCATCGGCTATCACATCGTATTGAGGATGTGCTGCGAGTAAGCGTTTTATACGGGCCCGTGCTAGCGGTTCATCATCAACAATTAATGTACTTATCATTGTATTTTTAGCCTTGGTAGCACAAGTTTCACTCTAAATTCCCCCTCTCTTTGAGTGGTCAGTAACTGGGCTTTATAGTTATAAAAAAGCCCTAAACGCTGGCGAATATTTTCAAGCGCCATACCGTTACCACTTGGCAAAGCACCCTTATTTTTGTAAAGAGGATTAGTAATTATAAACGTGTAACTTTTCTCTGAAACATGCATAGAAATATTAATCCTCGCTCCCTTATCTGCCGGCTCGACACCATAGCAAACAGCATTTTCAATCAGGGGCTGAATTGTTAAACAGGGAATATCCAATGCTGGTATTTCATCAGGTAATTGCCAACACACCACTAAGCGCTCACCATAACGCCATTTTTCTAAGCTAATATATTGCTGACATAAGCTTATTTCATCACTTAAACTAATTGCCTTACCGCTTCTCATTGCTGCCTGCGACAAGGCGGCTAAAGCTAAAATAGCCTGCTCAGCCGCATTAGCATCATGGTGGGTCAGTTCTGCCGCGGTATTTAAACTGTTAAATAAAAAATGCGGTCTAATACGTGCCTGTAAAGCATCCAGCTCTGCTTGGATTAACGCTTTTGTCTGCTGCTCTTTTTGATTATGAATAGAAATAAACTGTACAAAAAGCACTGTCACTAAAAAGATAATCAGCATATTGCTTGCTAAAAAATGAGCTAGGGAGTCAACCTGATAAAGCCCATCAAAAAGACTGAGTACAAGAAAGCTGTACAAGCATGTTAATAAAAGAAGTAAGGAACTTAAAACAATGACTTGCCATGCATTAGATAATCTAACGAGCTGCCCTCTCGATAAATAAAGCACGGCAACGCTAGTCAGAAAAACAAGGTGTAAAAAGAAACTAAAAACAGCTAGGCGAAGCCATACATCGCCATAACTGGCAGGCGAAAAAGCCAATAAAACAGCAATGGTTTGGCTAACAACAAGAGTTGCGAGTACCCCTCTAGATTGAAAAAGAGCCTCAATCAGCAAACCGTTTTTAGTTGGCTGTTTGCTCATGGGCTCTCCTATTTTTTGTTCACAGTTATCCGCTTAGATTAGCGTAGCTCAACAGGAACGGCAAATACTATATTTTCTTCTTCACCAGGGTTTTCAACAACTTGATTACCGCCTAATTCTTTCAGGCGCGCAATAACTTGCTGAACCAGAACTTCAGGTGCAGATGCGCCGGCAGTAACACCCACCGCATTGACATTGTCGAACCAATCCGCTTCAACGTTACTTGCATCATCAATCAAATGCGCCTTCGTGCCCATTTTATCAGCAAGCTCGCGTAGACGATTTGAGTTAGAGCTATTTTTTGCTCCCACAACAAGTAATACATCCACTTTATCCGCTAAATCACGGACTGCGTCTTGGCGGTTTTGCGTTGCGTAACAAATATCATCTTTGCGTGGGCCATCAATGGCTGGAAACTTAGCACGTAGTGCATCAATCACATCTGCCGTATCATCCACTGATAATGTCGTTTGGCTACAGTAAAATAAGTTTTCAGGGTTTTTAACGCTCAGCTTTTCGACATCTTCAGGGGTTTCTACTAAGTAAATACCACCCGCTTCGTTGTCGTACTGCCCCATGGTGCCTTCAACTTCAGGATGCCCATGGTGGCCAATCAACACACACTCTATGCCTTTTTTACTCGCACGAGTTACTTCCATATGAACTTTAGTGACCAGCGGACAGGTTGCATCAAACACTTTTAATTCACGGCGTTTTGCTTCGTTGCGAACAGCTTGCGATACACCATGGGCACTAAAAATAACAATGCTATCGTCAGGCACTTGGTCAAGCTCTTCAACAAAAACAGCGCCACGATTTTTTAAACCATCAACCACATAACGATTATGCACAACTTCGTGGCGAACATAGATAGGCTTTTCGAAGATATCGAGTGCACGCTCAACAATACTAATTGCGCGGTCAACACCCGCGCAAAAACCGCGCGGATTGGCTAATAAAATATCCATCAGCCCGCTACCTCTAAAATCTCAACCTCAAAAGTCAAACGTTGACCTGCCAAAGGATGGTTAAAATCAATCGTTACAGACTCACCTTGCACTTCACGAACAAGACCAGGTAATTCAGTACCGTCTGGTTGAGTAAACGCGATTATATTGCCAACTTCAGCTGGCGTATCTGCGCCAAACTTGCTGCGGTCAACATAATAAATGTTATCAGGATTAGGTTGGCCAAATGCATCCTCTGGCTCAAGTTCAAAAGATTTATTGTCACCTGCCGCTAAACCTAACAAACATTTTTCAAAGTTCTCTGTTAGGCTTCCGTCACCCATTCGCAATTTAGCTGGTTTATTATGAACTTTAGTAGAATCGGCTGCTGAGCCATCTTCTAACTTAATTGAGAAATGAAAGATCACTTCAGAGTTATTACCAATTACTGCTTGGCTCATGCTTTTTGCTCCTTAGGACTTTCGCCTGTAAAGGCATCAAATAAAAGTAATGCGGCACCAATACAAATGGCACAATCAGCAATATTAAAAACAGGAAAGTGCCAGTTTTCATAATAGACGTGCAAGAAGTCAATGACATAACCATAAGCAATACGGTCGTATAAATTGCCAATAGCCCCTGCTAACACCAATGCATAAGCTGAGCACAATACCTTGTTTGTCGCTGGTAAGCGTTTAAGCCACCACACTAAAAGTACACTGATCGACACAGCTATCAGACTAAAAAACCAGCGCTGCCAACCTCCAGAGTCACTTAAAAAGCTGAAGGCTGCACCATAATTATGTACATAAGTGAAATTAAAAAAAGGCAGAATATCTATCGACTCTTTGTAGGCCATGGTATTAACGACAAGTGTTTTTGTCGCGTGGTCTACTACTAAAAGTAGTAGACTCAGCCATAACCAAACCAAGCCACTTTTTCCGGCTAGTTTGCTCACTAACAACTCCTATGCGAACTGACGCTGTTCACCATCACCGTCAACATTGCTTACACAACGGCCACAGATTTCAGGATGAGCAGGGTTAGCACCTACATCATCACAGTAATGCCAACAACGCTCACATTTTTCAGCGGTTGTTGCAGCAACTTTAATGAATAGGCCATCAATCTCAGTCGCCTGAGTACCTTCAGGCTGCGCTGTTACAGTTTCAACTGTTACGCCTGACGTTAATAATACAAAGCGTAGTTCATCACCTAACGCAGCTAGTTTAGAGCTTAACTCTTCACTTGCGTAGATGCTTACGTTTGCTTGTAAAGTTGCACCAATAACGTCTTCTTTACGAGCTGCTTCTAGTACACGGTTAACTTCATCACGTACATTTAAGATTGTTAACCAATCATCGTTGCTGAACTTACCCTGCGAAGAGGCTTTTAAGCCATCGTACCACACTGAAGTGAATACAAACTTGTCACGCTCGCCTGGTAATGCTTCCCAAATTTCTTGCGCGGTGAAGCTTAAGATCGGTGCCATCCAACGCGTCATTGCCTCAGCAATATGGTAAAGCGCAGTTTGACATGAACGACGTGCGTGGCTATCGCTTTTCGCTGTGTACTGACGGTCTTTGATTACATCTAGGTAGAACGAACCAAGCTCACCGGTACAGAAGTTCATTAGCTTTTGCGTTACAAGCAGCATTTGGTATTTGTCGTAAGCCGCTAAAATTTCATCTTGAAGCTCGGCTGCACGGCCAACAATCCAACGGTCAAGCTCAACCATGTCTTCAATGGCAACTTGATCTGTTTTTGGATCAAAACCATTTAAGTTCGCAAGTAAATAACGGCTCGTGTTACGAATACGACGATAACGGTCTGCTGAACGTTTAAAGATTTCATCAGATACAGTCATTTCAGCTGTAAAGTCAGTTGATGCAACCCATAAACGTAAGATGTCAGCACCTAGTTTGTTCATCACGTTTTGTGGCGAAATTACGTTGCCTAATGATTTAGACATCTTACGGCCATTTTCATCAACCGTAAAACCATGTGTTAATACTTGCTTGTAAGGCGCATGACCATTGATAGCAACCGATGTCATCATTGACGACATAAACCAACCACGGTGTTGGTCAGAACCTTCTAAGTAAAGATCAGCAGGACCGGTTAAATCTTCACGTGCATCAACCACACATGCGTGAGTCACACCTGAGTCGAACCATACATCTAGCGTATCTTGTACTTTCATGTACTGCTCAGCATCATCGCCAAGTAAAGTTGCTGGCTCTAAGTCATACCAAGCTTGAATACCTGATTTTTCAACCAGTTTTGCAGCTTCTTCGATAAGCTCTTGTGTATTTGGGTGAAGCGCACCTGTGTCTTTATCAACGAATAATGCAATTGGCACACCCCATGTACGTTGACGTGAAATACACCAATCAGGACGGCCTTCAACCATGTTTGCAATGCGGCTTTCGCCCCACTCAGGTAACCACTCAGTCTTTTTGATTTCGTTTAATGAATCTTGACGAAGGTTAGCTTGATCCATACTTACGAACCACTGTGGCGTAGCACGGAAGATAATGGGTGTTTTATGACGCCAGCAATGTGGGTAGCTGTGCGTAAGCGCATGGTGATGCAATAACGCATTGTTTTCAGTTAATACGTCAATGACACTCGCATTTGCTTTAAATACGTGCTGACCAGCAAACATTGGTGTGTCAGGTAAGTAAACACCGTTAGCACCAACAGGGTTAGCTACTTCTAAACCATAAGCAAGACCTGCCGCGAAATCCTCTTGACCGTGACCAGGTGCAGTATGAACAACACCCGTACCAGAATCAGTCGTAACGTGATCAGCAACAATCACAGGCACTGTGAAGTCATAAAATGGGTGAGCAACCTGTAAATTCTCAAGTGCAGCACCTTTCACATAGCCAAGTACGTGATAATGCTTAAATCCATAACGGTCCATGGCATCTTTAACTAGCTCAGAACCTAAAATTAGACGCTGCTGTGCACCTTCATCGTCAACTTGAACAAGGGCATACTCAAGTTTTTCATGAACCGCTACTGCACGGTTAGCAGGAAGTGTCCACGGTGTTGTTGTCCAGATTGCGGTGCTTACAGTACCGATACCTTGATGACCATCTGCTAGTTCAAACGCATTAATAACTGCATCTTGATCAGCAAACTCAAAACGCACATCGATTGCTGGCGACTGTTTATCTTGGTATTCAACTTCTGCTTCAGCAAGTGCTGAACCACAGTCTGTACACCAGTGAACAGGTTTAGCACCTTTGTGTAAATGACCATTTTTAATGATGCGACCAAGCACGCGAATCGCATTCGCTTCAAAGTCAAAGTTCATTGTTAAGTAAGGCTTATCCCAATCACCAAATACGCCTAAGCGTTTAAAGTCTGTTTTTTGACCTTCAACTTGCTTTTTTGCATATTCGCGACATTTTTCACGGAACTCAGCAGCAGACACTTTCACGCCAGGCTTACCGACTTTCTTTTCAACCATTAACTCAATTGGTAAACCGTGACAGTCCCAACCAGGCACATAAGGTGCATCAAAGTCAGACAGGGTTTTTGACTTAACAATAATATCTTTAAGAATTTTGTTTACCGAGTGGCCTAAATGGATATCACCGTTTGCATACGGAGGGCCGTCATGCAAAATGAAGGTTTTCTTACCTTTTTTAGCGCTGCGAATTTGACCGTAAAGATCGTCTTCATACCATGTCTTAAGCATCTTTGGTTCACGTTGTGCCAAATTGCCGCGCATTGGAAACGCTGTTTCCGGTAAATTCAAAGTATGTTTGTAGTCGCTCATTAATCCTACTTTCCGTATCGGCTACCTAGTTTAAACCAAAACACTGCTTCGCGGCGGTTACATCATCTGCAATCTGCGCCGTCAGTTGTGTTAATGTCTCGAATTTTTTCTCATCGCGGAGCTTCTTAATCAGCTCCACGTGCATAAATTGTCCGTAAATATCTTGCGCAAAGTCGAAAAGATGAACTTCTAACAATGCGCGTGTTCCATTAAATGTGGGTTTGTTGCCAATATTTGCAACCCCAAATAATTCTTTATTGCCAACTATTGCACGTACCGCAAACACCCCGTTTACTGGGCATACTTGACGTTTTAATGCAATATTGGCTGTTCTAAAGCCTAGTTCACGACCTTTTGCCCAGCCATGAATCACACGCCCAGAAATCGCATAACCATGACCTAACATGGTTTTTGCGTCTTCTAATTGCCCTGCGGCAAGCGCATGGCGAATAAGAGTACTGCTTACTCTATCATTAAGTCTTCTAAAACTAGCCGTACTTTTCACATCCATGTTTAGCTCAGTGCCCATGCTTTTCAGTAGTGAAAAATCACCGCGGCGACGCTTACCAAAACAAAAATCATCACCCACAGTCAGTGCTTTAACACCTAATTTTTCAACTAAAACTTGGCTGACAAATTGCTCAGCTTCCATATTGGCAAACTGCTGATTAAAACTAATGCAAATCACCCGTTCAACACCCAGCTTTGCTAGTAAGCTGAGCTTATCACGAAGTCGTGTTAAACGTGCAGGCGCGTTGTCTTTAGCAAAAAACTCTTGTGGCTGAGGCTCAAATAACATCACAGTACTTGGCAATTGATGTTTCTGTGCGTCTTGTAGCAAGCCTTTTATCACTTCTGCATGACCTAAATGCACGCCATCAAAATTACCAATAGTCAACACACAACCAAAATGCTGCGCGCGTATATTGTGAATACCTCTAATTAACTCCATGCCACCTTTTTGCCTTTATCAGCGAGCCCAAACACAGATATCGGGCGTGAAACGCCGATTATAATCTTTTTTTTAGTTCGATTCAGTAGTTGCAACACTTTTTATCGTATTTAGTCGAATTCCCATTACAAACAAAGACGAAAAGTATACGAATGCGGCTAACATGAGTAACCCTGCAAGTAACGAAACTTGCTCCATAAAGTGCCAAGTTTGCCAAGCAACGAGCTGTCCAACATACCAAACTACCGCTGCCATAAACACACTAGAAAACAAACATTTAAAACTAAATTTAAGGCTCATGCCTGAAAACTGATAAACACCTTCTTTGTGCAACTGACGATACAGCAAATACGCATTACAGCTTGCCGACATAGACGTGGCAAGTGCCAATCCTAAATAACCAATAAACGGCGCTAGCATAATATTAAAGACCATATTAAGCACTAACGTTTTAATACCAATTTTAACAGGCGTTTTCGTGTCCTGACGCGAATAGAAACCAGGTGCTAACACCTTAATCAGCATAAAACTAACTAAACCAACCGAATAAGCCATTACGCCATAACTTACCGCTTGAACATGATCTATCTCACCATTTTGAAATGCGCCATGATCGAAAAGTACGGTGATGATTAATGGGCTTATAACCATCAAGCCAAACATGGCGGGTAAGCCTAAAAAGATGACAAAGCGCACTCCCCAATCTAGCGTGTGCTGAAAATCACGTGTGCTTTTCGTACTATGGAGTTTAGATAGTGCAGGTAAAATTACCGTCGCAATACCAATGCCGAATAGGCCAAGAGGAAACTCAATCAACCTATCAGAATAGTAAAGCCACGCAATAGAACCCGTCATTAACATTGAAGCTATCATGGTATCAAGCAACAAGTTTATTTGACTAATCGAGACGCCAAATAACGCTGGCAGCATTAGCTTTCGTACTTTTTTAACGTTTTCATCTTGCCAAGCCCATTGAGGACGGCTCAGCATACGGGCACGATACAAAAACGGTAACTGAAACAATAACTGCACTAAACCACCAACAAACACGCCTATAGCAAGTGCATATGCACCCACTGAAAACTGATCATGCAGAAAAATTGCGCAAGTGATAATGGAAATATTTAAAAGTACTGGGGTAAACGCAGCGACCGCAAAACGATTGTATACATTCATCACGGCACCGCTCAGAGCAACTAAACTAACAAAAAACAAATATGGAAAAGTTAGTTTAAGAAGCGCGCTTGCCAGCTCGAACTTTCCGGCATCTTCTCCCCCTTGCCACCAGTCTATAAACCAGCCTGTACCAAACAGTGCGGCAATCACTGGCGAGGCAATCACACCAAATAAAGTTACAACGAGCAAAATTATCCCTAGGGTGCCGGCTGCTTGAGCTACAAATAATCTTACTTTATCATCACCTTGCTGCTCTTTAATATCAGACAAAACAGGTACAAACGCTTGTGCAAATGCCCCTTCAGCAAATAAACGGCGCAAAAAGTTAGGAATTCGGTTAGCAAATAAAAACACATCAGCAGCTGCACTTGCCCCCAATAAATTGGCTACAACTGCATCACGTACTAGTCCTAAAATACGCGAGATCATCGTCATTGCACTGACAATCATCCCAGAACGAAATAATCCTTTTGCCACCTTAAACCCATTATCAAAAAACCTCTAAGATGGGCGATTATGCCTAAAATATCTTTAAAGCACTAGGCTCGAACCCGACCCTTTGTTACAATGGCGATATTAACTGCTAAAGCGGCAAATTGATGTTCGTTATAAGGAGCAGTTTTTCTTGAGATGTCAAAATTTCGTTGACATTCATGATAAAAACAGGCATATTCCACGGCCTTTAAATTAAGCTTATTTTAAGATTGTTAGGAGCAAACCTTGGCTAACATCAAGTCTGCAAAAAAACGCGCTATTACGAGCGAAAAAAATCGTCAACATAACGCAAGCCGTCGTTCAATGATGCGTACTTACTTCAAAAAAGTAGTTGCTGCAATTGAAGCGGGCGACAAAGAAGCTGCACAAGCGGCATTCGCTGTTGCAACACCTATCCTAGACCGTTACGCAACTAAAGGTCTAATCCACAAGAACAAAGCAGCTCGTCATAAGAGCCGTTTAGCAGCTAAAATCAAAGCGCTATAATTTGTTTTTGATGAATATAAAAAAACCGGCCTACGCCGGTTTTTTTTTGCCTAAATTTTAGTGCCTAGCATCAATACTCAGCCACTAAACAATTTCTAGATCTGGGTAGAATTTTTTCAACATAGCCGCAATCTTTTTAGGGGTGAATGGCTTAACGACAAAACCCTTAGCGCCTTTCTCAATTGCTTCTTTTACATTTTCAACAGTAGAATGAGCTGACACCATCACTACATTCGCTTCAGGCGATATTTCATTAATTTGTGAAATAATCTCCTTGCCGTCACCATCGGGTAGCTCTATATCTAAGAAGATAATATTGAACTCTTTTTCTTTGCATGCACTCAAGCACTGTGCAGCTGTTGAAGCCTCTCGCACATTGTCAATTCCTAAGTGCATTAGCGTTTGACTTAAAAAACTGCGGACAGTCCCCACATCGTCCACAATTAAAATTGAAAGCTGCGTATCCATACTATTCCTCTTAATATTTAAAGATAAACACTAATTGCATGTTGAAATGCACCTTTTACGCAAATTAGGACAATCAATGTTATATGATCTGAATTTAACTATTATATCAAAAACTTCGTTATAATCTCATTATAGAGACCTATAAATAAAAGGCCAGATAAGCTTTATGTCTAAAAATGTAAAAAAACAATCTTTACTTGGGCAGCAACCCGCTCGCAAGAAACCAGTCCCTAGCAAAAGACCAAAAACAATAAACAAGCCTCAGACACCCACGCAGCCAATACAACAAACATTAGCAGAGCCGACCGCAAAGAAAAGTCCAGCCCGTTGGTACATATTAGCAGTCGTATTATTAATTTTGCTTATCACTCCTAAACCAATTCTAATCACCTACGAAAAACTAGGCATGGTATCGCAAAGTGTCTTCTGGCCTGGCATATTTGGCTACGGAGCCAACGTGTTTGACTCTACACTAATCCCACGTGCAGACCTTAGCCGTAATACTATTTATCTATGCCAAGATAAACGCGACCCTAACAGCTGCCAGAAATACCGCATTACTGAAAAAAGTGGCTTTTTTGCTGCAATAAAAAAGCTAGCTATGGATTAAAAAATCTAATCTGAAAACAATAAAATTACTTGGTTGAAAACTGTGCAAAAGATCACCATAATGGCGCTCCTTTTTCAACACAGACACTATTAGATACGACCATGCTAAACGAGCTAGATTGGCTTTTAAACTTAACGTTACTTGCACTAGGATTAGGTGCTTTCTTCATTAACCAACTAAATTTACTGCGTTTTGCAGCTATTAGTGCGTGTAGTTTATTATTTTTATCGTTTAGTTTAGATCTGATGTCATCAAGTGTGATCTCAAATATGAGCTTAGTGTTGATCAATACATTTTATTTATTCAAGGTCTATACATTTGGCCAATTGAATGTAAACCAAGGTTAATCTTCTCCTAAGATAAATTGATAGAACAGGTTATCCTAGCTATCACTGTTTACGCCCAAACAGCCATCTGTTTGGGCTTTTTTTTTACTTACAAAATAGCTGAACTGATATACCATATACATCGTATATAAGTAATTTAGGGGTGCCTTATGTCACTAGACGACTTCGACTTATTTCTTATGTCAATGGAAGATGTTAAACCTCTTAAACACGACACTGTAAAACTCAAAAGCACCAAGCAAGGCCCGTCACTTGCTCAGCAAGAAAAGCGCAAAGCTGCCGAATGCGATTTATCTGTGGATGAGAATTATCTACAGAGCGAGTATGTGGAACTATTAGACCCTCATGCCGTTTTAAGCTTTAAAAATGAAGGTGTGCAAGCACAAGTTTTTAAAAATCTGCGATTAGCTAAATACCAGCTAGATGCGACTCTAGATTTACATGGCCAACCTCTTCAACGCGCAAGAACGACACTTCTTACATTTATTGATGACTGTCATAAACGCAACATACGCGTAGTATTAGTTCGCCATGGTATTGGCATTAAAAACAAATCTAAACCCGGAATATTAAAAAGTTACACAAATAAATGGCTACAAGAAATTCCATCTGTACTTGCCTTTCATAGCGCACTCAAACACCATGGAGGAAATGGCGCAACTTATGTGTTGCTGAAAAAGTCGGACGAGAAAAAGCACGAAAACAGAGAGATCCACTCTAAAAGGAGCTAGGCAGTTGGTGCACATCCACTTTGTGCACCAATAACACGATTACTTTTGGTTACTTACTACTGGTTGAACATTCGTTTCACATGCATTCGCTTGATTAAACCATGCAGAGACACCTAAAACGATTACAGACACAATGACTAGACTAAATTTCGCCCCATTTTGGTTAGATTTCATAACGCCTCTTCTTATTATTGTTTATCATGCACGTTCAGCATAGCAAAGTTACAGATGTTAACAAGACGTTTAACGAATTAATTCACACTTTGTCAATAACCTTTTGTTCTATCAACCTTATTAATTAGCTCTTTCCCACAAACTAATCGTTTAACATTAGCTGAAATTTGTTCAACTACACTATTAATATCAGATAAAGCAGCGCAATGGGGCGTTAACGTAATCTTGTCATGAGACCAGTATGGATGGTCTTTATCTAGAGGTTCTTCAGTGAATACATCCAGTGTGGCTGCACGTATTTTATTGCTATCTAGCGCCGAAATTAAATCTGTATCAATAACATGCTTACCTCTTGCCACATTAATGACAACCGCATGAGGAGGTAACATCGTTAATAGCGCTTCATTAATAATACCCGCTGTGTGCTGATTCAATGGTAATAAACATACTAGATAGTCAACCAAAGGAAGCATCTCATTAAGCCCTTGCTGTGTGTGATAGCAGCTAACCTCTGGGTGCTGCTTTTCACTATTTGACCATGCACTCACTTTAAAGCCATTTGCTACTAACTTCATCGCAGCCGCCTTGCCTAGCTCGCCGAAGCCTAAAATACCCACATGTTGATGTGCATACGCGCGCTTTGGCTTCCAAGTGCAAGCTGATTGTTTTAAATAATATTCTTTGAGCCTAAGCTTGTGTGCCAATACATGGGTCAACACGTACTCTGCCATATCATTTGCAAGATTATCATCAACAATTCTAACAACGGGAACATGCGCGGCTATCGCTGACAAATCGATGCTATCGACACCTGCCCCAAATGAAGACACTGCTTTTAAATTTACCAGCTTAGGCCATAAATCAGCCGGTGCATTCCACGCCAGCACAAACTCTACTGCTTCATAGTTGGAACACTCAGACCAAAGCTGCACATCAACCTCAGGTAATAACGCTTGTAATCGAGCAATTAATTGGCTGCAATCTCGACCTGTTACAGCAACAAGTAAAATCATTGTATTCTCCATATTTTGAACCGCTCTCTAAGCGCTCTTTAAAAAGTCACACAACTGCAACCTAACTGTCACAGCGAACTCTTACTCTAACCTCATCGCTGAATGCGTTTATGTTTGAGGTTTGTATGATCAGTGTCGATAAAGTAATAGAAGCAAATTTACCACAGTTAGAAAATTCACCAAAAGTAAAAGGCTTAGTTAAAAAAGGCCTCGGTTACTTGCTACACGAGCAGGAATTTGTTGCCTTTGGTGATGCATACCCACACCTACAAGGACTTGAATTTGTTGAGCAGGTTCTTGATGAGCTAGACTTTGACACACGCTACAAGCCAAAGCAAATAGAACACATTCCCAGTGAGGGTAACGTCGTTATTGTGGCAAATCACCCTATTGGCTCACTCGATGCATTAGCATTAGTTAAGGTTTTATCTAGTGTGCGACCAGATTTAAAAGTGGTTGCCAACCGCATGCTGATGTCTATCACTCCCATGCACTCTTTACTACTCCCTGTTGATAACCTTTCTGGCACCAGTAAAAAGAAAGAACTGGCTAATATTCAACAGCATTTAAAGTCGGATGGAGCGCTATTAATTTTCCCAGCAGGCGAAGTGTCTCGCTTAAGCCCCACAGGAATTAAGGACTGTAAGTGGAACAGTGGCTTTTTACGCATGGCCAAAAAAGCCAACGCTCCTATTTTGCCGATTTACATTAAAGCGAAAAATAGCCCTTTGTTTTACGGTACTTCAATGATCTATAAACCGTTAGCGAGTTTGTTGTTAGTAAAAGAAATGTTCAAGCAGCGTCAAAAATCATTAGAGTTTGAAATTGGTGCTTCAATTCCACCTGAATCATATTTAATTGAAAACTTAAAAGATAAAGAAATCGCGCAGCTAATAAGAAAGCAATTATATCGACTTGTCACTAAAAAACCGCTGCCTTTGAAAACTCAAACACCTATCGCAAGTCCAGAAGCAACAAAAGACTTAAAAAAAGCCATCGAAGAGTGTGAATTATTGGGTGAAACATCAGATGGTATGAAAATTTACTTATATCAATACTGTGGTAGCTCGCCGATTTTCCGTGAGCTAGGACGACTGCGCGAAATTGCTTTTCGGGCAGTTGGGGAAGGCAGTGGTAAACGACGAGATATAGATAAATACGACATGGATTATCAGCATCTTGTTTTATGGGATGCAAAGCAGCTTGAATTAGTGGGTGCATATAGACTCGCCTGCGCGCAAGACATCATTGAGAAACATGGCCGCAAAGGTCTATACACTGACAGCCTATTTAACTACAGCGATGAAATGGCACCTTATTTTGAAAAGGGCATTGAACTTGGCCGTAGCTTCGTGCAACCAAAATACTGGGGTAGAAAAAGCCTTGATTATTTATGGTTCGGCATTGGTGCATTTGTGAATCGCTACCCACAATACCGTTATTTATTTGGTGCAGTGAGTGTGTCAAACGCACTCCCCGAGCAAGCAAAATCACTACTGGTTCATTATTACCAGCATTATTATGGGGCAGAGCAACTATTGGCAATTCCTAATAATGAATTTCGTCATACCGAACAACAAAAAGAGCAATGTGCTCAGCTATTTACGGGTAATAATATTAAAGAGGACTTTGTTGAGTTAAAACATGTGCTCGCCAATATTGGCGCACAAGTTCCGACCTTGTTCAAACAATACACCGAGCTTTGTGAACCAGGTGGCGTACAGTTTCTAAGTTTTAGTATCGACCCTGAATTTAATAATTGCATTGATGGTTTAGTGCTCGTTGATTTAGACAAAGTAAAACCTAGTAAAGCCAAGCGATACTTAGGTCAGTCACGCTAAAAGTAATGCCTACCATATTATAAAAACAAAGAAGTCGGCATTTATTGTCGACTTCTTTGTTTTAAAAAATGAGTCTTCAGCTAAAAATATTGCGAAGCGCTGCGTAATAAATTTTTTCAATACACAGTAAATCAGTAATGGGAACATGTTCATTGACTTGGTGAATTGTGTTGTTACAAACACCACACTCTATAACTTGGGTGTGCTCATTGGCAAAAAATCGACCATCCGATGTGCCACCACTGGTACTGAGGAGTGGAAAGTTACCTGTGACTTCAAGCACAGCTTGTTCCAGTTTATTCAACAAGCAATCTTGTGATTGATAAGCGGTGTAATAAGACTCACAAGGACGCTCCCATTGAATTTTGATCGTATCGGCAAGATCTGCCAGCGCAAATTGAATTTCTTTTTTCACATCAGTGCTTTTATAACCATGACTATAGCGTACATTAAAAGTCAACTCACATCTGGCGGGAACTAAATTATCAACTACGTTCGCAATGTTGATACCGGTGACTTGGAGAGTGGTCGCCGAGCTAGCTTCATCTTTGTGCCAGCAAATTGCAGTTAATCGTTTGACGACTTCTGCGCTTAAGTGTGCAGCATTGACTGTATTATCTGGGTAAGCGACATGCCCTGCTTTGCCTTGGATTGATAAACGTGCCGATAAAGCACCACGACGACCATTCTTAATCGTATCCCCAACATGAAGGTGACTTGTTGGCTCACCTACTAAGCAACCATCGAGCACAATGCCTTGTTTTGCTAATCGCTCAGCGATAAGCAACGATCCATATTCAGCTTCCCCTTCTTCATCAGAAGTAATTAGCCAATAGAAGGTTCCTTGCTTATCCTCGCTTTGAGTAACAAGCTTTTCTGTAGCGCATAGCATAGCCGCCACACCGCCTTTCATATCAGCAGCACCACGACCATACACAGCACCATCAACAACGTGACCAGAAAAAGGAGCAACTCGCCAATCTCCTTCGGCTGCGGGCACTACATCAATATGCCCTGAAAACGCCACCACAGGGCCGTTACCAAATGAAACTTTAGCAATTAAATTAGTGACTTGGTTGAAAGTAAACACCTCACACTCGAACCCAAGCTGAGTCAGCTTTGTTGCAATCCAATCAATCGCCCCTGCCTGTTGGGGAGTGACTGACTTAAATTGGATTAATGTTTGTAATGCTTTAACCACATCGCTGTGTGGCTGTAACTTTGGCGCGAGCTCTGTACTCATAATAACCCCAGTTTTTTCACTATATAGGATTATTACAACTCGAAATTATGACTACAGTGTGAAGATTAAATTAATGATTTCCTTCTTCTATTAAGGTCTCTTGCGTCACTTTAGCAATATCTTTGTCTTCTTTTGTTAATTTTGTACGTTGCCAACGTCCTGTTGAGAACCATGCATAGGTTATGAGTGCCACAAGTACATTCGTTAGAGCAAACGAGTACCAGATCCCTTGTGGACCAAGCGCAGTATGTTTTGATAAAATATACGCAGCTGGGAACTGAATAACACACTGCGCTAACAAAGAAACTATCATTGCATTGAGCATATTTCCTGATGCTCGAAAGGTTGCAACAACACAAAGTTGCACTCCGATCCCGCCCCAAGTTAAACACATTTTACGAATGAACTCAGCGCCGCCTTGAATGACAGACGGATCATCAGGAATGAAAAAGGCAACTAAATATTCAGCAAATAAATAAGCAACTCCTCCCACCAGCGACAACCCAGTTAAGCCCCATATACAGGCAAGCCTAGTTATTTGCGCTGCTCGCTCTGGATTTCCAGCTCCCATGTTTTGACCTACCAAAGTAGACACCGCCATCGACAACCCCATTGCGGGGATCATCACCATTTGCAAAATATTCGAACCAACCCCATAAGAGGCCAATGTGTAGGTGCCAAAGCTGGCAACCAAAAATGACATGATTATCAGCCCAAATGCCCGTGCTGATAACTCAACGGAGCCTGGTGCCCCTAACAAGAAGGCTTGTTTCATATATTGCCAGTCAGGCTTAAAGCTCGACAGTTTTAATTGAATACCATGACGGCCCCGTAAAAAGACCCATACGCCAATTAGTGCCGCAAGACTCTGGGTAATAAGTGTTGCTAATGCAGCCCCCATCACCCCAAATCCTGAAAAATGGCCCCAGCCAAAAATCAACAATGGATCAAGGGCAAAATTAAGTAATACAGTGCCACTAACAATAATAAGCGGAATTTTAGTTTGGCCGATTCCTCGCATTAACGCTTGAAACATTGCGTAAATGAATACAAAAACAACCCCAATAAAAGAGACATGCATAAACTTCAAGGCATCGCCATAAACAGCCTGTTCAACACCAAGTAACACTAAAAAATATGGGGACAGAAAATAACCAATCAAACCTAACACTGTTGCAGTGACTGTGACCATCAACATTGTTTGTGCGGCAACGTGGTTCACCTTATCCTGTAAGCCTGCTCCCATATACTGAGCGGATAAAATAGCCCCCGCCATTGCAAGACCTGAACCGATGGCTATAACTAAAAATGTGACAGGCATGCTCACAGACACTGCGGCGACTTGATCGGCGCCTAGTCGTCCAACCCAAAAAGCATCTGTAAGCTGATAAGCAGATTGTAATATATTGATTAAGATGATCGGGATACCCAATTTCAACAGTGCTTTTGCTATCGAACCATGAAGAAATAAATGTTGAGTATCTGTCATTAAACACACCTAGAATTTTATACGCATTTTATTGTAACAGACCTGCCTGAGTTTAAAGTGAACTCGAGTCAATCTTTTTTCTGTGTACCTAATTAAAAACTTAATCTAAATCAAAAAATAGCTTCACTTTATTCAAACATTTTTGAAACTTTGATCTAGAACAGGTTTTGTCTTGCCAAGCTCGGTAATAATAGCCTCAACCAAACAAGACAAGTAGTTCGTGGAGAACAGCATGAAAACTAAATTAAGCATTGCATTACTGACTTCATTATTAGCACTCTCTCCTGTTGCAAACGCAAATTTAAGCGTTAATGTGGGTGCGATTAATGTAAACCCAGATAACGACAGCTCAAAAATCAACGAAGCACCAACATTAGGTTTACGTGGCGATGATAATACACAATTAGGCCTTACCATCGACTATGCATTTGATGATAATTGGGTACTTGAATTAGTTGCTGCAACACCATTTAGTCACGACATCCAAGGTACTGGCGGTCTTGCTGGTAACAAAATTGCAGACATCAAGCAGCTACCACCTTCTTTAATTGCGCAGTACCACTTTTTGGACTCAACTTATAAGTTCCGCCCATTTATTGGTGTAGGTATTAACTATACGACTTTCTTTGATGAGCAACCATCAGCAGCTTTAAAAGCAACGCTAGGTACTGATGATGTTGAAGTGAAACTAGACGACTCATTTGGTTTTGCCGCTCAAGCGGGCTTCAACTATATGATGAGCGAGAATTGGGGTCTACATGGCATGGTTGCATTAATTGATATTGATACAGATGCAACTGTTTATGCTAATGGCGCAAAAGCTCTTACATCAACTGTCGAAATCGACCCTGTTGTAGCTATGTTTGGCGTTAAATACAAATTCTAACTTTCAATTGGTATAAAAGCCCATACGCACAAAAAAGGCCTTTACGGCCTTTTTTTATTTATTGGTTAACTTTTTCTGTTCTAGCATTTCTTTCCAGTGCATAACCTCGGCAGGCAAAATAGGTGCAACCCCTTTAAAGCCAGCAACTTCAAGCATTTCTTCAACACTGACTACACCTTTTTTTCGTTTAAAAACGCCGCGTACATAAGCAATTGCATGTAAACCTCTATCCGAATGAAACTTTTGTTCGATATAAAAGTATTTGTGATCCCAGCCAACTAAGCGAGTACTCACAGTGTACTTTTGCATTGGCTTAATATCACGAATGTATGTGATGGCTGTGGCATTAACGATTGGGAACCAACGGCGTTTCATTATGTGTTTTAATAAACCCACACGCTCAGTCATCCAAGTGCGAGCTATATCCATCATTGCCAAGTAACGTGAATTAGTTAGGTGAAAATTGATATCACAATCGCTCGGTAAAGCTTTGAAATCAATATCAATTGTATCGAGTAATTGTTGGTAATCACGATTACGTTTAATTTTAAAAAATAATAAGATAAGTCGAAAGTAGAGATTCACGGTAAAGGTCTAACCAGTTGATAATAACCAAAGTGTATCACAGCATATTGCTATGGCGAATATTCTGCTCTAATCTGTGCATAAATTAGTATAAAAAAAGAATAGTCTAATGAAATTGTTAAATTTAGTGTTCCTAATGGCGACAAGCTTATTCTCTCACTTAGCTTTTGCAGATTTTAGCTACAAAGGGCAAGGCGTATTAAGCTATCCAACCGGCGTAGAAAAAGCGTTTGAATTTGGCTTTGCATGGCAACAAAATACTGAAAAGTTCACTATTGGCAACAAAACTTATGATATGCCACTCCCTGAATCTTACTCGGTAGCGATTACATTAAGTAAAGATGAAAAACAGATATGGGTTCAAGAGTTTAATAACGGCTTTTTTGAAGGGTTTAATTGGCAAATTGGTGAGCACACACTGACGCTTAAAAAACGTGACTTTACTGATTCAGTGAAAGGAAACTATGTTATTAGTTTAGACAACCGCGACTATTTCTTCGCCCGTAATAACATCAGCATCGTCATTAAATTTGACGATAATGGCATCAGTAACCTTGTTCTTGATGGTGTAACCAAGGATATGGGCACAAAACAATAAGGCTTAAAAGCAAGCCGCAATTAATGCAGCTTGCTGATTTTCTCCATATACCAATTTATTTAATAATATTGAAATTGCTATTAGACCTTTACGGTCTTACGATTTATGCCGTAATCTCTTAGCTTATTAGCAACCGCAGTATGACTCAGACCTAAGCGTTTAGCCAACTGACGGGAGCTTGGATAAGCAGGGTATAACTTTCGCAATAATGTGGCCTCAAAGCGTTTAACAGCTTGATCTAAGGTACCTTCAAAGTCTGACTCCAAATAGCCTAGGTCGTGGGTGAATGTAGGCAGCTGCAAATGCTCAATTCTAAGTTCGTTATCATCTAACAACGAGACTGCACGATAAATCGCATTTTCTAACTGACGCACATTGCCAGGCCATGGGTAGTCTTGCAAAAAGCTTAAACAATCATCCGATAATACAGGCACTGAGTGGCCATTTTGCTGTGCATATTTTTGAATAAAGTGCTCAGCCAATGGTCCTACATCCGCCTTTCTATCACGAAGTGGCGCTATCTCAAGAGTTAGCACATTGATTCGGTAATAAAGATCTTCTCTAAATGTGCCCTCTTGTACCATAGCTGGTAAATCTTTTTGTGTCGCTGCAATAATACGCACGTTTACTTTTACTTCGTTCTCGTCGCCCACTTTGCGAAAAGTACCGTCTTGTAAAAAGCGAAGTAATTTCGTTTGTAGTTGCGTCGACATCTCGCCAACTTCATCTAAAAATACCGTGCCGCCATCAGCCTGCTCTAAAACACCACGCTTAGGGGCTGCATTTTCTTCATAGCCAGCGTAACCAAAGAGCTCAGACTCAGCGACATCATCTGGTAAAGATGCACAGGATAAAGCAATAAAAGGTTTAACCGAGCGATTAGATGCATAGTGACAAGCACGTGCCAACAACTCTTTACCTGTGCCTGTTTCACCGGTAATTAATATCGGCGCTTCAAGTTGTGCCATCTTGCGTGCTTCTCTAACCACACGACGCATAGCAGTACTAAAATTATGAATAGTCGCAAAGCTTTCTTGACCATAACGTCGAAACGCACTCACCTGCTGGCCTAAACGACTTTGAGACTTAATATTTATAACCGCACCGGCAAGTACATCACCCTCAGCTCCTTGTGGAACAGAAATAGGTAATATATCAGCAATAAAATCTTCACCTGCAACTTCTACACGCGTTGTTTGGCCAAGCACTTCTTTGCCCTCAAGCCAACGTGTAAAGTTAAATCCTTTCAATAAGTTATTGATGTTTGCGCCAATCACTTCATTTTCAGACAACTGTAAGTCACGACACGCAGCATCATTACATAAGCGCACCCACCCTTTGGCATCAATCGAAATGACGCCATCTGGCAAGGCTCTTAATAATGTGTTTAACTCGTTGTGCTCACGCTCAGAAGGCAAAAATGCGGTTGTTCGGACATCCTTCACACCATCAATTAATCGAATTGATGGCATAATCTTTTGAAATTGCTCAAACTCTATTGGCGGGAAACTGACATACATTCGGCAATTAACCGAATCTACTTCGATACCTTTTAAATCAACCTGATAACTAACCAAAATATTGAGAATCTCTTGGGCGATACCAATTCGGTCGGCACAGTGAATATCTAAACGCATACATCCTCAAAGAACGGGAACCTATAGTAAGCGAATAATACGCTAACTCCCCATTCGTGGGTAGTCTATTGTAAAGATTTTTGGACAAATATACCCAAACGCATTAGTTGTTTGGGTATTTAGTCCACTCGGCGCCATCCAATTGAATGTATGGTTGGCCTTTAATATACATCATTACTGTGTCTTGATTCTCTGCGACTTTAGCTGCACTCGGTAAGCTATCAACCAAGCGTTGAACATTCACTGCACCTGAAAAAGCATCCCACTTCATTGCATTACTGATTAATTCAGACAACGCAAAATAACTCACTGTTTTTTCTACTTCATATAATTCACTGTGCTTTATATCAGGGCCAATGAACTTAACAGCAGCCGGCACTGACACAATCGCAGGGCTGGGTATTTCTCGAAGCCCTGCAAACTGTAACTTATCTCCTTTGAGTGCCGCACCATGCTCAGGTACAACAACTAACATTACATTTCGACCTTCACGTTCAAGCTGTGAAATAAACTGAGCAATATCTGCGAACAACCTTTGCTGCCTAGCAGGATAACTTTCAAGGCTATTCATGCGTGAACGCCCAGCTAACTGATTACCATCATGTAAACTAATCGAATTATAATAGAGTGCTCTTGGTAGCAACTCTTCTGCTGCTTGCTCATTTAACCAAGCAGACAAAACCTCACCATCAGAGTAAATAGGCTTACCATCAAATCCATACTGAGCAGGACTAAACTGACTAAAATCGAGTTTAGGAACTGAGACTCCCCCATACTGTCTAATTAGGCCAATAAAATCATCAAAGTGACCATCGTGATTTAAAGCGACAGAGGTCTTAAACCCTAACTCAGCTAGATTACTGAACAACTTGCATTGTTTATCAACAGGTTCAAATAGTTTATCTTGGCTGGTTTGGCCACAACTGGCTCGTAAAAGCCGAATAGCGGCAGGGCCACTGTATGATGTAGCAGAGTTAAAATCACGGAACAAAATATCAAAATCACTAAAGAGATTTCGCGGCTTAACACCAATGGCATTTAAATCAGCCGTAGCAAGGGAACATATGTTAAGCACCACAACATCAAAAGGACGACCATTGAAAGACGCTGGAAACTGAGTCTTTAGCTGTGCTTGCTGTTGATAAAAAGCCTGCAATTGTTGATCTGGCGTATCAGCTGTTGATGCACCAGATACGGCTGTGCTTTCTTCTCGTGGCGTTGACTGATTTTGCACAACTATGGGGGTAATTAAGCCATCGCTTGGTACTGACATACTTAGCCAATAAGCATATGCAAACCCAATCACAGACAAGCTCGTGTACCTGAGCCATCTAGCGCTATACCAATACACTATACATAGCACAAATAACGCCAGAATCAGCTCAATATTCACCACCCGCGACACTATTTCAAAAAAGTAGCCTAAGCTAAAATCTTGGACATTTCCCGCCTGCTTTGTGAGTCGTGATATGGGGGGTAACCATGAATCGTGATAAAACAATGCAATACCGACAACAACACTCACAACATGCTTAATACGCATCAACCATTGCTGCTGAAAAGATAAGGCCAAAAAAGCAAAAAAGGCTAAATTAGCTAAAAAGTCAAACGAGATATCTGAGCGACTATAGAGAAAAAACTTTATAAGGAAATATAAGTTCCAAACACCTAAACCTGAAAGCCTCACTGGTTATCCTTTTTCTGTTTTTTGGGAGTATATGGGGTTAGCAGCACATGCCTGAATGTTAGTTTACGATAAACATGTACTATCTTTTTAAGTAGTACCTTGCCTACATTACTGAGTAAAACACCGAGTATTAAGGCGACTAAAAAGGTAATTAAAAACTGGTTTAAGCTCATCTCTCATCACTTTTAAATTCAACCGAAACAGGTGTTGATATCGGTCTGATGATTTTTTTAAATTCAGGGGTTTCAGTGTTTAAATTAGCAATATCGGCCACTTTGGCATCGAAAATATAACTAACATTTTCCTTTAATTGCTCTGTGTAGTCTGGTACTTCCTGTTGATTGTAGTCACGTTGAATTCGTCGACACTCTTGTTGTATGTAAAAGTGATCAGCAATAATATTTTTCGATGTAAAAAAATCACTCACTTGTAATTTAAACAAATGTTTAATCGCACTTTCAACATCATGCTCACGGCACGCATGCAAATACAAATAGATATAGCCATCGGCATAACTAAATAGATCCCCCTCTCGTTTTACATGAAACAAATGCAATGGGTGAATCGCTTCAATGCGCGGTAAAAGCTGCAACATGACCAACACCCCACTAACCCCCAGGTTAGCTGCTGAATCACTGTGTTTTGACACTTGCTCTGCAAAACGCAGAATAGGTAAATACCCTTTGCTTAATGCGCTTTCACTGTATTTTAATACATCATCAATTGAATCGGGTAAGGGCCTTGAGAATTGAAACCCCTGAATCGACTGAATTTGAGATAACAGCCTAGATGGCTCCGAAAAACTATACAAAATCAGGTTCACACCCAAGGCTAAAAACAAGCATTCATCTTGATGACGAATAATGCCATCTACATTTTGAATAACTAATTTTAATTTGCGTCCGCATTGTTTACGAAGCAAAAAACATTCTTGTGCTAAAGCTGATAAGTCAGTGTAGCGTGTAACTGAAAAAACGAGCGTGGCAGCTTTTCGAGTCAGCGCAGTTTTATATAGCGCATCGTTATCTTCAACCACCTTGTAAAGAGCAGGAAGCTTAGTGCCTTGTGGTACCGCACTTCGTACCACCCAAACTTCATCTTCATCTAGCTCTTGATGCATTGAACGTTTGTCAGTGTGCGCGTCTAAATCACTCTCAAATACCGACAATTGCTTATTAAGCAGCTGTAAATTAACACTTTTAGCAGCAATAACTCCTTCGCTGTGACTCCAATAATCATATTCTAAGGTACGAATTGAGGCTTCTTGGGTCATAAAAATCATGCCATCAAAAAGTGTATTAATACCTAAAAACTGTCGTCGCACACTATTTACTTCAGCACCCGAAATTAAAAAAATGACAGTTGCACTTTGAGATATTGCAAGTTCACGATAATAACTTATTTTTTTGGTTAACTGCACTTCGTCAAGGGATGAAATCCGTTCACTATGCAAATGCACAACAACGGTACTGTCCTTAAGTTCGTCATAATGTTTTAGCTCATTAATCACCCCGCGTGAAAAGTGTGACTTTTTTGCTAAAATTGAATCATAATGTAAACGAAATGGATATAAGCGACCTTGTTCAAATAGCTGATGAAAAACATCACCTTGCTCACCATTAAAGAACATATCAACCTGTTCTGAGAGTAAGAATACAGAGCCTTTGTTATTAGCAAAAACATGCCTAGCTAGCTCTAATAACTGATTGTCTAAAGGTGCCAGTAGTGCATAATTTGCACTGCGTTTTAACACCGAATAGGCCGTCATTAACCCTGTTATATTTAAATAAGGCACCAATAAACCCTTGAAAAAGATACTTTAGTACTAGTTTTAGGCGCTATTCTATATATAATGCAGCCCATGTCCACGTTTTATAAACACTTCAAATCTAGTTTTGTTGTAGCGGATACTTTAGATGAATGATTATGTAGTAAAAAAATCAACTATTTTAACTCAATATGACATTGATAATTTGCTCCATCAGTTTGGTGGAAAAAACCAAACATATATAGAAATAGTTGATGTAGAAAAAAATCGCCAAACAATCGAAAAATATCCTTTAATTAAAGATATCGCTTTATCCGTTAAAGATACACAACAAGTTAAAAATATTAACAAAAGTACATACTAAATAATGAAGAGAGTTTTTGTAAAAGGTATTAAAGGTGGAACAGGTACAACATCCGTTGTCGCTAATCTTGCTTGCGCCTTAAGAAAATCTAACGAAAACGTATACGTTATTGACCTTGATCCCAAAGGCGATGTTGGCTTGCATCTAGGTCTATCGTGGGAGCACCAATTAGGTTGGAGTGATTATTCCAGCTTTCATGCGGCCAGCTGCCAATTTCATCAAGATAATGATGGTATTAAGTTTTTACCTTATGGCAGTGCTAGCCTCACTGATTTAAACTTTACCTCAGTCATAGAAAGCTGCGAGCAATTAAAAGAATCTGAAAACGCGTGGTTTTTATTTGACTGCCCTGCTCATATTGATGTACCTGATTACCCAATTTCAGAAGACGATATTTTCCTAGAACTTGTAAACTGCGATGCTATTTGCCACAGTTTTATCTATAAGCGCTTAAATTCACTTAAACACGCTACTTCAAGTTGGCAACATTACTTTTTAATAAATCGATTTAACTCTGCCTCTGAGCTTGAATCTGATCTTCTGCAATTATGGCAATCCGAACTTCCTTTACTCGCACCACTGTATATCAACCAAGATGAAGTGATAAAAGAAGCAACAGCATTTCGTAATGTCGCCATTAATTGCGCTCCTTACAGTGTTGCCAATGACGACTTTGAAACATTAGCGGGCTGGCTGGTAAGTAGAGCGAGTAATAATGACTAATAAGGTTCGGGTGAGTAACACTGAGCGTATTATAAAATTATGCTTAGGACTTATTTTTACAAAGAGAATTGTCCGCTTTGTATTTTTTAAATTTCATGGTTATTTCAATCAACATAAAATGAGTTTGCTTGGGGCATTCATGATGCCCTTTATAGTGTTATTTTTATCGCTATTTTTTAGGCTTGATAAAAACCGTAAAAACAACATAAAAAAGACGATAAAATATTTCTATCCCCATGTTACACAGCCAATTTTAACGCCATCAAATTGCGTCAGAATCGTGCTACAAAGCTGTTACTTGGTTTTATTTAACACAACCACCACTTCGCAGGCACACATTGCCCAAGAACAGCGTAAAACATGGCGAAAGCTCATACGCTCAGCACGGATAGTTCGCGTGATAGACAGCAAGCTAGTGCGCTTTTTTAGGCGAGCTTGGCTTGTAACTAAAAAGCAACAGAAGTCAAAAGCGTATCAACAAATAAGTACTTCAAGTCTGTGGAAAAACAGCACCTTAAAAGTGACATTTTTCACACTCTTAATATTTGCTGTCGCCATTTTTGTCACTGTGCCTTTTAGTGTTGAAGCACAAGCGGTGTTTATTAGTCTTATTTTGTTGGTTGCCTACTCTTTGCGTCGTGTTGAAGGACAAATGGCAACAATTGCAATGATCACCCTGTCTGTCACCACCTCTACTCGCTATTTATGGTGGCGTTACACAGAAACACTCAACTGGGGAGATCCACTTGCATTAGGGTTAGGGTTTGGACTTTTATTAGCAGAAACCTACGCTTGGCTGGTGCTAATTTTAGGCTTTTTTCAAACAATTAACCCTTTAAGCAGAAAACCAATTCCACTTAATGAAGATACATCAACATGGCCAACCGTTGATATCTATATTCCGACCTACAATGAACCATTAAATGTTGTTAAACCAACAACCATTGCTGCACAAAGTATTGATTGGCCGGCTGACAAACTTAACATCTACATTTTGGATGACGGAAAACGTCCTGAGTTTGCTGAATTTGCAGAAGAAATAGGCGTTGGCTATTTAACTCGCCCAGATAATAATCACGCAAAAGCTGGAAATATGAACCATGCAATGCAGGTGACAAACGGCCAATACATCGCGATTTTTGATTGTGACCATATTCCTGCGCGGTCGTTTTTACAAATGACCATGGGCCAATTTATTAATGACAGCAAAGTGTGCTTAGTACAAACACCTCACCACTTTTTTTCTGCGGATCCCTTTGAACGTAATTTAAAAAACCATCGTAAAATCCCTAACGAAAACATGCTATTTTATGGCCTGATCCAAGATGGTAATGACATGTGGGATGCCACCTTCTTCTGTGGCTCTTGTGCAGTATTAAAACGCAGTGCCCTTGAAGAAATTGGCGGATTTGCGGTAGAAACTGTCACCGAAGATGCGCACACAGCACTTAGAATGCAGCGTGCAGGATATAAAACCACCTATATTAATATTCCACAAGCAGCAGGCCTTGCCACTGACAGTTTATCGGCTCATGTTGGTCAACGGATCCGTTGGGCTCGAGGGATGGCACAAATTTTTCGTTTAGATAATCCATTACTCGGCAAAGGCTTAAATATTGCTCAACGATTATGCTATCTCAATGCCATGCTGCACTTTTTATCAGGAATACCACGTATTGTGTTTTTAACTGCACCTTTGGCGCTAATTTACCTAAACGCACAAATCATTTACGCTCCTTTTATCGCTATTTTCTTATATATAGTACCCACCTTGCTGCAAGTGAAAATAACGAATTCACGGGTTCAAGGGAAATACCGTTACTCATTCTGGGGTGAAGTATATGAATCAGTTTTAGCCTGGTACATTTTAAAGCCAACCACAGTTGCACTTATAAACCCCAATAAAGGTAAGTTTAATGTCACTGAAAAAGGCGGATTAAATAGTACTGACCACTATGACTGGATGATTTCAAAGCCCTATATAATACTGTTATTAGTAAACGTTATCGGTATGGCGTATGGCATCATCAGATTATTATTCGGTGACACGTCTCATATAGGCGTATTGCTAATTAGTATGTTGTGGGCCAGCTACAATATAGTGATCTTAGGCGCAGCAGTCGCTGTCGCAGCCGAAGCAAAGCAAGTACGTAGCTCGCATAGAATAAAAGCTAACTTCCCTGCCGCAATTCGCCTTGCGAACGGGCGCACCATCAAAGTTAAAATAACGGATTATTCAGACAACGGAGTCGGTTTAGAAACCGAACACAGCCACTTATGTCGGGTCAACGATAAAGTTGAACTCCTTATGAGCCGTGGCTTTAAGCAGTTTTCATTTGCGACCTACATCTGTAACACCCGTGATAAGCAAATCGGCTTAACGCTTAGAGATTTAAATTTAGAAAAACAAAAAGCATTTATTCAATGCACATTCTCACGCGCAGATGCTTGGCTTGATTGGCAAGAAAACTTTAAACACGATAAACCTTCATACAGTTTTTCGAAAGTGTTTTATACTAGCCTCAGAGGCTTTAAGAATTTGATTTTCCACGCACCAAGTGAGTTGAGACCCTTGATTAATTTTATAACGAAGGTACTACACTTTGTCGTGTCTTTATTACCTAAAAAACCAACAAAAGTATTTACACCATCATGATGAAACCACTACTAACACTATTACTCGCTGCAATATCACTGAGCCTGCCACACTGGGCTATGAGTGCTGAGCCGCTGTCTAATAAAGCTATTTTTGATGATGGTTATCCAGAACAAGCACCTGTCGAAAGCTTAACCTTAAGTTTTGAACGTTTAGGCTTAAAAAAGTTTAAACTAGATGGTGTTAGCAACAGCACTCGCGTCGACTTTACAAACCGACTAGACAAGCTCGGTAAACAGTTGATGCTTAACTTTTCATACACGCCCTCTCCTTCATTAATTAGCCGCGTGTCGCATTTAAAAGTTTTCTTCAATGAAAACCTCGTAACCGTATTACCCATTGATGATAAAACTAATCCAATTAAGGTAAAAACCGAACATACCGTGTCGCTCAACCCAAAACTGATTAAAGATTTTAATCAAATACGTTTTGAGTTAGTTGGTTACTATGATTTGGCATGCCAAGATGATTTTAGTAAGGCTATTTGGGCTGAATTAGGTAAAAGCAGTACCATCACACTTGGTCGTCAATCACTTGCGCTCGAAAGTTTACTTGAATATTTCCCCGCGCCTTTTTTTGATAAACGGGATTACAGCCAACTTAATTTACCCTTTATTTTTGCCTCTGGGCCAAATGAAGAAACGCTTGAGGCAGCCGTTGCACTTTCAAGCTTTTTTGGTGCCCAAGCCAAATGGCGTAATGCTGAGTTTCCAGTGCAAATAAATGCAACGCCTGTTGAACATAGCGTGGTGTTTGCAACCAATACAAACAAACCTGATTTCTTATTAAATTACCCTAATGTTGAAAAGCCAACGGTTGAGATTATCAGTAGTCCAACACATAGATACGCCAAAGTGTTACTGATCCTAGGTAAAGACGCAGCACAACTAAAAGAAGCTGTGGTCGGCTTAATGTTTGGCCATAAAGTGATGACGGGACGCAGTGCAACCATTGATGCAATTGATAGTTTACCGCTTCGACAAGCATACGATGCGCCACTGTGGGTCCGTTCTGACCGTGCTGTTACATTTGATGAATTTATAGAATACCCAACACAGCTCCAATCAGAGGGTTATCGAGGTCAACCTGTTAATTTAGATCTTCGCTTTGCACCCGATCTATTCACGTGGCGTGAAAATGGTATTCCATTAACGTTAAATTACCGCAATACCCCTGTTGAACAGGGTATGCTGTCGCGCCTAAACATGCTTATCAATGGCAAATTTGTTGACGGTTTCACGCTTAATAATAAACGCAATGAGAGTGTAACCACACAGACGCTACTGCCGCTACTTTCAACAAGTACACCAAGTCAAACGCGCCAAGACTTCGAATTAACAGGGCTTGATTTAACAACTAACAACCAACTGACTTATGACTTTAACTTTGCACTAGTTAAAACAGGAGAATGTAGTGCGATTCCAGCAGGCGGTGAGTTCGGTGTTATTGATGGCAGCTCTAGCATTGATGTGAGTAGTTTTCATCATTACATTTCATTGCCTAATTTACGTGCTTTTGCCAATAGCGGTTTCCCTTATACCAAATACGCAGATCTTCACCAAAGCGTGTTAATAATGCAAAGCAACGCACCTGTTGAGGCAATCAGCTTATTACTCAACTTTGCAGGCCGTTTGGGTGCAATGACAGGCTATCCAGCCCATCGTTTGGATATTCAATTTCCTAATTCAAAGAACGAACTTGCTGATAAAGATATCATCATCATTGGCAAGCCTGATTCACTTTTAGCTGAGCTTTCACAGAATAGCTCTTTGAGTGCTGTGCTCAATAACAATCAGCGTGTTGTTAATCAAGCCATTTACAACGGTGCATATGACACTCAAAATTCTGAAAAAATTAAAATAAATATCAGTAGCCTAGGCCGCTTAGCTATCATTTCTGGCTTCCAATCTCCATTAGACTCAAAGCGCTCAGTTGTCTCTATGATCGCCTCAGACAATAGTGCATATAGTTTATTGAGCGACGTACTTCTGAACGCAGAGAAAACAGCTCAAATCATGGGTAGCTCAGCGATAATAAACCGTCAGGGAATCAAAACCATAAAAACGGATGAGCAATACTTTGTTGGCCATCTTCCTATTCACACGCTGATTTGGTTTCACTTTTCTGATCAACCCATTTTACTCGCCATATTATCGATTATTACACTACTGCTGATTTCATATATGTTGTGGCGACTACTTATGTTACTGACACAAAAGCGTTTGTCTGAAGGAGATAAAGCATAATGAAATTTATGACTTATTTAGCTATTAGTATCTTACTAATAAGTAAAGCTTTTGCAGCGCAAACTTGTGCAGCGTGGCCGCAATGGAATACGTTTAAAACACACTTCATTTCACCACAAGGGCGGGTTATTGATTTAGGCAGCCAGTTCGATATCACCACCTCTGAAGGTCAGTCATATGCATTATTTTTTGCCTTGGTGGCAAATGATAAAAGCACCTTTGATTCGCTGTTAGATTGGACAGAGATTCACCTCTCTGAAGGCGATCTAAGCACTCGTCTGCCTGCATGGCAATGGGGTGTTGAAAATGGTGAAGGCAAAATATTAGACTCTAACCCTGCTGCTGACTCTGATTTATGGATAGCTTACAGCTTGTCGCAAGCCGCAAAGCTCTGGCAAGAAAGACGCTATGCAGTTTTAAGCTCGGTACTTGCAGAACGAATTATTCGCGAAGAAACAGCCCGCTTACCTAACTTAGGCTTAACACTTCTGCCAGCCCCCAGTGGCTTTGAAAAGCAGGGCTCATGGAAATTAAACCCAAGCTATGCACCGTTATTTATTTTAAAGCAATTTGCTGAGCTTTATCCGCATTCACCTTGGCAAGAGTTACATGAAAACTCAGCTAAAATGCTGATTAATACAGCACCAAAAGGCTTTAGCCCTGATTGGGTCAACTACAGTGTTGAAAAAGGCTTTTACCATGACAAACAAAGCCCTGCTGTAGGCAGTTTCAATGCTATTCGTGTGTATCTTTGGGCAAGTATGATGGCCGATGATGCCGCTTACAAAAAAGAACTTATCCAGCAGTTCACGCCTATGGCCGAGCGTATTATCGAATCAGGCAAAGTACCGTTAGAAGCAAATGCTCTTTCAGGGAAAACATCAGGCACAGGTCCAAGTGGTTTTACTGGGGCTTTACTCCCTCTGCTCAAAACCATGCAAGCATCACAATTAGTCACCGCACTGCAACAACAATTAATGATGGATACCCGTTTCACAACGACTCGCTACTATGACAGTGTATTGTACTTGTTTGGCACCAGCAGTCTAAACGAACGCTTTAAGATTGATAAAGAAGGAAACTTGATAACGAATTGGAGCGCTGAATGCCAATAAAGTGGCTCATTGCTGTCATTATCGCAAGCCCTAGTGCCTTTGCGCTTGCAAATAACGATATTGATACTCAGTCAATTGATTGGTTAATTAGCCAAGTACAATTAGGCGAAATTGAGCAAGATACACAGCTGATGACTGACAGTTTAGAAAAACTGTTAAGTATCGCCCCCCAAAACACCCAAGTTCAATGTGCGCAGGTGCGTGTTTTGTATGCACAAAAAGAAACTGAACAAGCGCGTAACTTATTGGCAAAGCTAACTCAAAAAGCACACCCTTGTGTGGAGAGCTTAACACTACTGGAAAAAGTCAGTAATGAAGAAAAAGCAACGATTGCACAGGCCCGTTTACGTGCACGCGCAGGGCAATACAATGACGCTGTAAAAATTTACAAGCGTTTGTTCAAATCAAACTACCCTAATATTGAATTTGAACTTGAACATATAAACTGGCTTGCCCAAGACGAAAATCAATACCTACAGGCCTTACTAGGATACCGCTCATTAATGAACCGCTACCCAAACAGCGGCCGCTTTGAGCTTGCTTACGCCCGTCATCTGTTAAAGCAAAATCCTACAAACAAAGAAGCACTGGCACTTTTGAGCCATTATGCTCATAGTAATCAATACAGTGTTGAGGCTGAATTTGCATGGTTAAATGCACTTGAAGATATGCCTCTGAACAAAAGTACCGAACATGCTTATGAACGTTATTTTGCTGCTTACCCTAAAAGCAGTAAAGGGCACGTGCAATTTAGCGACTTTAAAAAGGCATATAAAGCCGAACGCGAAAAGCTGGCTGACCCTGCTTACCAAACATGGTTAAAAGGCAATGTAGAGCTTGAAAAACGCCGTTTTGCAAAAGCTGAAGCATTGTTCAATCAAGCCTTAAAAGGCCGACCCACAGATCCTGAAATATACAACAGCCTAGGACTACTCAATCTTAGACAAGGCAATAATGCTCAAGCGTATCATTTTTTTAAAAAAGCTGAAAAATACAGTATTGATACAAATCGCATTACAGTACTTAAAGGCCTAGCAAACACGGCGCGTTTTTGGCAATACATAGACGAAGCGAAATCAGCGATGTCTATGAAAGAGTTCAAACGCGCAACATTAAAGCTCGATTTGGCTGATACCCTAAATGAGGATCCGAACACGGTCGTGTTTTACCGTGCGCAACTTGCCGAAGCCGCCGGCCATTACCAAACAGCAATGAAGCTGTACAAACACGTGCTAAAAAGTGATCCATTACAGCAATCAACCCTAAGAGCTATGCTTATCTTAAGCGCTGCAGATGGAAACTATGCACGTAGCCATCAATTTTATAATAGCTTAAGTAAACAGCAGCAAGCGCTTATTGCCGCTGACTATACGCTCCTTGAAACCCAGCAATTACGCGCAAATGCCGATGATTTAACAGCGAAAGGCCGACTGGATGAAGCTGTAGATATGTTACTTATGGCGATAAAACAAAGCCCTCGCCAAAGCTGGTTATATTATGATCTCGCTAATTTATACCAACAACAGGGTTTGGTTGAACACGCAAAAGCGCTTTATAAAAAAACCTTGTGGCAGTTTCCGTTGGATGCAGAACTCAGATACAGCCATGCATTATTTTTACGTTCGCTCAATGATTATCAGGGCGCGTTGGCGACACTGGATTACATTCCAACTAACGCACGCACTGATGACATTAACGTTCTTGCTGAGCAACTGAGTATTAATACCAAGCTCGAGAAGCTTGCAGAAAATAATACTGCCACCAATAAAGCAACTATTATTTATAAGCTCACGGAGTTAGAAGCTCAGCCATTAACACCATTAATGCAAGCAGAGCTTGCCACTCAATGGCTCCAAATTAATGAGCAACAGTACGCAATAAGGCAACTTAAAAAAGCGCTTGAACGCGACTCTAGCCTCAGCCCATATTGGCATATGACGTATGCTGACCTGCTTATTAATAACGATGATCAAGCAGGTATAGATACGTGGTTTAGTTATTACCAGCTGCCCAGCAGTGCAACAAGCTCAGAACAGTCGCAATGGCTTGCGCTACAAATAAACTACATTAATCGTTTTTACCAAGGCCAAACGCGAATAACAAAACTAACAGCGCTTGATAATCAGTACAGCGAAAACCCACAGCTTAATGAAGCACTAATTAATGCCTATATAGAGCAAGGTGATACTCGTTTCGCTATTTCTCGCTACCAGCAACACACCGCAATGGGACACACAGTCACCACCGATACTGCACTGACGCTTGCAGCACTTAGTCGTGAGATGCAAAATAACACCTTGGCTGATCGAATTGTTGCAGAGCAAATCAACCAAGTAACGTATCAGGAAAACTATCGACAACAACAACTAATGGCAGCACTTAGCCAATTTGAAGATCAAACAACGGCTCTCAACCTAGCCAAACAGTTGTTAGCAAAATCTAATAATAATCAAGAGCTTTACTATCAGGCAGCAGCCGTAGCTGAGACTAAGCAACAAACACAGCTTGCAAAAAACTGGTATCAAGCGGCAATCGCACCAAATACCATCAATAGTCGTTTAGCTGATGAGCAGTATTACAGCCTGTATACACTTGATGATGACGCTCCATGGTATGTCAATAATGCAAAACGCCAATTACAGGGTATTGAACAACAAGAACAAGCCTATATTACAGCCGCTATCAACTTAAGTAGCCAAACAAGCACGCAAAATGAGTCAACTCTAGGCGCTGGTGCAACGCCTATCGAGGCCGGTTTTCCTCTTTGGGGTGGCACTGGGATTGTGAAATTAGACCCAATGACGATATCGAGCCAAGAAACCCGTTTTGATGAAACCTTTGCGGGCAGCCGCTATGGTCAAGGAGCGCTCTGTATTTTTGACTGTCCACTGTTAAGCATTGAACCCGAACAGCAAGGAATGGATATTGGTTTTGCTTGGCAAAACGAGCAATGGCGCTTTGATGTTGGTACCACTCCACTTGGCTTTCTAGTCGAAGATATCGTGTGGGGCGTTAATTACAAAGGAAGCTTTGGCGATTTCGGTTATGGAGTAACCTTCAATAAACGCCCTATTACTAGCTCCGTTTTATCTTACGCAGGACTTGAAGATGTCTTTACTAATCAAGTGTGGGGCGGCGTTCGAGCCACACAATTGCAACTGAGCTTATCGCATGATCTAGGGCTAGATTGGGGCTTTTGGGGAAGCACCAATTACCAGCTTTTAACCGGTAAAAGCGTCAAAGATAATCAAAGCTACAGTTTAATGGGAGGAAGTTACTATCGGTATATTCGACAAAGAAATAAAGAGCTGAGCATTGGTTTAAACCTATTACATTGGTCATACAAGCACAATTTAAGTGAAGAAACCTGGGGACATGGTGGCTATTACAGTCCGCAAAACTATTTAGGCGCTTCACTGCCAGTCATTTATGATCAACGCATTGGCCATAATTTTGTTTATCGTTTACGTGGCGGCGTATCTTGGTCAACCACAACCACCGATGAAATTGAGTTTTTTCCTAATGATCCTGTTTTGCAAGCACAAGCTGAAGCACAAACAGCTATAACGGGGGTTGTACCTTATTTTGAAGACGACACTAGTAGTGGTATTTCTTACAACTTAGCAGCCAGTTTTGAGTATCGTTTTACGCCACATTGGTTTTTTGGTGGCTATTTTAATCTTGATAGAGCTGATTTCTACGAACCAAATTATGCACAACTTTATTTTAGATACTACTTTAAGCCTGTTTATAGTGAGCTGATCTTCCCTGGAAAACCTGTCATCCCTTATGCAAGCTACTAAATACAGGGCCTCTGGCTTGAACCCACCGCAAGCACTTCCCCTGACTAGAAGGTCTATGTATACTGTAGCGCACTTGTAGCTAGGATAAGGGTGTGTCTCTTACCTTCAAGTTCAAAACTTGAGCAACAAACCATTATCTTAGCTGCATCTAAAACATGGCCACCCGTTCATTTAATAAAAACTAGAACGATCAAAGCAAAAATAATAAGGCCTCAATAAAAACTTAGAGTTAGGAAGTAAATATGAGTTCATTACCTAAAGCAGGTGACTTTTTAGGGCATCCTAAAGGGCTGTTCCTGTTGTTCGGCACAGAAATGTGGGAACGATTCGGTTATTATGGCATGCGCGCTATTCTAGTATTGTACTTAGTGGCACTTGTTCAAGAAGGTGGTTTCGGCTGGTCAAATGCCGATGCATTAAGCCTTTACGGTACTTTTACAATGGCTGTTTATATCACACCACTATTGGGTGGTTGGTTAGCAGATAACGTTTTAGGACAACGTAAAGCTATTATCCTTGGTGGTTTACTAATGGCTGCCGGCCATTTCACAATGGGTATTCCGCACAGTTACCTTGCAGGTCAACAAGAGAATGTTTTCTATATTGGTTTAACCTTACTATGTTTGGGTAATGGTCTGTTTAAGCCAAATATCTCTACTATGGTGGGTGACTTATATAAAGAAGGTGATCAACGTCGTGATGGCGCATTCACTATCTTCTATATGGGTATCAACCTAGGTGGTGCATTAGGTCCACTTGTTGCGGGTTATGCTGCCGCTGCAATGGGCTGGCAATGGGGCTTCATCGTAGCCGGTGTTGGTATGGTGATCTCTGTACTTATGCAACTTGCATTAAGTAACAAATACCTAGGTGATATTGGTGTCGTTCCATCAGCTAAGCTTTCACAAGCTCAGTCTGAATCAAACACTAAAGAGCCTCTTACTAAAGTTGAAACTGACCGCATTAAAGTTATTTTCACCATGAGTGTATTCAGTATCATTTTCTGGATGGGCTTTGAGCAAGCGGGTGGCTTAATGAACCTATTCGCTAACGATTACACTGACCGTATGCTATTAGGCTTTGAAGTCCCTGCTTCATGGTTCCAATCATTAAACTCAATTTTCATCATCGTTTTTGCACCGTTAGTTGCTATCGTTTGGTTGAAGCTGGATAAGCGTGAACCAAACTCACCTGTTAAGTTCGCTATTGCACTTATTTTCTTAGCACTTGGCTTCATCACAATGATTTTTGCTCTAATGACGCAAGGCCAAGGTGACAATCTGCAAATTAGCATGATGTGGCTGGTTCTTTTCTACCTTTTCCATACCTTAGGTGAATTATGTTTATCACCGATTGGTTTATCAATGGTGAGTAAACTTGCACCATTACGTTTAGCATCAATGCTTATGGGTATTTGGTTCTTATGTACAGCTGTTGCTAACAAGATTGCTGGTTTCGTAGGTTCATTCCTAGGTGAAGGCGAAGAAGCTGTTGATAATGCAATGGGTATTTTCATCGGCTTAGGTGCTACAGCAATCCTATCAGCTGTCATTATGTACTTACTGAGCGACAAGCTAGTTAAATGGATGCATGGTGCCGAAGGCCATCATGAGCCGCAAACAACTGAACACATTCTAGCTGAAGAGCTAGAAGTAACTGCCGAAAAGCAGTAAAAAATGTTCCCCCACAGCGCTCGCTGTGGGGTTTTTCTTTATTAATGCTATATCGCTGTCCGCAATACTGATACTATAATTTGATAATAGTTTGTATAGGTTTGGAAGTGATACATTGCGCTTTTTCAATCAACTCTTAATCATTTTTTTTACCACATTACTGCTTGTAGCCTGTGGCGGCGATAAAACAACGAAAGAGGTTGCCACCACCCCAAGTCAGTCTGGTTTAATTATTTCAGTCAGTTCAGGTTTTTCCGAACAATTTGCTAATGGTAGTGTACGCCTAAATGCAGATAGTAATACCGTTTCTACCGATACGACTTTTACCTATACAGAAACAACTGCAACTACAGCAGATATTGAGCAAAACATTGTCTCTGCAAGACATACTTTTAGACCCAATAATTTAGTATTCTCTAAATCGTTAACCCTTTCTATAAAGCTCCCCCAGCAACAAACTAACCTCGCATTTAGTATTGTTATGCTACAAGATGAGCAGTGGCAACCTCTGACAACCAGTTTCAACGAAGAGGGCTTTGCGGTAAGTGAAATTACCACTTTTGGTACCTACGCGTTAATGTCGCGCAGCATTCCTGCAGTCAGTAAAACAATTGGCGAACAATGTGTTGATACAGCAAGTTCACAAACAGTGCGCTTTATTCATGTTGCTGATTTACACGCGCGCTTTGGTTTTAAAGAGCAATTATTCAGCCGTATTCGCAGTTACTACGATAATGCCAAACTGGAAAACCCAAATACTTTATTCACCAATGGTGGCGATGATTATGAAAAAGGCACCGTAGCTGAGCAAACTTCACAAGGCTTAGCCACGGTCGAGGCAATAAAAGCCATGGCCTTTGACGTACGCGTGATTGGTAACCACGACTATGCATGGGGACCAGAGCAATTACTTGATTTTGCTGATGACGATAATGCCATCGTGCTTTCAAGCAATACTGACTATGAGGGTAACAGTGATACGCCGTTTGCCGGTGTCGATTTTTCAGTTGTGCAAGTAGGTTGCCTTCGAATCGGCTTTTTTGGCATGACTTCCGTGCCTTGGAATGAACTCGACGAACCTATTGAAGACGAGCCAATTCCTGATTTTATTGCTAATTTCAAAATGAATTGGCAATGGCAAGAAGTGGCTGAGCAAGTTATTAATCAGTACCGCCAAGATGTTGATTACATGGTAATGGTGAGTCATTTAGGTGAAGGCACTGACACTCGTATTGCGCAAAATGTTACGGGGATTGATTTAGTACTGGGTGGTCACACCCATGGTGGTGAAAGCTATCAAACTTTAGATAATGGCAGCATTGTTATTCAGCCAAACTTTTTTGCACAAGGCCTAACTGATCTCACGTTAACCTTTAACCTTGAAGACAAAACACTCGCTGATGTTGATTACAATACCGTACCAACAACCAGCATTACCAGTTTAGATGAGCGCACAAAAGCCACCATCGATGAAATCATGGGCCGCTACGCCCCTGATGCAAACACTGAAATTGCCGTTTCAGAAAATTACCCAAGTGCAAAAGAGCTCATTAGTATTACAGCCAAAGCCACTATACAGCAATTCCCTGCTATTGATGCCGCACTGCTAGATGCAAGCCAAGTACAAGATCGCTGGCTTCCAGGCACCTTAACTCAAGAAGACTTTCATGCGGCGTATAAGGTTGAGCGCCAGCCATCGAATACCCCAGGCTTTAACTCTATTTATCAAGTCTCTGTTACTGGCAGCCAATTAAAAACCATGCTCGCAAGCCAGCCTGAATGGGTTGCTTTAGTGCCTGATAACATCAGTGATGCAACCACATACCAAGTTGCTCTATTTAAAGGCCCTGCACTTAACAGCGAGTTGTTCTTCCCTGCTCTGCCAAACTTAGACGCGCAATTAGTCGCTGAAAGTTGGTGGCTACTTGATAACTACGCACGAGCACGCACTAGCCAATGTTTATACATCGACACTGATAACACACTTAACGCCTGTAAAACTGACGATGCAGTCACGGTATGGAATTTTAATAATCCTGAGCAAGGTTTTAGCAGTGACTTTGGCCCTGCAACACTCAGCTTTTTCGACCCTGAAGAAGAAAACTGGGGACCAGAGAATAGCCAATTTGCGACCACAAGTGAGCTTGCAGTTGCTGATTTACCAAGTGGTGCTTCAGGTGTATTGGCGTTTTCTCGCCACAGCCCAACACAAGGCTTAACCTTAACGGCCAATAGCCCTGCAAATGGTGACTACCAAACTGACGGATTTATTTCAGATTACACGCTGGTGATGGACGTGCTTTGGCCAGAGCAAAGCACCAATGAATGGCGTGCATTACTACAAACAGATCTCACTAATAGCAATGATGCAGACCTTTACGTCAGCCGAGATAATGCCATCGGTATCGCCACTCGTGACAGTGGTTACTTTGGCGAGCTTTTGGCAAACAGCTGGCACCGTATTGCTTTTGTGTTTTATGCTGCTCCAAACAATGGCGCACTAAAAATTTACCTTGATGGCGAGCTAATTGGTATTAAAGATGAAGGCGAAATCAATGAACGCTGGGCAATCAACAGTGCAACGCTACTTTTAACCGATAATGATTACGAAACTAAACCTGGGTATTTAAATGCACTCCTCTTTGCAGGTCGCGCTATGACAGACGCAGAAATTGCAAACATGGGTAGTGCACAACAGCAACTCAACTTCACGCAGTCTACTCGCACCTTAAACCAAGTCATTGAGCGACATTACCAAGCTGCACCTCAAATTATGAATAACCCTTGGTTACAACAACGCAGCAAGTTTTTTAACAAAGCACGCCAAAGTGTAAACTAATCGATACATTAAACTTAATAAAAAAGGCCGTCTTAGGCCTTTTTTTAAGCCTAGAAAACCTATTAATTTTCCTTTAAATACATACAAATAAATTAAAATCACGGTACCAAACACTTGCCTTAATGATGGCCCATTCACCGCCTCAGATAGTGCAATTGCTGAAATTAAAATCATTGTCCCATTTAATTTACAAAGGAGGCGTTAGCTAAATAACACCGAGATCTTCCCCTTATCGGTTTTCTGGTTAATCATCCGCTCATTACAGAACAATAATTCTTTTTTAGCGCAGTGCTTATAATTGCGGGAGTAATGACAATGAGCGAAGTAAATAATCCGTTAGGCCTAATGGGCATTGAATTCACTGAATATGCAACACCGGATGCAGATTACATGGACAAAGTGTTTACTGATTTTGGCTTTTCTAAGCTAAAAAAATTCAAGGGTAAAGACATTGTTTACTACAACCAACATGACATTCATTTCTTACTAAATAATGAGCGTGAAGGTTTTTCTGCTGAATTTGCTAAAAGCCACGGCCCAGCAATCTGTTCTATGGGTTGGCGTGTAGAGAATGCACAAAAAGCATTCGAGGTTGCTGTTGAGCGCGGTGCAAAACCAGCAACAGACTCAACACATAAAAATTTACCATACCCGGCTATTTACGGTATCGGCGACAGCTTAATCTACTTCATCGAACAGTTTGGTGATAAAGGCTCTATCTATGAGTCAGATTTCGAAGACTTAAGCGAGCAAAATATTGTTGAAGACAAAGGCTTCATCCGTATCGACCATTTAACCAATAACGTATATAAAGGCACGATGGAAACATGGGCTAACTTCTATAAAGACGTATTTGGTTTTACAGAAGTTCGTTACTTCGACATTAAAGGTCAAAAAACAGCGCTATTATCTTACGCACTTAAATCTCCGTGCGGCACTTTCTCGATTCCAATCAATGAAGGTAAAGATAACAACAACAACCAAATCGATGAGTACTTAAATGAGTACAATGGTCCAGGTGTGCAGCATTTAGCATTCCTAACTAACGACCTAGTAAGCTCACTTGATAAGCTTGACCAATCAACGATTGCCACGCTTGATATCATTCCTGAGTACTACGACACCATCTTTGACCGTGTGCCTTGGGTAAAAGAAGACAAAGAGAAGATCCGTAAGCATCAAATCCTTGTAGATAGCCAAAGCGAAAACTGTTACTTACTGCAAATCTTCTCGAAGAACCTATTTGGTCCTATCTTTATCGAGATGATCCAACGTGTAGATGACGGTGGTTTCGGTGAAGGTAACTTCCAAGCGCTTTTCGAATCAATCGAACGTGATCAAGAGCGTCGTGGTGTAATCTAAATCATCATATTGTCTAAAAAGCAGCGTTATTCACACGCTGCTTTTTGTCGTTTTAAATTCTGTTTTAAACTAACTGTTTAAATTGCGTTGATTGCCTCCATATAGATAACTAATAAATCAGCGCGAACCAATAAGGAAAGAGTATGAGCCTAATTAACGAAACCCACGATATTAATCTAAAAAGCTGGGTTGCATCTGCTAACGAAGCGAACTGTGACTTCCCAATTCAAAACCTTCCTTTTGCAGAAGTACGTCGTAAAAATTCAGACGAAGCGTTCCGCGGCGCTGTAGCAATTGGTGACCAAGTTATCGATTTAGCAAAAGTAAACGAACTTGGTTTATTCTCTGGTGATGCACAGGTTGCCGTTAAAGCAGCAAGCCAAGCTACATTAAATGAATTCATGGGTCTTGGTCAGCAATATTGGTCTGCACTTCGTCTTGCGCTATCAAAAGCACTCCGCGAAGGTGCCAGTGAGCAAGCACAATTAAGCGAAGCGCTTATCGCTCAAGCAGACATCGAATTTGCGCTGCCGTGTCGCATTGGTGATTACACTGACTTTTATACTTCTATTTACCATGCAACAGCGGTAGGTAGTTTATTCCGTCCTGATAATCCACTTCTACCTAACTACAAATGGGTACCAATTGGTTATCACGGTCGTTCATCATCAATTGATGTATCTGGACAAATGTTCCACCGCCCTAATGGTCAAACTAAAGCGCCAGATGCAGAAGTACCATCATTCGGCCCTTGTAAACGCCTAGACTACGAACTTGAGTTAGGTATTTACCTTGGTAAAGGTAATGAATTAGGCGATGCAATTGCCATTGAAAATGCTGAAAACCACGTATTTGGTTTCTGTGTATTTAATGACTGGTCTGCACGTGATTTACAAGCGTGGGAATACCAACCGCTCGGCCCATTCCTTGCGAAAAACTTCGCATCGACTGTCTCACCTTGGATTGTTACGACAGAAGCACTTGCGCCATTTAGAACAAACTGGACACGTGACGAAAACGATCCACAACCAATGGACTACTTAGAGTCAGCTCATAACCGTGAGTTTGGTGCATTCGATATCAAAATGGATGTGCAACTAGAAACTGAAAAGATGCGTGCAGCTGGCGAAGCGCCAACACAGGTATCTAAATCTAGCTTTAAACATTCATACTGGACAGTGGCGCAAATGGTCACTCACCACACAGTAAATGGCTGTAACTTCCAACCAGGTGACATGTTAGGTTCGGGTACACAATCGGGCCCTGAACATGAAGAAGCTGGTTCATTACTAGAGCTATCGCGCGGCGGCAAAGAAAAAATCACTCTTGCTAATGGCGAGCAACGTGCTTTCTTAGAAGACGGCGACAACGTAATTATGCGTGGCTGGTGCGAGAAAGAAGGCTTTGCACGCATCGGTTTCGGTTCTGTTGAAGGAACGGTACTTCCTGCAAAATAACGATATAGCAGCATACTTAAGGGCCATTTGTGCCCTTTTTTGCTGCTTTTTTTCTTGAGTTACAATTTTTTTCTGGCTTTTTTAGTTCAGATTGTTATCTTAGCTCGGTATTTATCCAATTTTTGCACGCCATGTTTGTTAATATTAAGTCCTTTTATCGTACGTTTTTTCCAGCTAGACAGCTGCTGATCCGTCAAAATGGCGAAGTAAAACACCTAGTATTAGCGCCTTGGGTTCAACTAACTGCATTACTTGCTTTATTAACAGCTGTGACGTGGTTAAGTGTTTCTACTCTGCAAATTATCTCCCAAGCCGATAAAATTACAGATATAAAACAAAGCCAGCTTAGCGAACAACAAGCATGGCAAAAACAGCATCAACAACAACAAAACGAATACACTAAGCAGCTTGAGCAGCTAGCGGTACTTGAGCAAAAACAAGCTTTACTGCAAAGTATGCTTGAATCTTTGCCTGAATCGATGAGCACAGATACGACAACTGATGACTCAGCATCTCCTATATTGCCAACCGAGCAGCATACTGAAGAATTTCATGCACCATTGGAAGATGAGCCAAATCAGGCCAATAGCTTTAACGCTGTTACAGAGCGCTTTGCACGTCTTGATGCTAACTACAACCGCAGCTTTACCTTACTCGATGAACAGATAACACAACGCCATGCGGCGATTATTGCCATGTTAGAAGGAGCTGGTTTAAACGAAACGTTTGCCTCAGAAGCGCTACATGAGCAAGCAAATACAGCACAAGGTGGACCACTTGATTTATTTGATGAATCAAAAATTCCCGCTGAATTTTTAGCCGTTGCAGATAAACTCCTCACTCTAAATAACTTAGAGAACCTGTTAAGTGAGTTACCACAAACGCTTCCAGCAGCTGATTACTATATTTCAAGTAGTTTCGGGCTTCGTAAAGATCCGATGAACGGTCGTCGTGCATTCCATAAAGGTGTCGACTTAGCAGGCTGGCATAAAACAGAGATTTTCGCCCCTGCAGATGGTACTGTACTTCGTGCGGGCCGCAATGGTGGTTACGGTAACTTTATTGAATTACAACATAAAAATGGTTTCGTAACCCGCTTTGGCCATTTAAATAAAATTAAAGTAAAAAAGGGCCAAGCCGTTACTAAAGATGATGTGATTGGTTTGATGGGAAGTACTGGTCGTAGCACAAGTACGCATCTACATTACGAAGTTCTAGTTAATGGCAAACATGTCAACCCTGTAAAAATAACAAAGGCGCTTACTCGTGTTCGGTAAAAAAAAACAAACAACAACTAGCTCAACAAACTCATCGTTAAAAAGAACAAACCTTACCCCTTCCATTATCGCAGAAGACATGCGTCTAACTGGCTCTATCACCAGCCAAGGTGAAGTACAACTTGATGGTCGCATTGATGGTGATCTGCGTGTTAAGCATCTTGTAATAGGTAGCTCAGGTATGGTTGAAGGTGTTGTTGAAGCTGATAGTGTCGTTGTTAAAGGCAAAATTATCGGCTCATTAATCGCAAATAAGGTCGTTATAGAAAGTACTGCTGAGGTTCATGGTGATGTGTTTCACGATACATTGAGCATCGAAGCAGGTGCAATTATTGAAGGTAGCCTTAAGCATCGTCACGAAGAAGATAACATTGCGCCTATCAAGCCAGAAAGCGAAGAGGACTCTCCCTCTTCAATCCTTGCTGATGATGACAATGATCTCTCATTTGTAAATAAACAAGCCGCCGATAAATCCTAACTCTTCTTAGCTGTTACATACATAGTGATATCCGCGGTGAATACTAATTCATCGTGGTTATTGTAGACCTTCACCGGTACAATCAAATCTTGCTTTTCTAGCCATTCTCGTGGCACTTCTATCTTTGCGACAGCACGCATATCGGTGTCAATTTTTGCTAAATAATTAACCGTCATCCCTTTTGGTATCCAGCGATGCGTTTTTGCAGGCACGGTTGCATCAACCATCAAGCCAGCGCATAACTCTGCCACATTGCACTGTGCGATTGCATGGATAGTTCCTATGTGATTATGGATTGCTCGGCGATTTTTGACGGTTGCACCGCAATACCCTGCTGTTAAATCTGTGATTAATGGCTTTATTGAGCCAAAATAAGGAGCTTTAAAACACACAGCCTTACTAAACAGCCAGTTACCTTTTGGCAATGACTGACATCTAGACCAAATTTTTAATAATGATGATTGTGAACTCACGACGTTTATCCATTATTTTTTATGATGTAAGTGAAAAAATTAACACATCAGACCAGATAGCGAAATGGAAATTTTATGTTAGCAAATCTCCTTTTCCTTAATGACTACGTATGTACCTCAGATAAATAGATATCAACGCTTTTCTTTTCTTTAACGGGCACATAAAATATTGCTTTAAAGGAGAGCTAATGCAGTCACAGCACAGAAATCTGAGTTTATTATTCATCCTTGGCCTATTGGTCGTTTTTTGCCCTCTAGGTATTGATATTTATCTTCCAGCATTCCCTACCATTGCTGAACAACTCAATGCATCAGAAAAGCAGCTTCAGCAAACAGTGGCTATTTTTATGCTAACAGTGGGTCTTGGTCAGCTAATTGCGGGGCCACTTGCCGATAAGTTTGGCCGTAAACCTGTGGCCATTACCGGTGTTACAATTTATGGTCTAGCTGCATTTGGGGCCTATTTGGCTCCAGACTTTACCACGTTGATGATCGCAAGAGCATTACAAGGCTTAGGAGCATGCGCAACTTTTGTCGTTGCTTTTGCAATAGTCAGGGATAAATTTGGTAGCGAACGTAGCGGTCAGATCATTACTTACTTAAATGGTATAGTGTGCTTTATTCCTGCCCTTGCCCCTATTCTAGGCGCATGGTTAACCGTGCAATTTGGTTGGCGAATGAACTTTTTATTTATGGCTGGATTTGCGCTTGTCAGCTTGTGTATCGTTTTATTTCTCTTCAAAGAAACACGCCCATCAGATAGCGTTTACAGTGGTCATATTCTCGACCTAAGACGCTTTATACCAATTATTTCTACGCCGCTATTTTTATTTCATAGCTTAATTTGTTTAGTCACTATGTCGGCTATTTTAGTTTTTGTGACCCTCGCACCAGGTTGGCTAATCACTGAACTTGATGGCAGTGTAGCTGACTTCACATTTTGGTTTACCTGTAATGCCGCTCTGAGCATTCTTGCCAGCTTTATTATGCCCATCTATATAAAAAGACAGCCCAAACGTGCTTTAAAAGCTGGACTTATATTATTAGTGTTATCTGGGTGTATTATGCTTGCTCTTAGCCAACAACGCTCAGCCTTAGCTTTAATGTTTCCTATGTTTATTGCCGCCTTTGGCTATGCGCTAACACTCGGCTCATCTGCTGGGCGAGCGCTAAGTTTATTCCCAAAACAAGCTGGAACAGCGTCGGCATTAGTGGGACTTATGCAAATGAGTGGCGCAAGCTTTTTGGTATTTTTAACCCAATTACTGGATCTAACAACGCCAGTATTGATTGGCGTGCACTTTTTAATGCTCATCCCATTTGCCTACTTACTATTTAAATACAAACAATTATCATAACAATATGGGTAAATAAGAATTATTATACTCTATTTACCCATTTAGACTTCCCGTTATAACTAAATGCTATTAAAGAACTGTTTCTAGAACATTTTATTCCAATTTTCAGTATAATTAAACTTGTACCCACGGAGTTATTAAATTATCGTTTACCCAAGTTAACAAAAAGTTAACCTTAATACACGTTTGGGATACAAAATATGAAAAAGAATAAACTAGCTTTAGCGTTAATCATCAGCGGATTGTGTGCAGCAGGAACAGCCAACGCAGCAGACGATCGTTACATCATCCAAGTAGATAATAACAAAAAAGGCGTTGTGAAAGCACTCGCAAAAAAACTGGGCGGTGATATCAAAGTCGATGGTAATGGTTTTATTGCAGCACAATTCTCCGGTCACGACCTAGCAAGTATAAAAGGCTTGCTTAATAACCCTCACATTAAACTAATTGAAGAAGATCAAAAACGTATACCTATGGCAGTATACAATGACGATGCAGGTAACCCTATGCAGCAGCAGTTAACGCCTTACGCGGTTTATCAATCACAGGCTGATCAGGTGACGTTTGATGCGAATGCAGGTATGAAGGTGTGTGTAATTGACTCAGGCCTAGATGCAACAAACCCAGACTTCATTTGGGGTAATATCACAGGTGATAACGACAGTGGTACTGGCAACTGGTACGATAATGGCGGCCCACATGGTACTCACGTAGCGGGCACTATTGGTGCAGCAGATAACAACATTGGTGTTGTAGGTATGGCACCAGGTGTAGCTATGCATATCATCAAAGTATTCAATGCTGAAGGTTGGGGCTACTCATCAGATTTAGCGCACGCGGCGGATTTATGCTCTCAAGCAGGTGCAAATATCATCAGCATGAGCTTAGGTGGCGGTGGTTCAAATAGCACCGAATCTAACGCGTTTGCTAATTTCACAAATGCTGGCGGCTTAGTTGTTGCAGCTGCTGGTAACGATGGCAATAGTGTCCGTTCATACCCTGCTGGCTACCCTTCAGTAATGATGGTTGGTGCCAATGATGCAAACAATCAAATTGCCGACTTTTCACAGTTCCCTAGCTGCACTTCAGGTCGCGGTAAACGCGCAACAACAGACGAAACTATCTGTGTAGAAGTAACAGCAGGTGGTGTTGATACACTTTCTACTTACCCTGCAGGTATGGCTACATCAGCTAGCTTAGCAGCTGATGGCGCAGGCTTTGCTACTTCATCAATGGAAAACTCAGGGAATGCATCAGGCACCGCTTATTACATGGGTACTGCTGAAAGTATTGATACTGGCGCAGCGGGCAAAATTTGTATGATTGACCGCGGTAATATCTCGTTCTATGACAAGGTAAGTAACTGCGAGAACTCAGGTGGTATCGGTGCTGTTATCATCAATAACGAAGCGGGTATGTTATACGCTACATTAGGCGATACAAATGATACAACGATTCCAGCTGTAGGTGCTGCACTTGAAGACCGTTCAGCGCTTCTTTCAAGTACCACAATTGATATTGCAATTGGTACCAGTGATTATGGTTTCATGAGCGGTACATCAATGGCAACACCTGCTGTTTCAGGTATTGCAGCACTAGTTTGGTCTAATCACACTGACTGTACAGGTACAGAAATCCGTGATGCCCTTAAAGCAACAGCAGAAGATCAAGGTGCTGCAGGTCACGACGTGTACTTTGGTCACGGTATCGTTAAAGCGGCTGCAGCAGATGCATATCTCACAGCAAATGGTTGTGCAGGCGGCAATGATGGTGGCGGCACAACACCTGGCAGCGATGCTATCAACCTTTCAACATCAGGTTATAAATCAAAAGGCACGGCCTATGTTGATTTAAGCTGGAATGGTGCAGCAACAAGTACTGTTGATATCTATCGTAATGGCAGCAAACTGGGCTCTATGGCAAACACCAATAGCTACACAGATACCATTACAACTAAAGGCGGTGGCTCTTACACTTACCAAGTATGTGAAGCGCAAAGTACAACTATTTGTTCAAATAACAGCACTGCTAATTTCTAATCTCCTACCCTACGAGATAAGCGGGCCATGATGCCCGCTTTTTCTTTTTCTGTAAGCTTGTTAGAATCAGCTATCCATCTTTTTTATCTTATGCCAATGATTAATCCCGAATTTTTGCTCTCGTTTCTCGGCGCCAGTTTTTTGATTGCCGTAGCTCCTGGGCCTTCTAACGCATTTTTAATGGCACAAACCTTTGCCAATGGCAGAGCAGCGGGCCTGCAAAGCGCATTCGGATTTGCACTTGGCGGCGTTGTGCACACCTTTTTTGCCGTCATTGGGTTAACAGCCATATTAAAGGCATCTGCAGTCGCTTATACCACAGTACAATACTTAGGTGCTGCATACCTTTGCTATTTAGGGTTAATGACCTTAAAAAGTACTTTTAACCAGCCTGAACCACATTGCGACGAAAAACCTCATGTCAGCACCAGTAAAAAGCAAAATGTGATGTTTCAAGCCATGATGACCGAAGTACTCAACCCTAAAGTGGCTTTGTTTTTCATTGCCTTTATTCCACAGTTCGTCGATCCGAGCTTATCATCAACGACATTTCAACTCGCATTTTTTGGCCTACTCTACCCACTTTTTGCTTTTCCAATCGACTGCACGTATATTTATTTCGGCGATAAAATTGCCAGTCACTTTCGTGAGCACCCACAAACCCAAATTTGGATTGATAGAATCACGGGGCTGGTCTTTATAGCCTTAGCAATTAACCTACTAATTTAAGAGCACTTATGGAACAAAAACAACAAGCCCTACCTGCCAAGAAAAATATCGCCCTTGTTGCCCACGATGGCAAAAAAGCGGCACTGCAAGCGTGGTGTGAAAAGCATCAAGGTATTTTAAGCAAGCACACACTTTATGGTACAGGTACAACAGGCCATTTAATCGAGCGCACAACAGGGCTTGAAGTCATTAAATTATTAAGTGGTCCAATGGGTGGCGATCAGCAGTTAGGTGCTAAAATTGCTGAGCATGAAGTGCATATGTTGGTCTTTTTCTGGGATCCACTCGCATCACAGCCGCATGATCCAGATGTAAAAGCACTCCTACGTTTAGCCGCTGTGTGGAATATTCCTGTAGCCTGTAATGAGGTCAGTGCCGATATGCTTTTAAGCTCACCCATGATGGAGAGCGAGCTTAATCGAACGCTACCTGATTACGAGAAATACTTAGCAACACGCCAAGTTACGTTGTAGTCTTTATAAATGAGCACATTTAGCGATAAAGCTTATGTGCCCATTTAGTTAAGCCAGCAGTTACACTGCCAAAGTGGTCTCCATTGAGCATCTCAATTCCACCTAAATGAGCTTTTAACGCCGCTTTAATTAATGGCGACTGAGCACTGCCTCCAGTTAAATAAATAACGTCAGGTGTTGTACCGGCATCCGCTATGGCTTGTTTAGCTAGCCTTACTATCTGGCTTATAGAGTCATCTACCGCTAAAGATAGATCATTTAACGTCAAGCACTGACTTAACTCTGGGTCTAAAAACCCTAAATCAGCGGTAAATTCGTTACTTGACGATAGTGCAATTTTTGCCGCTTCCCCCTGCTGTACTAATTGGTGACCTTGCTTATTTTGTTGTAAATGAATTAAGCGCTTAAATAACTCAGGCTGTTGCACTTCACGTAGTTGTGTAACAAGCTCTCGATGATGTGCATCACTGTAAAACAAGCTCTGTAGATTAACATCATTGATTTTACAGGCTTGCCAAAACGGTTGATTAGGCAGCACAAGACCCGATTTAAACTCAGTGCCTAAACCAAGCAACGGCATTAAACCATGAAAGCTCAGCGCGATATCTAAGTCATTACCGCCAACACGCTTGCCGCTGTGAGCTAAAAAGTCGTTATCACGACACTCACTTTGTCGAAAGCTCGGCCCCATTTGTACAAATGAACAATCGCTGGTCCCCCCGCCAATATCTACAACCAATACTTTTTGGTCTTCCTGCAATGAAGTTTCATAATCAATCCCTGCCGCTAGCGGCTCATATAAAAACGACACCTCTTTGAATCCTGCACGCTTTGCTGCTCGCTCCAAAATGCCTAGTGCTTGTTGATTAGATTCTTCACCACCGACTGATTGAAAGTTTACTGGTCGTCCAATGACCGTTTCTGTTAATGACTCTTGCAGTGATTGCTCGGCGCGCTGTTTAATTTTTAAAATCATCGCCGTTGCAATGTCTTCAAAAAAGTTAATTTGTCCTTGTTTCAAGCCAACCGCGCCAAAAAATGACTTCGGTGATTTAACAAAATAACCTTCCTCAGGAAACTGCACATATTCACTAATAGCTTCACGACCTATAAATAAGGTCTCATCGCCTGCTTGAATATCTAAGTCGGATTTAACGCGAGGTAAAGTATTAAGGAGCGCTCGACGCTGAGTTCTAAAGTCGTGCTCAAATTGGCTACCAGCTAAATGCTTTGCTACAAAATCAACAACCAACGCGCTGTGATGAGTATAAAGTGTTGAAGGTAAATAGTGTTTGCCCTGCTCAAGTGGCACTAAAGAGACTTGTTGCTCATTATTCATTACACCGATTGCGCAATTTGAGCTACCATAATCAAAGCCTGCAAACATCGTCTTACCTATACATCAATAAAAAGGCCGCGAAATTTACCATAATTACAGCTGTTTTTGAATGTCTAAAGCTTATAAGGCATTTCGCTCACGTAAAAAGCTGGCGAAACGTGGTAGCCCATGTTTGGTAAAACCATGGTATTTGTAGGTAACGGTACTGCCTATTGCCGGAGGAAATTGCCGCTGATGGTCTGAAAACCCCGAGCCAATTTTAAACTCTACGCCTTCAGCGCTACGCACCTTAAGTGCACCTAACATATTCTTATACTTACCTTTTCCCGGCAAATGCGCAATAACAATCGCCTCGGCATCAAGATAGGGTTTAAGCTTTAATAAAGCGTCACTGCGCCCAGAGCGATGCACCGCAGACGCTAAATGTAGCATTACTCCTTCAGCACCATTTGCTATTAAATCATCCATGTACAAGCTAAGTTGATGATTACTTTCGAAGCGTTTTTGTTCTACTGCTACTATGTGTTTAGCGTTTAACTGCGCTACCAATCCTAGATAATTTTTATAACGCTCGCTAAAAGGGATGCTAGAGTCTGGCATATCAAAGACCATATAACTTACATTCTGCCAGTCGTTATCAACGGGAAGCTGTGTTCGAATAATGCCACTCAGGTTAGCGAAGTCTTGGCGTTTGCTCCAAAGTTCGCCGTCTAGCCAAGCCTTAGGTAAAGGAGCAGTAAACCAAGCAGGCGCATTAATCGTATTTCCTGCTCGGGTTAGAAACTGAGTGCCAGTCCAGATTGCACGTACGCCATCGTACTTTTCACTCACGAGGTAATCACTGACAACAACACTATCAGCGCCATATACTTTAGCGAGTTGAACTTTTGGTGTTGCCACAGCGATTGCTGTAAACAGGCTAAAGCACAATAAAGTAACGAGTCTGCGAAATAGAAAGATCATAAATGCATCCCTGCGATGAATCATTTTCTAAACTATAGCTTACTTTGTACCCATTTTAGAAGTTCTTTTAGATTCTCGAACTTTCCTGCCGCTTTACTAAAGTCATGCTCTAATGTGAAGTGATTTGGTACAGCAAACACAGGCACGTTTGCGCTACTTGCAGCGCTTACACCAGTGAATGTATCTTCAACTGCAATTGCTTCATCTGCCTTAATCTGTAAGGTATCAAGAGCGAGTTGATATGGATCGCCTGCAGGCTTGGGGTTTATCACATCATCTTTCGTGACCACACAATCAAACCAATCAAAAATGCCATAGCCTTTTAAAATAGGATACGCTTCATCTTTAGCACTACCCGTAACTAACGCCATTTTTAAACCGCTCGCTTTAATCTCTTCTAAGACTTCTTTTGCGTAAGGCATAAACGCTGGCAAATTCGAGCTCACGAAGCGACCAAATGCAGCATACTTATCATTTGTTAATTGTTCAGGGCTAATCGTAAGCTGATATTTTTCAACCACTTCTTTTGCGGCTTCAAGAGTCGGTCTGCCTGAAAAGCGTTGGCAAAATGTAGCTTCATCATATTGCACGCCAAAAGGCGCGAGTAAATCATTCCAAATATTAAAATGCACACTTTCAGAATCAACCAGCGTGCCATCCATATCAAATAATACTGCTTTTAAAGTCATCCTCATTCCTTCAAAGTTAAAGTAAAAAGGTGCCATTGGCACCTTTAATTAATTCAGCGTGATTATTCAGTTAAGCCCGCAGGTGGCTCAGCAAAGGCGTCTTCGCCTGTTTCTACGTCAACTAACTCGTAGCCACGTTGCTTTCTAACCACTTTTAAAACTGGCTTAGAAAACGCCGTTTTTAAACGATCAGCATCAGCTTCTAGCTCTTCAACTGTATTGCCAAAAGGCGCTGCTCCAGTTTCTGACCAGTTAGTCACTTTACCATTTAAGTTATATTCAACTTCATGAATTTGATATTGTGCCGCTTCATCTTTTGTTGCTTCACAAAAAATCACACGGTAGTTCCAAAATCCAGCCATAGGTATTCTCTTTCTCTTAAATTAATCCTGCCACTTTAGCAGTTACCAACGCGATTATAAACGAAAAAACCCGCTATACAGCGGGTTTTAATAGGACTTATTATTTCAGCTTAGAAGAAGCTTACTTTGAACTCAGCACCAATGTAACGCTCTTCGTTCACCATTGCTGTGTTGTTATTGAAGTCGATAGCACCGATTGATTGTTGTTCGTCAAACATGTTACGAACGAATGCTGATACTTCATATTCGTTGTCGCCTTCAGCCCAAGCATAACCTGCACGTAAACCAACTTCTGTTAATGGCTTGCCTTCAAACTCAACTGACTCGTATAAGAAGTAGTTGATTTCACTACGGTAAGACACGTCAGCGTAAGTGAAGAATTCACCGTCAGCAACTTCACGGCTATAACGTAATGTGACGTTAGAGATCCACTCAGGTGCGTGTGGTAGGCTGTTACCATCTAAGATAGCACGGTCTTCAGGACCAAATGCACCAGGTACTTGGAATGTTGGATCTGTCACGGTGCATTGTGCACAAACAGCAACGGCTAAATCTTTATCTTTAAGCTCAGTGTTGTTGTAGCTTAAGTTAAACGTCGCGTTTAGGTTATCAGTTAATACCCACTCAGTGTCTAACTCAAAACCATAACCAGTTGTCTTATCAGCATTAACTAGACGATTGAAGTTTGCACCACCACCCACTGCTGTTAATTGTTGGTCATCCATTGTGTAGTAGAACACAGTCGCATTTACACGACCACGGCCATCAAGTACGTCTGATTTAATACCTGTTTCGAAAGATGTTACAGTTTCAGACTCAGCAACAGTTACTTCATCACCGAATAAGATACGACCTTGAATACTTGGGGCACGGAAGCTATTAGCGACACGCGCGTACCAGTTTACGTTGTCGTTGATCTTGTAGTTAGCAGATAAATCCCAGCTAATGTGATCGTCACTTGGGTTTTCTGTTAAGAATAACGCACCACCACCAACAGGGCTTAAAGTACGGTTCGCTGAGAATTCTTTTTCGTCATCAGAGTAACGAAGACCCGCTGTTACTTTTAAGTCATCAGTGATTGTGTAATCTAATGAACCGAATACCGCCCATGCTTTGGTATCTTGCTGCTGGATAACATAACCGTTTAACTCACCAGGTGTTGCACCATATGTGTCGTAGCTGAAGTTTTCGATTGTTAGCGCTTCGTCAAAGTAGAACACACCTACTTGGAAGTTTACGTCGCCAGCATAGTTGCTTGATAAACGAAGTTCTTGCGTGTATTGGTCTTGATCTGGAATACCGTCAGCACTTTCAGAAGTGAACGGAATAAAACCTGGGCCCATAGGCGCTGTTGGGTCGTCTGCATTAAAGAAACCGTAACCACCGTCGATGTCAGCGCGTGAATAGATTTCAGCACTTTCCCATGCAGAGATTGACGTCAGTGTTAAATCGTTGATGTCCCACTCAAGCTTTAAGCTTGCGCCTTGTGATTCAACTTGCTGTGTAGCACGTGAAGCTGCATCGTGGAAAACCACATCGTGTTCAAAGCCATCTACTAAATCGTTTGTACCTGCTTTGATTGCGTTACCACGGAATGCAATTGGCTTACCGTCCATATCACGCGTGTGGTAGTTGAATAAACCTGTGAAATCATCACCTTCATATAAGAATTGAACACGAGCCGCTTTCTCAGTGTAACCACCTAATACGTCGTCTTGCTCAAACCCTGGTGCGCGATTATCAATATAATCGTCTTTTTCTTGCCAAAGTACAGAAACACGTGTTGATAAACGGTCTGTTAGGCCACCGCCAACAGCACCTTCAAAATCAACTGCGCCACGGCTACCGTAAGATACTGAACCATAGCCTTCAAATTCTTGTGATGGTTTAACTGTATCAAATTTAACAAGGCCAGCCGGCGTGTTACGACCGAATAATGTACCTTGTGGGCCACGTAAAACTTCTACGCGTGCAACGTCAAATACAGGGAAACCTTTTAAGATTGCGTTTTCTTGAACGACTTCATCAACCACTAAAGAAACCGGTTGAGAAGCATTCAAATCAAAGTCTGTGTTACCTAGACCACGAACATAAAAGCGTGGGAATGAACGACCAAACGAAGATTCGATTGATAAACTTGGGATTTTCGCATTCATAAAGCGAATATCCATACCAGCTGAGCTGTAAGCATCTAAGTTATCACCTTGCAGCGCAGATACTGCAACAGGTACTTCCTGAGCATTTTCTACACGCTTACGAGCAGTGATTTGGATAACTTCTAGTTGGTTGTTTTTTGCTGCTGGTGCTTCGTCTGCAGCAAGAGTTGAAAATGAAGTACCTGCTACGGCAGAGAACAACGTTGCATTGATTAGGGTTGCTAACGTAGATCTTTTCATTGCTTTCATGTCGGGTTTTAACCTTTTTTATGCACTCTTATTCAACGGTGATGATGTTGCGTCAAATCATTTGACGGGCTCGGCCAATTTTTCGCGCCTTATAATAAGCTGCGCGGACCTCTAAATCGAGAGTGCAAAACGAGGTAAAGAGGCTGAACGAACGCTGACGATTATAACACTTTATGACACTTTTACTGCATTAAAAATTATAAATACACAATTTTTTTACAACAATTAGCGGCAACATCAAAGCATTTAGAAGAAATTATGCAACTATTTTACACTTTAGCGGACATATGTCCTGTCCAACCAATAGCAACAATGTGTAGAGAATGTGTACAACTGAGAACTACTTTCATTTGTGATAATTTTCATTACGACCCCACTACACGAGCAAATTCTGGCTTGGCTAATTCACAATTATGCTCGTTCATCAAACCTAAAATCGCCATATTTAACTCTTCAATTATTTCCATATAAAACGCAAAATCGACTGTCTCTACATAGCTTAGTACATCGATTTGTAAAGCCCAAGGCGTAAAACCTTTAAATCGCACTCGACAAGGCTCATCGGCAATATGTTCATGCTCTTTCAGTAGTACACGAACAGACGCCATAAAAGCATGTAAGTTTTGCTGCTCTGTTTTCGCGCTGAGCATTAACTTAGGTCGATATGAAATGCGTTCTCGCTCAGAAATATTTTCAAGCTGCATATCCACAAACTTAGCATTCGCTACATAAATAACCGAGCGATCAAGTGTGCGTATACGTGTTGCCCTTAAACCTATCTCTTCAATTGTTCCGAGGTGATTGTCAAACTTACACAAATTACCAATTCGTACAGGTGCTGATGTATAAAGCGTGATTGCTGCAATGATATTTTCAACCGTTTTTTGTGCAGCAAGTGCGATAGCAAGCCCACCGATACCCAGACCAGCAAGTAAGGTCGTCGCGTTAAAGCCCAAATTCTCAAACCAGACAAATAACATAATAATCACGATACTGGTTTTTATGACGTTACTCACAGGCCTTAGCAAGAAAACAGCATGAGGTTTATCTTGGCGGATAAAGCGCTGGCTCAAGCGATGTTTCGCAATATCAACAATACGTATAAACACCCAAGTCCATGCTAAAAGCAAAACCGTGGCGCCATGAATTACGGCCAAAAAAGCAATGGTTACATTAGATTCATCACTTAACGAACGCGACATTATTACTGCTATTAATAAACAGATTGGTCCATTGATAAAATCAACAATGTCTTGCTGTATGGGAAACTTTAAATGTACTAAAACAAAAGAAAGAAGCCGTGTTAACACAATTGCGACAAGTACAAAGAAAACAAAAGAACATGCAAAGTAGACCCATTGCCACAGCATTACACCTAAAAACTCAAAACTTGGTAAAGACTGATATAGCCACTCTCCTATGCGGTTATACCCATACTCTTCAATTAATAAGGGTATGTTGCTCACTGTCGCATTGGAAATTTTCCAAATTGTTTGCGTTCCTTCTTTATTCGGAACACGCTGTAATAAGATTTGCACTTTTCCTTGAGAAGTGGAAATTTCACCGACAAGATCGCGATAACTTGGTACCGCTTCATTTTTTTTGCCGTCAGGATTATTACTCAGGTTATCAATATCAACCCATAAAGTTCTATCTAAAATTAAAGATAGATTTTCAGCCAGTTTCATCTGACCAATGGCAGCAACATCTTGCGGTAAGTTACGATAATCGAGGTAGTGACTAGCTAATTCAAAGTCGCGTGACCGTGCAGCTGTTAAAAAGCCATACATTGTATTTCGCGGAGTAATTCGATTAAATTCATCGAAAAATGAAGTTTCATCGGTTTGCAGACTAGTAAATGAGCTCCCTGCCTCTGCACTGGTCACTTCTTTTTCTTCATCAGCCTTTTCTTTATCATCTTTATCAATAAGTGACTTTACAGTGACCTCTGGCGAACTCATAGCGTATGCCTTATCCCCTACTGCGGCCAAACAGATAACCAACAGGTAACACGTGACGCACAAAAAAGTAGTGGCTAAATTTTTCACTCTCTCATCCTTGTAGCAAGATAATAAATGGACTCAAATTCATAATATTAGATTAGAGCATGCTTTTTTAACTGTACAAATTTTAATTAAATTCCTTTGCTTTAAGTAGCTTAAATGTTAGATCTATTAAAACATGTTAGCCCCTCTAACCTAGGCAAAGGAACTTTTTATGCATATTTCAAATTCGTTGATTCCACATTGGTCATCACTATTTATTCATGGCGTGATTGCGATAATCTTCGGGCTTTGTGGCTGGCTTGCACCCGAGGCATCACTTGCTGTATTGATGTTTATTTTTGCTGCTTATTTCTTTGTAGATGGCGCAATTCGCGCATGGCTAGCTTTTGCTTCTAAAAAAGACAATCCATTATGGTGGATGCTACTTATTGGCGGTCTTATCTCGATTGCTGCGGCATTAGTCACTTTGTTTGCGCCCAATGTCACCGCTATTTTAATGTTATATTTTATTGCTGCATGGGCTATCGCAATGGGGGTAATTGAAATCATTATCGCCAGTAAGCTTCGCAAAGAAATCAGTAATGAGTGGATTTTAATTGCCAGTGGTGTCATATCCATCATTTTTGGTGCTTACTTAATGTTTAACCCTGGAGCAGGTATCCTAACCTTACTTTGGTTAGTAGCTACTTACGCCATTGTGTTTGGCACTATGATGGTACTGCTCGCATTTAAGCTTAAAAAACTAAATGAACAAGCGTAAAAAAAGCGGCTAAGCCGCTTTTTTATTTTTACTTTTGTGCACTTCGACGTTTTAAGGCAATTTCGCCATCGATATGAATATCGCGCTGCGGGAATGCGATGGTAACATCGTGCTCAGCAAACACTTTATATATACTGAAACGTAACTCACTTCGTACCTGTCGAAGAGGTGCTTCTGACTCCGCACATACCCAAAAGATAGCACTAAACGTTAATGAACTATCTGCAAAGTCATCAAATAAGACTGATGAGGCGGGTGTTTTTAAGATAGCCGGATGCTCATCTAAAATTTGCTTAATCAACTTTTCAACCAATACCACATCTGAACCATAAGCAACACCAACATTAACGGATGAGCGCGCATTACGATCAATCAGAGTCCAGTTAGTTACGGTATTTTCAAGCAGTTGGCTATTAGGTACTAACATATGCACACCATCATTACGACGAATGCGTGTAGAGCGTGTGTTAATTGTTTCAACAACCCCTTTTGCCGTCCCTACTTCTAGAAAGTCACCAATACGTATTGGTCGCTCCCACATGAGTATCCAACCACTAATAAAGTTATTAATAATGTTTTGTGCACCAAAACCGACGCCGATAGCAATTGCACCAGAGACAAAAGCAAACGCTGTTAATGGAATATTGAGTACCTCAAGTGAGGTAAACACAAGCACCGCTATCGTAACGACAAGATATATACGGGTGAATAAATGAACAGCATCAGGACCTAGATTTTTTGCAAGTAATGCTTTTTTAATTAATCGACCAATCCACGTGACCACAAACCACATTAAAAAAAGCACCAAAGGCACTTGAATAATTTTTAGCACAGTAATTTGCACATCGTTATAAGTAAACAATACAAACGATAATGCAGATTGCAGATCAGCAAGGGTCATAAATTAACATTCCTAGTAAAAAAATGAATTTGGTTCAGTTGTGACTAAGTTTAACACGGCATAATAAGTGAAAACTTGGTAAATACTAAGTTCTTTATGCACGAAAAGCGCTAATTATTAACTATTATTGAACATAGATGCTATATAAATAGTGAGAACTATGAATAGCATGAGGAGAGCACAATGTCACAAATGACACTTACACAGAAGCTAGCAACACTTCAGCCAATGGTTGATTTAAACTTATTTGAGTCGAGCCTAGATTACAGAAATCGTATTTTAAACTTACTTGCAGAACAAGAAAACACGTTAGCACTGATCAACAAAGAATTCGGAAATACGATGCCTGGAAATTTTGGCTCTGAGAAAAAGTTTGTACTGGGTTATAATTGATTCATGCATAACCATCGATGTATAAATCACACCAATTTATCTCATTATTACTTTACTAAATATTAAAGCCGTCTCATTTATAGTAAGACGGCTTTTTTGTGCACTTTTACCACGTTACTTCCTTTTTTGCGCTCAACCATCCTAATAAACCGATAGATTTAATTGTTTCTGGTCTAAAATTTGGTAACTTAAAAAAGCTCTCATCATTGGTGTAATCCCTCATATGTGGAAAATACCAAGCACATTTTTATATTGGAGTTCTCATGCATAAGACCCTAATAGCAACAACGATTGCTAGTGCACTTTTACTTTCAGCTTGTAGTTCACAGCAAGCTGACACACAAACTCAAGTTGAAACTGCAGCTGAAACACAGACAGCTAATGTTACCAACGTTCTTTTCAAGCCAAGCCCTTTACAATACATGGCTCCTGAGTTTGATAAAATTTCAACCAAAGACTACGAGCCAGCATTTGAAGCGGGTATTGCACAGCAAAAAGCTGAAATTACAAAGATTGCAAACAACCCTGAGCCTGCAACATTTGAAAATACCCTTGTTGCAATGGAACTATCTGGTGAGCTACTAGACCGCACTTCTGCGGCATTTTTTAATTTATCAGGTCTGATCTCTGACAGTGAGTATCAACGAATCGCCGCTAAAATGGCGCCTATTATGTCTGCTCATACTGATGATATTTACCTAAACAAAGCCTTATTCGCTCGTGTGCAAAGTATCTACGACGACAAATCATCTTTAAATGCTGAAGATCAACGCCTTGTCGATTTTTACTATAAAAAGTTTGTTAACGCGGGTGCAAAACTTAACGAAACTGAAAAAGCAAAAATGCGTGAAATCAACGCAGAACTTGCCAAACTTTCAACAGAGTTTTCACAAAATATCTTAAAATCATTCAAAGAAGATGTGATTTTAGTAAAAGATAAAAGCGAGCTGGCTGGTTTGTCTGAAGGTGAAATAGCAAGCCTTGCAGCTGCGGCACAAAAAGCTGGTAAAGAAGGTTACATGATCACGCTTGTCAACACGACTCGCCAGCCTATCTTACAAAGCCTTGAAAACCGCAAGCTACGTGAAAAAGTGTGGACCACTTCTGCAACTCGCGCACAAGCAACTAATGGCCCAATCATCATTAAAGAGACTAAGCTACGCGCAGAAAAAGCAGCATTGCTGGGTTACAAAGACTGGGCTTCGTATGTGATGACAACACGTATGGCGCAAACAACAGAAAACGTTTACGGCATTCTTGATGACTTAGCACCAAAAGCGGTTGCCAAAGCAGAAGCTGAAGCAGAACAAATCCAGCAAGTAATTAAAAAGTCTGGCAAAAACTTTGCTTTACAACCGTGGGACTGGGCATTCTATGCTGAAAAAGTACGTCAGGAAAAATACGACTTAGACCCTGCATTAGTTAAGCCTTACTTTGAAATGCAATCAGTGATCCACGACGGTCTATTCTTTGCGATGAATAAACTGTACGGCATTACCTTTAAAGAGCGTACAGACTTACCTGTTTATCATGAAGACGTAATGGTATTTGAAGTATTTAACGAAGATGGCAGCGCTATCGGCTTATTCTACATGGACCCTTATGCACGTGAAGGCAAACGCGGCGGTGCATGGATGAGCTCTTATGTCAGCCAAAGCGGTCTAAAAGACACCATGCCGGTAATCTACAACGCACAAAACATTCCTAAACCAGCTGACGGCCAACCTACACTCATGACCTTCTCTGAAGTAACAACCATGTTCCATGAGTTTGGTCACGCTGCACACGGTTTATTCTCTGACGTTAAATACCCAAGTTTAGCGGGTACAGCAACTGCTCGTGACTTTGTTGAATTCCCTTCACAAGCAAATGAGGACTGGAACATCGAACCGACCGTACTGGCAAACTATGCCAAGCATTACAAAACAGGTGAGCCAATTCCAAAATCATTACTTGCAAAAGTACTTGAATCACAAAAGTTCAACCAAGGTTTTGATACAACAGAGTATTTAGCCGCGGCACTACTTGATATGGAATGGCATTCATTTGGTGTTGATGCTGATATTACAGATGTGCAAAAGTTTGAACATGATGCATTAGACAAGCACGGTATTGCATATTACCCAGTACCACCTCGTTATAAGTCTTGTTACTTTAGCCACACCTTTGCCGGTGGTTACTCTGCAGGTTATTATGCGTACCTTTGGACTGAAGTATTCGCAGCAGATGCGTTTGCGCACATGACAGAAGAAGGTGGCTTAACCCGTGAAAATGGTGATAACTTCCGTAAAGAAGTTTTATCAAAAGGTAACAGCCGCGATTTAATGCAAAGCTACATTGAATTCCGTGGTCAAAAGCCAACAACAGACGCACTATTAAAGCGCCGTGGTTTAGTTGAATAATCTAAAATTATTCGCAAAATGATGAAAGCCCGCAATTATTGCGGGCTTTTTGTTATAGTGCAATTTTAGAATCAATGACTATAAAACATGACCTACTTATTTGCTGTTACCCTGCTTTGGGCCTTTTCGTTTAGTCTTATTGGTGTTTATTTAGCAGGACAAGTCGATGCATGGTTTAGTGTGTTAATGCGCATTGGCTTGGCAACTTGCGTATTTTTACCTTTTCTGCACTGGCGTAAAACCCCTAAAGCTTTAGCACTTAAACTGATGGCAATAGGTGCGGTGCAGCTGGGTGTAATGTACAGCTTTTATTACCATTCGTTTTTGTACCTCAGTGTGCCTGAAGTGCTGTTATTCACGGTTATGACACCGCTTTACATCACCTTATTAAACGATATTCTTGAAAAACGCTTCAATGCTAAATTCTTGCTTGCCGCCATGCTGGCCATCGTGGGAGCAGTCGCTATTCGTTACGAAGGCATTGATGAAAACTACCTGTTTGGAATGCTACTTGTGCAGGCTGCCAATATTTGCTTTGCAACAGGACAAGTAACCTATAAACGATTAATGCAACACGAACACATTGCGCATTCTCGTGTGTTCGCATGGTTTTTCATTGGTGCACTCATCGTCGCATTAGTTTGCTATGGTTTATTTGGTGATACCAGTAAGCTCCCTACCACAACCACACAATGGGGTGTCCTGATTTACCTTGGAACAATTGCCTCTGGACTTGGTTATTTTGCATGGAATAAAGGCGCGACTATTGTCAACGTGGGTGCGCTGGCAGTCATGAATAACTTACTAATCCCTGCGGGGATTATCGTCAATATTGTTATTTGGAACCGTGATGCCGACATTCTCAGATTAAGTATTGGCGCAGCCGTTATACTGTTAGCTTTGATAGTGAACCAAGCTATTGTGAAAAAATAAATTAAGCTTACTGTCGTTTTATTGTCATTAATGATGATTAAGGTGATGCACTCATTTATTTTAAAAGGATACGAAAATAGTGAAATACATACCCTTACTGACTAGTTGCTTATTCATAAGCGTTCTTGCTGGTTGTGATGATGATGTAGAAGTTGTCGAAAAAGAAGTTGTTGTCACAAATACTGATGTTCAAGTTGTTGAAGTTCCAACCCCCATTGTCGTAGAAGTGGCGCAGGGCACCAATATTCAGCTTGGCACTCGCCCAGACTACCTCATTGATGACATGGCAGACAGTACACTAAAAACAAAACTAGAATCGTGTAAAGAAGGCCCCTTTTACCGTACTGATTTTTCAATCGGTCATCGAGGAGCGCCTATGCAATACCCTGAGCACACTAAGGAGTCTTATATAGCTGCTGCTCGCATGGGGGCTGGCATTGTCGAGTGTGATGTCACGTTTACAAACGATAAAGAATTAGTATGTCGCCATTCGCAGTGTGACTTACATACCACCACAAATATTTTAGCTATTCCAGAATTAGCTGCGAAATGCAGTGAACCTTTTGCTCCAGCAGATCCTAACAGTGGTACGCCTGCTTCTGCTAAATGTTGTACTAGCGATATTAGCCTCGCAGAGTTTTTAACCCTTGAAGGCAAAATGGATGGTGCAAACCCCAACGCAACTAATGTAGCTGACTATATGAAAGGAACGCCTAGTTGGCGAACTGATTTATATGCAAATACAGGCACCCTAATGACACATAAACAAAGTATCGCCTTGTTTAAAGAGTTAGGCGTAAAAATGACTCCTGAACTTAAGTCGCCAGCTGTTAGCATGCCTTTTGATGGTATGAGCCAAGAGCAGTACGCACAAAAAATGCTCGATGAGTACATACAAATGGATGTGCCCGCGAATCATGTTTTTCCACAGTCATTTAACTTAGATGATGTAAAATATTGGATTAATAACAATCCTGACTTTGCAGCTCAAAGTGTTTACTTGGATGGCCGTGATAGTGATGCAGGCTTTGACCCTAATAATCCTGACACTTGGCAACCCAGTATGGCTGCACTTTACAGTGACGGTGTTAAGATTATTGCACCACCAATCTGGATGCTATTAACCATTGATAACGACAGTAACATAGTGCCTTCACAATACGCAGTCGATGCCAAAGCGGCGGGCCTTAAAATCATAGCGTGGAGCTTTGAACGCTCAGGCCCGTTAAATAATGGTGGCGGCTATTATTATCAATCGGTTGCCGATGTTATTGATAATGATGGCGATATGATGACCGTGCTTGATGTATTAGCCAAAGATGTTGGTGTTATAGGTATCTTCTCTGATTGGCCTGCAACGGTTAGTTATTACGCAAGTTGTAATAACATGCCTGCCAGTATTTAAAAGTTTTACGGCTACAGTCGTTTATTTTATCGTGCTCGGTTAACATAGAGTTTTATTTAGCCGAGCATTTTATGATCATTCAACACCATAGCCACGATATAGCCACCCCAACAGGGCCAATGCGCACCAGTGTTTATCGCCCAGTAGATGAAGGGAAGTTCCCTTGCATTATTTTCTATTCAGAGATTTTTCAAGAAACTGCGCCAATCGCACGCTCTGCTGCAATACTGGCAGGTCATGGTTTTGTGGTATTAGTGCCCGAAGTGTTTCATGAGTTAAACCCTATCGGTACTGTACTTGCCTACGATGATGCGGGTAAGGATAAAGGCAATGCCGACAAGTGGGCAAAACCACTTGAGAGCCACGATACCGATACTGAAGCCTTAATTGCATTTGCACGCACTCAAGATTACTGCACAGGCCACATCGGTGCGATGGGTGTCTGTATTGGTGGTCACCTTGCATATCGCGCAGCGTTAAACTCTAATATTAAAGCTGCATTTTGTTTATATGCAACAGATATACACAGCGATACCTTACCTGCCAAGACGGGTAATAACTCATTTGATCGCATGGCTGATATCAAAGGTGAGATTCACTTTGTCTGGGGTAAGCAAGACCCACATGTACCAAAAGAAGGCCGCCTTAAAATTTACCAACAAGCGGTGGCAACAGGAATTAATTACCAGTGGCAAGAAGTTAATGCCCAACACGCCTTTATGCGCGATGAAGGCGACCGTTACGACCCTGCCCTTGCAATCACCATGTATCAACAAGCCGTTGCTTTATTTAATCGAACGCTTGTTTAAATCGCCAGCGTTGCCACTTGATTAGCGAAATAGTCCTTTAGGTAATCAAGTAAAACACGCAATTTTTTGCTTCCCGCCGCCCCTGGCGGGAACACACCATAAAGCTCAATATCCGCGGTTTTGTAATCTTCTAATACTGTTCGCAACAAACCGGCCTTAATCTTAGGAAGCGCATCATAAACCGGGATTTTAGCTAAACCATGTCCCGCTTCAACAAAAGCTGTACGTGCTGCGGCATTGTTAGTACTAATGCCACCACTAACAGCTATATCAAAGCGGCGTTTGTCTTTTTCAAGAGTTACAGTCGCACTGCTTGGCTGGTACACGACCCAAGTATGCACTGCTAAATCAGCAATGCTCTTTGGAATGGGATGTTTTGTAAAGTAATCAACTGAACCACATAAACATGTAGCCATACTTGCCAGCTTAGTCGCTTGCAAGTTTGAACTCTCAAGCGCAACCCCTCGAATAGCCAAATCATAGCCTTCTTTGATAATATCAACCACATCATCACTCAGTTGTAAGTCTATATCGATTTTAGGATACAAACGTTTAAACTGAGCCAGAGCAGGCACCACAAGTTGCAAGCCGACATTCACCGGACAACTCAGTTTAATTACCCCAACGGGTTCACTTTTTAAGCTTTCAAGATGCAGGTTAGCTGCCTCAGCGTGCTCTGTAATGGCCTGACAGCGTTCGTAATAAGCCATACCCGCTTCTGTTAGCGTCATAGTGCGAGTTGAACGGTTTAATAAAGTGAGCTGCAATTGTTGCTCTAGCTTTTTTAAGTGATAACTCACCACAGCTCGCGACAAGCCTAGTTGCTGAGCCGCTTTGGTTAAACTACCTTGCTGCACAATATGGGCAAACACCACCATGCTTTTTAATTGCTCGAACGATACTTTCATATGGATTCCTAATATGATCTGAATAATTGTATCAATTATTAAACCAATGAAGTCAATTTTATCTGCGTTGTTTAACTAAGTTTTCATCCCTATAGTGTTATCAACGATGTTTAATACACAAAAAAGGGTTCACTATGTCAGCTAAGAAAATTTTAATGGTACTTACTTCACACGATGAATTAGGTGATACCGGTCATAAAACAGGTTTTTGGGTAGAAGAGTTTGCAGCCCCCTACTACGCCTTTGTTGATGCTGGTGCAGATGTAACCCTTGCATCAGTAAAAGGCGGCCAACCTCCAGTCGATCCAAATAGCGCGGCACCTGACGCTGCCACAGATGCAACCAAACGCTTTGAAGAAGACAGCGCAGCAAAAACCTTAATGGCAAACACTAAACCATTGAGTGAGATTAATGCAGAGGAATATGACGCAGTATTTTACCCAGGCGGTCATGGTCCATTATGGGACTTAGTTGATAACCAGGATTCTATTAGTTTGATTGAACAATTTTTAAATTCAAACAAGCCTGTTGGCGCGGTATGTCATGCAAGTGCTGTCTTACTCAATGCGAAAAATGCAGCAGGTAAATCAGTCGTATTTGATAAAAAAGTTACTGGCTTTAGTAACTCTGAAGAAGATGCCGTACAGCTTACCAATGTGGTACCGCTGCTCGTAGAAGATGAGCTAATCAAACAAGGCGGTCACTATCAAAAAACCGATGACTGGGGCGTACTTGCCATTGAAGACGGTTTATTAATCACAGGGCAAAACCCTGCAAGTTCAGAACTTGCAGCGAAAAAACTACTGACCAAATTAGGTTAAAAATCACAATTCATTACTCAGTAAACACCTTGTGCATCAAGGTGTTTACCTTCACTATTAATAAGTTATACTGATTCGGTCGAATTGATTTAAGAGCCTTCAACCATGACTGAAAAATCAGCTGCTAAATTTCCCCCTATCAGTAGCAAACGGTTTGCTATTTTGGGCATCATGTTACTTTGTGTGGTGCTGCAAATTGCCAACTCACTCCCCGGTGTAAACCTTAACGGTTTTGGCATATTACCTCGTCAAATATCTGGTGTGTCAGGCGTGTTCTTTGCCCCATTTTTACATGGCGGCTGGGCGCATTTGGTCAGTAATTTAGTGCCTTTTGCTATTCTTGCGTGGCTGGTATGCCAATACAGCGTAAAACGTTTTTGGCTAGTCTTTACTGGCACTGCACTGCTTGGTGGACTACTCGTTTGGTTATTCGGCCGCAGTAATATTCATGTAGGTTTGAGTGGCGTAATTTATGGTTTATGGGGTTATCTAATCTGCTATGGCATCATGCACCGCTCATTCAAAGCAATTTTAATCAGCATTGCCGTCGTTGTACTTTACAGCGGCTTAATTTGGGGTGTATTTCCGCAGCGTATTCATATCTCTTTCGAGAGCCATTTATTTGGTGCCATAAGTGGTGCTTTTATGGGTTACCTGATGGCAAAGCGTGATAAAAAATACAATAACCTATGATTAAAAAGCGCTTTCGCTTTGAAAAAGGTCGGCAACTTTCGGGCTACGACAAAATGCTATTATACCAATTCGCTTAATTAAGTGATCTATTTTGAGGCAATAAAACCTCGTTGATAGCAAGGCAAAAATTTCGTTATTTAGTTGTGCTCGGCAATTGCTCCTGCATTGCTCTACCTTCTGCATCCATGCAGTCGTAAATCAGAAATTTTTAACGCAGATAGCGACAGGTTTAATCCCTCAAAATGATTAAGTATTATTGCGGATTGGTATTATGTACAGCCCGATGGCCAATTAAATTTGATGTTCATATATTACGCTTCCCTGAAGGAAGTGAAGTGCCTGCGCACACTGATAAGGTAACGGCGGGTAAACACTTTCGGCTTAACATTGTGCTCAAAAAAGCGCGAACTGGTGGGAGTTTATTTGTGCATAACCAATTTACGAAAGTGCTCGCATCAAATTATTTCGGCCCGATATCTGTGAACATCAAGTCACTAAAGTCATTTCTGGTAACCGATATCTACTTAGTATTAGCTGGATCAAAAACAATTAACTCCTAAGTACCATGGTGATCATCACAACACCATGGTCGGTACTTTGGTCATCATAAGCAAACTGTGGGTTGATCAAGTGCTGATCATAGGTGTGATAATCAACGACTTCAAAAAAACTGCTTTGAAACCCTGCATCAAACTCCCTGGAAAGCAAAATATAGTCAAACACTGAACTACTACTGCCAAAGTAATGGGTTGCTTCTCTGTCACTTTTGGTCACTACATGACGCTGATAAAGCTGCCAACTATCCTGTAAGGTAAAATGTGAGCGATACACACTGTTTTGTCGATTTCCTGTGAGGTGTAAATGCTCGGCAATTAAATGATTGAGTACACCGTCATGCAACTCATTATTAAAATCCCCCATTACAATAACAGGGTTATTAGTTTGCGCTCTGCGATTGATGACTTCTATCAATAATAGTGCAGCTTCACTGCCACGCTGTATGCTTGATGCCCAGCGCCCTGCTATCTGCTCTTTTAACTGCTTAAGTAAGTTTTGTTGCTCAGTGCTGGTGTCATCGTATTCGTTATCAATCATGCTACGCTTTGATTTAAAGTGCAGTACATAGCAATCAACAACGCCAATATGTGGCACATCTATCGTAGCGCGAATAATATCGCGACTAAAACGAAACCCTTTAAGCCCCATTTGCACTGAGTAATCTGTATCATACTCCACCTTGGCAACAGCCACTATTTTAAAGCGTGAAGCAATCGCAACAACAGGATCACGATAAATAAACTCATCAATAACAGTGGGTTCATCAACGACAGCAAAGTAAGGATAACCTTGTTCGTTTACTTGCTGTTTTAGAGCATCAATACTAAACACTTCTTGGAAACCAATGATATCAGGCTGTTGGTTTTCAAGATAATCGGCTAACCAGCGTTGTTTTTTTGCCCATTGCTGTGCACTATAAATACGCTGGAAATCATAAAATGCATTCGGTGGCGCTAAATAATTATAAAGGTTAAATGTCGCCACCTTTATTTGGTTATGCTTTATCACAAGCCACCTTATTCATGTAACCATTCACGTGCAATGTTCGCATCCTCAAAATACTTCACTTCACCACTGGTAAACCAATTACCCACCTTGCTAGCCACTTGTTGCCATTTCGCATTTCCTAATAAAGCAATGCGGCAAAACTCCTTGTTATGCTTAAGCCCCAACTTTAAGTCATCCCATGCTGCTTGAAGCTCCCATCCCTCTAACTCTGTAATATCAACATAGGCTCTAATTTTTGCGTGAGGGACTGACGCTAGCGCATTTTCAATTAAGGGAGTGAGTTTTGTATAGTCATCATGAGTGAGTTTTCCAACGACTTTAAAAGTTAAATAAAATGTACTGCCAACGCGCTCTAAGCCAATCATTAAACCGTGTTTTTTCATACCATCCTCCTTAATATTTATAATTTGATTACTCTACTTCCCTTGCTCACGTTGATCAACTAGGATGGTAGTCTCGTAGTGACATTCACAAAAGCACAAATAAAGGAGTTTCAATGAGTAATAACGACAGTTATACGCCGCCTAAAGTGTGGCAGTGGGATGCCGAAAATGGTGGCGAATGGGCTAAGACAAATCGCCCAATTTCAGGTGCTACCCACCAGCAAGATCTACCTGTGGGTGAGCATGCATTACAACTCTATTCACTTGCTACACCAAACGGTCAAAAAGTCACTATTATGCTTGAAGAGCTACTTGAGCTTGGTATCGATGACGCTGACTATGATGCGTTTTTGATCAAAATTGCTGATGGTGACCAATTCTCGTCGGGTTTTGTTAGCGTAAACCCTAACTCAAAGATCCCCGCATTGATGGATCACAGCACCAAGCCTGTTACCCGTGTTTTTGAATCAGGTGCGATTTTACAGTACTTGGCCGAAAAATTTGATGCACTTATTCCAAGCGACCACACAAGTAAAACCGAGTGTCGCAACTGGCTATTTTGGCAAATGGGTTCTGCGCCCTATTTAGGTGGTGGTTTTGGCCACTTTTATAGTTATGCACCGTTTAAAATGCAGTATCCAATAGACCGCTTTACTATGGAAGTTAAACGCCAACTCGACGTACTCAACCGCCATTTAAGCGATCATGACTACATGGCAGGCAGTGAGTATTCAATTGCTGACATTGCGATTTGGCCTTGGTACGGAAGCCTTGTACTTGGCTATTTATATGACGCAGCAGAGTTTTTAGATGTTGAGTCTTATACCCATGTTGTACGCTGGGCAAAACAAGTTGAACGCCGCCCTGCAGTGCAACGTGGTCGCCGTGTTAACCGTACATGGGGTGATGAAGCAGAGCAACTTGCCGAGCGACACAGCAAAAACGACTTTTAACTATCGGGCTGCCATGCAGCCCATTGCGACAACCAACCCTCTCATTAACTTTGAAACATGAAAAAGCTCAGTAAAGAAGAGATCTACCAACGCCTTAGTAACACCGAGGATGCGCGCGCATGTAAAGCCATAGATGAAGCGGCCTGCAAGGTCGTGCCAGGTAACTTTATCACCCTTTTAGTGAGTCAGTTATTTAGCAAGTTTGCTGATGCCCTTTTAAATCCTAAAGTGACGCTTCCTTGGTTATTACAAAGTATTAATGTGCCTAGTAGCTTTATAGCGTGGCTTGTGCCAATACGTGAGTCGGGTTCTATGCTACCGCAGCTTGCTATTGCTCACTTAATTCGCCAGCTTGCGGTTAGAAAATGGGTGTGGGTGGTTGGGGCTATCATTCAGGCAGTGTGTATTATCGCTATGCTTATTTGCGCCCTCACTCTACAAGGCACGAGTGCAGGCTTTGCGATTATAGGTATTTTGATTATCTTTAGCCTTGCCCGCGGTTTTAATTCAATTGCAGCAAAAGATGTGTTGGGTAAGGTTATTCCAAAACAGCAACGAGGGAGCATTAGTGGTCTTGCGGCCAGTTTTGCAGGCTTTGCAACGCTCACCTTTGGCCTTGGGTTATGGTATTTACAACATTTAGGTTATGACAATGGGGTTTATGTTGCTCTCATATTGGCTGCGCTCATGTGGCTTTTTGCAGCACTGAGTTACAGCCAAATAAAGGAATATAAAGGTGCAACCGAAGGCGCTGAAAACGGCTTGTTGCATGCTCTAAAAAAGTTAAAACTTCTCTATCAAGATAAACAACTTGCCCACTTTGTTATTACCCGTGCATTGTTACTTTGCTCAGCTTTAAGTGCTCCCTTTTATATTGTACTTGCCAGTGAACAAGCCTTTGATTTTTCACTACTAGCCACGTTTATGGCTCTTTCTGGCCTTGCCAGTCTGGTTTCAGCACCAATTTGGGGTAGATTAAGCGACTTATCGAGTCGCCGAGTGCTAGTTTTCGCAGCCGTACTTGTCACACTTAATGGCTTAGCCGTGTATTTAGTTGCGTATTTTAGCCCCACAACACTCAATGAATTTTGGTTACTACCACTGTGTTATTTTTTACTCACAGTTGCTCATCAAGGCGTTCGCCTCGGCCGAAAAACCTACTTAGTTGATATGGCTGAAGGGAATAAACGTACTGATTATGTGTCAGTTAGTAATACTGTGATAGGGCTAATACTGCTGCTATTGGGTAGCGTAGGCTTGCTAAATAGCTATTTAAGCACCGCTGAGCTGATCTTATTTTATAGTGTGCTTGGATTTGCTGGTGCAGTAAGCGCTTGGTTTTTAAAAGATACCTAGACCAAATTATTAAAAAAGCGCATAATCACGCTGATTTAATTCCAAAAAGGACTTACCATGAAAAAGATAGTATTTGCACTTTTTACACTGCTGACTTTGTCCGCATGTAGCACGAGTGTACCTATTCGTAACTTTGACTCTAACCCTATACCTACAGTAGCCAATAAGAGCCATGACCTTAAAAGTATCGAGAACGATATACTCAAGGCATGTATGAAGCTTGGATGGACATGTCGTGCAAATCAAGAAGGTAAGGTTTTAGGCACGTTAGATATTCGTAAACATCAATTACGAGTTGAAATTAGCTTTAATGAAAAAGAATATTCTATTGATTACAAAGACTCTATCAACCTAGATTACGATGGTAAGAAGATTCACCGTCAATACATCAACTGGGTAACAAACTTGATGCGTAATATTGATGCTGAATTAGCATATCAATAAAAAGGCGGCTTAGGTCGCCCTTTCTTTATCGTATGTACCGTCCTAAATAACAATGATGCTTCCTTCCCCACAGACAAACATTCGCTTAAAACGAACAAATTGCTCGATTAATAGCATTATTATTTTGTTTTGTACTTTTTTATACTTAGAACAACTTCCTAATTCGCAGGTGTCACAATGAAAAAAGTACTTGTTTTAAATTCTTCACTCAATGGTGAAAACGGTAACTCAACTAAATTAACAAACACATTTGTAAGTCAACTGACTGAAAAAGACCAAGTAACGATCACCCAGCGCGACTTAAGCAGCAACGCAATTGATCACCTAACGCAAACAGAAATGGCTGCGTGGATGACTGATGCAAACGAGCGTAGCGATGAGCAAAAAGCACTTGCAGCCATCTCTGACGAGTTAATTGGCGAACTTAACGACAACGATCTGATCGTTATCGGTATGCCAATGTATAACTTTGGTATTCCATCAACGTTTAAAGCATGGATTGACCGTATAGCACGTGCTGGTATTACGTTTAAATACACAGAACAAGGCGCAGTTGGTTTAGTTGAAAACAAAAAAGTCGTGGTACTGGCTGCCCGTGGTGGTGTGTACCAAGGTAGTGATATCGACACTCAAACTAAATACTTAAAAGATGTGCTTGGTTTTGTTGGTATGACTGATGTTGATTTTATCTACGCGGAAGGGTTAGCAATGCCAGGGGCTGAACAAAGCTTAGAAACAGCTCAAAATGAAATAAAGGCTTTGGCCGCTTCACTTTAATAAGTGACAAATAAAACTAGATATAAAAAGCGGTCATCATGACCGCTTTGTAATTTACGCTGTGACCGATAACAGCGAGTCACCTTCAGATAAACCAAACTTTTCTTGCACAGAGGCGAGTATCGCTTCTTTATCTTCTTCTCCAAGTTGATCAGAATATTCCGCTAACAATTCATCTAAATAACTGACAACTTCTTCGCTATTAACCTGCTCAAGTGAGTTACCACTTGGCGGCGGTGGTGGCGGACCAGGAGGACGTTCACCTTCAGGACGACCTAATTCACCAACTTCAGCGGCATCAAAGCCAGCTTCAGCCATAATTGCTTCCATTTCCTGACCCGGTTGAATACCCGCGTCCATAAATGTTTGCATAATTGATTGCGCGTCTTCTGTAGTTAAGTTTTCAGGGTCAAACTGGGCTAAGGTTTCATTCATTAGCTCTGTTTGTTCACTGGTTAACGGCTCTGCTTGAGGTCGTTGCATGGGCTGAAAATTCGCACCCGATGAAACACTGTTGATCATCGTTGATTTTCCTTACGTTTTGGTGGTTTGTGGTTATTAAACTCGTCTTCAGTTACTTCACCATTTTGATCAGCATCCATGTCATTAAAAATGGTTTGCAGCATATCTTCTGGCATAGGCTGTTCACTAAACTCAGTAAAATCAATTACTCCATTACCATCAATATCAATAGTCGTAAAGTCAGGTCGCTGGGGAGGACCGCCTTGATGATCGCGAGCAAAGCAAGCGGGCGCTGTGGCTAACAACGAAATAGCTAAAACAGAAAGTACAGATAATTGCTTCATAGCGAACCTTTTATGTCATTCAATTAACCGTAAGCATAATCTGAATACCATTCAAAAGTGTGTGGGCAATATGCTACAAATATGGAAACTTTGTGGATCACATAAGTAATTAATCGAAGTTGTGGCTTTTTACGTACAAAGGGCAAGGCAATTTTCCAACCTAACTATTATGGCAGGCTCAGAAAAACAAAAAGTGAATCTTGTTTGGTTCAAACGTGACCTAAGACTGTCTGATCATCAACCACTTGCCACCGCGATTGCATCAGACCTGCCTTGCTTACTTATTTATAATTTTGAGCCGCTGTTACTCGAAGACCCCCATTACAGCTTAAGGCACTGGCGTTTTGTCGCTCAGTCTCTCAAAGACATCAACCAGCAACTCGAAAAATACAAGGCTGAAATCGCAATTTATAACCAAGAAATGGTTACATTACTGGAAATGCTAAGTGATGAGTTTGATATTGCAGGGGTTTATAGTCATCAAGAAATAGGTCTTTACAACACTTTTGAGCGAGATAAACAGGTAAAACTCTGGCTAAATAACAAAGCAATCCCATGGCATGAAACCCCGCTTGGTGCTGTTATAAGAGCGCGACCAAAACAATTTGATTGGCAAGCTCACTGGCACAGCGTAATGAACCAACCACTCGTAACGCCAGATTGGCACAACTTTAAAACCGTTTTACCTAAAAATTATCAAGTTGCTAGATACACTGAGCGCTTTTCAGAACGGGATGAACAGTTTCAATATGGCGGTCCTCATGCTGCCAGAGCCTGTTTACAAAGCTTTATTGAACAGCGTGCTAAGGGCTATCAAAGCGGTATCTCAAGCCCATCAAAAAGTAGAGAATCTTGCTCTCGCCTTTCACCCTATTTAGCTTGGGGGAACCTAAGCCTTCGGCAAGTTTATCGGACCCTAAAGTACTATTTAGCAAAGCAGCCTCTAAGCTGGCGTCGCTCATTACATGCATTTGAATCAAGGCTGCATTGGCATTGCCACTTTATGCAAAAGTTTGAAAGCCAGTGCAGTATGGAGTTTTCACCTCAAAATCCTGCTTACCTGCATTATCCTTACCGAGATGATGAACTTGTTACAGAGCACTTAAAACGCTTTGAACAAGGTCAAACTGGTATCCCTATTATCGATGCATGTATGCGTTGCTTGGCAGTAACAGGCTATATAAACTTTCGAATGCGTGCCATGTTAGTGAGTTTTATGACCCATCATATGAACATTCATTGGCACCCTGTCAGTTTAATTCTATCGCGTTATTTTTTAGATTTTGAACCTGGAATTCATTACCCACAAATCCAAATGCAAGCGTCAGTTACAGGGACCAACACCATTCGCTTGTATAACCCAATAAAACAATCTGAGGACAAAGATGTAGAGGGTATGTTTATTAAAACCTGGTGTCCTGAACTTAAAAGTTTACCCATAGAAGATCTTCATCAGCCATGGCTACAGCCACCGATGGAAGCCCTCTTTAATGACTTTAAACTCGGCGAAGACTACCCAGAGCCCATGGTCGATTTAGAGCAAGCAGCAAAACAAGCTCGGGACCGATTATGGTCTTTTAGAGAACGCGATGATGTGAAACAGGGTGCAAAAGTTGTGCTTCAAAAACACGTTAAAAGCCTTAAAAGGCAACGCCATGGCTCATAAAAAGCTTAACTTACCGAGCAAAACTTGCCCTGTCTGCAAGCGGCCTTTTATGTGGCGTAAAAAATGGCAGCGAGATTGGGAAAATGTAAAATATTGTTCAGAGCGCTGCAAGCGTGAAGCCAAGCGAAAAATTGGCGTTTAAGTTGCAACTTCTTTACTGAATCATACTTTTCGGCCTACTACTCTGAAATCATTTCACACTAGCCGAAATTATTTACAAAGGAGATGACGATGACGATTAAAAAAACGGCTCATACAAACTGGTCTGGCGATATCAAATCAGGCAAGGGTAAAATCAGTACACAAAGTGGCGCGTTAGATAACCAACCTTTTGGTTTCAACACCCGCTTTGAAGACAAGCCAGGCACCAATCCAGAAGAACTCATTGCTGCGGCACATAGCAGCTGCTTTAGCATGGCATTATCACTGGCGTTAACCGACGCTGATTTTGTAGCTGATGATATTACAACCAAGGCAACTGTTAGCCTTGACGAAGTAGATGATGGCTTTGAAGTAAGCCACATTGCACTTGATGTTAGTGCCAAAATTGAAGGCATCTCAGAGGAAAAATTTAACCAGTTGTGCCAACAAACCAAGCAAGGCTGCCCTATTTCTAAATTAATGAATGCAGAAATATCGCTAACAGCTCAGCTCAATTAAAATAAAATAGCCACCTTCTAACCAAGGTGGCTTTTGTTAATAAATCACGCGACATAAAGTCGCGACTACGATTTGTTTTGAGCCTTTTTATATCTACTTCGAAATTAACTCTACTCGTGTACTTCTAACACTTTATTACAATACATTAACCAACTTGTTGTACTATGTACCTGAAAGTCAAAGTACTTGAAAATCAAAATACAACAAGGATATGTATGTTTAAACAACTAGCCCCCATTGCACTTGCAACACTCGCCTATTCAAGCTGCTCATTAGCAACAGAGCAACAAGTGAGTAAGCAGTGGTTCAACAGTATTGATTACACTTACCTCGAGCATGACGATTATAACTCTGATGGCTACCAATTAGTAAGCCATTACTACTTTGAAGAGCAGCAAAGCTCTGGAGTACTCGATGATTATGGCTACCTCGATACAGACTCAAACATACGAGTAAATTACTTTAATGCTGATAACAATGATTACCTGGGTATGTTTGGTGAAGGGTTTTACAAAAACTGGTTTGTTACAGGTGAAATTTACGATGTTGATGATGCAGATAACTATACAGTCGGTGTAGGCTACTTATTTGCAGATGCATTAAAAGTTTCTGTAAATAAAAATGAGCGTGAGTATGGTGATGATTATTGGCGTCTAAAAGCCCAGTATAACCACCAAATCAATGAGAAAGATTATCTAGGCTTTACAGCTGAAACAGATGATGAACTCGACTATTGGAACATCTCTGCCAGATACTTTAATCATTTAAGCGGTAGTCAATATATTACTGTTGATGTCGGTCACCAAGACAGTGTTTATGACTCTGCAAGCAATGCCATGTTAAGCTACTATTTTGGTAATCACTATGCCATAGGTGCAGGTATTGATGATTCTGAGTTAGTTTTACAAGGTAAGTACTTTTTTAACGACCAATACTATGTAACTGCTAATTACACTGAAAGAGGCTCTGGAGAGCTCTATAATATTAGGTTTGTTGCTCAGTTCTAGTCAAAAACTCTAAATGAAAACGCCACTTTAAAAGTGGCGTTTTACATTTTAAACATTGCTATTACATGTTACCAAGCTGCATCATCATCGCTGTATACATTTTTAAGTTAAGCGCAAGCTGCTCTTCGGTAATAAACTCATGCTCTGAATGGCCAGTGTATTTTTTACCAGGCATTGATGGACCAAACGAAACCGCATTATCAAATAGCTTTGCATTTGTGCCGCCACCGATTGACACAAACCCTGCGTCTTGGTCACCGCTAAAGTGCTTGAAGATATCAAGTAGTGCTTGTGCATGCGGAGCGCCATCTAACAACATTGGTGTGCCAATCACGATATCCGTGTCTTTTAAAGTCACATTATTACGTGACTGCCATTTACTCAATGCTTCATTAATTTGCTGCTTGAGCACAGCTTCTTCTTTACCTACAGGGCGGCGCATATTAACAGACAATTTAATATCATTACCTTGGCGAGTAAGCACTGTTGGCGACACTGTCATCGGGCCCATAAAATCATGCTCGTAACCAATATCACCAAATTGTGCACCATATAAATCAAGGCCAATTAACTGGTTAATAAACTCAATTGCTTGACCATCACTGTTGTTCTCAAGATCAACCCCTTTAAACACCTCAGCTAAGTGGGCAATGGCATTTTCACCTGACTCAGGCTCAGAGGAATGTGCTGAAGTACCCTTCACTTGCACTAATAAACCGCTTGCTTGCTCTTTAATCGCTACTTTTACGTTTTTAAGTTTCGCTACATTGTCGTGTAATTTAGCCACTGTTGCCGCGTCTGCATTATGTACGAGTACACTCGCATCTTCAGGGATTTGACTAACAAAAGCTCCCCCTTTTAAATCACTCACATATAAACTTGTTTGCGCTGACGTTGCAGAAAAAGTCGGCGCAATTAAGCTCCAGCCTTTTTCAGCTACAACCACTGGGTATGACGCATCAATGGTTACAGCATATTTTGGTTGCTGGTAAGTTTTCATAAACTCTTGTAATGGTGCCCAATCAGACTCTTCTGCAAGGTAAACCATAAGCTCAATACGGTTATTTAAAGTAATACCGTTATCTTTAATCGCCTTCATCGCATGAAGCGCAGTCGCAATCGCTCCTTTGTCGTCTTCAGTACCGCGAGCGATAAGCTTGCCAGGCTCTGAGGTTTTATCCATTTTAAATGGGCTTTGTTGCCATTTACTGGCATCAGCAGGTTGTACATCTCCATGAGTGACAATCGTTACTTTGTCTTTTTGATCACCCATACCTATCAGAACGGTGTAACCTAAATCTTGATAATCAAAGCCAAACTGCGCCGCTTTCATTTTTAAAAACGACTTAAAACCAATAAAGTCTGGGTTATCTGGTGTTGCAAGGCCTTCTTTGTTTACCGTAGGATAAGAGACCAAATTTCCAAGGGTATGTATTTGCGCTTGTTGATACTGTTCTACCGCATAATTAGCCAGTTTTTCACTTTGCTCAGACACGGCTGCCTGACTAGAAAATGCACTTAATAAAAGTGCTGCAAGTAATGAATGTTTCAAGATAAGCTCCAGAGTTTTAAAGGTTTTTAGAGAGTACGTTTTAATTGTAACGGTTATAGCCCTGACATGAAATCTCTTATTTAAGCAAAATATGTCGGCTTAAAATTAATTACAAGGTACAATGTCGGCTCACCCCATTTTATTGTTTGTTGACCCCATGAATCGTAGAAAAAAGATCTTCACTAAACTTAAACAAAAAGATAAACGCGCCAATGAGAAACTGCATAAAAGCAATAAACCTGCTTATATCTCAAAAGCAGAACGCGAAAAGCGAGCACAGCAAGAAGCTGAACAAGAAAGTTAAAAAGTTATCGTAGGCGCGATTTTACATCGCGCAATATACGAAATAAATTCCCCCATATCATACGTAGGCGTCACGCTTGCTTGGCGCGTTTTAAAGACCACGCAAAACATAAACTTTCCTTCGCGCGAAATAAATTTCACGCCTACAATTGGTGAATGTTAAACAAAATGCGCAATTTCAATCAGGTAGGTACTTTTAGGTGATGGCACACTGGCCTCACTTCTGAAAAGCATTAAAGAATAACCATGAAAACGAAGCAACAACAACGTATTGAGCTGGCCTGTGATTATATAAGCCAACATCTCGATGAGCCCCTATCACTGGAAAAGTTAAGTGAGGTGGCGTGTTGCTCAAAATACCATTTTCATCGTTTATTTGTTGCTGGTGTAGGCATAAGCATAACAAAGTACACGCAACTTGCTCGCTTAAAACGCGCCTCATTTCGGCTCGCGTTTGAGCAGCAAATAAAAATTATCGACATCGCTCTAGAGGCACAATTCGATAGCCCTGAAGCATTTAGCCGTGCTTTTAAGCGCACTTTTACGCAGTCGCCCAGCGAGTTCAGAAGCAAACCAAACTGGCCTAATTGGCACACACAGTTTGAATTTTCATTACCTGACAAAAAGGTTTGCCCTATGAATGTAAACATTGTTGATTTTAAAGCACAACCGGTGGCGTTACTTACGCACCAAGGTTCTGCGAATACACTTATGAATACCGCCGCAAAATTTATTGAGTGGCGTAAAGAATCTGGTTTTTCACCCGTTAAAACCAGTCGCACTTACGGGATCCCGTATAGCGACCCTGCCACAACTGAAGATCATGCATTTCGTTTTGACTTTGCCGGCAGTATCACACACCCTATAACAGAAAACCCGCAAGGTGTGCGAAGTGGTGAAATTCCAGCAGGTCGCTGCGCAGTTGTGCGCCACAAGGGTTCTCACGATACTATTAGCGATACGGTTTACTACTTGTATCGTGAGTGGCTAGTGCAAAGTGGTGAAGAAGTCCGTGATTTCCCGTGTTTCTTTCATTACCTCAACCTCATCCATGAAGTTGATGAATGCGACTTGCAAACAGATATTTATTTGCCGATTAAGTAACACGAGGCGTGTAAGCAGATTGTAGGCGCGATTTTACATCGCGCAACACGCGAATAAATTTCATGCCTACAAATACAAAGCCTCTTCCCTAAAACCGATAACTAATGCTGGCATTATACGAACGGCCTTGCCCTGCAACCTGCTCAAAACCCGCGCTCATATCTTGCTTGTAATTAGCAATACTCACCCCACCGAGTGGCTGTTGGTAGTATTCATTAAGTAAGTTAGTAATTGCCAACTTAAAGGTTAAATTTTGCCAGGTTTTCTGACTTGAGATAGCCAATAATTGATAGCTGTCGGTTTTATTTTCTAAACGACGCTCATCAACATTGGTCTTACTATCAACCCACTGCCAGCTCAATGCGTTTTGCCAACCTTTGTATTCGTGCTCCAAACTCAGCTTAGTGTTTAGTGGCATGATTTGGTATAAGTCTTCATTACTATCATCACGTTCGCCATGACTACTGGTTAATGAGCCTTTTAATTGCCACTTTCCTGCTTGCTTTGAATTATGAAGCTCAACTAATCCAGCAAGTTTAGCGCCATAAAGTGTGGCATCTAGATTCGTAAACGTCAGAATATTGCGTTTTGTATGCGCCATGTCAGTGCGGTTAAAGCTTTTAGTCACCTCAGCATCAATGTAATCACTTACTTGTGTGTACCAGATATTTGCTGTTATTTGCCAGCTATCGTCTTTAGCGAGCTTAGTGTAGCTAGCGCTCAAAGTATGAGCCGTTTCGGCTTCTAAATCTGGGTTACCAATATAGCCGTTACCATCACCAAACCAACCGATCATCGTGGTTGCCATCGTACCAACACCCCAGCTATAACGCTCATATAAATTGGGCGCACGGTTTTTGCGTGCAAGGCCAAATTGCAGCTCATCGTTGTTAGTTAATTGGTAGCGCGCAAGTAGGCTCATATCAACTAAGGTGTCGTCACGTTTACGGTCTAATTGGTTAAATTCCATCGCCGCTTGCGCATCGGTTTTCGACATATTCATCATCGAGCCCATATGACCCATGCCGCCTTCGTTATAAGCTTGTACTTCACCAGTATCTGTAGTTACTTGCTCAACACGCACACCTGCCGATAACCACCAAGCTTGGTTTACTTGATTTTGATACTCAGCAAATGCCCCTAGGCGATCGCGTTTTCCCTCATTGATATTAATGTATTCGTTCGGGCCCATCATCATTGACCCTGCAACCGCAGGCCACCAATCATCAATACGGTAATTATAATATTCGTGCCCTAGCATCAATGATGATTGCTTTGATAAGTCAGTGCGCCAATGTACTTGATAACTGTAGTCTTTAGCATCTGTATTCATTGGCATCATGCCTGTTTTTTCTGCACTAAAAAAACCCATTTCATGCTTCACATCATGATAGTTCACTTGCACATGTAAATGACTGTCTGCAAGTTCGCGCTGATACTGAGCAACTAATCCGTAACTGGTGTTATCGGTCATATCCATGTATTGATTGGGAAAGCCTTGGTAGGGAATTTTTTGATGGCTTAATTTAACTACAAGCTGCTGCTTGTCATCACGAATAGCACCCGTTAAGGCATGATTTTGCACACGGTATAAAGTATCGAGTACGCGATCACCATGACCATCATCATAGCTATTGGCATCTTCAAAGCTGCCTTGATAAGACAAGCTAAACTGTTTACTTGCAAGGCTTGCACCTAGGCCATACGCTTGGCTGTCGTTAACACTTTTGTACTGAGCGGTAACATAACCTGTACGCCAATTGAGTGAGTCTGTATCACTAAACTCGGGGGCAATCGTATTTACCCTAATAACACCAGCAATATTATCGCCACCACTGCTCACCGGCGACACACCAGCAACCACGCTGTAAGACGAAATTTGATTCGCCGACACGTAAGATAATGGCGGGTTCATTTGATTAGCACACGCCGCAGTGACATCAGCACCATCAACTAATACTTTAACTCTATCGCCCATCATGCCATTCATAACAGGTAAGTTAGATACCCCACCTGCCGCTGAAAAATCAACGCCTAAATCAGATAACAATGAATCGGCAGAGCCAACGAGTTGATGATTATTTTGGGCATGACCTTGTACTTCGATTACTTCAATCGAATCATCAGCAAAAACAGAAATACTTAAAACACAGCTAAGTGCTGCTGCAATTTTAGAAAATGAAAAACCTGGACGAGAGAATTGCGTGTTCATAACTCTTTAAAAATAAGATAGTTAATTAATGAGTGGATTATAAAACTCATTAATTAGTCTGAACACGCGACATATTGTCGCACCCAGTGCGCTGGGGTCAGAATATTAGCGCAGCACCACCAAAGGGATCCGGCTATCTTCAAGCATTTTTAGTGTCGTGCTGCCTAAAAAGAATTGTCGCCATTTAGAGTGACCAAATGCGCCCATCACCATTAAGTCAACGGCGTGATCACTTTTATAACGCCATAACGCCTCGTATACATCACCATCAAGCATACGGGTTCTAACATTAAAACCATGCTCAACCAGCCTTGCCGAGGCTGTATCTAGCTTGTCTTGGCATTGACCGTCTTGTTTATCAACCATCACTAAATGGCAATCTAACCCTGTTAAAATCCCCCCGTTAATAATCTGTGTTATTGCTTTGTCTGTATGTTCGCTACCATCATAGGCAAGCATAAAATTAGTTGGCTCATGAAAGTGTGGCGGCACAATCGCAACGGGTGTATGCACTTGACGGATTAAAGTTTCGATATGTGAGCCTAATACTTTAAAGTCATCATAGTGGCCTTTACCAGAACGGCCAATAATCATCACCCTAGCATCGTCTTCATTATCAAGTAAAGCGTCCACTAAACTTATAGAAAACTGCTGATGCTCAACCGCAGTCATTCCTGCATGTTGTGCTTTTTTTACCGCCTCTTCAAGTAGCAGCTTGCCATGCTCAGAGGCCATTTTGTTGCGTTCAACTTCCAGTTTTGTCAATTGCTCAAGTAAGGACGTTTGCGACCCTAAACCAATAATCGCGGTTAGGTCATCGCGGCCTTGTGGCAAGGGAGGCTCTAACGCATGTAAAAAGTTAATTGGGTAATCAGTACGCTTGGCTATCCAAATAGCAGCTTCTGTCACTGCACTGGTCATACATGAACCATCGATACAGGCGAATATCTTTTTCATTATGCTCTCCTTCAAACCAAGCCAGTAAAACCAAGTATAGTCGGCTTTTTATATGTATTTATTTTGAACAGCAAAGACTTAAGAAGTTCAGCTTAATTTCTTATAACAAACAAATGTAGAACGTTCCAAAAAGTACTATATCAGTGTGGTTAATTTGTATTACAATAGCAATGGGCACACATCTCATACCAGAACAGCCTGCCTGTTGCTGGCATTTTCAAAATCAATTTTTAAAGGATCTCCATGACTACCGTAGCCAATAATCAAGGCAACGTAAGCACGTTTACCATTCTGATAGTACTGGCTTTGGGCACGTTTATATTAGGCCTGTCTGAATTTTCTATGATGCCAATGCTGCCCCTTATCAGCGAAACATTTTCATCAACCCCAGCACAAAGCGGGTATGCCATTAGTGCCTATGCAATTGGTGTCGTTGTGGGTGCACCGCTTTTTATGATCACCACAGCAAATATGCGTAAACGTAATGCGCTCTTAATGTTTGTCAGTATGATGTTTTTATTTAATGGCTTAAGCGCTTTTGCAAACTCACTCGAACAACTGATTTTATTTCGTTTTTTGAGTGGCTTACCACATGGTGCATACTTTGCCGCGGCTATTTTACTCGCCGCCGACATTGCCCCTGCCGACAAACGCGCAAGCTTTATGTCAAAAGTATTTATGGGCTTAACCATTGCAACAATTGTCGGTGTGCCTATGGTTACCCTGGTTGGGCAAAACTTTAGTTGGCGTTATTGCCTAGCAGGTACTGCGTTACTCGCTTTAGTGGCTTTGGTACTCATTGTTAAGTACGTACCTAACGTAAAAAATACGACACCCACGTCGATTTTAGATGAACTCAGTGTGCTTAAAAACAAGCTGGTGTGGACGATTCTGGGTATCATTATTATTGGTTTTGGTGGCGTATTTTGTGTTTACACCTACATAGCCGACACTATTTTAGTGGTGACTCACACACCAGCTTACACGATTTCTATTGCCATGATTATGTTTGGAATTGGCTGTACTTTAGGGAACTATATACTGGGTAAAGCAGCCGACCGCTCGCCATTAAAAACCACTGGGGCAGCGCTAATTGGTGCTGTTGTATTTGCAGCCAGTTATGTAAGCGCCAGCCACAATATTTGGCTGTTATATGCGGTTATTTTCTTTATTGGCTTTAGCGTTGGTTTAGGTACTGTGATCCAATCGCTGTTAATGGATGTATCACCACAAGGCCATGCAATGATAGGCGCACTTGTGCAATGTGCGTTTAATACAGCCAACGCCATTGGTCCTTGGCTTGGTGGTATGGCGATTGCCGAAGGCGCACTGCCAAGCCAAACAGGCTATGTATCTGCAGCACTCTTTTTGGGTGGCTTTTTAATGTGGTCATTAAGCGCGATACAAATGAAAAAGCTACGAGTCGAAAGTTAGCAAAAAATGTAGCTGCGATTTTATATCGTCCAGAGAAATGGCGTTTAACAAGAATGCTTTAACATTCGCTGTTAAACGCCACCTACTGCTTGCAACACCTTTATTCATCCTGAAATATTTCTTCGATACTCAAGTTAAACAAACGTGCGGCTTTAAATGCCAGTGGCAAGCTTGGGTCAAATTTACCTTTTTCGATGGCATTCACTGTTTGCCTTGATACATCAAGTAACTCAGCTAATTTTGCTTGAGTGTAATTATGCTCAGCACGCAGCACTTTCAAGCGGTTTTTCATGCTTCATCCTCGTCATTCAACTGCTTATTCATAACTAAAATGCACACTAAATAGGTCAAGCCCATAAACAAAACTAAATGTGAGATATCTTCGTTAAAATGCACTAATCCGCTCGATTGTAACAACGAATAGGCTAACCCAAATACCAAGCTTGCACCTAGTGTGATCCCCATGGCATTGAGTTGTATCCGCTGCTGTAATTCATCCATGCCCTGAAGTTGTCGCTTGTTTGCTAAAATCATCATCACGCCAACAAGTACATTTATAACGATTGCAGCAACAGTTATCACCGTTTGATCTTGCCATAAAAAGTGCGGCCCAAACGAGGCAATAGCAAGCGTTAGCAACCACGCTACCGTCCACTTAGCTAGGTTTAAGGTATTTTGCTTATTGCGCTGTTTAAATGTTAATCCTGTTTGATTCATTATTCTCACCTTAAAAGTAAAGTTAACTTGACTAAAGATTAAACTACAAAAACAAAAAGTCAAACAAACTTTACAAAAAGTTTTATAAACACGACATATAAAGAACTTTTTAGTTTCAAAAAAGACAACAGACTTGCTGTTAAACTCATAATATTGTATTAATCTAGAATTACCTGAACAGAATCTGAATCTGTCCATCCGATAATAATAAAAAGAAGATAAACTATGAGTACGGCGCTGTTTTTTGTTGGCGAATGGCAAGTTACCCCAAGCACAAATTCAATACGACGTGGTGAACAAGTCAAACATCTTGAACCAAAAGCGATGGATGTATTATTGCTGTTGTGCGAAAAACAGGGTGAACTGTTAACCAGCGAAGAAATTATCAGCCACTGCTGGCCAAATGTAGCGCTTGGCGATAACCCACTACACAAGGTAATAACGCAGCTTCGTAAAGCATTTGACGATAAAGCCAGTAGCCCGCAGTACATCGAAACCATTCGTAAGCGTGGTTACCGCGTAATTGCCAATTTAAACTTCCCCCTTGATGAAGAGCAAAAAGCCAGCCAAACAGCTTGGCAAGGTGACTCGCCTTTTGTCGGGTTAAGTGCTTTTTCGCCTGATCAAGCAGGGGTGTTTTTTGGTCGCAACAAGCAAATAGAAACCTTATTACAGCGAGTATCTGCACAGATTCAATTTGGCCGTGCCTTTTGTTTAATTTTAGGTTCGAGTGGTTCAGGAAAGTCATCCCTTGTAAACGCGGGTGTATTACCTGCCTTAATGAATACCAGTGGCTATGATGGCATACGTGTTCATAGTTACTGCCAATTAGACTTTGCCGATGTAAATAAAGACCGCTTATTGCTAGATTTAGCCTCTACCCTACTCGATTTAGAAATAAACGATGCACCCGTGCTCAGTGATATGAGTGCTGAAACACTGTGCGAGTTATTAACCACACAGCCAGAGCATATTATTAGTCGCTGCAAAGCTGCACTGGCTGAGCTTAATAATGAACACACCAAACCCTACTTATTTTTATTTATTGACCGCTTAGAAGTCTTATTATCGTCACCTTTATTCACAAATGACGAACGCAGTCAGTTTTTAAAACTCATTGAATGCTTAGCAACCAGTGACTGGATAATCGTTTTTAGCGCTTGTCGTAATGATTTTTACCCACAAGTGGTGAGTCAACCAAGTTTAATGGCAGGTAAAGCCAATGGCGCACATTTTGATTTATTAGCGCCCACACGCTCAGAGCTAAAGCAAATGATCCGCTTGCCTGCACTTGCAGCGGGTTTAAGTTGGCAAACACACCCAGAACATCACACCCCCCTTGATGAGCAGCTGTGTAACGACACCGCCAATAACCCTGATGCACTGCCTATGCTGCAATACACTTTACAGCAGCTGTATTTGCAACGCAGCCCAGACAATGAACTACTATTTTCAGAGTACCAAGCCCTAGGCACCATTGAAGGAGCGATTGGCCAAAAAGCTGAGCAAGTATTCTGCCAATTACCCAATGAGCAACAAGCAGAACTTGCCGTTGTGCTTTCAAGGCTGATCACGCTAAACCCAGACGGTGAAACACTCACCAGCCGCGCTGCACGTTGGAGCGAACTTACAAACCCCGCACAAACTAAGCTTGTGCAAGCCATGGTCGACAGCCGTTTGTTTGTATCGCACCTTAAAAATGAACAAGCTTGTTTTAGCCTTGCCCACGAAGCGCTGCTGCGCCATTGGCAGCGCGCTATCGACTGGGTAGCTGTGCATCAACAAAGCTTAGCGATAAAAAGCCGTGTGCAACTTGCCACCGAGCGATGGCTGCTTGAACACAAACACACCGACTTCCTACTAGCGCAAGGTAAACCCTTACAAGAAGCACACAGCCTTGTGAGTAACCCTATGTTTAGCCTGTCGAACGATGAACTTGCTTTAATAAAAGCCTCTAATAAAAAAGCAAAACGTAAAAAGCGCGTATTACAAATCACGGCAGCAACACTTGTGTGCTTAACCTTTATTGCCACATTCATGAGCGTGCGCAGCTACCACGCTGAGCAAGTAGCAAAACAAAAACGCCAAGAGGCTGAGAGTTTACTGGGTTTTATGGTCGGTGAATTTGCCGACAAACTCAGAAGCGTTAAGCGTATGGATTTACTGGATGGTATTAGTAATAAGGCTCTTGAGTATTTTTCCAATCAAGATGAAGAAGCTGCTTCGTTGTTTGACTTTAGCGATAAACAAGCCCAGTTTAATAACCGTTTTCAATACGCTCAAACCTTAGAGGCCATGGGCGAAGTGGCCTACTCGCGCGGCAAAACCGACGAAGCCTTCACCGCCTTTGAAAATGCCCGTGTTCGACTAGAGTCTTTACTAAAAATTCAACCCAATAACCTTGATTTACTGATGCTCGCAGGTGCCAATGCTTTTTGGCTTGGGCAATTACATTATGATAACAGCGACTACAATGCGACCGAACCTTGGTTTAAACGGTATCAAGAATACAGCGAGCAAATGTACACGTTAGCCCCCAATGACTTTAACTCAATTATGGAGTTATCTTATTCTTACAACTCGTTAGGCTCATTGTATTTAAAGCAATTTAACTACATGCAAGCAAAACAGAGTTTTACCCAATCCTTAGAACTCAAAAACAGAGCACTAGAGCTAAAACCTGATGATAAAAATTTATTAAGAGACAAGGCTGATACTATTAGCTGGTTAGCTAGTACAGAAGAACATTTAGGTAACTTTCACGAAGCATTAAGTATGTACGATAGCGCTTCAAATGAACTCGAAAGTATGCTTGAAAGCTTTCCTAATGATGCGAGCATCCTAAGCGATGTTTCTAATACATATATTCAGCAAAGCTACCTTCTTGGCTACCTTCCAGACAAAACTTTAGCACTTTTCAAAGCTCAATTCGCATCTGAAAAAGCACATCAAGCTTTGTTACAAGATCCTAGAAATAAGAAGTTTCAAATGTCGTACTATCGCTCTCTTGCATTTCACTTATTGCTGAAGGGTGCTGAAGATATTAATGTAGAGAGTGAAATCATTAACTTCATATCAGCAAGAAAACTTAATGATATAGAATCTATAAACATCATGATAAATATCATAAGTTACTTAATTAAAATTAATAAAAAAAAGAAGGCCACCCATCTTTTATACGAGCTAAGAAACGACAAAACCGCATTAGCAAAGATATTTAATAGTAAAAGCATAGAAAGCATCATTACAAAAGTCAGGTTAAACCTATTAATTTCCACTCTTTCTGACGGAGAAACAAAAAAAATAGAAACATGCAAAAAATCTATTAATTCAATATTAAAAATTTCAAAAAAAACCGAGAGCATAAAATTAAACTACCCACTTATAAAAGTGTACATATGCTCCAAAGAGAAAGAAAAAGCGAAAAATATAGCAGAAAAGTTAAAAAACATTGGCATAAACAACTTTAAACTATAAGAAAACAAAGGAAGAACATGAGCAAAAATAAGATATATAATTTTTCAGTTAAAATTATTTTAGATAACAAAGGTAGTGCTATTTTTTCTTACTACCAAGGTGGTAAAGAAGTTTCAGGTGGTGGCACCGTCAATGAAAGAAATAGCTTAGGCATCTATACCCTTGATAAAGAAACACTAGACGAAGGCTTCTTATTTACTGGTGCCAAATTTAGTAATAAAGAGGGAAACTGTAAGAATGATTTTAGTTACATTATCAATGATGGAGGCAAATCAATTAGTATCTACGATACTGACGAAAATGAGGGTATCGTATGTATGATTTTTATAGCAGAAAAAGCTGGGACGAATTATGAAAGCACAGACCCCCAAGTAAAGAACGATAAAGAACTTTAAATTCCATACGGAAAATTAGTTTAGGCTCCACTATTGGAGCCTTTAAAAACAACAACTTAAAACCAGAAGGTTACCAGAAGGTTTATTTGCACTTTTTTAAGTAACTTTATAGACACCAAAAACGTTTGCATTGGCAAAAAGGAACGAGAGTGTCTATTTCCAACAACAAAAATAAACAAACAAGCAAAATCACAAACCACGCTGAGGGTACGTTACCTAACTCTATAAACTCAGATCAGCTCGCGTTAATTGCACAGATGTTTCAACACATGGCTGAGGGTGTTTTTATCATCAATGGTCAAGGCACGTTTGAATTTGCCAACCCGATGGCTGCGCAACTTTTTGGTGATAACCAAGAGGCCTTAATTGGTCAAAACCTATTACATTATCTGCACGATACCGACCGCGATAAATACATGTATACACTACTAAGCTGGTTAGATCATAAAGACTCACCAATTAGTTTAGGGCCGAATGAGGTTAAAATTAATCGTGCCGACAATAAAACCCTTGATGCTGATTTATGTATATCAAGCTTACCTAAAAATATCGCTATTGCAGATAACTTATTTATTTGCGTTTTACATGATTTATCATCACATAAAGAGCAGTATAATCGCTTAATAAAACAAGCCACAACCGATCACTTAACAGGCCTTGCAAACCGCCTTACTTTGGAAGAATCATTAAAAAAACATTGGCAAGAAAGTGTGCAAACAAATCAGGCTATTAGCACTATATTAATTGATATTGATTATTTTAAACTATTTAACGATCGATTCGGTCATGTTAAAGGTGATAAGTGCTTACAGAAAGTAGCGAGTATAATTGCCGAGTCACTGCCCTCTCATGACTGTTTAGCAGCGCGTTATGGTGGTGAAGAATTTGCCGTTATATTACCAAGATGTCAAAAAGACACAGCCGCAGCAATTGCAAAACATATTCAAATTAAAATCAATACAATGTCATTTACAGATATAGGTTTGCCCAGTGATTTCAGAATAAGTGTAAGCCAAGGCATTGCGTGTGAATTTAATAACCAATACCGTACATCAGAGGCGTTAATTTGCGCAGCCGATACCGCGTTGTACCGTGCCAAAACAGAGGGACGCAACAAGATCAGCATTAGCGCGTAAACACATAATTAACAACGTAAAAAACTAATTAACAAGTCGCGTTAGTTACACATATACTATACTTTTATGTTATTTGTTTGTTCCCATTATGCGTTTTACACTGCGCTAAAATAGATAAGTCAGATGGGAATCAATAATGGCATTATTCAACAAATTACCTTTGCAACTTGCAATCGCAAGTACGCTTGCTGCATCAGTGACTGCAATCGCTGCTGAGCAACCTGCTGAAAATACAGCAAAAGATATTGAAGTTATTTCAGTGACGGGCACACGTCGTAGTTTACGTAGCTTGTCAGAAAGTACTGTTCCGGTTGATTTATTAACAAGCCGCGACTTAGCAAGCACAGGTCAGCTTGAAATTAGCCAAGTACTTGCCTCTCAGTTACCTAGTTTTAACTACCCAAGTGCAACCCTTGCCGATGGCACTGACCATGCGAAACCTGCGGTATTACGTGGCCTTGCACCTGATCACACTCTGGTATTAGTCAACGGTAAACGCCGCCATGCGGGTGCACTATTAAATTTAGGTGGTACAGTGGGTCGTGGTTCAACGGCGGTTGATTTAAATAATATTCCTACCTCAGCAATTAAACGCGTAGAAGTACTGCGTGATGGCGCAGCTGCGCAATATGGTTCAGACGCCATTGCTGGTGTAATTAACATTGTACTAAAAGATGCCGACGAAGGCGGTAGTGTAAGCTACACCTATGGTGAGTACGACACACAAATGGCAGGCTCGCCACAGTTATTAGGCACAAGCACAGATAGCGAAGGCAACTTAAGCTTTGCAAAAGGCGCTGACCGCAAGTTAAACGATGGTATTTCGCGCACCGCAAGCGCTAATGCGGGTTTCTCATTTGCAGATAATGGCTTTATTAATATTTCAATTGAATCACGTAATAACGAGCCAACTAACCGCTCAGGTATTGACCAGCGTGAACAATATAGCCGCGATGCAAACGGTAACCTAGACCCACGTGAATTCGACTTTGACCGCTATAATCACCGTTTTGGTAAAGCCGATATTGAAGATATCGCCCTATTCTATAACCTAGGTTATGAGTTTAACGACACGTTATCGCTGTATTCATTTGCTAGTTACTCAAACCGTAAAGGTAATTCAGCTGGTTTTTACCGCCGTGCAAAAGACTCTCGTAACTTACCTGACGTATATCCTGACGGTTTCTTACCACAAATTGATACCGACGTAGATGACTACTCATTTGCTATTGGCCTGAACGGCGAAACGAATGAATGGACATGGGATCTAAGCAGCAACTATGGTCGTAATGACTTTGGTTTAGGTGTTAGCAACAGTTTAAACACGTCAATGGGCGTAAATAGCCCAACGGAGTTTGATAACGGTGCGCTTGTGTACGAGCAATACTTAGTTAACATGGATGCCAGCAACACGCTTGATTTAGGCTTACCTGACGATGTGTTTGTTACTATTGGTGCTGAGTATCGCCACGAAAACTACCAGATTAAAGCAGGTGAAACAGCTTCTTATATCACGGTACTTGATGATGCAGGCAACCCTGTTGCTGCCGGTGGGGCACAAGTTTTAGCAGGCTTTTCACCTGACAGTGCAACTGATGAAAGCCGCCATAATGTCGCTGTATTTGCTGAGTTTGATACCTACCTCACAAGCGACTGGAATGTGGTTCTTGCTGGCCGCTTTGAAGATTACAGTGACTTTGGTAGTACTTTTACATCAAAACTGGCTTCTCGTTACAGCGTAAATGAATCATTGTCTCTGCGTGGTGCAATTAGTACTGGGTTTAGAGCACCATCACTTGCACAAACGTCTTACAAATCGGTAAGCACGGTATTTGAAAATGGTATTCCAAGTGAAGTTGGTTTGTTCCCTGTTGATGAACCTGCGGCACGCGCACTGGGTGCTCGTGACCTTGATGCAGAAGAATCAGTCAACATGACTGCGGGCTTTATTTTTACGCAAGGTAACTTTAGCTTAACGCTTGATGCATATCGTATCGACATTGATGACCGTATTGTGTTGTCTGAAAACTTAAGTGGCCCTGCCGTAGAAGCTATTTTAGCCGGGGCTGGTGAGCAAAATACTCAAAGCGTTCGCTACTTTACCAATGCCATTGATTCACGTACGCAAGGTGTTGATATTGTTGCAACCTATTCATTAGGATTAGAAAACTACGGTGACTTACGCTTAAGTGCAGCTGTTAACTTTAATGACACCGAAGTTACTCATGTTAAAGAAAACCCTGCTGAGCTTGAAGCCCTTGGTGATAGCTACGAATACTTTGCGCGTCGTGAAATTACTCGCTTTGAAGAAGGCACGCCAGCAAATAAGTGGAACTTGTCTGCAACATGGGACGTTGAAAACTTCCAAACAACACTTCGCGCCACGCGTTACGGCGAAGTGGTGGATACATCAAGCACACCAGAAGGTGATGAAGTCATTGATGCAAAATGGATCACTGATTTAGAGGTGGCATACCGCCCATCTGCACAATGGAAATTTGCTGTTGGCGCAAACAACTTATTTGATCAGTACCCACAAGATACTGTAAGCAACATAGGTTACAGCGACTTTAATCAAATTTTCACTTATAGTGCGTTTACACCTTATAGTTTAGATGGCCGTTTCATCTACGGTAACATCACTTATAACTTCTAAAAAATAGGGCGTGAAAGCAACCAGTGCTAACACGCCCTAGCCTACAATGATCAATTAACTTATTTGAATAGTATGGTACGCCAATAACGTGCCATCACTATTTTTTGCCGTATTCATAATAAATTGTTCATAATCACGACCAAATACATTGTCGTTACTTGCAAGTGTCGTATCTTGTTCACCACGAGATTTATATTCACTATGGGTTGTACAAATTTCTTTAGCAAACTCATCACTAAAACAAAATTGGCTTATAACCGAGTCCATATTATTGTTTGTCACTTTAAAATGAATATGAATTGTTCGGCCAGAGTACCAGCCTGGAAAGTGCGTTTTAAAATTCACTCGACCACTACTATCAGTAATTAATGAACCTCTATACCAAGTGCTGAGCTCAGCTTCTTGATCTCCTCCGGTACAAAAGTCACCAGCAAAACGGCCGCTATCTGAACTGCTACTTGTATCTGCAGAATAAATACCACGCGTATCACAATGCCATACTGAAATTTCATGATTAGCAAGCGGGTTACAATCACTATCAATAAGCTGTAAACAAAGCATCATAGGCAGACCAGTTAACCCCTGAGAAATATCCTCATCTGAATCAGCTTGAAAATAACAGGGTCCCTCGGTTGTTGCTTTAGTTAGCGCCACAACACAAGAGGAAGCCGTAGCAAAAAGACTATCATCCGGAAAATCTTCGGTAATGAGTGCCGTGGTGCCAGCAACATAGTCACTGTCATTCGTGGGCGTTGATGTGTCGTTTGAGCCTGTATCAGTGTCGGTATTAGAGTCAGCCGTAGGCACTGATCCCATGCCATCTGAATTACACCCTAAAAACGCAAGCATAGGCACAGCTGCAACAGATACCCCCAAAGTTTTAAGCATTTTTCTGCGCGAATATAGTTCTGGTTTTAATTTCATCATCTACCTCTTTGCCAACATTGCGAAAACGATACAAAGTTTAATGAACAAATGTAGAGATAATGTGGAGAAATGATGGTGTTTCTATAGAGTGTGTATGAACAATATGCCATAAAATAGACATCATAGAAGCTGCTGCATTATAGTGAAGATTGCCCGTATTGTTTTTTCAGAACTATGAAGTTAATTCACAAATTATTTATTGCTAACCTAATCATTATTGTACTACTTGTACTCACTATGTTTGGTTTAAATGCCTTGGCTAACAAGCGCATGCTTAATAATGTCTTTGCAGATATAGATAACGAAGCCTTTCACCGTATTGCTACAGAAATTAACCAGCAGTACCAACAAACGGGTTCCATTGGCATGTTTATCGATTCAAAAGCACTGTGGTATGAGCTAATAAATCGCAATTTTCATTCAAGCCGCTTACTGTTTTCGCCAACCATGCCCATTAATGCAGGTGTCACTCCTAATGGAAAAATGCCGCCCCCTGAGATGGCGAGCAACAGACCACCACCGAATGAATTTAATAAGCCACCCGCATTGGGTGAGCCTCCCAGCTTTGAAGGTATGAGGCCTCCGCCACATAGTGACCCCATGGCCGACAATTTTATTCCTTTTGAAAAACGACTAACTTTAGTGGATGCAAATGGCAATACATTAATTGGCCAAAACATCACAACCGAGATTATAAATGAGCAAGCGATCAACTTAGACGGAAAACTGGTCGCTAAACTACAATTACATGCCAATCGAAGTCACCTTAGTGCACTCACTAAGCATTATCTAAATACTCAAATAAATATAAGTATATGGGCTGCAGGCATTGGATTACTACTTTCGCTATTGTTTAGTTACTTACTTGCACGTCACTTTACGAATCCAATTGGTCAGCTTAAGCAAGCTGCAAACTCGCTTGCCGAACGTAAGTTTGATACTAAAATCAGTATTAAAACTAGTGATGAATTTGCCACGCTTGCCGATGATTTTAATCGTATTGCTACAGAGTTAAGACGCTTTGAATCTCAACAAAGCCAGTGGATTATGGATATCTCACATGAATTACGTACACCGCTAACCATTTTAGAAGGCGAACTCGAAGCCATTAATGACGGTATTATCGAACCAAATCAAAAAGCCATTACCTCACTACAAGAAGAGGTCGCTTTATTGAGTCGGTTGGTGAATGATTTACACAAGGTGAGCACACTAGACAGACACAGCTTTAGTTACCAAATGCAAGCTATAGACTTTAAAGCATTAACGGCTTCATTGGCTCGTAAATATGAACTAAAGTTTCAAACAAAGAACCTCACACTCAATGCCACTTTTCCTGAGCAAGCAGTCATGATCAACGCTGATCAAAACCGTCTGACTCAAGTACTACAAAATATTTTAGAAAATAATTTACGCTATACCGACGAGCACGAAACCGTGTGGCTAGATCTAACCATAACCACACAACATGTATTTTTATCTATCGAGGATTCAGGCCCTGGGGTACCTGATGATGCTCTTGACAAGCTATTTGATCGACTATTTAAAACAGATAGCTCACGTAACCGCAAAACAGGTGGTTTTGGCCTTGGTTTAGCAATATGTCAAAAAATAGTTCTCGCCCACCGAGGTCAAATAAATGCAACTAAAAGCCGCCTTGGCGGTCTGTGTATAACGCTAAAACTACCGCTTCTAGAGGCGTAATAATATGTCAGAAAACCAAGCTAAGCAGCACATACTAATAATTGAAGATGAAGTTAAAATTGCCGAACTTCTCGAAAAATACCTGTACCTTGAAGGGTATCAAACTAGTTTAATACACGACGGTAACTTGGTTCTCAATGCAGTAAACGAGCTTAATCCTGACCTTATTATTTTAGACATTATGCTACCTGGCGTTAATGGTATTGAGCTTTGCAGTAAAATAAGACAAACCAGCGATGTCCCCATAATAATGCTTACCGCTCGCGTAGAAGAAATTGATCATTTAATTGGCTTTGATGTAGGTGCAGACGACTACGTAACTAAACCTTTTAAACCAAAAGAGCTGATGGCAAGAGTGAAAGCAATTTTAAAACGCCGCCGTATGCCGACTAACACCCGCAGCACTTTTCAAGCAGGTACAATTGTCCTAAACCCAAGTGAACATAAAGTGCTGGTAAAAGATGAAGAACTAAAACTGACCATCAATGAGTTTAGTTTATTGAAAATTTTAATCGCATCACCCAACAAGGTATTCTCACGACAAGACTTACTCACGCTAACACAAGGTAAGTACTTTGAAAGCTATGAGCGCAGTATTGACTCTCACATTAAAAACCTACGTAAGAAGCTCACGGTTGCAGATCCTCAAAATCATTATATTGAGTCAATTTATGGTGTTGGCTATAAATTTAAAATTTAACCAACTTTTTTCACACTTGCTGCGACTAACTTAATAACGCAACCCATTAAGGACAGCATTATGAATTTAGTACGCATCACAGCATCAGCTCTATTAGCCGCAGCCACCACTGCCTGTATTGGCCTTTCTAACGCAAGCACAACAACTGACGATAACAGCTACCGTGTTATCACCTTTAAGGACTGTAAAAAAGTGCATGAAGGCACGTTAAACAACGAGCAAATCGCCGCCTATCAACAATTAAAGCGTGAGCAAGAAAAGCTTGAATCACTGGAGCTGCCCCTCACTGATATGGAGCAGCAAGTCACAGAATATTCACAGCAAATAGAAGCAATTACAGAAAAGGCCGTGGTAGAAGATGAAAACCACCTAAGAATCAACAAAGATTTATTAAAAGAGCAAGATGCATTAACTCATAAACTTGATTCGCTCATTGCTTCTCATGATGCCGACTTTAAAGCGTTAAATGAGCAAGCTAAACAGATGGAAAAAGCGGCTAAGTTATTTGATGAGGCTATGAAACCTATGATGCAGCAGGGTGAATCGACTCATTTGCAAATTTTAGCGCCAGGCGAAGCTGAAAAATCAGGCTGCTTTTACTCTATCTAAAGCGCACTTTTAAGCTGTGTATAAAGAGCGGTATGCGTTTGACGAATATCGTCTTTATGCACTTGCTTAAACCACTTAACAGCTTGCTCATGATTACCTGCTTGCCAGTTTAGCTCAGCTAAACGTAACTTATAGATAGCGAGAATAAGTTGATCAGTCGATTCACTCATATGCTCAAGTGCTTGTTGATAATAATGCGCCGCTTTTGAGTAATGCTCTAATAATTGATGAGTACGTGCCAAGTTCCCTAGTGCAAGGGTTATTTTACGGGCATGACTGGTTTTTAAAATCCAGTCAACTGCGGCCTCTCTACTGTTCAAAGCACTCTCTAAATCACCCAAAGAATGAAATACATGGGCTTTATTTGATGACAACTCAAAATGAAAAATAGGGTCTTTGCTCTTACCAAATCGACGCTCGGCTTTATCAAGAATTTGTAAAGCCGTTTCTTTATTACCAAATACATGCTGTAAATTTGCCAATTCAACCATGCGCATTGGATTACCAAACGAGTCAAAAATAGCCTGTAGCTTTTCAAACGCTTTAGTTGCGTACTTTTGAGCGACATCATGCTCCCCGAGGTAGTGCATTGATTTAGCATAATAAAAGTACACCTGAACTTGAAATACTTGAGGCAGTTCAGTTAGTTGAATGAAAGGTTCGGTATGTTCTTTTAAGGTAAGAAAGTCCATTTGATCATAATAATAATCAAACTGATACGACTTAATTTCATACCAACGGTCTGAATGATGCTCACTGTTTTTGAGTTGTAGGCTGATATAGTCTAGGCAACTTAATTGCTTTTGCTGCGCGCAATAAACCTCATGGTCACTGAAGTTTTCAGAAGCACAGCTCTGAAAAGGCAACAAACCGAGTAATAACAGCATTAATCTATTTTTCATTCACTACTTTCTCAGTGAGTACACACATAAAAAGTAACAAAAAAGAATTAATTTTGACAGTGATTTTTTAATTTATTGTTACAAATGTAATTAAATAAGAAGCCTTTATAAAGGCTTCTTATTTATTTTTTGACGCTAAAGTAGCAGTAAGCTACCCAAACCAAGGAAAGTGACAAAGCCGACAATATCAGTAACTGTAGTCAAAATAACTGAGCCCGAAAGTGCAGGATCTATTTTAAGTTTGTCCAAAATAGACGGGATCACTACACCTGATAGTGATGCAGCAACTAAGTTTAATAGTATGGCAATCGTAATTGTTAAACTCAGCATGCCGTCGTTAAACCAGAAGTAAGTGAGCACACCAATTACAAACGCCCATACACACCCATTTAATGCCCCCACTCTAAGCTCTTTTTTCAATAATGCTCTGCGGTTAGAGTCTGTCACCTGACCTAGTGCTAAACCGCGCACAATAACCGTTAACGTTTGGCTTCCTGCAATTCCGCCCATCGACGCAACCACAGGCATCAGTACCGCAAGTGCTACAACCTGCTCAATGGTCGCGCCAAATAAGCCGATAAACCAAGAAGCTAAAAACGCAGTAGCCAAATTAATACCCAACCAAATACCGCGGTTTTTTGCAGACTTTGTTACACTTGAGAACAGATCCTCGTCTTCACGAAGACCACCGGCTTTAGCAGCGGCTTCGTCGGTTACTTCTTGGCGCAATTCATACGCCGATGACACTGATAAGCGGCCTAGCAGTTTGTTGTCGGCATTCACCACCGGCATGGCCATTTTTTCGCTATGAATAACCACTTCAGCAGCTTCGTATAGGTCATCATCCGCATGCAAAGCCGACACATCAAGGTTCGCGTAATCAAGTAAGCTGTCGTTATCGTTGGCTTTAAATAGAGTATTGATTGCCACTTCACCGATCAATGTGCCCTTGCGGCTCACTAAATAAATAACTTCGGTATATTGCGGTAATCCTTTTTGAAAAATCTTACGGGCACCTGCTACGGTGAGCTTTTCCGACACTTTTAAGGCATCAAAATCTAACCAGTGACCTAATTGTTCTGGATTATATTGTTGTGCTAACTCATATTGTTTTGTTTGAACTTCATCGAGTTGGCGACGGGCATAATCAACAAACCGCTCAGGGATGATTTCTTCAAGTTCAAGTAACTCTTCAACACTGACTTCATCAAGTAACTTGAAACCCTCAGCTTCATCTAAGCTTTGTAATAGCCAACGACAACTATCGCCACCTAAATTAATGAAAATTTCGTGTTGTGCATCTTCATCAAGTAGCTGCCATATCTCTAAACGTTGCTCTTTAGGTAAGGCTTCAAATAAAAGCGAAAGATGCTCTGTAGAGAGTTTTTCTTTGGCATCAGCAAGTAACTTGTTTTTACGCGTGGTGGTATCACACTGTAATAGCTCATCAATGAGCTGCGGAAGTTGGTCAACAGGGTATTCAATCATCTGCAAACTCGGTTAAATACATCAATAACAACAGTCTAACCTAGCTTTATAAAAATAACTGCTACTCAATAAATTTATTTTTAAACTAAATTTTTAATTGGCTTGGGGTGATCCCCGTCCAGCGTTTAAACGCACGCCTAAAGTTTGCTATATCGTAAAACGATAAGCGCATAGCCACTTGCTCATTGCATTGCTTTCGCATGGCAAGTAGGTAAATCGCTTTGCGCTTACTTTGCTCATCATACAATGCTGAAAAACGCACATTATGCGCTTTGAGTTTACGTTTAAAGGTTGCTGAGCTCATGGCAAAAACATGAGCCACTTGATCTAAGTTAAGAGCAGGATTTTGATAAATTAATCGCCCTACAGCCTCGACAAACGTTGTATTGGCATAATTGTATGCTGCAAGCTGTGAGTTAATTTGCGAAAAACGAAAACTACTAAAAGCAGGGTTTTCCATTCGCAATACTTCTTTATTAAATATCCATTGTGTTATTGGCTTTTCAAACGCGACTTTTAAGCCTAAGTGTTGCTCGTATTCTTGGCTATGTCTGGCACGTTTATAAGCAAAATCAAAGTGGCAATGAATGCGCTCGCCCGCTACTTTTTTAAGGGTTTGATAAAACGCTGCACTGTAAATTTCCATAACATATTGGCTCATTTCATCATCAAGGCCGACAGCGTTTTGCAGCACAATATGATATTGCTCATTATGTAGATAACTATAGCTAAACAATAACGGAGCCAATTGCATACGCAGCGTGTGCAATTGCTTAAGTGCCTGACCAATACTTGGGCTTTGCAGTACGCCTTGGGCGGCAACGGAGGTATCGTTAGCAAGCTGGCTGCCCAGCAAAAACCCACTGTCCGCGGATTTCATCAAGACCTTAAATTGAGCCAGTAAACGTACTTGCTGTGAAATACTAAACTGATGTTGCACACTCATTAAATCTTGATCAAACACCCCTGTACCTCTAAGCAGTTTATGGAGCTCCACTCCACGACTTAAAGCAAGCTCTACTAGCGTGGTAATAAGCCCCTGTGCAGTTAGGTATTTGTCATCTTGATTAAGATACGGCTTCACTATGACTCACTCTTTGTTGTTTTTGTTGTTGTAACTGGGTATGCAAACGAGCGCTCAAACTGTGCGCTGAATCATCTTGTTTTCGGCTCACCAAAGCAGACGAAACATGTTGAAACTTAGCCTGTTTAGCGCCTTCAACTTTAAAAGCACAATGTGTCAGTGCAGCGACTATTTGCGTTACCAGCTCTTTGCCTTGCTGCTCAGTTGTATTTGGCATCAACACCATAAAACAGTCGCCTGCATAGCGGCATAAAACATCACTCAAGCGACAGTTCATTAACACCAGTTCACTTACCTCGCTCAATAAGCGATCGCCTTCCATAAAGCCAAATTCAGCATTAAAGTTTGAAAAGTCTCGAATATCAATTGCCGCCAACTGCAAAGGTTGTGGCACAGTTAATTGGTCTTTCAGTACGTTTTGCAAATAATTGGCTTTGTAAAGTCCTGTTATCGAGCACACTAACTCATGCTCGCGATGCATTGCTTCACGACGCTTTAGTTGGCGATTTAATACATATTGCTCCTTGTGCCATTGATATAGCCCAATGCTTGTAAAAATCATCCCTATGGGGGCAGGTAAAGATTCGATCCATGTTAGCCAAGTGTTGGTTGGTTGATGTAACCACTCATCAAATAAATCCAAAGAGGCTGAAAACATAAAAAGCCCAAGCCCTAAAACTAAAAAAGTGGTGACTTTACTGGGAGGCCTTGAAATAAGCAGTGCTGCAATCCATGTCAGTGTCATCAACACAATGCCACCTTCACCTAAAATATCTAACCATGCAATATCGGCAAGTGGTTTTAACTCCCCTGCTTGTGCGCTTAGCAAAAATGCAATTACAAACAGGGCAATCACAACATTGGTTAACAATCGATGATGAGTAAAAGGGTTAAATCGCATTCTCTATACCTAACAATAAATCACACTGCCATGCTAACCCGTTAGCATTTAAAGCAGCAGGGTCATATTAGCTCAATGATGTGACAGCAAAACGACAATGCTCCCCTTTTAAACCCTTTAAGCGTTGTATTTACTTTAATTGAATGGGGTGATTGCAGCTCAAAATGCTTTTAAAACACCTCTAATTGCTTGTTTTTACTGGCTGTTAGCGATTTTTTGTCACATTTGCGTCATTTAAGCTGGGTAGTTTGCTCTCAAAACCAAGGACAACCAGGAGCAAACCCATGAAACAATTTAAAACGAAGGCGTTAGTCAGCGCCCTCGCCTTATGTCAATTCGGTGCCTATGCACAAGATGCACAAACGACAGATGAGAAAAAAGTAAAAGTCTCTGAAGAGCTTGTTGTGTATGGTGAAATTGGTTATCGCAACCGTTCACAAGAACTTGCCCCCACACTTGAGTATTCGCAAGAATACTTCCAGCGCTTTGAACCACTTACCGCAGGGGATGCATTGAAGCGTGTACCGAGTGTGACGTTTTTGTCTGACGTTTTAGAGTCAGACGGAGCACGTATGCGAGGCCTGAGCCCTGCTTATACGAAGGTGCTTATTAATGGCGAAGAAGTGCCAGGCGCAGGTGCAGACCGCTCATTTTTTGTTGACCGCATTCCTGCTGAGCTAATTGAGCGTGTAGAAATTATTCGTGCATCAAGTGCAAACCGCTCAGCCGATGCAATTGCAGGTACACTTAACATCGTTCTTCGTGATGGCTACAGTTTAGATGGCGGTTATTTGCGTGCGGGTGGCCTACGTTATGACGATGGCGAATTAAAAGAAAGCTTTGCAGGCGTTTACGGTACTGAGTTTGCAGGTGGCCGCTTATTACTTGGTGCAAACTTACAAGGCCGTTATAACCCAAAACAAAAATCAAGTCGACGCTATGGCGACAGCCCTGAAAATAACGCCAATTATCAAACGGAAGAGTTTGATAACCGAGAAGATCAAACCGACACCCGCGACGGTGACGATACATCACTCAATGCCAGCTACGAAATCGCCTTTGATAATGGGAGTAAATTCGATATAAACGCTATTTGGGTTGATACCGACCGAACAGAAGATGAACGTTCATTTGAATACGATGACCCAACTGCCACCAGCAATTCGATTGTTGAAGGGGGTAATCTTGAAACCGACAATGCCAATGTGTCTTATATTGATCAAACCAACTACAACATCAACTCAGGCTATGAGCTACCACTCTTTGGTGGCACCAGTAAATTCAAGTTAGGCTTTGCACGCTTTGAAGAGTCTGTGTACGAGCAAGAAGTAGAAATTGATACCTCTGAACTTCCTATGGTATTCGAAGAAGAGGAAGAAACCGTTGATATTGACGATAAAGAGTGGTCATTGCAATGGCAACACAACCTATTTGCGGGTGAAAATAAAACCATTCAATTTGGCGCGTTCTTACAAGGTAAAGAACGTGATACAGCGGTTTATCAAGCCGAAGGGGAAAGCGAACAAAACTTTGCAAGCTGGGATCAGTTCAGCAAAACACCACTGTCACTGGCAGGCTTTAACAACGAGTTTGAAGCAGCGGCTGGCGGTGTAAATACACTAAAAGAAGACCGCGTAGATGTATTTGCATTGATAAAACATGAAGATCAAGATTTCTCATGGGAAATGGGTGTGCGTTATGAATCAACCGACTCAAACATTACCGATAAAACTGAAGGTGTAACCGTAGACAATGACTACGACTTTTTCTTACCGTCAGCTCATTTACGCTACAACGTTTCTGAAAACGGCCGTGTAAGTGCGTCTGTTGCACGCAGCTTACGCCGCCCAGACTTTGATTACATCACCCCAGCTCTACTTGAAAAAGAATTAGGCGATAACGACTTTTTAGGTAACCCAGACCTTCAGCCAGAATCATCGTGGGGTATGGACCTAGGATATGAGTATCGCTTAGGCAAAAGCGGCGTAGTGGGACTCAATGTATTCTACCGTGATGTTTCTGACCTTATTGAAATTGCTAATACTGGCGTAGAAGGTTCAGAAGGCGAAGGCACCTATATATTGCAACCACGTAACACAGGTGATGGTACTGTGAAAGGGGTTGAACTTGACTTATCAACGCCTCTTTCGGCCCTTAGCATGCCAAACACTGGGGTGTTTTTTAACTATTCATGGCTTGATTCAGAAGTAGATGACGCCTTTGGTAGCCGTAAATTTAACGACCAATCTGACTACGTATTTAACGTTGGCTTTATTCAAGACCTACCTGATTTAGGCGCTTCATTCGGTGCAACTTACCGTAAACAAGGTGATGCTTATGGTCGTATCGTGGGTGAAGAAGTGACTACACACTACGGCGCAGACCTTGAAATATTCGTAGAAAAACGCTGGCAAGATGTCACGCTTCGTTTAGTGGGTTCAAACCTACTAGATGCAAGCAAAGACGAGAGCTTTAACAAGTTCGACACCGTTGATGACCAAATCAACCGCGACTTTGACGAGTATGAACTGGAATCTGAAGAAGCAGGCCCAGTCATTCAGTTAATGCTGCGCTACGCGTTTTAATACACAAAGAGTTATTAAGGCAGCTCACTGCTGCCTTGTTTTATAATTGGGGATCCCATGAATTTTACAAAACCACTAAACCTTGTTGCCAGTGCAATATTACTAAGCACCCTCGCAGCCTGTAGCCAAACAACGGCAACCGAGGCACCAAGTAAAAACCAATTAACTGCCTTTGGCACAACTGAAAATATGCAAGGCTCACAAGCAGCAGCCATTGCTGATGACGCTTGGCTATTAAGTTCACAAAGCCAAGGTTTACAACTGATAGATGCGAAAGGCGCTACGCATATTCTTAAAAAAGGGAATTTTGAAGCCTTATCTGTTAAATCAATCAATAATAATAACTACCTCGTTGCAAGTATTGATAACGAAGCCGACCAAGCGGTTATTTTTAGCTTACAAAAAACACCGAAATGGCAGTTAACTGAAATTAGCCGTATTACACCACCAAAAGCAAAACCAGAGGCAGTGTGCTTATTTGCAAACCCAACGACTCAAGCTGTGTCGGCGTTTGTAGCAGACGCTCGTGGTCTTATTCGTGAAACCTTAGTATTTGATATTGAAAATAAGCGCTCATTAAATATTGAATTGCGCGAATTTGCAGGGGTTAGTGAAACATCAGGCTGTGCGGTTGATGATAACAGTAAAACCCTTTATGTAAGTGAAGGCGAAGTAGGCATTTGGCAAATTAACGCTGATGCCGAATCTCGTGCCGATAAAAAACCCCTTGCTATGATGGCACCATTTGGCACTTTAGCCCCAGAGGTTGGCGGTTTAACAACAACAAGTGACGGTAGCTTATGGTTCACGACCTCAGAAAATAACCAATTGCACCGCCTTGAGAGCAAAACAAAGCGCTTTAACAACTGGCAATTTGCAGATGAACTTGCAATTGAATCTGCTGCAATACGCTTTAACAGCAATCAAGCCGATATCGTGCTTTACGATGATGAATCAGGTCATTATCTTAAAGGGCAAATCGACGCCCTGCCAGAGCAGCAAAACAAGGCTAAAACAACGGCTATTACTTATATCCATGCACAAGCACAAACCGATGCAGTGCGTGCTTTTGGTGATGCCGCCGATGATCCTGCTATTTGGGTTAACCCTAATAATGCAGCTAACAGCTTAATTCTGGGTACTGATAAACGTCGTGGCTTGATGGTATACGATCTTGCAGGAAAGGAATTACAAGCATTAGAAACAGGCCGATTAAATAATGTAGATGTACGCCAACATTCAAGCATTGATAACTCTACAAATACGTGGATCACAGGCAGTAATCGTACTTATAACAGTATTAGTGTGTATACCGTTGATAAACGAAATAAAGTACAACACTTAGCTGAGCTGCCAACTACTCTAAAAGAAATTTACGGTATGTGTATGTATTCATCAAACACAGGCAACTATGTGTTTATGAATGATAAATCGGGGCTTTTTCAACAATATAAACTAACTGGTAATAATGAGGGTGTATCAGCACAACTAGTACGTGAATTTAGTGTTCCAAGCCAACCTGAGGGGTGTAGTGCTGATGATACAACCGCAGAGCTATTCTTAGGCGAAGAAGATGAAGGTATTTGGTTTATAGGTGCTGAGCCAAACGCTGGCAGAGAACCTGTCATGCTACAAACCGTAAACGATATACTGGTGGATGATATCGAAGGCATGGAAATCTACCACGCTAAAGATGCCCGTTATTTAGTGGTTTCTAGCCAAGGTGACTATACATATGTGCTCTATAAAATAATTGATGGCAGTACACCTAGCCTTGAATTTGCGGGTAAATTTGCAATAAGCAATAACCTTGAACAAACCATTGACGGTGTATCAGAAACTGATGGCTTAACCGTTACACCTGCATCTTTACCTGGTTACCCTGAAGGTGTACTCATAGTGCAAGATGGGTATAACCGAATGCCACAAGCGCCGCAAAACTTTAAAATTATTGACTGGCGTGAAGTAAAAAAAGCACTTAAATAATGAAGTTGCTGAACTTAGTGATGGTGCTGAGGTAACTCAGCACCTTTTTTATTTCTATAACCCATAGCAAATCAGGCGCTAAGGATTAAATCAGTGTACTTAACCACCAAAGCAGCAAGACCAGAATAGAGATACCTACAAGCGCCTTGGTTTTATGCTTTTGAATAATACGTTCAGCTTGATTACCCGCATAATATACTACGGCAGCTAAAGCAAAATACCGTATTGAGCGGGCAATAACCGTCGCTAATAAAAACAATACAATGGAGTATTTCGTGGCTCCAGCTGCGAGCATCGCAATCTGAAACGGAATGGGCACAATACCTAACGTTAAAACAAACCAAAAACCTTGTGACTGCATTTTTTGCTTCACTTGTTCGAACTGCTCTGGATTCGAAAAGGTATTTATGACCCAATCACCAACAATATCAAACAAATAATAACCCAAGGCATAGCCAAATACTGCACCAATAATACAACCAACAGTCGCCATTAGCGCAATAAGCCAAAGTTTTTCACGGCGCGCTTGCATTAAAGGAACAAGCACCGCTTCTAACGGGATGGGTACTATGGTTGACTCTAAAAAGGATGCCACCGTAATCGATTTAAGCATATGTTTAGAATCAACAAACTGCCGTGTTTTTTGCTTAAGCTTTTTTCCTATTGCCATCATCTATCCTTAAGAGTCGTATTCATTTTAGCGTACAGCAAAAATCCTTAACCGTCCCTTACGGAGTGTGGTTATAGCGTCCTCGCCCTTCATTTTTAGCCTTATATAGCGCTTGGTCGGCACGCTTCATCGTACAGCCAAAAGTCTCTGCGTGACGCTTGATTGCGGAGCCTACGCTTACACTTAATGTTTTATTAGGTGTAACCATCACATTACTTGCTAAGCACAGCAATTGTTCACATATTTTCCTTAGCTGTAGCACATCATCTGTTGGTATATAGAGGGCGAACTCCTCACCACCGATACGGGCAAACAAAATCGCAGGATCCAGCTTCTGCTGGCACCTATCAACAAAATCAATTAACACTTGATCGCCCACATCATGCCCGTATTGATCGTTAATTGCTTTAAAGTGGTCAATATCCACTATTGCTAGACTATGCTTTTTTATTTGATTTTGCTGCATAAAGTGGTAGAAATAGCGGCGGTTATAAGCCTTGGTTAGTACATCTGTTTTTAGTTCATCAGCTAACTTTTTATGTGCTTTAGATAAATCTGATAGCGCCAAAAAAAGCCCTGCTCCCGTAATAAGCATGCCAATTGTTCTAAACATGTCTTCAACGTAAATACCTATCCACTTAGGCTGATAAACAAACTCATCTAAAAAATCAAACGTTAACCCGACACTCCATAGAAATATACCACTGCTTAAAAATAGATAGCTGACTTTGACAACTGCCGAGGTTTGCACAAAAGAAAAGATAAAAATCAAAATGAATAAATTGATAACATCCGACAGGACGCCATTTATGTAAATATCTGCCTCTAGATGATTGTAAATCGACAAATAACCAACAACTACACCCAACAAGGTGATAATGAATAAGCTAATAAAGCATTGTTTTAATCGTTTAGAAGCCGGTGGGGAGTTAACACCGTCCTCTACAGGTATCATTGTTTTTTTCATCAAGCACAACCACCATGACGGCAAGTGAGTAAAACAGTAACAAAGAGCCAAAATAAGTACAGAAAATTGCAATAATCTTCAGAGAAAAACAGTATTTGGAATGGAGTAATTAATCTAAAAGCAATCCTTCAGGATGATTTAAATTACCTAAAGTAGAACCAATGAGCTTAAAGGGATGTGCTTAGCTCTTATAGATATTGCTTATGGCACAGCTGTCTTGCATGCTCGATTTCTAACGAACATAATCTCATTGTTATTGATAAACAATACTGCTAATTTGTTTAGGTGAGTGCTAATACTTGCTGTTTTAAATACTCATCTCGGTGTATCGACGTGTGCAAGATTTAGCAAAATTACAAAACAAGCAAAAACTAGATCTATAACGAGCATACCGAGAACGTTTGTCAACTAACAAAATCGATAGGACACATAAAAGTACAGCAGTTTTAAGGCTAGTCATCAATCATTAAAAAAGGGAAGAAAATGACCAATTTTAGATTGGATGTTCAGGGAAAAAGAGATGTGCAAATATTTGTTGAGAATCTACAAAAGGCTGACCCAAAAGAGGTTGAGAGATTAATTAACTCGTACAAGTATGGAAATGAGCCAGCTTGGCATAGATTTATCAAAGGTGCCTATAATCACCCAATCACTTGGTGGATTGGGTTGTTACAAATCCAAATGCAATTGGGTATATTGGGCCATTCTAGAAAAGTGCAAGCACAAATAGCGGCAAATCAACTAGCTCAAATACTAAACCTAGCAAAAGATAGTGTAAGCAAAGACATTCTTTATGGCGTATTGGTTTATAACCTGAAAAATCGCAAAGCGGATATATTAGGTCGTTTTGCTGGCGGTACTTTTACTAACTATGCAAGTACAGGAGGGCGAATTGGTAATAAAAAGTTACCTAAAAATGCAAACCGAGTAATCAGCTTATCGAATTTTACATTAGCGAGTTATGGAGCTGCTATAAAGTCAGTGGTCACGGGTCACAAAAAAATAGAGCACGTAATCCAGTCAATTCTCACTGGGCGACCGAATGGACCAACACCATATCCAAGTATATCAGGCTATAAACTATCAAAGGAGGAGTTGGAGCTACTAAAAAAAGCAGAAAATTCACTAATCGAAATGAATGCTTTAACAGATCTTTCCCCCGCACCAGTGCCTGTATCAGAGTTTTGTCTTCGTCCTGAAAACATTGATCTAAAGGGGCTTTGTAAATGAAGTTTTTTTTTCAAAATACATTAAAAGTGTTTTACGCATTTGTAGAGCAATTTGTATTTTATATTGCGGCTATAATTGCATTCCTATGTTGGGTATCTTTTGAAAATATATACTTAGCAATTTCACTTTTTATTTTAATTTGTTTACTTTTTTGGGCAATCCCGTCTGTTGTGAAGCGAAATAAGTAGGGCTTAAATGTTTATCATCAGGACATTTTTCGCTTTACTCTGGTTTGCGGTTAGTTCACCACTTTACCGCAAACGTCACTAAGTGAAAAACACCTGTAAAAACAATTTTAAGCATTTTTTTAACATAATTATAGATAGTCTATAGTTATTTTAACTCACAGCACATACCTAGCTTTCAGACTCCAACAGCCCAAGTTAAGGCTTATTCTGTTTAAAATATCGCATTTACGTGATTATTTTTTTATGATGCCAAGCATATTTAATAACACGCTATTTAGTAATGACGAACGCTCGCTTTATTCCTTTTCGTAAATACGACATCATCACCCTGTGCCAAGCCTACCTAAATGAAGAGGATCATCAGTCATTCGCTGAATTTTCGACTATTTTGCAAAGTGTTATTCATTACCAATACCATGACCTATTAGAGTCATTAAAAAATAACTATGCCCCGTTTGATCCCAATGCAGACACACGTTTATTAAACCCGATTGACGATAAAACACGTAAAGCGCACCAAGCTAAATTCGCGCAACAGTTTGCCACTGTGCTTAACGCAGCAAATTATGAAACCATCACCAACCAAGACTTACAAGAAGCACTTAATGAAGAGTCGCTTTTTAAAGTACGTTTAGCTGTGGAGTTTGATGACTTTGCCGAAGTGGTGTTCTATCGCCGTGGAGAATCTCAAAAAACAGAAACGCTACGTACTTGGTGGGGCTTAAGAAAAAAGCAAGTTCAATTTACCAATTACGATCGTGTTGCCATATTCATTCGCTTTAAAGATGAACAGTATTTTTTAGAGAAGGGCAAAAAGCCTATGGGTTTTGAGCCTAGCTCAACCATTGTTAAGCTATTTCAGAATGTTCCTAAAGCTGACTTGGAAATGCTATTTCCAAATAGCGAAGTGAAAATGCGCCCTATCGATAAACTTATTATTGGCTCTTCAGCTTTGGTAGGCGGAACTGTGGTATTGGTTACTAAATTAGGTGCATCTATTTTACTGTTAATTGCCATGATTGCTTTTTGGGGAGGCTGGCGCAGCGAAGAAGTGCACATGAGCCAACAGCACTTTATTACTTTTGCCATTGGTATGGGTGTATTTGGCAGCTTTATTTTTAAGGAATGGAGCAAGTTTAAAAACCGTAAAATTCGCTTTATGAAAGCCTTGACAGATAACTTATATTTTAAAAATCTCGATAATAATGCGGGCGTCTTTCATACCTTAGTAGATGCAGCTGAAGAGGAAGATGTAAAAGAAGCCCTGCTCGCTTATACGTTTTTACTCAAAGCAGATGAAGCAATTAGCTCAGTCCAATTAGATCAACGCATTGAAGCATGGTTTTACAGCACTCAGCAATGCCAACTCGACTTTGAAATTGACGATGCACTTAGCAAACTCGTCAAGCTCAACCTTGTTGAAGAAACTCACGGTTTATATCAAGCGGTTGATTTAAAAACAGCAAAGCAACGTTTAGATGCGCGCTGGGATGGATTTTTCACCTTTGGTTAATGCTACTTTATCTCATTGAGCTTGCGTGAATAAAGGTCTACTTCTAGGATGAAATTTTCCAAATAAAAAAGACCATACCATGCAATTTAAAAAAACAATGATAATCGGGGTCAGCTTGCTATGTGCTGCGAATACGGCCCATGTTTATGCAAACAACAAGTTTGTTTCTGAGGATATCTTTCAATTAGAGTACGCTGGTGACCCACAAATTAGTCCTGATGGGAAAAAAATTGTCTACGTACGCAGCGGCTACGACATCATGAAAGATGGTAATAAACGTAGCTTTTGGCTATACGATCTAAAATCAGGTCAGCACACACCTCTTTTCGCCGATGAACACAGTTACAGCCAACCGACTTGGTCACCGGATAGCAAAAAAATTGCTTTTACCAGCAATGTAAGTGGTTCTAATCAATTACATGTTTATTGGTTAGCGCAAGACAAACAAGCCCTCTTAACTCAGCTTCCAAAATCAGTTGGCAATTTAACTTGGTCTCATGACTCAGAGCAAATCGCCTTTACGATGAATATCCCCGAAGGCAAAACAGCCTTTGCTAAATCGGTCAAACTCCCTAAAAAACCAAAAGGTGCAGACTGGTCAAAACCTGTAAAAGTAATCGAGAAAGCACGTTATCAAGCGGATGGTGCGGGTATGCTTGAGCCTGCCTACCGTCATGTATTTGTTATTCCTGTATCGGGCGGCACACCTCGTCAATTAACCTCTGGAGACTATCAACATCGAGGTCCACTCGCATGGAGCCCTGATAATACAAAACTCGCGTTTTCTGCAGATCGAAATAGTGAATGGGAATACCGCACCACCGAGTCTGATCTTTACGAAATTAATATCAAAACAGCTGAACTAACTCAGCTAACCGACCAACCAGGGCGAGAAACCAATCCTCATTATAGTGAAGATGGCGACGAGCTTGCATTTATCGCTCGCGACAATGCCCCCGTGCCTTACATTAACTCAACCCTTTCAATGCTTGATTTAGACAATAAGTCAGTCAATCATATTACCAAAGAGCTAGACCGCTCAGTTGCAGACTATAAGTGGTCTGGAGATGGCGATTTTGTCATTCAGTATGATGACTTTGGTAAGCGTAAATTGGCTAAGGTTTCTACTCGCGGCAAAGTTACTGACTTAACGGACACGCTCTCGGGTACATCAATTGGCCGCCCATATATTAGTGGTAGTTTTAGCATGGCAAATAATGGGGCCGTTGCTTTTACAACAGGCAGTGAATACCGCCCTGCTGATCTAGGTTACCTTTACAAAGGTAAAAGCAAAACCCTGACGTCATTAAATGAAGATGTATTAGGCCATAAAAAGCTCGGTAAAGTACACGAGTTGAATGTTAATTCTCAGTTCGATGGCCAAGCAATCCAAGGTTGGTATATCACCCCTCCTAATTTTGATGAAAACAAACAATACCCACTAATGGTTGAAATTCACGGCGGCCCACACCTTGCGTATGGCCCAAGTTTTACCGCTGAGTTACAACGCTATGCCGCAGAAGGTTACGTAGTTGTGTATGTAAACTACCGTGGCTCAACAAGTTATGGTAAAGACTTTGCGCTATTACTTGATGGTAAATACAGCTCAGAGGAAGACTTTGCCGATCATAACTCAGCGGTTGATGCGATGATTGAAAAGGGCTTTATTGATAAAAATAACCTGTTTATTGCTGGTGGTTCAGCGGGTGGTATTGCAACGGCTTATGCAGTTGGTTTAACAAACCGCTTTAATGCTGCGGCGATTACTAAACCGGTGATCAACTGGTTAAGTAAAACCCTGACTGCCGACAGCTATATTGGCCAAATTCGCAACCAATTTCCGGGTATGCCTTGGGACAATGTTGAGCACTATTGGAAACGTTCACCGCTTTCATTAGTGGGTAACGTGACCACGCCATCACTTATCATGACAGGTGAAGAAGACCGCCGCACACCTATTTCAGAATCAGAGCAATTCTATCAAGCACTAAAACTACAAAAAGTAGATACCGTGCTTATTCGTGTTCCAGGTTCTCCTCACGGTATTGCAGGTCGCCCTTCACGTATGATTTCAAAAATTGAATACACGCTTGCGTGGTTCAAGCAATATCATAAGTAATCATTTAAGCAGGCGCGTTGCTCTCGCGCCTGCTTAAAAATAATCACGGCTAAGCGCAAATTGAGCACTGCCAATTGACTGCGCTTTTTCACATTGTACTTTATGAGTATAAAATGTGAAAATTAACGCCTTTATAACTACCTAAAAGTAAGTATGAAACCGCTCAAGCCGCACTTTCGACAATCCTCTAAACTTTATATTCATACCTTGTCCTCTCATTTTAGTTTTTTTTTAGTTAAGTATATTTGTTTCTTTTGTGGCTGCTTTTTAAGCTTTATATTGCACGACAAGTTTAACGTACCGATTGTTATTGCAGCGGCAGGGGCTGGTTTACTGGGTACCTTTATTCCTTTTCCAAGGTATTTTAAATCCCACCCTTACTCAGCTATTTATGCGGGTAGTTTCGCGGGTATGTGCTCTTCAAACTTAGTTGCAAATTATTGGGAGCTTGGGCTTATTTCATTTTTAGGTGCATGCTTATACATTTTAACCATGAACCTATTTGCTGGCTTTGGTGGGCGATTAGGTAGTATAGCGTTTGCCAGTGTTGCGCTTTACATGTTAGCTAAAGGAGTTGTTGCATGAACTTAGTCATCATATTACTTGTTGTGCTGGCCGCATTTGCAACCTACTTGTTAGCTCATCATAATCGCTTTGACGGTATTAGAGCGTCTGCATCATTATCAATTATTGCATATTGTGTACTGTACTTTACTACACCAGATGTTGAGCTGTATAGCATTGCTTTTTTTGGCGGTACGTTTATTGGTATGAGTGCCCCAAAACGCTTTGGAATTTTTACACTCGCTATCTCGGCATTGCTTTTTTCAATATTATTTGAGTATTTAGTGCCACTATTAGATGGCTATGGTGGAGCCTTAGGGTTAAGTGCGTTTTTGTCCGTATGTATTTGTCACATCGGGATTTTACTTGGCGCACCACGCAGTAAAGCCTCAGCGAAAGAGTAGTATTTAATACTCTGCGTTGAATTACTGCCGACCAAGGTCGCATATTATTTAATCAAAAACCGCCCTATATTTTTAACATGTTGTAAACATCTCTCACTAAAAATATAGGAGCCTCATCATGGCGGGCGAATATAAACAACACTATACACAATTTCAGCGCGACCCAGGCCAATTTTGGCTTGAACAAAGTAAACGGATCCCATGGTTTAATGCACCCACTGAACCGTATCAATATGACAAAAACGATTTTTATCATTGGTTTGCCAACGGCAAGCTGAATACCTGTTACTTAGCCCTTGACCAGCACGTCGAGGCAGGGTTTGCTGAGCAAACTGCGCTTATTTACGACTCCCCTGTTACCAATACTAAACAACAATACAGTTATGGCGAGTTACAAACTCAAGTGGCTCAATTTGCGGGTCTCATGCAATCCCTTGGCGTGACAAAAGGCGATCGAGTCGTTATTTATATGCCCATGATCCCACAGGCAGTGATTGGTATGCTAGCCTGTGCACGACTTGGTGCAATACATTCTGTGGTGTTTGGCGGCTTTGCTCCACATGAACTTGCTGTACGTATTGACGACGCGAAGCCAAAGCTGGTGCTTACGGCCTCTTGCGGCGTTGAAATTAATCACGTTATTGAATACAAACCTCTGCTCGATGAAGCATTAGACAATGCAAAACACCCAGTCGAACACTGCATTGTGTTTCAACGTGAACAAGCTATTGCGACAATGCAAGATGGCCGTGATATTGATTGGCAATCGGCAAGTGAAAATGCACCAGAAGCTCAACCTGTTGCAGTGAATGGGGACGATCCCCTTTATATTCTTTATACCTCTGGCACAACAGGTACACCAAAAGGCGTTGTTAGAGAAAATGGCGGTCATGCGGTAGCTATGCATTACAGCATGGAAACTGTGTATGGCATGAAGCCCGGTGAGGTTTTTTGGGCTGCATCAGATATCGGCTGGGTAGTCGGTCATTCATATATAGTCTATGCCCCATTAATTTATCGTTGTACAACGGTGTTGTACGAAGGTAAACCCATTAGAACACCTGACGCCAGCGCCTTTTGGCGAGTTGTTGCCGAATATAATGTCACAGCACTTTTTAGTGCCCCGACAGCATTTAGAGCAATAAAAAAAGAAGATCCTAACGCAGAAGGCTTTAAAAAGTACGACACGTCGTCATTGAAGCGTTTATTTCTAGCGGGTGAACGGCTCGATCCACCTACCTATGAATGGCTTCAAGAACACACCGGATTACCAGTACTTGATCACTGGTGGCAAACTGAAACGGGCTGGGCTATTGCTTGTAACCCTATTGGTATAGAACAGCTTGCTACAAAGCCTGGAAGCTCGACGGTGCCTACCCCAGGCTTTGATGTACAAATTTTAGATATGAATGGCGAGCGTTGTGCGCCGAACGAAAATGGGGCTGTAGTGATAAAGCTGCCTTTACCCCCTGGCTGCTTACCCACTATTTGGCAAAATAATGAGCGCTTTAAAGCGGGTTATTTAAGTGAGTACCCAGGCTATTACTTATCTGGTGATGGCGGCTACATTGATGATGACGGTTACTTATTCATTATGGGGCGCACGGACGATGTTATTAACGTGGCAGGACATCGCTTATCAACCGGAGAAATGGAAGAGATTGTTGCAGCCCACCCTGCTGTAGCCGAATGTGCCGTTTTTGGCGTTAACGATACACTAAAAGGCCAACTGCCAATGGCAATGATTGTACTAAAAGATGACTATTTGGGCGACAGCAAAGAGGTGGAGCAAGCGCTTATTCATTCGGTTAGGCATCAAATAGGAGCCATTGCTTGTTTAAAGAATATTTTGCACGTTGAACGCCTACCAAAAACCCGCTCTGGAAAAATACTCAGAAAGAACTTACGCCAATTGGTCGATGGTGAAGAGCTGCAAATTCCCTCAACCATTGATGATGCGAGCATTTTTGATGAAATCAACCAACAACTACGCAATCGCTGATTTGCTTTTGTAATGTTACCCAAAGGCCTTGTAGTGAAAGGCCTTTCTTCGTTTTGGCCTGTGCTTTGCAACTTTCCTATTAAGCTAATAAACGAAAGGTGGTTAACATGGCTGTTATCGCAGGTTATATCCAATTTAATACTCTTAGTAAAAAAGAACTTCATTATATAAATCAACTAGCTACTGTTTTTAATCAGTATAGAAAAGCTGATGTTCATCGCTATGATTGTGATAATGGCGCTATTTTTCAATATGACTTTGATGCTTACCAACAAGCAAGTTGGTTGCAAACTGAGTCGCAAATTGCAACGCTAATTGGTCACCCATTACTAACAAGCTCTCGTAGTGATGATTTACAGACTATGGCAAAAACAACATCACTCAGCACGTGCTTGCAGCAGTGTGAAGGAGTATTCAGTTTTTGCCAGTTTAACAGCCAGTTAGGTACGTTAGTGCTCGCCACTGATCCCCTTGGTTTAAAACCTTTTTACACATTAAAAACTGAATGTGGCTTATTTTTCTCTACCAATTTAAATTTATTTAAACAGTTAAGCATTAAACTTGAGAGCGATGCCGAAGCGCTCACAGAACTTGCAGTACTGGGTTACCCGTTACTTGATCACACTCCTTATAAAAAGGTTAAGTGCTCATACCCTGGTGAAATTCTACGTTTTGATGCACTACATGGTGTGATAAAACAGAAATACTTTGATTGGGTGATGCTTGCTAAACAAGATATGCCCATCCCCGATGCTATTGCAGGCGTTACGCAGGCATTTCAAAGTGTCGTATCAAAAGCGATATACACTGACAAAAAAGTACTGAGCACCCTCTCTGGTGGCCTTGATTCACGGCTCATAAATTGTGAATTACTACGTCAAGGCGTACAGTTAAAGTCGTTTAATTTTTCCAAATCAGATAGCCAAGATCTCTATTGCGCGAAACAATATGCATCTCAAAACGCACTTGAACTTGAAGTGATCCAAGTGCACGACACGCAAAAACTATCCGTTGAACAGCGCCTTGGTAAACATTGGCGCAAAGCTAAACATAATGACTATAAAACCGTTTCAAGGCCACAGATAAGTTGGTCTGGTAATGGCGGCAGTGTTGGCCTAGGTGCTGTTTTTTATGGTGATAACATATATGCAGCAGCAAAAGAAAACGACCTTGATAAGCTAATTCAAGCATATTTGGAGCAGCAATATGCTTATTTACCAAAATCTGTTGTGCATAACGCCAATCAATTGCAACAAAAGCTTATTGATAACTTGAAGCTCAGCTTTAAACCATTAGCAGAACTCCCTCTCGTAAAAGCATTTCAGCTATTTTTACTGCTCAATGATCAACACCATCATTTGAGCATTCCAAACGAAAAAGTATGCGAATTTAAAATGGAGTTTTTCCATCCATTTTATTCGTGGAAAGTATTACAGTACCCTCTTGCAGTACCAGTAGAATATGTACGTAGGCATGGCTTTTATCAGCGTTGGTTAAAAACCAGCTATCCACGCGCAATGCTTGCACCATGGCAAGCCTATCCAGGGCACATTCCCTGCCCGATCAAGGTAGACTATCAATCACAATGGCAATTGAACAATAAGAATTTGATGCGTTTTAATGAGCTCTTTAAGCTGTGGTATGAAATTATGCGCTTTGATCGCCACCAGCTGATTAAACGCAGTCACTTTACCGCTTTATGTTTACTTCAGTTAACGCATTTAAAGAACGCACAATCAAATATTCGTATTGCCCAGCGGTTTTGCCAGTGGTAAAAGCAAACATTTTCTCTGCTGCCTTTTATCGTATTCAGCACGTTGTTTGTAGGCTAAGTAAAGATGAATTTTAACAAGCAACTTGGCATGCTATTGGTTATAAAAACAAAAGTGATGACACTGAATATAAAGCAAATTTGAATAAAGTCTGGCCGTGTTTTACAAATGAGATCTTAACCGCATGGCGAGGCTTTATTCTTTAGCTTCATCTTATACATTTTCTCATCAGCACTTGCTAATAACTCTTTAGCATTTTTACCATCTTCAGGGTAAAGCGCAATTCCACAACTTGAGCTTACTGATATTGCCGTTTTATAGCTTTGGGCAACAGACTCTACGGCTTTTTGGCAACGCAGTGCAATTTCTTGGCATACGCTGAGCTTAGTTAGTGTTGGTAGCACAATTACAAATTCATCTCCGCCAATACGGGCTAAAATATCTTGTTCTCGCAGCTGGAGTAATAGCTGTTCACTAATCGTAATAAGTAAGTTGTCTCCTTGCTCATGACCAAATGTATCATTAACGAGTTTAAAGTTATCCAAATCAATATAGATAATCGCAAAGTGCTGTGTGCCTTGCTTATCTTGCATAAAAGCATGTAACTGAATATCTAAGCCTCGCCGGTTCAACAATTTTGTCAGTGGATCCTGATTTACAAGTTCTGTCAAAAACTGACGTTTTTCGACGACCGAAGAAATATCATCAAACGCACCAATATAATGACTAACACAGCCAGCTTCATCATAAAGTGCATCAATCGACAACATTTCAGGAAACACCTCGCCCGATTTACGCTTGTTCCATACTTCTCCTTGCCAGCGACCTAACAACAGCAACTCTTTCCACATAGCTGCATAAAACTCTGCGGGTTGTTGTTTTGCTGAAAGAATTGCGGGACTTTTACCAATAACATCTTCTTTTTTATAACCCGTTATACGCTCAAATGCAGGGTTTACATCAACAATTTTAGGCTCGGGAGTGGTAATTAAAATCCCCCGACTTGTGGTCGAGAAGACCGCCGTGAGTAACTTTATTTTTTCATTACGCTTAACCTCATCTGTCACATCCTCTAAATAACCATTCCACTCAATACTGCCATCACTTTGAGCAATTGGTGATGACTTTCCTTCAACCCATATAACCCCTTTTATTGGATGATTTATACGATACACTTGATGCCATTGAGTGAGATTTGTTTTTGAGTCTGCGATACTTTGCTCAACACGTTCCAGATCATCAGGATGGACAGCTTGCATGGCCAACTCAGCGTTTTGAAGAATTTGCTCAGCAGAGCAGCCGTAAATGTCCTTCACTTTAGAAGAGGCAAAAGGAAATGATTCGTTATCATGTTTATCTATAACGTGCTGATACACAAAGCCAGGTAAGTTATCTGTAAACCTTTGTAATTTATTATGTAAGGATTCTACTTCACACTCTTTTTGCCATTGCTCGGTTATATCAATGTGTACACCAAACATCCACTCAGGTTTGCCATGTTTATCCCAGCTTTTTACTTGACCTTTATCGAGAACTTTTACCCAATGCCCATTTTTATGTTTCATCCTAGCTTCGCAGATATAACGTTCTGAAAGGCCATTAAAATGTGCTCCTAATAATGCTTGTGAACGGGGTAAATCATCAGGATGAGCGTGGTTTAACCACGTTTCAATTGAAACAGGTTGTAAATCAGCTAAACAAAAACCAATAATTTTTGCCCATTTTTCATTAAAAACGGTTTCACCTGTTTGTACGTTCCACAGCCAAATGCCTGCGTCACCACACTCTAATATTGACTCTGCTATATCAAAGCCTAATTGGGACTTTATTTTTTCATAACCATCACTGAATGTCATAGCATGCCTTGTTATCTGGCTAGCACGAAAAAGCAAGCCTTATTTATTATTTTAGATAACAAAGGTTAAAAACTCTAAAAATGAAAATTGAATGTTTGATTTAGCGCAAATCAAGGATTAAATGGGCCAATCAACCACATCGGTATTATCAATACTCGGTGTAATTTGCCTTTCTCCGTCCCATTTCCGAATGTAACATCCCGTTGGGTCATATAAGGCTGTTTGCTTATTTATATGGAAATGGCGACCGCCCCGAGGGTCAACACCCACACCTGCGATATATTGCCAATTCCCCCAATTCGCAGCTACGTCGTAATCAATAAGTTGTTGCTCAAAATAAGCTGCCCCATATCGCCAATCCACTGCAAATTCGTTGACTAAACAACTTGCAGCTATTTGCCGTGCACGATTAGAAATATAGCCTGTCGAATTGAGTTCGTTCATAATTGCATTAACTAGTGGAAATGGCGTCCTGCCTTGGCACCAGGCTAAAAATCGGTGACTGTTAAATGTATGTAAGGGAGGTGACTCTTTTTGCCCATTAAAACGAAACAGCTTTGCACCAAACAACTTAGCATGCCATTTAAAATACTCACGCCAAAGTAGCTCAAACTTAATCCAATAGGTTGACTCATTCGCACCATTTTCTTGTTCGTATTTGGCAACCTCGTGGTAAAGTTGCTTAACACTTATTGTACCGCTGGCAAGCCAAACACTGAATTTTGTACTATTGCTAAAGCCGTCTAACTCGTTACGTGTTTCTTTATAACTACTGGGTGCTTTAGATGAGAAGTAGTCATTACAATGCTGCTGGGCTGCAATTAAACCACCACAAAAACTCCCAGACTGAGCTGAACTTTCAGGGAGCACGTTTTCTGGACATAGCTGTACAGGATGTGGCAGTTGAGATACTGCCTCAAGCGAAGCTGCAACGAATGTTGGCCCAGACTCTACTTTTTTGCGAAAGGCAGTAAAGTTTTTAGGCAAATTATGAAGCTGAAATGGTAAGTCTCGTTCTGTAAACAAGGTATCTTGCTGGTAGGTTTTTATAATAACATCAGGGCATAACTCGCTGATTTTACTTAGCTGCTTTTGCTCGTAATAACCCACTTGCTCTGTACAAACTAATTTACTGATAGCGTATTGTTTTAACCGCTGACTAATAACAGTTTCAGGCTCACCGGTAATCACATGTAAGGTTTGCCCAATTGCTTCAAGCGCATCAGCGAGAGCATGCAGACTCTCAAGTAAAAACCGATACTTTTGCTCGCCATAGGGTTTTAATTGATAATTACTCTGCTTGAACCAACGCGGCTCGACAACAAACACTAAATCAAGTTCACCTTGAAACGTCGCTAAGTCAGACAGGATGACATTATCAATCAGCCGTAAATCATTTTGTAGCCAGTATAAAACACGCTTTTTCATGGTTTCGCTCACATCATTTTAATAATGATACGCATAAATGAGCTATTTAGTTTTATCTACCAGAAAATTTAAGCATCTTGCTCTTTACTCATCAACTCACTCATACGCTGCATAAGCTCTTGCTCGGTAAGATCTTCTTTGTGTGTGCCTATAGTCCAAATATGACCAAACGGGTCTTCTAACGTCCCTGATCTGTCGCCATAGAATTGATCGTGCACTGGGCGCAGCTCTTTTGCCCCTAGCGATAAGGCTTTTGCGAATACCGCATCAACATCTTCAACATACAGCATAAGGCTCACTGGAGAGCCCCCTAATTGCTGTGGAGACTTAAATTCTATATCAGGGCAATTATCAGATAGCATGATATGAGAGTCGGCAATTTTTATTTCGCCGTGAGCGACACCGCCATCAGGCAAGGGCATTTGCATTACAAGTTCAGCATCAAATGCTTGTTTGTAAAACTCTATCGCCTTAGTGGCACCGTCTATAACCAAATACGGGGTTACCGCATGGAAACCTTTAGGAATTACAGAAACAACCATGTTACACCTCAACGTTAAATGTGTGACTTATAAAGGTAGCAGCTGTTGTGCAATTTCACGTTATAAATTTACTTTGCTAATGGCTTTGCAAAGCTGGGCCTAGGTAGCTTTTCGAGTATGGCGTTCTCTGTAATCATTTAATATTCCATTATATTTTAAACTCATACGAACGAATTAAATGCTATTAAAAAGCGTTAATTTAGGTCATAACTACTCTAAAAAAGACTAATCTAAATAGAAATTATTATTGATTGTATTCGCCATTTCTGTACTATACGCACGTCCAATAAATGGATAACTTATAAAAAGAACTGGAACCTACAATGAAATCAATCAAACCAAGCTTACTAACACTGGCTATTGCAGCTCAGTTTTCAGCGTTTGCTGACGATGCTAAGCCTAAGCAAGATATGGAACGCTTAGTAATCACTGCAACGGGCTTCGAACAGAAAGTAACTGAAGCGCCCGCAAGTATCTCTATCATTACTAACGAAGATATAAAATCTCACTCATTTACATCAGTGCTAGATGCTGTGCAGTATTTAGAAGGTATCGACATTGGCACGACACGAGATAAAACGGGCCAAGGCAGTGTGAGTATGCGTGGTTTAACAGGCGAGTACACCCTGTTATTGATTGATGGTAAACGCCAAAATAACCATGGCGACATTTATCCAAACAATTTTGGTGGCAACGCGTTTAACCACGTACCACCGGTCGATGCCATTGAACGTGTTGAAGTTATTCGCGGTCCTGCATCAACGCTTTATGGTGCTGATGCACTTGGCGGTGTAATTAATATCATCACTAAAAAGCACACTGATAGCTGGAGCGGTGCTGTCTCATTTAGCCGTTCATTACAGCAAAACGATGATTTTGGTGATGACATTACCACTGACTTTAGTGTGATGGGTCCGCTTATCAAAGACGTATTAAGTTTAGGTGTACGCGGCAGTGTATACGAACAACAAGCATCATCGCCAACATTCGAACCTGCAACTGATCCTAATGGTGTTGTACATAACCGCTCACTCGGCTTTGGTAGTGGTGGTCGTACGGTTGATAACACAAACGAGCAGTATGGTTTTACTTTAACTTATACCCCGTTTGAGTCTCATCATTTACGTTTTGATTATGATAACTCAAGCCAAGTGTATGACAACACGCCAAGCTACGACATTGAATCGGGCACGATTACTTACCCGCTTGGCACAAAAGACAATATTGAATCAATTTGGCAAGACCGCCGTGGTCAAGTAAACCCGCGCGCAGGTTATGCAGCTGATCAAGAGTTTGATCGTGAATGGTGGTCACTCAGTTACGATGGCGAGCTTGAATGGGCAACTGTTAAGGCCTCTGTTTCTTATGTTGATACGCAAAATAACGGCCGTACTTTACCACTTAGTGTAAGCGAGCGTTTAGAGCTGCAAGCTATGTACGATGGCACTGGCGAATACGAAGGGTTGGATGAGCAGGCACGTAAAGACTTAGCAGAAGAAACCTTCTTACCACGCCCTGCTCGTCCACTTGAAAGCAGCCAATACACCTATGACTTACGTTTTGATATTCCAATTACAGGGCGTTTTGGTAGCCATAACCTAGCAATTGGTGGCCAACTTATCGACGGCGAGTTAAAAGACGGTGTATTCGGCCTTGAAAGCGATCAAGCAGGTCAAGTACAAGAGCAAAACATGTACTCAGTATTTGCCGAAGATAACTGGATGGCAACTGACAACTTTACCTTCACATTAGGTGCTCGTTACGATGACCATGATGTATTTGGCAGCCAAGTATCACCACGCGTTTACGGTGTGTACAACTTATCAGATACTTGGACGTTAAAAGGGGGTGTGAGTACAGGTTATAAAACACCACAAACAACCGATCTTTACGACGGTATCACAGGGTTTGGTGGTCAGGGCACAAGCCCATTTGCGGGTAACCCAGACCTAGAGCCAGAAACCAGTGTGAATTCAGAAATCGCACTTTACTGGAACTCTTTAGACGGCGATCACAATATCAATGTGACTTACTACAACACCAAGTTTGAAGACAAAATTGCCCGCGGCGATACTATTTTAAGCTGTGAGCAAACAAACAATGTTCGCCCTTGTGTAAACTTAGGTCAGTACGATCAACTTGGCTACGATAGCTACAGCCAAAAAATCAATATCGATGAAGTAGATCTACAAGGTGTTGAAATTGCAGGTCAATACACTATTACTAAAACGGTATCGATTAACGGTAACTATACGTGGACTGATAGCGAACAAAAGAGCGGTCCAGAAGAAGGTCAGCCATTAACTAACTCAGCTGAGCACATGGCAAACCTTACCCTAAACTGGGAAGCCACTGATTTTATGAATCTGTACCTTCAAGGTGTGTATCGTTCTGACCGTTACCGCGGCTGGGATAACGTGCACGACAAAGCGCTTTACTATAAAAACTACAACCTACTTAATTTAGGTGCGCAGTTCTATGTAAATGAGTACGTGCAAATCAATGCCCGTGTAAACAACCTATTAGACGAAGATTTCACATCTTATAGCACTAGCTATACCGACCTAAATGGTGATGGTGAATATGAGTACCTAACAGGTCGCGGTGTAGTTAGCGAAGTAACATTCACAGACGACTACAACGTGAAAGATAAAGGTCGTAACTTCTGGATTGGCGTTACCGCTTACTTTTAAGCTATAACCCACAATTACACATAAAAAATGGCAGCACATCGGGGCTGCCATTTTATTTCTACGTAGCGATACCTCACTGTCACTAAACTGCCAACTACACATACTAAACTGATGATACCTGCGTAAGCTTATTTGTCAGTCTATGGAACATATCCTTACAGCCAGCGGCATATCTATTAGTTATCAAGATGAAGGCGATAAACATGCGCCAGTTATTATCTTGATCATTGGTTTAGGGGCGCAATACACGGTGTGGCCAGATAGCCTTTATTATGGACTCGTTGAAAAAGGTTTTAGGGTCATCCGCTTTGATAATCGAGATGCAGGTTTGTCATCAAAACTAGATGAGTTTGGCAAACCGAGCTTGCTAAAACATTGGCTAAGTCGACGCTTTCCTATTCGCACTAATTTACCTTACTCGTTAGATGACATGGCTCGTGATGTAAAGCAATTCATGAACGCTTTAGACATAAAAAAAGCCCATTTAGTGGGGGCTTCTATGGGCGGTATGATTGCGCAAATTGCCGCAGCGAAGTATAAAAAACGTATACTGAGCTTAACCTCTATTATGTCGAGCAGCTCGCCTTTGTCGTTTTCAAGTTCAAATGTTAACCTGCTGGTAAAGCTTGCCAAAATAAGACCTCGCAGCAGCAATAAAGAAGCCGCTATTGAATATAATGTTCGGCTAAACCAATTGATTGGCAGCCCTGCTTACCCGCAAGATGAACACACTTTATATGCCAACGCCGAACGCTATATTACACGCGCTCACAATAACCAAAGGGGTTTTAAACGTCAGCTTGCGGCCATTGCCGCAACGCCCTATCGTGAGCAACTTTTAAAGAAAATTAAAGCCCCTACTTTAGTCATCCATGGCAGTGCAGATCCTGTTATGCCATTATCTGGTGGGATTCATACGGCGCAACTTATAAAGCGTAGCAAGCTCAAAGTTATACCAGGGATGGGTCACGATTTTCCGCCTGCCTTAATGAAAAAGATAACCAAATGGATTAGCAAACACGCCCATAAAGCGTCACAAAAAAATATACCTAAAGCAAAGCATACCCATAGCCACTTTAAAAAATGACTATGAGAGCGAATAACTTAAGCACTAAATTGATGCCAAGGACCTCTAATAGCCAATGTTTTTGCTGGAGAGTAAACATTCACAAACAAAGTGCTACCATCTGGTGAAAAACAGGCACCTGCCAGCTCGGTTTGCGCAACTAAACGAGCAAAATTATAAACTTGGCCCTGTGGTGTTACACCACGCAAGTGATTATCAACTACATCGGTATATTGGTCTTCACACACAATTAAATGACCATTAGGTGACACGGTTAGGTTATCGCCAAAGTTATAAAGGGTTTTGCTGCTACTTTCGACAAACAAGGAGATTTTACCAGGTTGCTCAGCTTCTTTATCCGTGCCTTCAAACGCTGATGGCTGATATTTCATAACCTGACCCAGTTGTTTTTTACCGCCGTTGGTACAACAAAAATACAGCTCTTTATCACCCCAGTGAATACCTTCACCACGAGCAAACAGTGCTGCTCCTTGTTTATATCCACGCAGGCGTAAGTCGTCTTTTGGGCTTTCAGGGTTATCTAGATTTACCCACTCAACCTCAAATTCTTGATGTAACGCCATGGTTTTTTTATTCCAGTTACGGCTATCGAATTTTGGCTTACCTTTTACCACCATAGCTTGTAATTGCCCGCCTTTATGCAGCTTGCCATATTCATTAGGAATAAAACGATAAAAAACACTGTCGCCTTTGTCTTCCGTTAAATAAACAATGCCGGTACGCGGGTCAACCGCTGCAGCTTCATGGTTGAATCGCCCCATTGCTGTTAATGGCTCTGGTTTAATTAGGCCTTTACTATTTGCTGGCACTTCAAAAATATAACCATGATCTTGATTGAATCCATCGGCTTTTGTATCGGTAGTTTCTTCACAAGTTAGCCATGTTCCCCAAGGGGTAATCCCCCCTGAACAATTACGAATAGTCCCTACTAACGACAAATACTCTTGCTCTTTTTGATGTGTTTTTAAGTTATAAATGATGTGGCTAGTTCCACCTGGTAATGCAACACCGTCACTGTTGGTATCGAATGCGAGGGGGGTTTTATGGTTTGCAATACTTGCTTCAGCTTTTGCTAAATCTTTTGGCTTGAGTTCATGGTTACGCACTAAAGCAACGTGATCATTACCAAGTGCGATACAGCCCATACCATCGGCTTTATCAGGGACCGTAAATCCATCAGACATTTTTTCACCAAGCCTAGAAATAACTTGATAACTAAACCCAGCTGGTAGATCTAACAATTTATTAGGATCTGAAAGTAATGGGCCAAAACCACTTATTGATGTTTTAAGATCACTTAATGAAACATTTCCCATGGCACTTTTAGACAATCCTAAAAAAGCTAAAGTACCCGCCCCGACTAAAAATTCTCGACGTGAAACCATGCTAACTCCAAGCTGAAAGCAGCTTTATCATACAAATAAAAAAGCATTATAAAGCAATAAACCACCAAAAAGTTACATTATCACAATATTCACGAAAATGTCATAAATCACTGTTGTAGCTACTCTTTAGTTGTGATCAAGATTCATTTTTTTCTTACTTTTCAAAACGATAATTTACAAAAACGGCCAACTGCTGCTTAGCACTGTCTCCTACTAACGGGCTTTTTTTGATTGTTGAGTCTAACGTTTCAATACGGTAAGTCGCTTGGATGGACCAATGTTCGTTAAAAATATAAGCAAGATTCAACGCAGTAAATGGATTAATAGCAGAGCGAGTTTGATAAACATATCGACCGTATTCTGGGGCAATGTTCTTCTCAGAGATGCCATAGAGATATTGGGTGTACTTTTCATCTTGCCAGTAGAGACCAAGATCAGCACTGAGCTGTAAACCCAAACCTTTACCATAAATAGGTAGGTGATACCTCGCAAGTAAGGTAAGTCCTTCTGAGTGGTTAGAAATATCTTGCGCTAAACGTAAAAACAGCTGTTTATACTGTAACTGAGTTCTAAAAGTAAGCTCCCCTTTACCATCTTTATAATTTGTAAATACCTCGTCGTCTGACAACTCATCACTAAAAATTAAGCTACTATCGTAGGTCTCATCACGAAAACTTAGCCCCATGGTGGCTTCAAATTCTGCACCATACAAAAAAGCATATTGCACTAGGCCGTATTTAGGACCAATACGCCACGCACCTTTACGCGCATTAAAATATGGAAGCGACATCGTTTGTATATCGTAACCATGCCAAGGAGTATCGATTGCAAGCTGCCCAGCCCCCACATCCATTTGCCATTTATCTGTTTGCTCTTTTGCTTGAGCACCATTGATAAATAATGATGCAAAGCAATAAGCAAGGATGAACGGATAAGAAAATAAACTATTTCGCAGAATTTCATGTTTGGTCATGATAATGTCCCTATATTGATGTTTAATAACAATATAACGCTCATCTGATGGGCAAACATGCTGCAAATGTCACAAGTTTAAACGTGACATTTGTCATATACATAAACAGATAAATGCGGATTAAAATAAAGACATGAACAAATTTTTACGTCTTTTTGTACAGCGCAGCGACTTTCTGCTTTCAGCAGTCACTTGGCTATTTGTATTTATTTACACCTCGCATGCATGGTCACTCAACAGGCAAACACTAACACTCGATTACACACCAATGCATGTTGCAATAGTCAGCTGTTTATTTATTAGCTTTTTCGCATTTTTAATTTACTTTGAGTTTTTTAGGCGTCGTTTGAAAAGTTATCAAACAGTTATTTTAAACGTCACTATCATCAATGTATTACTACTAATGTGGCTATTTAATATTGGCTTTGTGGCAATTTTATTGATCATTTTCTTAGTCAAATTCAGTGATTACGAACCAAAAAAATTAGTACTTTATCTCCTTATATGCTTGCCCTTTTTTATGGCATTGGTTCTTCATTATGGTTTCGAAAAAGAGTTTGTTTTGTTAAATGGTCTGGCATTTACCTTGTACAATAGCTTTGCATATCGTTTTGCAACACGGCTTATTTCTGAACGTAAAGCGAAAGAGCAAGCCGCGCATTTATTACGCGAATTAAAAGCAACTCAATCACTTTTAAACGACACTGCAACTCGCGATGAGCGTATTCGCATAGCCCGTGATTTACATGACACGCTTGGCCATCATTTAACAGGGCTGAGCATTCATTTAGAAGTAGCCAGTCACTGCGCAAGTGCTCAAGCACCTAAGCATGTTGCTAAAGCCCAGCAGATAACGCGCTTATTACTCAGTGACGTGCGTGATTCAGTGTCATCAATGCGTGAAAACCAAACTATCGACTTATACGCATCATTGAACTCTTTATGCAGTGATGTCGCAGGCTTAAATGTCACACTTGAATATGATCCGGCAATCAAAATCAGTGATGCACTCTTAGCGCAAACCTTATTTCATGCAATTCAAGAAGCAATAACAAATACCATAAAGCACAGTGATGCCGATGAGCTTAACATTACTTTACGGCTCGAAAATCAAACGGTGCAATTGCATATAAAAGATAATGGCAATAAAAGCGCTGAACTTAATTTAGGTAATGGTTTAAAAGGCATGCAAGAGCGATTGGCTTTAGTGAAAGGAGCCATTGAGTTCAAGCACAGTGATAACGGCTTTGCGATTGATGCAACCCTACCCCATAAACTTAATCCACATACATTGGCGTAACATTATGATTAATGTGCTATTGGTTGATGACCAAACTTTACTAAGAGAAGGGCTCAAAAGCTTATTAGCCTTAAAAGACAACATTCATGTTGTCGCTGAAGCAGATAATGGTCGTTCCGCTTTGACTGTACTTAATCAATGCGCTGTGGACGTTGTGCTTTTAGATATTCGCATGCCTATTTTGGATGGTATTGGCGTGCTCAAAACAATGCAGAAACAGGGATTAACTCAACCCGTATTAGTGCTTACAACTTTCGATGATAGTGAGCAAGTACTTGAATGTATTCGCTATGGTGCAAAAGGTTATGCATTAAAGGATATTAATTTAGAACGACTAGTGTCTGCCATCGAAACACTGGCTAGTGGCGGCTCTGCACTTTCACCGGCAATTACGCAGAGAATACTTAACAACCCAATTAAGTCTCACAGTGAGCCAACCTTATTACCTGATAAGTTAAGTAAAAGTGAGCTTAGAGTACTTAATTTAATTGCTGCTGGCTACTCAAACTCAGAAATAGCCCAAGCATTATATAAATCAGAAGGTACAATACGTAATCAAGTATCGTTTATTTTACGAAAGCTAGATGTGCGCGATAGAACACGAGCCGCTCTGAAGGCTATTGATTTAGGCTTAATCTAGACCAAGCTAGTACTAAGCTTCAGCTAAATCACCATAACTAGTGACTAAATTACGGCCATCATGTTTAGAGCGGTAAAGGGCATCATCCGCACGCTTTAAAACATCTTCCCAAGAGGTTTCTTGATTTTTTGATATTGCAACACCCGCACTAATGGTTAAATGCACTGCTTCACCTTCAATATACAAGGGTGTTCTCGCGACTTTTTTACGAATACGCTGTGCAAGTAATTCGACATCTTGAGGCTTTAAGTGACTGACTAAAACGGCAAACTCTTCACCACCTAAACGAAAATTATGGTCATATCCTCTTAACTGCTGCTTTGCAATCTTAGTTACATGTTTCAAGGCTTTATCTCCTTGTATATGACCAAATCTATCATTCACTGATTTAAAGTAATCAATATCAAACACGATAAATGCAAGGCGAAAATTATTTCTGGAACAACGTTTAATTTCATTACTAGCAACCTTTTCGAGTGCTTTTCGGTTATACCACCCCGTTAAATGGTCAGTAAAAGAATACTCTCTAAGGGCTAGCTCTTTTCGCCATGTTACGACCACTGAAAAGGAAATGGTTAATAAAAATACAAATGCGATAACAGCTAAACTGCCAACATCTAATAATAGGCCTTTATCTAACCACGGATAATTCTCTACACCTGCTAATAAAAAATAACCACGTATTAAAAGTTGAGCAGCGAATATAAATAAAATGCCTATTAATAAATAATACCCTCTGCCAACTTCTTCTTTACGGTGTTTCCAAAGTGCCATAGTTGCTGAAATATCAAGTGCTGCAACCACTGGATACAAGGCTACAATTCTTAACTCAACAGACTCAACCATTGGAGGTAGCAGATTAAGTAAGTAAATACCCACAAACACTATAGCAACTAATAACCAAGTAGAGCGGCCATACAAACAACGTGATACACCACTAAATAAGGCGGCATGCGCGCCAAGGTAACAAGCATTAGCAAACGAGGGGTGAAAAATCCAAGAAAGGGAAACTTGCGTCGCTACAATTCCGACTAAGTTAGAGACAAAAAATAGGACTCCACATACAAGCCAATCAAGCAAGTATTTTTCATTACGACTAACGATGAAAAGCGCAGCCATTGTAAGCATCATAATAAAGCTAACCAAGGCTGTGCAAATGAGCAATGTGTGAAGATCCATTCTTATTATTGTCCCTGCATGTGAAATTTTAGGCGTGGATAATAAACCAACAAAAATTATTAGTCCAACAGCCTGCATCAGAACATAAGCACTATAAATATTATTATATTTAACGGTATACGTCTTTTATCGGGACATTCTGTCAATACAAGAATTAACTTTGGCTTAACAGAGGTAATGTTATTATTTGTATTTTTGTTATTTATATTAATTTGAGATTCATTTTTTATTAATAAGATATTAAGTAGTATGAAACTACTTAATATCTTTATTGAGTAACCATTTTATCCTATCAGGCTCGCTCATCCTTTGGGGAGTCCATAACGACATGTGAAGTAATTGTCCTTACCTGAGGTATTGAGCCCAATACATCAGCGTGAAATGATTTATACGCTTTAAGATCAACTGTTTCGACTCTTAGCAAGTATTCGTACGAGCCTGTCACATTATGGCACTCTTTAACCTCAGCTATAAACTCAAGGGCTTGCTCAAATGCTAGCTGTGATCGTGTTGAGTGTTCATTCAAACCAACCCCCACATAGGCTATAAACCCTAGACCCACTGCTTGGTTATTAATCACTGCCCGATAACCAGAAATAACACCAGAGCGTTCAAGTTCCTGTACTCTGCGCAGGCAGGCTGATGGTGATAATCCAACTTTCTCTGCAAGTTCAGCATTAGCAATTCGGCCATTGCGCCTTAACTCATGCAATATTCTCTCATTTATACTATCTCTTTTCATTTATTATTGCTCTATGTTATCCATATAAACAATATTAAGCGACAAAATTGCATCATCCTCAAGCTATAATTGCATTTCTAAAAATATGGAGAAGTGATAATGACTTTTGAGATCCTTACTGCACTAGCGCTATTTGCCTTAGTTTCATCAATTACACCAGGTCCTAATAATTTGATGTTAATGAGCTCAGGCGCGAATTTTGGTTTTCGTAGAACAATGCCACACTTACTTGGCGTAACACTTGGATTCATGTTAATGCTAATACTTGTTGGACTAGGTGTTATGCAAGTGTTTGACTTATTTCCATCAAGCTACCTCATTCTCAAAGTATTTTGTGTTGCATACCTGTTCTATCTTGCGTTTAAGATTGCCACCAGCAATGGACAACAAGCCTCTAACCACAACAGTAATCCTTTTACTTTTACCCAAGCTGCATTATTTCAATGGGTTAATCCAAAAGCATGGGCAATGGCACTAAGTGCTATTGGTCTTTACGCACCTGATAAAAATCTACTCTCTGTTTTTATTGTTAGTATCGTTTTTGGAGTCGTTAACTTACCATGCGTGTGCTCTTGGACTTTGCTCGGACAAAAACTTCAGCACTATCTTGGGAACCCGATACGCTTAAAAGTATTTAATTATATTATGGCAGGGCTATTAATCGTTTCTGTATTGTTTAGCTTATTTTGAACTTGTCGCAGCACAAAAGGCGAGCGCCACAACAGAGTAGATTTTAGTGTAAAAATCTTTCTATGCTAAGCTTTTAACTATTGCTCGTTTTTCTATGTGAGTTATGGCTATTAACCTTGACAGTTATTTTTATCACGGCTTCTTTGTTTTTTTGCTGATCACTGTAATAACCTGTTCGGTCATTGCTACTCGGCTCATGATTAGCCGTTTTAAAAGTAAGTCAATTGTCTTCTTTAACTTCTTTTTCTATCTAGGCGTTATTGGCTTTGCTTGGCTGTGGATACAAAATATTTTCGGACTTCCCAGTGATTTTCGGCCCAGTGTTATTATTTATATCCTATCAATGGTACTACTTCAGCTCTCGATTTATAACCACGATGAAAAGTGCCGCTTTAATAGGTTAATGATTGGTCACGGCGCTATTTTTTCAGTTTTCGTATTATTTACAAACGATATTAACCAACTTGCTTTAGTTGAGGCATGCTTTACGCTAACTGTGTTACCTGCCCTTATTTACTTTACTTTTACCCGGGCACTACACAAGAGCAATATAGGCAATACAGTACTTTTGGCAGCGCAATGTATTTTACTTTTAGTGCCTATTACTCAGTTAACTATTATCACTCATTCACATAACCTACTGACACTTTACTCATTAACAGTGATTGCTCATGCCACAGTGTTTGTCATGACAGGGCTTGGGCTTATCACTACTCTGCTAATCGATGAAAAACGACGCTACGCTGAACTATCACTCAAGGATCCTCTAACCAATTTATACAATCGTCGAGGTCTTCAGTATATTTTGGAAAAACGGCAGTTATTAACTAATCAACATGCGGCTTTTCTTTATGCAAGCGCTTTAGACATCGACTTTTTTAAAAGCATAAATGATAACTACGGGCATGAAGCAGGAGACTTAGTACTAGAAGTATTTGCCGAACTTTTGCAACACCATCTACACCAAGAAGATCTTTGCTGCCGCTTAGGGGGCGAGGAATTTCTCATTCTCAGTATTGAAAAATCCCCAGATCAAGCCTACCAAAAGCTTGAAGAGCTCCGCCAAACTATCGAATCAAGTCAAATTGAATATAAGGAACAAATCATTGCATTCACAGCCAGTTTTGGCCTAACTCATTGGCAACAGGCAGATACATTTGACGACTTAATTAACCGAGCAGATAAAGCCCTCTATTCGGCTAAAAACAATGGCCGTAACCGAATTGAAACCACACTTTAATCATCTGCACAGTTTAATTTTAATTCCTTATCATTAAAAAAATTAAGTAATTAATCATAAACTTTGATCTAGGTGAAGTGCACTCAATCATATTCAGACTACACTGATACCAACGTGATTAAATTACTAGGACTTTACCATGACACACCTTGTTTCAGACCTGATGACGCCCGATCCGCTGGCGATCACCGCAGAAAACTCATTGCATGATGCTCATAACTTAATGAAAGAAAAAAACATTCGACACATTCCTGTTATTAATGAGCATGGTGGTTTAGTTGGCATGCTGACACAAAAGATCATGATCGCTCAAGTTATGAGTATTATGGCTAACTTCAGTGCCAGTGCACTTGAACGCAAAGAAAAGCAAACTAAAGTGCAAGATATTATGGCCACTGATTTCACAAGTATTTCACCTAATCAACCACTACACGAAGTAGCTAAGTTTTTTGTTGAAAATCGTCACGGCTGTATGCCCGTTGTCGATGATGATAATAACTTAGTTGGCATTTTAACCTCTTCTGACTTTGTTCGTTTAGCAGCGGCCCTGCTTTCTTAGCGATTTCTGTTCCTCGCTTCTGCACACTGAATTTTTTACATAGAGTGTGCAGACTTTTCATATTCATTCCGTATTATGTTGGGCGCCCTCAAAGCAAAAATAAAAATAAACCATTTAAAAACAAAAACTTAAAATTATTTAAGATATCGGCATAACGATTGCTTCTACTCTAATAACTTCGCTTTTTAAGTAACGACTAAGTAACTTAAAAGCTTTATGGAAATACAATTTTAGAGAATCTCGGAGGAGTAATGAGTAATACATCATCAAAAGTCGCTGAATTCACGGCCCCAGGCGTTAATAACGAATCAGCAGCCGATACAATTGCTATTTTAGACAAGCGCATGGTCGCTTTAATCGATTTACACCTTACTCTTAAGCATATCCACTGGAATGTTGTCGGTCCAAATTTTATCGGTGTGCATGAAATGCTTGATCCACAAGTGAGTGCCGTTCAAGAAATGACCGACACTATTGCCGAGCGCATCGCAACTATGGGCGGTGTTCCGGTTGGCACACCACAGTCAATTGTTGATCGCCGCGAGTGGAAAGATTACTCACTAGGCAAAGGGCTAGTGTCTGATCACTTAACTGCTCTTGATAAAGTTTATAACGGCGTTAATAAAGATCACCGCAAGGCGCTTGAGCAACTTGCTGAATTAGACCCTGTTTCTGAAGATATGATCACAGGTCAACTTGCAGAGCTTGAACAGTTCCAATGGTTTGTTCGTGCACATATCGAATCGTCTACAGGCGAATTAAAAGGTTAACACTTCTATCCGAAGACCCCTTGCCCAGCTAGCGCTGGGCTTTTTTATGCCCTTACAGCCAACCTTTATGTTTAAAAAATAAATAAGGCGCGAAGCCGGACAGTAGCATAATGGCAATAGCAAACGGGTAGCCCCAAGCCCACTCAAGCTCTGGCATGCTATTAAAATTCATACCATAAATGCTCGCAACAACTGTGGGAGGTAAAAAAACCACCGACGCAATCGAGAAAGTTTTAATGATTTGGTTTTGCTCAATATTAATAAAACCCTGGGTTGAATCCATCAAGAAATTTACTTTATCAAACAAAAAAGTACAGTGAGACATCAGGGTATCGATATCAAGTACAATCTCGCGAAGTGACTCACGATCTTCTGTGGGTGCGCCAAGGTAACGCAGTAAAAACGAAATGTTGCGACGGGTATCCATTAAACATAAACGTACTTTACCGTTGTTGTCCTCAAGCCGTGCAATTCGACTTACTGCTTGTTCTAAGTCTGAATCATCTTCTTCAAGTACATAGGCACTGAGGTTTTCTAATTGATGATGCATGTCTTCAAGCATATCCGCATGATTTTCGACCTTTTGATCGAATAAAGTCACCAGTAATTGTTTAGGGTTATCACATGCCACTTGCCCTTTACGAGCACGAAGTCTTAATAAACGAAAATCAGCTAATTCATCATCACGAATCGTCAATAAACAATTATCTTGTAATAAACACGCAACTGTCACCGTATTAAAACGTCCTTCATTTGGCGACATAAACAGAGCATGTACATGAAGCCCTTCATGATCAATAAAGCAACGCGACGATGCTTCGATTTCTTCAACATCATCAGCCGCAGGCAAAGTAATGTTTAAGGTACTAGCAAGGGCGCGACGCTCTTCGTCTGTTGGGTCAATCGTATCAATCCAATGGGCATTTTTAATGGATGTGGCCAATGGCGTGTCGGGGGCAGGTTCTATTTGTGTTATTACGCCTTGGTTGATTGAAAAAAATCTTAACATATGCCCCACTCTTTTTTACCCACGTGACAAAATAGTACCAGTAACTATCACGCTAAATACACTGGTTTTTCAAATAAATTTCTGGGCGCAACACAATAAATTAGCCATAAGAGCAAAGCGTAATCTTCCTAATCATTTTTAAAAGTAAAAACACAAAACCCAATTAGTTATGATAATTATTTTCATTTGCGAGTGAGTGTATATAATGAAACAAACAAAATTGGAGTTCGCGTATGAAATACCTAAGTGTCGTGTTATTACTACTTTCTCAAACTGTGTTTGCCGAGCAACGTATTGTCAGCGCAGGTGGCACGTTAACTGAGATTATTTATGCACTAGAAAAACAACAAAGCTTAGTCGGAGTTGACCAGTCGAGTGTGTATCCTGAAGCAGCAACTGAACTACCCCAAGTCGGTTATTACAGGGATCTAGCCGCTGAAGGCGTCCTTTCACTTAAACCTACTGCTGTATTTGCATTAGAAGGTGCAGGCCGCCCTGAAGTTTTAGAGCAAATTGCATCAACAGGTGTTAATTTACGCGTATACAAAAAACCAGACACCGTGGATGATCTTCAACACTTGATTACTACATTAGGTAATCACCTAAACGCTAGCAAAAAAGCCCAAGCTTTAAACCAAAAAATTCAACAAACCTTACCTAAAAAAGCGGTAAAAACTGAGCTCAAAGCGCTTTTTCTTTTATCTGCGAATGACCGTGGGTTAGTCGCTGCTGGTACTGATACAGTACCAAACATGCTCTTTGATTATGCAGGCATTAAAAACTTGGCTAAAACACATCGCGGCTTTAAGCCATTAAACAGCGAAATTCTTGCAGTTAATCAGCCTGATTTTATTGTTGCTCCTGCACACGTAGTCTATTCACTTGGTGGCAAAGAAGCATTTTGTAAGCAACCGAGTTTAACGCTATTAAAAGCAGCGCAAAGTTGTCAGTTGTTAGTGATGGACAGCTTATTATCATTAGGTTTAACACCACGCATTGCACAGGCCATTAATCAAGTCAGCAATTATAAAAATAACCTATGAGTACATTAGCTTCGATACCCTTGCAGATGACTGCTCGGCTTTTTCCTAATAAGTGGGTTATTGCATGCGTGTTATGTATTGCTGTTTTATCTCTAGTAAGCATAGGCTTTGGCCCTGCTGGCTGGGATTGGCAATTAGCAATCGCATGGCTTGCACCTGAGTACTTTACCCAGTTTGATACACTACAAATTAACGTGGTAACACAAATACGCCTGCCACGTTTCATGCTTGCTGTAATGATAGGTTTAGTCTTAGCGCAAACAGGCACAGCAACACAAGCACTGTGCCGTAACCCCCTTGCTGATCCATCAATTATCGGCATTAGCTCAGGAGCTGCAGTTGTTGCTGTTGCATTTATTGCGTTAGGTACTCAATTTGATTTTCAAGCTAATAAATACTTACCCTATGCAGCATTTATTGGCGCATTCGTTGTCACCCTATTTGTTTACTTAGTTGCTAAACAAGCAGGGCAAGTAAATGTAACAACATTGATTTTAGTTGGCGTTGCAATTAATGCTTTAGCCTTTGCACTCATTGGTTTATTGAGTTTTTATGCCGACGATAGTGCTTTAAGACTAATCAACTATTGGACTATGGGCTCGTTAGGTGGTGCAAACTGGGCCAATCTAAGCCAAGCAATGCCTTTATTATTGATGAGTGCTATCGGTCTTTGGTACTTAAAAGAACCCATGAATTGTTTATTACTTGGCGAATCGCAAGCACAGTATTTGGGGATCAATACGCACACGCTTAAATTCCAAATCATTATCTTAGTTGCCCTTGGTGTTGGCGCAAGTGTTGCTCTAACTGGTTTAATTGGCTTTGTAGGTTTAGTCGTACCTCACATTGCAAGACTCATGGTGGGCCCGCATTTACGAATAATGATGCCCTTATCTATGCTACTCGGGATTATTGTTTTACTGCTCTCTGATTGGCTTGCACGTACGCTCGTTATGCCAGCGGAGCTGCCCATTGGTATTATCACAGCCCTGCTTGGTGCACCTTTATTTATCTACCTCATCCTTAAAAGTAAACACGGAGGCCTAGGTGCTTAGTTTTAGAAATCTTAATGTCAGCTACGGCAAAACACGCATCTTGCAAAATATCACCGGCGAGGTAAAGGTAGGTCAATGTGTTGGTTTGATAGGCGAAAACGGCGCCGGTAAATCAACTCTTATACATACTCTCGCAGGAACTATCCCCTATCAAGGAGATGTGACATTACACAATCAACCTTTAGCGCACTATAGTCAAATAGAATTGGCACATAAACGCGCTGTTGTCATGCAGTCTCAGCAATTGGGTTTTGCTTTTACAGTACAAGAACTGGTTGCAATGGGTCGTTATTCATACAAAGAGTCAGCTAAACAAAGTGCCAAAAAAGTAGCTCAATATATCGACTTTATGGAACTTAGTCATTTGAAGGAACGTCGTACAACTGCGCTATCGGGTGGAGAACTACAACGGGTCAGTATGGCCCGTTGTTTAGCGCAACTTGATGCTTTTAGTGATAATAGCGAGCCTAAGCTGATGCTTCTTGATGAGCCAACATCTGCCCTTGATATGCGCCATCAACATACTCTGCTAAGTTGCGTAAAGCACTTCGTAGACATGGGAAATGCAGCTATCATCGCGATTCATGACCTAAACTTAGCCGGCCTGTATACCAGCGACATTATCATGTTGCATCAAAAACAGATTTTAGCATCCGGTGCTACACCCGATGTCCTTACAGAACAAAATTTAAATCATATTTATGCCATGCCATTGCAGGTTAAGCCTCATCCATTGCATGACGCCCCTATGATCTATTCTCAACGTCAGGAGTTTTTATGAGAACACAAGCAGTCCATCATGCCAAACAATTGGTATATAAAAAAAATAGCGGTGTTATGTCGACCCTTTCATATAATTTACGTGGTTATCCATTTGGTTCTGTCACGCCTTATATGTGTGATGAGCAAGGCAAACTTTATTTTTTTATTAGCGATATTGCACAACACACCAAAAACCTAACTCACGACAAGCGCATGAGCCTCACCGTTTTTGATGCTGCCGATACAGGGGATCAAAACGAACATGGCCGAGTAACAATTGTGGGTGACGGCTCTAAAGTACCTCAAGCATTCGCTGATGAATTGCTGAATAAATACATTGCCCTTTACCCTGAAGCTGATACATACCGTAGTGCCCATGACTTTAACTTATGGCAACTTGATCCTGTGCGTATTCGCTATATTGGTGGATTTGGCAAAATTTTCTGGATAGAAAAAGACGAATGGCAATCAGCGAAAAAAGTGTGGGATAACACCCAAGAACAACAGATGATCGATCATATGAACGAAGATCATCAAGACGCTATGGGATTGATCTTAAAACACCATTACAAGGTAGATGCCCATGCACCTGTCATGAATGGCTTATTACCACAAGGCTGTTATATCAGAAGCCACAAGAGAAACTACTACATTCCTTTTAGTGAGAAATGTGATAGCCCACAAGCAGTACGTGTTGCACTTGTTCAGCTTACTAAAGAAGCAAGAAGTACTGTTTAACCTTTCTAATGCGAACTATAAACCCAAGGAGAAATCCATGAAGATCACACAACTAACCATAGGCTCACTTTTATTCGTATTGGCTGCATCAGCAAATGCCAACGAGTGTGAATTAACAATTGAGTCAAATGATATGATGCAATTTTCAACTAAGTCATTATCAGCCCCAAAAAGCTGTGAAGAGGTCACTGTAACGTTAAAGCACACAGGAACACTTCCTGCCAATGCGATGGGTCATAATTGGGTGTTATCGAAACAAGCTAATATTCCTGATATTGCCAGTGACGGTATGAGTGCAGGGCTTGATAAAAACTACCTTAAACCGGGTGATGAGCGTGTTCTCGCTGCAACCAAAATCATCGGTGGAGGTGAACAAACAAGTGTCACATTTAAAACAAGCCTATTAAAAGAAGGTGAAAGCTATGCATTCTTCTGCTCATACCCTGGTCACTACGCAATAATGCAAGGAACATTCTCGCTCAGCTAAAAATGCCTATGCTACTGGTATGTTCCAGTAGCATAACCTTATTAATTGTTACACAACCTCGACTAACTCTGGTTTTTTTATAAAGAAGATCATTAAAACAATTAACGCAACAGGGAATAAAACTAGGTTCATATATGCAAATATCACGGTAAGTTGGAAAATACACATAATCAATAAAAGTACTGAAAAAACCGTCAATAAAGTGGGCGTACCATGACGTTTTGTTAATAATAAAGCTGCGGTTATTAACCCAACTAAGGCATACAACCCAAGACTGCCAGCGGATACTATCATGGCGATACCTGCCACCGTTTCAGCAGTAGCAGCCGAAACAGTTTCACTACTCACAGCAAGGAAAACATCACACAAAACTGTTGCATGAAACGATAAAACCAATACAGCTAATATACATAACATAATACGTACAATTTCGACATCAAACATATCTTTAAGTGCTTTACGTAAGCTTAGATACACATATATTTCTAACGCACCTAGTAGCACAAATACAGCATCAGAGAAGCTCAAGCTTTGTAGATCAAGCTTCAGTGCTTCACCTAATCCTTCGAGTGTGTTGCCAAAAATTGAAATCCAATACATAGGAAATATAACAGCTAACACCCCCGCCGCTATTCCTGGTAGTAAAAAATCACGATTAAGCATTTGCGCTCCTAAGTTCTGCTTTATTTATCATCTTCGTCGCTATCCTTTTGGTACTCTAAAATATCGCCTGGTTGGCAATTTAATGCCTCACAAATGGCCGCAAGTGTACTAAAGCGAATAGCCTTCACTTTTGAGTTTTTGAGCAAAGAGAGGTTGGTCATAGAAATACCAATACGTCGCGACAACTCTTTGAGCTGCATTTTGTTCTTTGCTAATTCAACATCTAAATTAATACGTATTTTCATAGTTCAAAAACTATACAACCAGTTTATGACTGTCAAACTATATTTTATGATTATCATAAAATAAAGAATGTTTAACATTGTTTTTTATTAACTTAAGAAGTCAAAAAAATACGAGCTATCATGCTTTGTAACATTAAACATATTTAATTTTGTTTCTAAAAACTCTACTCTGAGCAGTAGATGATAAGGAGACAACAATGAAAGACTTGCAAAAACTGGTAGGTAACTTAAACAAATCTGGTGCGCTGAGTGGCTTGCTAGGTGGTGTGGCTGGTAGTGGACTTACAAGCATGATGGGAGGAAAAAGCAAGAAAACAGGTAAAAAGGCTATAAAATATGGCGCGCTTGCTGCCATTGGTGGCCTAGCTTGGAAAGCATATAAACAATATTCAGAGCAAAAACCAACAGCAGCTAAACCCACCTCCTCGCGCACTTTTGACTTTACTCCGGCAGCAATGCCAGAGCATTCATTTAATGAAGTCATTGATGATAACCACACCGACGGGCAACTCTTATTAATGCGAGCAATGATCGCTGCCGCCTATGCAGATGGGCATATCGATGACACAGAGAGACAAAAGATTTTTGCACAAGTCGATACCCTAGAACTGAGCGCACAAGAAAAAGCGATGTTGTTCGATGAACTAAGAAAACCCATGCAATTATCAGAACTTGTTAATGCTGTACCCAACGCTCAAATGGGCATTGAAGTGTACGTTGCAAGCGCTAGTGCCATTGACTTAAATCAGAGTATCTCTAAACATTATTTAGAAGCGTTAGCAAATCAATTATGTATTCCAAATGAACTGGTTGATAACATCCACCAACAACTCCCTCAGTAATGCTTTAAAAATCTACCGTGCTCCCTAATAAGTGGAGCACGCTAACCTGTCCTAAAGTAAAACATTTTTAAATAAAGCTAGATTTAATAGTGAATCTATCATTTGAACCTCATTCAGATACAAAGTAAAATTGATACACTATAACATATCAAAGAGTGAATAATGAGACTCAAATCCCCTATCCTCTGCATAGGATTATCGGCCCCGCTGTATGCACAAGACATTGAACACATTGAAGTAAATAGCTATGTAAAAGACTACTCTCCCGTGAGTCAAATTGTTGTGGGTAAATCGGTTCTATCTGGCGAGCTATTAGCGCAACAAAAAGCATCGACCTTAGGTGATACTCTATCGCAAACTCCAAGTGTAAGTAGCAGTTTTTTTGGATCTTCTGCGGGTCGACCGCAAATTAGGGGGCAAGGTGGGCAACGCGTGTTAATCACAAGCAATGGTATGCCAATTCGTGATATGTCAGCGATCAGCGATGATCAACTCATTCCCATAGAACCCTTTTTTGCTGAGTCTATTACTGTTCTAAAAGGGGCACGTGCAACAATTCCTTTTGGCGGTGAAGCTATGGCGGGTATTGTTGATGTTAATGATGGTCGCATACCTTTACAACAAGAAGCCGAAAAAGAAGACAAGGTAGAAATTCAAACGGGTTATAATGCTGCAACCTCTTTACTTAGTACGCTAGGTGGTCAGCAAAATGACTTTGCGTATAACGTAAACCTGCTCTACCGAGAACACAGTGACTATAAAATTCCTAATACAGCAAAGGCTGCTGATTGCTCCAACTGGGGGAAACTAGTTTTAAATAGCCAACTGACGAGCCAATGTCAGGTTTCTCTCGCAAGACCCACTTGGGAACATGACGGCACCAAATTTGTTGATGTGACACCCATTGATGAGCAAATTATTACTCACCAGCTTGCTAACTCTGCAAACAAAGTGGTCAATTCAAGTTATTACCAAACCAATTTAACGTTTGGGGGGAGTCAACGTTTTGAACATGAGCAGCTTTTCGGTTTATCTGTGAATTATAATGCCGCCAACCGTGCAATACCTGGGTTTATTCACCCGATACGCGAACGAGAACACTCACATGACACACAACAGAGTAACCAGTCAGGAAATATTCGAATTTACTCATCGCAATATCGAATTGATGCACTTTACCAAAAACAATTTTCAGCTAATTCATACTTGAACCAGTTTAATGTAAAAGCAGCCTACTCAAAACAATCAGATGACGAAAACCTTGATCACCTTAGAGTAAATAAATTCATTTTGAAAAACTGGCAAATTAGCCCAACTTTAAACTACCAATTCAGTGAACAATTCACCGGTACATTTGGCCTGTTTATAGACCAAAGTGAAAAGCAAGGCAGTGGTAACAATAACTATTTGCCAGATATTAAAGCCAAGCGCGAAGCTGCCTATATGATGCAAAACGCAGCGTTTGGACCTCTTTCACTTCAACTTGGCGCACGCTACGAAGAAGTAAAGTACACACCCACTATTAATAGTCACTATCAACCAGGCCGAGGCCTTGGAGCACTGGTTCAAAATAATAAATATGACCTATTCAACCACTTGGTTTCTTTAAATTGGGACATCACTTCATTTTGGTATATTGCTGCAAGTCTCACTCACGCTGAGCGTGCACCTGGCATGAATGAGCTTTATGCAAGCAATCCTCACTACGCACTTTTAATTGAAGAGCAAGGCAACTCAAATCTCAAAAAAGAGAGCAATAAAGCAGAAGAGTTTGGCACAGGTTTGCAATTTAAAAACCTAAGTATTACCGCCAATTGGTACGAAAATAACTACGATAACTATATTTATCTTGGCAGCACAGGCGTCAACAGAGGAGGTGTTTATGTCAAAGAGTGGCGTCAAGCGGATACACTCAATAAAGGCTTTGAGGTTGAGCTTAATTACACACTCAATACGCAAAACATAGGCGATTTTAGCTTTAGCGCTTATGTAGATGAAACAAAAAACACCCCAGTCTATCAATTTGATGGAAGCTATAACCCCTTCACACCTGAGGCTTTTTTTAATCCAGACGAGGCGCAAATGGCTGAGTACTTTCGTCGTCGACTGGAAGGAGACAGTATTCCTCGCACGCCAGCCGACAGCTATGGGGCTGCAGTGCATTGGCAATTTGAAAGTTTTAAGGCGTCAGTTGATTACCAACACAACAAAGCGCAACAACAACTTGCAAAGTTTGAACACGCATCACCAAGTTACTATAGCTTAGGCGCTAATTTTAGTTATAGTCGTTCACTGTTTGGTTTTGAGAATGAATTTTTTATAAATATCAATAATCTTACAAACCAAGAAATTCGCCCTCACCAAAGTTATCTACGCTATCTAGCGCCACAACCAGGGCGCAGTATCGCTGTAGGTATACGCGCAAAGATATAAACAAAATGGCCGCACTTTTAATGAGTGCGGCCATTTTTGTACTACAGAAGCGTTTAGTACTTGTACTAATTCATTCTTACTGTATTTGTACTGTTTCGCTGGATATCACGAATACCTTGTTTACTTTCCTTTTCCATCGCAGCAATTTGCTCAGGAGTACGGCATACACGTGTTGGTATGTTACTGCCTGTTGGTTTTTCCCTTTTACAAATTAAGCCATCATTGCTTGCTTGCTCGTCGCTTGAACTTGCACAGCCACTCATTAAAACGGCTAATAAAATAACACTTAAAAATTTCATAGACTTCCCTTTTTTATATTGATTCAGTGTTTATTAAGAACATACTATTATATCGCTGCCCTAAAATAAAATTTTTTAGGTACAAAATAGTACTTAATGCGGTTTTTTAGTGCCGTATCTCACCATATCTTTACCATTTTCATAAACGTCATTACTCACATAACGTCCCAATAAAAGCTGATGATTATCATCCAGCACAGCGACAAATGGACGACCGTCACTGTTATTTGTAGCAAGCGCAACACCCGCAACATTTTCTAGCCCCAAGCCACCATTTTCAACAAGGCGTAAAAACGTTTCCAATTCGTCTAAAGTTTCGATTACATCGTTATCGTTAATCATCTTAAATACTCAGTGATTGCTAATCGGCCTAGCATAACAGGATTGAAATTTTGGTGCGAACTAGGTAAACCGAATTTCCCCATATAAACGTCGTTTTTTTGCAATCCTCGACTTTGCAATCGGCCTAAAGTGAATACTCATTTAATTTTAAAAGGCTAATTTACGATGAAACGTGGTGACTATTACAACCTTCAACCTGCATTAATCAAACACCTTGTTGAGCAAGAGCAATTAATTAAAAAAGCGGTTGAAACAAGTTTTGGTCTAACAATATGGGAGCTGATCAAACTAAGAGCATCACAAATAAATCAATGTGCTTTTTGCATTGCAATGCATACCAAACAAGCAAGAGAATACGGTGAAACGACCAACCGTATTATTGGTTTAAGTGCATGGCAAGACATGCCAATTTATACAAAACAAGAATGTCTGGCTTTAAAATTATGTGAAAAGTTGACACTTGCCCAACCTATTGATGATACTTTCTATCAATCTCTTAGTGATACATTTTCTGAACAGGGGTTAGTTGCACTGACGATTGCTATTAACGCAATCAACAGCTGGAATCGCATTGTGAAAATGTTTAAACCTGACGTTGAGTTTAATGAGTAACCATTTAACTTTAGAACTAAAAACACCTGAGGGTGATATAGCTAATTATATTCAAGCTATCTGGTATGCGACGGCGCATTCACACGGTGAGCAATGGCTTGCTTGCGATGGTGCGACTGGGGTTATTTTCCCTCTTGCAGGGGCGCTTTTACTTGATGATAAAGCGCTTTCTCCACCTTATGCATTTCAAGAAACGTCTACTCACGCAGCAAAGATTACATTTTCAGAAAATGCACAATTTTGTGGTATTCGCTTTAACCCAACTGTTTTAGCTGAGTTCAAACAGCACAATCACCCACTTATTTGTGAGCAATCATTAATGGCTATTGCCAAAGGTCTTCAAAAAAACGCCAATCTGCAGGCTTTTGAGGCGCTCATAAGCACGCATTTTAACTACCAACCTAGCATTGGTCACACATATGCAAAACAATTAATTAGTAAACTGATTGAGTTAACACCACTGCAAACCGCCTATCAACTGGCTCCGTTAAGTAAGAGACAGCTCGAACGGCAAATAAAAAACCAGTGCGGCGTTACACCTAAATATTTTGAACGAATTTACCGCGTAAAAATGGCCAAACAAACAATAAAAGATAACCCGACGATGAGCTTTGCAGATATTGCTCAACAGTGTGGCTTTACTGATCAGCCGCATTTTATTAAAGAGTTCAAAGCGATAATGCATATTACACCGGCAAGATACCGCAAACTATTGAATAATACGCATACTAAAAAAACCAAACTCATTATGCGTTGAAATCGGTATATTAAATTCATCAAATAAAAGTTCTATACCAGTTATCAAACTCACTTAAATAGCATGAACTTACTTGCCAACGGGCGATTTTATTTGCGATCAGCTTTTATCCATAGGATAGTTAACAAAAGCCTAAAAACTTGCTGTTACACAATAGGATAATCATGAAAAAAGTTTTACTTGTCACAAGCTTCATCGCCTCGTCATTTACGGCATTTGCAGCCAATTTAACCGTTGAAGAACTGCGTATTGAAAAAGCGACTGAGGCAATGCCAAAGGTCTTAAACGCTTTCAGTGATGACATAAGTCATTTTAAAAATGCTTGGCAAGCAACCACAAGCTACCAGCTAGCAAGTGATCTTATTGATGACTACTCAAAACAATTATGGCGTGATGCAAAAGCACGGATCAAAAAAACCAACAGCTACGACGACCGTGAACTTTATTGGGCACGCTTACTTTCAAGTAAAGTTATTCGTACCAACAAGCCACAGTTTGCAATAACTGACAGCGAGCAAGCTGCGCTGTTAACCATGCTAGAAAATGGTAGCCGTGGTCGTACCGACCTTGATTTCAGTAAAAAAACCGACAAACGTATATTAATTACCGGCTTTGATCCTTTTTTACTTGATAGAAATATCAACCAAAGTAATCCATCTGGCGTTGCCGCATTATTACTCGACGGGCAAGTAATTAGCTATCAGGGTATTACTGCTGAGATCAACACAGTGATGGTGCCTGTGCGCTATGAAGACTTTGATCAAGGTATTATTGAATCATTACTTGCGCCGTACTATGCACTGAACAATGTAGATATGATTGCCACTATCAGTATGGGTAGTAAAGACTTTGACTTAGAACGCTTCCCAGGTAAACGTCGCAGCGTAACAGCACCCGACAACGCCAATATTGTTTATGGTGGAACAGAGACTAATCCAAAAATATCAAGCTTGCATAACCGCCCCTTACCAGGTAATGAGTTTGTGACGTTTAGCCTACCCGTAGAGCAAATGCAAAAAGCGAAAGGCCCCTTCCCAATTAACGATAACCATAAGGTCGTTACACTTGAAAAGGCTTTTGAGCCAAAATCACTCAAAGAACTTGAAGGTGCCATCGCAGTCAAAGGTGGTGGTGGTGGCTACTTATCAAACGAAATTTCGTACCGTAGTATTCGCCTTCGTGATGAACTTAACTCAGATATTCCAACAGGGCATATTCATACCCCTCGTATTGCGCAATTTGAGCCAGAGACAGAAGCAAAAATCGTTAAACAAATCAAAGCGATGCTCGAACACAGCCTTGTAGCACTCTAGTTAATTAGCTCAGCGAGTGTTTAATGCATTCGCTGAGCAATAAAACCTACGGCCTATTGCGGGCCCGTTCCTCCATCTACTTGGCTCCCCAAAGTATTTGCATTATCTAATCTATACGGGTAAAGCTGAACATCACTAAACACTGTTGCACCATTATCACGGTATTGATCTGTTGCTGAGCGCCCTGTGTAAATGTTTCCTGATGCACTGAAGTAACCCGAACCTTGATTCCAATGTGGCTTCGCTGAGTTTTCAAAATAGTTATTCTCAACAAGTACTTCTGCACCATCACTGGCACTAATTGCAAAATAGGTAATGTTTTTCCAGTAATTATTAAACATATGAACTCGTGAGTTGTAACCATCTATTTTAGGGTTTCGCCCTGCCGCAGTATCCCAAAAATTGTGATGAGCTGTGACTTGTGAGTTTCTGAATAAATGCGTGTACCAATGCTGATTAGCGCAAACTTGAGTGTTATACCCATAAAAACGATTCCAACTTAGGGTAATATTCTGACTATTATCAACATCAATATAACCATCACTGATCTTATTAAACGCCATATGATCAACCCAAACATGGCTACTATCATCAATTGAAATTCCATCGCCCGCTTCGACGAGTGCAGGGTTAATATTTTCCAGCATGACATTTTTAATAATAATATTACGTTGCTTGCTGATGGCTAAGCTAGCACCAACAATTTTTGAGTTCTTACCCAAACCTTGTAACGTTTTATTAGACTGAACAATAATACGACGGTCATTGCGCGTTACATTAACGGGTGAATTGGAAGAGCTGCCCAGCTCACTACAGCTTTGATTCCCTACAGGCACTCGATACCATGTTTTACCGTAATCATTCCATTGGCCGCAATCTAAAGGACATGCTTGCACTGTTCTATTGTTAGTGTGACAGTTAATCGTCGTATTATCGGGTATGTGGATCACCTTGGCAGAAGGCGAGCTTAAAGCGTCACTTAAAGCACTGCAACTTGTAACCCTAACAGGTGTTGCATTACCGCCACCGGTTGTTGTCGTTAGGCCATCTTGACCTAGTTGTGCAGCAAACCCAACTAAATCACTTGGCTTTGGCTGACTGCCTCCGTCACTGCCACATGTTGCATCAACAGGGTTTATAAACCATCTTTGAGAGCTTATTCCTGCGTCATCATTTTGATACACATTAGCCACATTGTTTGAGCCTGCCACAGTCAGTGATTTATTGGTTAACTTATTAATAATATTAAACCCACCTGATGACGATGCTTTAAGCTGCCAACGTTGATTGGCTCCTTGCCAATCATCATAAACAATAACATTAGCGCCATTTGATTGAGATGAGTTAAGTACATCCAATACCTTATTATTGTACTTAGATCGGATAACCCAATATCCATCGCTTTCTTTAATGAACTGAAACTTTTGATTGTTTCCCCCCCAATAGTCATAAGTTATGACATTAGGTGCTGCACTTGTATCACTTGTATTGATATCTAACGCTAAGCCAGACCCACGGTTAATAACGGAATACAACTGACCTGATTCTGGCATTGCAGTACAATCTTCCGCTTGTAGTGGTAAAGATGTCAAACAGCTCAGAAGTAGACTAGCCAAGCCAATTTGTTTAATGACGTTTATTGTTTTCAAAACTATCCCTCTTAAATTTGTAATATAAAAATACTTAAGAAGTAAAGTCTAAACCATTCGTTCCCAAAATAAAGTATTTTGTTTATTTTATGTAAATGAATTTAACTTTAAGAAAACAGGCTGTGGGGGGCAGAAATAAAAAAGCCACCTAGAGGTGGCTTGAATTGAAGCTAACATTAATTAATACAATTCGAATAATGGTCGACCATTTTCATCATACTTTACTTCCATTATGCGGGCATGTCGGTTTGGATCGTAAAGCGGATCTTTTACAATTTCCTCAAGCGGACGTGTATCCGTTTTTGGCACCACACTTGGCTCACCGACTGCATGCTCATAGTCACGGGCATGATAAATACATAATGGTGTTTCGCCATCTTCAGCAACCGTAAAACAGTTATGACCTGGGCCGAAAATTTTCTTTTCAACGCTTGTTTCAAGCACTGGCATGCGTGTTTTAGTCCACGAATTTCGATCAAGTAAATCGCTGTTTTCATCGGCTTCCATATAGCCCATGCAGTAACATGCACCTGTTGCGCTTGCAGAAAAAGCGATAAAAATTTTGCCGTTATTCTTAAGCACTGCAGGGCCTTCGTTTACCCAAAAGTCCACACGCTCCCAATCGTAATCAGGTGTAGTCAGCATAAACTGTGCTGTTTTTAACTTAATTGGTGATTCCATCTCAGCTAAATACAGGTTTGATGCAGCAAATTGGCCGCCGGTTTTCTCTGCCCAACAGAAATAACGTTTGCCATTGTTCTCAAAAATAGTCGCATCCAGTGAGAAGTCTGTGAACGACTTTTCATCACCCTCAGCCGCTTGCATCATACCAAGCTCAACCCATTCATCATTTAGCGGATCTTGACCTTTACACTCAAGCACATACGGGCGTAATGCCCAAATATCGTCTTCTTGGCTGGCTGCAAAATAGATATACCACTTACCATCCAGATAATGAATTTCAGGTGCCCAAATATGGCGACTCATTGGGCCATTGTCATGCTTAAACCAAATATCAAAGGTCTCAGCGTCTTTTAAGCCTTCTAATGTCGCAGATTTACGAAGTTCAATGCGATCATACGTTGGTACAGAGCCTGTAAAATAATAAAAACCATCGCTGTGCTTATGCACAAACGGGTCGGCACGCTGTTCGACTAACGGGCTGTTTGTTTGTAATGTCATGTTTAAACCTGATCGTTAATTTTAATTTGTATTATTTTATTACTTTTAGTCAAAAACACAAATATAACATCATTTTTAGCAGACAGTGAGGATAAATGTAAGTTGAATACTAAGGGTTGAGTCAGGCTTTATGCACTCTAAAAAATGCGCTGTACCAATCCAGTCGACACAGCACATATCTAAAGCGTAATTACAGAATACTAAAGTAAACCACTTACATTTGGTATTTTCTTCTTCGTAAAATAGAGAGCACTAACAAAGGTATTAAATAATACATACTACCACCGGAGCCTGAATCTGAACTATTTCCTTTACCAACAACGTTAATCGTCACTGTTTTAGTTTCTGATGTGGCAAACTTATCTGTGACTAGATAACTAAAGTTAACTGAGTGAGAAGACTCACCGACTGGCTTGTACACAAATAGACCTGTATCTTTATCAAAGCTAAGCTCGCCAGAACTAGGATTCGATATGACCTCAAATTCCAACCTATCTGCGTCAGCATCTGTACCAATTAAGCGACCATTAACAACTGTTGAGTAATACGTTTCATAACTTAGATTTGTGGCGATTGGTGATGTATTCGTTAATTCAATAACAACATTCGCAAGCGCAGTCTCTTCAAGCGTATCTTTGGCAGTAAAAGTAATAGAAACTGGCTGCAAAGATTCACCACTCGGGGTATATCTTATTTCACCTGAGTTTTGATCAAGCAACTCGACCTGCCCATGCTGAGGCGCATTCTTCACAGTGAAAATAAGTTGCTCACTATCTGCATCTGAGGCTGGCAAGTTAAGTACCAACGGTGTATTCCAGTGAGTTTTAATCGTCGAATTTTCAACCATTGGAGCTTGGTTAGTTAAGTAAACAGTAAACGTTGCTAGCTCAGAACGTGAACGACCTTTTACTGTATAAAAAGCTAACTCATCTACGCCTACATCACCGTTTGGTGTATAAGTAAACTGTCCTGTTTGACGGTCAGTAAACGTTAATTGTCCTAGACTTGGGCTACTTTCGAATACTACGAAATCAATATCAGCTAACGAAAGATTAACCTCTACAGGCATCAATACGTGTGATGTAGCTTGACTATCATCAGGTTTAACTAACGTCGTTGCTGCTTCATTCGAGAACACTTCTATAGACTTTCCAGAAAGTAATAAATAGTCCACACCTTTATAAGTTGCACTAACGATAGAACTTTGCTGGTTTGCACGCGCTACTTCATATACCAGTTCATTATTATTTAAGTCATATTCTCCAAACTTATCTTCACAACTGAATTGAATGAAGCCTGCACGTGTAGAAACAACATTGTTTAATGAATTGTCACATAGTTTCGCAACTTCTGACATTTCTCCTGATTCTGTCAAAGAGAATAAAAGGCCGTATTCATTTGCTGCATAAAGCGACTTCTCACCATTAATAACAATCCCCTCTAGCGCCTTAAAACTGCTACCTAATGAGTAATTAGTTATACTATTATCAACGTAGTTATATTTAACTAATTGGTTACCGATTAAAGCAAATAGCTCTTTGTTATTTACTTGGGTATCTATGCCTACGACTATGCCAGATACCCCACTCCCAAAATCCTGTAAACGAGGTGAACGCTTAATTAGTTCACCCGTTTGTCCGTTAAAAACTCGTATATATGAGCCTTCGCTTCCGCTGTGAGATGCGCCGTTACCAACAATTAGCTCTAAGAAACCATCTTGGTTAATGTCATAGGCTTCAATCGTTGAAATTTGGTCACCACTTTTAAAAGGAACTGTGTACAGTAAATTTCCATTATCTGGTGAAAATACTTGTATGTTTCCTGTGTAAGTTTCTGAGCCAGCGACGATTAAATAGTTTTTACCATCATTGAATAAATCAGCTGTAACCATATACTGGTAGTCATTCCAGCCATCGGTTAAATTGACATTGGTTAGTAATTGCTCTTTTGTTTCTATATCAATAACTTGAAGTTTATTTGTGCCATTTTCAGAGAAAATAACATCAATCCCACCTTTACCGTCAATATCTGCAAGTCCTAATAAAGACTGCGAATAGGTAAAGATCTTTTGAGACAATTGCTTAGACTTATCTTCAACAGTATGAATGTGAAACCCATCATGACCTGAAGACGTATAACCTGCCCCCCACGCGATATCTGTTTTACCATCAAGATTAAAATCGTCCACCAAAATACTTGAAACACTGTGTTCAGGATTATTGATCTGCCAAAACTCCTGACCAGTACTTAAAGATAAAGCATGAATTTGTCCCCATTGACCATCGCCATATACTAGGTCTTGGACACCATCATTATTAACATCTGCAACTATAATTCTTGAAATGTCTAAATCGCTATTAGCTGTCCACATGATACTGTCTGTGTTTGGACTAATTAGTTCAATCGAATACCAACTATTTCCATTGATAACTTCATCTAAGCCATCTTGGTTTGTATCAACACTCTGTAAATGGATACCTGTTAGTTGAGTATTTAATGTTTTTATATAATCTATTGTATTTTCAGAGATACGATACAACTGGCCATCTTCAAGCATTAATTCGTGAACATTTTGTTCTGTAAACGAGCCAACAACAAACTTGTTACCGTTATACTCAAGCTCTGAAATAACTGAAAGGTCTGATTGGTCTAGTATTAGAATCTGGCTATTGGCAACAGCAATAAGCTCGTCCTGACCGTCATTATTAATATCTCTCGCCAACACTGATTGGCTAGAAAATACTTCCTTCGTACTTTCCGTTTTCATTGTTAGTAAGTTAATTTTTACTATCTGATTCCTCATCACAAGAATTAAATAATATGTATCATCAGCAATGCTTCTTACCAATGCACTATCAATGATGTAATCCTGATAATCGAAATCTTCAACAACTGAATATTGATTATCTTTATACTCAATAATATTAATATTGTTTCGTTGCACTGAAATAATTTGCTTATTACCGTTACCGTACAAATCAACAGAATAAAGACCTTTAAGACCTGTTGAGTTACCCAAAGAGTAACGACGGTATATAGATGTTAATTCTAAGCTTTCATCTGCAAGGGCATTAGATAAGTTTAGCCCAGAAGTTCTATCTAAATTTGGTTGTGAATTGTTTTTATCGCGGCTAGTAAAATAAGTTTTTTCATAGTTAATCTGTTGCGAACTCAAAAGTGTCGCATCACCATATTGGTTATAATACGTAGTATTTTCTGTGGCTAAAAGTGATTGCGAGCAAAACAGCAACGCAAGATATGGTAGCTTGGTCATTTCCCTATCCTAAACAGTATAAAATTATTGTTATGTTCCCGTACTCATATCAAGAGCAAAAAAGAAATTCCCTCTTGTTGAGAAGTGTTCAAAATTAAGTTGCTTAATTGAACAAATTTAAGCGCGCGATTCTCCTTTACTAGGGAATCTAGGTCAATAGCAGGTTTAAAACTATTTATACTTATATCGTTTAATTTACTCTAAATAATTAACCTCCTTATTGATAAAGTAACTTTACCGCTAATTTGGAGGAGTTAACTAAACTAGCGCAGCCATACCTAAACCATCGTATTGACACGATGCTTATTATCTTTATGACGACGCATTATGAGTTATTAAGTTTTACTTCAAGCTTTGGTATCTATAGCTGTATTGCACTGTTCACCATTTAAAACAACGCAGCTGTTACTGCGCTAAAAAAAGTAGTAAGCCACGTTCATACCGGCTCAAGTATTTTGTTTTACGAGGTAACTTAAGTTGTTGTCTTGTACGTACCTGTGTGGCTTCACTTTCTTTGCACAAATCAATCAGTGCAGGATGAACATAAGAATTACGGGCTATCGTTGGCGTATTACCCAAATGGCTCGATACCGTTTCTAGCATGTCGCACAAAGGGAGCTTTTTCTTAGCATTATAAAAAGCTTCGAATGCTAAAACACTGGCGCGCCACGTTCTAAAGTGTTTAGCGCTAAACTCCTCTCCCATCACTTGCTGAATAAACTGATTAACCTCACGGGAGGTCACGGGAATACATTCACCACCCTCTTTATATTGAAATAGGTTTTGCCCTGGTAAATCTTGTAACTCTTTAATAATGCTGCTTAAAACACGATCTGTAAGATTAACCTCTCTCACTTTGCCAGATTTAGCTTTATATTCTAAGCGAATATTTTTACCCGTTAATTTAGCGTGGCGATTACGTAGCGTTGTTGCACCAAAACTGTTATTTTCTTTCGCGTTTCGTTTTGAGCCTACACGTAATGAACCTAAGTCCATTAATCGAACAACCGCAGCTAATGTCCGTTGATAATCCAGCTCATTACCTTGTAAGTATTCAGATAATTTAGCTCGCAATAAAGGAAGTTTGGTGCCAAAAAGCTCACAGGCCTCAAACTTTTTTAGTTCCTGCTGCTCCCTAAAATCTGGATGATAAAGGTATTGTTTTCTGCCTTTTGTATCATAGCCTGTCGCTAAAATATGCCCATTTTCTTCAGGACAAAGCCAAACATCTTTGTAAGCAGGAGGGAATACCAGCGCATTTAAACGCTTAATTTCCTTTTTTGCTGTAATTCGTTTGCCGGTAGGGTCGTAGTAAAGCCAGCACTTTGAATGCCGTTTTCGAGTAATTCCAGGCAAATTATCATCAACATAAATCAGTTTCATCACACTTACTCACTACCTTAAATAATACAGCCTTTCAAGGCGAGCTAAGCCCGCCTTGAGGTGTGTTTCTATCGTTTCCAATAGCGAAGGTTTTTTAATGTATTTAAAAACTCATCTACCTGACAGGTGCCTAAATCAATGACGCCATCATCTTGGTTTTCAGCAAGCCCAACCGCTTTTAGCAGCTCAACTGAATCCTTGGTATAACCAATAAATTTGTTATGCGAAAACGCATCTGAAACAAAGTCTTTTGCCTCAGGAATATGACTCAGTTTTTCAGCCCCTTCTTTTGTTGTCAGTAGCGCCACCGCATCATACAAAACCGAAGGACCACCATTAATAACTTGATCGGCACTTAGATGCTCACCAGTCGAGCTTTTCGCACCACCAACTTGAGCGGCAATAACTTCAAAATTTGCACCTTGCTCTTTAAGCGCACAACGCAATGAATCAAATAACTGAGCATCAAAGCCATCACTCACAAGAATACCCAGCTTACGCCCTTTGAATGTATTTAACGCACTTTTTTGAATACTTAGAGCATCAGACACTGGAAGGTCTTGGCGTGTTTCGAGTGCTGCTTCGGCAGGTTCTGGCATTGTTTGTAAGCCCAAGCCAGAGGCCACTAATTTAGCTAATTCGCTATCAATATTAAGTAAATGAGACACGACACGCTCCCTTATCGCTAAATGCTCAACTTTTGAAAGCTCAAAAACCAGCGCATCTTGAATATGTGATTGTTCTACTTGAGTTTGACTTAAATAAAACTGCCTTGCTTGGCTGTAATGGTCGCTAAAGGTGTCTGAGCGGTATCTCAGCTTGCCACCTTGTGTGTTTTCATCTGTACTTTTGAAACCATGTGCAGGGCATGCGCGAGGGTTGTTTTCATCACCTTGCCAAGAGTTGGGTTCGTAATTTACTCGCCCTTTAGGATTATGCATCGCCATATGACCATCTTGATGAAAATGATGCATTGGACATTTAGGTGCATTAACAGGAATATGGGTAAAGTTTGGCCCGCCTAAACGCTTTGTTTGCGTATCCAAATAGGAAAAGTTACGACCCTGCAATAATGGATCAGGGGTAAAATCAATGCCAGGTACTATGTTTTGAGTACAAAAAGCAACTTGCTCTGTCTCTGCAAAAAAGTTATCGACAACTCTATCGAGCACCATGCGACCAATAATTTTTACTGGCACCTGTTCTTCAGGTATGAGTTTTGTAGCATCAAAAACATCAAATTCAAATTCATCTGCAAAAGCTTGGTCAAATACTTGTACACCTAGCTCCCATTCTGGAAAGTCGCCATTTTGAATTGATTCCCACATATCACGACGGTGAAAATCAGGATCTGCACCATTAAGTTTTAATGCTTCATTCCACACCACTGACTGCATTCCTGCTTTTGGTTTCCAGTGAAATTTAACGTACTTCTGCTCACCTTTCGCATTAACAAACTTAAATGTATGCACACCAAAGCCTTCCATAAAACGTAATGAGCGTGGAATCGCTCTGTCTGACATTGCCCACATAACCATGTGCATAGACTCAGGCGATAAACTCACAAAATCCCAAAAGTTATCATGCGCCGTTTGTGCTTGCGGAAAACCACGATCAGGCTCGGCTTTGGCACTGTGGATTAAGTCTGGGAATTTCATTGCGTCTTGAATGAAAAAAACAGGGATATTATTGCCAACTAAATCCCAATTACCTTCTTTGGTGTAAAATTTTACTGCAAACCCACGCACATCTCGTGCTAAATCGGGTGAGCCCTTATTACCTGCTACAGTCGAAAAACGTGTGAAAACAGGTGTTTTTTCTCCCTTGCGTTGAAAAATATCCGCACACGTAAGATCTTCAAGTGTATCGTATGTTTCAAAGTAACCATGTGCACCATAGCCTCTTGCGTGCACAACTCGCTCTGGAATACGTTCATGATCAAAATGAAATATCTTTTCACGGAAGACGTGATCTTCCATTAATGTTGGACCACGTTTACCTGCGGTTAAGGAGTTTTGATTATCGCTAACAGGACAACCTTGTGCTGTTGTCATGGTAGGGTGTTGATTGTTCGCTGTTTGGTGAAGCTCGCCACCATGCCCTTTTTGACCTGAATATTTAAATGACTCTGCCATGAGTTTCCCTTTCTTATTTACTCGTTTATATAACATCGCGTAATACACGTGAAAGACTAGTCAGCAAAAAAGAAGCCAACAAAGAATAGCTTTATAAACAATAAGTTAAGAAAGGACGTTACGATATAAAGTAAATAGATTACATAACGTTTGTAATCTTTTCTGACTTGATTTTAATGAGTTAAAACCAAGTCAAAATCCTACATTTTTGTATTAGCGCTTATTTAATAGCTCATGCGCAGATGTGAGTTCATTGGTCGTTTGTGATAATCCGACAGCCTTTGCGCCGCCTATGAGCCAAATTTGATTATTTAAAGTTACAGCACCTAAGCCATGGCGAGGGGCTAACCACGTGGTCACTTTATGCCATTGCTTTTTAAGTACATCATATTTAAAGATTTCACTATCGACAGTTTGATTATGCTCCCCTCCAAAAATGTAGATCATGTTGTCGATTGCTGCCGCAGCGTGCCCTGCCCTACCTTTTGGCAAGGCTGGATGAGTTAGCCACTGATCTTGCTCTGGCACGTATTCAAGTACATCTTTTAAAGGTTCGCCACCAACGGTTCTGCCGCCAAGCACAAACCAACGGCCATTCACCTGCACACTTGCCGCACTATTACGTGCAAAGGGTAACGGTGCTGCTTTAGCAAACTCATAATTATTTGGGTTGAACACAAGGTGTTCTGCTTTATCTAAACTATGTTGCCACTGCCCATTTTGTTCATTACTTGGACTGCGGCCACCCACTAAATGCACCTTTCCATCAAGCACTGTACCTACAGTTTCACTTAACGCAAAAGGTAAGCGCGCCACCTTTTGCCATGCTTTGGCGCCCTTATCTAGCATTAAAACATCACGGCTATTCGTCCACTGACCTTGGGTATTAACAAAACCACCAAAGGCAAATAATTTGTTTTCTACTGCAATTAAATAGGTGTGGTGGCGTCCTTCAGGCAAGCTAGGAGCTGATTGCCAAGTTGCATAATCAGGTGACCAAAAGTGAACTTTTTCCGTCATTTTACCCGTTGACTCTGACAACTCAGTAGAGATACCGCCAGCAACCCAGATTTGTTTATTCATTACTGTTGGGTAAATTTCTTGTATAGCCTCGGGAAGCTCAGGTGCGAACTCCTCATTTGCCGATAAAGTGTAAGGCAAACAAGTAATAAAAAGCGGTAAGAACAGTTTGGTTAAGCGCATATAAATCCTTATTAAGCAGTCGATTATAAAGCTTAAGTGAGCTGTACCTATAAGTACACTGCCAAATAGTCTAACGAGATCAGGTATAGCTATTTCTAAATGACATGAAATTGATATATTATAACAAAACATTTAGCGTTATTTTATTTACTTAAGGGTCACTAACATGAGCAAACTCCCCGTCACCGTGCTCTCTGGCTTTTTGGGTGCAGGTAAAACCACTGTACTCAGCCATATTTTGAATAACCGTCAAGACAAAAAAGTCGCTGTCATCGTCAATGATATGAGCGAAATAAACATAGATGCGGCGACAGTTAAAAACGATGTGTCGCTTAATCGCGGCGAAGAAAAACTGGTTGAAATGAGTAATGGCTGCATCTGTTGTACTCTGCGTGAAGACCTACTCATAGAAGTACGCGCTTTAGCAGAGACGGGGCAATTTGATTATCTGGTTATCGAATCAACCGGTATTTCAGAACCCCTTCCGGTCGCCGAAACATTTACCTTTGCCGATGAAGATGGCGTATCACTTTCAGATGTGGCTAGACTTGATACCATGGTCACAGTAGTTGATGCCGTAAACTTTCTAAAAGACTTTAACGAAGCCAAGTTTTTGCAAGAAACCGGTGAACACTTAGGTGAAGAAGATGAGCGCAGCGTTGCCGACTTACTGATTGATCAAGTTGAATTTGCCGATGTAATTTTGATTAGTAAAACCGATTTAATTAACGCAGATGAGCTTGAAAGTTTAAAAGCCATTTTAAGCTCATTAAATACCTCCGCAGAGCTTATTGCCATTGAAAATGGCCAAATTGATATCAATGAAATTTTAGGCACGGGCTTGTTTAATTTTGAAAAAGCACAACAAGCACCAGGCTGGTTAAAAGAGCTGCGCGGTGAGCATATCCCAGAAACCGAAGAATACGGTATTAGTAGCTTTACCTATGAGGCTAGGCGTCCTTTTCACCCCGAGAAGTTTTATAACTTTATTCATAATAATCAACGCGAAGGCAAACTACTCCGTTCAAAAGGCTATTTCTGGCTAGCCTCTCGACCACAGTTTGCTTGTCAATGGAACCAAGCTGGCGGTATTGCACGTTATGGCTTTGGCGGGATATTTTGGAAGGCCTTACCAAAAGATCAGTGGCCAACCGACAACGACTACTTAAATTCAATTAACCAAGTTTGGCAAGAGCCCTTTGGCGATATGCGTCAAGAGCTGGTTTTTATTGGTCAAAACCTCAATCAAGTAGAAATCACTCGCGCACTCGACAACTGCTTGCTTAGCGATGATGAACTGCTAGCGGGAAAAGAGCTTTGGCAAACACTACCCGATCCATTTCCAATTTGGGAGGAAGCATAAATGACAGCCCACGCATTTGAACATGATACTGATAACCTACCAACAGAGGCAGCAATAGCATTGAGCCCAGTGGTATTTTCACAAATCTATAAACCCGAGCATAACATCGCGATTTGGCAGCGTAGCTTATCACAGCACCTGCAAACTGAAGTAACCGAGACTGTTGCAGCCTTTGCAGATCTCAGTATTAACGCTGTAATCAATCAAAACTCGATTGCGGCAGACATTGATAAAGCACTCGAAAAACTACCTCAAGCAGAAGCGCTTAAAGCCGACCTTGCTCAGCTGGTTGATATGTTTTGCTATTTATTTGAGCTTAATCGTGTGGGTTTAAGACTAAAAGTACTTGAGCGGGCTATGTGTCCACGCTTTCATGTGGATCGTGTACCTTGTCGATTAGTGAGTACCTATAGCGGTAGTGGCTCTGAATGGCTACAGAATAGCGGACTCGACCGCAGTAAACTTGGCACAGGAAACCAAGGTTTAAGTGATCAGGAGTCTGGTTTAATTGCCCCACACACTAAAGTGCAATCATTAACTGTCGGTGATGTTGCCTTATTAAAAGGAGAAACATGGCAAGGCAATGAAGGTTTAGGCCTTGTACATCGCTCGCCACAGGTTGCAACTGGGGAAAAGCGCTTACTACTCACATTAGATTTTATTGCCTAATTAAACCTCAAACTAAACACAATAATGCGCCTGTATTGATATAGGCGCTAAAATAACGCCTTTAACTCCAAACATAAAAAGTTAATTAAACGCTTTTCAAGCCGCTTTTTATTCACATTAAATTCACATCAAGAGAGATAACTTAACACCGAACATTGTACCCAATAGCGGTTCAAAGTTCAGTTTAATCAACTAAACGCACGTATGCTTTTAGTAGGAAAGTAACTTTTTATGAAAGGAATTAAACAACATGATTAGAATAACCCAAAACCTGTTTGCAATGACTGCAATAAGCGTATCTGTACTCTCAATACTCCCAGCAAATGCAAATGATGGTAACCTAATGGTCAATCAACAAAGTGGCGTTGTCGTCGGTTATTGGCATAATTGGTGTGATGGTGCAGGCTATAAAGGCGGTAAGGCACCTTGTATTAGTTTAAAACAAGTTAATAGCCAATATAACGTGGTTAATGTCTCATTTATGAAAGTATTTGATGTAGCAGAAGGCCGCATTCCCACTTTTCGCTTAGATCCAAACATAGGTTTATCAGAACAAGCGTTTATTAATGAAATTAGTGAATTAAACCGCCAAGGGCGTAGCGTATTACTCGCTTTAGGTGGTGCCGATGCCCATATAGAGTTACAACAGGGTGATGAACGCGCTTTTGCCGACGAAATAATTCGCCTTACCGATAAATTTGGCTTTGACGGACTCGATATTGATCTTGAGCAAGCAGCCGTGACAGCAGCTGATAATCAAACCGTTATACCTGCCGCACTTCGCTTGGTAAAAGATCATTACAAAGCGCAAGGTAAAAACTTTTTGATTACCATGGCTCCAGAATTTCCTTATCTTAGACAAGGGGGTAAGTACATTCCTTATATTACCGCACTTGCAGGATATTATGACTGGATAAATCCGCAGTTTTACAATCAAGGCGGTGACGGTGTTTTTGTTGATGGCGTAGGTTGGGTTGCCCAAACAAATGAATCTCTAAAGCAGGAGTTCATCTACTATATGGCTGACTCTTTAGTAAATGGTACTCGCGGCTTTCATAAAATCCCGAATGATAAACTCGTGTTTGGTATTCCTGCCAATATGGATGCAGCAGCATCTGGGTTTATTCAAAATCCTGAAAACCTCTACAATGCATTTAATCAATTAACACAGCAAGGACAACCGCTTAAAGGCGTGATGACTTGGTCTATCAATTGGGACATGGGGACGAATGCCGCAGGTACAATGTATAACAACACGTTTATAAAAAACTATGGCCCCTTTATTCATGGTCAAATTATTGAACCACCAAAAAATGCACCTGTACTGAGTGGTATCACTGACGCAAGAGTTCGCCAAGGAGCCTCATTTGACGAGCTAGCAAATGTAAGCGCCATCGATAAAGAAGACAATAACCTCACCAGTAGTATTGTCGTCACGGGTAGTGTCGATACATCAACTCTCGGACAATATATTCTCGTTTATACTGTTAAAGATTCTGCAGGTAACGAAAGTAAAGAAAGCCGCAAAGTCGAGGTGTTTAGTGATAAGCCTTTATTCAGTGGGGTCAACAACGTGAAGCTTGCCCTAGGTAGTATTTTTGACCCAATGGCGGGTGTCACAGCAAATGACACTGAGGACGGTGATTTAACAGCTAATGTCTCGGTTTCAGGTCGTGTTGATAACTCAAGAGTTGGTCAATACACCCTTACCTATTCAGTATCTGACAGTGCTTCACAAACCTCAACAGCGGTAAGAACTATCACAATTTCTGATAGCACAGTATGTGCAAGCCAATGGGATAAAGACACAGTCTATCTAGCAAACCAACTAGTAAACTATGAAGGAAATATTTATAGAGCCGGTTGGTGGACTAAAGGTGAACAACCGACTACCTCAGATCAATGGGGCGTTTGGAAGCTTGCTAATGATGCTTGTCAATTAGCAAACTAATACGATTATTAAAGCTCACAGAACATCTGTAATGTGAGCTTTAACAAACACTCTATTTTAAATTAAAAAAAAGCATACTAAGTGAACTCGCAATTGCCGAAAGAGCACACATACGAAGCAGTAAAATTGAAACATTGCCTGCTCCACCCGCTAACGTCCCCCTAAAACTAAGCGGGTAATCATGGAAAACCATTAAGTATAAAACGTTAAATAGCCCTACCCGCATCCCGTCAATTTCAAGCTTATCGCCATTTTTTAAGTGGATTTCACAAACATGTAAACTTGGTAGCCTCCTATGTGCTTCACCAAACTTCCGCCTGTGCTTAAGATCCATTGTATAATTAAATATCACCTCTGCAATGTCGTCTCTAGCAATTGTGACTATACGATTTGTGTGCTTTTTAAACGTCAATTTATCAATTTTAAGCTCATTCTTGCTTATGGTCATTGCCCATTTAAAGCCAAAACCATACTTTTTGTAAGTCATGATGCGTTTTGTGATAAACACAGCTAAAAAACTGCCAAGACAAATCAAAAAAGCCAACCAAGGGAGCACTGCATCTTTTAAATAAAAGGCCGAAAGCGAAATAGCGAATACCATAAATGCAAACAGAACTTCTGCCCTGCCAGATAAAACCGCAAGACCTGGTAATGTCTCTAACTCAGTTATTGAGTCCTCGGTTAATGACGACTTCCCTTTAAAAGCGGCGTATCGAAACCAGTTTTTGTCATTTAAATCTAATTCAAGTGAGTGCTTGGCCATCGACCCCATAAAAATTCCTTTTTATATTAAAATTTGTAATAAGTAACTTATTGCTATTTAAAGATTTTATACCTGAACCAGCACTATGAGTAAACATAAAACGAACCTCGCTCAAAACTAAAATGCCATCAAATAAAAAATCTATGGTAAATTGCACGCAATCATTAGAAGTGGCTACTTTTAATGATTTAAATTTTGTTGATGAATACAAGGCACCCAATGAAAACACTCTCGAAAGTACAACAAAAGCAACAGGCACTGGTTCTTAATGTTGCCGACGCCCTTGAAGAGCAAGGCCGCGCTGAACTTGAAGGTATGCTGCAATGCTGGTTTGATGTTGAATATCACCTATTCCCAGGCTCTTTACTTTTGTGCTTTCAGTTTGAAAACCAGCAAACATTAGATACAGCAAGCCCTGAGCTGTTGAAATGGCAGAAACGCTTGAGTGCAGCAATGCTGAAAAAAGGCGTGATTCTAAAAGACATGCGCAGGCACTTAGTGTTTACCTTAAAAGGCCCTGATGATTAACTTTGTCTATCGACAAGTAGCGGTTTTAATACCGTACATGGTATAACTTGAGCCTATAATTAAAAAGGTGTGAACTTAAGTAAAGCTCACACCTTTAAATAAACGATTTAACCACACCAGTAGATAAAATTTTATTTTTAATACGTCATTTCATTTATCAACAGTGTTAAACCTTTTTATTACAACATCAGCTAGTTAAAACGAGCTTAGAAATACAGATGTTCTACAATTTCACCCGCAATTTTAACTTCGCATTTATCGCCACTTTTTGACGTTGCGCTCTGTACTGCACCGGCAACAATACCGAAAACACCGCCATCACGACTTAACACTGAACCAAAGTAGCAATAACTTGAAATATCAAGCTCTTGATAATCTGCGTTTAAGTTTAATGTTGGTGTGTAAGGAGGAAAACGCCCTTTCATCACAGGATCGCCATTTACAGTAAGCGCTAATTCATTACGACTTTTATCGTACTGACCGCCAAAAGTAAGTGTTTTTCCTTGATAAGAAACTGTTTTATCTTGCGCTTGAATTGGTGGAGTCGAGCCACAGCCTACTAAAACCGAAGTCGAAATTGCAATTAACGCAACAGTTACTTTTTTAAACATTATTAAATTCCTTGTTAAATATATTACGAAAAAACAATACTAAATAAGACTTAAGGCTTCAACTGTATTAATTTAAATCGAACATGAAATATATAGAATCAAATAATTATCAAACATCAAACCGAGCGAAAGAATAAAATAAGTAAAAATTAAACTTAGCTTAAAATATATTATAAATAGTACAAAGAAAAACATAGCGCATTAATTATTCTATTTTTATAAATAAAGTACCAATACTTGCTTAGTTAAACAGTAAAGGCATATCACTATTTATTACAACTTTTCACCTTTCAAGATTGTGTATCTTCACGTGCTCAACTAGCTCTGGAAAAAATGCTAAAAAAACGGCATCTAATTCATGGTAATGACGGGTAATATCCTCAGCTGCCCCTGAAAAGTTATTACTAAAACGAATACGCCTTGCGATATTATCAAGCGCAAGCCCTACTCCAGCGACCGTTTCATACTCTTTGAACCAGTCATTATTGGTCATACTCGTGACAACTTGTTGCATACGTGCGGGCATCAAGGCTTGGCGTGCATTTAACAGCCCATAACTTTGGTGTTTGAAATCTGCTAATGGCTGGTCGTTAAAACGATGCCAATGCTGAATAAGAAAGTGATCAAAAACCACATCAATGGCAACACTGGCAAAACGCTTACGCTGTGGTGAAAAGAAGTGTTTAGCTTCTTTTACTAAAGGATGTGCATCGGTAAATCGGTCTACTAAATAGTGATTTTCAAGCGCATTTTTGACTGTTACGGGCAAACCGTTTACATGTCTACGCCCGCCAAAATCCCCCAGCAAATTACCAAAATGTGAATCTGCTGTCGATTTTGCAAAATAAAGGTGAGCTAAGTAGTTCAAAGTCCTCTCGTTTACGTGAGAATATTTAAGATGTATTTAACACCTATAAAAAGACAATACTATACACATCATTTAATTAAAAAGTTACCTTAATCACAGCGCCAGTTATTTAACTGATTTACAAGAAACTCATCAATGTGTTTAGAAACAGGGATATGAGTGTTTTCCAAATCAAACGTTAATACAATATCATCCACTTTCAGTTGCCTTGTACAGCTAAAGCCTTCTTTCTTTTCTCCACGGCCATCAAGCACATTCCTCCAAAACTAATAGCTGTTGTCGAGTACAGCTTGACTTCATATGAAGAGAAATTTAGGGTTAGCGTGAACCATATGGATTGGTACGTTTTTAGATTAATCGCAAATTTATAAAACAATAAGGAAATTATATGCCTAACTTCAAACTTTTAATTGTATCTATCATACTTTACCTATTTACATACTCTGCCCCTGTACTAAGTAACGATAAATTAATCTTTTTTTACGAAAATAGGTATGGAGAGGAAATACAGGTTTCTGCTTCCGACTCTGCTATGGGAGAAATAGATTATACATTCATTATTCCTGACGATATAGAGCCTGAAGAGGCCTTTTATGACTATGTTGTTTCAACATTATCTCAACAAAATTACATATATACTCAAAATGGAGCTCCTTGTCCTACATGCAATGTAGCTCACTTTGTGGGCTCTGGAAGCAATAGCGATGTAAGCTCATCTGTACCACTTGTAAGAGAACAAGTCTCTGGCCGAAAAAATATAGCAAACAAATTTATCGAAGGCATCGCAACCCAGTTAGGGACCCGTTCCGTCAACGAAATATTTGATAAAGCAAAGGATCAGAAGACAAAAGAAAGCCCAATAAAATTTGTTGTAAACTCTAGAAATGGAGTTGCAATGTCGGTCTGTGAAATTACAGCATCTGGTTGTGAGGATATGCCGGAAGTTGTTGTTTTAAGTCTCGCTAATAATAAATTAGTTTTTGAAATTGAAAAAGGCAATGATTTAAACTATTGGGAAAGAACTCAAAAAATCCACAATGCAATTGTTAATTACATTAGAGCCAAAAAGTATACTTGCCGGATAACTTTTACTGGCGATAAAGATGACCTTACAAGCCAAATAACTTGTTTCCCCTCTTATTGATTACCCCTTACTTAATGCGTTACAAATAATGTAACGCATTAAGTAATAAATAATTTTTACTAAAATCCATAGTATATAAATATGACTTCATTTAGGCGCTTACCAAAGCGGATGTAACGCTTTTTACGAACAAACCTTGTATAATCTATGCCGATACCTAGCATCAGCCTACCCTTCAGAAACCACTGTTAACCCACAAGTTTTATGTTATAAATTACCAGCAAACTGACTTTTAAAAATGGAATTTAATCTTGAACGTTCAAAATATCCTTTCTTATTATCGAGATTGCTATAAAGAAGATAGCGCAGACCTTAATTTATGGAATCTCAATAAGTTAAAGAAGGAAGACAGTTTCGTTCTCGAAGGAAAAGATGAGCTGGGCTCAGGCTTTTTACCTCGGCTTCCATTGCCTAGCGAATTTGCCGAGCAAATGGTTAAACGTGTTGAAATATATCAACGCGAGCGGGTTTTGCTTTATGTCAGGTTTATTGTCGTTGGTAAATTAGAAATAAAAGGTGAAATGAAATCGGTTGTTTCCCCTATTTTATTCAACGAAGCAAGCATAGAAAAAGACGGTGAGGATTATTACTTTTCAACTAATAACCCAGTGCCTGAAGTCAATGAACCGTTGATTCAACTACTGATGCCTGAGGAAGACTCAGTTCACCACATTACCAACTCTGTAGATATTAAATCACCTCATTATTGGACTTCACTACTCAAAGGCAGCCCTATTGAGCTTAACCTACTTGAGTTACTAAACTATCCCGAGCTTACAGATGCAGACGCCATTCAGCGTGCTTTAAAAAGAAAAACAGCCTCGTTATTACCGGTATCTATGCTTACCTTTGTTGAGCGCTCAAGAAGCTCTCGCGGTATACTCCATGAGTTAGAAGAAATTACAGCTTCAAACACATTGCCTGCCCCATTGGCTAGTCTATTTACCCATACAAATACAACTAGTAACGCAGCACAACTAAAGTTTAATTACTTGCCAGGATTACTCTCCTCTTCGCAGAAAAAAGTGATTGAAATTGCTGCTAATAGCTCATTAGGGTGTGTATCTGGCCCGCCAGGAACAGGAAAAAGCTACACCATAGCCGCTGTTGCTGCTGAGCATATAGCAAGGGGTCAGTCAGTGCTTGTTGTCGCAAATAATGATGCGGCTTTAGATGTTATTGCCAGTAAACTCGATGAAAACTTTAACTTAAGTGATATCTCTATAAGAGCGGGTCAAAACGCATTTTTATCGAAGCTAAAAGATTACTTAGAATCTTTACTTGCAGGCTATTTTTCAAATGAATTAAATAAAGAGCCCAATGAGTGTGAGCTAGAGCTTACACAGCTCAACAGCCAATTAAATACGCTAGAGCTACGCTTCCTTAAGTTTTGTGAGAAAGCGATTATCAGAGGGCAGCGGTTAAAAAATATTGAAGACAAATCGCCTCAATGGATAAAACGCCTTTACTTAACTTTAGTGAAAAGCAAAATTCAACAACTAACAAAGCAGTGGTCAGCCTTAGATGAAATAAACACGCAACATATGCAAAGAGAGTTACTCGCGAGTAACTATTTAAATGCACTGAAACTCAAAAACCTTAAAACACTTGTAGAAACACAGCGCCAATCTCTGCAAGCCTTTAATAAAGCAATACGTAGCCGCACATCAAAACGACAGTTCGAGTTATTTGATAATATTGAATACAGTGCGCTTTTGTCTGCATTTCCGGTGTGGTTAGTGAGCTTAAATACCTTACACCGTGTTCTGCCACTAAAAGCAGAAATGTTTGATCTTGTTATTATTGATGAAGCAACTCAATGTAATATTAGTAGCTGTATTCCTGCCCTTTATCGCGCTAAAAGAGCACTTATCGTAGGCGATACTAAACAATTAAGGCACTACTCTTTTTTGGCAAAACATAAAGAAACACAATTTAAAACACAGCATAACTTATCTCATAATAGCCAAGGTATTGTAAGTTATCGTGATAACTCAATTTTAGATTTAGCACTAAACTCAATTAATCGCCAAGCAAACATTGCGTTTCTTGATGAACACTTTAGAAGTAAGCCAGAGCTTATTCACTTTAGTAACCAGCACTTTTATCAAAATAAATTGAAAGTAATGCAACATAAGCCCTGTACCAGCAGTGGCTATTTACATGTAAAACGCATTAACGGCACCAGAAACAAAACAGGGGTAAATCATCAAGAAACCTTGAGTGTTATAGAGTTTATAAAAACACAAATACAGGAAGATGAAAAAACGGGGGTTAACCATAGCATAGGGGTAATTTCACCGTTTAGGCAACAAGCCGACGACATAGCTAAAGAAATAGCCACAACCTTTAGTGAATCGGAGATAACAAAACATAAAATACGTGCCGCTACCCCGTTTGGCTTTCAGGGCGAAGAAAGGGATATAATGTTGATCTCTTTTTCACTCGACAATGAATCTAAACGAGCCGCAGCCTATTTAAATAAAGCTGATGTTTTTAACGTCACAATCACCCGAGCACGCCAACTACAAGTGCTATTTTTATCGGTTGATGAAAGCCAACTTCCCAAACAAAACCTATTACAAAAATACCTTACAAGCATCAGTGAATTTGAAGCTAAACACTCTATTCAAAACCAACTTGATCAATTTCAGCATGAGGTGATCAATGAACTGAATAAACGAGCCATTGAAACATGGCCTGGTTACACAATAGCAGGTACAGAAGTTGATATTTTATGTCGTCACAATGGCCGCTACTTAGCGGTTGATCTCATTGGTTTTCCTGGCCCTTGGGCCACCTTTTTTGAGCTAAACACCTATAAACGATTCAAACGTGCCGGCATTGAGATGCTACCCATAAGCTACGGACTGTGGGTTGTAGACAAGCACGCATGTATTGAAAAGATAGTAAACACAATGACAGAAAAACCCGTTTTGGCGAATAACGAATAAACCCATTACCACCGTATTCATACTCGCTAAATAACTCCCTAAAGCAACTAAAAATAGCCCCTAAAAAGTCGGAGGTTGTACTACAACCTCCAACCCATTGCATATTGCTTGGCCTTTATTCTCCTGCAAACTTTAACATTCGCGTTTGATCGGTAAGTTCAATATCCACCAACTCAAATGGTGCTTTGGCAGCTTTAGCCACAGAAAACGGCATCATAAAGTTATCTTGACCATTAATCTGCTTTGCAACCTCAACCGTCGCAAGCTTTACGCGTTTACCTTTATCGCCCATGCCTGTTAACGTTGCGCGAATCGCGTAGCGGCCAGCATCGGTTACTTGCACAGGTACCTGAGCTTGGAATTGGTTATTACCAAGTGCTGTCACTTTCGCGTTATCCATGGTGATGGTTTGCGAACTGTGCACAAACGGCATTTTTATAGAGCGTTTCACTATTTGCCCATTTACCACCGCTTTAACACTTGCCTCAAGTTCATAGTAACCATTTACGGCACCTAGGGTTTCAAGTGGGTATTTAAGCACCGCTTCACCATTTTCATAACGCACATCAAGCAGCTCGCCTTCAGGGCTGTATAAACTTAGTTTCACCTGCTTATCTTTAAAGCGCTTTTGACCCATACTTAGCTGTATGCCTAAACGTTGCTGCTGATCCTTCACTTTAAACTGTGTTTTAGCATGTAAGGCGTTACGTGAGTCTTTTTCAATTACATGTACTAAATAAGTGTCGCTGTCGTTTAGGGTTTGGCTTGTTTTTAACATTGCCTTAGCACCTACCTGACCAAGCCTAAGCCCTACACTACCGTCATTAAATCCAGCATTTTGCATTTTTTGCTGTGACGCAACGGCTTGTATTGATAACGGCTGGGAGTTTGCATCTTTAATTGATAACTTATCGAGCTGTAAATCATTAGGTTTAAACACCTCACCACTATCAAAGCGTGCTTTTGGCGCGATACGAATAAAATTATCAACTTGGTTTACATACAGTGGCACACCGCGCTTAAGCTCTTTGCCCGAAACCTTCTGCCAATACTCAACGCTATCTTTTTCAAGCATTTGTAACTGCGCCGCAGATGAAGATTGCACCTGAGGAAATTGATAAACCGTTTGCTCATTAGCATACGTCGCAGTGCTTACAAGCATCATTGCAGCACAAAGTGTGGTTAACTTATTAATCATGGCTTAGCTCCTAAATTCGATTTTTAAGTATGTTTGGTAAGCCAAAACAATTGCGACGACTTTGCTGATGGCTCAAAGGCTCGCTACCTTGAGTTCGCGACTTATCGGTAAACCACACCACCCCAGCTAACGACTGAGAACTGCAATTTAAAAAGCCATCTGAGCAGCTGTTTAACCAGTTTTGTGTTACTTCAAGACCCACTTGATTTTGATAACCACCGCAATAACTGTCGCTGTCCCATACCGCTGATTCAACGTCACTGCCTACTACAGTTTCGAATCGAGACGGTAAACTTGGGCGGTTCGGTGTACCGTATAGCCACTGTGCGTTATACGACGCCATCCAAGACACCTGTTGTTGCTTAACCGCATCGTTGCCATAACCTAACAGCCAACCCAAGCTTTGCTCGAACGAATTACCTGCAATAACCGCATCAGCCAAAGGCGTGCCACCACTTGAAGGAGCCAGTGCAATGGTACGCGTGACTTTACTAATAATATTTGGATAACGGCTATCCCATGTTGGGTTAGATAAAATCCAACGCACCACATTACCGCCGTTAGAATGAGTGATCAGAGTTAAATCGGTGATGTTTTTATTATTAATAAATGTAGTAAGCTGCCCCGCTAAACAACCAGATGCCGCATCAGCCCACATATACTGCTCAAAATCACAATTAATGACTGTGTAATTACTGCTATTGGGTAAACCTTGACGAACCGTGTCGACAAAGCTACCAGTCCAATAGTCATTATACGCATCGCTTTGCTGGCCTGTACCGTGCACAAACGCGACTCCTTGCGCAGCAAAAGCACTGTGGCTGATACCCGCTGCCAACACTAAAGCTGGCACTAGTGAGAGTGTTTTTATTTTCATGTGTGTTCCTGTTGATTGTAATTTTATCTATCAGGTTGGAGGAGTGACCTCCGACCAAAAACATAGACCAAACAGGTACGAAAGCAAGAAAAAATTTACACAAATTTAACTTTTATGTGTTTTTTAAGTACAAATTACTAGGTTTTTCATTGCTAAAAACTGTTAAATGAATATGGGAAACTTGCCTACTAGGTAGGCTTTAAAGCTAATCATTAGGCGAAAGCTATGAGAGTTAACTTTTATTTATAAATCTTATTAATCCATATCTCTAAATTGACACACAGGATCTTTTACTGATTTATTTATAAGGGTAATTTTGCAATCTAAGTAATAGCTAAATAGATCTAAAGTTACTGTGAAGGCACTTTCAGAAAAGGCGGGGGATAAATAGTCAACTCCAGCAACATCTGTTCTTACATCAACAGTATTCCCTTGTTGATCGGTAAAAATACATAGCTGCTTTTGTTTATCCACACTGTCTAATTTTAGTGTAATACAAGGTTGTACCTCAGTGTTATAGCGTAAATAAGTAACAGCTTCGTTATTTAACTGACCCTTAATTACCTGAATCGGTTGATTATTACCAATTCTCTCTAAACTCGACTCCTGAGAACAAGCTAAACAGCTAAAAATAGCAAGGGATAGTGCCAATGTTTTAGAATTCATGGAAAAACCCTCATTATCGATTTTTTGGCGATAAAGTACTTGCGAACTTACTTCTCATAGCAAACTTTTTATAAGGCACTGAACTTTAATCAGCTGCTAGTTTGTTTAAGTAAAAGATAAAAGCCCTAAAAATATAGGGCTTTATTAAAAACAAATTGTCTTTTTAAATAAACTTATTAAGAGTCACTAATTTTTTTAATTTCTCTCAAAAATTCATGATCTTCTCGTAACATGAAGCATCTAGCTAAATGCAAATCTACCTCATGTTTTGTTTTTATTTTTGGAGTGTAACCTTTAACCAATAGAGCAACCTGTTGGAATTTGTCAGCAGAATAACGGCTCTTTTCTACGATTCCACCAGATATTGTTTGAATATCTTTAGTTGGAATTTCATTTGCCTTAAAATACCAAAACAAGCAATTTGCGCTAGCAAACTCCAGCAACGCATCACTTTCCTTTTTAGTTGTGGCAACACTAGAGCAACTAACCAAAACAACGAGAGAAATAAAAATTGCTTTTATTTTCAACATTACGGTGCTTCCCAAAATAAAACTTTGTTTGATTGGCTACCATAGCCTTGGTACACACATTTAGCTCCATCCCACAAATCAGCATGTCCTGTAGCATCAGACCAACCATTAACCTCATAAATAATAATTCCTTTTCGGCCTTTCAAGTCTTGTTCATGAGAAGCAGGCAAATATGTATCAGGTGCTCCGTACTTCTCTGTTAGATATTTAGTTAATATCTTCACTCGAAAGATATACCAGTTTTTATTTTTTCCAGAAGAAACTTGCCCCTCAAACTTACCTGTAGGCCCGATCGCTTTATAATAAGGTATTTTATGAGTAGAGTCAGCGCTATTTAACGCATAAGATATACGTGTTGCACAAGCATTATTAAAAACACCAATATCATGATTTAATTCAACTTTGCCGCCAATTTTTTTAAAAACGGCAGGGGCAGGTAAAGCAGGGTAATTATTCTTCAGAGTATTCCAACTAGGTAATTCAATCATATACAACTCCTTGTATTTAAATTAGAGACATTAAATTTATATTAAACTAAATTAAAATACAAATAAAAGCCTTACATGTATTTACCTTCGCTAATTTTGGCTAACACGATATCCTTACTTCACTTATACAAGTCACTACACTTGAAACGGAGTAAGTCACCAGCCTAATAAGTTCTTAATATGCCCATATAGCTCTCTATGGAACGTAAACTACACCTATACCTTTGCTCGTGTGCAAACTTCCACCTATGTAAAACAAGTGACTTTTATTCGCAAGTTGCTAGCAAAATAGAAAGTTATACATTGCAATGCTGAATAGTATCGCTGCACGAAAGTACTATATCCAGCCTTGTTTAAATTTCATACGTTGTAAATCAAATGTTAAACAGGAGAACACACAATGAAACGCCTATTGACGATGATTGCGCTATGCGCAGGTATGAGCACAAGTGCTTTTTCAGCATGTAGAGATAACGTTGTACTGGTACATGGTAATACCGCCTCCCCTTCAAGTTGGAATAACACAATCAACGAATTAAAACGAAAAGGGTATGTCGACAGTGAAATTTTCACTCCAGATTGGGGCTCTAAATCTTGCGCGAGTTGCAACGATCATAACGGCAGTGAAGAAACGCCCGTACGTAACGCCATTCTTACTGCAATCAACCAATCTTGCACAGGTAAGATCGATATTATCGGCCATTCAATGGGTGTCACACTCGCAGCCCAGCAAATTTATAAGCTAGGCATGGCATCAGATGTTGATACCTTTGTTGGTGTTGCAGGTGCCGCGCGCGGCCTGCTTAGTTGTGGTATTTACCCATACAATGTGTGGAATAACACATGTGGTTCCTATGGCTTATCGGTTGGCAGCCCATTATTAAATAGTATTTATGGTGAAGCATTAGGCGATAAAGTGTATTCCATAAAGAGCTACTCTGATCAAATCGTCTGCTCAACTGGCACTTGTTATGTGTACGGCATTCACAGCAGCCGATTATGGTATGAAAATGCCACTTACACCTACGTTCTCGGCCACTTTGGTTTGCAAACCGATACGTATGTAAAACAAGTGAGTTTGATTCAGTAGGTGCGAGTTAGCGAGATTGTAGCAACAATTTTATATCGCATAAGAATGGTGCTAGGTGCTAGGTGCTAGGTGCTAGGTGCTAGGTGCTAGGTGCTAGGTGCTAACAGCATAGTATTGGTTTTGACTTGGTGAAAAGGTCAGACAAAAGAAAGGCCTGACCCATGGTGTTCCAAAAAACGGCACTTGCACTACTCTGCCTCTCACCAATGCATCAACAGGGCTTATATCATCTACAGATTCAATAAAACAATTGTCTTTCTCAAACTCACTGATATCGTCGAAATATACATCAGGCGAAAAACAATATAACTCAAGCGACTTAACTACCACATTATTGTTGTTTGATAGTTTTTTCCTAAAACGATGGGGGTAGGCTTTTTTTACCCAAATGGAGCTTGAGCAAAAGCGTTTTTATCAAATCCATGTGCTTACTATATTCCCAATAAAATAGTGACATGTTTTATCGTGCATTATTAGGTACATTAAAACAATAGTTAATTTTATGGACTACAAGCATTAGTCCTTCAAACTATTGGTCAATTAATTTAATCCACTCAATTGGATTCGACACAATGAATTGATATTTATTACCATCTTCTAATACGATTTCAATTGCATCACGTGTATAAGACAAAATACCCGCAACTTTACCAGTGCACTTACTCACTTTTACAATTTCACGCCGTGCAAACGTATAAGGACCTAACCCAAATTGTGCATTAAACGGTGCAAAATGAATATCGGTGTTGGTTAGCCAAAACCTGCCGTCGGCTTTGATTGCCCCTTGTTGAATCGTGGCGATTGTCGATTTGATTGTTATTGCATGCATAATGGTATCCCTTTATGTAGCTCTTAATGTGTCAGCTTTGCTGATTTTAAGTCATTACCTCGTGATGATATTTAAGCTGACTGTATTATCTTTCTCTTGGTTTGCCTACCGTTAAGCAGTGCGCCCAACCATGTATTTCTAATTAATAATAAATAACTTATTTGACCTATAAGTAATGTAACAACCACGCTAACTATAAACTTTACTAAAACTGGTAAATTAGTATTAATCAATGGCATCTGAATATAAATCAGCACTGGCACATGTATTAAATAAATCCAATATGACGCATTTGATATGCTGCGACTGAGCTTACTTTTGTGATTTAAAAAGCGATGCCCAAGTAAAAACGTTATGGCGGTTAACAAAATAACACTCAATCCTTGTGATAAAACATGCAATACATATAGCTCTCCCGCCGCGGCAAAATAACCCGTAGTTGCGGCAGCAATCACTTCATCTAAGCTTGGTGCGGCTGGTAATAGAGAAAAATAACCAGTCAGTGATATTGCAGCACCCAAAATTAGAGGCCATAAGTACCTATGATATAACGAAATGAGTTGTTGTTTTTTATAAAGCCCCACTCCTAAGCAATAAAAACTGCCGTAAAAACCATACGACCACAACTGTGGCGTGAGTTTATCGGGAGCAGGAAATGGAATAGATTGCCCCATCAAAGAAAGTGTTAACACGATGGGAAGCACAACCCACATAAATAAAGGGTGAACGCTAAGCCCATCGAATTTATTACCAAATAAGTTAGTTGCTTTCAACAACCAATGAATTAAGCAAAACTGATATAAATTCCACAAAAACCATAAGTGCATAGTGCTAACAACAGGCTCTTTAATGACTTGAAACACAGCAAAAATTGGCGGTGTTGGATTGGCTATATCGGCACCAAAACTCAATGCGTGGTAGTAAATAGCAAAGCTTAACGGTAAAAATACAATAAAAGGCAGTAATATATGTTGACTGCGATGGCGTAAAAATCGCGTGTTGCTCGATTTAACTATTAATAACGCACTGCAAAACCCTGCAATAATAAAAAATAAAGGCATCCGAAATAAGTGCAGCGTATGCGTAATATAATCAAAAAGGCCATGTGTGCTTGGGTCTGCCGTAAACCAAATATTACTAAAAAACGGGCTATAGGCTAAAGCGGCATGAAATACAATGCCGAGCAATAGCGCGAGGCTGCGTAAATTATCAATGTAATGTAATCGACTGTCTTTATTCATTAATGTGCCCAACTAATTTTTATTAATAAAGCATAAATGAATGGGGCTTAATGACACTAGTCACAAAGCTCATAGCTTGGGCTATGACAGATGTCACTGTTTTTACAACGCGAGTTCTGCAATAATTGCTAAAAAAAGATGGCCGCAGTAATGGAATCAACTATACGACATACAACCGATTGGCATTTCTCAACATTGGCATCGTGGCTTGGGGTGACATCGGCGTGTGCCTATTATGCAAACTCAGAATTAGCACTATATTTGCAAATCATAGTAAGTGGTTCCATTTTAGCCATTTTGCTGTATGTATTAAAGCAGCCCAACAAATTTGTTCATGGCGTAGCGCTTGGCTACTTCCTGCTTATTTTGGCCATGATACAACTGAGTTCAACGTCCTTAGTTTTTATCCACCTAGTGATGTTCACAGCGGTTTTTAGTCCTCATTTTTCGCTTCCTAAAATACTGGCTTGTGTTGTGGCCGCCATGCTGGTGTATGGTTTAACGCATTATTCGCGCTGGGAAAATGGCATTCCTTGGATCACGTTTACAATTTGGTTCTTCTTTTGCTTGATGAATTGGTTTGTTAGCCGGCGTATTGTCGAAAGTTTAAATACACATTACCAATCCCGCCAAAACTACAAAGAGTTAAAAGCCACCCAACACATGATGGGGGCGATGCATGCAGCGCAAGAGCGACAAAGTATATCACGCGAGCTCCATGACTCACTCGGCCATAAGCTTACCGCACTCAGCATTAATTTAGATTTTGCTAAAAGGGCAGCAAATGAAGCCACCGTTGAAACTCTGTCTCTTTGCCACCAACTTAGCCAAGAAATATTGGCAGAAGTACGCGAAATCGTTTCCACTCAACGCAATGACAAAACGATACTTAAGCAGGCTCTTGAGGCTATTTGCGAACTAACACCTAATTTACACTGTGATCTCCAACTAAGTGAGGAGACAGAGCAGCTCTCTCAAGACTACACTCTGTGTGTATTACGGTTTACCCAAGAGATGATCAGCAACACCCTTAAACATACCCAAGCAAACCATTTTACTTTGCATGTGAATGTCACCCACATTAGCCAACACCCGCTGTTAATTGCAAAAGCGTATCACAATCAACCAGAGACCCATTTACCAAAGCAAGGGAACGGATTAGCAGGATTAAATGAGCGAATGGCACAATTTGACGGTGAATTTTCACAACATCTTGAACAAGAAACACTGATCAATACCATGACATTACCACTAAATTTAGAAGACAAAAGCCATGATAAAGTGCCTACTAGTTGAAGATCAGACCTTAGTTCGTTTAGGCCTCGCTAATTTACTTAACCTCGATAGCGCCATTAATATAGAAGCCCAAGCTGAAGATGGCTTGCAAGCGCTTGCACTATTAGCTGAGCATAGTTTTGACATTGCTTTACTCGATATGAGAATACCGAATTTAGACGGGCTCGGCGTGCTGCAAAAAATGCGCGAGAAGGGTGATAAAACCCCCGTGCTGATCATTACCACATTTGAAGATTGTGATGTATTAGTCAAAGCCCTTAATCTAGGTGCACGTGGGTATGTGCTTAAAAACATTGAACTTGAAGAACTCATTCGCGCTATAAAGCAGGTCGTTGCAGGTGAGCGAGTATTGCAAAGTGCGGTGACTGATTTTTTACTCAAAAAGCAACTAAGCCCTCAGCTCTGCTTAACGGACAAAGAACAAACTGTATTGCAGTGTTTGTCTTTAGGTATGTCGAACAAAGTGATTGCCGAAAAATTAGATAACTCTGAGGGAACTATTCGTAATCATGTGTCACAAATCCTTGCTAAATTAGACGTAAAAGACCGTACTCAGGCCGTTATAAAAGCCATTAATCAAAACCTAATTTAACACGCGAACAGCACCAAATTACTATTTTTGATTAGGGTATGTTGATGAACAAAGAGCGCTTTCTAAGCGCCACCATTTGTCATTATGCTTAAGTGGTGCAATCAACATAAAGTAAGAGTAAAAGAAATCTAGAGGTCAGGTCTTGAATTTTACCAAGACCAAACACTAATCTCACGTTTAACACCCTCCCCCATCATCACGCCCTGAAAATAAGCAATTGAGAGTAATATCGCGCATGGATGCGCGATTAGGCGAAACTAGGCTATGGATGGCCTATCTTCACAGTTTATGTTCATATCAATTGTGTTTTGAAGGAAATAGCGTGATGCTCGGGTGACTGGGAGAGTCCAGTTAGGAGTCTGTGACAACCCCTCTTTGGCTGCCGTCGCCAGCGCGACAAACCTTGAATAAGGTTTTTAATGTCGAAATAGCAAAAGCCAACTCCTACAAACAACATTGCGCGCGAAATGAATTTCACGCCTACGGTATCGGGTTTAGCCTTAGCAATGTGCGGGTACGCTAACTTGTATTTTTAATCTAACTTCTAACAACTGATATCTAATAACTCTTTTTTCGGCGTTAAAACGCCTCCTACAACTCGCATCTCGCCCCTCGAAACTCGCTAGCTTGTATTTTTAATCTGACAGCTGAAAGCTGATAGCTCCCTTTCCCCTTTACTCTCGCTAACTTTCCCCTCGCAACTCGCTAACTTTCTCCAAACACAAAAAAGCCGTTACATTGCTGCAACGGCTTTTTGTCATTTGAATTTAATCAAACCTTAGTCACGGTATGTCTCAACCGCTGGGCATGAACAAACTAGGTTACGGTCACCGTATACGTCATCGATACGGGTTACTGTAGGCCAGAATTTGTCTTTTGCTACGCTTGGTACTGGGAATGCTGCGTAGAAACGGTCGTATGCACGGTTCCACTCATTGCCTAGTACGTCTGCTTGTGTGTGCGGTGCAAACACGAGCGGGTTGTTTTCAATTGACCATTCGCCAGATGCGATACGGTCGATTTCTGACTTGATTGACACCATTGCTTCGATGAAACGGTCGATCTCAACTTTAGACTCAGACTCAGTTGGCTCAATCATTAGCGTGCCAGCTACTGGGAATGACATAGTTGGTGAATGGAAGCCGTAATCTTGTAGACGTTTAGCTACGTCCATTTCAGAGATGCCTGTTTGCTCTTTAAGTGGGCGTAGGTCAACAATACACTCGTGCGCAACGCGGTTGTTACGGCCACGGTATAAAATTGGGTAGTGCTCGCTTAGCTTCTCAGATAAGTAGTTAGCGTTCACGATAGCCATTTCTGTTGCTTGTTTTAAGCCTTCAGAGCCCATCATGGCAATGTATGCCCACGAGATTGGTAAAATAGCTGCTGAGCCGTAAGGAGCTGCAGAAACCGCACCGTTACCGATGTTTGTGCCAGCAACATTGATGACGCTGTGGTTAGGCATAAATGGCGCTAGGTGAGATTTAACACCGATAGGGCCAACACCTGGACCACCACCACCGTGTGGAATACAGAATGTTTTGTGTAGGTTAAGGTGCGATACGTCAGAACCGATTGAACCTGGGCTTGTAACACCTACTTGCGCGTTCATGTTTGCGCCGTCCATGTACACTTGACCACCGTGCTGGTGCACGATGTCACAGATTTCACGAATTGTTTCTTCGTAAACACCGTGTGTAGATGGGTAAGTGATCATGATACAAGATAGGTTTTCAGATACCTCTTCGGCTTTCGCTTTAAGGTCTGCCATATCAACGTTACCGTTTTTATCACAGTCAACAACCACGATTTTCATGCTTGCCATTTGTGCAGACGCTGGGTTTGTACCGTGCGCTGAACTTGGGATCAAACATACGTTACGGTGTCCTTCACCGCGTGACTCATGGTATTTACGAATCGCGATTAAGCCTGCATATTCACCTTGTGCACCTGAGTTAGGTTGTAGTGAAACTGCATCGTAACCTGTGATGTTTACTAACCAATCATGTAACTCTGTCATCATGATTTGGTAACCCGCTGCCTGATCAAGTGGGCAGAATGGGTGTAAGTTTGCAAACTCAGGCCAAGTGATTGGGATCATCTCAGCTGTCGCATTAAGTTTCATGGTACATGAACCTAATGAGATCATTGAGTGGTTAAGCGCTAAATCTTTGTTTTCTAGACGCTTGATGTAACGCAGCATTTCAGTCTCGCTGTGGTACGAGTTGAAGTTAGGGTGCGTTAAAATTTCGTCATCGCGTACTAGGCTTGCAGGAATAGAGTTGCTGCCGTTTACTTCGATTTCGTTTGCTAGTGCATCAACGCTTAGGCCGTGATCTTCACCTAAGATGATGTCGAATAGCTCAGCTACGTCTGCACGGGTTGTTGTTTCTGATACAGAAATTGAGTATTCACCTGCGCGGTTAGACGCAAAGTTAACGCCGTTTGCTACTGCACGTGCAACGATTTCGTCTTTGTTATCTGCAACAACCGTCAGTGTATCGAACCATGTGTCGTGCTTAAGGTTTACACCTTTCGCTTTTAAGCCTGCCGCTAAGATGTCTGCAAAACGGTGGATACGCTCAGCAATCGTTTTAAGGCCTTGTGGACCGTGGTAAACCGCGTAGAACGCTGCCATGTTCGCTAGTAGTACTTGCGCAGTACAGATGTTTGAATTGGCTTTTTCACGACGAATGTGTTGTTCACGTGTTTGCATTGCCATACGTAATGCGTCGTTACCTAAACGGTCTTTAGAAACACCGATAATACGACCTGGTAGTGAACGCTTGTACTTGTCGCGTGTTGCGAAGAATGCAGCGTGTGGACCACCGTAACCCATAGGTACACCAAAACGCTGTGCTGAACCAAGCACTACGTCTGCACCTAGTTTACCTGGTGCTTTAAGCAGTAATAAGCTCATGATGTCTGCAGCAACACAGGCAATCGCTTTTTTGCTTTGTACGCCAGCGATTAAATCGGTTACGTCAGTGATTTCACCCGTTGTTGATGGGTATTGGAACAATGCACCAAAAATGTCGTGGTCTAGTGCTTCAGCTGCTTTACCAACGATAACGTCAAAACCGAACTGCTCTGCACGTGTTGCAACAACGTCGATTGTTTGAGTGTGTACGTCATCAGCAATGAAGAATGCATTCGCTTTAGACTTAGCAACACGCTTTGCAAGGCCCATAGCTTCTGCCGCAGCCGTTGACTCGTCAAGTAATGACGCGCTTGCTAAGTCAAGGCCCGTTAGGTCTAGGGTCATAGTCTGGAAGTTTAATAATGATTCTAAACGACCTTGTGCAATCTCTGGTTGGTATGGTGTATACGCAGTGTACCAGCCTGGATTCTCAAGTACGTTACGTAAAATTACGTGTGGTACGTGAGTTGGGTGGTAGCCTTGACCGATGTATGATTTGAACACTTTATTTTTGCTTGCTACTGATTTTAAGTAGCTTAGTGTTTCAACTTCAGTGCGGCTTTCGCCAATTGATAAACCTTGCTCTAAGCGAATGCTTGCAGGTACCGTTTGACCGATCAGCTCTTCAACACTCGATACTCCAAGAGCGCTCAGCATGTCGCTTACTTGCGCTGGGCTTGGCCCAATGTGACGGCGAATAAAATCTTGCTTTTGCTCTAATTGTTCAAGAGATTTGGCGTTTGACATTTGTCCAGATTCCTATGATCCAAAAAAAAGTGGTTACTGCCAATGGGTAACTGGCAATAACTTAAAAACGTGTTGATTTAGTAACTTACAGCGTATGGAAAGGTAAGCTATAAAATCATAAAAGCCCCAGTGAAACCCAAGCTAGGCAGTTGATTAGCTAGGTATCTAGACGGGGCTTTTAGTCGGCGTGACTAATTAATTAGTCTTCGTCGATTGTGTTAGTGTAGCCTTCAGCGTCTAACAGGTTATCAAGCTCTGATGTGTCAGATGCTTTGATACGGAATAACCAACCGTCAGTGTACGGGTCGTTATTTACTGTTTCAGGCGAATCTTCAAGCTCTTCGTTGATTGCAACGATTTCACCGCCGATTGGTGCGTAGATGTCTGATGCTGCTTTTACAGACTCAGCTACTGCGCAGTCTTCACCCGCGTCAACTTCATCACCAACTTCTGGTAATTCAACGAATACCATGTCGCCAAGAAGTTCTTGTGCGTGCTCAGTGATACCTACAGTAAACGTACCGTCACCTTCGTCGCGAACCCACTCGTGTGAAGTAGCATATTTTAATTCGCTTGGGATATTGCTCATCTTTTTGTTCCTTTGGTTCTGATACCAATCATGCTAACAACTCAACATGATTGGCATTATTAGGTGATAACACCAAATTTTTTATAGTTTAGATAACTGATTTGCCGTTACGTACAAAGCAAGGTTTAACAACCTTAACGTTAACCAGTTTTTTACGCATCTCTACTTGGGCTGTTTCGCCAGTTGAACGCGGAACGCGTGCAAGCGCAACACTGTGACCAAGCGTTGGTGAGAATGTACCAGAGGTAATCACCCCTTCACCACCTTCAACGATGACTTTTAAACCGCTACGCAATACGCCTTTTTCTTCAAGCACTAAACCAACTAGTTTGTCTGTGCTCTTGTCAGCGCGTTGCTGCTCTAATACTTCACGACCGATAAACTTACGATCTTCTGGCTCCCATGCGATTGTCCACGCCATGTTTGCAGCAAGTGGAGAAACGCTTTCGTCCATATCTAGGCCGTAAAGGTTCATACCTGCTTCAAGGCGTAATGTATCACGCGCACCTAGACCAGCTGGCGCTACGCCTGCGTCTAGAAGTTGTTGCCATAAATCAGCAGCTTGATCGTTAGGTACTACGATTTCATAACCATCTTCGCCAGTATAGCCTGTTGTCGCAATAAATAAATCACCTGCTTGCACACCAAAGAAAGGCTTCATACCTTCAACAGCAGTTTGTTGCTCTGCGTTAAGTAAAGTTGCTGTTTTAGCGCGTGCGTTAGGGCCTTGAACGGCAATCATTGCAAACTCAGGACGCTCAGTAACCGTTACGGCAAAATCAGCCGACACTTTAGCTAAATGTGCTAAATCTTTTTCACGTGTTGCTGAGTTAACTACTAAACGATAGTCAGTTTCTGAGAAGAAGTAGATGATAAGGTCGTCGATTACGCCGCCTTCTTCGTTAAGCATACCTGTGTAAAGTGCTTTACCAGGTACAGTTAACTTAGCAACGTCATTTGCAACTAGTTTACGTAAGAACGCTTGTGCTTGCTCGCCTTGAATATCAACAATAGTCATATGAGATACGTCAAACATACCTGCATCTGTGCGAACCGCATTATGCTCTTCGATTTGTGAGCCGTAGTTGATTGGCATTTCCCAGCCGTGGAAATCAACCATTTTTGCGCCAGCTTCTAGGTGCTTAGCATGTAAAACTGTTTTAGAAGTCATAATATTCCTTCACTTTTAAATTAACCCACTAATTGTGGGGCGTGGCCTCAATTTAATGAGGGGGAATAACATGGGCGGCGATTATACATTAGTTGCACAGTTGTCACACCCAAATTGCGATTTTGTAACTAAAAAACAGCTAAACACCCAAGTGTATAGCTGTTTTAAAAACTTTCTATTTTAAGCAACGTTGGCTAAGGCTAAATCAAAGCCGAGCTGCTGTAAGTGCGTTTGCCATTTATCAAGCTCTGCTTGGCGCGCCACCAGCTGAAATTGCTGTGTTGCTTGGTTGTCTATAGCGGTTATAAACACTTCACCGCTTTGTGCACCATAGCAACTACGCATGTCTGATAAACGCAGCCCTGGCGTTAGTTTAAAGCTGTCGACCAAGGCATCAAACGCTTGCTCACCACTTAAGGTTAACGCGCTTAAGTCGTCACGCATTACATAATCAATGTCGTAACGTAGTTGTTGCTCATTAATAAGCGACTGTAATTGCACGCTGGCATCTTTGCCTAGCACAAAACGAAATGCGGTTTCATTAAAGTAGTACAGGGCATAAGCGTAGCTGCTTGTTAGGTCATCGTCTAATGAACTACGTAAGCCTAAACCGCTAGCGGTTAGCTTATTAATATCAAGACCTAAAATAGCCGTTAAAAATGGGATTGCTTCAGTGCCACTAAAGTCCATAATGGCAGTATCGTTATTTGCTTGTAGCACGTTGTCTGCTGGGGTCTCAGCTTGGCTGTGGCGAGCAAACATTATTGGCGTAAAAGTCATATGTGACACCTATCAATCGTTAATACTTAAAGTATATTGCGCCGTGCATACAACAACAAATTGTAATTATTTATCAATTGATAAATAATGCTTATATATATAGCCCTATAAATAGATTTTTTTTATGAAAAATATTTCTACCGACAGTTTACGTACCCTAGTCACCGTTGTTGAAGTAGGCGGCTTTGCCAAAGCGGGTGAGTTATTAGGGCTATCACAACCAGCTGTGAGCTTACAAATAAAGCGCCTAGAAGACATGCTTGGCCACAAGCTGTTTAAAAAACAAGGGCAGCGCCAAGTGCTTAACCAGTATGGCGAATTGCTCATGCCATTAGCTAAGCAAATGCTGCAACAAAACGATGCCATTTTACAGCAGTTCACCAGCGAAAACGTCACCGGTAAAGTGCGCTTAGGGATCCCAAGTGAATTTGCTGCACGTATTCTCCCCTCGATCATTGGTGACTTTGTTGCCCTCTACCCTGACGTATCGCTCGAAGTGCGCTCGCGATTGAGTAAGCATTTATTGTCGGTCTCGCGCCAAGATCAATTCGATTTAGTACTGGCATTAAACGAAGAGCTCGAATCTGCCAAGTTCCCTATTTTTATGCGAGACCAACTAGTTTGGGTAGGTGATTTAAACCTTGCGCAAAATGATGTGGTAACGCTTGTAACCGCCCCTGAAGGCTGTATTTATCGCCGCCGTGCAATCGAAGCACTACAAAGTGCGGGTATTAAATACCGCATAGCTTACAGTAATGCCGACTTAACAGGCCTAACTGCCGCTTTAAAAGAAGGCTTAGGCATTACGGTGCTCGCAAAAAGTACCGTACCCAATGAGCTAAGCTACCAACTGCAAACCAAAGACCTCCCTGAACTGGGTCAAATCGGTATTAGTTTAATAAAACGTGCTGATGAAGCTGGTAACGCAGTAGATAAACTCGCTGAGTTTATAGCCTTGCGCTTAACCTAAGGTTGAATCACAATAAAAACAGTATTTGCGACACAAAAAAAGCCAAAATATCGTGCATGGTTAAAACTGTATATTGATATCAACCATTAAGTTATTGCACTTTCCTGTACAAAAAACTTAAAAACCACCTGTAAAACCACCCTAAAACACTAGCTAAAGTATAGTATTACAATACTACCATAAAGCCATTTTACTCTTTTATATCAAAAACTTAATCATTAGTACCTATTTTAGTACAAATAGGATTGATTCGTATTATTTTCCATGTTTAAATTACAGCGTTTCAAAACCAAGCACAGACAGGACACACAATGACATCTAAGTTTATTGTTTCAGCACTTTCGACTGCAATCGCGTTATCATTAAGCGCTAATGCACTTGCAAAAGATGCAACAAAAGAAGAAAAAAGCTTTGAGCAAATTACTGTAATTGGCTCAGCTGCGGCTATTAATGATATTCCAGGTTCGGCAACGTTTATTAGCGAGCAAGAGCTAGAAAAGTTTGAATACACAGACATCTCACGTGTATTAAGCTCAGTACCTGGCGTTTATGTACAAGAGGAAGATGGCTATGGCCTTCGCCCAAATATTGGCATGCGCGGCACGGGCACTTCTCGTAATGATAAAATATCTGTAATGGAAGACGGCGTACTTGTAGCCCCTGCTCCATATTCTGCCCCTTCAGCTTATTACTTCCCTACTATGGGTCGTATGGAGTCTATCGAAGTACTAAAAGGTGCAGCCTCTGTTAAATATGGTCCTCGTACAACAGGTGGTGTTTTAAACTTAGTTTCTCGTAGTTTACCAACAGAAGGCTCTAAAGGATTGTTTAATGCCGAGCTTGGTAGTGATGGTTTTTATAAAGGCCACGCTTACTACGGTAAAAAGAAAAACAATGCTGCTGGCTTAGTTGAAGTTTTTTCTTATGGTGCTGATGGCTTTAAAGATCTACCCGTTGGCAGTGACAACACTGGCTTTGAGAAAAATGACTTACTATTAAAATTTGGTTTTGATTTTGGCGACAACGAAGCCCACAGCCTAGAAATGAAACTAAAGTATTCTGATGAGCGCTCTGATGAAACATATATGGGCTTAACAGATGCAGATTACAAAGAAAGTCCATACCGTCGTTATGCAGCATCACAAAACGATGAAATGAATACACGCCACAATGCGTATCAACTAAACTATGCATATCGTTTTGGTGACGGTTACGAACTACTGGCTACGGCTTATGTAAACGACTTTCACCGTAACTGGTATAAAGCAAGTAAAGTGGGTACAAGCTACCTTGAGCAATACAGCGAGTTTGAAGCAAACCCAACAAGCGAAGGGATCGAAGGCATTGGCGTAAAAGCGAATAACCGTGACTACCAAGCAAAAGGCTTACAAACTGAATTCCACATTCCAGCAGGTAACCACTACATTACTGTTGGCGCTCGTTACCATGAAGACGAGATGGACCGCTTTCAGTGGCAAGACACATACACGCTAAATCAAGACCTTTCAATGACGCTAACTGAAAGAGGCGTACGTGGTTCTGATAGTAACCGCGTAGATAGCGCTGAGGCGACAACATTCTTTATCCAAGATCAATGGACTCTTGACGCATTAATCATTAATGCTGGCCTACGCTACGAAGATATTACAATTACACGTGAAGAGTGGTCTAAGTCTGATCCAACACGCTCTAATGGCCTAACAAAAGATATCAGCAACGACAGCGATATTTTAGTGCCTTCACTTGGCGCAACTTATACATTAAACGACAACCTTACGCTGCTTGCTGGTATTCAAAAAGGTTACGCTCCAGCAGCGCCAGGTAACGCTGACCAAGAAGAAGAAGAGAGTGTAAATATTGAGCTTGGTGGTCGTTATGATTACGCTGGTATTACTGGTGAAGTCATTTACTTTAACTCTGACTACAGCAACATGCATGGTAACTGTACTGCAGCTGTAGGTTGTAGCGATGACAACATTGGCGACCAATACAACTATGGTGAAGTATCAGTATCTGGTTTTGAGCTAAGCGCGGGTAAAGTATTTACAAGCAATGCAGCATCATTCCCTGTTCGCTTAACATACACATACACAGACTCTGAGTTCGAAAACGATTTTGAATCTGACCTATGGGGAAGTGTATCAAGTGGTGATGAAATGCCATACGTGCCTGAAAACCAGCTAGCCCTTTCTGTTGGTGCTGCATTCTCAAGCTTCGTATTCGATACGCAAATGCGCTATGTTTCAGATGCGCATGCAGATCTATCAGACTCAGGCCGCAATGCAATCGACAGCCGTGTAGTATGGGATTTAGCAGCTAAATACCTTATCGACGACAAACAAAAAGTATATCTAACTGTAGATAACTTGTTTGATAAGACTTACGTTGCAAACCGCGCTCATGGTGGTATTCAAACAGGTAAACCACGTACCCTACAACTAGGTTACAGCTACTCGTTCTAATAAAACGACTTAGCGAAAGTTTAAAAGCCGTGTGATGAAAATCCCACGGCTTTTTTGTGGAATAAATTCGCACGAAATAAATTTCACGCCCACGATAGCGCTTCTACCATTGAGTAGGCGTTATGCTTGCATGGCGCGTTTATATGAACAAAATTTATAAGACAAATCGCGCGAAATAAATTTCACGCCTACAACGGCATTTCTACCATTGCGTAGGCGTTATGCTTGCATGGCGCGTTTATAAAAGCATAACCATACGATAATCTATACGAAATAAAAAAGCCGCGGTGATGGGCGTACCGCGGCTTTGCCTAACTTGAATTATTACACCAAGTTATTTCCAACTTCTCATCTTATGACCCTTTAAGGCATAGAATAAGATAAATACATAGCTTGGGATCATCACAATGTATGCGCCTTGTGCACCAAGGCCAGCCACGTTCCCAAGGCCAATTAATAAAGGACCTAATGCACCACCAGCAATACCCATGATCAATAACCCTGAGGCTGTGCCAGTTAAACGGCCCAAGCCTGCAAGCGCTAAAGGCCAAATTGCAGGCCACACCATAGCATTAGCAAAACCGAGTAAAGCAATACATAAAAGAGGATCTGGAAGCTCTGGGCCACCAAATGGCACTAATAAAAAGTTTGAGATGATGAATGAGTCGTTGCTACCCATAACCACTAACAAGACTGTGATAATACCGGCAATACCCGACATTAATAACGCAGTTTGCTGGCTCATAAAGCGTGGGATAGTTAAAATACCAATTGCATAGCCAATTAACATACACGCCATAGTATATGAGGTCATCACTGAGTAGTCAGCTACACCAATTTGCAATGCGTACGAACCGATAGTATCTGCGGCAATCACTTCAACAGCAACGTATAGCGCAATACCAACAACACCTAAAACTAAGTGAGGGTGTGCTAGGGTTTCTTTAATTTCGCCTTTGCCATTTGATGATTCATCTTCATCAAACACTAAATCAGGTAATGGGGCAAATTTAGCAAATGCCGCAAATAGCATGATTAAACCAGCAATCAATATATAAGGCATGATAAGGCTGTTCGCCATCATGTCTTTTTGTTCTTGCGATAATTTACCCGCACCATCCACTACACCGCTTACAACCACAGCGGCAAAAATAACAGGCACGATCACACCTGCAAACTTATTTAATAAGCCCATAATACAAACACGCACTGCGGCTGACTTTTCAGAGCCCATTTTAACCACATACGGGTTAACAGCAGTTTGTAAAACAGTTTGTCCAACACCAATCATTAACTGAGCAAACAAAAAGATTTCGATCATTTGCAGTTTAGCGGCCGGAATATACATTAACGCCGACAAGGCCATAATAGCGCAACCAATCGCCATACCGTTTTTATAGCCAACTCGTTTTATAAGCATTGCAGATGGAATACCGGCAACGGTTACAGCAATATAAAATGAGGAGATAATAAACGAAGCTTGTAACGGCGATAGCTCAAGCATTTGTTGTAAAAATGGTGTAATTGCGCCATTAAGCCAGGTTATACACCCTAGAATAAAAAACATCGAGCCGGCCAATACCATTGGCAGCCAGATGCTTTGTTTTGTGTTGTTGTCACACTCAACCGTTGCTTCCATAATTGTTCTCTTGGTTAATTATTTTTATTTGGCGGGTCATAATAGCAGCTTTCTGCCGTTTAATTTCCATACCAATCACAAAAATTTAATCATACACTAACAAAAATGACAGCGCTATCATTTTACTATGTGTACAACATGAAAAAGCCGCAATCAGCAGGCTAATTGCGGCTTTAAAAATCGACAGTACTTTGATTTAATTAGTTAGTTTTAAAGCACGGCCAGCCCTGTCATTATTGATACTCTTCGCTCTTACTTTGACAGCTTGCAAAGGTTTATTATGGCTATCGTAACGATGCCAATTTCCTAACTTATCTTGATACTCGATAGCAATATTTGGATAGGGAACAAACGCATCAATACCACTGTCCGTCTTTTTGGCTGCGACTGTGGGAATACGATAAAAGCGCCCTGCTTGCTCAAGCTTGGCAAGCTCTTTAAACCCAACAAGGGCTGCAAAGTGTTGCCAGTCTTGCTCTTTTTGTTGCTGCATGGCTAGAGTGAACTGTTGAGTTTTATGACTATAAATAGCGCCTTCCTTTTTATAATCAAGCTCCCACTCAGCTTTATGCCATGCTCGCTCGGCAAGAGCAAACAAACGAGGGTACATCATGTATTCAGCTTGTTGATCGCTTCGTAACAGTTCAGACCATAAATGTCCTTGAATACCGTATGCATCCGCCGTTCTTGCTGATTGGCTATCATCGGCGACGTAGGTTTGATGCTTCACAGAGCGCCAAATTTGCGCGTGTGCGGGTAAATTATCCGGCATAAAAGAGAAGACTTTTTTACTGTCTATGCCACGACTTGCCCAATGATTTCCTCTTTCTTGTGGGTGTGACTGATAAGGAAAGTCAAAATAGGTAACATCAGGGCTGGTCACAACGACTTTCCAACCATTGTTTATGTGGTTATGCACGACTTTGTGACCTTCGTCACTTAATGTTGCCCACGCGTAGGAATGCACATTACTGGGCATATTATTTACATTCACATCACTTAAACCATCGCTCCATCCCGCTACATTTAAGCCTTTATCAGCAACGAGCTTAGCGATTCTTTCAATAAAGTAACCATTAAACGAGTGTATCTTGGTTTTTTGCTGTAATGCGATACAGCTTGGTGATTGTAGCCAAGCTCCTGCTGTTTCATCGGCACCAATATGGTATGTGTTTAAAGGCACACCCGCCTCTTTATGAAGTGTAATAACCTCGTCTAATATTTTATCGATAAAGTCATAGGTTGTATCAAGGCATACATTCAGCGTGTTATCTTTGTAATGTTGGATAGAGCTATATGCGGTAGTGTCTTCAGGCTCGGTAAGTCGATATTGCTTTGCAAGGGCTGGTTTATTTAATGCCATAAAATGATTAAAACGCGCCTCCATTGCAACAACTGCTGCTCGAGAGTGCCCTGGCATATCAAATGAGGGGATCACTTCAACAAAATGTTTTTTAGCGTGCTGTAAAATTTCAATATAGTCAGCGCGACTATAGTAGCCATTTATGCCAGAGTTAGCGTTTATGCCAGCACCAAGCTGAGGTAGCAGGCAAGTTTGCTCTGTTAAATCAAAACACCTATTTGCTCCTACAGAGGTTAGTTCAGGAAGATCCGCAATCTGCAAACGCCAGCCTTCGTCATCAGCTAGATGTAAATGAAGCTTATTTAATTTATACGCAGCCATTTGCTCTATCGTATTTAAAATAAAAGCCTTTGATCTAAAATTACGGGCCACATCGATATGCATGCCTCTGTACTCATACCTAGCGCCGTCTGTAATTCTCAACTCAGGTAAGGTTAAATCATCTAAGCTTATTAAGGCTGCAAGACTTTGTAAGGCATAAAAAGCACCACTTGTATTGTTTGCATTTATAGTTATAGCGTTATTACGTAAGGTAAGTTCATACGCATCAGGTAACTGAGACGTTAATTGCTGCGATACATTAATCACAACCCCCTCTTTCGATTGTGGTACTCCTAACTTGGCTAATCGCTTTAATGCCGGTATGAGAGCAATATAGTGCGACTTTTTAGCTACGACCTTTATGCCTTTGCTCAAATCAATACGCGAGCTTGAAAGCTGCTCAAGTTTTATAGGTGAAGGGATTAACCCTAACGGAGCTGTTTTAAATGTCGGTTTTGTGTAGCTATCATAAAGATAATTTGCGCCCATCCAAGGCGTTTCATCGTCATCGCTCACTTGTAGTTGTGCATCAGTGATGAAAGGTTGCAAGTACGGCTGTAGCTCAAGCTGTGTTTCATTATCGACAGATGTTTTAGTACTGGCAATAACCTTACTATCAAGCCCTGGTGCAGCGAGTATAAAGTTAGGTAAAAATTCTGAACGAGTAATTTGCGACTCTTGGCTATAAAACTGTACTGCAAAAGCGGTATTTGCCGGCATATCTTTAAATGCTTGTTTAGCCGAAATACGATGAATATCGCCATTTATATGTTCAATATCAAACCACTTCGAATCGACCTTATAAACAGGCATTAATTGGCTAAAGTAAATGTGCCACTGTTGTGGGTCAATATCAGTGCTAGAGGTAAATGTAAGCGCTGACAAGTAACACTGCTTTTCATGTGGAGCTGGGCAGTTTACGGGGTTTGCATCTACCAACTGATAGTTTACTTGTAGACTCTCTGCTAAATGATTTAACTCTGCTTGAGTCGCACTTTGGGCTGAATGAGTCAACAATAGCAACCCTGCTATAACCGATAAAATAACCTTGTTCATGATGCTTGTTCCAATAAATTCGTTTCAGATGCAGCAAGTTGAAATAACTCATAACCACCGAGTAATGGCGCATTGTCGCCAAGCTCACTAATGGTAATTTGCAGCGACTGCATAATAATGGGCTGCACCAGTAAGGCGAGTTCCGATTTAAGCGCAGGCATAAATAGCGCGTGGGATTGGGCAACAGACCCACCCAACACAACTTTATCTGGGTTAAAGGCAAGTATTACCTGATTAATGGCATGCGCAAGGTGCTGCCCTAGCTGCGTAAATAAACGCAATGATTGAGTGTCACCGTTAAGTGCGTTGTTATAAGCTGCCCGACCTGTGGTTTGTTGATTTTTAAAAAACTGCCCAGATGTGTAGTCTTCGATAATGCCATCTAAATAGGGAAAACTACCGAACTCGCCTGCCGCAGAATGCTTACCTGTGTATAGTTGCTCATTTAAAATAAGCCCTGCCCCCAGCCCTGTGCCAATGCAGACACCAACAAGATTATCGTCTGGGTTTACCTGAGAATATTTATACTCCCCCATCGCAAAGCAATTTGCATCGTTATGGATCAGAACCGGTAAGTTAAAACGATTCTCTAATAATGTTTTTAAAGGAACATCATACCAATGGGGAATATTGATCGTTTCAATAACCACACCTGTCGGCTGTAACACCATACTTGGCACGCCAACAACGATGCCTTTGCAATGTTTATCTATCACGTGATCAATTATGCGATACAAAAATTGATTCATCTGCTGCTTAGTTAAATGGCTATCAACGTCAAAGTAATGTTTTTCCTTGATCCCTTGCTCATCAACTTGAGCAACCAGTGCTTTAGTTCCACCTAAATCTACGCATAAAATGGTGTCTGACATCTCAGCCTCTACTCTAAATTTATTTAAATCGACGCTTGCGCGTTACGCTTAAAAATATTAATGGTGTGATTATTAACAAGTGGCTTGGCCCATATTCCCACACTGAATAAGTAAACCAGTGGAATAAGTACAACCAATAGAGCCAACTGCAAGCTATTAGTCAGGTCGCTAATCAAACCGATGGTTGGCGATGCAAGCGCTCCACCGATAATCCCTGTACATAAAACACCTGATACAGCTCCATGCCCATATGACACTGAGTTCAGGGCAAGAGAAAATATTACGGACCACATAATAGATAAGAAAAATCCAACCGCAGGAAAAGCCATCACTGCAACCTCTTTACTACCGAATATTGCAGCAATAAAGCAGGCACTAGCAGCAACACTAAAACCTTGTAATACACGCTTAGCGTTGAACAGTTTCAATAATACAATCCCCAATAAACAGCCTAATGTGAGTGCTAACCAAAAATGGCTGACGACTTGTGCGCCTTGAGTTTGTGGATCGATTTGATGATATCTTTCTAGAAAAACTGAAATTGAATTCGCAACGCCTTGTTCAATAGCCACATAAGCAGCAATAGCAAAAAAGAACTTAATCACAGTGCGGTCTTTTAAAAGCGCTAAGCTGTCTGTGAGATGTAACGTTTCGCTGTTGTCGTCGGCCTTTTTCGCCATAGGTACAAGTGATACAGCAACCAACATCACGGCACATACCAATGCAAAGATTAAATACATGCTGAGCCAACTCATATTCTCTGGCACCCACTGTAGTAACCAACTCTTCTCACCTCTGTTGGCAGAGCCCGCTATGTGGCTATACACTAATGGAGAAATGCTCGCAGCGAGGCCAAACATTAATTGAGCGGCAACCGATAACACCGCAAAGTTATGTGCACCGCCACTGGCTCTGAGTAACGGGTTAATAGCAACTTGCAGCATCGCCATTGCACAACCAATCAAAAATAGCGCGAGCATAGCAACAAAAAAGGTCGGCATAGTTACAAAAATAACACTGCCAATCAGCGCTAATAAAAACGCTAGCTGCATGATTTTCTTTTCACCAAATTGCTGCACCAATAAGCCCGCGGGAATTGACATCACGCCGTACGCAATAAAAAAAGCAAATGCAAAGAAACCAGCTAGTGCCAAGCCTATTTCATAGCTTTCTATTAATGCCGGAAACAAAGGTGCCAGCAAGTTAGTGATAAAAGAGATAGTAAAAAATGTAAAAAGTAACAAAGTTACTAATAAGTAATTAATTTTCATTGTTATATACCTAAATTAAGCAGAGTGGTGATTGCATTTGCTTGTGGGCGGACAAACAAAATGATCCAAGGGGTGGTAATCACCACTCTTAATTCTTAGTGTGCTTAAAAAATTAAAGCCATGTGACATTTATCAAGCGATTACTAATACTATTCAAAGTTGTTTTGCTGCATTGCCTTAAGCTGCATTATGTGCGGTTCGAAGTGCTTGCTACATAACGACTCTAAATAGGCATGAGCGGCTAAATCGATCTCTTGTTGAGCGCTTTCAGTGGGGGCATTTAACGCGCTATCTCTATAGTCCATACCTGCCAGTAAGCTGTACCAACTCGGCCTTGAGTAAACGCTTTCTGGGTATTGATGATATAAATAAGCATCAAAATCATCGCCGTTTCGCCATGCTGCTAACAATGGCTCTAACCTAGTTGGTATCTCGGTAGTCTGTGTTACAGCACGCCAATAAGCGCTATCACGACGCTTGGATGTCGTATAATGCGCACAAATATAATCTTTAATCCCATTCACTAAATAATGGAGTTGCTGATTGGTATGTAGTCTTAGCTTTTCAGTTTGTGTAGGACTTGTTTGAATTTTTGATATAGCCTTACTAAGCCACAAAATAGATTGCTGGGTAACCATCAGTGATGTCGCCTCAAGAGGTTCGATAAAGCTCTGTGCTAAGCCTATTGCCATGACATTTTTTTGCCATGCAGACGAGCGTGCCCCTACTTTCATGGACACATGTCTGAACTCAACGTCATTCACTGAAATATTAAGCGTTGCTGCAAGCTCTTGCTCTGCCTGTTGTTTTGAGAGAAAAGCCGAGCTATAAACATAGCCTGTGCCAACTCGTGAGGTTAAAGGTATTTGCCAAAGCCAACCTGCACTCAACGCAGTTGAATGTGTCGCAGCTTGTAGCGGCTGATTCATATTTTGTGGGCACGCTACAGTTACAGCGCTGTCATTTAATAGCTGATCTGTAAAAGGTTGAAACCTACAGCCGAGTGTTTCACCAATTAAGAGCGCGTTAAAACCACTTGCATCAATATAAAAATCAGCATTAACCGGTGCTGAGTGTTTTAGCTTCAGCTCGCTTATTTCACCTTGAGCATTTGTTATTGCTGCAACAAATTCATCATCAATATGTGTAACACCACGCTCGATTGCATAGCCCTTTAGAATATGAGCTAACTTTTTGGCATCAAAGTGATAACCATAGTGCTGCTCACGCACCATTGGGCTTTTGGCTTTCGGGCTTAACGCGTTTTTTGCAAGATGTCCTGTTAAAAAATAACTATCGGGGCCACACCACTGCTCATGACCGCGACGTCTTGCATTGGCATTTACAAAAAATACCTCCGCGGTGTTGATATCCATCTCACTATAAAAGGGATGAAAATAAGCACGGTGATCACCATTCCAATTTTTAAAATAAATACCCGCTTTAAATGTCGCATCGCAATAAGGTATCCACTGCTGCTCAGCAATCCCCAACTGTTGCATAAACTGTTTTAAATGAGGTGTAGATCCTTCTCCTACACCGATAGCGCCGATTTTACTCGACTCAATCAGGGTAATATCCAGATCAGTGTGGAATTTGCTTAGGTAAGCAGCACACATCCAACCGGCTGTACCCCCCCCTAAAATTGCTAACTTTTTAATTTCTTTCATAGGGTGTTTAGGCCGTATTACACGGCCTAACTCCATTAAAATTTATAGCTAACACTTAGATAGTAACGAGATCCAAATTCAATGGTATTTTGTGTAAGACCATAGTTGGTATCGTATGATTGGATAACCTCGTTGGTAAGGTTTACACCTTCAAGGCTGACATCAAGATTTTCCATCGCATGCCAAATGATTGAAGCATCAATTTGCTGATAATCATCGTTTTTCACAGCTTGGGCCGCACCAACACCAATCCACTCGCTGCGCCAGTTGTACGCAAGTCGAGTGCTGATGTAAGCATTTTCATAAAACAATGACGCATTGAAGCTATTTTCCGACACCCCTGGCACCATTTCTTTGGTGTTATCAGGGGTATTGGTTTCGCTATCAACGTAAGTGTAATTGGTTATAAAGCCAATCCCATTATCAAAGCTATGCTGAAGCTGTAGCTCTAAACCTGTTACTTCACCGTCACCATTACTACGCGGTCTGGTAACACGGCATTGATCATAAAGATCTGGGCTCGCACCACAGCCATCAACGGTTTCAACCGCTTCTGTTGAGAAAACAACATTCTCAATCTGCTTAGTAAATAACGCTGCTGAAAACATTGATGCATCAGTAAAGTAATACTCTATACCTAAATCAGCTTGATCAGCCTCATACGGTTTTAAATCTGGATTACCACCTGTTGCATTACCAAAGTTTTCATTAATAGCTAAACCAGGTTTTAAATCACTGTAGTTGGTACGCGCCATTACCTGCGATGCTGCCGCACGAATAATAATGTTATCTGTTAAATCATAGGCAAAGTTAATGCTTGGTAAGAAGTTATCGTAATCGATGGTTTCTTCAAACTGTTGACCTGCTGCAAAACCTTGTGATGTTTGCTCTGTTTCAACATAGCGCACACCCATATTACCGCGATAGTTTTCACCACTGAAATCGGCTTTTACGTACACAGCAATCATATCTTCATCAACCGAGAAGGTATTACCTAGATTTGCAACTTCAGTGAGCGCACCGGCTTTATACTTATCTGAAATAAACCCCCACCATTTGTCGGTATCCAGATAGGCATATGAATCAAGTGTGTGGCCTGAAGATTGTGAGTGTAGGCCTGTAAAAACACCGCCACTCCAGTTTGCAAAATTACTGTCTGGCACAAAACCAATTATTTCATCGGGATTACGATTAAACGCGACCCGAGAAAACTCACTGCGATTAAATTTAATACCGGTTTCAAGCGCAGTAAAAAATTGGCCGTCTAGGATAAATTCAAGATCTAATTGCGCATAGCTCACTTCATGCTCTTGCACTGTGGTTTCATAGTTAGCTTCTTGTGCATGCTTAAGCTGCGAAGCATCTGTCGCATCAAGTGATGTTAACCATACTTGGTAGGGTCCTGTTGCATCATAGGTAAAACCTCCATCGGTACTATTTTGTCCATCAGGAAATGCCGGATCGCCAATTTTATCGCCTTCATCTGTTGCGGGGATCCACCAAGAAGATGCACCAAACTGAGTACCGCCATCGGATGTCGACTGACCAATAACCCCTGATAAAGTAAAGCTATCGCCTACATATTTACCCGATAGGTTTAATACATCAGCCTTCATGTTAACGGCATTACGCACCACAGGGTTGTATATAATAGATGCATACCCAGGCTCGATTGTTGCCTGCTCTGTTCCCCCTAATGAATTATTAACAACATTAGATGAGCCCATACCACGCGCACTGACTGTTAAAAAGTTATGGTTTACATGCGGGTTATCGAATTCAAAACGAAAATAATCAACGACAAACTCTGTATTATCGGTTGGTGTAAATTGTGCCGTGAGTTGCGCACTTGTTCTCTCACGCTCTGCTTTAAATGCTTGCGAGCCAATACTCCACGCACCTACCGTCGATTGTTGATTTGTACCTTGATCTTCTGCGAAGTACTCGTAATAGCCACCTATGGACTCTAATACATGACGACCAGATGTTAACTGTTCATATGAATAGGCTGCTAGCACACCAAATTTTTCGTTATCGTCTTTCCAACTGAATAGCACAGAACCGCCAGGATCCGTTTCATCGTACAGCGAGCTTCTTGCCAGCTCAGCCGACACCATGAGCGTATTTGTATCAAGGTCTAAAGGCTTACGCGTTGTTAAGTTAACCGTGCCGCCTAGAGCACCTTCTTCAATATTTGCTTCAGGCGTTTTGAACACTTCAACAGCAGATACTTGCTCAGCCGATAATAGCTCCATATTGAAAGTACGTGTAGCAGGGCCTAAGTCATACCAAGATGTACTTGCCACTGTTTGTCCATTTAATAACACACGTGACTGCTCTGGTGCTGTACCACGAATTGTCACGCCACTTACTTCGCCGTATTGACGGTCAACAGTTACCCCTGAAATACGTTGCAGTGCATCACCAATATTTTTATCTGGAAACTTACCAATATCTTCTGCGGTGATAGCATCGACAACACCGTCGGCAAATCGTTTGGTATTCATGGATGCTTCTAATGAGCGGCGAATGCCTCTTACTTCGATGGTTTCGATGTCGTCTTTAGCATCAACTTCCTGAGCATAACTTGTTGTTGGTGCGCTAAATAATGTTGAAGTACATATTGCCAATATGCTTAGTCGAAATGGTGCTTTGGTGTGTTTAATCTTCATTCCTAGTCCCTATTTATTGTTATAAAAGCGGCACTAGGTTATCCCGTTAACCTTACGTTAAGAGGTACAATTCTTACCTGTTCTAGTATTTTTCTATCAATTAATGCCTATTTATGACGAAAATTTAAACCATGATAATTAATAAGAATAAGCTTGGAGTAGGTTAATACCAAAAGGTAATAGAATAGTATCACTATCAATCTTAACATTTGCTCAAATAAGGAAATTAAAAATAATAATAGGCTGATTCAATGCGTGCAATGTGCGAAAAAGTGATCCCCAATACAAACTCATCGTGGCGATACTGTAAATATCAGCTTGATTACATTCCATTTAATTGGCATTACCATCCAGAATTTGAAGTCTGTTTAACACTGAATAGCCAAGGTGTATGTCATATTGGTGATTATATTGCGCCTTATGACGAGTTAGATTTAGTTTTACTTGGCCCTGATTTGCCCCACACATGGCAATCAACACCCAATCAGGATCAGAGCAACCAAGTTGTTCATGTTGCACAAATCCCCAAGCAATGGTTATTTCAACTGATTGATAGCCACCCAGAGCTACACTCCCTAGAAGGGTTACTCCTAGACTCTTATCAAGGACTAAAATTTTCAAAAGCATGTGCTCGACATGCTAAATCATACTTTGAAGAAATTGAACACAGTGAACCGTTTGAGCAATATTTAGGACTATTAAAATTACTAAGACTTATGAGCCAAGATAACAGTGCCTTGTCGTTATCAAGCTCTGGGTTTCGATATACCGACAGAACAGATCCTAGCAAAGATAAGTTTGATAAAGTAATTGAATATATTTACCAATACTACACAGAGCCGCTATACGCAGAGCAACTCGCTAAAATGGCACATATGAGTACAAACCATTTTCATCGTTTTTTTAAAAAACGAATGGAGCGTACGCTCACTGAGTTTATTAATCAGCTTAGAATTGGTAAGGCATGCAAGTTACTGATTAATACAAATCGTTCTATCACAGCAATTAGCGATCAGTGCGGATTTAAAAACGCATCAAACTTTAATCGACGATTTTTAACATTAAAAGGCTCGACACCGAGCCAATTTAGAAAACGTTTGAAACAAAAATCGCTAATATAACTATTTACCAATGGCCTCTTTGGCAAATAAGTGCTTAATTGGCCCAAGGTTATCTACAAGGCTTAAGCCAACGCCACGGACAAGTTTTTTCAGTGGGTTAGCGCCTGCAAATAACTCTTTTAAGCCTTGCATCATGGCAATATGTTTTTGTGCATCAAGCTTACGAGTACGTTCATAATCACGCAGCGTGCGTGCACTTGCAAACTCGCCTTGCTCATTACTTAATAGCTCAATTAAATACGCGGCGTCTTTAAGACCAAGGTTCATACCTAAACCGGCTAATGGGTGAATGGTATGCGCTGCATCGCCCATTAATACCACTTTGCCCGACACCCACTGCTGGGCATAACGCATCTTAAGTGGAAACGCCATGCGCTCACTTTGCACTTCACATAAACCACATTGGCCATCAAGGGCTACCATGACCGCTTTATTAAAGTTGCTATCATCAAACGCTAAAAGTGTGTCGCAATGCTCTGGGCTTGTTGACCAGACAATTGAGTGCATGTGTTTATCTGGCAAGGGTAAAAACGCCAGCGGCCCAGTTGGCAAAAACACTTGGCGTGCGGTGTTGTTATGCTCTTCAGCAGTTTTCACCGTGGCGACAATGGCATGATGGTCGTAATCTTTAAAAGTAATTGGCATGTTGAACTGTTTGCGAATAGCCGAGTTAGCACCATCAGCCGCCACTAATAGTTTAGCAATCACAGGCTCGCCACTTTCAAGGGTAATAAACACATCAGAGTCAGTTTGATGAATTTGCTGATAGCGGGTTTCGAACAATAAAGTGGCATTGCTTTGCTTTTCAAGTTCGCTAATTAAAGCGTAGCGAATAATGTCGTTTTCGACGATATGACCTAGCTGCGGTAAGTCGAGATCGTTATGATCAAAATGAATTTTACCAAAGCTACCTTGATCACGTACATCCATCGACGTAAAAGGTGTAGCACGTTGTTTAATGATCTCTGGCCATACATTTAAAGACTCGAATAAGCCCTGACTAGCCAGGCTCAATGCGCTCACGCGCAGTGCGTAATCATCACCCGGTAAGGTTTGATTTTTACTCGCGTCAATCACCACCACGCTGATATCTGCTTTTGCTAAACCTAGTGCTAGCGTAAGGCCAACACAGCCACCACCGACAATACAAACTTGTGCTTGTTTCATATCCGTTTACCTTGCTTAACCTGACCCATAAGCTGTTTTGCCAGCGGGGTTTTTAACGAGGAGAATAAATCCATTGAGAAAAGGCCAATGCTGCGACCAAGCGCGAGCAATCGTGATGAGTTAGAGAACAAACGCACTAAGCTGTCTGTGAGTGTCATCACGGTAGTAATATCTTTACTGCGAGTTTGACTGTAATAACGGGTAAAGGCGTAATCACCAAGATCGCTTCTATTTGCCATATCACACAGTAGTTGCACATCACGCAGACCTAAATTAAAGCCCTGCCCTGCGATAGGGTGAATAGCGTGCCCTGCATTACCAATTAATACCGTACGGTGGCTGCTCAGTGATTCTGCTTTACCATACACAAGCGGATAACTTGCTCGCATACCCACTTTAATAAATGAGCCGCCGCAGTAACCAAATGCTTTTTGCAACTCAGCTAAAAAGGCATCGTCTTCAAGCGCCATATGGTGCTCAATTTTCTCAGGCTCCATACACCACACCAGTGAGTATCGGTTATTGCTCATTGGTAACAGTGCCATTGGGCCGTGCTCAGTAAAACGCTCAAAGGCATGATGATGATGACCACCAGCCACTTCGATGTTAGCAATAATCGCCGCTTGCTGATAAGCGCGAGTATTAAACTCTATATTAGCTAGTTTACGGCTTTGCGAATGAGCACCATCGGCAATCACCACAAGCTTTGCGCTCAACAGCTCACCGGAGCTCAGCGTGATATTGGCAAAATCGCTTTGGTATTCAAGCTTGGCAACCGTATCAGGGCAAAACAAGCTGACATCAGTACGCGTAAGTTGCTGATGAAGGCTGCGCCCAAATGGGTTCACTTCGACCACATAACCAAGGGCATCATGACCGTATTCTTGGCAATCAATATGCGTTTTACCAAAATGACCACGGTCAGATACAGTTACTTTTTTAATCGCTGCCGCAAATGGTGCTTGGCAATCAAAGGCATTGATTGATTTTAAGTACTGAACAGACTGTTGAGCAAGCGCAATGCTTCTATCATCAAAGCTAGGGTGATAGTCTGCGCTTACTTCATTTGCCTCAATTACAGCGATTGATAACTGCTTATTACTCTCTTTTAGGCCCAGTGCACAACTTGCACCCGCCATTCCACCGCCGATAATGACAACATCAAACTGCTTTGCCACGCTTGCTCCTAGCCTTTGTTTGCTTGCATCACTGCTTCAATGTCACGAATGGTTTTAGGAACCGAAATAGTCAGGTTTTCATGGCCATCTTGAGTGACAAGTAAGTTATCTTCGATACGAATACCAATGCCTTTATATTGCTCTGGTACTTTTGCATCTTCGCTAATATATAAACCCGGCTCGATGGTGAGCACCATGCCTGGCTCAAATACGCGCTCTTTTTCATCAAGCTTATATTCGCCAACATCGTGCACATCTAACCCTAACCAATGGCCAAGGCCATGCATGTAAAACGCTTTGCAGGCTTGGTTTGCCATTAGCTCATCAAGCTCGCCGGTTAAAATGCCTAAATCAATCAGCCCTTGCGTCAGTACCGTTGAGGCTAATTCATTGGCTTTCGATAAACTACCGCCCGGCTTTACTTGGCTAAATGCAGCTTCTTGAGCTGCTAATACAATGTTGTAAAGCGCCGCTTGTGGTTCGCTAAACTTGCCATTGATTGGAAAAGTACGTGTGATATCTGCCGCATACCCTTCAAGTTCACAGCCTGAGTCAATTAATACTAAATCGCCACCTTTTAGCTCAGCATCATTTTGTGTGTAGTGCAAAATATTGGCGTTATCGCCACTGCCGACTATCGTGCCATAAGCAGGATGACGAGCACCATTCATTGCATAATGATGGTGAAGCTCTGCTTCTAATTGGTATTCAGTCGCGCCTGGTTTGGCAAACTGCATAGCGCGAATATGGCCTTGTGCACTAATTTCGCACGCTGTACGCATAATGTTTAATTCTGCGTCAGATTTAAACAAACGCATCTCATGCACTAAACCACGAATATCTTTAATGGTATGTGGGGCTTTATAGCCTTTTTTAGGTGCGCCGCGAAGGGTACTTAATAAATCCCAAATTTTTGCATCAAAATTTGCGTAAGTGCCTTGTGCATAAAATAAAATCTGCTGGCCGTTCACCAAATCTAATAATTGTTCATCTAGTTCACTAAGTGGGCAAGTTGCGTCGAATAAGTACTCAGATTTAGCTTTTTCGAAGCCAATTCTACGGCCATGCCAAATTTCAGCTAGTTTGTCTTTGTTACGGCAAATTAGGGTACTTGGTGTATCGCTCGACGGGCAAAGCACTAAAACCGCATCCGGTTCGTTAAAGCCTGTTAGGTAGAAAAAGTCACTGTCTTGGCGAAATGCATATTCAGTATCACGGCTACGTGTTACTTCTCCTGCCGCAGGAATAATAGCGACACTGTTTTTATCCATCATCGCAAGCAAGCGCTCGCGACGGGCTTTAAATTCAGCTTTATCGATTGCAATAGACGACATGCTAAACCTCTGTAATTTGATTAGTGAAGGGTCTTCTTAGGGTTTTTATCTGCGGGCTCTTTACCTAGCTCAGCAAAACATAGCAGCGCAGAAACACGCACATACTCAATCACTTCGTGCAGTGCTTGGCTGTCTTCTTCGGTCTCTTCAAATAGAGTGTCTAGGCGGGTAATTTCACTAAAATCGCTGATCACTTCTTTCACATCAGCAGATAACTTGCCGTAATCTTTTTGTTTTAAACCAAAACCAAGCATAAAACCCGATACCCAAGATACTAAGCCATTAGCTAAATCGATCAGTGTTTCGTCGTCACTTGGTAGGAATAGGTCAAATTGAAACTCTTCATCGCTAAAGCTGGCAACAACCTGAGAATACACATCAGCAAAAAATGCTTTTAAATCTTTATTGAAGGCTAAGCCATCGTTGAATACATCACTTAATAAACCTAAGTATTCGTCGGCTTCGATATTGATGCCACAGGCTAATAAACCACTGATCACACCATGAGCTTCGGCTGGTGCGACAAAAATTTCATTCTTTTCTAATAACAATTGGGCTTGTTGGTAATCAGGTAACGTGCTCATAACTTTTTCTTTGTTCGGCTAAGTAACACCATGCTACCACTCGATAAATCGCAACTCCAATTAATTGTATGATTGAGGTCAAAAAGCAATCTGAAAAGTAAATAAGCAGTTAAAGGTGGGGAAAAACTACCCGAACGATTCGCTTTTTTTACTTCTATGGTTTAAGGATTGAAACTTGTCTTATATACTGAAGGTGTTCCCTAGGGTGCAGGAGCTTGGTTAAGTCCCTGAGCCGATAAATTTTATGTTAGGGTTTCTGTTCGTCTACTATTGTGCAAGCTCGGCATGTACCGAGAAGCCTACGGTAAACCGCAGATTCCCGCCCTGAAACCTCAAGGTTTCAGGACTGACACCGGGCACCGCATACTTGGGGAACACCTTTTCTTTTTATCTATCAGATATCGAAATCTTCTCTGTTTTTTTCGCTTTTACAATAACTGATTTATTCGCGCGAAATAAATTTCACGCCTACGGGTGAGCATTTCACTTTAACTGTGTGCAGGCACAATCTAACTTCTGACGACTGATATCTAGTAACTCTTATATTTTGCGGTGGGATAAATCCGCCGCCACATCGTTACCTGTAGCAGCGGGTTTACCCCACGTCCTAGCACCTAATCTCAACCAAGCGCCAATTTTTAACTTCATACCTTATTTAAACCATCCCTGAAAGCGCTCCATTAATAGGTAATTAACTGGCACTAATAGTAAGGTAATAAGCGTTGCGAAGATGATTCCAAAGCCAAGGCTTACAGCCATTGGAATAAGGAATTGTGCTTGCGTTGCTTTTTCAAATAACAACGGCATTAAACCAATAAAGGTGGTTAAACTGGTTAGCATTACTGGGCGAAACCGTGCCGCACCGGCAAGCTTAACGGTTTCAAGTAAATCGCCGCCCTCTTCACGCTTCTTATTGATAAAATCGACCAATACTAGTGAGTCATTCACTACAACACCTATCAAGGCTAGCATGCCAAGTAGGCTCATAATGGTTAACTCCATGCCCATTACCCAGTGACCCATTACCGCACCTATCATGCCAAACGGAATAACACTCATCACAATTAATGGCTGCATATATGATTTAAACGGTATCGCTAATAACGCATAAATAATAAAGAATACAAACACCAAGCCCCAAGCGAGTGAACCAAATGATTCACGCTGCTCTTTGGCTTCACCTTCGAGCGAGTAATCAACACCTGGGTATTGCACCATTAGCTCATCTAAGTAAGTTTTTAAGTCTGCTTGTAGTACCGTCATATTGGTATTTGATTTTTCAACATCGGCTGTTACATTCAACGTACGATAGCGATCAATACGATAAATAGACGATGGACTTTGCCCCGGTACTAAGGTCGCCACATGCGACAATGGTACTGTGCCACCCGTTGGGGTTTTAATTAAAATATCAGTTAAATCAGCCACTGAGCGACGTTCTTCAATTGGCAAACGCACCATTACACGCACATCATCACGACCACGTTGAATACGTTGAACTTGCGCACCAAAGAACGAATTACGCACTTGCTGCGATACATCAACACGGTTTAAACCAAGCGCCAAACCTTGCTCTGTTAGCTCAATTTGCAGCTCGTCTTTGCCATCTGACATGCTATCAGCAATTTCGTACACAGTTGGGTAAGTTGCTAAACGCTCTTTAACTTTTTCTGCCACAGCTTCAAGGGTATCGATTGAGCTGCCGCTTAGCTGCACGTCAATAGGATCTGAACTGCGACCAAATTCAGCACGGAAAGTCACACTCTCAGCCCCAGGTATAATACCGATAAGGTCACGCCATTCACTGGCAAGCTCTCGAGAGCCAATATCTGATTCACGTTTTTCGGCTGGTGTAATTTCAAAACGCACACTACCGGTATTTGATGAACCACCACGGCCACCCGTGGTTGCCAAAATATTTAAAATCACGCTTTGACCATCTTCATCGCGATACTTGTCTTGTAGCTCTTTGGCCTTATCTGACATATCGATGATGTATTTGTTGGTCACTTCAAACGGTGTTCCAGCAGGGAATGTTAGCTCTGCGCGAACGGTTTCACTTGGAATACGCGGGAAGAATATAAACTTTGTCCAACCGCTGGTGATCAGGGTCAAAATGATAAAGAAAATACCTACGAACAAGCTGACCGTTGCTAATTTATTCTTTAGCGCAACATTTAGTAGCGGCTGATAGTACTTCCTAATTGCGTGTTCAAAGCCATCGGCAAAACGCTGCTGAAGCTGCTGCAGTTTTGACGGATTTGCTTTTTCACTACGTAGTTTTAAGTACTTTAAGTGAGCCGGCAGAACAAATTTAGACTCAATTAAAGAGAACAGTAATACCGGAATAACGACAACAGGAATTTGCGCAAATAAGGCACCACGGTTACCTTCGATAAAGGCTAATGGTAAAAATGCAGCAACCGTTGTAAGTACACCAAAGGTAACGGGTGTCGCAACTTCTTGCGTACCACGAATAGCAGCTTGTTCACCACTTTCGGCTGTTTTTAGGTGGGTGTAGACGTTTTCTCCGGTCACAATAGCATCATCAACAACAATACCGAGTACCAAAATAAAGCCAAACAAACTCATTACATTAAGCGTAATACCAAAAATTGGCATCGCTAAAAACGCCCCCATGAATGACACAGGGATACCAATAAACACCCAAAACGCAATGGCAGGACGCAAGAACAAGGTAAGTAATGCAAGAACTAAAATACCACCTTGAATAGCATTGGTTGTTAGCGTCGCAATACGGCTTTTCACGATTTCAGAGTCGTCATCCCAAAAGCTTAACTCAAACCCTTCAGGCAGCTGGCTTTGATGCTCGGTAATGTAATTTTTTACTGCATCAGCAACTTCAATCGCACTTTGTGGACCAATGCGATACACATCAATAAACGCCGCTTGCTTACCATTAAAGCGAGTACGAACTGGGGTTTCTTCGAAGTCATCGGTAATACGGGCAATGTCGCCTAAGCGAATAATGGTACCATCAGCTTGATACTTCACCACAACTTGGGCAAACTCATCTTTACGATAGGCTTGGCCTTTTGAGCGAATGAGTACATCACCCCCTTCTGTTTTTAAGTTACCAGCAGAAACATCGGTACTTGAATTACTAATTGCTGAAGAAATGTCCGATAAGCGTAAATTGTATTGGCGTAATGTATCTTGACTTACTTCAATGGCAATTTCGTAATCACGCACCCCACTTAGCTCAACCTGAGTGATTTCTGGCAAGCGTAATAAGTCATCACGTACATGCTCGGCATATTCTAAGGTTTCTTTTTCGCCGTATTCACTCGACACAGTAACCGCGATTACTTCACGAGTGCGCTGCGCGAGTGCCACAACTGGTTTTTCGGCATCAACCGGAAAAGTATTGATGGCATCAACCCGGCTTTTAATATCGGCTAATAGCTCCCGTGGGTCATAGCCGGTATCAACTTCAATTGATACAGAGGCAGAACCTTCTGATGAGCGGCTAGTGATACGCTTGATCCCTTCGAGATCTTGCACCGCTTCTTCAATACGGATAGCGACACCTTTTTCAACATCTTCAGGTGTTGAGCCACGTAGGGTCACGCTAACACTAATGCGGTCTGCTTCAAATGACGGAAACACTTCGAGTGGTATTTGCGTCGATACGCTAAATAGCCCCGCTAATAAAATACTGATCAGCAATAAGTTTGCTGCAACATGATTCTTTGTAAACCAAGCTATCATTATTGCGCTCCTTGCTCTTTAGGCGGCTCTTGATTGCTTGGTCGCTGTGCTTTACCACGCGTAGCTTGATACGCTTCACTACCCATTACTGTCACTTGGGTACCTGAGCTAACTTGTCCAAGCGGCGTAATCACTAAGTGATCCCCTGCTGATAAGCCTTCGGCTACCATGGCATGATTAGCGTTTTGCCAAGCTAGTGAGATATTTTTACGGCGCAGTACACCTTGCTCTTCAACATACACATAAGTGCCTTGGTAAATTGCGCTGTTTGGGATCACAATGGCATTTTCAATCGCCTTACCGGTAATTTGCGCTTTGATGTACTGACCAATTTTAATTGGGTATTGATTCGCAGAAGTGGCTTTGTAAGGGTCATTAATTTGTGCAACCACGTAAAGCTGCTGTGCGCTTTCATCAATGGCCCCTTCGGTGCGAATAACTTGACCTTGCCATTGCTGTTTACCAACGAGATCTGAGCTAAATTTAACGAGTGAACCGGCACTATTTTTAGCACCATCTCGAAATTGTTCTGGTAAGTTAATGAACGGCAGATCTTTATTTTTGATTGGTAAGCGAATTTCAACGCGGTCAATGGCATAAATGCTGGCAAGTTCCATGTTATTACTCACCACTTGGCCTAAATCTACGCTGCGGCTTAAAACTCGCCCCGCGTATGGAGCTGTAATTTTTGTACGCTCTAAATCAAGTTTCGCTTTTTCAAGCGTCGCTTGAGCTGACAATACACTTGCTTCGGCTGCTGCAAGTTGTGGCTTACGCAGTACCAGGCTACTTGCTTGTTCGCCCTTACCTAAGCGCTCCCAATCGGTAACTGCTTGGCGACCACGAGCTTGCTCTTCGAGTAGGCTTTGCTCAGCGGTTAATAAAGCCGCTTGTGCTGATTTTACTTCGGCGCGGTGATCTCTATCATCTAGTTGCAATAACACATCGCCTTTTTCGAAAAAGCCACCTTCACGAAATTGCTCACTAATTTCGATAATTTGCCCTGAAGCCTGCGCGACTAGCATACTTTGCGTGCGTGGCTTTACGGTGCCAAAACTATCAATCATTACTTGATAAGTTTCTGGTGTTAGGGTTTTAACAGCCACATTCACTTTTGCTTTTGGCGGTGAAGAAAAGCGGTTAGCCTTTGGCGGGTTGCCTTTTATAAACATGACAAGCAGTACCGTTACAACGATCACTACCAATGGAATTAAAATTTTACGTGTCTTGCTATTCATGATTATTGCTCTGCTACTTCGCTGTTTGCTTCACTAAAATCACCACCAAGGGCAATATGTAAGTTGATTCTGTTGATAATTAACTGGTTTTTAATTTCGATTACCGAACTTTGCGCATTGAACGAACGGTCTTGCGCATCAAGTACCGTGGTGTAGGTAACCAAACCACTTTGATATTGTTCAAAAGACAAACGCTCTGCAGCAATAGCGTTTTCTTGCGCTTCTAAGGTTTTTTCGTAGCGTACTTTAAGCGCTTGTTCTTGGCTGATGGCTGTTTCAACATCGTTAAAGGCATCATAAAGTGTGGCAAGATACGCCTGCTCTTGGCGCTTAACGTTTAACCTTGCTTGTTCTTCATTGGCTTTTAAGCGGCCACCTTCAAAAAGCGGCATCGAAATACTACCAATCAACGACCACGCTAAGCTTGAAGGCGAAAATAAGTCGCTCACTCTATCTGTGCTATCACTGATTGATGCAGAAAGGTTTAAGCTCGGAAAACGCTGTTTATGCGCATAAGCAAGCCCAGCATCGGTACTAAGTAATTGATACCAGCTTGCCATTAACTCAGGTTTGCGAGTAATAAGCTCTGAAGGTAAACCAAGTGGAATGGCACTATCGAGTAGTGGTAAATCTGCGCTAACGCTTAACGCGCCAGTTGGGTATTGGCCTGTTAAACGCTCTAAATCACGGATCGATTTAATTAAAGTTGCTTGCTGCGCGGCAATGTTCGAGCGCTCAGTATTTAGCTCATTACGAGCAAGATAGACGTCGAGCGCTTCATTTAAACCTTGGCGATAACCAGACTCAATGATCGATAGATTCTGTTCGGCATTTTGTTCGCGCTGTTTATAAAGTTCGAGCAGTTTTTGATTTGTGATTACATCAAACCAACCTGATACTACATCAGCCACTAATTGTTGTTTGCTTTGCGCAAATGTGGCTTTTCCAGCTAGGTATTCAAGGTTTGCTTGTCGTTCTGAAGCCGATAATTTACCCCATAAATCAACTTCGTAGCTTAACTCTAATGATGCTGAGCTGGCGTTGTTGTAGCTAACAGGACGATTATCTTTACTTCGGCTTGCACGTGTTGATAAATCAAGGCTGGGCCATAAATCAGCCCCAGCAGCAATAAGCTGCTGCTCTTTAATCGCTACATCGTAACCCGCTTGTAAAATTGCTTGGTTATGGGCTAATGCTTGCTCTACTAAAGTAAAAACTTGAGGATCGTGTAATTGCTGCAACCAGTTATCTTCAACAGCAAGCACCTTGTCACTCGCTGGTAATTGCTGCCATGCACTTGGCACAGTCTCAAGCTCAGCAACTCGCTCATTGTGAGTCGGCTGGCTCGCACATGCACTTAGCAAAATTACACTTAAAGCCAATAAACTCGGCTTATATTGCAAATTCATTCTAAAAACCTGAAAAACATCAATTTATGAATGTTATTCAAGCACCACGTTAAGTTTTGCTCAACTGACTTTACATAAAATTACACTGCCTGACATAGGCATACGATAAGGGCTAAACTCTAGAGATAAAAAACGAAAACATTAAACTAGAAAATCCGATAACCAGACGTACCTGCTAACTCAAGAAGCTCTGTATCACCAGAGCTATCGCCATAAGCATAAATATGTTCAAATTCAGAGAGTATAAGCGGTTTTAATTCTCGAAACTTTTTTGGGTCCAAAGCAATTTTTTGTTGCACACTCTCCTGAAACTATCACTACACGGTGACCTTGCTCCTTATGCCAAGTGAGTGCTAAAGCTTTAGTGGTAATGTTTAAAAAGGATAACCTAATACTTGAAGCACTCTCCCTAGTTACAGGGAGAGTACGCATTTTAACATCTAGTAAAAACTCAATCTAAAATTAACATGTCTTCATATGAGTTAAAAAAGCTGGTATTACCTATTAATATCGAAATTTGATATTCACCTTTACTAATAGGAGTGTTCCACAAGACTTTAGCACTGTTATTTTGTGTATCGAGAGCCACTTCACATTCCCCTCCACTCACAATACAATCCAGCTTTATTTTACCGTCAAAATCCCAAGTTACATCATAAGTTAAATTCGAACCTGCAGTTGCTCTTGCTTTACCACCAGTCACGTTGAGTAACTTATCAAAATCAAAAACAGAGTATCCATTCTTAGGCAAAGAGTAGTTGTAATAATAAGCAGTCGGATCCCTACTCCACTCCATATTAAAGATCTTATCTCCTTGAATCGCTATATCTGTAACATAATCACTTGTTATGTAACTACTTAACAATTTTGGACTGCTGGGTGCTTTTATAGAGTACTTTGAAATGCCAGTTTCTGGATCAACCACATACAGCTCATTACCAATTAACTTTAAACTAGTTCCAGAAATATTCAGTAGGCGTGCTTCTTCAATAATGTTTTCGGGTTCTGAAATGTTCAGTATCCTTAGTCCATAATATTTACTCAACAAATATACATAATCTTTATAGGAAACAATTGAGACATAGTGCCAGCTATCATCTCCAAACCAATCTTTAAAAAAGTACCCTTGTTTGTTGAGCTCATTATTTTCATTAATATTGATAATCGCAGCTTCATTTTCAGCAGCAACGTGAACTGTATTTCCAGAGATGGATATATCAGAAATTGTCCCACCTCTAGATGCTAAACCATGTAATACTGACTTATCTACTGGTTCACTAGGTTCACTTATATCATATAAAACTAGGTTTGAATTAGCTGTATTAATTAGAAGTTTATCACCCTTCACAGCCAAAGCATTTACTGGGTTAGCCGATGGGATATTACCCACTGAAAAAGGAGCTCTCTTATCACTAACATTAAGGATATGTAAACCTTCGCTCTGAGTACCAACAAACAATAAATCTTCACTAATTAGAAGTTTATTCGCTTTAGAAACTGTAACTTCACTTAATACTTCTGGCTGTTCATAATTAGAGGCATCTTTAATAATTAATCTATTATCTTTGCTAGATAAGTATAAAACCTCATCTTCAACGACCAGTGAATTTAACTGAAAATTTTGATCAACTTGATATTCTTTTGTTAGAGGAGCTGAAAGAGAAGAAATGTCAAAACTTTCTAGGCTTGAACTAAAATAGTCTACTAAAAGCAAAGTGTCTTCATGAAAAGTTAGCCATTTTGAGGCTATAGTGTTTGGTAACTTACCTACCCATTTAGGAAAATTAGGATCAGATATATCTAAAAAACGGACACTTTCGGAGCTATCACCAACCGCAATAACGTTTTTAGCAAAAGCCATAGCAATATTCTGGGATGATACGCTTGTTTCTGAAATGACGCTCAATTGTGTAGGTAATGAAATATCAACGAGCAGCAAGCTTTGTTTTGAACCAGTTAATGCTGCTATATTCTCATTTATTTCGATTTGTTTGAAAGAGCAATCACAAGGTAACTCAGCCACTAAAATAGACTCAAGTGGCGTTGATACATTAAATACCTTCAACCCCTCACTTTCAGTTGCAACATATAAAAAATCTCCTTTAATTTTTAAGTCATTAACTCCAGAAAGACTCTCATTTAAGGTATTGCTATCTATATAGCGAGGCGATGTTAAATTAGAAATATCAATCGCTTCAATCCCAAATTCACTTGAAGATACATAAACTATATTTTTATACCTAGCAAATTTTTTGTTTTGGAAAGCATTTTCAATAGAACTTACAAGATTTATATTTGAAATGTCGCTTATATCATAGAACCAAAGTCCAGTTCTTCCCTCAGCAATCAATAGATCATCAAAAATTACACTCGCCTGATAACCATTTTGAGCACTCTCCCAACCGAACGCTCGAATATTGTAAGGGTCAGATATATCTAAAGCTTTTAATCGACTGTTATCCGAGGTAAAAGCGATGCCTTTTTCTACACTTGCAGAAAAAGAGTAGGTTGAGTCACTAGAGTACTCATCACGAAAAATTAAACTTTCTTTATTAAAGCTATTTACTGTACCCGAATACTCCTTACCAACAATGCTCACTAAGTCAGAAGAGGTGGTTTTATCCTCATCTTCTACTGTCAACTTAAAACTTAGCTGACTTGCCCCTTGAGGCAATTCAAATGAGGGGTTACAGGTATCTGCACTAAGTACTTTAACCTGAGGTCCCTCTACTTGTTCCCAGCTATAGCTTATAGCAGAACCATCTGGATCGTAGCTTTCATCACAACTTAAGCTGGCTAATTCATTTTCTAGGAAAGTCTTATTTTCTCCAGCTTCAGCAACAGGAACGTTGTTAGTAGGGATAACTTTAACATTCACTTCTGCTTCAGCGGATGCAGCTTGATCATCCGTAACAACTAACTTAAAAGTAAACGACTTTTCAACTTCATAAGCTAAGACTTTTGGTGATGTGAACGAAAGTATCAACTTATCAGTATCACTTAAAGAGACTGGCTCTCCTGAAATTTGTTCCCACTTTATTGAAGTAATTGTTCCATCGGAATCTGTTGCCTCTGCATTAATTATAACCTCAGTTAATTCATTAACTTCTACTTCGGGACTCAAACTTAAAGTGGGTAAAGTATTCGCCACTGGGGTATCAGTAGGCGCTTCTGGAATGCTTTGTGGAAGGTTGTCTTCACCACTACTACCACCACAACCGACTAAAAATAAAAAACTAAATGTGATAGATAGTGCGATATTTTTAATATCCATATTAAATATTCCTTTCCATTTAAATATGCTTACCATAACGTTTAACAATATGACTATTTAATTTAAAATTCATATAACTAAACCAATATAAAATTTAGGCCTAACCTTCTTAGTTAAGTGCGTTGTTTTGAAAAACAAGCTTTGTTATTTAGGCACTTTCGACAATTTTGCTATATCTTTTCTTTTCGCATAATTTGATCATGACAATGATTTTTATCATAAGTAGCACCTAATCAAGTTCCTAAAAATGACAAAATACTATCACATGTTGGCATAACTCAACTAAAAAGCATAATCTTTGAGCAATAATTTATTGAATAAAACTCTAACTCTTGGAATTAGGAAAACAAACAGTTAAAAAACAGGTAGTTATTTTTTAAAATAACTAAATTAATTAGGAATTTTTAATATAGGGAAATAGTTTGAAGTAGTAAAGGATGGTGCCCAGAGGCGGAATCGAACCACCGACACGAGGATTTTCAATCCTCTGCTCTACCGACTGAGCTATCTGGGC
>SGPE01000055.1 GCA_004208945.1 Pseudoalteromonas sp. CO133X | reverse complement strand
GGACGCGGGAGGATTCGAACCTCCGACCGCCTGGTTCGTAGCCAGGTACTCTATCCAGCTGAGCTACGCGTCCACACGCACATTTGAACATTGCTAATTTATTCTCTTAGCAAGAGTTAAAGTAAAAAGTGGCGGACGCGGGAGGATTCGAACCTCCGACCGCCTGGTTCGTAGCCAGGTACTCTATCCAGCTGAGCTACG
>SGPE01000054.1 GCA_004208945.1 Pseudoalteromonas sp. CO133X | reverse complement strand
GATAGCTCAGTCGGTAGAGCAGAGGATTGAAAATCCTCGTGTCGGTGGTTCGATTCCGCCTCTGGGCACCATTATTTGATAATCTCTTTTAAAGTGATTATAGTGCACAGCGAACACAAATTTAGTGTGCCGACTTAGCTCAGTTGGTAGAGCAACTGACTTGTAATCAGTAGGTCATCCGTTCAACTCGGATAGTCGGCAC
>SGPE01000053.1 GCA_004208945.1 Pseudoalteromonas sp. CO133X | reverse complement strand
CGGGAGCCGGATTTGAACCGACGACCTTCGGGTTATGAGCCCGACGAGCTACCAGGCTGCTCCATCCCGCGCCTGAAATTGTTAAGTTTATTTTACTTCTCACTTAATTTAAGAAGTCAGCCAATTAAGAAAATTGGTTGCGGGAGCCGGATTTGAACCGACGACCTTCGGGTTATGAGCCCGACGAGCTACCAGGCTGCTCCATCCC
>SGPE01000052.1 GCA_004208945.1 Pseudoalteromonas sp. CO133X | reverse complement strand
GGACGCGTAGCTCAGCTGGATAGAGTACCTGGCTACGAACCAGGCGGTCGGAGGTTCGAATCCTCCCGCGTCCGCCATATTTGAAACTCACATCGAGTATAAAGATGAAATCATTGCAAGATTATAAAATGCAACTTGCGGACGCGTAGCTCAGCTGGATAGAGTACCTGGCTACGAACCAGGCGGTCGGAGGTTCGAATCCTCCCGCGTCCG
>SGPE01000015.1 GCA_004208945.1 Pseudoalteromonas sp. CO133X | reverse complement strand
TGGTCGGCGATGCAGGATTTGAACCTGCGACCCCTTGGACCCAAACCAAGTGCGCTACCAAACTGCGCTAATCGCCGATGCTTACTATTGTTTGCGAGTGACCTCGTTAACAACGGGGTGCATAATAGTGATTTGGCTGGGTTAGGTCAAACATTTTTTTAAGAAAATAATTCAATCGGTCACTTTTAGTTCATAATGGTTAAATATTGCAAATATAAGCTAAAATTTGGACTCTTTTTTATAAATCGACGCTTTATATAAGATTGCATCTTGGCGCTATGATGCTTTTCTGCGAAAATACGCAACATAAAATAAATATGATTTATTTATCCACACCCCTTTATCGGATAATCATATTTAAATGTATCAGTATCAAGTTAACTAACCCCAATGAAAGGTCACCCATGACGGCAAACATCATCGATGGTAAGGCAATAGCTAAACAAGTACGCAGCAATGTAGCAGAACGCGTTGCAGAGCGTGTAACGAACGGATTACGTGCTCCAGGACTCGCAGTCGTGTTAGTAGGTCAAGATCCAGCAAGCCAAGTATATGTTGGTTCTAAACGTAAAGCATGTGAAGAAGTCGGCTTTGTATCTAAGTCTTATGATTTACCTGGCGACACCACTGAACAAGATTTACTTGCATTAATAGACCAACTAAACGAAGACAAAGAAGTAGACGGTATTTTAGTTCAATTACCTTTACCACAAGGCCTTGATGCTGAAAAAATTCTTGAGCGTATTACCCCTCATAAAGACGTTGATGGTTTCCACCCGTATAATATTGGTCGCTTAGCGCAGCGTATGCCGGCACTTCGCCCTTGTACGCCGAAAGGTATCATCACCCTACTCGACTCTACTGGTGTTCGCTATAAAGGTATGCACGCAGTCGTGGTTGGTGCATCAAACATTGTTGGTCGCCCTATGTCACTTGAGCTTTTACTTGCAGGCTGTACAACAACGGTATGTCATAAGTTTACTCAAGATTTAGAAACTCATGTTCGCCGCGCTGATTTATTAGTTGTTGCGGTTGGTAAACCTGAGTTTATTCCGGGTGATTGGGTTAAAGAAGGCGCTATCGTAATCGATGTAGGTATTAACCGCCTTGAATCGGGTAAGCTTGTTGGTGATGTTGAATACGATATCGCTGAACAAAAAGCACATTTCATTACACCAGTACCTGGTGGTGTTGGCCCAATGACTGTGGCAAGCTTAATCGAAAACACGCTTGAAGCATGTGAAAAATATCACAGCTAAACGTTAAGTTATGTAAAAAGGGCTGCCAATTGGCAGCCCTTTTTGTTTATGCTTTTTATCTACTAGAACGAATAACTTTCAACATCTGTGGCAGTACTGAAAATACGATCATCATAGCCATAATCAAGTATTGCCAATCTTGGTACTGCTCGCTAAGTAAAATAACAGCACATACGATGCCCGCAATTGGGTTTGCAATTGTCCCGAATGAAAACTCGGCAACAGTCATACGCCCTAATAACCACACATACAGTATATAGGCAATAGCCGTGTTAGGTATTATCAACCAAAGCAATGCAGCGTATTGCAATGTTGAAATAGGTGAAAACACCACTTGATAGTGCTCTGGGTGTATAAAACTGCCATCAATAAACGCAGCCAATAACAAAATAGTGCCGCCAATGATTAACTGCCATGTCAGTACAACCCACCAATGTATATGAACCGATAAGCTTTGTACTAAAGTACTACCAATTACAATAGTAAATAAGGCACCAAATAAAGCTGCAACGCCAAGTACATTCAGTGCAACATAGGTAGGATCAAATAACAGCCAGGCTAACACAACAAGTGCTGCCGCACAGATAGCTTGTATTCGTGCTGGTCGCTGCCCTTTTACAAACCATGCATATAAAAGTGCCACCACAGGAACTGATACCATACCAACACCTGCAATCGCTGCTGGAAGGTTCACTGCCATAATAAAAATAAAAGCAAAAAACAGCGCTATATTCACAGCACCTAAGGTCAATAAGCTGAGCCATTGTGAACGGGTCGGTAAACTTGGCTTGAGTAATAAAAGTAATAGCCCCGCTGGCAATGCACGCACTGCGCCTAATAACAATGGTGGCCAATCTGGTGTGGCATATTTGGTCACTGCGTAAGTGGTACCCCATAAAAAGGCAGGGATCATGGCAAGTAAGATATTCAAAGTCAGTCCTTGTTAAAGCAAAGTAACGCCAAGGTAAAACCTCAACTTTAGTTGAGGTCAATATTAAAAATAAATTTCTAAAAACAAAAAAGGTTGCCGATATTGGCAACCTTTTGATATGCAACTTTTCGATTGATACTTATGCTTTGCGCCATGTTGTTTTACCAGCAGAATCTTCCAGTACCACACCAAGCGCATTCAATGCATCACGGGCTTCATCAGCCGCCGCCCAATCTTTACTAGCACGGGCTTCATTACGTTTTGCGATTAACGCTTCGATATGTGCTACTTCGTCATCAGCTTGGCCACCTTGTAAAAAAGCTTCTGGGTCTTGTTGTGCTACACCTAATACCTCTGAAACACTGCGTAGTACATAAGCTAGCTTACCTGCTTGCTCTGCATCGCTGTCTTTAACACGGTTTAGCTCTTTTGCTAACTCAAATAATACAGGTAGTGCTTCAGGTGTGTTAAAGTCATCATCCATCGCCTTTCTGAATTTAGCCACATATTCATTACCTGCTAAATCGCATTCAATTGGCGCTACGCCGCGCAGTGCAGTGTAAATTCGCTCAAGAGAGGAGCGCGCTTGCTCAAGGTTTTCTTGCGAATAGTTAAGCTGGCTACGGTAATGACCTGAAATTAAGAAGTAACGAACTGACTCAGCATCGTACTCTTTTAATACATCACGCACGGTAAAGAAGTTGTTTAATGACTTAGACATCTTCTCTTTATTAACCTGTACCATACCTGTGTGGATCCACGTATTCACGTATTTACCGTTATTTGCACAGCATGACTGAGCAATTTCGTTTTCATGGTGCGGGAACTGTAGATCTGAACCACCACCGTGAATATCAAAGTGCTCACCTAGGTGTTTAGAGCTCATTGCCGAACATTCGATGTGCCAACCAGGACGCCCTTCCCCCCATGGTGATGACCATGATGGTTCACCGGGCTTGGCTTTTTTCCAAAGTACGAAATCAAGTGGATCTTGCTTATCTTGTGCAACTTCAACGCGTGAACCAGCCTGAAGCATGGTTAGGTCTTGTTGTGACAAAGCACCATATTGTTCAAATGTAGATACATCAAACAATACGTCGCCGTCTGCTGCAACATAGGCATGGCCTTTGGCAATTAAGCGCTCAACCATCACGATGATTTCATCCATGTGGTTTGTCACCGTTGGCTCAACATCAGGACGCAGCATATTTAAGCTGTCGAAATCTTCATGCATCGCCTTGGTCATACGCAAGGTTAAATCATTGATTGACTCGCCATTTTCATTAGCACGCTTGATAATTTTATCGTCAACATCTGTAATGTTACGAACGTATTTTAAGTCATAACCAATGTGACGAAGATAACGAACAATCACGTCAAAACCGACGAATGTACGAGCATGACCGATGTGACAGTAATCATAAATGGTGATACCACACACGTACATGTCGATTTTGCCATCAACAAGGGGTTTAAACTGCTCTTTTTGTCGCGTAAGTGTGTTGTAAATTTGTACCATTTATAAAATGTCCTTAACGGTGTTTTGAGATTCTTTATGGTAACACTTGCAAAGCCGCTGCTCTAGCGCTTTATCAATTGAATAAGCACTTTGTTAATCTGTCTCAACAAGCTCTTTGTTAATCCAAGTCAACTACTATAAAATAGACCCATTATTAAACCAGATATAGGAAACCTCATGGTTGTACTACACACAAACTTTGGTGACATCACCATCAAGATGCACGAAAGCGATGCACCAAACACAGTTAAAAACTTTTTAGAGTATGCAAACTCTGGCTTTTACAACGGTACTATTTTTCACCGTGTAATTGATGGTTTTATGGTACAAGGCGGTGGTTTTGAGCCTGGTATGGTTCAAAAAGAAGTAAACAACCCTATCGAAAACGAAGCGAACAATGGCCTTGCAAATAAAGTAGGCACATTAGCAATGGCACGTACGCCAGATCCACACTCAGCGACTGCGCAGTTCTTCATTAACGTTAACGACAATGACTTCTTAAACTTCAGCGGTGAAACATCACAAGGCTGGGGCTACTGCGTGTTCGCAGAAGTTGTTGAGGGTATGGATGTGGTTAACAAAATCAAAGGTGTTGCAACTGGCAGTGCTGGTTTCCACCAAGACGTACCTCTTGAAGATGTAATCATCGAAAAAGTAACGGTTAGCTAATTTAATCGTTTAGTCTTTTTAAGCGGGCCTTTGCCCGCTTTTTTGCGAGTAACCATGAAACAAAGTTATTTTATTGCCGATCTCCATTTAACAGAAAACCGCCCTGATATCACAGCAGCATTTTTTGATTTTCTTGATAACAAGATTATTAATGATGACGTTGATGCACTGTACATTTTGGGCGACTTTTTTGAAGTATGGGTCGGTGATGACTATCAAACTGACCTTTCAATCAATGTTGCCGCACGTTTAAGCCAAGTAAGTGAAAGTGGAACTGAGGTGTTTTTTATTCATGGCAATCGCGATTTTATTATGCGAGAAGACTATGCAAAAAGCGCGAGTATGACTTTATTACCTGAACAAGTTGTTATTGATTTATATGGTACTCCAACAGTTATCTTGCACGGTGATGAAATGTGCACCCAAGATGTTGAATATCAAAAGTTTCGTAAAAAAAGCCGTGGTTGGTGGTGGCCAAAATTAATGCTTGCTATGCCGCTTTGGTATCGCAAAAAAATTGCCCGTAATGCTCGCGAAAAATCAAAACAAAGCCAAGCTGGCAAAGCGTTAGAAATTCTAGATGTGACTGAAGATGCGGTATTAGCGATGTTTGAAAAGCATCAGGTTGTTAATATGATCCACGGTCATACACACAGACCCAACGTACATCACTACAGCATAAATAATAACACACTGACCCGCACCGTACTCGGAGATTGGTATGAACAAGGTTCATACCTAAGGGTTACACCTGCTAATCAGGAACTAATCAGCGCGCCACTTTAAATAGTAGAAACTTTGACTATGCTTGAATAGAGTTTTTACTAAAAAAGCGTGCGTCATGATTGTTCGATTAACCGGTTTGTTCTGTTGTTTAATGCTAAGTTTTTCTCTTAACAGCCAAACTTGGCGATTAGTCACAGAACCATTCCCACCTTTCCTTATCGACAATAATGAAAAGCCTGGCTGGGTTCATGAACTCGTTGTTAGCGCACTAAAAAGCCAAAATAAAAATGTAGAGATTGAATATACTCACTGGGCTCGCGCATTAAAGCTTGCGCAGCGGCATAAACGTGTTGCGGTTATTGGTGCTTTTTATACCCTAAAAAGAGCGAAAATCTTTAGCTACTCCCTACCTATTGCTACAGCTGATATTGTGCTTTTGAAACGTGCCGATAGTGAGATTACCTATTCAGGCTCCTTATACTCCCTGACTCCTTACACAATCAGCAAAGGAGAAGACTATGTTATAAGTGAAGAGTTTGAACACCATCCTCAACTTGCGGTTACGACAACACATAGTCTAATAGAAAGCTTAACCCTTTTAATACATGGCCGTGTAGACCTTGTTGCCGGTACAAAAGAAGTTGCATTATACTGGTTAGAAAATAACGAAACCTTGCAAAACCTCAAACACTCGGAAATAAAGGTCATCACCCCTTTCCTATCAACTCAAAAGCTACACGTTATTACAGCCAAAAATCACCCTCAATCTGCCTATTTTCAACAAGATTTATATACAGGGTTACAAACTATTGTGGCAAATGGAGATGCAGCAAAAATATTAAAACGTTATGATTTTGACACTAATCAAACTGATAAAGTTTTAGCTTTGCTTAGCAAAAACTTTAATTAACCAACTAAGTCGATTACACAGTGTTATATTAAAGGTAATCCACTGTGAAACTTAAAATCGTCATCAGGCGTTGCAATCAGCTCAGCCTCAATTTGACCAAAAAACTCAACACGCTCAGTAATATCAAATTCACTGATTTCTTGCGCGAGTGTTAAATAGTCTTGGTAATGACGGGCTTCTGAGCGCAATAATGAAATATAAAAATCCCCTAACCGCTTATCAACATGAGGAGCGAGCTTAGCGAACCGTTCACACGAGCGGGCTTCGATGTAAGCACCGATAATGAGTTTATCGACTAGCGCATCTGGCTCGTAGGTTTTTACATGGCGCAGCATACCCTTTGCGTAGCGACATGGCGTAATACTTTTATATTCAATACCGTACTCATCCATGATCTCAAGCACTTGATAAAAGTGATGCAGCTCTTCTTTTATAAGCATGACCATTTTATCAATCAGATCTTGTCCGTAAGGCGAGTTCGATTTTGGGATCATTGATTTAGTTAGCTTGTTTTTATTTGCAAGCTCTCGCCAATCCCCTTCTCGTTTATAAATAAGAGTTTCAAAAGGTTTTAGCCATGCAAGTAATGCATCACCACTTTCTTTATCAACTGCATACTTACGAATTAAAAACATCGCTGACTGAGCAGCTTTCAATTCACAAATAAGGTGATCAATTAATACCACATCTAAGTTTTCTTGTTTGATTGCCGCAGCAATCCACTCATCAGGCGTTTCACACTTTAAAAAAGAATGGATAGGAGCGAGTAAAGCAGAGTAAGGCACTGAATAATTTCTCATCAATAAACGTGAGTAGATTTTACCATATAAATACATTGTCATTCTATGACCCATGTCAGTACAGGACTAATTTCTATATGCACTAAAGACTTATATAACCCATCATTTCCAGTATTTCAGGTTCTTGACAATATGTAATTAGTGGACCATAACTTAATCAAAGCTGTACAAAAATAAAACAGCTCATATTCCTATTTACAGGGGCAACAATTATGATTTTGAACCACTTATGGGGCTTATACGCCCACCCACTCGAAGAATGGCAAACAATAGATAATCGGCATGAAAGCTTGCGTTACAGCTTATCGCACATCTTACTCATTGCATGTATTCCATCTATCATGGGCTATTATTCATCAGTCCATCTAGGTTGGAGCATTGGCTCCGGTGAGGCGGTATTTTTAACGCATGATAGCGCGCTATTGATTGCGATAGCCATGTACTTTGCGCTTATTGTAGGCGTGTTTGCACTGGCTTACTTAGCACACTGGATGGCCGTGACCTTCGGTGCAAAACCCACCTTTACTCAAACCCTAGAACTTGCTGCTTACACAGCAACACCGGTATTTATGTCTTCATTTGCGGCGTTTCTACCAGAACTTTGGTTTGTGGTGTGTGTAGGACTTGTAGCTCTCGCCTACTCTGTTTACCTGCTCTACACTGGGGTGCCAATTTTAATGCACATTCCTGAAGAGCGAGGCTTTATTTATGCCAGTTCAGTGGTCACTTGCGGATTAATTCTACTGGTCATAATCCTTGCTGCAACAGCAATTCTGTGGACAAATGGTATAGTCCACCCAATGTTTACCTAAATTATTTCCTTTCTTTCCACAAGCAAAAAAGGAGCTATCTAGCTCCTTTTTCATGTATTAGTCTAAAAACTAATTAGTCTGCACTGTTTTCTTCTTGGTTATGTAATTCTAAACCTGAAGACATTGCGTTTTCACGCGTTGATTTTGCAGAATCATTACGTAGACGATCGATATGGTTAAGATATTCTTGATCGATATCACCCGTTATATATTGTCCATCGAATACCGATGTTTCAAAGCGAGTGATTTCAGGATTTTCTTGGCTCACCGCTGAGATTAAATCATCAAGAGACTGGAAAATGAGCCCATCAGCACCAATGCTTGCATTAATGTCTTCCACTTCACGACCATGAGCAATTAACTCAGCAGCCGAAGGCATGTCAATTCCATACACGTTCGGGAAACGAATTTCTGGTGCAGCTGATGCAAAATAAACGTTCTTTGCACCTGACTCACGAGCCATCTCAACGATTTGCGCTGACGTGGTACCACGAACAATTGAGTCATCAACAAGCAATACATTTTTACCCTTGAACTCACGGTCAATGGCATTCAGTTTTTGACGAACTGACTTCTTACGCATTTCTTGACCTGGCATGATGAAGGTGCGGCCAATGTAACGGTTTTTAACAAAACCTTGACGGTATGGCAGGTTAAGCGCTGATGCAATTTCAAGCGCCACATCACATGATGTTTCAGGGATTGGAATAACCACGTCGATGTCTTTATCAGCCCATTCACGTGCTATTTTTTCACCTAACTTAGTCCCCATGTTTACACGCGTTGCATAAACAGACATACGATCAATGGTTGAATCTGGGCGCGCAAAATAAACAAACTCAAAAATACACGGCGCATATGTGGCCTTTTCAGCACACGCTTGTGAGAAAAGCTGACCTTCTTCAGTCACGTAAATAGCTTCGCCTGGCGCTACATCGCGTACAAACTCAAAGCCATCTGTTTTTAATGCAACGCTTTCTGATGCAAACATGTACTCAGTACCGTTTGCTGTTTCACGCTTACCAAATACAAGTGGACGAATACCGTTCGGGTCACGAAAGGCAACAATACCGTGGCCGATAATCATTGCTATTGTTGCGTAACCACCCGTTACTTTGTTATTTACTTCCGTTACTGCTGTGAAGATATCTTCAGCATCGAGTTTAAGTTTATTAGACTTACTTAACTCATGCGCCATGATATTAAGTAATATTTCAGAGTCAGATGTTGTATTAACATGACGGCGAGCTTCTGAAAATAATTGCTCTTTTAATGCTTCAGCGTTTGTTAAATTACCATTGTGTGCAAGTGCAATACCAAACGGTGAGTTAACATAGAAAGGTTGCGCTTCTGACGAGCTAGAAGAACCAGCTGTCGGATAGCGAACATGACCAATACCAATCGTACCTTGAAGGCGTTTCATGTGACGGGTATGAAACACATCTTTCACAAGGCCGTTGGCTTTACGTAAGCTAAACGTATTATTTTCAATGGTAATGATGCCAGCTGCATCTTGACCGCGGTGTTGCAAAACAGTTAAGCCATCATACAGCGCCTGATTAACAGGAGAAGTTCCGACTATGCCAACGATACCACACATTAAATTTATCCTCGCCGATTAACGGTTTACCGAATTTAAAAAGCTTGAGTTGTTTTCGAGGTACGAAAAGAACCACTCAACAACAAAGCCAAATTCTGGAATCAAAATAGAGTTACCCCACCAGTGCGTATTAGGTGCACCGGTAAAAGCATCAAGAAAGAAGAGTAACGCGCTTACGACCAACACGCCACGAAGAGCACCAAACACTATGCCGAATACACGGTCGGTGCCAGATAAACCAGTACGTTGTACAAGCTCACCTAAAATATAGTTTAGTAATCCACCCAACAGGAGTGTCGCAAAGAATAATATGGCTATTGCGGCTGCATTTCTTAAAAGGGGTTCTGAAATACTTGTTAGGAAGGAAGCTAAATATTGGTAAAACAAACTAGAGATGATAAATGCGCCAGCCCATACAGCTAATGACATTGCTTCTTTTACGAAGCCACGTATTAAGCCGATGATAGTGGATAGTGCAATAATGCCAAGTATGGCGTAATCAACCCAGATCATAAGAACCAACTAGTCGTTAATTTGGGGCGCATTCTATACCCAAACCACCTGTGGATGCAAGAATTCAGCATGAGATAAAACGCATTTAGGCAAGGCATTGATTGTAGAGAATGGTGTCCCCTTGTCAATATCAATAACGCAGAATAAATGCGTTTTAGCCATGCCCTTCGGGCGCTTCACAGGGCTTCCACTACTGTGTTGTGGCAATTTGAAAGGTACCTACATTCCTGCATCGCCACGCCTTGTATTGAAAACCCTGTGATAGCGCTGAATCATGAATCTACAGGCGGTTTGGGTATTTGAGCTACCTATAGAATTACCAGATCATTTTGTAATTTCAAACTGAGTAACTTTGCCGTTTAACTTGGTTAACTGCTTTAACTCAGGGAGCTTACTCTCTAACTCTTTCTTGCTAAGTGAAGGACCTACAAAGACTTTTGTCAGTGTTCCGTTCGGGGTTTTGATTGGACGCGTAAAGGTTTTAAAGCCGTTCGCTTTAAGCTTTTCAAGTAACGACTTTACATTAGGCGCATGAGAGAAACTACCCAATTGGATTACATAAGCCATTTGCGTGAGGTTTTCTTCTGGCTTACGAGCAGGCTCCGATGTTTTTACTACTGGCTTGGCTGCTTTAACAACTGCAACAGGATCTTGAGTTGATGCTTCAACCATTTTAGGCGCATCATCAAATTGCTCAGTTTGCTCTGCTGTAAGCTCAGCGTCATTCGCTTGTGCATTTTCGACAGGTATTTCAGCAGGCTGCTCTGCAGAGGCAACTTTAGTATCAATTTCATCTTGTAAGTCAATCGTTGTGAACTCAGGGCGTTCAGGAATTGCTTTAAAACCTTCTGTATAGTGAACTTTCTCTCCATCCAAAATATTTGGAATAAAGACAATAGCCGCCACAACCACAATGGTGGTCCCTACTAAGCGATTAATAAACCCTGCGTTCACCGAATTCCTCTCTATTTTTTAAAATAGCTGATTGCTGCAGCCACGGTTATAAATGAGCCAAACACAATTACTAAGGTGTTATTGTCTACATTTGGTAATAGTGTGTCTAGCGCAGTTTCAACACTGTCATATTGCGTACTAGGCGCTGTTGATGTCGTTTCAGCCAATGCCTTTGCAAGGTTTTCAACCTTATCGCCGCGAAAACAATCTAAACTGGCTAACGACCACTCATGAACAACATCCGCCACGGCTGACATTGCTGCCACTTTATCTTTATCTGCAAGCATAGCGACTAATGCATGAATTTTAAACCCTTGATCTTTATACACGCTTAATTTACGCGCCAAATAACGGGCCGATTCAGGGTTATGTGCCACATCGGTAAAAATAAGTGGCTGTTCACTTAGCTGCTGAAAACGTCCTTCAACTGTTAAATTAGCTAAACAATCACGTACTTGTTGCTCACTAGGTAGTAAGTCAAGTTTAGCCAATAAGGTCAACGCAGTGGCTGCATTTTGACAAGGGATCTCAGGTTTTGCTAAGCGCAAGTCTTTACCTTTGTACTGCCAATTAAAACCTTCACTGTCTTCAGTGAATTTAAAATCACGGCCAGATAACACCATATCAGCATCAATTGCATTACCGTAATCAGTTACTGTATGTGGAATATCTAAATCACCAACAATTGCGGGTATGTGAGGTCGGAAGATACCTGCTTTATCGTAGCCAACAAGCTCGCGTGTATCACCTAGGTATTCTTTATGGTCTAGATCGATAGTTGTGATCACACACGCATGTGGTGTGACAATATTAGTCGCATCATAGCGGCCACCTAAACCCACTTCTAACAATACATAATCAACAGCGTGACGTTTAAAAATTGCCAGTGCACCTAACGTGCCGTACTCAAAATACGTCAGTGGCGTCTCACCACGGCCCTTTTCCAGCATATCGAAAGCATCAACATGGAATTGGTCATCAAGCTCTTGGCCATTAATACGTACGCGTTCGTTGTAACGAATTAGGTGTGGAGAAGCATATGTACCCACACTAAAACCTTGTGCTAGTAATAAGCTTTCTAGGCAACGCGCTGTGGTGCCTTTACCATTGGTACCTGCGATTAATATTATTTTGCTCGGTGTATCGAGTAAGCCAATTTGGTTTGCAACGCGAGCAACGCGCTCTAAGCCCATTTCAATATTGGCGGGGTGAACACTTTCTAAATAACAAAGCCAATCATCAAGGCTTGATGATTGGCTAGGAAGGATTTCTGTCATAGCGATTAATCAGTTAAGCTGAAATTTACGCTACTCTATGCTCTTGTTCAGTAGAAGGCAAGTTCATAAATTTCGCTAAGATACGCGCAAGGGTGTCACGCATTTCACGACGGTCAACAATCATGTCGATTGCCCCGTGCTCTAGCAAGAATTCACTGCGTTGGAAACCTTCAGGCAGTGTTTCACGCACTGTTTGCTCGATTACACGAGGGCCGGCAAAGCCAATAAGTGCTTTTGGTTCAGCAACGTTTATATCGCCAAGCATTGCCAGTGACGCAGATACACCACCCATTGTTGGGTCGGTTAATACTGAGATAAACGGTAAGCCTTTTTCGCTCATCTTAGCCAGTGCAGCACTTGTTTTTGCCATTTGCATCAATGACATAAGTGCTTCTTGCATACGTGCACCGCCTGATGCTGAAAAACAAATAAGTGGCATGTTATGCTCTAAACATTGATCTACAGCTTCAACAAAACGAGCGCCGACCACTGACGCCATAGAACCACCCATAAATGAGAACTCAAACGACACCGCAGCAACAGGAATACCTTTTAAGCGTCCTTTAATTGCAACAAGTGCATCTTTCTCGCCACTTACTTTTTGTGCTTGTGTAATGCGGTCAGAGTACTTCTTAGAATCTTTAAACTTTAAAACGTCCTTTGGTTCGTGTTCTGCACCAATTTCTTGACGATCTGCATCATCTAAAAAGTTTTCGAGTCGCTTACGAGCACTCAAACGCATATGGTGATCACATTTTGGACATACATTAAGTGACTTTTCTAATTCTGCTTTATATAAAATTGAATCACAGTCTGTACACTTTGCCCAAACCCCTTCTGGGATTTCTTTTCGGCCTGACGATTTAGTCGTTTTAGGTAAGATTTTTTCTAACCAACTCATTTGCAACTCTCTTAATACTGTTCTGTGTCGCAGTCTGCTTAATTGTGAATACTTATTTGTATTTCTGACAACCAATAAACAGACAGATTTTTTCAATTAAAACATGAATTACCCGCAGACGATATAAAAAACTGGTCTTAGTAGTGTACTACCAAGTGTTAACTGTCTGAATCAGGTAAAAACAAAGGCCCTAATGGTGTTTTAGGGATCTCAAACTGCTCAGGGTAATCCACATCCACTAAATAAAGACCCGCAGCTTTAGCTGTCGCACTGGCTTTGGCTCTCTCTTTTAAATCAAGTAACTCTTTTAACCAAACAGGTTCATGCTTATGTAAACCAATGTCCATCAAGCAACCTGTAATATTACGTACCATGTGGTGTAAAAACGCATTGGCTTTAATATCAATGATCACATAATCACCTTGGCGTTTTACTGACAAATGGTGAATAGTACGATTTGCTGTATTTGCTTGGCAATGGAGTGCTCTGAACGACGTAAAGTCGTGCTCACCTATTAAATACTGACAGGCTTGTTGCATTTTAGTTTCGTCTAATGGGTGATGAAAATGAGTAACGCCTTCACTCATAATGGCACCGCGATAGGTATAATTGTAAATCACATAACGATAACGGCGTGCTGTCGCACTAAAACGTGCGTGAAAATCTTCAGAAACAGGCTTAGCAAAACGAATAGAAATATCTTTTGGTAGTAAGGTATTCATCCCCATCGTGAACGCGACCATTTCGCGTTCAGCATGAGTATCAAAGTGCACGACTTGGCCTGTACCATGAACACCTGCGTCTGTACGACCCGCACAAACAATCTCAACAGGATGATTACAAATACGCGACAACGCTGTTTCTACTTCTTGCTGTACGCTATTGACGTGTGATTGACGTTGCCAACCACTGTAACGGGCGCCGTTGTATTCTACTCCAAGTGCTACTCGCATAATGATCTATTTACCTAGTGTGCTAAATGACGGGGCATTCTATGCGATCTGCCCGTGCAATAAAAGCCACGAGCGCAGATCACATATTATAAATACTACAGACTAATCCTCTTCGATGTTGTCTTGGCCCTTGGTGCCCTCTTTTGCGCGCAATTTATGGTGAATAGCCGATTTAATCAGCATGTAACCACTGATAGGTGCTGTAATGAGCAAAAAGATAGAAATAAGAATTTCTTTTACACTTACACCATCGTGTGTGAAAGTAAAATAAACCATCGCCGCTATTAACAGTGAGGCCATCCCCAGTGTCGTCGCTTTGGTAGGCCCATGCAGGCGCATAAAAAAATCAGGCATCTTAACCAAACCGATTGAGCCTATCAGAATAAAGCAACCACCAATTAACAATAAGATTGAAACAACCCATTCACTCATCATTTGTTACCTTATTCAATAATATCGCCGCGTAGCAAGTATTTACATACAGCTACCGTACTCACAAAGCCAAGCATCGCAATTAATAAAGCCGCTTCAAAATACAAGTCTGTGTCCATGCTCATACCGTAAAGAATGATCAATGCAATGGTATTTATAAACATAGTATCAAGCGCTAAAATGCGATCTGGAACTGAAGGCCCAATAATAAGGCGCCATAAGTTCAATAAAAGTGAAATGGCAATCATCCCATATACAATGAGGAATACCGTATCTAGCATCGGAAAATCTCCTTAAGCGGGGCTTCGTAACGCTGTTTAATCGTCTTAATAAGTTCAGCTTCATCAGCTAAATCCAGCACATGAATTAGCAAATAACGTTGGTCTATTTCTTCACCTTCTGCAAGCGACTCAGGAATTGGATACACCTCAGCACTGACCGTGCCAGGCGTTAATGATACTGTACTTGCTAATATCGTAATTGGCATATCATGACTTAAATCAAGTGGCACCTTAACAAAGCCTGGGCGTAGCTTTTTAGTTGGCCCAAGGATCAGTAAAGCAACCTGCAAGTTAGCCGTTACAATATCGTACAAGACTAACAATAAATGCCTAAATGCGAGGCCAGGTCGAACAATTAACGGCTGTGGATCACGAAATGGAAAGGTGATCCATGGAATTGTAATTGCAAAGAGTGCAGCAAGCAGTAGATGCCCAGGCGACACACTATTGTTGAGTAATAACCACACTACGAAGAGTAAAACACTGCGAAACGGAGTGGGTAGCCAACGAAAACGAGCTTCTAAACGCATTTAGCGGCCTCCCTGTAGTACATTATTAATACTGTTGTTGATATCGAACAATTGCTCAGATGTCGCAAGCATAAAATCTGAAATTGGACCGGCAAAAATGACCATCAAAGGAGAGCAAACTAACAATAGTAACATCGCCGTGACTTTTAATGGGTGTGCCTTTATACCTTCGACAGCTTCACTTTCTTTGAACTTTCGGTCCCAAAAAAGGCTTGTGCCAGCACGAGAAATAGCAACCAATAAGGCTAAACTTGAAAGTAAGTAAATTGGCCAAAACACCATGCCCTTCTCACTATCTAAGGTACTTTTTAGAATCCAAATTTTACCTACAAAACCAGATAGTGGCGGCATGCCTACCACCGTCAATGCAGCAATTACAAAGCTAATTCCTAATAAAAAAGGTTGTGCAACAGCACGCCCTGCAACAAGACGATCGGCCACTTTTCCACGCTGATGCGCAATCAAATCAGCAAGTAAAAAGAGCACGGCACAAACAATCGTTGAATGAACTAAGTAGTAAAGTAACGCCGCAGTCGCCGCTACATTCTGAATAGCGACTAAGGCAACCAAAGTACCCACGGATACGATCACTAAGTTTGCAATTAGCTTTCTAAAATCTTGGCTTGCAAGAACGCCTATCGACCCCAGAATGATGGTCGCCAATGCAAGTCCCCATAACCAAGGTTGTGCCATGTGTGCAAGCTCCCCCGCGTTATCACCAAAGATAACGGTGTACACACGAAGCATGGCATACACACCCACCTTAGTCATGATCGCAAATAAAGCTGCAACAACAGGGGTGGCACTTGCGTAGGTATTAGGTAACCACAAATGTAGCGGTAACAACGCACCTTTAAGGGCGAAAACGACTATTAGTAGTAAACCACCAATTTTAGCTAAATAAACATCGTCACCTGTTAACTGAGGTACTTTCTGGGCTAAATCAGCAATATTTAAAGTACCCACTACGCCATATAAAACACCAAGGGCAATAAGAAATACACTCGAGCCAATCAGATTTAGAATCACATACTGTAGAGCTGCACGGGTGCTGTGCTTGTCTCCGCCATGCATCAATAATGAATAAGATGCGATTAGCAATACTTCGAAAAATACGAATAGGTTAAATACATCTCCAGTTAAAAATGCACCGTTTACGCCTAAAATTAAGAAGTGAACAAGAGGGTGAAAGAAGCTTCCTTTTTTATCATCACCTGCGCAGCTATATAGCACAACAACCGCACCTAGTAAGCTTGTTAACACTACTAGTAAAGTCGCGAGCCTATCAGCAACCAATACAATACCAAAAGGAGCCGACCAGTCGCCGATGGCGTATACCATGGGTGCCGTACTATTTACATGAAGTAGTAAAAATGCACTAACAGCAAGGGTTATAATTGACATTAATACCGACATCACACGGCGAATATGAAGATTCTTACCGCATGGAGGCATAAGTAAAATAATGCCTGTCAGCATGGGAATTAAAATAGGTAAAGAAGCTAAATGCTGAATCATTTTCGCTCCTTTGAAGACTTAACTAAATGTCCATCAACATGATCATTACCCAAATCGGCACGACCACGAATTGACAAAATAACGACAAAAGCGGTCATTGCAAAACCGATTACAATAGCCGTTAACACTAAAGCTTGAGGGAGTGGATCTGCATACTCACTGGCACTGCCCAAAACCGCCGCTTTATTAATTGTTAATCGTCCTGATGAAAACAAGAATAGGTTTACCGCATAAGACAGCATGGTTAAACCTAACACGACCGGAAAGGTTCGCGCTCTTAAAATTAAATAAATGCCGCATGCAACCAGCACGCCCACGCATGATGCGTACAATACTTCCATTAAATATTTACCTCTTGCTTGGGTGTATTAGCCGTTAGTTTTCCTAAACTAGCTAAAATCATCAGCGTTGCACCTACAACAGTTAAATACACACCTAAATCAAATACGATAGCACTGGCAAGCTCTGTTTTGCCAACTAACGGTATATCAAAATAATCAAACCACGTTGTTAAGAATGGACGACCAAATGCCCAGCTTCCAACACCTGTGAATAAAGCGATAGCAATGCCCGATGCGATAATCTTACGGTAATTCACATCAAACCGCTCTGCTATCCAGTTAGAGCCATTCGCCATGTACTGTAATATAAATGCAATGGCTGTGACTAAGCCTGCGATAAATCCACCGCCTGGTAAATTGTGTCCTCGTAAAAAGATATATGCAGAAACTAACAGTGCCAAAGGTAATAAGCTTTGTGAAATACTTGCAAGAAGAATTGGATAACGCTCTCTCGCCCACGGACGCCCTTCACTATCACTTGCAGGCATAAATAAAGGTAAATTGATAAGCAATTTATAAATACCTAACGCGGCTATACCTAAAACGGTGATTTCACCTAAGGTGTCAAAACCCCTAAAGTCGACTAGAATAACGTTCACCACGTTTGTACCACCACCGCCAGTTTTAGCATTGGCAACAAAGAAGTCAGAAATTGACTCAAGTGGTCTTGTTAATAGCGCATAACAAATACTCGCAACAACCACACCTATAGCCGACGAAATCCCCAGATCACGTAAAATACGTAATGAGCTTGACTCTTTTGGAGTACGCTGTGGTAAGAAGAATAGTGCTAGCATCAGTAGCATTACAGTGACAACTTCAACCGTTAACTGAGTCAGTGCTAAATCTGGCGCAGAGAATCGGGTGAAAGCAACAGACACCATCAGGCCTACGATTGAAATCATGATTAAAGATATCATCCGTGAACGATGCCAAAATACGGTTGCTAATGCACCAATAATCAACAAGCCTGCGCCAATGGCATTATGAAAATCAATGGGCGTTAGCTCACTAGCACCAGCAAGTTGACGCATTTCAAACAAAGGCCATCCAGCGCACAGTAAAACAACCGTAATCATGACAAAAGCGTAGCGTTGCAACGAGCCATTTTCGATATGGTTTATCTTCTCTTGTGACCACTTGATCACACGATATAACCCCCCCTCAAAACCTTTTTTCGCACTAATTGTTGGCAGTGATGCTTGGAACTGGAACAAATACTTACGCTGTACATAAATCAGTATCCCGCAGCACGTTGCAATAAAGCTCATTAACAGAGGTAAGTTAAATCCATGCCAAACAGATAATTTATAATCTGGTGCAGCATCACCCAGTACAGCGTAGGATGCTGAGGCCAAAATATCACTGACGGCAAAGTGAGGGAACATACCGACCAATAAACACAATACCACTAAAATTTCGATTGGTACGCGCATGTAGCGCGGCGGTTCGTGGGGCTCTTTTGGTAAATCAATCGGATCACCATTGAAGAAAACATCATGTATAAAGCGTGCTGAGTACGCTACAGACAAGGCACCCGCTAAAGTTGCTAATACAGGAATAAGCCAAGACATAGAGCCTAGTACTTGCTGGTGTAAGGTTTCAGCAAAAAACATTTCTTTTGATAAGAAACCATTTAATAGAGGCACCCCTGCCATAGAAGCTGCGGCCACCATAGCAAGTGTTGCTGTATATGGCATAAAACGCCACATCCCATTTAACTTACGCATATCACGGGTGCCAGTTTCATGGTCAATAATCCCCGTAGCCATAAACAATGACGCTTTAAATATCGCGTGGTTAATAATATGGAAAATAGCTGCCACAGTTGCAAGTTCGGTATCTAAACCTAATAGCAAAGTAATTAGACCCAAGTGACTGATGGTAGAGTAAGCAAGCAGTCCTTTTAAGTCATGTTTAAATAACGCAATGTAAGCACCTACAAGTAAAGTCGATAAACCTGTCATCGCGACTAAAATAAACCACGTATCCGTACCTGATAGTGCAGGATAGAATCGCGCAAGCAAAAATATACCGGCTTTAACCATGGTTGCTGAGTGTAAGTATGCACTAACGGGTGTCGGTGCAGCCATAGCATGAGGTAGCCAGAAATGAAAAGGAAACTGCGCAGACTTAGTAAATGCACCTAATAATACAAGTACCAGACCAACTTCATATAAGTCGTGTGATTGAATTAATGCCTTACTAGCAAGAATGACATCAAGGTTATAGCTACCAACGATATCACCAATTAAAAGTAAACCCGCTAATAACGCAAGACCGCCCGCTCCCGTAATTGCTAGCGCCATTCTTGCACCTTTACGCGCTTCTGACTTATGCCACCAATAACTAATTAATAAGAACGAGCTAATACTTGTTAATTCCCAAAATAGCCATAGTTGAATGACATTGTTAGACATCACAATGCCAACCATGGCCGTCATAAATAGCATAAGGTAACAATATAACTTGGGCAGCGAATCGTTATTACTTAAGTAATAGCGTGCATAGAAAATGACTAAGGTACCAATACCCAAAATCATATAAAGGAATAATAAACTTAACCCGTCAAGTCGAAATGAGACTTGCATATTCAACAGTGGGATCCACTCTGCTGTATAGCGGATAGTTTCACCAGAAAAAACGGCTGGTGTATAGGAAAATACGATTCCAAGAGCAATCAAAGGCGCTAACATGGTCAAAGCAGTACTTTGATTACGTGTTAGTTTTGAAGTGCAGGATGAAATAACACTGCCAATCAAGGATAACAGGGGTATCCAGAGCAAAGTCATAATAAGGAGCCTTTTAGTGTCATAAGAATATCAATACCGCTGCTAGTTATAATTAGTTGCGTACTGTTCATTTGGATGGTTAAAAGTTGGCTTCAAAAAAAGCTTACAATGCGTATAGTTATACTGATTGGGTGCTATTTTGTCTATAGGAGACACACCTATTCGGCCAATTTTTAACCACTTTACGTATTAAAATAGCAATAAATAAGCGATTAGTCAGAAAATTCTTTAGAGCTTAAAGCTGTTGTTATTACAGGCTTTACACCAGTAAAGGCAAAATAATCAGCGTACCTTACTGGCTTTGTTAAGGGGGAGTTAATTTGTTTTAACCAAAGTTGGCGATATTGTTCAGATAATCCCACCTTTTGGTATTGCATTATTGACCAATTTAAACTGGGTTTATAAGCCATTTGGTTTTTGCAAGCCACGCTTTTCTGCCATCCATTTGGCGGCAAGCTGTTTCTTGCAATAAATAAATTAGGTGCCACTAGCCCTTCTTGCTGGCACAGCCATTGCTGTTTTTTTTCTGGCAATGGGTATTCATCCTCAAAACCATTAAAGTGCATTAGCTCATGCAAAAATACTGCGTATGATTGGGATGAATTAATATGCATAATACCACCTTGTACGTTTGCACTCCCCTCTTTCGACATCATGACAATAAAGTCAAAACCAGCTGGCCATGTGTGATTTTCTGCTTTTCTCCAGTCACATTGCAATGCGTTATTATTTTCCTCGCAGCGATATTGATTGCCTACATAAACAACATCGCTAAAACAAAAGCTATTAATAGCAGGCTCTGGACTAGACTGATATTGGCCTTTAAAAGATTGTAAAGCAGCAATACCATCTTTATGGTCCGCCATCATTAACACATTAAAATGACATATTGGATTGGTTGTAACAGCGTCTAACGACAAGGAAAAATTATGTAAATTGGCATACTCGGTTGTTATTTTGGTGGTGGGCATGCTTTTTTGTAAAAACCATGTTTGCTTAGCATCGCCATCAGGTAATCGATTTGTCTTCCATAATGACTCTAGAGCACTCCACTGCTCGTTTATGACTAATTGCTTTGCGAGGTTTTGCTGCTGTTTCAAGTCAAATGAGTCAAACTGTGTTTGCCACCACAATTGCGCCGCAGAAAAATTACCTTGCTGTAAAAAACGTAAAGCTAGCTGGTATTTGGCATCTGTGTTATCAAACTCAGCCAAATGACGAAGTTGCGAAGTACTAAGTCTAGCTAATTGTGTATTAACAACATGAGGCGCTAAATAATAAATAGCTGCTGTTTGGGAAGGTGCTTTGCCAATATAATAAAGATAAGACGGTGAAAAGTAGGATACTGAGCTTGAAAGTCCGCACAAACTCAGTAATAACCCTACTAACAAGTATTGATTAGCTCGCGTCTTCACCAGCCATTAACTCAAGCTCTAAGCGTGCGTACTTATACTCAACAAACTCATGCACATTAGTAGAAAGGGCTAATCGAAAGTAATCGGCAGCGAGGTATTTATCACCCGCAGCTTGATGTAATTTAGCTAAATAAAAATAGGCTTCACATAAACGATGAGCATACTCTTGCTCTGACGTTACGCCTTCGATAATACCCGATAAAAATTCAAATTCGCTAATATCGCCCAAATAAAGTGCTAAAAGTTGATAACCCCATTGCGACTCATCAACCCCTTGTGCATTCGCTTTAAGATCAATCAACGCTTGCTCTTTATTTGCTTCAGCTTGGGCGAGATACAACCAAAGCACACGATAAGGATCACTCGGCGCTCGATTTAGAAACTGTTGTAAATCATCTGCAGCCAGTAATGGACGTTCACCATAATAAAGCGCAATACCACGGTTTAAATAGGCATATTCGTGCTGCTCATTTAACTCTAGAGCTGAATCAAAAAACTCATACGCTTGCTCGTATTGCTGCATCAGAGTGTGGTGAATACCCAAAAAATTATAGACTTCAGCAAGATCAGGTTTAAGCTTTATAGCACGATTAAAGTCTATTCGTGCCAATGTTGACATCCCTAAGCTATCAAATAACACACCGCGATCGTAATATAGTTTTGCTTGTTGCTCAGGGCTTAAATCTGTTCGGCTCAATAACTCAGAATAGCGAGCGATAGTAATTTCGTTGCGAAAATCAGAGGCCAACGGTGCCGTGAACGGCACATTTACGATAGGCAAAGACTCAGATTGTGACGTTGTTTGACATGCACTTAGAGAAAAAAGAGCCACGGCGGTCAATGCTAAGTGTTTAAAATTCATTAAAATCCTTAATACCTGAAGAATGCTCTGTAGACAAAGTCGAAGCTGATAGGTTTCATTAAAGCATAAAAAAAGGGGCTAAACAGCCCCTTTTTCTGATATCCAGCAAATTACTGGTTATTCAATCATTATTCAGCGTCTTTTGGCTCTTCTGCTTTTTCTTCAGCAGCTGGTTCCATCGCTTCTTTAATGCTTAGACGTACACGACCTTGGCGATCTACTTCAAGAACTTTAACTTTAACTTCTTGGCCTTCGCTTAAGTGGTCAGTTACGTTGTTAACACGCTCTGTGCTGATTTGTGAAATGTGCACTAGACCGTCTTTACCTGGAAGGATATTAACGAACGCACCAAAATCAACGATACGTACAACTTTACCCGTGTAGATAGTACCTACTTCTAGCTCAGCAGTTAGTTGCTCGATACGCTTGATTGCATCGTTTGCACTCATGCCGTCAGTTGCAGCGATCTTGATTGTACCGTCATCTTCGATTTCGATCGTTGTGCCAGTCTCTTCAGTAAGTTGACGAATAGTTGCGCCGCCTTTGCCGATAACTTCAGCAATTTTCTTCGCAGGGATTTGCATTGTGTAGATACGTGGTGCGAATTGAGATAACTCTTCAGAAGGTGCTGCAATCGCCTCGTCCATAACACCTAAGATGTGTAGACGTGCAGCTTTCGCTTGTTTAAGCGCGATTTGCATGATTTCTTTAGTGATACCTTCGATCTTGATATCCATTTGTAATGCAGTGATACCGTTTGAAGTACCCGCTACTTTAAAGTCCATGTCACCTAAGTGATCTTCATCACCTAAGATATCTGAAAGAACAACGAAATCTTCGCCTTCTTTAACTAGACCCATCGCGATACCAGCAACAGATGCTTTGATTGGTACACCTGCGTTCATAAGTGCTAGTGACGTACCACATACTGATGCCATAGACGATGAACCGTTTGATTCAGTGATTTCTGAAACAACACGGATTGAGTATGGGAAGTCAGTAAGTGTAGGTAGTACCGCAGCAATACCACGCTTAGCTAGGTTACCGTGACCAATTTCACGACGCTTAGGAGAGCCTACAAAACCTGTTTCACCTACGCAGAACGGAGGGAAGTTGTAGTGAAGCATGAAGTGATGCTTGTTAGTACCTGTTAAGTCGTCGATTAACTGTGAATCACGTTCTGTACCAAGCGTTGCAGTCACAAGTGCTTGTGTCTCACCACGCGTGAAGATTGCAGAACCGTGAGTACGTGGTAACACACCCGTCATTACGTCTAGTGCACGAACCATATCTGGTTCACGACCATCGATACGTTTTTCACCAGCGATGATACGGCCACGAACGATTTCTTTTTCTAAAGAACCGAATAGTTTGCCAACTTCTTGCGTATCTAGCTCTTCGCCTTCAGCAAGTTCAGCTGTTAATGTAGCAACAACTTCTTCTTTCGCTGCACCAAGTGCTTCTTTACGCGCTACTTTGTCAGTGATGCGGTATGCTTCACCTACTTTGTCAGCAGCAATTGCAGAGATTTTCTCAGCAAGTGTTACGTTTTTCTCTGGTGCAGTCCAATCCCAAGCAGGCTTACCAGCTTCAGCTTTGAACTCGTTGATTGCGTTGATGATAGCTTGAGATTGCTCATGACCATAAACAACCGCACCTAACATCACGTCTTCAGATAGTCTTTCAGCTTCTGATTCAACCATAAGTACTGCGTTATCAGTACCAGCAACAACTAGGTCTAATTGGCTTTCTTCAAGCTCAGCGAGTGTTGGGTTAAGTACGTATTCACCGTTGATGAAACCAACACGTGATGCACCGATAGGACCATTGAATGGAATACCAGAGATAGCAAGTGCTGCTGAAGTACCAATCATAGCAACCATGTCAGGTTGGATTTCTGGGTTAACAGAAACAACTGTCGCGATAACTTGTACTTCGTTTACGAAACCGTCTGGGAAAAGTGGACGGATTGGACGGTCGATTAGACGAGCGATAAGCGTTTCGCCATCGTTAGGACGACCTTCACGCTTAAGGAAACCACCTGGGATACGACCCGCAGCGTACATACGCTCTTGGTAGTTAACTGTTAGTGGGAAGAAGTCTTGACCTGGTTGTGCATCACGCTTACCAACAACAGTAACTAATACTGAAGTATCGCCAATGCTTGCTAGTACTGCGCCGTCAGCTTGACGAGCGATAGCACCTGTTTCTAGCGTCACTGTATGTTGACCTAGTTGAAATTCTTTAATAATTGCTTGCACTTAAAAATGTCCTTTAAATGTAAAAGCAACTCAGAGCAGTGCTCCGAATTGGTAAAAAATAGTCCATCAAAGTACCAATTACAGTACTTAATTAAACTTAAGAAAAATCAATTAAGTACTACAATTGGCAATGATGTTTTTTGATATCTAGGAAGCATCCACTCCCTAGGTGTGCGCTAGTATACCTTTCATACGCGCACAAAAAAAGGGGCTAAATAGCCCCTTTTCTCGTAATCTAGTTCTTAGCGACGTAGGCCAAGCTCTTGGATTAACGCAGTGTAACGTGCAATGTCTTTACCTTTAAGGTAGTCAAGCAGTTTACGGCGTTGGCTTACTTTGCGAAGAAGACCACGACGTGAGTGGAAGTCGTGCTTGTGGCTAGCAAAGTGACCTTGAAGCTTGTTGATATCGAAAGTTAGAAGTGCAACTTGTACTTCAGGTGAACCAGTGTCGCCTTCAGCGCGTGCAAATTTAGCGATGATTTCAACTTTTTCTTGATTGCTTAGTGACATAGTAACTCCAAAAATTAATTTAAATTGTGTTTTAGCCGATCACTAATTCAGCCAAAACGATTGAGCGGGGCGTATTCTACCCAGCTTTGCTCATAACTACAAGGTAATCTTTACTCAGGCAGTTGATTTGATAAGCCACGCTTTGATTTTAAGTGGCCGTCTTTATGACGCTCACCGGTACCAATGAACACCCCATCAGCCATTACTTTTACCACTCCATCGGGTACAGGCTTACCGATAACCACGGTTTGACCATGACTAAATGCTACACCCTGCTCTTGGGTAATCTCGATCACTGGTAGGTCAACCAAAGCAGTATCTATTGGCAGTAGTAGCTCATCGAGGTAGCTTGAAGGCGCAACATCGTCTGCTTTTGCTTGCTGTAGCTTTTCTTCAAGTTGCTCAAGCGTAACCATTTTCTCACTTGGATAATGGCCAACGGCACTGCGATGTAACATGATGACATGCGCACCACAGCCAAGCTTTTCACCTAAGTCGTCAACAATAGTACGAATATAAGTGCCTTTAGACACATGTGCCGTCATTTGTACTTCGTTATTCGCTTCATCAAACTCATCAAGCGTTAAACTAAATACATTAATTTTTCGACACTTACGCGGCACTTCAATACCTTCGCGGGCATATTTATACAAAGGCTGACCTTGGTATTTAAGCGCAGAGTACATCGAAGGATATTGATCCGACTCACCTAAGAAACTGGCAACTTGCTCAGCTAATTGTTCAGGCGTGACCGATACTTCGCGCGTTTCAACCACTTCACCATCTGAATCAGAGGTAGTAGTTCGCTCACCAAGTTTGGCGCGTACAACATAAGTTTTATCGGTATCAAGCAAGAACTGGGTAAACTTAGTCGCTTCACCAAAACAAATAGGCAGCATACCCGTGGCGAGCGGATCAAGCGCACCGGTGTGGCCCGCTTTTTGCGCAAAGTAAATGCCCTTTGCTTGCTGCAATGCTTTGTTTGATGAAATACCTTGCGGCTTATTAAGTAATAAGATGCCGTCAATAGCACGACCTTTACTGCGTCTAGCCATTAGTCTTTAGTGCCTTCTTCGCTGTCATCTTCGTCTACATGCTTGGCATTGTCTTCACGAATAACTGAGTCAACCAAGTTTGAAATACGCATACCTTCCATAAGCGAGTTATCGATCACAAAACGTAACTCAGGCATGATGCGCGCACGAATACGTTTACCTAATAAAGAACGAATATAACCCGTTGCTTCATTTAAGATTTTAGCGCTTTGCTTGGCTTTATCTTCATCATCAGTGTTGAATACTGTGATAAATACTTTTGCGTAAGATAAGTCGCGAGATACCTCAACCGCAGACACTGTCACCATGCCTAAGCGTGGATCTTTGATTTCGCGTTGAAGAATAACAGCAATCTCTTTTTGAATTTGCTGTGCAACACGATCAGTGCGAGAAAATTCTCTCATTTCATTTCACTCTAAAATAATAACTTATTGATGTTAAAGAATAAGTTAATTTAATTACGAATACACAAATGGGGGCTAGGCCCCCATTTAAAGCAATAACTTAAACGAAATTAAAGTGAACGTTGTACTTCAACCGTCTCGAATACCTCGATTTGGTCGCCAACTTTAACATCGTTGTAGTTCTTAACGCCGATACCACATTCCATACCGTTACGTACTTCTTGAACGTCATCTTTAAAGCGACGTAGTGACTCAAGTTCACCTTCATAGATAACCACGTTATCACGAAGTACACGGATAGGCGCGCTACGCTTAACAACGCCTTCAGTAACCATACAACCTGCGATTGCACCAATCTTAGGTGACTTGAACACGTCACGAACTTCAGCAAGACCAATGATCTCTTGCTTGAATTCTGGTGCAAGCATACCTGACATCGCTTGTTTAACTTCTTCAATCAGGCTGTAGATTACGCTGTAGTAACGTAAGTCTAAGTTTTCTGACTCAATTACTTTACGAGCTGATGCATCAGCACGTACGTTAAAGCCAACAACGATTGCGTTTGACGCCGCTGCAAGCGTTGCATCAGTTTCAGTGATACCACCTACACCTGAACCAACAATCTTCACTTTAACTTCATCGGTAGAAAGCTTAGTTAATGAATCAGCGATTGCTTCAATTGAACCTTGTACGTCAGCTTTAAGAACGATGTTAACTTCTGATACATCGCCTTCAGCCATGTTCGTAAACATGTTTTCAAGCTTCGCTTTTTGTTGACGAGCAAGCTTCACTTCACGGAACTTACCTTGACGGTAAAGTGCTACTTCACGCGCTTTACGCTCATCTTTAACTACTGTTGCTTCATCACCCGCAGCAGGGATACCAGATAGACCTAAAATCTCAACTGGGATAGATGGACCCGCAGACTTGATGTCTTTACCGTTCTCATCTTTCATCGCACGTACACGGCCATATTCAAGACCACACAGTACGATATCACCTTGATTCAGTGTACCTGATTGTACAAGAACAGATGCAACTGGACCACGACCTTTATCTAGGCGTGATTCGATTACAACGCCCGCCGCCATACCTTCTGCAGGCGCAGTAAGCTCAAGAAGCTCTGCTTGCATTAGTACTGCTTCAAGTAGGTCATCAATACCTAAACCTGTTTTTGCAGAAATATGTACAAACTGTGTATCACCGCCCCACTCTTCAGGGATTACGTCAAGTTGAGCTAGCTCATTCTTAACGCGATCTGGGTCGATACCTTCTTTATCCATCTTATTCACTGCGATAATTAAAGGAACGCCAGCAGCACGGGCGTGCTGAACCGCTTCTTTAGTTTGTGGCATTACACCATCATCCGCAGCAACAACAAGGATTACGATATCCGTTGCTTTTGCACCACGCGCACGCATTGATGTAAACGCGGCGTGACCTGGCGTATCTAAGAAAGTAATCATGTTACCGTTAGTTTCAACGTGGTATGCACCAATATGCTGGGTAATACCACCCGCCTCACCAGATGCAACTTTTGCTGAACGAATATAGTCAAGTGTTGACGTTTTACCGTGGTCAACGTGACCCATTACGGTTACAACTGGAGCACGAGGTACAGCTGTACCTTCTTCGCTGCGGTCGTTGAGTACTTTCTCTTCTAATTCGTTTTCTTTAACGATGATAACCTTGTGGCCCATTTCTTCAGCAACAAGTTGTGCTGTTTCTTGGTCAATCACTTGGTTGATGGTAACCATGTCACCCATCTTCATCATTGTTTTAACAACTTCAGCACCTTTAACAGCCATACGAGATGCAAGTTCAGCAACGGTGATTGTTTCACTAATGCGTACTTCGTTTTTAACATCTGCAGTTGGCTTTTGGAAACCATGCTGTAGTGAAGTTGGTGCTTTTAATTTGCCTTTTTTACCCTTAGGTAAAGGAGCCTTCTCTTTTTGAGGTCCTTTTTTCTTTTTCTTACGACGAGCACTTTGCTCTTCACGAGCATCAGATTCATCTTCTGCTTCACGCGCGTAAGTTGAAGTCGTAAGGTGGTGATCAGCGTTTTCTTCACGCTGCTTACGCTCTTCTTCTTCTTTTTTCCAGCGAGCTTCATTTTCTTCAGCTAGCTTTCTTGCCTCTTCTGCTTGACGTTTCGCTTCTTCTTCAGCTTTTCTCAATGCGGCCTCTTCTGCTTCTTTTTGCAGACGCTCAGCTTCGGCACGATCTTTTTCAGACTTAGCACTTTGCTCTGGGGTCATCTGCTTTTGTTTCGCTTTACGCTCAGCTTCAGCTTTGCGTTTAGCCTCTTCTTTGGCTTTACGCTCAGCTTCTTCTTTTGCTTTACGTTCTGCCTCTTGTTTCGCTTTAAGTTCTTCAGCTTCTTGCTGGGCTTTAAGCTCTGCTGCCTTACGGGCAGCTTCTTCTGCAGCTAAACGCTCTTCTTCTTGCTGTTGCTCAACGGCGCTTTTCTTTACGTAGGTACGCGTTTTACGTACTTCTACTTGGACTGACTTCGCTTTACCTGTAGAGCCAGTTACACTTAACGTGCTTTTGCTCTTACGTTGCAAAGTCATGCGAGCAGGGCCTTCCGAGCCCGTGCCACCATGCTGCTTACTCAGGTGATCAAGTAACGTTGACTTCTCAGTTTCTGTTACCATATCACCTGCTTGTTTTTTGATACCGGCTTGCTCAAGCTGCTGCAATAATTTATCAACAGTTGTACCAATATCTCCGGCTAGTTTTTCAACATTTACTTCTGCCATAGTGTGTAATACCTCCGTTAATAAATTACTCGTCTGCGAACCAACAAATGTTACGCGCAGCCATAATAAGCTTGCCAGCTTCTTCTTCTGAAAGGTCAGTGATATCCACTAACTCATCAATACCTTGCTCAGCTAAGTCTTCAAGTGTTATTACACCTTTACTTGCCATTACAAATGCAAGGTGACGCTCTAGACCTTCAAGTGCTAGTAAATCCTCTGCAGGCTCTGCACCATCAAGGCTTTCTTCAGTCTTAAGCGCTTTTGTTGTTAATGCGTCTTTTGCACGAGAACGTAAAATATCAACCGTTTCTTCATCTAAACCGTCAATTTCTAAGAATTCAGATGCTGGAACATAGGCAACTTCTTCAAGTGTTGAGAAACCTTCGTTGATAAGTAGGGTTGCAAACTCATCATCGATATCGAGGTACTCAGTGAATAAGTTGATCAGCTTATCTGATTCAGCTTCGTTCTTCGCACGCATGTCATCAACAGTCATAACGTTTAATTCCCAACCAGTTAACTGGCTAGCAAGGCGAACGTTTTGACCATTACGACCAATTGCTTGTGCTAGGTTGTCTGCTTCAACAGCGATATCCATTGAATGTGTATCTTCGTCCATCACGATAGATGCCACTTCTGCTGGCGCCATTGCATTGATAACGAATTGCGCAGGGTTGTCATCGTAAAGAACGATATCAACACGCTCACCACCAAGTTCAGTTGACACAGCTTGTACACGTGCACCACGCATACCAACACACGCACCTACAGGGTCGATACGTTTGTCGTTAGATTTTACTGCAATCTTTGCACGCGAACCTGGATCACGTGCTGCGGCACGTAATTCAATCATTTCTTCGCCGATCTCAGGTACCTCAATACGGAAAAGCTCCATCAGCATCTCAGGCTTAGAACGCGTTACAAATAACTGCGCGCCACGTGCTTCTGGTTTAACTTCGTAAAGTAAACCACGAATACGGTCACCTGGACGGAAGTTTTCACGCGGTAACATGTCATCACGGTAGATAACCGCTTCAGCATTGTTACCAAGGTCAAGTACAATAGCGTCACGGGTTGCTTTTTTAACAACACCAGTTACTAACTCACCTTGTTGATCTTTATATTCTTCAACAACTAGCGCACGTTCAGCTTCACGTACTTTTTGTACGATAACTTGTTTTGCCATTTGCGTTGTAATGCGGTCGAACTTGATTGACTCAATCTGCTCTTCAACGTAATCACCTAGTTGTAACTCAGGATCTTCAACTTGTGCCGCTTCTAACGTAATTTCGCTGTAAGGATGTTCTAACGAACCGTCTTCTTGAACTTCTGCAATTTTCCAGCGACGGAACGTGTCGTAATCACCTGTTTTACGATCGATTGATACGCGAACATCAATTTCGCCATCGTGTTTTTTCTTTGTCGCAGTCGCTAATGCGAACTCTAACGCTTCAAAAATCTTTTCTTTTGGAACCGCTTTCTCATTGGAGACGGCTTCAGCAACCAATAATATTTCTTTTGCCATGGGTTATGCCTCGCTTGCCCTATTCCTTCGCACTCGAATTAAAACTTTGCGATGATGTTCGCACGTTCAATGTTACTTAGCATAATCATATGCTCAGTGCCATCTGCCGAAAGTGTGATCATATCACTGCTAACTGATACTAAATCGCCTTTAAAATTACGGCGACCATCTTGCGGAAGCTTAGTACGCACGCGTACTTCTTCTCCTTGCGCCTTCTCGTAGTGATCTTGTTTGAATAATGGACGATCAACACCAGGAGACGAAACTTCCAAATCATATTCGTTTGTAATCGGGTCTTCTACGTCTAAAATCGCGCTAACTTGACGACTTACATCGGCACAATTATCAACCGTAATCCCTGCATCGTGATCAATGTAAACACGTAATGTAGAGTGGCGACCAGCTTGCACAAACTCAAGACCATGTAACTCAAAACCTAACATTTCTACGGCTGGTGAGAGCATGGTTACTAAATCTTGCTCAAGTTTTGTCACGAAAATCCTCCATACAAACAAAAAAAGGGCATATAGCCCTGAAATACTGAGTTTAATAATGATTTATACCACTGGGGTATTAAGTAAATCATGCTAGACCAGATACAACAACGCCCCGAACCAAGCGGGGCGTCACACCTAAAGCATAAAACTGTGTGGCCTAGGGCCAAGCTTGGTTGCGAGTCATTTATCTGACTAAATTAAACTAGATAGCCTAAACGCAAAACGCGCATTACCCAGAATGCGCGACTTCAATACAGTAAAATAACTTACTGTGTATGTTTATCACATTGCTGTGTAAACACTGAATTGGTTGCGGGAGCCGGATTTGAACCGACGACCTTCGGGTTATGAGCCCGACGAGCTACCAGGCTGCTCCATCCCGCGCCAATGGATATTAAAGCTAATTGCTAAATATCGCAGTTTGAGTGACAAGCACCTCAAATCAATGGCGGCTATTATAAGCACGTAGCGCTCAATTAGCAACCTCATTGGGTGAATTAGTTAGACTATTTTGTAGATAAAAACATTATGACAGCCCTGTCATTAATTTCCTATTTTCGAGAAAAATGGTCTATAGTTGGTATTATAATAAGAAAAACTATAGCGAGTGCTATTAAGCGATAATTAATGAGTCTATCTATTTTTCAAAAAAAGCTTTTACAACAAAATGTTGAGCTGATAAAACCGGATTTTCATCAATTTACAAAGACATTTCATACGTTAATGAATGAGAAGCCATTACAAATGACAATTCCAAGTCAAGAAAGCATTAATCAGCAAAGCTACATTTTATATTGTGCACTTAATAAGGTAATAAATCATTTAGATGATTTACCCCTTGTGATTCCATTTATTCACTATATGGCAAACAATCTCAGCTTTTTAAACGTTAATTGTACTGACATTGACTTACTTTGCGATGCCTTTTGGGACACACTTCAAAAACAATCAATTAAATTGAACAGTCACCTATGTCAGGCATGGTCACAGGCGATACTTATATTTAAGAATATCGTAAAAAGTTATCTTTTTTCATATAGTAATGTTGTTTCTTTAGCGCAAAAACAAGCAACACAGCTAAGCTCATAATTGCCCTAACTCAGTGTTTAGCCTATCAATCTGGCGTTGTTCAACCGCAATTAGGGTATCAAACTTACTCGTTACAGCAGTCATTTTTTCAGACAATGCTTCGTCAGCACTCACGCCTGTCAAATTTACAGCACGAGGACGGGTTTGTTGTTCAAGTTGACTCAGCTGACTGTTTAGCTGTGCATAGAGTGTGTCAATCTTGTTTTGATGCTCAGTGATTTCTCGTTTTATTTGCTGTGTTCGAATAAAACTATCAACCTCTGCATCTACAGTTTGATCACTTTGTGCTAAAAGCGTCGCTTTTTCAGTATTTAGTCTATCGATACCTCGCTGTTCATTATCGATAAGTAATTTGTAGCGCTGAGATGTAGCAGTCATTTGCTTAGCAATTGCAGCTACTTTTTTATTCCCCACTACATTATTCAATTGTGCGTCAGCTTGTTTACTTAAGCTGGCAATATCATTATCTAAGCGTTGGGTTAAAGTGTCTATTTTGTTGTGGTGCTGTTGAATTTCGGCATCAATTTGCTTTACTCGGATATAGCTATCTACACCAGAATCTGGCTTTACAGGTGCTGATTCAAATATATCAGAAACATGCGGATTTTGCTCTTTAATGATTACTAATCGAGCGTCCTTTCCACATGGTTGCTGGCTAAACTCAACCACGCCGTTTTTTTCACACTGGTAAACCGTCGCGTTTACTACATTCGTAAACATTAAATACGCACAACTTAAAAATATCACTGTTTTAAACTGAATTTGCATGCCATCACCCTTTTAGAGTTTAGTTCCTTATATTAACACACTAATTAATTTCACGATCTATATCTGCATTTACTTCGTATCGATTTATTTAGTCACAAGTCAGTTAGGTTTACTATAGTGCAATACTCAACTTTACGGTTTATTTTTGGCGACCAACTTAACGCCAGTCATAGTTGGTTTAAAGAAGACGATCAGCAAGATGTGTTGTATGTATTGGCCGAACTAAAACAAGAAACCGACTATGTAAAACATCACCTACAAAAGATTGCGGCTTTTTTTGCTGCTATGGAAAACTTTGCTTGTGCATTAAAAAAAGCAGGATTTAATGTACTTCATCTTACCCTTGATGAAACCTCTGACAGTTCTTCGCTACCTACCCTGTTGACTAATTTGGCTAAACAATATCATTGCCAAACTATTGAGTATCAATTTCCTGATGAATATCGACTAAAACAGCAACTACTCGATTATACAAAACAAACCTCACTTAAGGTAAATGCGTACGATACAGAACACTTTTTGCTACCGTTTAATGAAATACCTCAATATTTCAAAAAAGATAAACATGTAAAAATGGAGTTTTTCTATCGAGCCATGCGTAAGCGCTTTAACATTTTAATGGATAAGAATAATGAACCGATTGATGGGCAATGGAATTTTGATCAGCTAAACAGAAATAAGTTAAAACAAAGCGATCTTAAAGATATACCTGAACCTTTGTGCTTTTGCCATGATGTGAGTGATATTCTAAAGCGTATCGAAAAACATAAAATAAATACTTTTGGAGAGTGTAACAAAACCCTAATCTGGCCAACTACGCGCTCGGAAGCAAAACAATTACTCGATTTTTTCTGTAAACACTTACTTGTTCACTTTGGCCAGTTTCAAGACGCCATGACATGTCAATCAGACTATCAATGGTCTTTGTATCACAGCCGTTTATCATTCGCGCTTAATACCAAAATGCTGCACCCGATGCAGGTCATTGAGCAAGTATTAAGTAGCTTTAAAAAACAACACATCGATATTGCACAAGTAGAAGGTTTTATCAGGCAGATTCTTGGTTGGCGTGAATATGTTCGCGGTATTTATTGGCAAAATATGCCTGATTACGCGAGTAAAAATACCTTGAATGCGAAACGTACCCTACCCGACTATTTTTGGCACGGCAAAACGAACATGAATTGTATGCACCATGCCATTACACAAAGTTTGCAAACGGCCTATGCACATCACATTCAACGTTTAATGATCACCGGTAACTTTTGCTTGCTAACTGCGATTGATCCAAATGAGGTCGATGCTTGGTATTTAGGGATTTATATCGATGCTATCGAATGGGTGGAAATGCCGAACACGCGTGGCATGAGTCAGTTCGCAGATGGAGGATTAATCGCCACTAAACCCTATGCTGCCAGTGGTAATTACATCAATAAAATGAGTGATTACTGCAAGCATTGTAGCTACAACGTTAAAGAAAAAGAAACTGATGACGCATGTCCATTTAACAGTTTATATTGGCACTTTATGTTAGAGCACGAACAACAGCTATCGCAAAACCCTCGTATTGGAATGATTTACAACAATTGGTATAAACAAGATGAGTCACTTAAGCAAGCAACGTTAAAACGTGCTAAGTGGTGCTTAGATAATTTAGAAAAACTATAACAAAAAAAGCCGCCTCAAATGAGGCGGCAAAACTAACTAGGGAAACAATGCTGGTCGGTATTACTTATTTTCGAGTAATTTACCATTACCGATTTCGATTTTACGTGGTTTTAAGGCTTCAGGGATTTCACGTTGTAAATCGATACTGAGTAAACCATTTTCAAGGTCTGCACCCAGCACTTTGACGTGGTCACCTAATTGGAATTTACGCTCAAAGTTACGCTCTGCTATGCCTTGATGAATGAATTTACGCTCCGCATTATCTTGTTTATCAGCTTTAGTGCCGCTGACTTTTAGGGTGTTGTTTTCTGACTCAATGGTCAATTCACTGTCACTAAAACCGGCTACAGCCATAGTGATACGATATTTGTCTTTATCGAGTGCTTCGATATTGTACGGAGGAAAACTTGGCTGCTTGTCGGTACGTGCTGCCGCATCCATTAATGATGCTAAATGATCGAAGCCGATGAATGAACGATAAAGTGGTGATAAGTCTACTGTACGCATAATTATATCCTCATATTTAAGCGATATTTTGTTAGTGTTCTTCGTTTGAACAAACGCTAACAAAGTTAAATTTACATTATAAATTTCAATTACTTTAGTTGGTTTGGGACCCATCAGGCGTCCTCACTAAACTATTTATGGGCGGGTAAATTCTTTTCAAGATTTTTTAGTAAAAAAATTAGTGTTTTTTCTAAAAAGTGAAATTTAAAAAGCCTAAAATTGGTCCGAATAGGTTGATTTTAAAAGGCTAAGAACGTACAAGGTGAGAATGAAAAAAAATCCTACTTTTTTAAAAAAATTTATCAGTGTGATGAAAACTGCTGTGTTGATGGCTGTCGTTTTTTATGTTGTGACGACATTTCAGCAACGTAACTTACTCTCAACAGATAAAACACCCGCACCTTATTTTAATTTAGCCACGTTAAAAGACCCGACAGAGCGGATGACCATTGCACAATTACAAGGCAAGCAAACAGTAGTGTATTTCTTTGCGCCATGGTGCTCAATTTGTCGTTACAGTATGCCGAATTTAGAGACCGCCTATCAGCAAGGTAAACTTAATGCGATAGCGATTGCTCTCGATTACCAAAGCATTGCCGAAGTTAAACAGTTTACGGATTCGCTCGATTTGACTATGCCTGTACTGCTTGGCAGTAAAAGTACAGGTCAAGATTACAAAATCAGTGCTTACCCAACTTATTATGTTATTGATGAGCAATTGGCCATTACTGCACATTCTATGGGTTACTCAACAGAACTGGGTCTTAGAATGCGAACGCTTGATTAGCTCAATCGCTAATAATGAGAAAAAACAGAACAGAGCAATCGATTTTATGCACTGTTTTTATTCATTTAATTCGTTAAGATAATAACCAGATAAACCATCGAGGAGAGCGATATGTTAACTGTAATTTTTGGCCGTGAAGGCTGCCCTTTTTGCGTCCGTGCTAAAGACGTTGCTGAGAAACTAGCAAATGAGCGTGACGATTTTAAATACCGTTATATCGACATCATTAAAGAAGGTATCAGCAAAGCTGATTTAGAACAGTCTGCTGGCAAACCTTGCCCAACCGTACCACAGATTTTCATTGACCAAGCTCACATTGGTGGCTTCACTGAGTTTGAGGCATACGCAAAAGAAAATTTAGGGTTATATCAATAAATTGTAAACATGGTTGATTTTGGCAAATTTAAACTGATTAAATTATGACCAACATCAACCACATACAAATTAGTTGTAATTTATACAAGCAATTGCCTTGTATTTCCTATACAATGCGCGCCTCTTTAAATTCGTTGAGGCGTATTAATGTCAGAACCAGTCACGTTTGAATCTCTAAATCTTTCTCCTGCAATCCTTAAAGCAGTTGAAGAGTTGGGTTACAAGACTCCATCTGAAATCCAAGCTCAATGTATACCGTTATTGCTAGAAAGAAAGGACGTACTGGGACTAGCGCAAACGGGTACAGGTAAAACAGCAGCATTTGCACTGCCGTTACTAAATAATATTGACCCGTCTGTGAAACAGCCACAGATCCTTGTTTTAACGCCTACGCGTGAACTTGCGATCCAAGTAGCTGAGGCATTCGAACAATATGCTAAGCATACTCGCGGTGTTGAAGTTTTAGCCCTTTATGGTGGCCAAAGCTACAGCATCCAATTAAGTGCACTTCGTCGTGGCGCGCAAATTATTGTTGCAACGCCAGGTCGCTTAATCGACCACATTAACCGTGGTACAATCAAGTTTGAGAGCTTACAAGCCCTTGTTCTTGATGAAGCAGACGAAATGTTACGCATGGGCTTTATCGATGATGTTGAGAACATCATGGAAAAAACACCGCGTGAAAAGCAAACATGTCTTTTCTCTGCAACCATGCCTAAGCAAATCCAAAATATCAGCAGCAAATATATGAATGAGCCTGAGCAAGTTCATATCTCTGCACGTAACTCGACTGTATCAACGGTTGAGCAAGTATTTTGGAATGCGCACGTACATAAAAACAAAGCTATCGTTCGCTTTTTAGAAGCTGAACAATACGATGGTGCAATTGTTTTCGTACGTACACGTAACGACACTGTACAATTAGCTGAATTACTTGAGCGCGAAGGTTTCTCTGCGGCACCACTTAATGGTGACATGAACCAACAAGCACGTGAACGCACAGTAGACCGCTTGAAAAACGGCCTAGTTGATATTGTTATTGCAACAGACGTTGCAGCACGTGGTCTTGATGTAGACCGTTTAAGCTTAGTAATCAACTATGATATTCCACAAGACTCAGAAGCCTACGTTCACCGTATTGGTCGTACTGGTCGTGCGGGTCGTACAGGTAAAGCAATTCTTTTCGTAAAACATAACGAGCGTTATTTACTTAAAAATATCATTCGCCATACGAAGTCTGAAATTGCACAAGTTGATTTACCAACAGCAAAAGTAGTTGAAGAAAAGCGTATTAAAGCGCTACAAGACAAACTCACTATTGCGCTTGAAAACAAAGACATCACTTTCTTTAATCAAGTTGCCGCTAATATGGCAGAAAAACTTGAGCTAAGCTTTGAAGACTTAGCAGGTGCATTACTTTGTTTAGCACAGCAACAGTCACCAATCAAAGTTGAAGAAGTTAAAGTTCAACCGCGTGGTGAACGTAACGAGCGTCGTCGCAACGAACGTGGTGACCGTCAAGGACGTGAGCGTAAACCTCGTGAGCCACGTGAGCGTAATAGCCGTAACATGGGCCCTATGGATACTTACCGTATCGAAGTAGGTCGTGAGCACGGTGTACAAGTTAAAAATATCGTTGGTGCGATTGCTAACGAAGCTGATATTTCAAGTAAGTTCATTGGTGATATCCGCTTACACGACAGTCACAGTACTGTTCAATTACCACAGAATATGCCAAAAGACGTGTTAGACCATTTCCAAAAGGTATTTATCTGTAAACGTCCTATGAATATGACGCTAACGCAAGACCAAGGTCCTGCGGCTCCTCGCTCTGAACGCCCAAGCGGTGATCGTGGTGATAAAAAGCGCAGCTTCAAAGACAAAGATCGTGGTGAAAAACGCGGCGGCCCACGTAAAGAGCGCCGTCCAGTGAGCTTCACATCTAACTAATAGAGCAGTAAGCTTTAAGTAAAAACCTTGTCATGAAAGTGACAAGGTTTTTTTGTGCCAACTATAAAATCACATCGCAACAGCTATTTTTATATAATCCTACCAAATAATCTTACAATAGCTACTCTATTACATTATAAATTTCATTTTAACTTTAATAAAAATTAAATCTAAATAAACAAAATATTAACAATACAAACTATTGACTAACAAGGACGTGAAATATAACGTTGTACCGATGTTAAAAAAAAGGAGAAAACATCGTGTTAAAAAAAATATTTGTAACTTCAGTTTTTACAGCTCTATTCTCTTCAACCGTAAATGCAGCATACCCAACAACTATTGAGAGAGTTTATTATGATTCGGCTAGTAAAAACACAATTGTAGGTTATTGGACTTTAGGCTGCGTAATTAATAATTCAGTTAGAATTGGCCTTAAAACTAACTTCTATGAAGATCTTCTTCCTGCAGCAAAATGTTCATCAGGTCCTGGGGGGTTCAATACTGGAGCTTGTATTATGACAAAGGTCAGTGGCTTAGATATATCATCACCTTCTTATTCTATGGAATTTGACTTCGCTGTTAACGAGTGTACGTCAGAAAGAAATAATAACCTTTAGAGTTAAAGCAAACTTGAAAAGCCCTTACAGAAATAGTAAGGGCACTTTAGCTTTGCTACGAGCCCATCGCTGGGTATACATAACTCGACTGTAAGCCAAGTGGGATGCCTAAGCCCCAATACGCCAGTAAGAAGATGCTCCAACCGATTAAGAATGCAATTGAATAAGGCAGCATCATAGCAATGAGCGTACCGATGCCAGTATCCTTAACATACTTTTGGCAGTAAACCACCACAAGCGGGAAGTAAGGCATCAGTGGGGTGATGATATTAGAGCTTGAGTCACCTACCCTATAAGCCGCTTGCGAAAGATCGGGAGAAATTCCTAACTGCATCAGCATGGGTACAAAGATTGGCCCTAATAACGCCCACTTTGCAGAACTAGAACCTACGAACAAGTTTACAAATGCTGTTAAAAAGATAATACCAATCACGGTGACAGAGCTAGGTAATGCCATCGCTTTAAGTAATTGCGCCCCTTCAATAGCAAGTAATGCACCTAAGTTTGATTTACTAAATGCCGCAATAAATAGCGCACAGAAAAATGCCATAACAATATAGTAAGCCATACCACCCATAGCCTTACTCATCGCATCTATCATATCTTTTGAGCTTTTAAACGTACCAACCACAAAGCCATATACTGCACCTGGGATCCAGAACAATAAGAAGATGAGCGGTACAATAGATTGCATTAAAGGCGAACGGAAGTTAGTTAATGAACCATCTGGGCTACGTAGAGCAGAATCAGCAGGGGCAGATACAAACCAAAGTAAAGCAAGGCCTGCAATCATTACAGAGCTTGCAATATAAAATGCACGTTTTTCATCGCTACGCGCTTCATCAAACGCTGGTAAGTCTTCAGTGTCACCATCAAGTGGGGTATTTTGCAAACGCGGTTCAATGATTTTATCTGTGATGTACCAACCTAGTAAGATAATAAATAAGCTCGAAGCTGAGGTGAAAAACCAGTTATTAAGTGGGTTAATCGCCATATCAGGGTTAATAATTTGCGCCGCACTTTGCGTAAAGCTTTGCAGTAACGGATCAATGCCAGATGGAATAAAGTTCGCACTAAAGCCACCACTTACCCCAGCAAACGCGGCAGCAATACCAGCTAGCGGGTGACGCCCCATCGCATAGAAAATAACCCCAGCGAGCGGAATCACTAACACATAACCGGCATCAGTTGCGGTATGGCTAACAATCGCCACTAAAATAATAGACGGGGTTAAAAGCTGCTTAGGCGTTACTTTTAACATTAATTTAAGGCCGGTATTGATAAAGCCTGAGTGCTCAGCAACACCAACACCTAACATAGCAACCAGCACTACACCTAGCGGCGCAAAGCCAGTGAAGGTTTTCACCATCGAAGATAAGAAGGTGGCAAGGGAGTCACCCGCTAAAAGATTATGTACAACGATAGCTTCGCCAGTACGTGGGTCAATAGCGTCAAATGTCATGCCCGAAAACAGCCATGACAATAACCAAATAAGCAGCATAGCCACTAAGAAGATTATGGCTGGATCAGGAAGTTTGTTCCCAACCCTTTCTATTGTATTTAAAAAACGTGCGATTGCACCACTTTGTGCCTGCACATTATTATTGTTATTCATTTTTTTATTCCCTAGAAAAACGTCTTGCTAACCTTATCGTATCTCTACAACAAGGTAAATTTTAAGTTAATAAAATTACCCTTATTAGGTAAACGGATTATATGAAAAAGCGGCAAAAAAGCCGCTCATATTCTTTTGATAGACACTTACTAAGCCAATGACTTTACTTCATCCCAAAGGCGAACCACTAATGCTTTATCGTCTTCATTAAGCTCACCATTGCGATACGCCTTTACGAGGCTTGACTCTACTTGGCTGTTTAATTCTTCAGTCGTCAGATTAAGCTCTTCAACTTGGGCATAACCAACGGCTAAATCAAAGTGGCCACGTAAATAACCACCAGCAAATAGCTCATCGTCGGTTGCTTTATCAACCAAATCATCAAAATATTGCTGCGCTGCATCAATATAACTTACTAAACTCATTGTTATTTCTCCTCTGGGTGCAGCCCATCTTGATGACCCACTGCATACATAATATGGTCATTGAACCCTGTGGTTACACGAATATAACCACTTAGTTCATCATCTAATTCACTATCACCCGTATCGGCAATCAGTGGTCGGCCATTTAAGGCCTGTAATTTAGTTTTTGTCGCCACCACAATAATATTGTCGCGACCAATCGCACGAATAAGTGCAGGGCTTAGTTGTTGGTTGCCACGGCCAAAAATATGCCCTTGTCCACCAATTAAGGTGATCACCAATTTAGTTTCTTTACCTTGTGTGAGTTCAAGTAATTGCTGGGCAGTTAAATCCTTAGCAACAAGTTCTTGGTCTGCCACTAAGTCTACACCTAGCAAGGTATTTTCAAGACCCATTTCTTCCATAATTGCCGCGACTGTAGAACCACTGCCCATCACATATAAGCAGTCTTCATCCATTTCACTAACAACATAAGCAGCAATATCGGCAAGTACTAATTCATCAGTTTCTTTGCCGCCATTTTTAACCGCTTGTATATAACGCACTTCACTAGGTACTTGCATTTCACCATAGCGCTTAGCTTTTACCGTGCCTTCACGAAATGCGTCTTCATCAATATCCATTACATCAGCATCGCCAAGGCTAACAAGCTCACCTTTTACTAGCATCTCAACAACGCGCCCCGCAGCTTTAGGGGTAATAGCATAAACGCCAGAATGTATTTTACAGCCTGCTGGAATACCTAACACAGGCGTGCTATCGCCAACCGCATGACAAATATTGCGGGCCGTACCATCGCCCCCTGCGAATAAAATAAGATCGACACCTTGCTCAACTAATAACTTGGCTGCCTGCTCAGTATCATCAGGTGTTGTGATATCTTTTGTTTGATAAACCACTTGAGTGTTAAAGCCTAGCTGACTTGCCGTTTGCTCGCCCATTTCACCGTTTACAGTGTAAATAGTGAGTGCATCTTGATGAGTTAGAAGAACTTCAAGGGCTGCACGGGTGCGTAAATTAGCTTTGGGCTCTGCACCGAGTTGTATCGCTTTTGCTGCCGTATCTGCCCCATCACTGCCCTTCAGTGCCACACTGCCCCCTAAGCCGGCAACAGGGTTAACAATCAAACCTAATTTAAACTGCATTAGATAAAGCTCCTTGGTTGCCATGAAAATCATGCTGCCACGTAAACTGTGCAGCCGTTAATGGCCATGGGGTTTTATAAAAATCACTCAATGCTTTGAGTAGCGCTGTCGTGCGTTGATTAAAGCCAGATGCTAAAAAGCTTAACACTTGCTGGTGAACCCGCGCTTGAAAATCAAATCGGCAGGTTTGCTCACCATTTAAATTATCAACAGAGACATTAAAATCAAACCCCGCAGCCACACTTAGCGCCCATTCAATAGCTTGAGGTTTTACTTCAACCGCTTCAAATTCAGCTTGCTGCTGTTTATCACGACCGTCAGGGCAATACCAATAACCATAATCCTCTTTTAATCGTCGTGCTTCACCGGCCACCAGCCAATGGGCTATTTCGTGTAAGGCACTAGCATAAAAACCATGAGCAAACACGATTTGGTGATAAGGTGTTTGCTGATCAGCAGGCAGGTAAATAGGTTCATCTTTGCCCTTTATCAAACGCGTGTTATAGCTTTGATAAAAGGTGTTTTCAAAAATAGCGATTAAATCGGCAATATGGTGCATACAGGCTGAATTCGTCTCGTCAAAAGGGTTAAAATAACGCGCTAAAAACGAGCCGAATTGTACGGACTTTTAGGTTCAAAGTAAAAGCTATAGGTACTTTGTTAGATCGACCTCATCAATTTGTGCAGGGTTCAAGTACCGTTTTGCATAGCTCAAGTAAATTCCGGAGCGTAAAAACAGTGTGAAAACATCACGATCTACATGTTGCTCATCCACCATTTTCGCCAATATATCAATTGCAACACTCAAAGGTTTGGCTTTTTTATAAGGCCGATCTGCGGCTGTAAGCGCTTCAAAAATATCAGCAAGAACCAACACACGCTCTGGAATAGATAAGTTATCAGCAGTTAATTTACGCGGATACCCTGTGCCGATTAATGTCTCATGGTGAGTTGATGCGTAACGAGGTACTCTAGCCAGCTCATCGGGAAACGGTACATTATCAAGCATTCGAATGGTACTTATAATATGTTCATTAATTTTAAAGCGATCTTCTGTTGTTAGCGTGCCACGTGTAATTTTTAAATTATACAATTCACCTAGGTTGTATTTGTATTCAGGAATCGTCACTTTAATACCTAAGCGCTCATCGTATTCTATTGGCTTATCATGGGGTATTAGGTGCTCTGCTTTATCACTTAATAGTTTCTCTGTTGCAGGGAGTTGTTCATCAGCATTACTATGACGAATCTCCTCCACCGGTGACAACCCTATTTTGTCATCAAAATACCGCTGCCATGTGATATTGCTTAACTTCTCCAACCGCTTAAGGCTCGCTTCATCCATAAACTCACCACCTACATTACAGGATGCTATGAATGAAAAATCTTTTCGTAACTGAGACTGCTTCTCTTTGAGTTGTAACTTTAAACCCCCTTCTTTTTCTGGCGCTTGGCATGCAGCTTGTAAATAGTCAATTTCAGCATCTCGCCATAACACTTCAAAACGGGTTCTTATTTCATGAATCCGGTTATAGATAGTTTCTAGCTTTGTTCCTTTATCGACAATATGCTCTGGCGTGGTAATTTTTCCGCAGTCATGAAGCCAAGCTGCTAGACTAAATTCTCTAAACTCATCATCGTTTTTAAATTCAAAGTCTTTAAATGCTTGCTCATTTGAACTTGACGCAGCCTTCGCAAGCATGATTCCAAGCTCAGGAACCCGCTCACAGTGACCGGCGGTATACGGGGACTTATCGTCGATAGCTTGCGCTATTAACTCGATAAATGATTCCATTAACGCTTTTTGATTTTGTTCATGTTGTTGAATTGATTGGCTCATTTCGACCATCGAAGACGCCAAATTATGAATTTCTTTAATGTTACTTTTTAAAGTAGAGACTTGATCAAACTGGCGTTTTTTTATTTTTAAGTTCTCACCTTCCAGTGTTTTAATTGGCCCGACAATCGGTGAAGCAAAAAACCACGAAACAGGTAGCACCATAATTAAACAAGCGGCTGTAATTAAAGTAGAAAGCTTAATTTTCTCATGTGTAGAACTAAGCACTCCCTCTTTAGGTACCGCAATTGCCAAAAAGTCACCATTTTCGTTATTGGCAGATAAAGGGGTTATATAAACATATTTTTCAATGCCATTTAATGTCATAAGCCTCAGTTTGGAAAACTGATCACTCTGCTCAAGTAGCGTCAACAGCTCTGGGTAAGGTACTGTTCCTACAACCTTTGAAGTAACATGCAACTCATTTGACAACCACTTATTATGTAAGGCTGTTAAGTACTCACTAGGTAACCGTTTAATTGCCAAATCGATTAAACCTTTAAGCTCGGCATCTTCAGGGTGAAATAATAGGTGCAATGTATCGGGTAATAAATCATGGCTAAAAGCATCCAAATGGTTGTATTGAATGCCTTTAATAAAAAATTGCTTTTGCGTGTATTTAAACACGGCTTCGTTATCGAGCCCTGCAAAAACCTTCCCTTGGCTAACTGCATCTAATACGGCCTTGGTGCTTGCAAGTTCAATAATTTCAATATCTGGAAAGTGTTTTTTTATGACCTCTATCACCGACCACCCTTCACCTATCGCTAACTTCATACCCGCTAACTGTTTCATAGTTAAAATGGGCAGCTCCCCCTCTTTAGTTATGATACTAAATGGCAAGGTTGTTATGGGCTCACTCATCAATCCCAGCGGTTCATTAGTTGGTGTTTTGAAGATAGGCTGAATAATATCAATCTCATTATTGGCAAATTGCTGTAAAAACGCTGACCATGCGTAACCATTGATATATGTGACTTTTAAGCCCAGCATCTCGGCAATCCCATTAATATAATCAATGCTATAGCCTTTGGGCGTCCCTCCTACACTAAAATCAAGTGGCGGCCAATTCGTCTCGTTTGATACCGTTAGGTAGGGGTATTTATTCAACACTGCTTGTTGGTATTCGCTTAACGTAAGCTGTGTTAATGTGGGTAACTGAAGGTTATTTTTTTGCTGGTTAGAGGCTACAATCTCCCCTTCTTTATTGTAAATATATAACTCGGTTAAGTACTTGTTGCTAATCTTTTTTTGCTGACGAGCCAAGTATTCCGAAATACTCGACAAACTCACATCAAGTGCTAATACACTTTTTTGATCCGCTGATTTTATAGAATAGGTTTGCCCAGGTGCTTGCAAATGTGTGAAAAAATAAGGCTTCGTTTTACTGACATGGGTTGAACTCGCGTTTTTAAACCAGATCCGCTCACGAGGGTCATAATTAGTTGCTTTACTTTGTGAAATTCGCAAATTAAATTGTTCATCAAGGTAATGAGTTTGGTGGATTCGCGCCTCTCCCTCCCCTGCAATGTGTATCACTACCCAACGGTCTGCTTCTATCGCTTGAAGCTGCTGACGAACGATATTGCTACTTTCTAAATTAATAAGCTCATAAAAATCTCCATTCTCATAACCAACATACATGGCATAAAATTGAGGATTTAGCTGCATTATTTCACTCATTACATTTCGTAATTCACTTTTGTCGATTTTATTCGATGTAACAAGGGTACTATTTTGAATCATTACACTTAACGTGTTTTCGGACTTTTCATTAATCCTTGTGAGATAACCTGCCACTGAGTCTGTGGTTAAATTGAAGTGTTTTACACTCGCTTCTAATGCCATTTTTTCGCTGAAATAGTATTGCAAAGTGATTGCAATAATTGCTGTAAGTGAGGTTGCAAGCACAAATACAGCCACAACAGTTAAACGAATAGAGAAACGGATTTTTTCTTTTAATTTATAAAAAGCAGCTACCAGCACCTATGCAACTCCCTGCTATGCTAAATTCGTAATTATTATTAACTTGTATATCTTTTATACACCAATGATTAAGTATTACAAATAGAAAGCTACAAAATTTATGTTCACAGCAAAAAATCAATACAGTCTTTCAGTAGGGCTATTAATTAGTTCATTTAAATAGCAGGGCAATAACAAAATATAGGTAACTACTTTTCAGTTTAATTAAATAAGCTCCTCGCCAGCCTCATCACATTCAACAATATCTGTTTCTGCTAATGCCTTAGCAATCCATGTTTGCAAGATTGGGCACGCAAGTACATGCTGGCAATAAGCTTGTGCTGCACTCGAAAGCTCAATCTGGTACGTTTTAAAGCGCAGCACCACAGGTGCGAACATCGCATCAACAATAGAAAAATCACCAAATAACCAAGCATTAGGGTAACTTTGCTGCTGAGCCGAAAATATCTCATCCATGCGCGCAATGTCTTTTTTAGCTTGGTCTGATAACTCAACATGCCTTTTAGCACGAATATTCATAGGCATTTCATTACGAAGTGCAACAAAACCAGAGTGCATCTCGGCGGCTAAGCTCCGCGCTTTTGCTCTTTGGGCTATGTCACTAGGCCAAGCAGCACCATTTAGATAAGCATCATTGATGTATTCACAAATAGCGAGTGAATCCCACACAATTAAATCACTATCTATAAGGGCAGGCACTTTTTGCACTGGAAACTTCGTTTTTAGCACTTCATAAAATTCAGGGGTATCTAAGACTAGTTGCTTCTCTGCAAATGAAACATTGAATTTACTCAGTAAATACCATGCCCGCAATGACCAGGTTGAGTAGTTTTTATTGCCAATAAATAATTGCATTATACGTCCTTTAACGAGTAGATTAAGTTCACTATAAAGTAGCGATCGGTTAATTACTCGCCAATAGTTTTTATACAACCCATAAGAAAAGTTGATACATAATGGATATTGATGCCCTCAGAACTTTTTGCGCCTTTGTTGATACGGGAAGTTTTACCCGCGCCGCAGCACAAATTTGTAGAACTCAATCTGCGGTAAGCATGCAGATGAAAAAGCTTGAACAAGAGTTAGCAAGTCCACTCTTTGAAAAGCAAGGGCGCCAACTGGTGCTAACCCAGCAAGGCCACCAGCTTGCAAGTTATGCAAAGCAACTGATCACACTTCATGATGAAGCTTTTAAGCAATTAAAAGCTGGCACTGGCAATTTACGTGTGCGCATTGGCTGCCCTGACGATTATGCCCACTCTTTACTACCAGAGCTGGCTGATGCTCTGCACCAACAATTTAATGCGCTTGATTTACAAATAAGCTGCGCTCCTAGTACTGAGCTTAGAGCCAAGCTCGACCAAGGCATGCTGGATCTAGTAATTGCCACTCGCTCACCTGACAGCGAAGAAGGTTACTTATTACAATCAAGCCAAGGCGTGTGGGTGAAAAGCCCTGCCCTTGAGATTAACGATTCAACACCACTTCCAATCGCCTTGTTTCAACGAGACTGTAAGTTTCACCAAGCCAGTATTGAGGGTCTATTAAAAGCCGAGCGTCGTTTTAATATTGTTGCTTGTTGTGGCTCTGTAGGTGCGTTACATGGCCTAATTGAACAAGGCCTCGCCATTGGGAGTATGGCGCGAATAAGTGTGCAAGCGAGTGTGGAAGAAATCAGCGATGGCTCGCTGCCAACCCTTCCTATGGTTGATATTGTGCTACTGTATGGTAATCATGCCCACAACCCTGTTCGCCATGAACAGTTAAAACAGATTGTGGAGTTGATTAGGGAATAAATAAGCATAATAAACTACTGGAGTTTAACCAATTTGCGAGTTCTAATTGGTTCTGTAAGATATAAAAACTCGCTTAAATCATGAGCACTGTTGATCAGCATATGTTGCTTAGGTTGTGCTAATTGCCAACGTTCAGTTTTGGCAGTTGCTAAATCAATACGCTGAAAGCTGACTTTATCAGCATACTCCATGGTAACGGCTAATTGCTGGTTACTCACAGATATACCAATGATGTCATTGTTAGCTGCTTGCCAAACAGTCTCTATATCGCCATGGCTATTAACTCGAAACACTTCGTTACTGTTCGAAAAGTAAATCTGATCTTGCTCATCTAAATCCATACCATAGCAACTTAAGCGTTTCCCTGAGCCTGTAAACGGTGTCAAAGTTAGACTTGTTAAATCAAATTTAGCCGGGTGAAATATCTGTCCATCCTCTGCGCGATAAGAAACCAGAATTGCGTTTTCATTATGATACATTTCTCTTAAATAAAAAGAATGATTACCATGAGGAATTGATTCATAAGTGCCACTGCTTAAATCAATTTTAAATAATGTATCTTTACTTGCAGTGTATACCTGTCGAGCGTCTTGGCTCCAAACAATCCCAAATAACTCATGGTTATCAGGGTTTGAAAAAATACGTGTTTGCTTACCATTGTCGTATAAAAATAATTGTTTTAATCCAAAACGATGTGACTCAAATACAAATTGAGTAGAATCTGGCGAAAACACGGGAAGAAAGTCGATTGATGAGGTATCAACGAGTTTGGTCAGAGTGTCTGGTTTAGCGCGTGTTTGGCTGACAATATCCACATCAACATTTACTAACTCCATCAAAATAGCTTCAGCGTTTGATGTGTACTGTGCATCACGAATTATTTGATAATTATTAAATGGAATTAGCTGTAGCTCACCACCAAGGTCTAAGTGAATAAGCTGATTGCGTTGACTAATTAATAACGCTTGATTATTTGGGTGCCAGCTTAAGCCTTGAATACCATCTTCTATGATAGTAATGGTTTGTAATTTTCTATTGGTAAGGTCAAGTACATCAATACGGTATTTGTTTTGCCCTGCTTCCATGCCTAATGCGATTTTAGTACCATCTTTAGATAACGCACTCACAAGTAACCAATCTTGTTGTGCTGCTGTTACTAAGCGTGTCTTTTGTTTAGTGTTTAAATCCAGTGAGACAAGTCGAGTATCGTTGTTTTGTTTCTCTTTTTCTATGTAATAGAGTCGCTTATCAGCCCCCCAATCTATATGATGACTGGTTAATACGCTGTCATTAAAAACACTCACTGTCGTTTGCTCTAATGGCAGAAATCTTGATAAATCTATGCTTAAGGTGTTGAGTGATTGTGTTTGGTCTACGGTTTTTACAAACGCGATCGCATTATCGGAGGTAGACCACCCCAAAGCATAGTAGCTTGCGGCATCTTCAGTCAGCCTCACCTCTCGCTCTGTTAAGAGCTCTTTAATCCAAATATGTTGGCTCTCTTTATCGCCTCGCACAAAAGCGAGGTACTTACCACTATGTGAAAGTGATAAGTTAGCTTCGTTTAGTTCACTCGAAGTGAGTGGCATTAACTGGTTAAAGTGAGTATTTACTTTCTGTTGAGGTGTTAGCTGCCAAGCAATAACAACAAAACTAATTAGCAGAACAACTAACAACGGCAAAAATTGCACTTTTAGTGTTTTTGCTTGCCCCTCAGTTACTTTTTCAAGGCTATAACCGCGCTTAGGGTGTGTAATTATAAACTGTGGATTTTTGGCATCTTCTTGGAGTGCTTTTCGTAGCAATGCGATACAACGCTGTACCGAACTCGGGTTGTAGGTAGCATTAGGCCATACTTTTGCAAAGATTACTTCTTGGCTTACCACTTCCCCCTTATTTAAATAAAGAGTATGTAATACATCCATGACCTTTGGCTCGACTATTTGCTCATAATCTTGCGATGAAATTAAACATCGACTCTCATCAATTGCAAATTTGCCGATTCGATAACGCGCCACTTACTTCTCCAATAAATATTTACGAATCAAAGATTAAGGTTTTCTTAAGAGAAACTCAAGGGTTACTCCATTGTCACTTTGCTCTGGCTATTAGATTGTTTTTGTTATGTCAAAATAGGTAATAAAAACAATGTATAAATATTTATCAACGCTCACTATTTTCATCAGTGCTTTTTTAATTTTTCAAATTCAGCCGATGCTTTCAAAACAACTTCTACCCCAATTTGGTGGTGGTGCATCTATTTGGTCAGCGAGTTTAGTGTTTTATCAAGTCATGTTACTTATTGGCTATTTCTATGCGCATAACATGGGTCGCTTTCATATTAAGTTGCAGGTAGTCACCCATATAGTTTTAGTCACCTGTGCCACACTCATTGTTGTGACAAAATTTGCAGCCCCAAATCTCACAAAGTGGCCGCCTACGCTTGCGGTGTTTGTTAATTTATTTATAGAAATTGGTCCAATATTTATTCTACTGAGCGCCACCAGCGTGCTTTTACAAAGGTGGTATGTGCAAACTGCTTCAGCACAAGTGCCTTACCATTGGTATTCCATCTCAAACTTGGGTTCTTTACTGGCGTTAATGAGCTACCCGCTCGTTTATGAATTACTATTTTCTTTAGAGCAGCAAACTACCTACTGGCTATTTGGACTTATCAGCTACTGCTTGTTATTAACACTTCTTGTAATATTTTTACTAAAAAAAGCACCCGACATATCAAGAGCGCCTATTCAAACTAGGCATATCACGGTATTAAAAGGTAAAGGTCAATGGCTGTTACTCAGTGCCTTAAGCTCAGCCATGTTGGTATCTACCACGCATATGATCAGCACTAATATTCCACCCATGCCATTACTTTGGTCACTGCCCCTTGTAATTTACTTGCTCACCTTTAGTTACACGTTTGCCAACAAAGCAAATTATCAGCGTCATAAGTGGGCATATGCGTTTATATTTTCGGCTTTTGCAGGCCTGCTGATGTTTTATTTTGGCAGCTTATTCAATGCCCTAGCCCAGCTTATAATTTACAGCCTGATTCTATTTACCGCCTGCATGATTTGCCACGGTGAGCTTAGAAGCAAGGCCCCTGAAAATGAGCAATTTACGATTTTTTATTTCTATATCGCCCTTGGCGGTGTGTTAGGTTCGCTTTTCAGTACGCTCATTGCCCCATTGCTATTCGTCCAAATTGACGAGTACTTACTTGCATTAGCCGTTATTTTTAGTGCTGTCTGTTATTTCCAACTAAAAGCTGAAACTACGACAAAACAGCTCAAATTCACTCTCGCAACCAGCTCCGTTGCTTGGCTATCATGTTATTGTTTTTTAGCTGTAAACTTTAATCAATATAACGTTGCCACTAGCCGCAACTTTTATGGCTATTTAGCGGTAAAAGATATAAACACTCAGTCAATAAAAGAAAGACGCTTAATTGACGGCACCACGATTCATGGCTCTGAACCATTAAACGCAAACCAACAGTTTGGGCAAAGTTACTACCACCAACATACTGGTGTCGCTAAATCACTTGCCATACTAAAGCAACAAAGCGCACTAAACATTGGTGTAATTGGTTTGGGTGCAGGTGTTTTAGCTCGGTTTGCAGACCAGCAGGATAGTATTCACTTTTTTGAGTTAAACCCTGCTGTGGTCGAGATGGCAAAGCATTATTTCTCTTACTTAGAAAACAGTGAAGCTAAGCTCAAAGTGACCTTGGGAGATGGCCGTATAGCGCTAAAAAATAATGCGAGCGAAATATTTGACGTATTAATTATTGATGCATTTACCAGTGATGTAATTCCTGCGCATTTGCTAACCCAAGAAGCAATATCGCTTTATTGGCAAAGACTCAATGAAAATGGCGTATTAATTGTGCATATCTCAAATAACCATATTGACTTATTGCCAGTATTACAGGCACATAGCCAACACTTTAATAAGGCTATGTTAAAGTTTAGCTATCAAGGCCATAGCCCATCAGACATAGGCTCAGACTGGGTGGTGCTAACTGATAATCAGGCTTTTTTAAATCGTGTATCTATCAGTGATTTGTCGCCCATTAAACGCTACCCACATAGCGAGTCGGCAATGTGGACTGATAGCAAACACAGCCTACTCCCCTTATTAAAATTCTAACAGGCATAAAAAAAGCGTGATGATTTTTATTAATCATCGCGCTCATTAAATTGCATTAATTTCTAAACACTAAGCCACTTTAGGGTATTGCTAGTCAAAGTATCCCAAACACAACCCCGCTATACCTAAAAGAATCATACCAATTAGGCTGATATCCATAAAAAATGCCAGAAAACGGTCTATTGGTCTTGCATGGCGTAAAATGATATCTTCATTTGCTAGAGGGGTTTTTCCTTTTTTACCTCGAACTAATATTCCTGCATACATACCAACTCTAAGACCCATTCCACCACGGTCCCAACTTGGCGTTCCGCTTCCTTCCTCTTTCACTTTTCTATCTAATCGGCGGATTGTGAGCCGTGTAAAAAGTAACCCTGAAATTAAGAAACTAACTAAAAAAATTACATTCAACACTTCAAAAACACTTTTCATTTCCATTAAAAGAAACTCATATTTGAACTTTTATAATACAATTACTTGTAGTTAGTTGGCTCATTACTAAAAACTGCATGTATTAAATCTAGCTCCGTGCCTAAATGCTGAAGTTAACCAAAACAAATACTAAACTAAATAGCCCAGCCATTTCCCTAAAGGCCATAATATAAATATAGCCACTAAACTTATACTCATAGAAAAAGCTAGAACACGGTCGATAGGCCTTGCATGACGTAGAATGATCTCATCCTCTGTAAGAGATGCTTTATCTGACTTATTCTTTATCAGTGTGACCGCATACATACCTACTCTAAGACCCATCCCGCCCCTATCCCATGACGGTGTTCCTTCACCTTCCTCTTTGATTTTTTTGTCAAGATGACGAATGGTTAAGCGCGTAAAACAAAATCCCGAAATGAGAAAGCCTAATACAAAAATTACATTTAAAACTTCAAAAACACTTTTTATTTCCATTAAAAGAAACTCATATTTGAACTTTTATCATAAAGCAGTCTGTAGTTAGTTGACTCGTGTAATTATTAGCTCTTAGGGCATTTTAGTCTGCTGCATGCCTAAATAACCAAATAAAGGCACGGTTAAAAATATCCTAACCACTTCCCTGCAAGCCATAATATAAACATCCCTAAAAGGCTTAAATCGACAGTAAATGCCAGTACTCTATCTATAGGGCGAGCATAACGCAGGATTATATCTTCGTCCGGTATCGGGGAGCTTCCTTTTTTACCACGAACCAGTACAACTGAATACACGCCAACTCGAAGCCCCATTCCCCCCCTATCCCAGCTAGGCGTACCACTCCCCTCTTTTTTAACTTTTTTATCTAATCGACGAATAGTAAAACGTAAAAATAACAGCATAGAAATAAGAAAAGAGATACCTAAAAATATCAGTAATAAGTGAAAAATATAAGCACCGCTCATTTATTTATTCCTATCAGTATAACCAAGTACACACCTCTCCAGAGGTCTACCCCAACAAGTAGCAGCCCTAACTTTTTCTTCGCTCTTTTTTACCTATTAAGCTGTGTCAAACACACAAAAAAGTATCCTAAAAATACAAACATATCAAAGTAATAATATATATTTCAGAAGTTGCCATGCCAGTGCAACACCTCAACTCTGCGCCAATTATCTTTTTCAAAGTAACGAACAATTAAAATAGGAACATTACTCTTTACATTACGTTCATTCTTTATTAATGTCTGAAAAAGTGCAAGGACTGCCTATGAATATACCTAGCTTAAACCCTCGATTCGTTGTCTTGCTCATTCTTGTTTGCGCCGTTATTTTTCCAGTTATTAGTCAAGGAGAAGTATGTTTAGCTGGTTCAGAAAGAAAAAAGAAGTATTTTTATGCCCTGAAGTCAATGGTATCGTGACTGAAAATGGTCAACCCATTGCTAACTTAGAAATAATTCGCTCATTAATCTACATAGATGAAAAAGTTCATCGAGACGCTGCAATAACCGATGAAAATGGGCGCTTTCACTTCCCTAAAAAAACAATTTTATCCTCAATACCTGATAAGTTGATTGCTGAGCATCGTGTTTCTCAAGAAATTTTTATTGAAAGAGAAGATGAGCTAACTCCTTTATGGGTTGCAACTCAAGCTGGTATTAATGAAATTCCGGAGTACAGTAAGAAGCTGTCATTCTTGAACTGCCAAATAACTGATCCTCATGTTGTATTTGAGTTCAAAAATCAAAAAAATAAGCATCGTAACTACGTAGCTCAAAGCATTTGTAGGTGGGAAGAGGATTTTTTACCCTATAAACTTTTAAAGAATGGTAAACAATACCGAATAAATAATTATGACCTAACAGATTTAACTGAAATATAAGGAAGATTGACATGGAAAAAGTCAAAACAGGTGACTATAACTAATTTTGTGTAATTGCCTATATCGAAGCATGTTGAATTACAAAAAAGGAACAATCAACTTTACATCTGTTTTTCTATTTATTAGAGTCCCCTCAATACGCACGGATTGCTTATGAAAAAATCAATTACAAATAAAATTACTCAGATCATTCTAGCCTTCTCTGCGTGTGTGATTATTTTCACAGCTATTGGTCAAGGAGACGATATGTTTAGCTGGTTCAGAAAGAAAAATGAGGTATTTTTAAGCCCTGAAGTCAATGGTATTGTGACTGAAGATGGTCAACCCATTCCTAACTTAGAAATAATACGTTCGTTAATGTATTTAGATGAGATTAACCGTCGAGACACAGCAATTACAGATGAAGGTGGGCGCTTTCACTTTCCAAAAATCACTATTTTTTCCTCAATTCCGAATAAACTTATCGTTGAAAACCGTATTTCCCAAGAAGTATTTATCCTAAATGAAGAAAATAAAATTGAACTCTGGAGCGCTAATCAGTCTGGAATTAAAGAAATACCAGAATATACCAAAAAATTAGCATTCTTAAATTGCGAGATTACAAATACATTAGTTAGGTTTGAGTTCAAGAATTACAATAATGAACATTTAAATAGGATAGCCTCCAGTATTTGTAGATGGGAAGAAGACTATATACCAACACACATCATAGAGAATGGAGAGATAAAGTACAAAATACATGATGGTGACTTCAATAAGATCACAGAGCTTTTTACAGGGAAGGAAGTTGCATTATGAGTTTTAAAATAGCAAACGTAGCAACCATAACTATAACCATCGTCAAATAAATTCAGCAGCCTCTGTTATCCGGCCAGATAATAGGAATAATAACTCTATAGCACACCGAACCACGATAAGGCACAATCAACTTTACACCTGTTTTTCAATCTATTAGTGTTCCGTAAATACGCACAGATTGCTTATGAAAATCAATTACAAATAAAGTTACCCACATCATTCTAGTCTTCTCTGCGTGTGTAATTATTTCCACAGCTATAGGTCAAGGAGAAGATATGTTTAGCTGGTTCAGAAAGAAAAAAGAAGTATTTTTATGCCCTGAAGTCAATGGCATTGTGGCTGAAAATGGTCAACCCATTACTAACTTAGAGATAATTCGCGCACTGACCTATATAGATGGTGTAGAGCGCCGTGATACAGTCACAACGGGTAAATATGGTCACTTTCACTTCCCAAAAAAAACAATACTCACCTCTATTCCGAATAAATTAATTTCCGAAGACCGAGTACACCAGAAAATTGTTATTGAAAAAGATGATCAGTCTATCATTGGTTTATGGGGGGCGACTCAGCTTGGCATAGACGAAATTCCTGAGTACACGGATAAGCTAAAATTTTTAAATTGCGAACTAACTAACCCATTAGTTAGATTTGAATTTAAGAATAATACTAATGAACACCTCAATAGAGTTGCGACAAGTATTTGCACATGGAAAGAAGATTACATTCCCACATGGATTATGGAGGATGGTGAAGAAAAGTATGAAATTCACAATGGTGATTTGAATAATTTGACAGAACGTTTTACAGGGAAAAAAGTTGAACAATGAATTTAACAATATCACCAAGTATAGCGCCACTGTCGCTAATAGAGTTTACGACATCAAAGAAAGCTATGATTTCAATGGAGAGTTCCATAACGATTTTGTTAGGAACTTTAAAATAACAAATAACCAAATCAAAGGCGTCAGTGGTGGCTTAATTAACCAACTTCTAAACCGTACCACAGGGTTTGCCTTAACAGCAGAAGGCGCATCACCTCAATTTAAAGGGCATCATATTATAGGTATCCGCGGTACCGCTTTTTCATCTTGCTCTGATTGGCTTACCAATTTAAATGTCGCGATTACACATGGACCTAAAAATTTAGAAGTACACTCTGGTTTTGAAAAAGCCTTTAGCAGTATGAAGCCCATGTTTGAGGCTTATATAAAAAATCATAAACCTACGTGCTTGCACCTTGTTGGTCATAGCTTGGGTGGTGCTATCGCACAGATCACAGCAATTTGGGCAAGCGAAAAAGGGATCCCTGTAAATTTATATACCTTTGGTGCGCCACGGGTTGTATTAAACCACTCCGTTCATTTTGCCGCGCATAATATTGGCCAGTATCGTGTTACACATGGCGCAGATCCAATACCTTGTGTACCTGCTTGGCCGTTTAGCCATACCGCAAGCGAATATCAAACAGCAATGAATGAAGGGTCATCTTTTAGTATTGGAGCTCACTCCATGGAAGAGAATACCCCAGGTTATATTAATACTGTTGCTGCTTATAAAGACTACGCAAGCATGGAAAGTTCCATAAAGCCGCTTCACTACAACCACACTGTATTAAAGTATGACCAGCGCTTTAATGTTAGGTTTTCCCTTAACTGGCAGCGAGTAATTACTAATGGCCTAATTACTTTTTTAAAGAAAACAGGACAATACGCCTTCATATCTGCACAGGCAGGTTTAACTGTGGGGTTAACTTTTTACGATATTTTAGCCCGCTGTCTACATGAGTCAGTGGTTAAATTTGTCGAGCTTACAGTAGAGTTAAAAGGGTTAATTGGGCATATGCTCGCATTTGTTGGTAAAGCAACATATGAGGTCAAAGAGCTAACAGCTCAATTTATTCGTTGGGTATTAGGTTTAATGATCAAAAAGCTATACATGGTAGCAAAACAGGCAATTGATCGTATTTAAGCTTCTTTTCAGGCCTTCCCAATCAAAAACGCGGCAAATCAAGCCGCGTTTTAAGTTTACAGTTCTTTGCTAAATCAAACCGAGTTAATCAATCGAACCTTTGATTGGTCCATGTTCGTGGCTTACATGTGGGTTTTGACCACGTTGGCGCAATAAGTGATCCATTAAGGTAATCGCCATCATCGCCTCAGCAATAGGAATTGCGCGAATACCTACACATGGGTCATGACGTCCTTTGGTGATCATCTCTACCGCTTCGTTGCTAGTATTAATGCTGTTGCCCGGTATGGTAATGCTTGAAGTTGGCTTAAGTGCGATAGAGGCAATGATATCTTGCCCTGTCGAGATACCCGCCAGTACACCACCTGCGTGATTTGATGTAAAACCATCTGGGGTCAATTCATCACGGTGCTCAGAGCCTTTTTGCTCAACGACATCAAAGCCATCACCAATCTCAACGCCTTTTACTGCATTAATGCTCATTAGTGAATGTGCAAGTTCTGCATCAAGGCGATCAAATACAGGTTCACCTAAACCAACAGGCACATTTTTAGCAACCACTTTAACTTTAGCGCCTACCGAATCACCTTGTTTTTTTAGGTCGCGCATATATTCATCAAGCGCGTCTAACTTGCTTGTATCAGGGAAGAAAAATGCATTGTTTTCTACTTCATCCCAGTTGTAGTCTTCTGCTTTAATTGGCCCAAGTTGGCTCAAACAAGCACGTACTTCAATACCATGAAATTGTTTTAGGTATTTTTTTGCAATTGCACCCGCCGCTACACGAATCGCCGTTTCACGGGCAGAAGAGCGACCACCACCTCGATAATCACGGATACCGTACTTATGCCAATAGGTATAATCACCATGACCGGGGCGAAATACATCGGCAATTTTGCCGTAATCTTTTGAACGTTGATCGGTGTTTTCAATCAGTAAACCTATGCTAGTACCTGTGGTTTTACCTTCGAATACACCCGAAAGAATTTTTACTTCGTCACTTTCGCGGCGCTGTGTTGTATAACGACTTTGCCCCGGCTTACGACGGTCTAAATCAATTTGTAAATCGGCCTCGCTAATTTCAAGACCTGCTGGTGTGCCATCAACAACGCCGCCTAATGCAACGCCGTGGCTCTCACCAAAGGTGGACACTTTAAATAGTTGTCCAATGCTATTACCTGCCATTAATTTTCCTCATTCCTAATGACTACTGAGACCGAGCCTTCAGGCTCGGCTTTTAAAATCTGCTGTTAATCTGCGAAATAGTTAACAAGCTGCTGTTTGCTGATTACAAACACGCCAAGGCCACCTTGTTCGAATTCAACCCACTCAAACGGCGCACCTGGGTACAGCTCTTCCATATGTACCATAGAGTTACCAACTTCGACAAATAACAAACCGTTATCAGTTAGATGCTCAGCAGCTTCCGCTAGGATGGTGCGAGTAACATCAAGACCATCATGACCCGATGCTAAACCAAGCTCTGGCTCGTGATGGAATTCACGTGGTAAATCAGCCATATCTTCAGCATCAACATACGGTGGGTTAGCTACGATCAGGTCGTATTTTTGGCCTGGAACACCACTAAACACGTCTGACTGAATTGGCAGTACACGGTCATTTAGCATGTAATCGCTGATATTAATATCAGCAACTTCGAGCGCTTCATAAGAAATATCAACCGCATCAACCTGTGCATCTTCAAATGCTTGCGCAAGTGCAATAGCGATACATGCAGAGCCGGTACATAAATCAAGAATGCGCGATACTGAGCTTGGCTCTTCTAACCATGGTGCAAAGCGGTTGCTTATTAACTCTGCAAATGGCGAACGTGGAATTAACACGCGCTCATCAACATAAAACGGCATACCTGCAAACCATGCGGTGTTGGTCAGGTACGGTACTGGCGTACAATCATTAATACGCTCTGCAATTAGTTCAGCTAAACAGTTTTTCTCGGTACTGGTTAAACGCGCATGCATTAGCTCTTTTGGCGCGTCGATTGGCAAGCTTAGGGCTGGCAATAACAGGCTAACAGCTTCATCCCACGCGTTGTCTGTGCCGTGCCCAAAGAAAATACCACTGCTGGCAAATTGACTGGTTGTCCAACGTAACCAATCATGCAACGTTGAAAGTTCTGCAATTGCCTCGTCTAAAATTGCGTCTTCTATCTGGAAATGGTTCATGTATGTTCCTTAACTTTCAAAGTCTGTTCTGACGCGTATTGTACCGTCTTTTCAGTTGGTTTTTACTCGATTTTTAGCGTTTTTTTGTTTAGACTGCCGCCATGAAAAAAGATCCCCACGACAACAACCACATTAGCACTGACGATATTGACTTATTTCGTCAGAGTATCAGTGGTGCCAAAGCATTTAAACAAGACACTATTCGATTCACCAATAAGCCTAAAGTGTCACAAGCGAAGCAATTTTCCCAGCAAAAAAAGCAACATCAGGCAGAATTTTTCTTTTCTGATGAATATGTACCAGATATCGACACTCACGGCACCGTCAGTTATGTCAAGCCTGGTCACGATAGCTTTTTAGCAAAGCAACTTCGCCGTGGAGATTACCCACCTGATTTAACCCTTGATTTACATGGCTTAAATAAAGAATTAGCCAAAGACGAGCTAGCGGGTTTGATTCATGAGTGTAAAAAACAACATTACTATTGCGCCTGTGTTGTGCACGGTATTGGTGAGCGCATACTTAAACACAAGATACCGCAATATTTAGTGCAACACCCTGATGTTATTGCCATGCACCAAGCACCTCTTGAATTTGGTGGTAAAGGTGCAGTACTTATTTTAATTAATCTTCCACAAAGTGATGAGTTCAGACGCTAACGTCTTCTTATCATAAGGCCTAATGTGCATATTTTTTCGATTATCTTTCCACTGATTTTTATCGTGTTAAGTGGCTACATCAGCTCTCGTAGCAAGTTTTTATCGAAAGAGCACATAGCTGGGTTAAGTAAGTTCACTTTTTACATTAGCGTGCCTGCTTTTCTATTTTTAAATATGGCCCAAGCCGATTTACAGAATAGTGTATCTATTGCGGGATTTATGAGCTTTTACATCCCGGTATTGGCTATTTATACCCTTGGCTATGTTATTGACCGCTACCTCATTACTAAGCACTCTGCGCCGTCACGTCATGCTGTATTTGCCCTTGGCAGTAGTTACTCAAATACGGTACTGGTAGGTTTGCCTATTATTATTGCTGCACTTGGGCAACAGATGGTCGGCATTGTGTTTATGATCATTACTTTTCATAGCGCACTTTTGTTTACCCTCACCTTTTTGCTCAGCGCTAAATCGCAGCAAACATTCTCTTGGCGAGCATTTGCTAAAAACATGCTGCTGAACCCTGTGGTCTTAAGCATCAGTAGCGGCCTTGCTGTAAACCTACTTGGTTTTATACTTTTTGATGATTTAGTAAATGGCCTAAGCTTACTTGCTAAACCTGCCATTGCCTGTGCGTTATTCGTATTAGGAGCGAACCTTGCGTTTTATAAAGTGGCCGACAACTTACAAGCATCAATCATCGCAACCATCATCAAGCTTGCCGTTTTACCGTGCGGAGTCTACTTTTTTGCAGGCAGTGTGTTCCATCTAGAGCAATCATTACTGAACGTTTTAGTGCTTTTAAGCGCCTCTCCTTTAGGGGTCAACGCTTACCTAATCGCCAATCAAATTAAGCAGCATCAAGCGACGCTCGCAAGTACTGTGGTGCTCTCAACGGTATTGAGTGTAGTCAGCTTTAGTGTTTGGTTAAGTATATTGCTTTAGTTTTATAAACCACCCGACACATCGATAAAACTGCCCGTTGTGAATGAGGCTTGCTCACTTGCTAAAAAGTAAATTGCCGACGCCACTTCAGCGGCTTCCCCACCACGACCAAGGGGTAACTTAGATTTTAAACGATCAACTCTGTTTGCTTCGCCACCATCACGGTGCATATCGGTATAAATAAGGCCTGGCCTTACCGCGTTTACCCGAATACCTTTACTGGCTACTTCTTTGGCAAGGCCAATAGTAAAGGTATCAAGTGCACCTTTCGATGCGGCATAGTCTAAGTATTCATTTGGCGAACCTGTTCGTGAAGCCCCCGATGAAACGTTCACAATACTGCCTTTATCCATTCGTTTAATTGCTTCTCGCGCACACAAAAATGCGCCTGTAACATTGCAGCTTAAAATGGCGTTAATACGCTTTGCATTCATCTCTAATAGCGGCATTTGTGGTTGCATCATCGCCGCGTTATTAATTAAAACGTCTAAGCGCGCAACCTGCTCATCTAATTTGGCGAACATGGCGACTACTTGCTGCTCATCAGCAATATCGGCTTGGAACAAATAGGCATTCACGCCAAGCGTGTTTATCTCATCAGCGACCTGCTCTGCACTTGCTTGATCTGACTTATAGTTAATACACACGTCATAACCTTGCTCGGCAAATAACTTAGCCGTTGCAGCGCCAATACCACGGCCGCCTCCAGTAATAAGAACCACAGGGTTCGAACTCATTCTGACTCCTTAAATACCAATTTAAACTGCTCACATACTAAAGGCATTTCAGGATGGCATTGATAACCTGTACCTGCTAGCTCTCGCTGATAATAATTCCAATGCACACGCTGCCAATAAGCGAGGCTTTTGTCGCCCTCCCCCTCTAATGCAGCATATTCGTCTGTAATTTGGTTAAATGGCGTAATAGTAACCGCGATGGTTTCAATAATGCCTAAGGGCTGTTCTTGCCAATTAGTAAAAATAGCTAGGTCGCCAACTTGAGGTAAAGCTTCGTCATTGGCTTTAAACCAATACAGTGAAGAGGTTGTTGCTTGTTTTATACCTTTTAAAACAAGTAATGCGCAGTCATTGGCATCTTGCTCATTATCGCAAAAATGCCAATGTGGTAGTTTAACAACGGCACGCCCTGATTGCTCATTAAAACGAGCAATCAACTGCGCCTTACGCTGCTCGTTACTTAACGGCTGCAACAACCGAAATCTCTACAAGCAGTGCATCGCGCGCCATTTTTGCCTCTACACAGGCACGTGCTGGCGCATGACCTTGTGGTACCCATGCATCCCAAACTGCGTTCATCGCTGCAAAGTATTCCATACTTTTCAGGTAGATTGTGGCGCTTAGCATATGCTCTTTGCTACTCCCCGCTTCAATAAGTAAAGCTTCTACCTTATCTAGCATGGTTTGAGTTTGTTCGCTGATATCTTTTTCTGCATCTGCACACACTTGGCCACAAAGGTACACCGTACCATTATGCTTGACGATACGGCTCATGCGCGCACCAGTTTGTAAACGTTCGATTGTCATAATTTTAATTCAATAGTTGATAAAAACATGAATCTAGCAAATTCATACTTATATTTCGACGTTATTAGGTGAGTGAATACTTAAGTAATGACTGCGCTGCTTGGTATCGTCATATTCAATAACAGCAATAGCACCTGTGTTAAAAATCGGCATGTTACCAGGGCTCAATTGGTCAACCAAGTAACTAACAATTGGCATGTGTGCAACAACCAACCAAGTTGAGCATTCTGGGTGCATGGCGATTAGAGTTTCAAGGTAGTCAGCAGCAACTTGAGGAGTACCATCTGGAATTATGTCATTACAGGTTTCACTAAATTGTAATGGATTACTTTGTGTTGCTGCTTTCGCAGTTTGCTGGGCACGTATGTAAGGGCTTACCAATAACGCATCTGGTTTATAATTTATTGCTAACCATTGCCCCATTTTGCTGGCTTCCTGTTGCCCCGTAGTTGTCAGTTGTCTTGCTGCATCATCTGCTTGCATTGGCGTTGCTTCGCCATGGCGCATGATTAAGATTGTTTTCATAAAAAATCAACCGATTAAAGAATATAAAACAGTAGCCAGTTTGCTTGATTGTCCGCTATATTAGAATATCATCACAAAACACATTAAACATCCTCTTATGATATTCAGGTAGATTTTCGTTGCAGTGCCTTTAGCGTTCCTGATTTATCATCTGTTGTTAGGACATTAACGCATTCTTCAGGAGCACCTTTTGAATATCAGCCGCAATGATAACAGAACATACCAACCCCTCACACTGGACAATGGTCTAAAAGTACTTTTAGTGCAAGACTTAGAATCAACTAAATCAGCGGCATCAATGGCAATTAATGCAGGTCACTTTGACGATCCCCTTGATAGGCAAGGCCTTGCACACTTTTTAGAGCATATGCTTTTTTTAGGCACAGACCTATACCCTGAGTCTGGTGGGTTTTCTAATTTTGTATCACAGTCTGGTGGTAACACTAACGCATGGACAGGCACTGAGCACTCTTGTTACTTTTTTGATATTAATAACCATCAGTTTTCTGAGGCCCTCGCTCAATTTAGCCGCTTTTTTATTGCCCCTCTATTAAGCCCAAAAGAGACAGCCAAAGAGCGTAACGCGATTGATGCCGAATTTAAATTAAAGATCAAAGATGATGGCAGACGCATCTACCAAGCCCATAAAGAAACGGTAAACCCTGCACATCCCTTTGCTAAATTTTCGGTTGGTAACCAGCAAACCCTGGCAGACCGCGAAGGCTGCATAAGTGACGAGCTACGCGCTTTTTTCAACAGCCATTACCAAGCTCAGTGGATGACACTGGTGATCTGTAGTAATGAAGATATTGCGACAATGACCAACTGGGTGAAGCACTATTTCAGCGAGATTAAAGGTCAGCCCAAAAGCAAAGAAATTATTGAACAACCACTTTATCGCAAACAAGACTTAGGTAAAGTGCTGCACATTGAGCCGCATAAGCACATGCAAAAGCTCATCATTAGCTTTGCTATGCCAAATATTGATGATTTTTATCGCCATAAAACGGTGAGCTTTATTGCTCACTTGTTAGGTTATGAGGGAAAAGGCTCACTTTACTCAATTTTAAAAGAGCAAGGTTGGATCAACGCACTCTCAGCAGGCGGTGGTATAAACGGCAGTAACTTCAAAGACTTCAATATCAGTATGGCACTGACCGATGAAGGTATTGAATACTACGAAGATATTGTTGAAATGGTATTCGAATACATTTGTCTGATAAACCAAAACTGTGACAAGTTACCAAGGCTTTATCAAGATAAGAAAAATTTGCTGCAGATTGCTTTTGATAATCAAGAAAAAGCCCGACTTATAGATTGGGTGAGTGGTTTAAGCATTAACATGCAACACTATGATGAAGCCAACTACGTGCAAGGTGATTACCTCATGGAAGGCTTTAATCACTGCGCGCATGAAATTGCAATGCAATGGTTAACGCCAGATAATATGCGCCTTGTACTCATACATCCAGATGTAGAGCCGGAAAATACCACGGCTTGGTACAATACGCCTTATAAAATCGAAAATATATCACCTTGCTGGCTTGATGCATTAAGTGAAATTAACACCCCATTACCTGAAATGAGTTTGCCTGTTGCCAACCCGTATCTAACGAAGAATGTTGAACTTTTAGCACTGGATGAACCTAAAAAAACGCCTGAGTTACTGATAAAACAAGAAGGCTTTGATTTTTGGTTTAAGCAGGATGCGACTTTTCGCGTTGCTAAGGGACATTTTTACTTAGCGATGGACTCGCACTATGCCATTAAAGATGTCAAGCATATGGCTTTAACTCGGCTGTTTGCTGATTTATTTATGGATAGTGTCGCTGAGCAATTTTACCCTGCCGAGCTGGCAGGCTTAAGTTATCATTTAACCTCTCACCAGGGTGGCCTAACGCTTCATACTGCAGGCTTATCATCAAGTCAGCTTGAACTGGTTGATGAACTACTCGAAGCCTTATTTAGTGTAGAAATATGCGCAAAACGTTTTGCTGAATATAAAAAGCAACTTGTGAGGCATTGGCGTAATAGTAATCAAAACAAGCCGGTAAGCGAGTTATTCAGTATCTTAGGTGCTAAAATGATGCCGTGGAACCCAGAACCGAATGCACTTGCACAAGCTTTAAAAGATACAAGTTTTCATCAATTTAATTGTTTCAGACATGAATTCTTTAAAGCGCTACACGTAGAGTCGTTTTTACATGGTAATTGGCAGCGTAGTGATGCACTGGCTTTTCAAAAACAAGTGGCGGATCATTTAGCAGGTTGCACTAAAATTATCGACCTAACACGCCCTCTTAACGATATAACAGATGTCGAGCAGCAACGCGTTGAGCTAAATTGTAATGACCACGCCATGGTTCTTTATTACCAAGCGCTGACTGATGACACAGCTGAAAAAGTAAAGATGATGGTGTTAAATCACCTTATCAATCAAGACTATTTTAATGAGCTTAGAACCAAGCAACAACTTGGTTATTTAGTGGGGGCTGGCTACGCACCTTTTAATACGCGTGCTGGCATTGCGTTTTATGTTCAGTCTCCAAAACACACCGCTGACGAAATACTCATTCGTCATCAGCATTTTATAAGTAATTATCTACAGCACATTGATTCTTTAGATGAGCAACAATGGCAAGATACAAAAGCAGGGTTAATTACACATATAGCAGAAAAAGATAAAAATCTTCGTCTTCGCTCACAAAGGCTCTGGTTAGCAATTGGTAATCGAGATAGTAAGTTTAATATGCAGCAACAACTTCTTGCCGAGCTTGATAAACTGAGCTTAAAGCAAATGCAACAATACATAAAAGAGACATTTGCCGAATCGCGACCTCGAATAGAGCTGTTAAGTGATAAAGCAATCAAAAAACAGTCAAAAACAACCCTTTCTTCGCATTCTCTTTGACTCGCTTGCGAGCTTAGATTAAATTATCTGGTGCGAATTAAGGTATTGCATTAATGACAAAAATAATAACAATGATTTCTGTATTTTTAACAATCAATATGGCCGGTATATTTTCAGCCGCTGCAAGCCCTATAGAGCTAGAGCAAAGCACCCTATTGCTTATACCTAGCTCTATAATGCTGCTGTTATTACCGTATTTGCTATTCGTTATTTATAAGCTCAAACGCTCACGCCATCAACTTCGTATTTCAGAACATAGATTAAAAAGTACCGTAGAAGGCAGCGGTGATACTCTGTGGGACTGGAATATAAAAACAGGTGAAGTTATTCGTATAAACGATAAATATACCACCGATACGAATAACGCAGCAGGCTTCCCGCCCAACCGTGATTTAATCCACCCTCATGATTTACAACATGTTGAAAAAGCCCTTAAAAAACACTTTGCTGAACACACTGCCTTTTTTGAAGCAAGCTATCGTATAAAAGACAGCTTAGAGCGTTGGCATTGGGTACTCGACCGTGGAAAGATTATTGAAAAAGATGTCAATCTTAACCCCCTACGTATGACTGGCACCGTACGTGACATATCACAGCTCAAATCCACAGAAGCACGTTTAAACCTATTTGCAAAATGTGTTGAGTCACTGACTGATGCCATCGCAATTTACGATAAAAACTTTAAATTAGTTGATTTAAACCCCAGCTTTTTGACCCTTTTTGGTGGTACTCGAGAGCAATATCTAAAGAAAGATTTTGCTCTTTTTGGCTATGATCAAAGCTACGTAGATGAAATAAAAGCAACGGTTAGAGCTACAGATCACTGGCAGCAAGAAGTTAAACTTAGAAATGCACAACGACAGTTACTCCCCATAGAGATTTCTATCGACGAAATCAAAAACGAGCATAATCAAATATGTAATTACGTTGTGGTTTATTCTGACCAAACAGAGCGCAAAAAAGCTGAGTCACAATTACATAATTTATCAAACCGAGACCGTACTACCGGCTTGCCTAACCGTAATTTATTTTTTACTAATCTTAAAAAGCTCGCCAAACAAGATAATCATCATGCCCTATTAGTATTTGACTTAGATAACTTTAAAAAGATCAATGATTCCTTAGGCCATCAACTTGGTGACAGCCTGCTCGCCAAATTGGCCATGAGATTAAATAAGCTCACCCGTGAAAAAGACGTATTTTATCGCCTTGGTGGTGATGAGTTTGCACTTGTTATGTCAGGCACCAACGACATTCATACGATTACGCGAATGGCAAAGCTGTTTTTAGCAGCGATTGCCACACCTTTTAACATGGCAGGCCATGAGCTAGTAATCACCTCGAGTGTTGGTATCGTACTGTTCCCTGAAGATGGCAATACACCTGAGCTTTTATTAAAAAATGCCGATACAGCGATGTACCACGCTAAGAAAAAAGGCAATAGTTACTTATTCTTTAACGACACAATGAACCGCCAAGCCGTTAAACGTCTGCAAATAGAAAACCTAATGCGTTACGGATTAAAAGAAGATCATTTTGAAGTTTATTATCAACCCAAAATGAATATTCGCACCGGAAAATTGGATGGTATGGAAGCACTTGTGCGTTTCATCACACCTAAAAAGGGGATTATCAGCCCAGGAATGTTTATTCCTATCGCAGAAGAAACGGGGCAAATTATTGAAATCGGTGAAGTGGTGCTTAATAAAGCCTGTCGTGATGTGAAGACATGGATCGACCAAGGGTTATTTAATGGTCGTGTCGCTGTAAACCTATCTGCAAAGCAATTTAGCTTACCTGATTTAACGACTCGCATTGATGTAATTTTACAAAAGAATGAACTACCCTCTTACTTTTTAGAGCTCGAAATAACCGAAGGAACGGTAATGGACGATCCTAATGAAGCAATTTCAGTGATGCGTTCTCTTAGTGCCAGAGGTATACACTTAGCAATGGATGACTTTGGTACGGGTTACTCATCGTTGGCTTACTTAAAGCAGTTCCCACTCAATACATTAAAAGTTGATAAAGCTTTTATAGACGACATGCAATCAGAACGAGGCCGTAATATGGTCGACTCTATCGTTACCATTGCACACAACCTTGACTTACATGTTGTTGCTGAAGGCGTTGAAAAAGCAGAGCAAATAGCGATGTTAGAGCAATTAAATTGCCAAACAGTACAAGGTTATTACTACTCAAAACCCTTGTCACAACCTGAGTTCACAGCTTTTTTGAAAAAACAGCGTAATAAATCAGCGCCCAGTTTATTAAGAAGCGTTGAAGTTTAAGGTCGCCAGCTGCACGCTCGTAAGCCGATATGACGTATCAATGCACGTCGATAATGGATGTTAAACAAGCACCAAGCAACAGGGCCTAGCGCCCCCCCTAAAAGTACCCATCGTTTAACAGGCATGCCTTTTGAAACGGACTCTAAATACATTACAAAAATAAATACACAACTCACACAAACAAAAAACACAATAGCCCCCACAGTTATAAGCGCGCAGTGTACATAACTTAAGCACCAGTGAAAACGTCAGGATGTAAATAGCCACTATAAAGGCAGATTATATTCTTAAATATCAAACATAAACCTAATAAAAAATTGTATTATTTATATACAAAGCGGTCAAAATTGTTAAAATAGGAACGTGCATAGATGCACATAAGGAATAAACAAAAATGATTAGGAGACATCATGTCTGACAATACTGCAAACGTCTACGAGGCACCGGAAGCAAACCTTACACAAAATAACGATGGTAGCAACAAACCCATTTTGAACTTTGACCGCTTCTCGGCATGGGGCGTGTTCTTTTTAAGTATCATCACATTAGGTATCTACAGTGTGTACTGGCTTGTAAATAGAACAAACAAAGCAAACTCACTGGCGAAAAACCAAATAGCTCAAGGACTAGTTTATGGCTATGTGGCGCTGTATGTGGTTAACCTTGTTTTATCAATAGCCGGTATTTTACCTGAGCTCGGCTTTATTGTGTCGCTAGCCTCATTTGTCGTAGCCATTATTTTAATTTTCTCACTGCGTACTTCACTCACAGAATTAATTAATGAAGGTAGCGCTGAGCCTGTAAAATTAAATGGTATTTTAACGTTCTTCTTTAACGTTATTTACTTCCAATACAAGATTAATGAAGCAATTGATAGACAGCAATAAGCTACTTTAATTTCATAATGAAAAAGGCATTAAATTTTAATGCCTTTTTACTATGTGTCCCGTTTAACATCCAAGTATGTTTTAGTTACTTAACTGCATCATTATAAAGCACCTGAATGTTTCACATTCAAATATGTATTGAGCACATGAGGCAATAACTGCTCAGGGTTACAATCAATCGCAATCACCCCTTCTTTTCTCAGTTTCGCCATGTTTTTCTTATGTGTATTTAATAAACTGAGTGCTGCGCAATAACTTGTTGCATCTTCGTACTTTTGAATTGGCTCTTTAAGCACTTCACTCACAGAGCGGTTATTTATGTTGATTAAAGCAACTAAATGATGCTTCTGTAATAGTTTTATCGCAGGCAGTAATTCATCAATACTTTGTTCGTCGAGTGTTGTAACGAGTAAAACTAAAGAGCGCTTACTGCGCTTGGCAATTAGCTGATTTACAGCAACCACATAATCACTGCTACTTTGATCTGGGTAAAGATCATAAAAGTGGTTCATCACCCGCGACACGTTTTGTGCCCCTTTTACACCCGGTAACCAACGCACGTTTTGATTGAAGCTTTGCATACTAAACCAATCGCCTTGCTTTAATACCGTGTGTGATAGTAACAATAATGCATTTAGCGCGTGGTCAAAGTGACTGCCCTCTTTAGCCTCTATAGCCATTTTCTTTGAAGCATCCAGCATAACAATTACATGCTGGTTTTGCTCTTCTTGGTATTCTCGGGATATTAATTTACGGCGTTTACTGGTTGCTTGCCAATCTATCTGCCTAACGCTGTCACCTTGGCGATACTCTCTTAGTTGATGAAACTCAATTCCATCACCACGTTTTTTTGTTAGCTTAAGGCCATTAATTGGTTTATTTGTTACGCCATTAAGGTGTTGCTTCGACGTGACACGGCTAAAGTCTGGGTATACTTTTAACTGGGTACGATGTGCTGCTAACCAATTTGATTGCCATAACCCAAACGCAGAAGTTATACGTAATTCAACCGCCGAAATATCTGCATCTCCTCGCTTATGGGCACGCATAGAGTAGCTAAGCTCAGCTTGTTGGTTTGTCTCAAGTTCAATACTTTTTACAGCTTCAGCAAGCTCCAGAGCATTTGTTAAATGAATACTGATATCAGCACGTAGAACCTGTTTCGCTTTATTTTTTAGTAGCAACTTTATTGGCTGCCAGCGATATAACGCCATATTTTGATTTGTTGAAAGCTCTACAGATACATTGTGCGCAAATCGCGAAAAGTAACAATCAACACAAGCAATCAGCAAAGGAATACAAAGCAGTAGCGTAATAAATAAGCTGCTAAGCTCAATCAAAGCAGATACCACCACTAAGAGGACAATAACACTCAGTATCTGTACTAGGCGTTTTGATGGTCTTAGCTTTATACGTTTCATGATCGTGGTGCTTCAACACTAGCAAGAATGGCACTAATCACTTCATCAAATGACACACCTTCAAGCTCAAGATCAGCAGATAAGATCAAACGATGGCGAAGTATGTTAACTGACACTGATTTAACATCATCAGGGGTTACGAAGTCGCGACCATTCATTAGCGCCATAACTTTTGCCGCTTTAATAATATTAATAGATGCTCGCAACCCTGCACCATGTAAAACTCCCTGCCACGTTCTTGAGCTACGCGTAATATCAACCGCATAATTTAAAATCTGTTCGTCCACTAATATATCTGCACAAAGCTGTTTAATTTGTGCAATTTGGGCAGCATTCAATACAGCAGGCAATGCATCAACGGTTGATTCATTCGAAACCATCTTGGTGTTTAGTTTTAGTAACTCCACTTCAGATTCGAACGAAGGAAACCCTAGCTCAATCTTCATCATGAAACGGTCAAGTTCTGCTTCAGGTAGCGGATACGTACCTTCTTGGTCAAGCGGGTTTTGCGTGGCAAGAACCATAAATGGCGAGTCGATTGACAGCGTGTCACCATCAATGGTTATTTGTTGTTCTTGCATCACTTCAAGTAGCGCTGACTGAGTTTTTGCAGGTGCACGGTTTATTTCATCGGCCAATAATATGTTGGTGAAAGCAGGTCCCTTTTTAATATTAAATTCACCCGATTTCATATCATATAAACTGTGACCAACGACATCCGATGGCATTAAATCGGGTGTAAACTGAACCCGTGAAAAATCAACACTCAAGCTTTTAGCAAGTGCTCGTACCAACAAGGTCTTACCAAGCCCTGGTACACCCTCAAGTAACACATGTCCGCCGGCAAACAAGACTGTTAATACGTCTTCTACAATGGCATCTTGACCAACAAGAACACGCGCAATATTTTCTTTCACTTTTTTTACTGCGTTTGCCGCATCTACCAGGCTCAATGAGTGAGTATCTAGTTCCGTGCTCATAAGGCATTCCTTAATTGTCTATATCGTTTTATATAATCTGTTCGTTGTTCACGAGACTCGGGAAGTTCGCTTGAAAGCAAGATCTCGACTTGCTCTTTATCAAACTGAGTTAGGCTGGCAATAATCTCAGCCTGTTTGTGTGCACTAAGCATTTTGAAATTAGGGACTCGCGTCTCTACTTTTGCATTAAAATCTTTTTTTAACGCTTCAAATAAACGCGCTTCATGACCGTGTTCTGTGTAAAAATTTGCAATAGCTCGAATATGCTGATTAAAGCTTGTTTTGCTATCGACATCTGGCGCATATGCGCGGCCAATACGGCTACTAATATGCCACACAGCAAATACCACTGTCAGTAATAAGCTAACCACAAACTGCCAGCTCCAATGCCACAACTTAGATAACCAATTTGGGTAACTTAAATACGGCACATACGTCACTTTACTGGCACCTTGAGTTAACCAAACTAATAGGCTGCCATGATCTAGATGCCGTAACTTATAATTAGTAAAAGGGGCCAGTGATGGTAAAACAATAACACGGCCTGCACCAAAGGGCAGATCGCACATTACAGTATCACCCGCTTGATTTTCTGTTTGCACGCCTTGGCAACTATCAATTTTAAAAGCTTGGCTAAGTTCGAGTTCTAATTGCGTTGTCTCATCAATTGTCAGTGTTGTATTTGAGCTGCCTTCTTCTAATAGCACAAAATTGAATTCAAACACATCATCGACGGTTGTAACATCAATCCCTAACTCTTGGAAAAAAATTGCGTTATCAATCCCTAGCTCATCGCGCTGTCGGTTAAGTACATACACTAAACGCCCACCGTCAGCGACCCACTGCACTAGCTGTTGATCTAGCTCATATGAGTTAGCAAGTACAGCCTCATCAACAACCAGCATAGTATTTGGGTCTATTGTTAATTGATTGGGGTTAGTTTGGCTGGCTAAACGTTTGTCTTTGTGCCATTGCACATCATATGAAGCCAATAAACGCTGAGCCAAAGTGAAGCTGTCTTTTGCTACCTCTGGTTGAAAACCTATCTCTACTTCCTGTTTTTCCCACTTTACTGATGCCAACATTGACCCGAGTAAAGCAACGGTTAAAACCAGTAAACCAATCATAAAATACTTAAGTTTCATGGTTTAACTCCACAGGCAACGACATTTGCTTAATTTGCTCTGCAAGTTGTTCAAAGTCGATATTAGGTTTTCGATGTCCCCAAGCAACACTGACCCATGCTGAAAATAATGTGCTAAATACAGCTTGCCATTGCTCGGACACGCTTGCATCAATTACTTGTTTACACTCACGTTCAGTCATTGAACGATGAAGTTTTATCTCATACTGAACCTGTGCCCAGCGAAGTGAGTGATGCAATAAGTAACCAAGCGCTAACCGTAAGTTTCCTGAACGATAACTCTCAAGTGCAGCACTAATTAAATCATCAGGAAGTTCGTCATGTTTAATGTCAGTAAATAAAGACGGAATAACATGGTCAGATTTTTTTTGTGACTTTTCAGGCAGCTTCAACCCAGTAAAAAAACCTTTATTCTTAACAAGATAATAAACAAGCCACAGTGCAAGTAATCCTACAAAGCCCCATACTAAATAGCTGAGCGTAAATCCAATTAACTCAAAAAAGTTACTCAGCCATGAAAAATCAAACGATGATGGACTTGCGTTGTCTTGCTCAAAATTAAAGTCAGGAACCCAAGTCGTTTTCTTTTCAATAACATCATCTTGATTGTAAAGTGTAATCACTTGCTCTTTAACAGCATCTTTATCAAGCTCCTCAGCAAAACTGGTTTGTGGCATCGCTGCCAAAAAGCTAAGTAAGCAAGCGAATATCAATGACAAAGGCTGTGCAAAACGTGTTTTTATATTCTTAAAAGCAAGCTCAATGTCCCAACCTTCGAGCTCAACCCTGCGATGTAAATAGGCTAAAAACCCCCCTGTGACAAATAATGGCGCGACGAGGGAAATACTTAATAAATAAAGTAAGTTAAAGGCAATTTCTAGCCAAGCAGGAGAGTCTTGGAATTGGTAGATAGATTCTTCAAGAGAAAATGAGTCTGGGATCAATGCAATTGAAAAAGCCGAAAGTCCCATTAAAACAATAAACTCGAAATGTACGCAAAAAAGCATCCATAAGGTTTGCTTTGGCTTTGATGTTGCAAAAAGAACTTGCTTACGTTTTTGCTTTCGCTCTGCTGACAAGCGCTCTAATTGCTCCACCGGAGCCAAAAATGCGCGATTAGGGCTGAGCCTAAATACGGTTAAATGCGCTAGCATATCCTTAAATTTAAGCTGCTTTATAACCAGTATGCTTGACTTAATCGAGGTTGGTTGACTAAAAACAGCCTTCGACATGTAATCAAGTAAAGGGCGTTCAAATAAAGGTTTTAATAGCCATACAGCAAATGCAGCGATTGACCAGCCAAGTAAAAACCCTAATATCAAAAATGTTGGTAAAGCTAAGCAGATATAAAGGCTAAACAAAGGTAAAAAGTGCTGTTTAGTTAATAATACAGTTAAATCAAAGTTTTCATAGGCGCTACGTTTACGCGGGTTAAAACTTAACCTATTAAGCTCCATAACGCATCCCCTTGTATAGCCTATACAAAACAAACGCCCAGCAAACACTCCCTACACTATATTTAATTTCATTGGCTATATCACGTGGCGACCAAAAGGCCTCAATAAATGCCGCAAGAACAAGCATTAAAAACGCACCAACAATAAGAGGCAATGCTTTTTGTGCGGCCTGTTTAATTGCATAGCCGCGGGTAAAATGACCAGGATTCAATAATGCATAACCTATCTGACACCCTGCAGCAGAGGCAATAATAATCGCGGTTAATTCAAATGAACCATGGGTTATAACGAATGAGAAAAATGGCCCTTCAAAGCCAATATTAACAATGTGAGCGGCAATCGCACCAAAGTAAAAGCTGTTAAATAGTAAGAAAAATGCAGCGCCAACACAAAACAACACCCCACCAGCAAACATTTGAAATGCAATGCCAATGTTATTGTAAATATAAACACCAAACATCATGAGATCTTGAGCTGCGCCACGCTCAGCTGTTTGTACACTGCCCCCGGGGTTATACATTTCTTCAATTTGCAGTACAGTGCTTTGCCCCAAAAATGTATATACCGCATCAGGGTCAAGCATCACCCAAATAAACGCGATAAGTGCTAAGCCCCAAAATGCTAATAAGTTAATGCCCAGCATTATACGGTTCTCATAGAGGGCCCGAGGAAATGCTGTGCGGGCAACATGCCATATCTCAGAAAACTGATTGCTGCGAGATAAATACAAGCGCTTTTGACCATACTGAACTAAACGATTAATTTGCTCAATAAGTACGGGGCTATATTGGCGACTGCGGGCAATGGCTAAATCATTACACACCTTACGGTACATATTAGGAAAATAAACCGGCAAACTTTCTGATTCTGCAAGCTCGCAAAGCGCCTTAAATTCATTCCAGCTCTGGCTATTCGATTTTACAAATTGCGTTTGCTTCATTGCACTGTCTCACTATGCGCCTGTTCATTAGAGTTACTTAACTGACCTGAGTAGAAACGCGCATAACCGATTAACATACTCTGCGCTTCATTGCCCTCTAACTTAAATGGCTCAGCTAAAATTGCGGCGAGTTCACTGCGCCTCGCATCAGAAAGCTCATCACTGCGCTCTGCAAAAGCAAGCACTGCTAATTGTTCTTCCGTGCTTAAGCTCAATACTGGGATTTCAATATTGCCTTTCGGTAATTCAGGGCGTGCCTCTACTTCATCATCATAAATAACCATAGTGCCTGCTGCCCAATCACCAATACGCTTAAAACGAGAGTTGAACATCATGACAACTAGCCCTAAAAAATAACCAATAGGTAACATATCTGCTGGACGTAATAGGTTTCGTACAACAATTTGTGAAAAACTGGCTGGTAAGCCATTATCTTGTACTACGCGGATCTTAAGACGCTTTTTCCCAGGAGTTTGACCATTTTTCATTTCAAAAAAAATGTTGTATCCCCAAGATGTTATAAAATAAATAATCAGAATAATGCCCTGCCCTGCATCACCTAAAAAGCTAAATACAAGTGATACAACGAACATAATAAGGCTGCGAAATAGGAAATCGATGATGTAGGCATAGCTACGGGAGACAACACCTGCGGGTGTGATTGCAATATCAACCCCTTCAGGTAATTTAACGTATTCTCTGTTTTCCAATCCGTGGTTTAACATTTAATCTACTACTGCTTGTTATTATTGTTTTTGCTACCTAACCCGTATACATGATAGAAACAGCCACATAGCAATAATTTGAGCGCTTAATAATGCGCTTTTTCTGTCCCTTTTTCAATCTTTAAACAAAGTAATATTAAATGATTAATGAAAATACTACTTTATAAGTAAATAAAATGATAAAACCGATCTGCAATCGGTTTTATCAAACATAACCAGCTAGGACTACTTTTCAGCGCGACCCATAAACTTGTGTTCTGCGGTGTTAATGCGAATACGATCGCCTGTTGAAATATGCTCTGGCACTTGAATAGTAAGGCCTGTACTCAAACGTGCAGGTTTTGAGCGAGCACTTGCTGAAGCGCCCTTAATTGAAGGGTCTGTTTCTTCAACAACAAGTTCTACACTTGAAGGTAAGTCAATCCCCACTGGTGAGCCATCGATTACTATAACATGTAGACCTTGCGTCTCTTCATTAACAAATAAAATCTCTTCGCTGATTGCTTCTTTGTTTAAGTTATAAGGCGTGTAGTCTTCATTATCCATGAAAACATACTCCTCACCATCAATGTAAGAGAACATCGCTTCACGACGAGTTAAATCAGCAAGTTTAAGCATATCGCTGTCTTTAAATGTTTCGTCTACTTTGCCACCAGTAACAACATCATATAAACGCATGCGGTATAAACTACCACCAGCACGACCTTGCGGTACTGAACGTTGAATATCTTTTACTACTAAAACTTGGCCGTTATGCTCAATAGCGGCACCTTTTTTGACTTCACTAGCCTTAGGCATGGGTGTATTCCTATCGTTTTTTAATGACAGAAATTTACCACGTAATTACTATTGTTCAACAAAAATTTGCAGTTTTACTTTTGCTGATGTAATTGGTCTATTTTTCAGCGAATTATCGTAATAAATGTCTCAAACCGAATAAAAAGATGCTATCTTTATAGCAACGAAAAAATGACTTCAAGGACTGGATCATGAATCAACATGCTGTACATGAATACTTAATGAAAAAGCCAGTGGTAATGCTCACTCAGCCATTTGGTCAAGACGTCGATGTTTACAAAGTAAATCATAAAATGTTTGCGACTCTCGCAGAGGGAAAAGAAGGCCAAACAAATGAAGATGGTGAACCTGTTTGGTGGCTTAACTTAAAATGCGATCCGGACGAAGCCCAAGCATTACGTGATATTTTTCCTTCTGTAATTCCTGGTTACCATATGAATAAACGGTTGTGGAATACAGTGATTTTAGATGGCACTATCCCACAAGGAGAAATTGAACGAATGATTGATAACTCGTTTGATTTGGTGGTTGCAAATATGCCTGAAAAAGACAGAAAAGCGATTGAGCTTCACCTATAACTTGACCGCACTGATCACACCCTGTGATCAGTGCAATTTAAATGAAAATGATGATCGGTATACAAAACCCCACCAATGGCATAGGCATCTAATTGCTTATCAACTAGCTGAAAGCCACACTTCTCAAGTACTTTTTCTGAACCTATGTTGCCTTCAGTGACGACAGCTTTAAACTCCTTCACAGAATACTCAGCCTGAGCAAAATCAAGCACCGCCTTTAAAGACTCGGTAGCATAGCCACGACCATGAAAATTAGGCAGCAATAAGTAGCCAACTTCTTGAATATCAGGAACGGTTGATGAGGTAAAACCTGTCACACCCACCTCTTTACCGGTACTCGTTTCAATAATAACTAAACACAGTGGCGAGTTTGCATCTGGCTGCCAAGGCTTTAAACGTTCATTAAACTTCGCACGTAGCTGCGCTTCTGAGGGCTTATCAAAGCATTTCTCAATAACCTCTGCATCATTGTGCAAAGTGTAAAACAGTGGCCAGTCATCAGCATTTAACAACCGTAAAGTTAATCGCGCAGTGGTGAGAGTCATGGTGATCAATCGCTAAGTAAATAAGTCTAGTTATAACAAACCTACTTAGCTAATTAAATACCACTTATGGCCAATACTGCAGCTTAAGCTGCTTTACAGCTACCAAGTATAAATCACTTTTCCTATCACATTATCTTTAGGAACAAAGCCCCAAAAGCGGCTATCTGAGCTATTATCTCTAGAGTCACCCATAACAAAGTAGTGATCTTCAGGGATGATCCATTCCGCCTTTTCGCTGCCTGCTTGGTTGAAATAATGACTTACCTGTTCAGGGTGATTCTCATTTAGTAAAATTTGATAATGTTTACCATCATTTACCTCTTGCAGAACTTTAAGTCCACTTTCAGTTTGAGAAACGAAAGATTGCTCTAAAGGGATGAAGTCAGCGCAAATGTCGGCTCCCTCATCACATGCTTTTTGGATATAAACAGTTTTATTTCGATAAACAATTCTATCGCCAGCCACCCCTATTACGCGTTTCAGCCAAGTATAATCAGGGTTTTTCGGATACTGAAAGGCAACAACATCACCTCGACCTACTTTAGCTGACATGGGCGATCTTGAAATTTGATAGCCTAAGTACCGATAATTACCAAAACCTATTTTACTAACTAGAACTTGGCTCCCTTTATCTAACTGAGGTGCCATAGATGAAGCTGGTAAAGTGAAAGGCTCAAATGAAAAAATTCTCATTAAAATAAGAGCAGCAGAGAGGGTAAGATAAATTAAAGTTACAGCCCACCAACTTGCGAACCAAGGCCGCTTCTTATCTGCGTTATAGTGCTTTGTTATCCAAAAAGCATGGAGTGGACATATAATTATAAACACACTTGTGAGATAAATACCTTGATACCAATCAGCCTCTCCTGCACTCGCTTGGATTTTAATGTCAAGCAAGTAACATAAGGCCGTTAAGACAAGGTAAGTAATGAACAACCTGAATTTATTAACGTACAAAAATACAAATGGCTGAAATAACACGCCAAGAAGAATAGCGATAAAACCCTTAGGCTTCCATGAAGTAGACACTCTGACATCCTTGTTGAAATTAAGTCATTGAATTTAATTGCTTATATTAAATATAAAATCACAGTGATGCCATAAAATTTCTTATATTTCTTTAAAGCAATATTCCTTTGAAACAGTAAGCCCCGCTCAAAATGAGCAGGGCTTTTAAATTAACTAATTTAAAGAATTAGCTTTTAGTTGTTTCTGTATCCACGTCATCTGAAGCTTGCTCGTCTTCAACCACTTTTTTGGTTACTTCAACTGGATCGACTTGTGCAGCTTCGGCAACTGCCGACTCTTCACTTTCTGCTTGGTAAAAACGCCCCCCCTTTTCAGCCATTACTTTTAATGTATCGCAAGGAGTAAAAATTGGGTTGTAATTAGCAAATGTGGCCATTTCAGAAGTAACCTGTGCTGCGCCAAGTTTATCCATATAGCTAAATGGACCGCCTAAGAACGGAGGGAAACCAATACCAAAAATAGCACCAATATCACCGTCACGTGGGCTAGCAATAATGCCATCATCTAAACAACGCACCGCTTCGTTCAGCATTTGTGCCACACAGCGTTTAGCAATTTCGCTCTTGTTTAATCGAGGTGATGGCGTAACTCCCAGTAACTCGTATACTGACTCATCCACTTTTTTATCTTTTTTGTCATAAAGATAAAAGCCACGACCTGTTTTACGGCCTAAACGCTTAGAATCAATTAAGCGGTTAAAGGCATCGGGGGCTTTAAAACGCTCGCCCAATTCTTTTTCAAGGATGGGGGCAATTTTAGAGCCAATATCAATCCCTACTTCGTCAAGTAATGCTAATGGACCAACTGGGAAACCAAACTCAACTAAGGCTTGGTCAATCTTTTCAATTGGCTCACCTGCAAGCAATAAATTAGCCGCTTCATTTACATAAGGCGCTAAGATACGGTTTACATAGAAACCAGCCATGTCTTTAACCACAATCGGTGTTTTACCTTGTTTACGGGCAAAGTTAACAACGCGGGCGATGGTTTCTTCAGACGTACCCGCGTGTGGAATGATCTCAACAAGTGGCATTTTCTCAACAGGTGAGAAGTAATGCAGACCAATTACATTTTCTGGACGCGCTGCATCCGCAGCGATTTGTGCAATCGGTAATGACGAGGTATTACTTGCAAAAATAGTGTTGTCTTGGCACTCACGTTCAACATCAGCTACCATACCTTGCTTAAGAGCTAAGTCTTCAAACACCGCTTCAATAACGATATCAATGTGTTTAAAGCCGCTGTAATCGGTGGTGCCGGTAATACGGTTCATGGTTTGTTGCAGCTCAGCTTTAGACAAAATACGGCGCTTTTGCTTTTTATCTAAAATTTTATAGCTGTAGTTCATCGCATTGCTGATGCCCTTTTCAGCCACATCTTTAATGCGCACTGGCACACCCGCTTTCACTGCACTGACATGAGCGATACCCGCGCCCATTAAGCCACCGCCTAATACCGCAGCTTTAGCGATTGCTGGTGCATCATCATTGCGCCATTCTTTTTTCATTTCAGTGGTTGCAAAGAAAATACCGCGCAATGCTTTTGACTCATCGCTCATAACTAGCGTGGCAAAGCCTTCAGCTTCAGTTTTATATGCTTTTAACTGATCAAGCTCAACACTTGCACGAACTGCTTTAATAATGGCTAAAGGTGCTGGGTAGTGACCACCGGTTTTCTTCAGCACATTTTCTTGTGCTTTTTTGAAAATAATGTTGCGGCCAAATGGGTTCGACTCAAGTAATTGGCTTAAACGATCAAGTTTTGGTTTAGTAACCTTCGCCTTACCTTTTAGTGCAAATTCTTTAGCAACGTCAAGTAAAACACTGTGCGGCACACAGTCGTTTACTAAGCCTGTTTTCTTCGCTTGCTTAGCACGAACTTGCTTACCTGTAAGCATCCATTCAAGTGCTTTTTGAAGGCCCACTAATTTAGGTAAACGCTGTGTACCACCGCCACCTGGTAATAAGCCCAACTGTACTTCTGGCAAGCCAAGTTTAGTGATGTCGCTGTCAGAACAAACACGATAATCACAAGCTAAAGCAAACTCTAAACCGCCACCCAGTGCTGCACCATGAATGGCACTCACTGTTGGGAAAGGCAGTTTTTTCATATCAAAAAACGCTTCTTGGCACATTTCGCTCAGCGCTAATGCGTCTTCACGGCTATTAGCATTATCAAGCATTTTAATATCAGCACCGGCGATAAAGTTATCGCTCTTACCGCTAATAAACACCATGCCTTTTACTGCCTGTGCTTGTGCATCTTTAAGTAAGGTTTTTAAATCTTCTGCAAAACTGCTACGCAGGGTGTTCATTTTCTCACCCGGCACATCAATGGTTACAACGGCTACGCCGTCATCAGCCACTGATAAACTAAATACTGAATCTGTCATTACGCACTCTCCAATACAAAGGCTGCACCTAAGCCACCCGCTGCACACGCAGTCGTGAGTGCTAGGCCGCCACCGCGACGATTAAGTTCATTCAAGCTTTGCGTGATCAGGCGTGCACCTGTTGCCGCAAATGGGTGGCCGTATGCCAGAGAGCCACCTAAGACATTGAACTTGTCCATGTTAATTTCGCCGATCGCTTTACTACGACCTAGCTTTTCTTGTGCAAATTTATCTGACGCAAACATCTTCATATTGGCAAGTGTTTGCGCTGCAAATGCTTCGTGCATTTCAATTAAATCTAAATCAGCTAATGTAATACCTGCTCTATCTAGAGCGATTGGCGTTGAGTGCGCCGGACCCATTAGCATGTCTTCATGAACACCGATTGCAGAAAACGCAAAGCTACGTACATAACCAAGAATATTGTAACCCAGTGCTTTAGCTTTACTCTCGCTCATCATTAATACCGCAGCGGCACCATCTGTTAACGGTGTTGCATTAGCAGCAGTAACTGAACCATGCTGACGGTCAAATACTGGTTTTAATTTCGCGTAGCCTTCAACCGTTGAGTTACGGCGGATGTTATTATCTTGCTCAATAAAACTCTTATAAGGCGCAACATGGGCCGTCATTACTTCGTCTTTTAGCTTGCCATCAGCCCATGCTTGGCTTGCAAGAGTGTGAGAACGATGTGCTAAAGCATCTTGATCTTCACGACTGATGCTATGCGTTTTCGCCATTTGCTCTGCCGTTTGACCCATAGATAAACCAGTAGAGTACTCAGCAACAGCTGGTGGTACAGGGAGTAAATCTTTTAGGCGCAGTTTTGAGAAAATCTTCAAACGCTGGCCAAGTGTTCGCGCCTTGTTTAAATCAACCAAGCTGCCGGCTAATTTTTTGCTCACACCGATTGGTAACACAGACGATGAATCAGCACCACCAGCGATACCCACTTGCACTGAACCTGCCATAATTGACTCAGCAACATTAGCAATTGCTTGGAAGCTTGTCGCACACGCACGTGATACAGAGTATGCATCTACTGAAACAGGCATACCTGTGCCTAAAACAATCTCACGAGCAATATTAGGCGCTTCTGGCATTTGCACTACTTGACCAAATACAAGTTGATCGATTTCAGACTTGTCGAAATTAAGACGTTCAAGCATCTCGTTGACAACCAGTTTACCCATATCAAGTGCTGGCACATGGTGGAATGCAGTCGCTTGTTTTGCAAACGGCGTTCGTAAGCCGCTAACGATGGCGATACGATCGCCCTTTGCTGTTTTAAGTATATTTTGCTCAGACATTTATGCTCTCCCGCTGACAGGTCTGACCTGTTTGTTTTTCCTGATTCTAAAACAACCCGAATACGAATGCCAATAGAGAAACGAAATTAGTTACCAACCATAGGCTTTTTTTAGCTTATTTACAAAAATAACGTGTATTTATATGGTAGGCTAAAAATCCTTAAAAAATAACGAACTATTTTAGGATTTTATGTCTAACACTTGTGTTGTAAGCTTTGAATCCTTATAACTTGTAAAAAGCGCCTAACTAATAATAACGCTTAGCTAATTTATCAGCACTGAATAGGCTTATATCGGCGCATAACAATAACATTTTGACTCACGCTATTTAGGACAGTCTTTTTATTATGGCAGTTAACGCATTTTCACAATTAAAATCATATTTAGACACGCAAATTATCGGCCAACCTCAATTAACTCAAGCACTGTTAATCGCTATTTTGGCAGATGGTCACCTACTTGTTGAAGGTCCTCCTGGTCTTGCAAAGACACGTGCAGTGAATGCTTTAGCAAAAGGCGTAGAAGGTAGCTTCCAACGTGTACAATTTACTCCTGACTTACTCCCTGCGGATGTCACTGGCACCGACATTTACCGTCAGCAAACTAGTGAATTCGTATTTGAAAAAGGGCCACTATTTCACAATCTTATTTTAGCTGACGAAATCAACCGTGCGCCTGCAAAAGTACAATCTGCTTTATTAGAAGCCATGGCTGAGCGCCAAGTAACGGTTGGTAAAAATACTTACCCACTGTCTGAGCTATTTATGGTTATGGCAACCCAAAACCCGCTAGAACAAGAAGGGACTTACCCTCTTCCTGAAGCACAGCTTGACCGCTTCTTACTCCATTTAAGTATTGATTACCCTGGGGCAGAACACGAGCTTGATATTCTTCGCCTGACCCGTGGTGAAGCAATATCTGATAAACAAGCTGAAACACAGCAAATTAGCCAAAGTGATCTTTTCGCAGCACGAAAATCAATTTTGGGTTTGTACCTTGCTGAACCACTTGAAAAGTATTTGGTACAACTAATCATTGCGACCCGCGAAGCTTCTGAACTAGATGAGCAGCTTGGTCGCTGGATTGAGTACGGTGCCAGCCCACGTGCAACCATTGCCCTAGACAAATGTGCTAGAGCTCATGCTTGGCTTGAAGGTCGTGACTTTGTTGCCCCTGACGATATTCAGGCGGTACTGCATAATGTATTACGCCATCGTATTATTTTAAGCTACGAAGCCCAAGCAGACGGCATCAGCAAAGATGATGTGATCACGCGTATTTTAGAACTGGTTGCAGTACCATAAGTTATGTCAGGTCAATTAGATATAGCTACTTGGTTGCATGAAAGCCATAGCCAAGGTGTTAATTTATCACTCAAAGAGTTGATGTATTACAAAGCCAAAGCGCGCTTACTTGAACTTGCACCGAAAGTAAAAATCAAAAACAGCTTAGCAGGGCAATACCTTGCGCCGCACAAAGGGCGAGGCATGGAGTTTGCTGAGGTACGCCATTATCAAACTGGTGATGACATTCGCTCAATCGATTGGCGAGTCACCGCTCGCACTGGCGAAACTCACACAAAACTGTTCCAAGAAGAGAAAGAGCGCCCCGTTTTTGTGTTCACCGACTTTTCAAACTCCATGTTGTTTGGCTCAAAGTTATTGTTAAAGTCAGTGCAAGCAGCACATATCAGCGCTTTGGTTGCATGGTCAGCTTGTCAGCGTGGCGACCGAATTGGTGGTTTGGTATTTAACCAACACAGTCATCATGAACTAAAACCCACATCGCGGGAAAAAGCAGTATTAAAGCTTTGCCATAATTTATGTGACATTCATAGTCAGGCGTTAGCCAATGTTGATAAAAGCGCGACCAGTTTATTTAGTGAGAACCTCAAGCGTCTTAACCATTTAGCTAAGCCCGGTAGCTTAGTTTATATCGTTTCAGATTTTAGCGCACTAGACGAAGCAAGCTTTAAACAACTTGAAATACTAAGCCGTCACTGCGAGTTAATTGGTTGCCACGTTAGCGACCCATTCGAACATCAACTTCCTGCATTTAAGCAAACAGTGACTGTATCTGCTAATGGGCAAGATCTTGCTCTGCCGTTAATGGATAAGCAATTTCGGGAACGCTTTGCTAAGTCGGCACAAGAGTCATTCGCTTTGAGGCTAAAACGCTTACAAAAATCTGGACTTAGTTTAATTTCATTCAGTGCAGCCACCCCGCTTGAGCTGCAATTAGTGAGAAAGTAATAATGCAAACAAATCCGCTCGATGGCTTACATGATGTCATTGCACCTTCAAAGGTCGCATGGTGGCCACTGGCTCCTATTTGGTGGCTAATTATTGTATTTTTAGTTGTACTACTGGTAGTTGGTTTAGTGTTGCTATATAAAAATCAGCAATTCAAGAAAGCCAAAAAGCAAGCGATTAAAATGAGTCAAAATGTGGCTAAAGATGATGCACAAGCGTTGCATATTATTCTTAAGCGCTTAACACGTCATTATTATAATAGTCAGCTTGCTTCACAGCCTTTGGCGCAATGGTCAGAGAGTTTATCAAAGCTCTGTGGTGACACTTTTAGCTACGATGAGCTCATGCCACTTTACCAACAGCAAAATAATAATGCAGAGCTTGCGGCTAAATTACGCAGCGCCATCCACAACTTTAAACTCAAGGAGCCTATCAATGTTTGAGTTTAGTTGGCCTTGGTTCTTTGTGCTTTTACCCTTGCCTTGGTTAGTCAGTCGCTTTATGCCTTCAAAACAGCAAGGTCAGTTACGTCTACGTATTCCAGGCTTTGCTAAGCTTGGGCTTAACAACCAAGCCGTTCAACAACATAGTCGCAAAGTGTCATTGCTTGAATGGGCGGTATGGGTCTCATTGGTCATTGCGATTGCAAACCCAACATGGCTTGATGAACCAATTACTTTACCCAATGAAGGCCGTGACATTATGCTGGCGGTAGATTTATCAGGCTCAATGACTGAGCAAGATATGGCTTATCAAGGCCAATATGTCGACAGACTAACCATGGTTAAAGCCGTACTAGGTGACTTTATTGAACAACGTCAAGGCGATCGCCTTGGTCTAATTTTATTTGGTGATACCGCATTTTTACAAACACCGCTTACGCGTGATGTTAAAACCGTAAGCCAAATGCTTGGTGAAGCACAAATTGGCCTTGTAGGCCGCGCAACAGCCATCGGTGATGCCTTAGGTTTATCTGTAAAGCGTTTTGCTAACAAAGATGAGAGCAATCGAATCGTGGTGCTCTTAACTGATGGACAAAACACTGCTGGTAACCTCAATCCTGAAGATGCGCTACTGTTAGCTCGCGAGGAAGGCATAAAAGTATACACCATTGGTGTCGGCTCAGATAACCCACGTGGTTTTAGTCTATTTAATATGGGCGGTATGAGTGGCGGCAACCTTGATGAAAGCTTGCTAAAACGTATTGCCGAGCAAACTGGCGGCTTATACTTTAGAGCAAAAGATGTGGCTGGTTTGCAGCAGATTTATCAAGAACTCGATAAGCTCGAACCTGTTAGTAGTGATGAGCAGACTTTTCGCCCTCAGATTTCATTGTTTTATATTCCGCTATTGGCAGCACTTGGTTTAATTGTTCTTGCTGTATTCATTAGCTTTACTCGCCAACTTAAGCAGGAGAAGTAATATGGATTTCGAATTTATTCGCCCTGCCCTACTTTGGTTATTAATACCTGCGGTCATTATTTTTAGTGTGTTATTGGTGCGTAATAAAAAGAACGCACCGGCAGCGTTAATTGCCCCACATTTAGCGCAATTTGTTATGAGCGACAATCATAAAAAACAAAGTCAGCCACTTTGGTTAGTTGCTCTCTTTACGATTCTCGCTATCGTGTTTAGTGCAGGACCAAGCTTTGAGAAGAAACAAGTCCCTGTGTTTCAAGCGAAAAACGCCCGCGTTATTGTTATGGATATGTCGTACTCCATGTTCAGTACAGATATTGCACCAAGTCGTTTAGTACAAGCACGTTTTAAAGCCCTTGATATGATTGAGCTATTTAAAGAAGGTGATACAGCATTAGTCGTCTATGCAGGTTCGGCCTTTACCATTTCACCATTAACAAACGATGCCAGTACATTAGCGAATCTCATTCCAAGCCTCAGCCCTGAAATCATGCCTAGTAAAGGCTCTAATGTAATCGAAGGACTTGAAAAAGCGAACGAGTTGCTCAATCAGGCGGGTTACTTAGAAGGTGATATCATTCTAGTCACCGACGGTATTGATAGCCTAGATCAAGAAGATATTAGTCGTTTTACGGATCAGTCACATTATCGCTTAAATGTTTACGGGGTTGGCACTGAGCAAGGTGCACCTATTAAGTTACCTGAAGGTGGCTTTTTGAAAGATATGCAGGGGCAGATTGTGATTCCAACGCTGAATATCAGTCGTTTAAGCGCGCTTGCACGTAATAGTGGTGGCAAATTTGCACTTTATCAGACCAACAATCAAGATATTCAAACCTTTGCACCTAGTGCAAATGCTGAAATACTTAAAGATGAAAAGCAAAGCCAAACACTCTGGCGTGTAGATGCAGGTATTTATGGACTGCTGATCTTAATGCCACTGGCACTCTTTTTAATTCGTCGTAGCAGCCTAGTGCTTGGCTTTATGTTCGTTATGCTATTGCCGCAGCAACACGTGTATGCCGCTGAGCTACCAGAAATGTTCAAGAACCAAGATCAACGCGCACTCGATGCTTATCAGCAGAAGCAATTTGAACAAGCCGCCCAAGCTGAGAACTCTCAACTAAAAGGTGCCGCACTTTACCAACAAGGTAATTACCAAGCGGCAATGGATGCGTTTAGTGAAGATAAATCTGCTACGGGCTTCTATAACTACGGTAATGCCCTTGCAAAAGCAGGTGAGCTTGAACAAGCTATAAATGCTTACAAACAAGCACAACAGCTTAGAGATAACTTCACTGAAGCAAAGGAAAACCAAGCTCTGGTTGAAAAGTTGTTGAATCAGCAAGAGCAACAGCAGCAAGATCAGCAGCAAAATAACGATCAACAAAACGAAGACAGTCAACAAGACAACCAGCAAAAGCAACAAGGCGATAATTCAGAGCAAGGCGAAAACTCAGAGCAAACTGAGCAACAAGATGACCAACAACCGTCTGAGCAAGGTGAGCAGTCAGATCAAAAAGGTGAACAAAGCGAGTCTAATAAAGATCAGCAAAATCAACCTGAAATGGAGTCTGAATCAGAGCAGTCATCACAATCCGATGAACAAAAGCCTGAGCAATCTGATGAGCAAAAAGAGACTCAACCTGAGCCTATGCAAAATGATGAGCAAGCCAAGCAGCAAGCTGAGCAACAGGCGATGCAAGCACAGGCAGCCGAACTAACCAATGAAGAAAAAGAGAAAGCACAACAACTGAATCAACTGTTGCGCAAAGTCCCCGATGATCCTGCAATCTTATTAAGAAATAAAATGCAGCTAGAAGCACAAAAACGAACCTATCAACGTCGTCCACGAGGAGCCGAAAAATCATGGTAATGCGATTATTATGTTGTTTATTGTTAATCGCGGCAGCGCCGCTATGGGCCGCCAGCCAACTGCAGGCAAGTGTTGATAAAAACCCAGTACTTGCTGGCGAGTTTTTTATTTTAACAATCTCCGTAGATGATAGTGTCAAAAGCGAGCAGCCTGATACCTCTGTACTATTAAAAGACTTTGTTGTTGGGCCCACCAGCGTAAGCTCTCGAACCAATATCGTAAATGGTGAGATCAGTAAGCAAACTAATTGGTCAGTAAAACTAATGACGCGTAAAGAAGGTACTTACACTATCCCTGCCTTTACAGTTGCAGGTGTTAGTTCAAAACCAATAGAGTTAGAAGTGTCTAAACGCAGCCAAAACGCTGAGCAAAATAAAGATGCATTTATAAAAACGAGTGTAAAATCAGATAGCTTGTATGTCCAAGAAGCCGGTGTATATACCGTTAAACTTTACTTAGATAACAATAAAGAGCTACTTGATGGAAACCTAAGTACTCCTCAAATGGATGATGCTCAACTCAATGCTATTGGTAAACAGTCAGAAAGCTATGAATTAATCGATGGTAAACGTTATCTCGTTATTACCCGAGAATATTTACTACAACCACAAAAAAGTGGTCAACACACAATTACTGCGCCAGTATTTAATGGCCGAATTAGGCAGAACTATCGTCAGATGGAAATATCGGCAATGGGTGAAGACCTTGATCTCGACATTAAACCTATTCCAGAAAATTACCAAGGTGCATGGTTACCAAGTGAACTAGTAAACTTAGATGAGCAGTGGCAACCAAAAGACGATACAGTCGAGGTTGGCACACCAATCACACGTACAATCACTTTAACAGCGCTCGGTGTAACCAAAGAGCAATTACCAGATATTGAGATGCCCCAAGTACAAGGTTTTAGAAGCTACCCTGACGAAAAAGAGACAAATCATTTAGTTAGGGATGGACGTGTTATCTCTCAACAAACAGCCTCGTATGCACTGCTCCCCCAGACACCTGGTACGTTTACATTACCAGAAGTAAAGCTGCCATGGTTTAATACAAAAATTAATCGAATTAGTTACGCAACAATACCTGCACGTACTATCACAGTGATACCTAGCACTAATGCACTGACAGCAAATACCAATAATTCAGCACCAAACACCAGCCAAGAGCTAACAGGTGAAATTCCTGCTGTTCGCACTATTACTGAAGTAACTCAGCCTATTTGGCTTATAATTGTTGCTGCTGGAGGATACCTTTTATGGATTGCAACACTCGTGTTCTTCTTAATAAAACGACCTGTTAGCAACTCTCCCGATAAAAATGACGTTAAGAGTGAAGTGTCTTCGGTTTCTTTATCTGAACTAAAGAAATATGCAAAGATGAAAGACTATTCAGCATTTTATTTAGCCCTTTCACGTTACGCCAAACATGAAACAGGGCAAACACATAACGCGATTGATACGCTCATGGGCACAAGATCAAGCTCTAAACTAAGCGAAGAAATTGCTAAATTGCGTGCAAAACTCTATAGTTCAAGTGATGAGCAGCCTGATTTAGCAATCATCATTGATGGTTTAGCCCAAACAAAAAGTGCTCAATCATATGACAAAAATCAGGGGCTAAAAAAACTTTACGATTAATAATAACTAAACAATACACATCAAGCGGCTAACAGTGATTAGCCGCATTGAAAAAAATAATAAATCCAGAAAGTTTTTTCCTTAAGGGCAGGTCTAGATAACTATGACGGAAAAACAAAAGCGATATGAAGAGCTCGTTCATATCTACCACAGTGAGCTTTATCGCTTTGCATATTGGTTATGCCGTGATCAAACTATTGCTGAAGATTTAGTGCAGGAAACATTCCTGAGGGCTTGGCGTGCCTTGGATTCACTCCAAGATCAACACGCTGCTAAACCTTGGCTACTTACTATTTTGCGTCGCGAAAATGCGCGACGTTTTGAAAGAAAGCAATTTGATTACGCTGATGTTGAAAACGATACCTTAGTGGATGATAAAAGCACATCCCTTGATGCTGAAATGGAACAAACAGTGATCCAACGACAAATTGGAAAGTTAGCAGACGAATATCGAGAGCCTCTACTTTTGCAAGTAGTAATGGGCTGTTCTGGTGATGAAATCGCTAAGATTCTCGATTTAAACAAAAATACCGTCATGACACGATTATTTCGTGCCAGAAACCAGCTTAAAGAGGCTTTAAGCAGTGATGATGACCAACTTAGAGGAGCATCAAAATAATGGATGAACTCGAGTTTCGCCGCCGCATCCTCGCCGAGCCAAGCACTATTGATAAGGAACTTGAAGCGTTTGCCGAGCAGGACATTGATAAACAAGCATTTATTGACGACATTCGTGCATTTGACGACGAGTTGAACGCCGCTTTAAATGTTCCTGTGCCAGACGATTTAGCTGCGCGCATTATTGAAAATACCTATGCATCTGAAGAGCATGTTGAACAGCAGCAAAACGACAACGTCGTTGAAGCTAAATCACGCTTTGCATTTAATCGCTTTTATTTAGCGGCTGCAGCATCATTCTTAGTTGCTATAAGCGTATTTTTTATTACTACTAAACAGCATTCATTATATAGCGTTGGAGAGCATGCTTTAGCGCACTTATACTATGAAATTGGCTCTTTAGATAAACATAAAGCAATTGACTTAGAGTACGTTAATGAGAAGTTTGCCACCATTGGTGGCCACTTAGATGAGCTTCCAGGCAAAGTCACGTACTTGATGTTTTGTGATTTTAAAGGTCAAAAAGGATTGCACTTAGTATTTGAGTCTGACTTTGGCCCAATGACCGTATTTATTGTACCTTCAGAGGAGCAGCCTTTTGGCTCTGGTTCTGATGACTTTAGCGATGAGCGTTTTGCAGGCCACATAAGTCGTGGAGAAAAAGCCGATACAATTTTAATTGCTAGCATAGGTGCACCATTAGAGCGTTACAATAATATGGTGACCAGTGCTATACGCTGGCTTCATTAGGTGAGTTAAAATAGCAGATACAAAAAAACCGCATCATATCAAAATGATGCGGTTTTTTTATCACTATACAGCTGGTTACTTACAAACGTCTGCTACTGCATTTGCAAAGTAGTCAATGTTTGCATCGCTGATACCTGCAACGTTTACACGGCTAGAACCAACAATATAGATTGAATAATCTTTTTGTAAACGCTCAATTTGATCTTTATTAATGCCTAGGAATGAAAACATGCCATTTTGACGGTCAATAAATGAGAAATCTTGCTCAATACCTTTCGCTGCTAAGCTTTCTTTGATTAGAGTACGTAAGCCATTAATACGATTACGCATTTCATCAAGCTCGTCATGCCACATTTGCGTAAGCTCAGTACTACCTAAAATAGTGCTAACTATATCAGCACCGTGTGCTGGCGGCATTGAGTAGATACTACGTACAACACTTAACAATACAGAGTTAGAGATGTCTGCAGTTGCTGCATCTTTAGCAATGATTGAACATGCGCCGATACGCTCACGGTATAAACCAAAGTTTTTCGAACATGAAGAACAAATGATTAGCTCATCAACCGCTGCCGCTAATTTACGTAGGCCTGCAGCATCCTCTTCAAGGCTTGAACCAAAACCTTGGTATGCAATATCAACCAGTGGTGTAAAACCAACTTCAACAGCAAGATCTGCCACTGTGCTCCATTGCTCAGCATTTAAATCCATACCGCTCGGGTTGTGACAACATGCGTGGAATAACACAACATCACCTTTAGGCACCTGCTTAAGCGTGTTAATCATCTCATCAAATAAAAGGTCTTTATTTTCGTAGTCGTAGTAAGGGTACTCTTTTACTGTTAAACCAGCCGCTTCAAATAAACTGATATGGTTTGCCCACGTAGGGGTTGTAACCCATACAGTTGCATCTTTGTTGCAACGCTTAATAAATTCAGCTGCAACACGAAGTGCACCTGTACCGCCAGGTGCTTGTGCTGTGCGAACACGGTTTGCTAATAACGCAGGATGCTCACCCAGTAATAAGTTTTCCATTTTTTGGCAGTAATCTAGATTACCCGCCAAGCCAATGTACGATTTACTGGTTTCGTTTTCCAAACGAAACGCTTCCGCTTTTTTAACCGCTTTAAGAACTGGCGTATTGCCTTGCTCATCCTTATAAACACCTACACCCAAATCAATTTTCTTTGGGTTTGTATCTTGTTTAAAGGCCGCCATTAGGCCAAGAATAGGATCTGTTGGTAATGGTTTTAATTCTGAGAACATTGACTATCTCTTTTATATAGGGGGTTAGCGTTGCCACTAGCTTAACATAAAAACCGAGCCTGATTACTAGTTAAATTAGACCAATAGTTGAGGAATTTTAATACAACAAGCTGCAAGTAAAGCAAGGGTTTGCTGATCAAAGAAATCATTACTAAATGCTTCTGCATCAATAATGCCTAAACAGGTATTTTCACTAGATAAAATTGGCAAACAGGTTTCGGCTTTTACTTTAGGATCGCACGTATAATATTCACCACCTTGCGCCAAATAATCTGCAACATTATTAATCACACGACCTTTTTTAGACAAAGCAACTTGAACATTGTTACTGCCTTTTGCAAAGTCTTCAGTGAGTGGAAACAATGGGCGACTTGGTGCACCATGATAAACAAGCTTTAACAGCTGATCACCTTCATCTGTATTAATTGATTGATAAATACCAAACCAATCAACTTGTGTTTGTTGGACAACATAATCGATGATTTGCTGAAGCCTTGCTAACTTTGCAGTATTTATCGCATCATCATCAACATAATCGTTTAACTTAAACGGCTCATCTTGCAAGTAACCAAATAAGCTACATGCCCCACCCTCGCCAAGCTCAGGAATTTGGTACTGCCAACGTACTTCAGGTAACTGTGACTGTGCAAGGTACTGCTCTAGGTTTGATAATTGCTCTGCCACTAAAGTCTCTGATAAATCAAGCTGAGCGACAGATAAGTATGTAGAAATCATTTAGCCATCCAAACATCTATAATGCTAGAAAGCATAACACGGGCTTTCAATCAGAGCTAGCACTGTTTATGGATAATTGGTAACAAATTTCAACTTGGTTTCCAGACGCATTAAAAGCTACGCTTGACGCTACTTCACCCAGTAAAGATAACCCGCGGCCATGCTCTCGCTGCAAGTTATGCTGGCCGTCATTTTGATTCGCAAAACCATTGCCAGAGTCGCAAATAGTAAAATAAAGAGCCAAGGTATCTGGGCAATAACGAATATCAATAATAATAAGCGCATCAGTCAGTTTTTCTAATGCCTGCTCACGTTCTTGATAATAAATTAAAAAGCCATCATCTTGATTCTTTATATCAGAATCGAGTCCTAATACGCCGTGATCAAGCGCATTATTGTAAGCCTCTGAGAGGATTAAAAAGATATTCGCACGGTGTGCATTTAAACCCGCTACTTTAGATATCACATCCACAACTTCAAGCACGGGGTCTGTGCTTTTTATTTGTTTTGAATTTAAACTAAGTGAAAAATTAAAAGGTAAAGGTGAAAAAGGCTCCGCCTCTTGCTCAGGCTCCGGTGCTGGTAAACAATTTAATAGCACTAAACTTAAATCATCTTGTTGTTCATAACCTTGAGAAAACTGGTTTACAGTCTCTATTAGCTGCTGGCTATTAATATTTTCTTTTGAACTTAATGCTTCAATAAATCGATGCTCACCAAAAAACTCATCATGTAAGTTAACGGTTTCTATAATGCCATCGGTTGCCATAACAAGCCGCATTGTTTCGTTGACTTCGAGATGAATAAGACCACGCTCAAATTCATCTTCTTCTAAAATCCCTAACGCCATGTGCTGGGATTCTAATGTACGTAATATATGGCCTTGCTGATCAATAATGTAGGTATCGGGTAAGCCACCTAACCACGCAGACAAACTCTTACCTGAGTTACTTAACTCAATAATAGTAGCCGCACAAAACATGTGCCCAGGTAATAAATTACCTAATACTGCGTTTATTTCCGCTGCAATGTCGCTAACAGACATACCTTTGTTAACCATGGTATAAAACACGCGAGAAGCCGGTAATGCCCCCACTGCAGCCGCTAGGCCATGCCCCGTAAAATCACCCAACATACAATACAAGCTACCTATTGGGCTTTGCGCAACAAGGAACATGTCGCCATTAAACATAGCCGCTGGAGATAAATGAAAATCTAAATGCTGCGTAAATGTATATTGGTTTTCTAACGCATTATTGAAGATATGCTCAACTATTTCATGCTCACGTTCAACTTGGTTCTGGTGATATTCGAGCTGTAGGTTTTGCTCTCGTGCCTTTTGACTTAAATTTCTTATACGGCAGTGAGCTTTAATTTTAGCGTTAAGAATAACCTCTTGAAATGGTTTATGGAGAAAGTCATCTCCACCGACAGCAAGGCACCTCTCAAAGCTTTCTTCATTTTCAAGCGAGGTGATAAAAATAATGGGTAGGTAAACTTGGCTAAAACGTTCTTTGATAATAGCGGCGGTTTCAAAACCATCCATAACAGGCATAACAACGTCTAGGAGCACAATATCAATAGTGTGCTTTTCGAGTATTTGCAGCGCAACAAGGCCATTCTCAGCTGTGTGAACTTGATAACCTTGATGCTCCAACATAACGGTTAATAGTCGACGATTTAAAGCAAGATCATCCACCACTAAAATGTTAAGCATCAATCAATATCAAACTTTTTATCAAAACGAGAGATTTGCAGGATTTTCTTTAGTTGTGGTTGGCAATTACTAATTTGAATATTATCCACTTTACCGGTTAGGTTTTTCTTCATATTAAGAAGCATACCAAGTGCCGAGCTATCCATATAATCTGTTTCTCTAAGATCAATAACCACTTTATTGATATTATCATTTAGGTCAGCGTAAGCCTGACGAAAAGATTGAACCAGATTAAAATCAAATTTTCCTTTGATTTGTACGGTCAAGATAGCGCCATCAGCAGAAGTGCTGCGCGTCAAACTCATAATAAACTCCTATTAATCAAATCTCTCCGAAGACTAATCTAAATATAACTGCTTAGGAGAAATAAGCCAAAAATTAAAACACTTAGAGGGAAATTTGTTATGATTTACAGCATACAACCTTCATTTAAAGTGAGATCTAAAATGAGTGATAATAATCTAGTATATTCAACCGCTACAGGCCGCATTGAACAGCCTAAAGAGGAAAAATCAATCCAAGGTAAAATCTTTAAAGATGGTTTTTTACGAATTGAGCGTCAAACAAAAGGCCGTAAAGGCAAAGGTGTCATGTTAGTGGTTGGCATTGATAGCCAAGAGCATGACCTGAAAAAACTTGCTAAGACCATTAAAAGTAAGATGGGTCAAGGCGGTGCGGTGAAAGATGGCATTATTGAGGTACAAGGCGATGATAGAGAAAAGCTCAAAGCGATTCTTGAAGGCCTCAAGTTCAAGGTGAAAATTGCAGGGGGCTAAAAATGCCCCTTTTTTATTTTATCTGAATAATCTTTAACGTGATTAGTTAGGCTCAAATCAAATCTAGCATCGCAAATGTGCCATTAAGAGCATTAAAGCATTCCCGAGCAAATTAGTAAGATTTTAAGAGAAAGCATTACAGTGCCCAATTTTTTAAAACGCCTTGCTAGGTATTCTTAAATCTTTTTAACTGTTTAACACCTAAGAATGTACCAATTGGGAAAAACAGTAACCACAAGAAGGCCAAATATTTGCAACACTTTCTAAATAATTTAGATGTATTAGTTTTATCTAAAAGCCAAATACTAAGCAATAAGCCAATTAGAGCTGGGACAACTTGAATCAGAGAAATAACGACACCTGATGAAATGTGACTAGCTATTAATTTGGGATCGTTTGTAGGTAGCTCTACATAAGCTAAATAGAAACTAGATAAAAGGTTAAAAATCGATAAAAGCAAAAAACACTGTAAAATAACGCTTATGGATTTTAAAAGGTTAATCAAACTCAAATTTTCCTTGAATATCTAGCAATTTAATAGTGCCTAACGTGCTCATTTTCGTGAATTTAAGGAGTAATCGCTTAGCCTGAATAAGTTTTAACATCTGCTCTTCACAGATAGCCGCCAGCCGGATGAAGTCCTAACTAAATTTACCAAAGAACAGATAAATATAAGCGACTATATTTTATCTGTTTGTTCTAAACGCTCAAACAACGCAGGTAAGTCAGCCTCGCTAACTGGTGGGCTGTAGTAGTAACCTTGTACAATATAGCAGTTATTGTTTTGTAAAAACTCAATCTGTTCAATCGTCTCAACACCCTCTGCTACCACATTGAGTTTAAGCTTTTGTGCCATTGCAATAATCGCCGCTGTAATTTCCATGTCATTTGAATCATCAGGAATGTCTTTAACAAACGAGCGATCCACTTTCAAAATATCAACAGGGAAGCGTTTCAAATAGCTGAGTGAAGAGTAGCCTGTGCCAAAATCATCAATTGAGATTGATACACCCAATGCCTTTAACTGATGTAATTGTAATATGGCAGCTTCAACATGCCCCATTAACATGCTCTCAGTTAACTCTAAATGTAAGCGTTTGGGTTCAACACCTGTTTGTTTGATGATTTTATCTAAGGTGAGTACTAGGTTAGCGTCTTTAAATTGGCGCGCCGAGAGATTTATTGAAATGTTATTCTTTAAATTTTTTCTTTCTAGCCGTGCAGCAAATTCACACGCTTCTTGTAATACCCACGCCCCTAGTTCAACAATAAGCCCTGTTGCTTCAGCAATCGGAATAAACTTTGTTGGAGGGATCATTCCCTCAGTTGGGTGGAACCATCTAATCAACGCTTCGTAACCAACAACATGTTGATTTCGACTATCGACTTGTGGCTGATAATAAATAACAAATTGCTTGTCGCGAATACCTGTGCGTAGCTCATTTTCGATGAATAAGCGTTCATTGGCAGCGGCATTTAGCTCTTGGCTATAAAAGTGATAGGTGTTTCTGCCTTTGGCTTTTGCTTCATACATTGCAAGGTCTGCATGCTTTAACAGCTGATCTTCCTCTTGGCTGTCAAAAGGCGCCATCGTGATGCCTATACTACCACTAATGATCACTTCATTATTGCCGAGTTTAATTGGCTCATTCAGTGTCTTTTGAATCGTATTAGCCACTTCCATAGCATGAGTTTGATGTTCTATACCACTTAATAGGACCGCGAATTCATCACCACCAAGGCGAGCAATGGTATCTTCGGTGCGCAAACGTTTTTTCAAACGGTTTGCTACTTCTACTAATAGTTGATCGCCCGCATCATGGCCAAGTGTATCGTTAATACGTTTAAATTCATCTAAGTCAAAATAGAATAAGGCAAACGCATAATGACCACGCTCTGCAAGTGCCATCGACTTGCGTAACTGCATTCTAAAAAATGTACGATTAGCAAGGCCGGTGAGCGTATCAAAATATGCCAGCTGCTCCATTTTTCGCTGGCTCTCTTTTACAAACGATATATCTTGTGCTGAGGCAACATAGCTGGTGATTTCTCCTGCGTCTTCACGAATAGGCGAAATACTTAACGACACCCACACTGACTGACGTTCATTTCCTTGCAGTAAAGTGTCACCACGCCAATAATTACGACTTCGAAGATCAACATCAATATCATCGACTAAAATTGCCATTTCCTGCGAAATAATGCTTAAAAGTGATGACCCCATAAAATGACGTTCTTCAAACCCAGTCATTTCAACCATCTTGGGGTTAACATATTCAATCTCAAAGTTTTGATTGGTAATAACCACACCGGTTCCTGAGAATGCCACTGCTTTTGACAGTCTATTTGCAGCTTTCTCTGCTATCTCTTTTTCACTTATACGCTGGTTTAATCCATCAATCAGCTTTCTAATTTCAATAGCCATGTCTCTGAAAGAGCCATTTAGTGTACCTATTTCATCTTTATTTGCTTTTGGAAACTCAGTTTGTAGCTGACCTTTGCCAAAACTCACGACCGCATTTACTAATGAGTGGATACGACGAAGTACCAGTTGATACAATGCTTGATGCAACAATAGCGCCACTAAAATAGCGTATAGAATAAACAAACCAAAGAACTTCACTTTTAACTCTTCTAACGCAAATAATGCTGAAGAACGTTTTTTGTAAATTCCGATATACCAGTTTAAATGCTCAACTTTACGAATATTTATAATGTGTGTTTCGTCATTTTGAACAAATGAATTAGCTGACTCAGGTAATTTTAGGCGAATTGTTTCTGCGATGAGCTTTTGTAAGTCAGGATTAACAAAATCCTCTGTTCGTAACACTTTACCTTCTCGACCATATTGCTCTAGCATCGATTTTTCTAAATCTGGGTGTGCGAGTAACTGCCCTTTTGCATCGAATACTAATAGGTGTTGCTCACGATCTCCTATCGGCAGTTGAGCCAATAGCGTTTCGAGCGCAATATCACTGCCTGTAACACCAAAAAATTCATTACCTCGATAAACGGGAACAAGTACACTCACCACCCATTTATGCCAAATAGTGTCGTAATACACTTTTGACCACACAGCTTCCCTGCTCGGGTTGAGCACATTCTGAGCGTAATTAAAAGTTTCACCTTTTGTGAAATCAAAATCGCCAGGTACATTGAGTGCCCAGTTTGGTGGTGCAATACGAATAAAGTTATCTTTTGTAACTAGATAAAAATTAAAAAAGTCTTGGATAAGTGTTGGTGAAACAATTTTCCATAACGACTCTGAGTCGTTGATCAATTGCTTGTAAAATTCTGAATAGTTTTCTTCTGGGATAAAGGCAGCAGATAAACCATCTTCTGAGGTGCTGCGAACACTGCCATCAACTGCAAACTTAATATCAGCACTGTGTTTACTGAGTATATGAGACTCACTATTTAACAGCTGGCTGCTAACGACATTGTTTGCTTGCTCTGCAATATTGATTTTTGTTTTTATTAAACGGTCGAATTGACGGCTTAAGCGTTCACTCGAATGCTTTAAAAGCTCATGTTCTTCAAAAACAAGCTGTTTTTCTTCTGACTTAAGCATCAAAGCGGCTGCACATATACCTGCAATCAAACAAATTGCAGAAATCAGCAGCGATAACTTCATACTTAACGAATTCACACCAAAACGAGATGGCGGGCGTCGATACACCACTAGGCTACCTTATTAATAATTGTTATTATTTGTTCTCCAAAGGCAAATATACCAGATTCATTTTTAGATTTATAAATTTTTTATGAAGATTGATGAATTTTCCTCACTTAGCCGATGATTTGCAAATTACGTACAATATGCAGTTGACTTTATAAACCACACTTCTTACATTAACTGAATGAAACAAATTAACGCTCGCACTTACTTTTCTTTTTTTAGCTTCTTTAGATAGAGGAGGCTTAACTGTTTGCGAGATAATTTCACCGAATAGCTAAAGCCTCCCACTTGGGAGGCTTTTTTGTTTGTGCACTGTTTTGGAATGAGGAAACCAATATGAGCATTGATACATTAAATGCGTTAAGACATGATATAAATGAAATAGATTCAGACTTACTTGTCTTACTAGCCAAACGACGCCGTATTAGCCACAGCGTTGTTGAATATAAAATTGCCAACAATAAACCAATCCGCGATGAAGCACGTGAGCAAGCGTTGCTCGAAAAACTAATTGGTTACGGAAAGTCGCTTGGTTTAGATGCCTATTACATTAACAATGTATTTCAAACCATTCTTGAAGACTCTGTACTCAACCAGCAAGCAATGCTACAAAAAAGCCTCAACCCAGATGCGATGAGTGAAACACACCGCGTCGCTTACTTGGGTGGTCAAGGTTCATATAGTCAATTGGCTTGCCATAAATACTTTAGCCGACGTCCAGGAAAGGTAATAGAAATTGGCTGTTCAAGCTTTGAACAAATTACAGGAAACGTTGAAAATGGACAAGCTGACTTCGGCTTACTCCCCATTGAAAATACTAGCTCTGGTAGTATTAATGAGGTATTTGATCTCTTACAACATGCGCAAGTATCTATTGTTGGTGAAGTGACCCACAGTGTTGAACATTGTTTGCTTGCCCTGCCAGACACAGAACTGTCTCACATAAATAAAATCTATGCTCACCCGCAACCTTTCGCCCAATGTAGCCGCTTTGTACAAGGGCTCGGTGATATTCAACATGAAACATGTGATTCAACTTTCCATGCACTGCAATCAGCATTAGATACGCCCAATAGCGCAGCAATCGGCTCAGCTCAAGCAGGGAAAAATGTTGGTCTAGAGGTTGTAAAAACAGGACTGGCTAATCAAAGTGAAAACCATAGCCGCTTTATTGTTGTTGCACGTAAACCACTACAGGTTTCTAAACAAATACCAACAAAAACAAGCTTGATCATGGCAACCAAGCAACAAGCTGGTTCATTAGCTGATGCGTTAATGGTATTTAAGCATCATCAAATAAACCTTGTAAAACTTGAATCTCGCCCTGTACCTGGTAACCCGTGGGAAGAGGTTTTTTATGTAGACTTAGAGGCTAACCTTGATGATTTACATGTCAAACAAGCACTCGAAGAGCTGAAAGAGCACACCCAATATATTCGTATTCTAGGCTGCTACCAAAGCGAGTCTTTACAAGCTGTCAGCGTTTAACGTAAAAACTAGTCGTAACACCAAAAGGAGCTAGCAAGCTCCTTTTTTGTTACGAATATTCACCGCAGACACTTGCACCCAAGGCACTCCCTAAGCATAATCTTGAAAACACTTCAAAATTGGATCTTTCATGAATTGGTTAGCTGAATTAGCAAGCAAAAGAACACCTTGGGTTTTACTCGCCTTAACCGCATTTGTTTTTGAAATAACAGCGCTGTTCTTTCAATACAATATGGGACTTGAGCCCTGCATAATGTGTATTTACCAACGCTTTGCTATGCTTGGCCTTCTTGGTGCAGGTATTGTCGGCGCAATCAACCCACAAAGTACCCTATGTAGACTTATCGCATTTGTTACTTGGGGGATATCTTCAATTTGGGGCTACTTTATTGCCAAAGAACACATCGCGATGCAAAACAATACAGACCCGTTTGCATTTAGCTGTGCATTTGAACCAAACTTTCCAAGCTTTATGCCTCTACACGAATGGATCCCAAGCTTCTTTGCTGCAACAGGTGATTGTGGAAACATAGATTGGCAATTTGCGTCAATGAGTATGCCTGCGTGGATGGAAGTTATTTTTGCAGCCTATTCACTTGTTTTTATCGCTGTTGTAGCAAGTCGTTTAGTAATTAAAAAGTCGTTGTAATGTTGTATTTTTTTTCTAGTCAAATTCCTGCTTTAAAAGAGTTTAAAGTAAGACAACGTCAGCAAATTATTGCTCTTGCACTTGCGCATTTAAGTCCTACACAAAAGATCATTTTATCTGTATGTAAACTTGTTTTTTTAGCGCCCCTGTTTTTAGGTTTAGCTTATTTTCAGGGCTGGTCGCTTGTGCCTTGGCTGCTACTAGCTGGTCTGAGCTATCCACTCATAACAACACCGATAGAAAACATGTTTGCGCTCCCCCATTTACAAGTCGCAATTAAAGAGTTTAAACAGGGCGAATAACCGCCCTGTTTACTTATTTAAAGAATAATTTTTCCTTCTAGCTGCGAGAACACCTTTTCACCGATCCCTTTTACATCTTTGAGTTGTTCTAATGATTTAAAAGGCCCCTGCTGAGTTCGGTGTTCTATAATCGCTTTGGCTTTTGACTCACCCACGCCAGGAAGCAAAGTGAGTTGCTCAACACTGGCTTTATTTATATTCACCTTTTGCTGTTTAACTTGCACAGCTCCTTTATCTTCAGCTGCACTAATAGGTAAAGTGGGCAATAAAGTTAAGCCTATTGATAGAAAGAGACTTGATAATAGTTTCATATTTTCCTCCGTGATATCCATTATGGATAGTTAAGTTAATTATCACCTAACGCTTATTGCATCCCTATCGTTTCTATAATGGTGACATCATTAAATAAACCTAAAACCGACCGCAATGTCAAATAATCACCACAAAAAATAGACTCATCAAACTTGCAAATTCCGCCACAAACGATTACTGTATATAAAAACAGTAATCAAAGTGGCGTTGCTACGCTACAAATGCCACGCTTAAATGCAGGAGAAATCATGGCTGTTGTTGTTAAATATGTTGTAGAAAGAAACGGAGTCGAGCGAATGACGTTTACTACTAAAAAAGAAGCTGACGCATATGACAAGATGCTCGACATTGCTGAATCACTAGAAATGATGCTTGAGAAAGTTGACGTACCACTTAGTGAGCAACAAATTGAATCTCTTGCACTTGAGATGGCAAAAGAAAAAGACCAATTTATGGCTGTTTTGAAAGGTATTAAAGAGGCCCCTGTAAAACCTAAAAAAGCAAAATCAGCCACCGACAATGTTGCAGATATAAAAGAAAAAGCAGCAGGTTAAAAATAAAAATCCAATAAAAAGGGCAACTCTATGTTGCCCTTTTTGTATCTAATCAAAAGTGTCTAATTAAAAATTACAGTGATGCCTCAACGTCATCAAATAATTTAGTAATTTCTTCTTTAGGTTCTGGTGTACTTAAACTCACAGCAACTATCGCAATACTTGATAGAATAAACCCAGGCACTATCTCATAGATAATTGCACTTAACTTTTGCCCATCAATCGTAACTGGTGCATAAATCCAAAATAGAACTGTCGCAGCACCCACAACCATACCCGCTATGGCTCCTTGAAGGTTCATACGTTTCCAGTAAAGGCTGAATAACACAAGTGGACCAAATGCAGCACCAAAACCTGCCCATGCATTACTGACTAGGTCAAGAATAGAGCTATTACGGTCATAAGCTAAGTAGATAGCAAACAACGCAACCAAAATAACACTAATTCGGCCGACTAAAACAAGCTCTTTCTGAGACGCACTGCGGTTGAGATATATTTTATAGAAATCCTCAGTCAATGAGCTTGAACACACCAATAACTGTGACGAAATAGTACTCATAATCGCCGCAAGAATAGCAGCAAGTAAGAAGCCAGCAATCAGTGGGTGGAAAATAAGCTCAGACAGCACTAAGAAAATAGTTTCTTTGTCATCAATTGGCATTTGGTTTTCCAGCATGTAAGCGGCACCAAATAGACCAGTTAGCACAGCACCAATTGCCGATAATGTCATCCACGACATACCCACACGGCGCATGGTCGGCATATCTTTCACTGAGCGAACAGACATAAAGCGTACAATGATATGTGGCTGACCAAAATAACCTAGTCCCCACGCCATTGCCGAGATGATGGCAATTGTTGAGCCACCTGCAAACCAGTCCATCATATTAAGTGCATGAATTTCCGATTCTTTCGGAGAGCTTAGTAATAAGTCATAGCGAGCATTAGCTAACGTATCCATAAACGGCTGGTCAAGCATAGTATAGGTCGCTATCGGTACTGCAAGCAGCGACACGAACATGATACAACCTTGCACAAAATCAGTTAAACTAACTGCTAAAAAACCACCGAATAATGTGTAAAGAACAACCACACCCGTTGTGATATACAAGCCCATCTCGTAACTCATGTTGAATGAATTTTCGAACAGCTTGCCACCCGCAACAACCCCTGATGAAGTGTATAATGTGAAGAATACGATAATAACAATAGCTGAAATTACGCGCAGAATATTTTTATTATCATCGAAGCGATTTGCAAAATAGTCTGGAATGGTGATTGAATCATTCGCTTTCTCTGTATACACGCGCAAACGTGGTGCGACGAGAAAATAGTTTGCCCAAGCACCAAGTACCAAACCTATTGCGATCCATACCTTGCTTAAACCAAACAAGTACATTGCACCTGGCAGACCCATCAGTAACCAACCACTCATATCTGATGCACCTGCTGATAGCGCAGCGACACTTGGTGATAGATTACGACCACCTAGCATGTATCCCGATACATCATCTGTTGATTGTTTGTAAGCATAAAGCCCAATCCCCAACATTACGATGAAGTACAATGCTAACGAAATTATCATTCCTGTTTCCAAATTAGCCTCCAATTATTGATTAATGTTGGCTTTTAATCCGAATAATGACTCGCAAGCCATTTAATTTTAAGACATTATTGGGGTAAAAACCGATATCACTCACGACTATATCATGCTTCTACCCTCCAACTCCAATCTAGCCGATGGGTAGCGGCTTTGACGCAACAAACACTTTGCTAACAATTTTTCTATTATTTAGACGCAAGTAATAGAATTCTATTACGATTTATCCTAGTCTTAGGATCTAAAGTGAAATAATAAAACAACTTTTCCCCGTTTCAGCTCTTTTACTAATGCTATTTCAAACGCAATGCAATATATTGCGGGGAAAAATGATTTAACTGATGTGGATTTGCTTCAAATATGTACTTTTACGCTGCGCGCCAACCAATTCTAGACAAAGAAAAGAAACTTGTAGGCTATGAACTTCTCTTTAGAGATGGTGTAGATAACGTGTTTCCTGAGATTGATGGTGATGAAGCGACTTCTCGACTCATTGAAGGCAGCCAATTCAACTTTGGACTTGATGATTTAACTGATAATAAGCCTGCCTATATCAACTTTACCCTAGAAACGCTGCAAAAAGGCTACCCGTTACTGCTTGGTAAAGACCAGATTGTTGTAGAAATTCTTGAAACAATCCAACCAGGGAAACGCCTTTTAGCTATAGTCAAAGACTTAAAAGAAAAAGGCTACACCCTTGCGCTTGATGATTATATTCATCAACCTGTTTGGCGTCATTTTTACCCTTTTATTGATATTATTAAAATCGACTTTTTAACCTGTACAAAGGAATCAATACAAGAAGTCATAGAAGCAATCAAACCTTTCCCTCAGATCCAGCTTTTGGCGGAAAAGGTTGAAACATATGAGAAATATCAACTTGCCGTTGATATGGGCTTTAGCTACTTTCAAGGCTTTTTCTTCTCAAAACCAGAGATGGTACAAAGTAAAACACTTCCCCCCTCAGAAATGGCACTTGCAGAGCTTTTGTATGAAACATCAAGCGTTGATGTAAACCTTAAAAAAATCACTGAAGTTTTCGAGCGAGACGTTAACCTATCATACAAGCTACTACGCTACTCAAACTCTGCGGCATTTAAGCGCCGCGCAGAAATAAGCACCATTAAACAAGCGCTTATTGTATTAGGCAACGAAGAGATAAAACGTTTCTTATCACTGTTGTTTGCAGCACAAGTTGCCGCAGATAAACCTGCTGAGCTAATTCGACTGTCATTAACGCGAGCTCGCTTCACCGAACTACTTGCCATTAACCACGGTCAGCTACGTGATACTGGCATGGCATTTTTAACGGGCATGATGTCATTAATGGACGCTATCTTAGATGAAGATATGCCAAGCGTGATGAAAAAACTGCCATTAAGTAATGATATAAAAGCCGCACTGCTCGATGAAGAAGGGCAACTTGCCGTTTACTTACGGCTTGTAAAGCAATATGAGCAAGCAAACTGGCAAGGCGCTAAAGATATTCAACAAGAGCTTGGTCTAGCCCCTGAAGAGGTGCCCGATGCTTATCATGATGCTGTTAACTGGGCAAATGAACAAATGTCAGTTTTTGGCGATTAAACAAACATATAGCGAATAAAAAATGCCAGCAAAAGCTGGCATTTTTTATTCTAATAGATTGTTAAAGATTTTCTAAGAAGTCTTCATCAAAATCATCAGGCTCTTCTTCGATGGGCGGATTACCGTCATGTAGTTCATACAATTGGCGCTGAAAATAAATATCTTTCATAAAGATATAGGGATCTAGCGACTCATTTAATAAACTCTCTTGTGGTATTAATGATGCCCTCGCCTCTACAGCCTTTAATGCAAAAACGAGTATAGTTTGTGGCGTAGTAAGCGCAATTTCTGGTAAAACAACATTATCAACTACATCACCGGTTAGGTTTCTTGCTGTGGTTGGCCCCATACCTGGCAACATAAGATAAGCACCGTCACCGACTCCCCATATACCTAGAGTCTGACCAAAATCCTCATCAACTATTTCTAAGCCAAGCGATGACGCAACGTCAAAAAAGCCAAATAAGCCTACAGTCGAGTTAACTAAAAAGCGTGCTAGGCTAATACTCATGTTACCCGGTTTGCCTTGTAAGCCAGCATTCACCATATCGGTCGGCGCAGTTATATTATCTGTAAAATTCACGATACTGCGTCTAACCGGCACAGGCGTCACTGTTACATAACCAACAGCCGCAGGACGAAGGATATACGCATCCAATACATCCATATTAAAGTCATACATAGGGCGGTTAAATGACTGCAGGGGATCACGGTCATCTAGTTTTTCGTCAGGTACTTGTGCGCATCCTGCGAGCACCGCAAAAAAAATAAAAAATAAACTGTGCTTAAACATCAACTGTCCTTACGGTATCAATTCATTAATCAGCAATGCGTACTCTTTAACTTCAGCACGCTCTAAAATATCCGACTTACCTTCTAATTCGCCGCTAGAAGGTACCACAGTTGCATCTTTTGATAAACGCGCAGTTAAGATAATTTTATCTGTGCTAGAAAGCGTTAATCCTTCAACCATGGCATTGCTGTCACTGAGTGTTACCTCTAGTGGAAAGCTATATTCTGTCATTTTAACAACCGCTAATGGCATAGGCGGACCATTCGCGGCTTTTGCGAAAACAAATAATGTGCCATCATCCGGAAGCTGTGCTTGTAACTCACTGGCTAAATCAACGGTGACTTTTATTTCACTGTTTGCTATTTCAGCTTGTGTGTTATCAGTAACCTGTTCACTGCCCATTTTCGCATCTATTTCAGCAATTCGCTGCGCTATCATGCTATAGCGAGGATCGTCCTTTTGCATACTAGCCAGTAATACTTCAAATGCCGTTTTCGCTTGTAGCCAATCTTTACGCTCATAGGCTATTAATGCCAGTAATGAGATTGCATCAACATTGGTTGGTTCTGATTTAAGAACCTTCGACAACATTGTCGCAGCACGCGACATATTTGCATCACTCCCCTCAATTAACAAAACTTGTGCATAGCTAATTAGCACCTGCTTGTTATCTGGGTTCATCTTTAACACTTTATCAAATGATTGCATAGCCATGTCATATTCATTCAATGACATAGCCACACGCCCTAGCAACATCCACGCAACTTCATCATCACCGCTTCTGTCTAACTTAGTACGCAGCGCAAGTGCAAATGCTTGAAGCTCATTTGGAGTCAATGGCTCTTTATCCTGCATTACAGCACGTTCACCATATGACTTTAAGTTTGCCATTGCATCGTGCCAGCCCTTTATTTGTTGCTGGCTGCCTGTGAAGCTATAAAAAATAACGGTTAACGCAACTAAAAAACCAGCGCCAGTTAAGGCAATAATGCGATTATTACCAGAACTATTTAACGCTTTTTCAGGCGATAATTCGTTTAACAAGCGTCGCTTTTGCTCAACAACAGATTCTTCATGCATTTGAGCATCTATACGCTGATTTTCAAGGTCAGTGTTTAACTCTTCTAAACGTTGATGGTAGATACGGATCAATTCCGAGTTTGCATTGTGATCAAGACGTTGAATTTTTTCGCGCTTAAAAAAGGGTACCACAACAAATAGCAATGCAATCAGTGTGAGTAAAACAAATAAAGCCCACATTAATGCCATTTAGCTTTGCTCCTGACGTTGATTTTGTTTAATTAACTTAGCAAGTAGTGCTTCGTCTTCATGAGTCCATGTTTGCTTCACCGAGGCTTTTCGTTGTCGAATAACAATAAAGCCAAAGCCAAGCACAACTATCAAAACAGGCAATACCCAAAGCACTAAAGTTGCAGGTGTAACTGGCGGATCGTAATGAACAAAGTAACCGTAACGATCAATCATATATTCAATGACTTCATCCTTGGTTTTGCCATCCTTCACAAGTGCTAATACTTTATCTCGTAAATCTTTAGCGACGACGGCATCAGAATCGGCAATATTCTGATTTTGGCATTTTGGGCAGCGTAGCTCTTTTGTTAACTCACTAAAGCGCACTGCTTGCTCGTCATTGTCAAACTGATACTTATCTTGCTGTGCGAATGCGCTGAAAGTAATTAACAAGCTTGCTAAAAAAATAATTAATCTCACTGCTGTAACTCCTGCATCAAAGGTGCAAACTTCGAACGCCATACACGCGGGTTAATATCACCGGTATGATGTAGCAAAATAGTTCCTTGCTTATCTACAAGAAACGTTTCTGGTGCCCCCGATACACCTAAATCTAGCGCCAAGGTGCGTTTTAAGTCTAAAATATTAAACTGATACGGGTCACCAGCGCGATTAAGCATGCTCGTTACATCTTCGCGCAATGCGTTGATATCAAACTGCCCATCAAAGTCAGGGTCATATCCTTGTTCATAATACAAGCCAATAATTTTCACACCTTGCTCTCTGAGTTCTGTTAGGTAACCTAACTCAGCTAAACAAGTTGGGCACCACGTGCCCCACACATTAAGCAGGTATACCTCGCCCTTCAAATCGGCATCAGTCCAGCGCTTAGATTCATCCATTAAGTCAGGAAGGTTAAAAGCCGGCATTGTGTGACCTATACGCCCTGTTTGTAGTTCACGGGGGTTGGCAAACAACCCCTGATACAAGAACACACACAGTAAAACAAATACCAGTAAAGGGGCTAATGCTAATAGCTTACGGTTCATGCCATAGCCTCCTCTTTCGTTGATTTTTGACGATAACGTTTATCACCTAGTACAAGGAAACCTGCAATGGAGATTAAAATACCACCGAGCCACATCCAACGGACATACGGTTTATGGTAAATACGCAGCGACCATGCTCCTTGGCTAAGTTGCTCGCCAAGTGCTAAATATAAGTCACGGGTAAAACCTGCATCGACTGCTGCTTCCGTCATAAATTGCATACCTATGTCATAACGACGCTTCTCAGCATGTAACACAGTTACTTGCTTGTCATTTTTAAGCACCGTAACGACACCAGCGTGACCGCTATAGTTAGCACCGCGAATGCTTTTAACGCCATCAAAACGATACTGATATTCATTAAGCGCCACTTTATCACCTAGCTTCATTGAGACATCACGTTCAACTGAATAAGCTGACGTTAATGTAACACCTGCAATAACAAACGCTAAACCAACATGCCCCAGTACCATAGCCCAATAACTTAAACCTAAACGCTTAAAGCCCTCAGCCAGTGTTTTATGAATAGTCACTTTAGCTGCTAAATCAACTAAGGTTGTCACGAAAATCCAAACAGCAAGTGCCGTAGCGATAAAGGTCAGAGGAGCTATTACGTCGTAGCTCGAATATAACCACGCAGCAGTTGCGACAATACTAACAATGGCTGATAAAGCTAATTTATTTTGTAGCATTGACCACTTATTTTGCTTCCAACGAAGCAAAGGACCGATGCCCATTAAGATAGCAAATGGCACAAGTAAGATAGCAAACATCTTGTTGAAGAATGGTTCACCAATCGAGATACTACCTAAACCAAGCTCTTTATGAATCATTGGTAATAACGTACCTAATAAAACAATGAGTGTAGCGACCACTAAGAAAATATTATTTAACCAAAGTGCCACTTCACGGGAAGCAAACTTATAACGGCCTTCACTTTTAACCTGTGAAACGCGTAATGCATAAAGCGATAAACCACCACCGACAACAATAGCTAAGAAAGCTAAAATAAACATACCGCGGTTAGGATCTGACGCAAACGCATGCACAGAGACAATAATGCCTGAACGAACAATAAACGTACCGAGTAAGCTTAAAGAGAATGCAGCAATAGCCAGTAATACGGTCCATGACTTAAATACACCACGCTTTTCTGTAGTTGATAGTGAGTGCAACAACGCGGTTGCCACCAGCCATGGCATTAATGATGCGTTTTCAACGGGATCCCAGAACCACCAGCCACCCCAGCCAAGCTCAGAGTAAGCCCACCAGCTACCAATAGTAATACCTAATGTTAAAAAGCCCCATGCCGTCATAGTCCAAGGACGAGACCACTTAGCCCAAGTATTATCAAGTTTACCTGTTAGTAGCGCAGCGATGGCAAATGAAAACGACACAGACAGACCCACGTAGCCCATATAAAGCAATGGCGGGTGAATAATCATACCAGGGTCTTGCAATAATGGATTTAAATCACGACCTTCTACGGGGAAGTAAGGTAATAAGCGCTCAAATGGGCTCGACATCAGCAAGGTGTAAAGCATAAAGCCAACACCCAAAAAGCCTAGCACACCCAGTACACGAGCACGCAAAACCCATGGTAGTGACTTAGAACGCATGGCAACAACCGCTGTCCAACCCGCTTGCATTACAAGCCAAAGTAAAATAGCGCCTTCATGACCACCCCAGGTTGAGGTGATTTTATAGTACCAAGGTAAAGTACTACTTGAGTGATAAGCGACATACGAAACGGTAAAATCATCGGTTAAACTGGCATAAATAAGCGCTGCAAAAGACAAAAGTACAAACACAAATTGACCAATTGCTAGCGAAGGAGCAGCACGCATCAAGCGTAAATTACCAGTGTGCGCCCCCCAAATAGGAAAAATACATAATAAAACACTAAGCACCATGGCCAGTGTTAAAGAAAAATAACCGAGTTCTGGGATCATATTAATTGCCGTTATCTAAGTTATAGGTCGGTTTTTCATGCTTAATACCTTTCACTGCTTCTGCAACTTCCGCTGGCATGTACTCTTCATCATGTTTGGCAAGTACCTCAAAGGCATCAATTTCATTCGCTTTAACAAGTACGCCCTGCGCAACAATCCCTTGCCCTTCGCGGAATAAATCCGGCAAGATACCTTGGTAATTTATAGTCACCATTGGGCCAGTATCAATTAGCTTAAAACTCACCTTTAAACTTGATTCATCGCGTACTACAGAACCTGGCACAACCATGCCACCAATACGTAGTTTTTGCCCAACGTGTGGCTTCTCTTTATTCGGACCTTTACCGTCGACTAATTCACTAGGGGTATAAAATAAATTGATGTTTTCTTGCAGCGCATAGAGCACTAAACCTATGGTTGCACCCACGCCAAAAATGATGGCTACAACAGCTAATAAACGTTTTTTACGTCTTGGATTCATTGACCTGCCCCTTGTTTCGCTTTTTTAATGCGCTCTTCACGTTGCACTTGTTGCTTAACTGAAGAGAAAATACGTTTCGTATCGTTTAACGAACTAAATAAAATACCAAGTAAAATTAATGCACAGGTGCCAAAAGACAACCATACATAAAAGCCATAGCCTCCCATGGCAATAAAATCTGCAAAAGAATCAAACTGCATGATTAACCTCGCTCAAGCAACTGACGCACCCATGGGCGGTGCTTTTCACGTTGTAAAATTTCGTTTTTAAGACGAATTAATGTCACTGTACCTACAAAGCCAGCAAAGGCAACTATGTTCACCATAAGCGGCCAGAACATACTAGGATCGATGGCTTTAGTATCAAACTTAGTGATTGTTGCGCCTTGGTGAAGTGTATTCCACCACTCTACAGAAAAATGAATAATTGGCAGATTAATCACGCCAACAATAGCTAAAATACACGCGGCACGCCCTGCCGATTTTTTATCTTCGAAGGCATGATAAAGCGATAATACCCCCAAATATAAAAATAATAGAATAAGCTCTGATGTTAAACGTGCATCCCACACCCACCAAGCACCCCACATAGGTTTTCCCCATGCAGCACCGGTGATCAATGCAATTGCTGTCACACACGCCCCAACAGGTGCAATTGCAATCACTGCAAGTTCTGCATTACGTAGCTGCCATACTAGTGCGATCACAGCTGCGATCGCCATAGAAGAATACGCACCCATAGACAAAATAGCTGAAGGCACATGGATAAAAATAATTCGATAGCTGTCTTTTTGTTGATAATCTGCTGGCGCATAAGCGAGCCCCCAGACCCATCCAACAATCATACAAACCACCGTAACGACGGCGAAATAAGGCAGTAAGGTGTTACACAATTGGTAAGCACGATCTGCTTTTGCGTAGGGATGTAACCACTTCCACATATTAACTTACACTCACTTTCAATGCTGACGATATGGCAATTGGTGCCGCTATAATCGCTACGATTAGCATGGCACCAAGGATTGCAAGCTGTCCGCTATAGGCAAGCTCCATAGAGCTGGTATCAATAGCAGAGGTTGCAAAAATTAGTACGGGGATATACAAAGGCAAAACAAGCAAACTCATCAAAATGCCGCCTTTTTGTAACCCCACAGTCAGTCCAGCGCCAATTGCACCTATAAAGCTAAGCAAAGGTGTACCCAATAAAAGAGTAAGCACCGTTGCCAAAAGCGCCGAACTTTCTAAATTCAATAATAAAGCAAATACAGGTGTCATCAGCACCAACGGTAATCCAGTGATCACCCAGTGTGCCGCCACTTTAGCAAGCACCGTTAATGGTAACGGATATGACGACGCAATCAGCTGTTCTAATGTGCCGTCGTGATAATCATCACGAAATAATTTATCTAAGCCCAACATAGTTGAAAGCAAAGCAGCAACCCAAATAATGCCAGGTGCCATGCGTGCTAGTAGACCCGGTTCAGGCCCGATAGCTAACGGGAAAAGTGTAATAACGATAAGAAAAAATAAAATAGGATTAACGATTTCAGCTCGCTGACGAAACGCTAATTTAAGATCTTTAAAAAAAACCGCAGAGAATAATTGCCAATAAGAATGCTGCTTTACCATCAGTGGCGATACTCCAAAGTCACTGTTTTTAGGTCACTAAAATGGGTGGTTAAGTCTTGGTGGGTGGTCAGTAAAATCGCCCCACCTGCATTTAGGTGCTCAACAAAGCGCTCTTGTAAAAATGCAACACCGCTTTTATCAAGGGCTGTAAATGGTTCATCAAGAATCCAAAGTTTAGCGTTATTTAACCAAAGCCTTACCAAAGCAACCCGACGTTGTTGCCCTGCTGAGAGCATACGTACTGGAACATCTTCTAAGCCAACCAAACCAATTTTAGCTAAAATAGGGTATAAATCTTGGTGCGTATCGTAGCCATTTATTTTTAGCCAAAAAGCGACATTCTCAAGTGCAGTCAGCTGCGTATTTACACCGGTTTTGTGGCCAATAAATAACAACTCTTGTGCATATTCGTCATAGTACTTGGCAATCGATCGCTCTTGGAACAAAACATCACCTTCATCCGCCGTAGCGAAACCTGCGATAATACGCAATAATGATGTTTTACCAGCCCCGTTTGGACCAGCTAACTGCATAATTTGTCCCGATTTCAAGCTGAAATTAAGATCCGCAAACAAACAACGATCTTGTTTGATGCAGGTGACGGACTTAATGTGTAACAAGATGACGATTCTCTATACCCAAAATTAGGCGATAGTCTACCATAATGATAGGGTAATACGAATATTGCTTTAAAACGATTAACTTATATTTGATCTAAAATAATGAATAAACAGAGCCCGTTAACGCTAACTACACAACTAAACCTTGAGAGCACAGGAGTCAGTCGCGTTGCGCAAAATTCATCAAACGAAGCGATACAAGCACTTGGTGAACAAACTCTAAGTGCCCGTAATATTGTTATTAGCAAACACTCAGTGCAAATGGATGTATTACTCGATGATTCGTGGCAAACATTACGTTTATCTACCCAGCAAACGAATAACCAATTAGCTAAGTATGCATCAGCTAACGTTTCGTTGAATCATGATGGTAAGCAGCTTAGCATCACACCGACACCGGTTAGTATGACATTAAGTAAAGCTCCTCAGTTGCAAGCTCTTTTAAACCTTTTAGCGCAAGGCGACAGTCAAACAACAGCAATACTTCCTGCAACAATTCCGAACAATAAACCGGCTTTAAGCATACCGACTTTAAAAGCCGAGTTTATGTTAAACAACACACTCAGCACACTTTTGAAATCAGCAGCACCTCTACAAGCAGTTATGTTACCTGCAACGACTAAACACGCTGAGTTTACATTAAATATTTTGAACCGTTATGGTGACTCTTTACATCAACAAGCTGTTAGCCAGCAAAAAGTGGCAGAAATCTTAGCTAAATTAGCACCTGAACTCGCACTCAATTTATCTGCGAAGCAGCTACAGGTTACCATTGCAAACAAAGCAATGGCATCGATGATACTGCAATTTAAAGATCTTCCCACAAATGAAAGTAAACAGTTACTAACCCAGCTACAGCTAAATTCTAAAGACATTAAACTAACCCCACAGGTAATCCGCAATGGATTAAAGCTGGTAAGTAAACCTATCAATGAGCAGTTTATTTTAAAAAATTCTTTAACCGACACATTTCATCAATTACTTAAAGAGCAACCAAATAAAAGTACCTTTATACCATCGGCACAGCCTTTGAGTTCCACTGATTCACCTATACGCTCTTGGTTAAAAGACAGTTTTGCTGATTTAAAAACACGTATAAGCGATGCGGTACGGTATTTTGAAAAGCTGCCAGCAACTCAAAAACATACAGCAAATTTAAACTCGCCTTTATTGAAAAACGCTTCATCTTTGGCAGATCTTGGCTTTAATACAAAAAAAATAGATATTATTAAGTTGGCTGAACTACACGCTCCGTGGGCAAATACATCTTCAAAAGTACCAATGACCACAGCCCAAGTAATGCTACCCACACACTATAATAATTCGCCTCCGATGATTCAGCTTTTTCAACAGGTAAAAGCAGGTTTAGCTGCACTCACTACAAATACCGAACTATTACAACACAGCAAAACTGCAACGAATAACAACAATGCTAATGCAGCGTTTTTAGCATCTAAAGAACCAAATTTAGCGCGGCCCTTACAATTAATGCAGCCACTTGAGGCTAAGCTCGTCGCAACATTAATACCTCAAAGTGAGAGTAAGCAACTTATTAGTACCACTGTGCCTGTTCAATTAAGTCAAAAACTTGATCAGCTTAGCCAAAGTAATAACACCCCATCAATAGACTTAAACCGATTGGTGAATCAAGCATTCAACAGAATGATCTCTGTTCAAAATACACTTCCAGTAACTATCGAGCGTGAACTGTTGAGTATTTTAAGGCCTGCATCATTATCGCCACAGAATCTACAGGCTAGCTTTAATCAAGGACTAGAGCAGCTCGCAGTTACAACCCTCGCCGCGCCTATAATTAGTCAGTCCCCCACTGCGATAGGTTTTAACAACCAACATGGGCTTGATGCTCTATTGCAAGTATTAGTACCAAACTTTAAAGCCCTCGACAGTAACAAAATGCTTGAGCAGTTACAGCAAACTAATCTCCAAACTCTTGCTAATGAAATTGGCCAATTGAAATCGAACTTATCACAGGTACAAACAACCCCGATAAACCAGCAGCAAGACTCTAACCCTTTAGCGCAATTCTTTTTACCAATGAAATTACCGCCAGAAATTGGGCAAACTGAAATTAGCCTAGGTCATTATAAAAAACCGAGCAAAAATAAATTAGAAAGTAAGGATGTATGGTTCGTGAGGCTTAACTTTGACTATGCTGAGCTTGGTCAGCTACAAGTAACTGCTGAAATAATGGATAAAGCCGTTGAATGTCAATTATTGGCATCATCACAAGATGTAACTGCATTAGCTCACCCACATTTAGAAACGTTACGCCACAAACTCGCCAGTCACGGTTTAAATATCGCTGAACTAAACTTAAAACAAGGTGTGCCAACACACCATGCATTTTACCAGTCTCATGCAATCATTAATGTAAAGGTTTAATATGAAAGATGACCTCAAACATAAATCCGCCATAGGCCTCCTGTATGAGGTAGGCAATTCACCAAAAGTAACAGCGAAAGGGTTTGGCGAGCTTGCTGATGAAATAGTAAAACTGGCTGAAGAAAAAGGTATTTTAATTCATCAAGATGCTGATTTAGCAAAAACACTTGCACATCTTGAGTTAGGTGAAGAAATACCTAAGGAACTATACTACGTAATCGCCGAGCTTATTGCTTTTTCATATGTATTAAGAGGAAAATTTCCCCCTGGTTGGCAGGACTTTCAAGGAAAGCTGAACATTCAGGCTTAAATAAATAGAAAAGGCGCTAATTAAGCGCCCTTTTGTTTATGTAATGACATGAGTAACTCAGCCTCAGCTCTGGGTAATTCACACTCGCGAATAATCTCCTCCAAGTCGGCACCAAGTTCTACCATTTTTACCGCACGCGAGTAAATTTTCGCATTGGGGTCATCATATTTTTGCGCATCTTGAAGTTGTTCAAGTTCTTGATTTTTATCTTCAACAGCAACCAATCTTTTGCCAATACTTAGCATGCCAGCTCGCATTTCAGCCACTTCGCTGCGTAAAATACTCAACTGTTGCTGAGCATCTTGCACTTGTTGTTGCTTTGCTTTTAACGCCGTAGCGTGCTTGTTGTTATTAACAAAAATAAGCCCCAAACATACCAAAAATAGTAAGATTGAGGCTCCAAACAAAGAGTATAACAGCATATAAATTCTGAGCGTTTATAATGCGCTCAGCTCATCCCACTCTTCGTCATTTAAAAGTTTATTAAGGTCAACCAAGATCAGTAACTCACCATCACGGTTAGATACACCTTGGATAAACTTAGCACTTTCTTCTGTGCCAATATTCGGCGCACTGTCAATTTCAGAGCTACGTAGATACACAACTTCAGCAACGCTATCAACCAAGATACCAATAACTTGCTTCTCCGCTTCGATAATGACAATGCGAGAATTATCCGTTACCTCTGCGCCCATCAAGCCAAAACGTGCGCGGGTGTCGATTACAGTCACAACATTACCACGCAGGTTAATAATTCCAAGCACATAAGAAGGCGCACCTGGAACAGGAGCAATTTCGGTATAGCGAAGCACTTCTTGTACTTGCATTACGTTAATGCCGTACGTTTCTTCTTCAAGTTTAAAGGTTACCCACTGTAACACTTCATCGTTGCTATCAGCATTTTTATTCGCTGACAGTAGTCTTTCTTCACTCATGCTATTACTCCGTAAAAATAGTTACTGCTCACGGCTGTCTAAGCCCTGCTCTAGCAATTGGTATAAATTTTCAACGTCAATCAAGGCGCACATTTTCTCTTTGATAACGCCAGCAAGCCAAGGCCGCTTGCCTGATTTTGCTCGCCATTTTACATCTTCTTCGCGAAGTGTAATATTATTTACGAGCTTCTCAGCCAATAATCCCCATTGACTGTCACCTAAGGTGATTAAATATTGATAATCGAGTGACTGTTCTAATTTTTCATCATACTTTTCAGGCATCACCCAACGTGCTGTATCCACTACATTCAGTTTTTCATCACGATTTAGCATCACACCTTTAAACCACTTAGGTTTGCCAAATAACTGATTAACCTCTGTTAGTTGATGAATGCCCCCTAATGCTTTCAAAGGAACGGCTAACGTTAAGCCTGCAACCTCAAAAAACAGTGCTTGAAATTCACCATCAAAGTAGTCTTCTTGTCGCTCAGACGAGGTTTTAGCAACAATCTCAGTCTGTTTTTGTTCGACTATATCTTTGATATTAGCTTGGTTCTCGGTTTTCTCAAGCTCTTTAATAGGTTCAACAACAGGTGTTTCTACTTTTTGCTCTACTTCTAGAGGTAACGGGTTATCTTTTGACTCATTTACTTGTTCAAGTAGCTTAGCCACAGGTTCAAGGTTTTGCTGTTCAGGTTCTTCCTCGCACAGTAATGCCCCCAAGTATTGGGTCATCACTTTTTCGTTAGCAAATAAGTGTTTGTTACTCATCTTTAACCTTGTGCAACTAAATAATCAAGCAGTGCGCGATACGCAAATACCCCTCGTGATCGAGGACAAAATTGAATAGGTACTTGCTGCGCCAAACTTGCATCTCTGAATTTGGTATCAACCGGTACTACACCCGACCACACTTTATCTTTGTAATTATCCTGCAGAGTTTTATAGGCTTCAAGAGATGCTTTAGTCCGTTTGTCGTACATTGTTGGTATAATCGTATACTGATATTGTTTAGATTGCGATGTTTGCATCAATTCCATGGTACGCATCATGCGATCAAGGCCTTTGAGAGCCAAAAACTCTGTTTGTACTGGCACTAAAATACGTTCGCTGGCAGCTAAGGCATTAACCATTAATACACCTAATACAGGCGGACAGTCGATAATTGCATAGTCATAATGTTCGCTAATTTTTGCCAGCGCTTTTTTTAGTATAAGACCCATACCATTTTTATTGCCCATACTTCTATCGAGAGTCGCAATAGCCATGGTTGCAGGTAGAATATCAAGGTTTTCAAGTGTTGACGGGCAAAGTGCTTGTAAGATTTCTTCGCTGGCCATACTGTTGCCACGGGCAAAAATATCGTAAACGCTAATCTCTAACTCTTCTGAATCGATACCAAAATAATAAGTTAATGAAGCATGTGGATCGGTATCTATTAATAATACCCGCTTCCCTTGTAATGCAAGCGTGCCAGCAAGACTAACAGCTGTTGTGGTTTTCCCCACTCCGCCTTTCTGATTCGCTACTGTCCAAATTTTCACATCACACCTTATTATTGTTCATTGCGCGTGGTAATTCGAATGCCACCGTGAGGTAATTGGATCACTTTAATCGTGTTGTCATTGCTTGGCAACTCAATTTCTGTACTCTCTTTTACACTAGGATTAGCCTGCTCATTGGTATCCTGCTGTGCTTGTTCTGGTAAACCATATTTAGAAAGAGCCACAACAACTTTACGGTTTTCTGCACGCCCTTGCTCTGTTTCATTACTAGAAAAGGGTGAGTATTGACCATATCCCTCAATGGCCATGCGAGCAGGGTTTATTCCAAGCTCTTCAAGCTCAACCAATACTGATGTTGCTCTTGCGACCGACAGTTCCCAGTTAGATCGAAACATTTCATTACGAATACCTTCGTTATCGGTATAACCTCTTACACGAATGTAATTATCTACAGGAGCGATAATATCTTTAACTAATGCAACAACTTGTTTAGCACGTTGTTGAGCAACAGCACTTCCCGATGAAAACAACATGCCTGAACTTAATTCAATTATCAGCCAGTCTTGATTAAGCTCAAGGTTTGCCTCTCCATTACGGATCTCATCAATCAATGCTGATTGTAGCTTGCTAAGTAAACTATCTAGCGGTTTTCCTAAATGCTTTTTTTCGATATTACTGGTATCAGCTTGCCCATCGATTAATTTAGGTCCTTGCTCTTCTTTAAGTATACTTTCGCCATATAAAACCTCACTTTCAGGCGTAACGCGGTCAGTTAAAATGCCAGTACCGTGTATCCCAGTTCCAGCCTGCTGATGAGTACGCGCTGATTTATCAAATACTTGCTCTAGTGAATCAGATAACACTTGGAAATCTTCATTCTTGCTAATGGCAATTGCATACATGACCACAAAAAAGGCAAACATAATGGTCATGTAATCAGCATAAGAAACAAGCCAACGCTCTGTATGTTGGCTTTTTTGAATTTTATGACGCATGCGACGGCGCATCATAGGAGTTACTCGCGAACTAAGCTTGGACGCTCAACACGATACGCCTCAAGTTTGAGTTCAATATTTAACGGACTTTCACCTTGAGCAATAGCTATAATCCCTTCGGCAAGTAATTCGTGGTACAGCATTTTTTGTTCAATTTGTTGCTTTAATTTATTTGCCATTGGTAAGAAAAGTAAGTTTGCTAAACCAACCCCGTAAATGGTCGCAATAAATGCTGTCGCGACCCCTGCTCCAAGCTTTTCAGGATCAGTTATAAATTGCATTGCTTGAATAAGCCCAAGTACCGCACCTAAGATACCAATGGTCGGACTGTAGCCACCCATGGCTTCATATACACGGCTAACTTCCATTAATCTTTCACGCTCGAGCATTAAGTCGATTTCAAGTGTGTCTCTAAGCTTAGTTTCACCGGCTCCATCAACTAACATACTTAGCCCTTTTGCCGCATAAGGATCGTGATGTGCCAAGGACTCGTCTTCAAGCGAAAGATACCCCTCTTGGCGCGCCTTTTGAGACCAACGCTTCACCTGCTCAATGGCTGCATCTATATCGTGATAAGGGGGAAAAAATACCCAATGGCTAATTTTTACTGTTTTAGAAAATACACTGCTTGGTGTTTGTAACATTACAGCGCCTAAGGTACCACCTAGCACGATAATCAGTGCGGGGCCATTAAATAGAGCGCTTACCACCCCACCTTCAAGCGCATAACCAAAAGCAATGGCGCTAACAGCAATAATTAAACCAAGAAACGACAGTTTATCCACAACCGGTCTCTCGTGTTAAACGTGCAGCAACGTCGTTAAGCGCTAAGCTCTCACTAGCAAGGCCTGCATTGGCAACGGCTTGCGGCATACCATAAACAACACTGGTTTTTTCATCTTGCGCCCATATCGTCGCACCAGCTTGTTTTAACATACGGGCACCATCTCGACCATCAGCCCCCATACCAGTAAGTACAACTGCCAATACATCACCACCAAATGCTTTAGCAGCACTTGCAAATGTTACATCCACACTCGGTTTGTATGTAATGCGAGGACTATCATCCTCGAAAACACGTAATGTTCGAGAGCTTCCACGCCCTTCTACCAGCATTTGCTGACCACCCGGTGCTAAATAAGCGGTGCCTGGTACTAATCGGTCGCCTTGTTGCGCTTCTTTCACTTTAATTTTACACAAACCATTTAGTCGCGCAGCAAAAGCAGGTGTAAATGCAGCAGGCATATGCTGAATAAGCAAAATAGGGTGCGGAAAGTTAGCTGGCAATTGAGTTAATATGGTTTGTAAAGCAACAGGGCCCCCTGTTGATGTACCAATTGCGACAACTTGATACTGCTTGCCTGAAGCTCGCACATTGCTCGTCGATGAAGCCGGAGCTGGTGCTGGGCGGCTGAAACTACGATCAGGCTGAACAATACCACCGCTTCTTGTGCTTGTAGAGGTTGTAGATGCAGGACGAGGTGGCGGAGCAGGACGTGTAAAACGTGAAATGCGACGGCGACCAATTTCTTTTACTTTATTTTGTAAAAGTGCGATTGCATCTTCATTATTTCGAGCAATATCTTCAAACTTTTTCGGTAAAAAGTCCAAAGCCCCCGCATCAAGCGCGTCAAGTGTTGCTGTTGCACCATCACGAGTTAATGAAGAAAACATTAAAATAGGCGTTGGTGTTGCAGCCATGATCTCTTTAACGGCACTAATACCATCAAGAACAGGCATTTCAACGTCCATAGTAATAACATCAGGCCTAAGCTCTTTTGCCTTATCAACAGCTTCTCGGCCATTCACGGCAAAGCCTACAACTTGGATATTACTATCTTGCTCTAAAATTTCGCTAACACGGCGGCGAAAAAAGCTCGAATCATCGACTACTAATACTTTGACTGCCATTGGCACTCTCTTGTTATGTGTTCAGTGTAAGTGCGCACTATTAATGCGCACTTAGAATAGTGAGTTTAAATAATGCTAGCCAACGTAATGTTTAAGCATGCTTGGCACATCTAAAATAAGTGCAATCCCACCATCAGAGGTAATCGTCGCACCCGCCATGCCTGGTGTACCTTGTAATAAAGCATCTAGCGGTTTGATAACGACTTCTTCTTGACCTATCAATGAGTCAACAACAAAGCCCACCTGTTTTGTACCTATTTGAACAATAACAACATGTCCTTCGGCTTTGCGTTCTTGGCTATTTGCACCTTTCACTAACCAATGCTCTAGATAAAAGAGCGGAATAGCTTTTTGACGAACAATAATCGTCAGCTGCCCATCGACAACATTCGTCTTGGTTAAGTCGAGGTGGAAAATTTCACTAACACCTGCAAGTGGCAACGCAAATGTTTGCTCTCCAACAATAACCATCAATGTTGGAAGAATAGCCAATGTAAGCGGCACTTTAATTTCAAGTACAGTACCGACTCCAAGTTCTGACTGAATATTCACTGAGCCATTTAATTGGGTAATCTTGGTTTTCACCACATCCATACCCACACCACGGCCCGAAATGTCAGAAATCTCTTCTTTCGTTGAGAAGCCAGGAGCAAAAATTAAATTATACGCTTCTGTATCAGATAGTCTGCTAGCTTGGTCATGATCAATAACACCTTTACTGATTGCTATCTTTTTCAGTTTCTCAGCGTCCATACCGGCACCATCATCACGGATGGTAAGTAGAATATGATCGCCTTCTTGTGATGCTGATAGCGTAACAGTACCTGTACGAGGCTTGCCTGCGGCCTCACGTACATCAGGCATTTCAATACCATGGTCAACTGAATTACGGACCAAATGCACAAGTGGATCAGCAAGTGCTTCAACTAAGTTTTTATCTAAATCAGTCTCCTCACCAACCAACTGCAAATTAATATCTTTTTTCAAACTACGTGCTAAATCACGAACAACGCGAGGGAAACGGCCAAATACTTTCTTGATCGGCTGCATTCGTGTTTTCATCACAGCACCTTGCAAGTCAGCTGTGACAACGTCTAAATTCGAGATAGCCTTACCCATAGACTCACTATTGGCATTATTAGCAAGACTGACTAAGCGGTTACGAACAAGTACCAGTTCGCCAACCATGTTCATAATCTCGTCAAGACGTTTAGTATCAACACGTACCGTCGTTTCCGCCTGTGGTGCAGGTGCTTTTTTCGCAGCGGCACTTGGCTTAGGTTCTGTTTTAGCTGCAACAGGAGCAGGCTGAGCCGCTTTTGCAGGAGGAGGGGTTGCTGGTTTTGCTTGAGGCACTGGTTTACTAGGCTCAGCTTTCGGTGTTTCAGGTGCTTTTGGCTCTGTAGGCTGCGCTGGTGATGAAGGCTCTAATGATTTAGGCGCCGTTCCTTTACCATGTAACTCATCAAGCAGGGCTTCAAATTCATCGTCACTGATTTCATCGTCACCCTCACTGCCAGCAGGCTGTGATGCTGTGCTAACAGGCTTTTCAGCTGACACTTGTTCTGGTGTGCTCGTTGATTTTACTTCACCAAAGCTACCAACTCCGTGAAGTTCATCTAACAAACTGTCAAATTCATCATCAGTGATATCATCACTGTCATTACTTACTTTTTCTGCTTCAACAGCTGCAGGGCTTTGCCCTTTACCATGTAGCTCATCAAGTAAGCTTTCAAATTCATCTTCGGTTATTTCATCAATATTTTGTGCATCAGGCTGAGTATCAGCCAAACCACCATCAAACAACATATCAAATGCAAACGGGTCGTCTTCATCGGTGTTATCCGTTGCCACATCAGCAGTTACTTCTGAGCTGTCGATGATAGGTTCTTCAACAACAGGCTCTTCAGGCGCGGTGCTGACAGCCTCTGTTATTGATGTGTCTTCACCAGCAAGTTCTTCAGCGCTTGGTGGGTGACTTAATTTATGGAGGGCTTCAAGGAGGGCAGGATCCGCAGGCTCTGGCTGCTCACGATTCTGAATGGTCGTAAACATTTCATTTATTGTATCGAGAGCCTGTAAAATAACATCCATTAATTCAGATGTAACAGTGCGCCCGCCCTGACGTAATAAATCAAAGACATTCTCGGCACCATGACATGCATCAACAAGTTCTGTCATGCTTAAGAAGCCAGCCCCACCTTTTACGGTATGGAAGCCCCTAAAAATAGCATTTAATAAATCTTTATCTTCTGGGTTATTTTCCAGTTCGACTAATTGCTCTGACAAAAGCTCTAAGATTTCCCCAGCTTCAACTAGGAAATCCTGTAAAATATCTTCATCGACTTCAAAGCTCATGCAGCTACTCTCCTCTTAGAAGCCCAGACTTGATAATAGATCATCAACTTCATCTTGTCCTGAGACAACATCATCGCGAGACTCTTTATCAATAATTGGCCCTTCAGGACCTGCTAGCGTATCGCTTTGTGCAGGTGCTTGTTCTATGGCCTGTTTTTCTTGTTTTTGATGACCATCTTCTTGACTGCCAAACACAGTTAAAAGATTGATTAAACTGTCTTCTACTTCGCGCACTAACTCGATGACTCGGCGTATAACTTGCCCTGTTAAGTCTTGATAATCTTGTGCCATTAACACATTTGTCATCAAGCCTTGTAGCTCATCTGTTTTAGTTTGCGAGCTGTTCATAAACTTATCTAAGCTATGACATAATGATTTGAATTCACCGAGCTCAATTTCTCGGTTCATCAAACGATCCCATGTAGGTTTTATCGTCGCTATATCGTCTGCAAGTTGCTGAGCAATTGGCAAACTTGCTTCCACTGCATCCATGGTCTTATTAGCGGCGCTTTCTGTCATTTCCATGACATAATTTAAGCGCTGTTTAGCGTCAGGAATTGCTTCCGTTGTTAAGCCTGTTAAACGCGTATCGAGATCAAAGTTTTTTAGCGCTTCATGGAGTTGTCGCGTTAATTTTCCGACCTCTGCAAACAACTCTGATTGTTCTTTTGATGCTGTATCAAGTATTAGCTTATCTGCTTTTTCTTGTTCACCATTTTCAAGATACTCAACAAGTTGACGAGCTTGCTCTAAACTTATTTGAGGCGCAGCAAGTGCTGACATAAGCCTCTCCCCTTAGATTAACCTAAACGTTCAAACACTTTTTCCAATTTGGTCTTCAGTGTCGCAGCAGTGAATGGTTTAACGATGTAACCATTAACACCCGCTTGAGCAGCAGCAACAATTTGTTCTTTTTTCGCTTCAGCTGTCACCATCAGCACAGGAATATGCTTTAGGCTATCGTCGGCACGAATTGCTCTCAACAAATCAATACCTTGCATGCCAGGCATGTTCCAATCGGTGACAACAAAATCAAATTCTTGATTTTGTAGCATTGGTAATGCTGTTGAACCATCATCAGCTTCCTGCACATTGGTGAAACCTAAATCCCTTAACAGGTTTTTAATGATACGTCTCATTGTAGAAAAATCATCAACAACAAGAATTTTCATGTTTTTATCCAAAACATCCTCCGGTGAGGTTTGAACCTATATTTACTTACTACTAATTAATCCAGTCATTGATTTTTGCTTTGAGCTTAATCATCGCCTGACCATGTATTTGACTCACACGCGACTCACTAACATCGAGTATGTGCCCTATTTCTTTTAAATTCATTTCATCGTTGTAATACAAAGACAAAACAAGCGCATCTCTTTCTGGTAACGATTGAATAGCCGTTAATAGAGATTGGTTAAACCGTTCATTTTTAACGTTATTAAACGGTTTGTCTAGTGCTAAATCTTGGCCCATTGGTGTGATGACATCTTCATCAACACCTAAATCCTCAATACCCAGTACTCTACTGGAGTTTACATCATGTAAGATATGATGGTACTCATCAAGCGTAATATCAAGTTTTTCAGCAACTTCTGTATCTTTTGGCTCTCGATTTAAAGTACTTTCTAATGAGGCAATGGTTTCAGCAACGAGGCGGGCATTTCGGTGAACAGAGCGAGGCGCCCAATCGCCCCGACGAATTTCGTCAAGCATCGCACCACGGATGCGAATACCAGCGAAGGTTTCAAAGCTTGCCCCTTTGCTCGCATCAAAGTTTTTTGATGCTTCAATAAGGCCAATCATGCCTGATTGAATTAAATCGTCTAATTGAACACTGGCGGGTAAACGAGCAATTAAATGACATGCCACTTTTTTGACTAAAGAGGCATGCTTTTCGACAATCGCATTCAAATTGTTTGCTGATTGATATCCCATCGCTTTATTCACCGATGTTGTCATAGTTAGCCGTTTACTAGTTTTTCAATAAAGAATTCTAAATGACCTGATGGTTGATTTGGTATTGGCCACTTAACTGCTTTTGTTGCTAATGTTTTAAATGCGACTGCTGCTGGCGAACTAGGAAACAACTCAACAATCACTTTTTGGCGTCGAGTCGATTTACGCATATTTTCGTCATACGGTATTGTTGCAACTAATTCCATAGATACATCCAAGAAACGATCGGTTACTTTAGATAGTTTAGCAAACAATTCTTGGCCTTCACGCATACTGCGGACCATATTGGCAACAATTTTAAATTTATACACACCGTGTTCACGACTCAGTACTTTAATGAGTGCGTAGGCGTCGGTAATCGAGGTAGGTTCATCACACACAACCACAACAACATCTTGTGCTGCACGTGAAAAGCTTAACACCATGTCAGAAATACCCGCGGCGGTATCGACAATTAATATATCAAACTCAGTGTTTAATTCGCTAAACGCGCGGATAAGGCCAGCATGTTCAGAAGGACTAAGTTCCACCATGCTTTGCGAACCAGAGGTTGCAGGAACTATTTTAATTCCCGCAGGGCCTTCAACAAGGATTTCATCCAGCTCACATTCGCCAGATAAAACATGAGATAAGTTACGTTCAACACGAAGGCCAAGCATGACGTCACAGTTTGCCAATCCCAAATCGGCGTCGAGAACTAATACTCGATTTCCTTGCTGACCGAGTGCAATAGCGGTATTTAATGAAACATTGGTTTTACCCACACCACCTTTGCCGCCAGTCACAGCGATTACTTTAACGCCACTATTATTATTTTGATTCATTTTGCGCAGGCCGCTTGCTTGATCTAATACTGTGTTAATCATACATCCCTACTGTGCTCGACGCTACTGCTTGACGTCGTGAATGTTGTGCTTTTGCTCGTTTTAAATACAATTGTTCAGCCTTTTTCACTAGTTTTTCGGCATTTGCAACACGAATATCCTCAGGAACTCGCTGACCATTGGTAAGATACCCTATCGGAAGGCGATTTTGAATCGCTATGCTAATAATCTCACCTAAACTTAGTGATTCATCCAACTTAGTGAATATACAACCACTTAGTTGCACCTTTTTAAAGTGTCTTACGGTTTCTTGCAACACATTTATTTGTGCTGTAGCACTTAATACTAAGTAACTACGAATATCAACACGCTGATTACGCATTAGTGTATTAAGCTGCTCAGTCAAACGTAAATCACGTTGGCTCATTCCTGCTGTGTCTATTAATACTAGTCGCTTATTACGTAAATGGTATAGCACTTCAGCTAATTCATTTGCATCTTTTACTTGTTTAACACCACAGCCAATAATACGGCCATAAGTAGCAAGTTGTTCGTAGGCACCAATACGGTATGTATCCGTCGTAATTAATGCAACTTTGTCAGCACCGTATTTTTGTGCACCTAACGCAGCAAGCTTAGCAACAGTGGTTGTTTTACCAACCCCTGTAGGCCCAACAAGTGCAAACACACCGCCTTGACGTAAGATTTCGTTATTAGTCGTGTGCATTTGGTTTTCAACCATTTGCAGGAGCGCTTGCCAAGCTTGTTGACGTGAAACATCGTCAGGAATAAAACACGCCATTTGCTCAGCAACATCACGCTCAATTCCCATCCCCGCTAAACGGTCAATCATACACGCACGAGTTGGATCACGACGTGCCATATCTTGCTGCATTAAGCCCGATACTTGATGTTCAAGTAATTGACGAATCGCATTCATTTCTTCACGCATTGTCGCCATTTCTGATTGATTAGCAGGCGCAGAATTTTTCTGCTCAACAGGCGAATCTAAATCATCAAAGCCTGCATCTAAGTCATCAAAGCCTAAGCTATGAGCTTGCGTTTGCACACGAGGCGCAGCTTGTTCTTGGTAACGTGGCTTTTGAGCAAACTCAGGTTGCTGCTGAAAACTAGGCTCTTTAGGCTGATAGTGCTCGCCTGTATCGATACCAGATTGGCTAAACATAGATGCAAGCTCAGGCGAACGAGGGCGTGGGGCTTGACGCTCAAGTAACGCTTGTAGGCTATCAGCAACTTTTGCTTGCGGCTCAGGTTTAGCACGCATTGGTTCAGGCTTTACAAAGTTATGCTGTGGCGCAGGTTTTGATTGCACTGCTGCGGGCGCGGCTTCGGCTTTTGGGGCTGCTTTGTCGTAATCTACAGCTGCAACGATTTCAACACCGTTAGCGAGCTTTTTATTTGACATAATAACCGCATCAACACCTAACTCATCTTTCACTTCTTTAAGTGCAGTGCGCATATCTTTAGCAAAAAAACGTTTAATTTTCATGGTTCAACCCCTTTACTATCCTATTGTTGGCCTACTGAGCTGACAATCTTAATCTGTCTTTCGTCTGGTACCTCTTGATAAGACATGACCCTTAAACCTGGAATCGTGTACTTAACAAAACGAGATAACACAGTGCGTAACATTCCTGACGTTAACAGTATTGAAGGTTCACCGGCCATTTCTTGGTTTTGATGCGCTTCATTCAATGATTGTTGAAGTCGCTCTGCAAGGCTTGGTTCTATTCCGGCACCTTCGTCACCTGCATTTTGAAGTGACTGATGCAACATCTGTTCCAACTCAGGCGCCAAGGTTATGACAGGGATCTCAGAAGACATACCAACAGCATCTTGAACGATAAGTCTACGTAGTGAAATTCGCACTGCAGCCGTTAGTACATCAGGGTCTTGGCTACGTGGGCCATATTCAACAAGGGTTTGAACAATCGAACGCATATCGCGAATTGCCACCCCTTCATTAAGTAAATTTTGTAGTACTTTTACAACGGTAGTGAGTGGTAGAACGTCAGGCACCAAACCTTCAACAAGACGTGGATGGCTCTTCGCTAACATATCTAATAAGTTTTGCACTTCTTCATGACCAAGTAGCAAGGCTGCGCTATTCGTTAGCAGCTGACTAATGTGCGTAGCAACCACAGTCGCAGAATCAACAACCGTGTAACCAAGAGATTGGGCTTCATCTTTTTGATCTGGCTTGATCCATACTGCATCAAGGCCAAATGCAGGATCTTTTGTCTCAACACCTTTGATTGGGCCAAATACTTGACCTGGGTTAATTGCCAGCTCATCACCGTGCTTTAATTCACCTTCACCACTTGATACACCCATCATCGTAATGCGATATGCATTTGGATCGAGCTCTAAGTTATCGCGAATGTGCACAGGAGGTACTAAGAAACCAAGTTCTTGAGATAGTTTTTTACGCACGCCTTTAATGCGATTAAGTAGTTCTCCCCCTTGTGATTGGTCAACAAGTGGAATTAAACGATAACCAACCTCTAGACCAATAACATCTACTTGCTGAACATCATCCCAGCCCAGCTCTTTTTGCTCTTGTTTATTAGCAACACCGGTGCCTGGTGCTCCGCCATTTGCTTCAATTTCTGCTTGTTCTGCTTCAGCTTTTGCTTTTTGTTTTTGCGTGAAATATGCAAGATAGCCTAGCAACGCACCTAAACTTAAAAATGCGATATGCGGCATACCTGGCACTAAGCCCATAGTGATTAGAATACCCGATGCAATATATAAAGATTTTTCGTTACCTAACTGAGTTTTAAACTGCTCCCCCATGTTATGTGACTCATTTTGACGCGTCACAACAATCGCCGTACCAATTGAAAGTAACAGTGATGGTAATTGCGCTACTAGGCCATCACCAATCGTTAGCAGGGTATAAACCTCCATCGCTCGACTAAAGCTTAAGTCGTGCTGGATCATACCAACAAATAAACCACCAACAATATTGATTACAAGTATCACGATACCGGCGATGGCATCGCCTTTAACGAACTTACTTGCACCGTCCATTGAACCGTAAAAATCAGCTTCACGAGTTACTTCATCACGGCGCTCACGCGCTTGTTCTGCACTGATAAAACCGGCATTTAAATCGGCGTCAATCGCCATTTGTTTACCTGGCATTGCGTCTAAGGTGAAACGTGCTGACACTTCAGAAATACGGCCAGCACCTTTGGTGATAACAACAAAGTTAATAATAATGAGGATAAGGAAGACCACTAAACCTACGGCATAGTTACCACCTATAACCACCGAGCCGAATGCCTCGATAACCTTCCCTGCTGCGTCGCCACCGTTGTGGCCTTCAAGTAACACAACTCGGGTACTGGCAACATTGAGTGCAAGGCGCATAATCGTGGCGATTAATAAAACGGCTGGAAACATGCCAAACTCAAGTGGCTTCATGGTATAAACCGTGACCAGAAGTACCACAAGTGCGAGTGCGATATTAAACGAAAAAAGAATATCTAAAAGAAAAGGTGGCAGTGGTAAAATCACCATACCTAACGCAGCTAGCACTAGTAAGGGTGTACCCACACCTTTAGCATACTCTTTTTTATCTTTATTAAGTTGTTGTAATACCGCTTTAAATTCCATAATTCAACAATTTCAAAAAATTGACACTACACGGAATTTGCAATAACTATTCCAAGTTACAAAGCGACTCGCTAATATTTATAATCATCAGGTATTGGCAGTTTTTTATTCAGTGGGATTGGGCGTTTACCACGACCTTTTTTGAAGCGTTTTAGCTGAAATACATAAGCAAGTACTTGTGCAACCGCGGTGAACAGTTGATCGGGTATCTGCTGTCCAACTTCTGTCGTATGATAAAGCGCACGCGTAAGTACTGGCGACTCAACGATAGGAACATCATTACCCTTGCCCACTTTACGAATTTGCATAGCAAGCTCATCAAGGCCTTTAGCAAGTACGATAGGCGCCCCTGCTTTTGCTGTGTCATATTTAATGGCAACAGAATAGTGAGTCGGGTTGGTGACTATAACATCCGCATCTGGCACATCTTGCATCATCCGTCGTTGCGACATTTCTCGTTGCGTACGACGAATACGTGCTTTTATTTGAGGGTCACCTTCTGAGTTTTTATACTCGTCTTTGACTTCTTGAAGTGTCATTTTCAGCTCTTTATGATGCTTATGACTTTGGTAAGGCGCATCAATAGCTGCAATAACAATTAAAGTACATGTCAGCCCTAAAAACATCCACGATAAAATCTCAAGGGAGTGGATAATATTACCAGGCGCACTTTCTATACTCAGATGCAATATCTCATCGAAAAAGGTATTAATTAAAAACACTGCAAAACCAGCTACAACCGCAAATTTTAACAGCGACTTCACCAATTCAACCCCCGCTTGTGGGCCTAGCATACGTTTTATGCCTTTAGCTGGAGACATTTTATTGGCTTTGGGCGCAGCGGCTTTCCAACTAAAATTAAAGCCCCCCAATAAGGTATTACCAATAAAAGCAGCAATAACGATGATAAAAACAAACATCGCCATAGGAAAGAGCAAGGCATCACCCACAACACCCCAAACCGAGAACATTTTTGTGGTGTCATAGGTTTCATTACGATTTAAGCTAAGCAATCGCCCCATCACGTTATACAAGCCTTTGCCAATTTCTGGCCCGTACAAAAGCAGCGAAATAGCAGAAAACATGAGAACAAACATTGTACCAAGCTCTTTCGAACGAGCTACTTGACCTTTTTTCTTCGCGTCTTCTATTTTTTTACTGGTGGGTTCTTCGGTTTTTTCTTGACCTGAATCTTCAGCCATAGCGCGCTCCTAAGGGGTACAACCAACAAGGCTACACATCAACTCAACCATTTTCAGCCACTGGAACTCGAACTGAGTCATAAAGTTGCCCAGCGTCGCCCAAATAATCACAAGACCGGCCACTAAGGTGAACGGGAAACCAATCGAGAAAATATTAAGCTGTGGTGCTGCACGTGTCATCACCCCAAACGACATGTTAATGACTAGCATGGCTGTCAATGGCGCTAAGGCTAAAACGAGGGCTGTGGTGAACATCCAGCCACCCCAAGTGACGATATCCCAGTAATGGTCCACTGACCACCAGCTACCATCAATTGGTAAAACTTGAAAGCTGTGGATGACCATTTGAATCATCATCAAATGCCCATTGAACACAAAAAACAATAACGTCGCTAATATGAGATAAAATTGACCCACCGCAGGTACGCTTAAACCATTTGAAGGGTCAACCACTGACGCAAAACCAAGACCGGTTTGCATTGCCAATATTTGCCCTGCCAGCACAAAGGTATTGAGCAGCAAAACAGATGCAAAGCCAATAGCAACACCAATCAACATTTGTTGAATAACGACCAGTATCATTTCAAACGAAAACAAGTTAGTAAAACTCGCCGGAGGTAATACAGGCACGGCTACTAAGGTTATAACTACCGCCAAACCTAATTTTATACGTGCAGGAACGTTTTTTGCGCCCAAGCCCGCCATTATCATAATCATGGAGCTAATGCGCACCAGCGGTAGTAAGAAGTCACTTAACCACTGAATGACCACTGCAAATGGAAACTCCATTTACCCTGCAATCTCTGGAATTGATAATACTAAACCATTAAAGTAATCCATCAACTCTTGAGTAAACCAATGCCCACCGATTATTAATGCGCTAATTGTTATCAATAAACGCGGTAAAAAGCTTAACGTTTGCTCATTAATTGATGTAGCCGCTTGGAAAACAGCCACAACCAGTCCCACTAATAAACCAGGTACAACGATTGCCGAGACTAATTTAATCACTAAGAAAAGTGCGCCACTGAGAATATCAACAAAGATTTCTGGTTCCATCGTATCGCTCCTAGTTGCTATTGGTCACATTAAGCATCGCTAGACCCCTAGACCAAAGCTCTTTGCAAGGGTCCCCATCACAAGACTCCAACCATCGACTAAAACAAACAGCATAATTTTAAAGGGTAAAGATACAATCATTGGCGACAACATCATCATACCCATTGCCATAAGTACTGATGCAACTACCAAATCGACTATGAGAAACGGTATAAAGAACATAAAACCGATAATAAATGCGGTTTGTAGTTCACTTGTTACAAACGCAGGAATAAGCACGATTAGCGGTGTGTCTTCTGGAGAGTCAAGCTTATCGTGACCTGCGATCTTTGCAAAAGTCTCTAGATCTTTAATACGTACTTGGGAAAGCATAAACGCTTTCATGGGTTCTTTTGCAAGCTCTAATGCCTGTACTGACGTCACTTGCTCATTCAAATATGGCTCGATTGCCCGCTCATTTACCTGCTGATAAATCGGTGCCATGATGAAAATGCTTAAAAATAGCGACATACCAAGTAATATTTGATTAGAGGGCGTTTGTTGTAAACCAATTGCTTGACGCAAAATAGCGAGCACAACAATAATACGAGTAAATGAGGTCATCATAATAACTGCGGCAGGAATGAAGCTCAGCGCAGTCATAATTGCAAGGACTTGTAAGGTTACAGAGTAATCTTGCGAACCATCTGGATTCGTTGTAATAGTGAGTGCTTCGATACCCTCAGCATGAACAGACGGTAAAAACAGTACACTTGCTAAAATAAGTAGCCACTTGATCATAGCGTTAGTTCTTTTTATTTATAGATGATTGAGTGTTAAGTAAACTGCCAAATCGTTTTGCTAGTTCAGGCAATTCCTTTTCTTTGAGCGGTGTTTCAAGCTTATGTAGGTAATTTATACTGTGAGGCGTCACACCAATTAAGTGCTGGCTGTTATCTATCTCTACCACCATTAAGCGCTCTCGCGAACCAAGCGGTAAACTACGAATCACCTTAAACTCATCACTGTTGGTTAGATTGGGGTTAAGTTTTTTGACAAAGAAGGCAAGTACAACAATAACCACAAGTACTAAAAACAGCGACATCACCATAGACAGAATATCTGCCGTCGGTGATGCTGTAGGCATTGTAGTGCTGGTTACACTTGTTAGTGCTGCTAAAGTAATCATCGTAGTTTTTTAATTCGCTCAACTTGGCTAATTACATCTGTAAGACGAATACCAAATTTATCATTAACAACGACCACCTCACCGTGCGCTATCAAGGTGCCATTGACTAACACATCAAGAGGTTCACCGGCAACACGGTCTAACTCAACAACTGAACCTTGGTTGAGTTGTAATAAGTTACGGATATTTATTTTAGAGCGCCCTACTTCCATAGAAATAGTAACCGGAATATCTAAAATAGTATCAAGCTTGCGTTTTTCTTCGCCAGACAATTCATGCTTTTCATCTTTAAGCTCATCAAGTTCTGCGACGGCAGCTTCACCTGTGCCATTTTCGGCTTCCTCAGCTTCGGCTAGTGCCGCAGCCCATTCGTCCATTGTATCTTGATCATCACTCATTATATTTAACCTTATAAATCGACTACCAGTCTAAATCAACACCTTCAGAGAGGTGCAAATCATCTTCTAGTTCTGCTAATTCTGCATCTGAATCAAGTTTTTTACCACCTTTTGTAAACACATGTAGTTCCGACTTAACTGATTCAGGACGTTTAATTTTTTCGCTGATTTGAAGTGCCACATTATCTCTTGAGCGACCCATTTTCGCCCTAAAGGTTGGCAGTTCTTCAATAAACACTGTGATATGCTCTGGCATTTCAACCGGTATAATATCGCCGGCTTTGAGCTCCATTATTTGTTCAAGTGATAAATCGACTTCAAGCAGTTGGGTCGATAAATCAACTTCAACATCCATTATTTCATCACGTAATGCTTTACTCCAACGTAAATCTGTATCTTCAGTATCAGATTGTACACCGGCATCAAGTAGCTCACGAATAGGCTCAAGCATTGAGTAAGGCAGTGCAATATGAAAATCACCGCCACCACCGTCTAGCTCAATATGAAATGAGCTAATTACCACAACCTCTGTTGGGCTCACGATGTTTGCCATTGCGGGGTTAACTTCAGAGTCTAGGTATTCAAATGACACGTCCATGACAGGTGCCCATGCTTCTTTATAATCTTCGAAGATTATTTTAAGTAGCATTTGTACGATACGACGTTCAGTAGGGGTAAATTCGCGGCCCTCTATTTTGGCATGATAGCGTCCGTCCCCACCAAAAAAGTTATCTACCAAAATAAACACTAAGCGTGCTTCCATGGTAATTAACCCTGTCCCCTTGAGAGGACGAAAACGTACCATATTCAAACTTGTCGGTACAAACAAAGTATGGATGTATTCGCCAAACTTGATCATTTGCACGCCGTTGATAGACACTTCGGCGGTACGGCGCATCATGTTAAATAAGCTGATCCGCATATGCCTTGCAAAGCGCTCGTTGACGATTTCCAAGGTCGGCATACGACCACGGACAATACGATCTTGTGATGAAAAGTCATACTGAAGCGTACTACTGTCCGAATCACCACTTTCGCCAATATCTTCCTCTTCGACTTCATCGACACCATGTAATAGCGCATCAATTTCGTCTTGGGATAATAAATCGCTCACGCTGACCCCTTATTGCATCACAAAGCCGGTAAACAATACCCGCTCAATCACTTTACTGCCCTCAACATCGTTTAATGCAGATTGAACTTTTTCAAGTGCAGCTACTCGCACCGTTTCTTTTCCTTCGCTAGTACCCAACTCGTCGGCGGTTGTGGTAGAAAGTACACTTAATAAAGTGCTTTCAATTAAAGGAATGTGCTTTTTGGCTGTTTCTTCATTGACTTCGCCGCGCACTAAAAGCTGCACTTTTATTTGCACTATACGATCTCGACTAGCACCAGGTACATTGAACACAAATGGACGTGGCATCGCTACATAGAGCGCAGAACCCACTTCTGCAGAGCTTGAAGGTGCTGCAGCATTATTTGCTACGGTTGTTTCATCGGCAAGTGACTCAGCGGGTGCATCATCACCCGAAAATAGAAAATAACCTGCGCCAGCTGCCACCACAATAGCAACGACAGCTATAATGATGATCAACTTTTTTTTACTTTTACCGGTATCTTCTATTTCTAAATTTACATCTTCAGCCATTATCACTTCCTTCACGATTACAGCATATTATTTAAGCAGTACATACTGTAACTAATTTATTTCTTATAATAGCAGGACTTAAGCATAGTAATCTATTGATGATGAAGATTGTTGTCGAGAAGTTTCGACATTTGTTGCAGCAGTGTTAGTCTGACTTTCTTCTTCATGTTGATTACCCGCTAGATTCCCTTGCCCTTGTTCGGGGTCTTGCTGCGCTCCAGATTCACCTTGTTGAATACTACTCTCACCAAGTTCAATGCCTTGCTGCGCCAACATTTCGCGCAGGCGTGGCATTGATTGCTCAAGCGCTTCTTTCGCTTGCTGGTTTTGAACCACAAAGTTAATTTGCGCTTGCTCCGCATCACTACGGATACGAATGTGCATACTGCCCATTTCCGGTGGGTCGAGACGAATTTCAGCTTCTTTATTATTGATATTTAATAATGCACTGACTCGCTCTTGCAACATTTTAGCAGCGTCGCTTTTTACAATATTTATCGCTTGCATGACGCCTGGGTCAACACTCACCGTTTTACTGCTCGTCTGTTGTACCGATTGTGTTTGTATATTTTGTAGCTCAAGTGCTTGTTCGTGCTGCTGCGCTGCAAGTTCATAGGCACTTGGTTGTGCTGTCGTTGTCTGTGCTGCTAATTGATTGAATAATTGCACAACACGTGCTGATGCAGGCTCTTTGGTTGCTTCCTTCACAGCTAAAATCTCAGCTTCACTAAGTGGTTCATCCTCTGCAGTCATATCAACAGATGGTTTAGCTGATGCCAGTTCTGAACGCGAAGTGCTGTCTTTATTTGGCTGCGCCGCCACATAGCTTGTGATGGCCGCGCTCTTATCTGAATGATTTACAGCCTCAGTTAAACGTGCTTGCACTGCGGATAACTTGTTATATTGCTCAGAATCTTCAGGCAATGTTTGTAACTGCTCATTCACTTTATTCAATAAAACTTGTTGCTCATTTTTAGTCAGTGCGCTTATTTGCTTTTCTATTGATTGAGGTAATTTATTGCTCGTATCTTTACTTTCATTTGCAAGAACTTGCTCATTGTTTTGTAAAGCATTATCACTCTTAACTGGGTTGTTACTAGATTGAGTGTTCAATACTTCACTAAGCAGTGATTTAATCGCTTTAATATCACTGTTTTTGAGTTCGCCGCTCGCTTTTAATTCAGCTACTTGCTGCTCCAACTTAGCTTGTTGTTCTGGTGATAAAGCAAACTCTCTAGCTAATTGACTAACGGCTTGGCCATCTCCTTTTTGTAGCTGAGCGAGTATACGGACTGTTTGTTCATCACTAGTGCTCGCAGCTTTCGTTAGTTCTGCTGCCACTTTTGACTCACTTTGCATAGCAACTTTTGACTCATCAGTGCTAAGTTGCTTATCTATTTGTGCACCGCTTTGAGCTGCAACTTTATCCACCAGCGCTTCAGCTTTACCCACCACTGGTTCAACTTTATCTTTGGGTGGTAAATTAGCAGCGTTCAATTCGTTATTAACGGCTGTCGCAACCTTTGATTTTTCGATTAAGCTGGCAACAGAAGTCGTGTCTTTTACTGACGCTCCGTCAGGTTTAGTACTTTGTGTATTAGCAGCACTCGCAGGCTGTTCAGCTTCTGCGTTATTGATGACGTTAACGTGGGTACTCATCGCTTGCGATGCATTAATTTGCGATAATAATGTGTTGTCTTCGCTTTTAGACTTATCCTTGGCTGTTTCTGACGACTTTGAATCATCCACTTGTTTGGCAGGTTCACTTTGACGATCCTTACTGGTGGTTTCATTTGCCGCATCATGGGCTTGTGTAAGCGTTGATAAAAAGCTTACATCTGATGATTGCTCTGAAGAATCTGTTTCTTTACTTGAAAAACCAGTACCTTGCTCTGTTTTTACTTGCAAATTAATTTCACTGATCGCCATAATTCACCTGAGTTTAAAGGGGCAATTTGCCGCCGTAAGTGCCAAAATAAATGCTACTAGCAAGTACAAATGCAAATTATATGCCTAAAAAATTACAGTGTTGGATTTTTCAACTGGCGTTGATAGAATTGATTTGAAGCGAACTCGTCCAGCATCTTTTGCTCACTTTTAGCGACAGCCGCGGCCTGCTTAATTGCCTGTTTTTCGATAAGCTTAGCAACTGCTTTTGCTTTAACTTGCTGTTTTAACCACAGAGTTTTTCGCTGCGCAACAACTTGCTTTGCGGTATTCACGGTGCTTGCCTGTTGACGAATCGCTTCTTCTATTTTGGCAATAAACGAGTGGTACTGACTAAAACCTGCGCTTGATAACCCTGAACGCCCTTTGGTATGCAGTTGCTGTGAGTATTCAAGACGAAAGTTATTTAAGCCTTGTAGCTTTTGTTGATTACTTTGCAGATGTTGCTGTGCTTTTAAGTAATCCATACGCAGCGATTCTTCTTTATCATTTTCAAGCTTTAGTAATAGATCAAGTTTATTTTTAGCCATTATGCTTGTCCTAACAGTTGTGCTAGGCCTTGTAAGCCATCGTCATAGCTGATCACATCTTTCATGCCTTGTTGTAAAAACTGATTCACTGCTGGCATCATATTAATTGCTTGATCAAGCATAGGATCTGTTCCTTTTTGATAAGCACCCAGCGTAATCATATCTTTATTCTGCTGGTACATAGAATAGACTTGTTTAAGCACTCTTGCTTGTTGCATGTGCGGCTCTGAAACAACTTGCGGCATAACCCGTGAAATAGACTTTTCTATATCGATGGCAGGATAATGACCACTATCAGCTAAGTCTCGCGATAACACGATATGACCGTCCAAAATAGCGCGGGCAGAATCGGCAATAGGGTCTTGCATGTCATCCCCCTCGCTCAACACAGTAAAAAATGCAGTAATAGAGCCTTGCCCTTCACCACCGTTACCAGCACGCTCAACTAACGCGGGTAATTTTGCAAACACGGAAGGCGGATAACCTTTTGTTGCCGGGGGCTCGCCTACAGCGAGCGCGATTTCACGCTGCGCCATCGCGTAACGAGTCACTGAATCAAGCAGCAGTAACACATTGAGACCTTGATCACGAAAATATTCGGCAATTGTGACGGCACTTTCACAGCCTTTTAAACGCATAAGTGGTGATGCATCAGCAGGTGCAGCAACAACAACGGAACGTTTACGCCCTTCAACACCAAGAATTTCTTCAATAAATTCTTTTACCTCACGGCCACGCTCTCCCACTAAGCCAACTACGATGACATCGGCTTCTGAGCCTCTGGTCATCATACCAAGTAACACTGACTTACCCACACCTGAGCCTGCAAATAAGCCCATACGCTGACCTTGTCCAACAGTGATAACGGAATTGATCGCCCGCACCCCAACATCCATTGGCTGGCTAATTGGACGTCTAGCAAGGGGGTTAATCGCGTTTTGTGCAAACTTCAGATAGTGCTCCGCCTTAATTGCACCTAAACCGTCAAGTGGACGACCAAGACCATCAATAACACGACCGAGTAGACTCATACCTACAGGCAAACCTGTTTCGTTAACTTGAGGAATAACCCGTGCGCCAGGTAACACGCCGGAAATATGATCATTCGGCATTAAATATAAGGTTTGATCATTAAAACCAACAACCTCAGCATCAACATAACCATTGATCGTTTCAATTTTGCACTGGCTACCAACCGGTGCGCGAAGACCTTTCGCTTCCAGAGTTAAACCAACAACGCGCGTCAAAATGCCTGCGACAGCAGGCTTACTGACTTTTATATGCTTTTCATAACGCTTTAAACGTTCGCCAAGGGGTGTTTGACTACTCATACTGAGCCTAAAAAGTGGTTAGATACCACTGTTATGCAAAAAGTTTTCCAATGTTTCTTTGACGCGGGTTTTTACGGTCATATCTATTGATGACTGAGGTGTTTTAACTTCACATCCACCGCGTTCAAGGGTCGGTTCTGCCACTAACTGCCAGTGATTATCTGCAACAGTTTGTTCACCATAACTTTCTGTGACAAGTTTAATATCATCAGGGTGTAAGTGAATACGGACTTTTGTTTGCTCATCACCTAATGCATCTACAGCCTGCTTTAACGCATGTAAAACAACATCTGGCGAGGTTTTAATTTCTTGATAAATCAGTGATTCACTTAACATCACAGCCAGTTGCACAAGCTGTTTTTCAGCGCTTTCATCCACTTGTGATAAAGGATTTGATAGGCTATCAAGTAAGCTACGTAATATCGTGAGTTGCTCTTCGATTATAGGCTTAACTTCTTCTTGGCCTTGGGTTTTACCTAACTCTACACCTTCTTTGTAGCCGGCTTCTTTACCTTCACCTACGCCCTTTTCAAAGCCATCAATATAGCCTTGCTCATGGCCTTGCTTTAAACCTTCCTCAAACGCATCTTGACGAATTTTTTCAAGCTCAGCCATTGTTAATGCGGGTATTTCTGGCTCTTCAGGCTCTTCCTTTGCGGGTACTTTTTCTTGCTCTTTACGATATAAATCAGCTAAAGGCGTGCCAAATGCAGTAGAGCGTCCCGCGTACTTGCGAGTATCTTGTTCAACATCAGGAATTGGCCAATTTTCTAAAAGTTCATCAACCGCTTCGCTGGCGTGAACAGGTTTACCTCGGTGAAGTGATGGTTTATCCATGATTTACAGGAACTCCTCTCCACCACCGCCACCAAGCATAATTTCACCTGAATCTGCTAAGCGACGTGCTGTTGACAGAATTTCTTTTTGTGCCGTTTCTACTTCACTAATACGCACAGGCCCCATTGCTTCTAAGTCATCAGCAAGCAATTCTGCAGCACGTTTTGACATATTACTTAGGATCTTTTCTTTCAGTGCTTCGTCAGTACCTTTGATTGCTTTCATGAGTACATCTTGTTGCACTTCACGAAGAATCGCTTGAATGCCTCTATCTTCTACATCCATTAAGTTTTCGAAGACAAACATTAAGTCTTGGATTTGTTGCGACATTTCTTCGTCATGCTCACGGATTGAATCCATCAACTGACCTTCAACATTCGTATCTAGGTAGTTCATGATATCTGCCGCGGCTTTCAGGCCACCCATTTTCGCTGCTTGCGCACCTGCTTGACCAGCAAACTGTTTCTCCATGATTTCGTTTAATTCTTGGAGTGCCGCAGGTTGAACTTCTTCAAGGTTAGCAATACGCATGGTTAAATCAAGGCGCACTTTTTCTGGGAACTGCGACAATATCTCAGCAGACTGCTCAGGCTCTAAGTAAGATAAAACAATGGTCTGGATCTGCGGGTGCTCATTACGAATAATATTAGCAACCTGTTTAGAGTCCATCCATTTTAACGAATCGAGGCCTTTCGCGCCTGAGCCCATTACAATCTGATCGATTAAGCTTGCTGCTTTATCTTCACCTAGGGCTGCGGTTAGTGCTTTCTTAATAAAGTCTTCAGATTGGAAACCAATAGTACTAAAGCTTTGAATTTGTTCAATAAACAAGTTATGCACAGCACTAATTTTTGCTTGCGATAAATCATCCAGCGCGGCCATTGCCATCCCCACTTTTTGAACCTGTTTTGGCTCTAAGTGTTTTAGGATTTGTGCTGCATCCTCTTCTGATAAACTCAGCAAAAGTATCGCTGCTTTATCTACGCCGTCTAATTTGTCGACATCAAACGCCGCAGGTAGTTGTTTTTCTTGATCAGTCATCTTCTGTTAACCACGCTTTCACTACTTGTGAAGACAATTCAGGCTCATTTGCTACCAGTGCTCGCACTGCTTTAAGTAAATCTTCATCGCCATGTAAATCTGGTAGCTGTAGTGTACCATCACTTGAGAATCCTACAGCAGCCGAGTCAAAGTCTTTATTTAGCATATCTAGCGTACTATCACCAATATCTATACCTGAGCTTAGCGCATCTTCATCATATTCTTCCAGTGTATCATCTGGGTAAATTAAGCGTTTCAGCATTGGTTTAACAACAGCAATTATTAGTACAATGATTACCAATGCGCCCAGCGCTAAACGTAGCATTTTCATGAACCACTCTTGTTCCCACAGTGGTATTTCGATTGCTTCCCCTGTGTCTTGGCGAACAAAAGGCACGGTTACAACTTCTAGCGCATCACCACGCTGCATATCAAAGCCAACACCACCTTGTAATAAGCGACGGATATTTGACAATGCCTCAACCGAGCGCGGTACCATTGTTGTTTCACCGTTTTCACCGACTTGAGGCACATAGTCAACGGCAACAGATACACTAATACGACGGATAACCCCTGTTTGCTGACGTTTATGTGAAATCGTTGTATCTAACTCGTAATTACGGGTTGCTTCTTTGTGAGAACGACTTGGGTTAGTTGCTGTACCAGCACCACCTTGACCCGCTACTTCAGGGATATCAGAGTTAACAGGCGGCTGATTTGTTAAGGCACCTGGAATACCAACCGCTAAGCCACCAATATTATTTTCTTCAAACGTTGTTTCACTGCGTACGGCAGGTAAATCTGGGTTAAAGCGCTTTTGAGTTTCTTCAACAGCACTAAAGTCCATATTCAAATCTACTTGCGCTGTGTAGTTGCCTAACCCCACAACAGGAATAAGGATACTATCGATTTTATTAAGATATTCTTCTTCGCGTTTGCGCTCAATTTCATACTCTTTACGTGAGCGAGCTGCCAGTGAATTTTGTGAGCCTGAGTTAAGTAAACGGCCATTTTGATCGGTAACTGTAACGCGCTCAGGTGACAGCCCTTGTACAGCTGACGCAATAATATCAACCACTGAGTCAACTTCTTCACCATCGAGTGTGCGGCCACGCTTAAGTGTTAGCACCACCGTAGCAGAAGGTTGTTTTTCACGACGAGCAAACACGTTTTCTTTTGGAATAGCTAAAAGTACTTTGGCGCGAGTTACATTTTTTAGCTCTTCAATGGTGCGCGCAAGCTGTTGCTCACGACCGTGTTTTAAACGTTCACGTTCAAGGCGTTGGCTTACACCAAATCCCATATCTTGCATGATGATGTCAGTACCTGAGCTTGGCGCTTGCTCAAGGCCTTCACGAGCCATCAATAGCTTAATATTTTGGTATTCACCTTCTTCAACCGAAATGACATTACCATCTAATTCATAATCAATCTTTTGAGCATCTAAAAAGTCGAGAGTTTGAATAAGCTCTTCCGTTGGCATTTTACCAAGCGGTCGCATATCAGGCTGACGAGCCCAAATAATGATAAAAATAGCGATTGCCAAACAGATAGCCAGTGCAATAACTAACGTAACCTGACGAAGTACATCCACACCGTTCAGGGCACTTAAGTATCCAGACTTTTGCTCTTGTTGTTCCTCAGTATCAGGTGAATCGACTCCACCACCTGCTAAGGCTAGATCAGTTGATTGATTAGATTGCGCCACAATAATTCTCCACTACCTAGTTAAACAGGCATGTTCATAATGTCTTTATATGCTTCAACAAGTTTGTTTCTTACTTGTACCGTCGCCTCAAAAGCCACTGAAGACTTTTGCGAAGCTATCATCACTTCTGCCAAGGAAACACTGCGATCTCCCATCTCTAATGCGGTGACTTTTTGCTTAGCGTCTTGTTGTAGGCCATTAACGTTATCAAGCGCATTACTAAGTAAATCACCAAACTGTGCTGATGAAGTCGGCTGAGCTTGTGTTGGTAAGTTATTAACTGACTGGCTACGGCCCGCTTCTAGAGCCATAGATTGCATTTCTTGAAATAATGCGCTGTTTTGAATTTTCATAATACTCTCTGACGATGCAGTTCACTTATCAAGTAAAATGCACAAAGCGTGCCATAAATAAAACCAATAAAAACAAGTATTTATTGGTATATTTATTGTTGTCAGAGTTTTGACAGCAAACAAGCTCACGATAATGTGAGCTTGTTTGTGTAAGAAGAAATATGGATTAGGCTGGTAATGCGATCCCAAGATCACGCATTTGCGCCAACTTATACCTAAGTGTACGAGGACTAATTCCTAAAGTCTCTGCAACCTCTTTGCGTTTACCTTGGCATTTGGCTAGCGTCTCTAAAATAATACGATGCTCTTTATCTTTGAGTTCGTCTTTATAATTACCTTGCTCGTTCACTTGAGGAATACTCGCAAGCTGAGGCTCTACAGGCTGCTCTTGATAAATCGGGGCATTATGTGATGGAGCTGGCTGAGTTAACTCTGAACTTGTTGATAACAACTCTTCGATGAAAATATCACTCTCATGAATACTGTTGGCATCACATAAAATGAGTGCCCGTTGAATAACATTATCAAGCTCGCGAACGTTACCAGGCCATGTATGCGCTAAAAGCTTTTGCTTTGCGCCTTCAGTAATCAGTGCAATTGGCTCTTTGCTTTTCAAGCAGTGTCGTTCAATCAAATGCTCAGCAAGAATAATAATGTCACCTGGGCGCTCAGCAAGTGGCCGCCACATTAGGGGGAATACATTTAAACGATAGTATAAATCTTCTCTAAATAGATTGTTACTAACAGCGTCTTTTAGGTCACGGTTGCTGGTTGCCAAAACACGAACATCAAGTTCAATCGTTTTACGGCTACCCAGTCGCTCCACTTCACGCTCTTGTAATACACGCAGTAATTTTGCTTGAAGCCCTAAGTCCATCTCAGTGATTTCATCAAGTAAAATGGTGCCACCTTGCGCCTGTTCAAATTTACCAGGGCAAGCTTGAATAGCGCCTGTAAAAGCACCTTTTTCGTAACCAAATAATGTTGCCTCAAGCATGTTTTCAGGGATGGCTGCGCAGTTAATTGCAACAAAAGGCGCATCAGCACGGCTTGATTTATCATGAATATAACGCGCTAAGACTTCTTTACCTGACCCACTTGGGCCAAGCACCATAACACTGGCGTCAGAGCGAGCCACTTTACTAGCCAGCTCAAGTAGCTTTATGCTTGATGGATCTGCGACAATGGGACCTTCGGTCTCTTTTTCTTTCTCTGGTAAATAACGACTGACCATATTAAGAAGCACTTCTGGCGCAAACGGCTTGGCCATATAGTCAATAGCACCAAGGCGCATTGCTTCAACCGCATCATCAATAGTGGCATACGCTGTCATCATCAAAACAGGCAATTCTGGGTAGTTCAGCTTAATGCTGCGCAATAGGTCGAGACCACTCATGGTTCCCATTTGCACATCACTGACTACCAATGCATAGGTATTTTGTTTTAACAAGACCATTGCCTGCTCGGCACTGTCGGCAGCAATACAATCAATACCAGACATTTCTAGTGTATCAATCAGCGCTTCTCGTAGGCCTGCGTCATCTTCAACGACTAAAATAGGATGGGTACTCATTTTGCCTCCGCTAACATAGGTTCTGCACTAATAGGCAAGATCAAACTAAAACAGGCACCACCATGTGCGTTGTTATAAACTTCAACCCGCCCTTGATGGGCATTGGCGACTGAACTGACAACAGCCAGTCCAAGCCCTGTGCCTTGGCTTTTAGTGGTAAAAAACGGTTCAAATAATTTATCTGCTAAACTAGTATCAATACCTGGGCCATTGTCGCTGACACTTATGCGCACGCAATTTTCATCTTTGTCATCTCGCTTAGCACTCAGCTCAACACGTGTCTGACTGCCAATTATTTGAATACTGTTATGAATAAGGTTTTGAACGGCACTTGCCAGTGCTGTTTTATTACCGACTATTTCAATATCTGGCTCAGGTAAACTAACAACAAGCTCACTGTGATTTTGGGCAACCATTGCATCGGCACCCACTTTAACTTCACTTAAAAGTTGTTGCATCGAGACACTTTCAACAACTTGCTGCTCACCACTTTTGGCAAATAAAAGCATGTCATTCACTTGGGTTTCTAAATCTTTTAAACGCGACATTAACTTAGTATGGAAGTTACCTCGCGATGCTTCTGGTAATCGCTTCGAGCCTAAGTTTGCAGCATACAACATAGCTGCAGAAAGCGGCGTCCTGACTTGATGAGCAAGAGAAGCAACCATTTTGCCAAGGGCACTTAAACGCTGCATATGCGCTACACGTTTTTGCAACCTGCGCGTTTCGGTCAAATCTGTCATTAGGATAAGTTGCCCAGGCTCAGGAGCTAGAGCTGTAATATCGAGCTTAATTAAACGACCATCTTTTAGTGACACCTCATGGCCATCATCTTGCTTAGGGCGAAATGAGCGTTGAATAACGCTAAACCACTTTTCACCTTCTAATGGCTCACCCAGCATGTCTATTGCAATTTGATTTGCTTTTGCAATCATGCCGCGCCCATCTAGCACCACCACACCTGCAGGCATAGTATCAACCAAATGACTAAGCCAACTTGCCTGCTGGCGAAGCTCACTTAATTCCCCCACATACTCTTCTTGCTGTAAACATGGGTTATATTGATTAGCTGTGATAAATTGTGGTTTTAGTACATTTGCCAAGGCCATAATTAACTACTCAAAAATCGTGTCTGACAGTGTAAATGCACAAACTATACCAAATTTATTATTGTTTAATTTCAATAAATTAAAGGTTAATTTAACAACGACAAAAAAATGACAACTGCGAGGGAACGATGCAAAAAGAACACCTTTGTCGCTGCCCATGGCTCGACACCAATAAAGAAGATTATGTGGCCTACCATGATGAAGAATGGGGTGTGCCATTATATGACGATCACCGCTTATTTGAGTTTATAACCTTAGAGTCAGCACAAGCGGGACTGAGTTGGTATACCATACTTAAAAAGCGTGATGGCTATCGCAGTGCCTTCAAAAACTTTGTTGTCGAAGAGGTTGCCAGAATGACCGAAGACGACGTCGAACGGTTAATGCAGTTTGAAGGCATTATTCGTAATCGCGCTAAAATCGCTGCCACTATCAATAACGCGCAACGCTTTATTGAGATTCAAAAAGAGTTTGGTAGTTTCTCAAACTATCAATGGCAGTTTGTAGGTGGCAAGCCTCTGGTAAACAACTTTGATAAACTAGAGGATTACCCAGCTATAACAGAAGCCTCGACCGCTTTTGCTAAAGATCTAAAAAAGCGCGGCTTTAAATTTTTAGGGCCAACAACTGTTTATGCACATATGCAGGCCTGTGGCATGGTTAACGACCACAGTAATGATTGTTTTAGAAAAGCTGAAATAATTGCACAGTATTGACTGCACGATTAGTACTAGTTTGAAGCGAGTAAAAAGTAGGTCATCCATTATGGCGTGTTGCTAAAATGACCTACACATTTTTTGGGAATAATGAAAAGCTAAAGCAGGTTAATCTCGCGACAGATTATACTTTTTCATTTTTTCGACTAGGGTTGTACGGCGTACACCTAAAATTTCAGCGGCACGTGCCACCACATAGTCATAACGCTCAAGGGCTTGGCTAATCAGGCTTATCTCTAAATCTGCTAAATACTCTTTTAGCTCAATACCTTCTTCAGGTAATAAACCTGAATCAGCTGACGCGGCTGAAAGTTCAGGCTCTTCGTCCTCGTAGTCACTAAAACCACTGCTGAAAATATCGTTAAAGGCATCTCGCTCCATTAACTCTTCAGGGTATTCAGGCTCATAGGCATCGACTTCAATATAACGGTATTTGCTTGGTAAGTCTGGTACATCAACGACCTTATCAGGGAACATGATCACCATACGCTCAACGAGGTTCGCTAGCTCACGAATATTGCCAGGCCACGCATGCTCTTTTAAACTTTGAATCGCGCGCTCAGTGAACTTGGCTGTGGTGCCACTTTGCTCGTTTACACGGCGCATTAACTCTTTTAATAACAGTGGAATATCGTCTGCGCGTTCACTTAGTGATGGGTTTTCAATCGGGAATACATTTAAGCGATAAAAAAGATCTTCACGAAAATCCCCTTTTTCGATCATATCCTCAAGGTTTCTGTGGGTTGCAGCAATGATGCGCACATCAGCCTGAATAGGCTTAGTACCGCCTACCCGCTCATAGCTTCTCTCTTGTAAAACACGTAGTAACTTCACCTGCATTTGCAATGGCATGTCACCAATTTCATCTAAAAAGAGCGTGCCACCTTGCGCCAATTCGAAGCGACCTTTACGTGCAGAAATCGCACCTGTAAAAGCGCCTTTTTCATGACCAAATAACTCACTTTCAAGTAACTCCCCTGGAATTGCTCCGCAGTTTACTGGAACAAATGGCCCTGTGTTACGCTTTGACAATAAGTGAACATTACGGGCGACAACTTCTTTACCGGTGCCTGATTCACCTAAAATGAGCACATTGGCATCTGTTTTTGCGACTTGTTCAATTAAAAAGCGAACGTCTTTGACTGCATCAGTTTCACCCACTAAACCGTCAAATGATTTATGCGATTTAGACTGTTTATGCTCGCCTGGCAACATACGTTGGTATTGCTGACAATCATGCAAAAGCTGGGTAGTTACATCATGGTTAAAGGGTTCACAAATTAACCCCACCACGTTAGCAATACTCAATAACGGCTTGAGTGTTTCACCTATCAGTAAGAATGGGATAGCAGGAAACTGCTTTATAACGGTTTCATGACTTAGTTGCTGTAAAGCCCCAAGAATCACCATACATTCTTGCTGTTGGTGCTTTTCACAAAATGTTTGCAGTGTTGACTCATCAACCAATTGAACAGCTTCACCTATAAAGGTAAGTGCTGCATGTAAACCTATCGCACGATTATTATTATTGTCTAAAATTAAGATCATTATTGGCGAACCACAGTTACCACTCGGTTAGTTAATTTTTAAATTGTAAGCGAGTTTGAACGGGATGCAAGCGCAAAGCGGCAATTTATTGACATCAACGCCAAAAAATAGTCACTTAGTAGAAAAAGCAATACTAAACTACTAACTTAACTCAATAGAGAAGTTTTTACTTTGGTGAAGCTACGCACATTTGTATAATTCATCTAGACTAAGATAAAGAAAAAGTTAATTCTGCCGATACTATCTATGGCACTAATATTGCTTAGATTTGTTTTATTAATTGGTGTTTTAATTATAGGATTTTCTCATGGCACACATCTCAGTAAAAAAGTACAGTCAGGTTAGCGTTAGCAACATCAACGAAATGACACCGTACGAGCAGATAAACCTTATCTTCAATAATATCATTGGCAGATTAGCGGCAACAAAGGGCTTTATTGAACGTAAAGAACTTGAAAAAAAGGGTGAGAATATCTCTAGTAGCATTTTATTGTTTGGCGCTTTACAAGACGCGTTAAACTTTGAGAAAGGCGGAGAAATTTCTAATAACCTTTTATCACTTTACGACTTTTGCCAACGCCGTCTAACAGAAGCAAATATCAATAATGATATTGATGCAATTGATGACGTTATTCGAATCGTAAAAGAAATAAAAGAAGGCTGGGATGCAATTCCAGCAGATGAGCGCACACCTAAAGCTGATCAATAAAATGCCTGATAATCTGACTCTGGACGAGCAACTCACAGCCCTTTCAGAGCATATAGACAAAACAGAGATTGAGCTTGCCAGCCAGTCGTTAGTGGCTATCGATAAAAAGCTAAGGGCTTGGTGTGAAAGTAGCACGCCTCCAACCGAACAAGAGCTCTTAGCAATACAAACCCGTATTTCTTCCGCCATGGCCAGACTAAAAAGCGCAAGAGACAAAACACAAGCAGAACTTCTCAGCCAACGAAAATCAAATAAGGCTATCTCTAAATATAAAGCAACTAAGCGCTAATCTAGCGTTTAGTTGTTTTTATTACCTCAATTGCGCGACATAAAGTCGCGACTACAATACAAGTTAATATCACTTTTGTTATTCATTTTCGCAGCATAAAGGTCGACGTGGGTAAACTGATTATGTTTGTGGGGGTTTTCAAGCAAAGCGTAATTCTTGATAAAAAATAGTTTGTACGCCAAAAACAAAAAAGCGCCAAAGAAGTTGGCGCTTAAATAAGGAAAAGTGATAAGTTTACTAATTACTCTTTTTAACAACACCTGGCATATTATCAAGCTGCGCTTGAACATAACTACTGGTTGAATTTAGCTGTGCAACAAGTAAATCCATGCTGTTATATTGGTCGTATAAACGAGACTCTAAAGATTCCATTTTTCTTGCAAAATCAATGCGCTCATCATCTAAACCATCTAACTGAGTTTGTTTACTGTCAATTCTGTTTTGAACAATACCATCAGAGTCAGTATAAAAGCTCATAAGTTCATCAAAAGACTGCGCAAAGCCGCCCTCGTCTTCATTGTCACCTAAAAAGAATTCTTGAACTAAATCCACATCTGCTTTTACTTGCTCATCTAAACGCTCTGCATCTAAGGTCAGTTTACCGTAACGGTCTGCTTCAACCCCAAGCTTAGATAATGACAAACTACTGCCATCACTCAAGCCAACTTCATTGGTTAGCTGTTGGCGAAGCTTTGACATCACACCACGAAGCATAGAGTCACCGGCCATAACCCCAGCCCCGTCTTCGCCTGAGCGGCCAAGATTTTTGCTAAGCTCAAGTAACTCATTATAGCTTTCAATAAAACTGTTTAAGCCAGCTTTGATGTTACTATTATTCTCAGTAACCTTTAATGAGCTATCATCATCATCTGCACCGTGTACTTTTTTAGCTGTAATATCTACGCCATCGATAACATTCTTAAACTCATTCGTGTTACTCGTCACGGTGAGTGTGCCATCAATGGTAATTTGCGCATTCTGCGCAGCATCAACTTCGGTTAAATTAGTAACATGATTAGCAGGATCGGCATCTGATACATCATATGCTAAGCGAGAAAGACCGCCTGTATCAGTGTTGTTACCATCATTATCTTGCACTGTAATGCTGATGGCATTTTCTTCACCGGTTTCTTTACTTGTTAATACTAAATGTTGTCCAGCATCCGTAGTTACAATTGTTGCTGTCACAGAGTCATTACTATCAGTACCCGTGAATGGACCATTATTTATTTGGTCTCGTAAATCCTCTAATGTATTTGTTGGTGACAAGACAGTAGAAAAACTATTTTCGCCTGAGCTAATGGTAATAACGCCACTACCAATTGACTCATCCGCAGCAAAGGCTGGTGATGACAACTTATGTGCTTGTGCGAGCGCATCAACCTTTACATTATAACCACCAGGCTGAGCGTCTTTATCTGATTCAACGGAAAGAAAGTCATCACCACCAGAAATGCTTCTTCTTTGATAGTTTTCAACATCACCTAATGCTTCCATTGAGGTTTGCAGTTTTTCAAGTGCTGATTTGAGTGCACCAGCTGCTGAAATATCCGTTGTTAAAGTTGCTTCTCTTTTATTTAAACGTGAAGTAAAAGGGGTGCGCTCAGCATTAACTAACGCATCAACAATATCTGATACTGCTAAACCTGAACCTAAACCATTAAATGAAATAGCCATAACACATCCTCTTAATTACCTATTTAAATCAAAGTAGCAAAAAGCTAAGCTGTTTGATCAATTAAAAAACCAGCGGTTTCTGAAAGTTTAGCCACTAGGCTCAACACTTCTTCAGATGGGTATTGCTTAATTAGCTCACCACTGTTTTTATCAACCACTTTAATAACATCACGGCCCGACTCTTCATCAACTTGAAACTGCAAACTGCGATTCATTTCGCCCATGAAGTCTTGCAATTGTTGCGCCATTTTCTCAAGCTGCTCGCGGCCCAATTCATCTTTTTCACCGCTTTGTTGAACTTGTTGATAATTTTGCTCTGTTTGTTGTTGAAGTGTATTTTCCGTTTTATTTGATTCATCAACCGCCGTTGCTGTCAGTTGTGGACTCGCAGCTAACTTATCGTCAGCTTTTTGCGGAGCCACTGCAAAATCAGGGCTTTGGGTTATTGCACTCATAACGCCTCCTTAAACATTTTACCCTATGGCTAATACAACAAAAGGAGATTAGCTAAGCCAATCTCCTTTTTATTTTAGTTAACTAATGCTGACTTAACCATTAGTTGTTGTAACTAATCACACTATTAACCAATTAAGCTAAGCGCTGCTTGTGGTAATTGGTTCGCTTGCGACAAGATTGATGTACCTGCTTGTTGCAAGATTTGGTTTTTAGTCATGTGTGCAGTTTCTGTTGCAAAGTCAGTATCTTGAATACGGCTACGTGAAGCAGATACGTTTTCAGAGATGTTTGCAAGGTTACTGATTGTGTGACCAAAACGGTTTTGAACCGCACCTAGGCTCGCACGCTGCGTATCAATTTGAGCAATCGCCGAGTCAATAACATCAATTGCTTCTTGAGCAGAGTCTTGACTTGTTGAAATATCAATAGAGTTTACTGTATTAAGCGTTGAAGACGTAGCAGCAAGTAGCTCACCAGTGTCAGCAGTGCCATCATCACCTACTGTAAATGATTGAGTCGATGATAGACGAAGCTCTGAAGTCTTAGAAACATCAGCTGCAACTGCGCCGCCATCAAGGGTAGCTGTTGCGGTAGCTGCTGTAGCACCAGTAATTTCAGCACCTTTAACACCTGTCGCTTTTAAATCGATAGTTCCAGCATCAGCATCATAATCAACTTCAAAACCATCTTTTGCTAAATCTGCAGACAAACGCTCAGTGTTACCTGCGTAATCAGCAAGGTCATATGATTTGTCACCAATGTTTAATGTACCATCATCAGTTACTGATAAATCGCCAATTTGAACTTCTAATACTGCTTCTGCCGTGATACCGATATTTTGCGCATTAATAGCAGTAGCAACATCTGCCGCTGACTGAGTATTTGCGTATGTGTGAGTATAAGAACCTTTATACCCAGAGAAAGTGATATCACCACCTGTACCTGTACCTAGCTCAGTATCTAAATCTGTAGCAGTTAATGTTCCAAAAACTGTGCCTGCACCTTTGATTTCGTTAGCTCCCAAGTCGTTAGAGCTTGTACCATCAAGTGTTACATCAATTGTTTGGTTTGCATTTGAACCAACTTGGAACTGTTTTGTACCAAAGCTACCATCTAGTAGTTTTACACCACCGAATGTCGTTGTATCAGCGATACGTGTTAATTCTGTTTGTAGTGCTACAACTTCTTCTTGAAGTGCATCACGGTCTTCAGCAGAGTTTGAACCGTTAGCTGATTGTAGTGCTAGCTCACGCATACGTTGAAGGATACTTGTTGACTCATTCATCGCACCTTCAGCAGTTTGTGCCATTGAGATACCGTCGTTAGCATTACGTTGTGCTACTGCTAGACCATTTACCTGTGAAGTTAAACGGTTTGAAATTTGTAGGCCTGCCGCATCATCTTTTGCGCTGTTGATACGCATACCTGATGCTAAACGTTCCATTGAAGTTGCTAAGCCTTCACTTGAACGAGACAAGTTACGTTGAGCATTTAATGAAGATACATTTGTATTTACTGATAAAGCCATGATAAAACTCCTGATTACTTTCGTAATATATCTGTTTTGATTTAACCAAGAACTTTCACAATTGTATGTTCAAGCTCTGTACTGGTTAAGTTAACGGCAGGTGAAGATTTATCTTTAGACTTTTTTTCAAAAAAATTAATATTTTTATTAGAAAATAATTTAACTGTTTAAAATTATTGAATTTTATTATTCATTAAAACGTCTATTTAAAGAAGATGTTTTGCATTCCATCCCTACATTTATCGCTTAAAAGAGCCATTATTACGTTTTCTACTAATACAGTGATGCTTAATAAAACCGTGCGACCAAGAGTCACAACTATTACTCATCGTACTTATTAATAGCTATTTCAAGATAAAGTTGCCCGTAAGCTCTTTGGCAAAATCTAATTGTTGATATCCACCTAGGATAGCGAAAGATCTGACACTTAAAACAAAAAACGCACTCAGTGAGTGCGTTTTTAAAGTAACAACTAATGTTAGCCACCCAACAGGCTGATTGCTGCTTGTGGTATTTGATTCGCTTGCGACAAAATTGACGTACCCGCTTGTTGCAAGATTTGGTTTTTCGTCATGTGCGCTGTTTCTGTTGCAAAGTCAGTATCTTGAATACGGCTACGTGAAGCCGATACGTTTTCAGCGACATTCGCTAAGTTGCTAATTGTGTGACCAAAACGGTTCTGTACCGCACCAAGTCCAGCTCGAATACTGTCAATTTGTGCAATTGCCGAGTCGATAACATCAATAGCACTTTGCGCACCATCTTGAGACGATGCAATATCAATATCTTTAACAGTAGATAACGTAGAGGCAGTTCCTGCAACAAGTTCTGCCGCGTCTGCCGTACCATCATCACCCACTGTAAACTGTTGAGTTGAGGTAAGTCTTAGTTCAGACGTTTTACTCACATCAGCTGCTGTTGCATTACCATCTAACTGCACCGTAGCACCTGGTAGCGTTGAACCTGTGATTTCAACCCCATTCACACCTTCAGCAGTTAGATCAATAGAGCCTGTATCTGCATCAAACTTCACATTAAAGCCATCTTTAGCAAGCTCTTCAGATAAACGCTCCGCGTTACCCGCAAACGTTGCTAAATCATAAGATTTAGTACCAACGTTTAAAGTACCATCATCATCAACACCTAAATTGTCGATTGTTACATTTACATAAGCTTTTGCTTCAATACCTGTATTCTCTGCATTAATTGCCTCAGCAACATCCACTGCTGATTGTGTATTTGCATAGGTATGTGTATAAGCACCCTTATAACCAGAGAAAGTTACGCTGCCACCAGTACCATTAGCAAACTCTGTTGCAAGTGTTGAGTTATTAAACTCACCAAAAACTGTACCACCACCTTTCACTTCATGTGAGCCGATATCACCCGCAGCTGTGCTCTCAAGTGTTACATCAATCGTTTGGTTCGCATCTGAGCCCACTTGGAATTGCTTAGTGCCAAAGGTTCCATCGAGTAGCTGTACACCACCGAACGTTGTTGTATCAGAGATACGAGTTAATTCTGTTTGTAATGCTGTAACTTCTTGCTGTAGCGCGTCTCTATCTTCTGCTGAGTTTGAACCATTTGCAGCTTGAAGCGCAAGCTCACGCATACGTTGTAAGATACTGGTAGACTCTTGCATCGCACCTTCAGCTGTTTGCGCCATTGAGATACCATCATTTGCGTTACGCTGTGCGACTGCAAGACCGTTTATTTGTGATGTTAAACGGTTTGAAATTTGTAGGCCCGCTGCATCGTCTTTGGCGCTATTAATACGCATACCTGACGCTAAGCGTTCCATTGAGGTTGTTAAACCTTGACTTGATTTATTCAGATTACGCTGTGCGTTTAGTGACGACACATTAGTATTGACTGTTAATGCCATTTTACCATCTCCTAGTTTTAATTAGGCTGTGGTCCAATGATAATGTGAGGAACCACGCGCTTTGTAAAACACATAAAGCAGGAAGCGTGCCAGCTCAAAAATAAATTTTAAGATCATGTTTTATAAGCGTTTTTAATTCACTCCTTATGATAAAGCTCATAATAAAAAAGCCAGTGACAATTTATTGCCACTGGCTTTTTTAGAAATAGGCAAACTATTTCCGATGTTTTGTCACTATAAATAATCAAACAATGTTAAGTTGGCTAAGCGTCCAAAGGTTGCTTGTGATGCCTGCAACGCTGTTTCATGTTTCGTTAAATCGCTAATCGCTTCGGCCATATCAACTTCAACTAAGTTTGCTTTACTCTCTTTATTATTAATATCTAACGCGCTATTTGAGTCAGTCACTTGTTCAACCAAGTTCATACGTGCACCTAAACTTGCTTGAGTAAACACAACTTGATCACTGGCATTTTGTAATTGCACCAAACCATCAGCGAGTGCATCGTGCAGCTCATCACCTTCAAGGCCACTATTAAGGCTAGTGATCAGGTTTTGCATGGTATTGAGTACATTTTCTTTTTGCGGTTGCTGCAACGAAAAGTCAAACGTACCAGGGGCTGCGCCCTCTAGCTTAAACTCCATACCAGCATATTCAATTGGCTCACCTGTGTATTCACCAGTCACTGCTGGGGTGATTGGATTACCATAGCCGTCATTAATAACATAGGTATCAGGGTCACCAGGGTTAACACCTGGAACAAGTTCGACTTGAAATGTATTATCTGCAGGCAATGCCGTCGGGTTCAAGTCGTAATTCGCTTGATGGAACTTATCAAAATCAGCTTGTTTTTTGACATACACAGTACCCGATGTAACACCGCCTGCCGCTGTTCCCTCATTTGATACTACATCAAGGCGGGCATTCACTTTTTCGAACGCAGTAAAACCATTATCACTTGAGCGAACATCAACACCTTTAGCTATTGTTACTTTATGCTGTCCCTGATCGCCTTGATATTCATATAGGCCAGTTAGCGTATTCAGGCTGTATGTTTGCGTGCTATCTTGATAACCAGAAAAAATATACTTGCCATCTTCAGATTGACTATTCATTGAGCTGAGCAAAGACTTTTGCAGCTCCTCCAGCTCACTGGCAATGGTTTGTAAGTCTGTCTGGCTCATCGCCCCATTACCGGCTCGAATTGCTAGCTCTTGCGCAGCCTGAATGGTGGTATTGATATTTTGTAGTACACTTTCTTCTGTTTCTAATCGGCCATTCAGTTGATTAATATTTTTAGTATACTGCTCGTTTGTCTGAATTTTATTTGTAAATAAAGATGCTTGCGAGTAGGCAGAAGGGCTTTCTGACGTCGATAAATATTTTTGCCCAGTATTCACGCGCTCTTGTGCATTAGCAACACCTTGCTGCCCTTCAAGAATTTTGTTGATACTGCTTTGGTACATTAAATTATTAGATAAACGCATAATTACCTCGCCGCACTTAATAAGGTATCAAAAACTGAACGGGCAGTCGCAAGCACTTGTGCAGACGCCGCATAAGATTGTTGAAAACGAAGCAAATTAGCAGCTTCTTCATCTAGGTTTACACCCGACAAAGATTCATACCATGCTTCAGACTGCTCAGCCAACGCTGTAAAAGCTGCGCCATTCGTTTGAGCTTGCCCTGTAACCACACCAATATCAGACACTAAACCAGTATAGGCTTGATTAACGGTTTGATGGTTATTATCTGCTGAGCCGTCAACATTTCGTCTCACGATATTTGAATTCTGAATATCAGCTAGCAATAAACCATTACGGTTATCGTCAATTCCGCCTTCATTTGCTTCCACAGTAAATGTATCACCTAAAGCAGGCGTACCTTCTATATCGAAATCAAAACCGTAATTTACAAAGTTACCGCCTGCTGCTGAAAGCACATTTTTTAATGGCGGTGTTCCGTTGAATGTTTCAGTATTAACCCCATCAGACACTGTATATTCATCTGGCTCTGCAGTTTTAGAAATCGTAATACTGCCATTAGGTAAACTGACTGGAGAACCGAAATAGCCTGCATCGGTTACTGTTCCAGCAGTAATACTGGCATCACTGGTGTTGTTGATATCATTAGCTGTTCGAATAGGCGATGCAAGCGCTAAGTCTTCGGGTCTGTTTGTAGCTAGCTCTAAATTGCCAGAAGCGTGAGAGTTTAATTTAACCATAAACTTATCACCGACATTCGCCGTGCCAGAAACATTGAGCTCTAAACCAAATGACTCACCACCGGCAGGTGTAATAGTTGAAGAGTCAATAACCCCACCCACGACATCTGCGGTTGTTACTGCACCAATTGGCTCACCTTTATTATCAACTGCTTGGATTTCCACTGTCGTAGGGCTGGTATAACTAATCACAAAATCACTGGCTGGTAGTGAACTACCAAACCCAGCTTCAACAGTTGCCGTCATTGATGCGTTACCCGTATTTGCCTGATACGCAAGGCCATTGGTTGAAGGGATAGCAAAAATATCTCCGCCCATTTCACCATTCGCAGTCATACCTAGGTGATTCTGTTGGTTAAATGCATCAGCAAGCGCCAACCCCATTTGACCAAGCTGGTTGTGTGCCGGCACGAGGATGTCATCACGAAATGATAAAAGACCACCAATTTTGCCTTTTAATTTACCCGTATCCACCTCAAGCGGCACAGCTTTGCCACCATTGACATCTAACTTAAGTTCTTGAAAACTCGGATCAGGATCGCCTGTTAAAGAAAATAAATTAAATGTACCATTTTCCATAACTAAGGCTTCGCCTGTGCCTAAATAAACTTGCTTTTCACCGTTACTGCCATCAAGCGTTTCAATATCAATTAATTCAGATAAATCACGAATCGCTTTATCACGTTCATTATAAAGGCTACTTGAAAGTGACTCACGGTCAGTGCCATCAACAGCAACAATTTGTGAATTCAGTTCACTTATACTTTGAATTAAATTATTCGCTTCTTCGGAAAAGATTTCTAGCTGCTCATTCACAACCGCTTTTTGCTCTGAAACAATCCCCGATAGTCTATCCATCTGATCAATTAAATTCTGTGCATCTGTCATCACTAAAGAACGCGCAACATTTGACGATGGCTGATTTAGGCTTTCTTGAATATTATTAAAAAACGAATTAACACTGGTTGATACACTATTTGACTCTTCTGAGAATAAGCTATCCATGCGGCTTGCTTCTGTAACAAATTGGTCAAAAAATGCTTTACTTGAAGTGTCACGATTGAGCTGTTTTTGCGCAAACTCATTGAGTAAACGATAAGTTTCACCACGACCAACTTGATTGTCGATCATGGTAGTAAATTCTGTTCGCTCACGTACATAGCCTTCTGTATTAACATTGGCTATGTTTTTACTGGTGGTTTGCAGCAACTGTGAGTTTGCTCTTATACCAGCATTTGCAATGTCATAAATATTAAATGACATGAGGGCTTACTCCTTAACGTACCAATGAAGCAGCAACACTTTGAAGCTCAACACGCTTTAGTACCTGCTTTATTTTATCGGCATAATTTGGGTCTGTTGCATAACCTGCTTTTTGTAAAGAATCTAAAAATGCTGCAGGCTCTGCGGTGTTTTCAAGTGCTTCTTGATAACGAGGATTCTCATTGAGGAAATCCACAAAATCATGAACACTTTCTTTAATCGATTGATAAGAACGAAAACTGGCTTGTTTCTTAACAGGCACACCTTGCTCAAACTCCAAAGTAAGTTTGCTTGCTTTGTCACCTTGCCAGCTTTTATCAGATTTAATATTGAATAAGTTGTTACTACTGGTGCCGTCTGCTTTGCTAATAATGTGTTTTCCCCAACCTGTCTCAAGGGCAGCTTGCGCAACCATGACAGCAGGGTTTAAACCAATTTTCTCAGCTGCATTTTTAGCATGTTCCCACACCGTGCTGATAAATGATTCAGCATCATCAAAGCGATTTTCAGTTTGTTCATTGGCTGACGTAGTCTCGACAGCTTTAGTCGTCGTATCTGGCTGTTCAACACCACTTGCACGTCTATCACTGTTAAACTCAGTTGTAGTCCTAAGCACAGAGCCTGGCATAAATTTTTTGCCATCAGGCGATAACTGCTGAACAATAAGATCTGCTAAACCCAATGAGCCATTTGAAGACAGCTCGACTGATAGTTGCTGATCATGCATCTCTTCAAAAAACTTTACGCCACTGGTGTTAAAAGGACTGTCTTTATCTTCGAACGCTTCATTCGCTTTACGCATGCTCTTTAAAAGCATTTGTGTGAAGATAGATTCAAATTGTGCCGCCGCCTTTTTTAGCGCCTCTTTTGACGCATCGCTAGAGGCATCACTTTTTAGGGCACTTTGACGTAATGAGTCTAAGTTACCTAAATCAAAAAAGTTTTGCTTGTCGAGATGATTAGTATCCATCAGCTTTTTGACACAATAATTATTAATACCCAATTAAATGCAAAAAATGAGCCAACAAATAAGAGAAAAGAATTTAGAATAATAACGCAGAGACTAAAAACGCGCTTTCGCGCGTTTTTAGTTAATTAGATAATCACAAGTTGTCCGTTTATGGCCCCTGCTTGCTTAAGTGCTTCAAGAATGGCCATTAAGTCACCTGGCGCTGCCCCCACTTCGTTAATAGCACGCACCAGATCATCAAGACTAATTCCTGGATTAAATACAAATGCACGAGAATCATCTTGGTCAACATCGATAATGCTTTGATTAGTCACAACTGTTTCACCCTCGCTAAATGCGTTTGGCTGCGAAACATTTTGCTGCTCAGCGATGGTAACGGTTAATCCACCATGCGTAATCGCCGCCGGTTGCAATTTAACATTCTTACCAATCACTATCGTGCCTGTACGTGAATTAACAATAATTTTTGCTGCAGTGTCAGCGGGTTTGAACTCTAAATTTTCAAGCGTTGATAAATAAGCAACACGCTGCGATGCATCACGAGGTGCAAGTACTCTTACTGACGCCGCATCAATTGCTTGCGCACTATTTGGACCAACTAAGTCATTAATTGTTTGCTCTAATCTTTTTGCTGTTGTGAAATCAGGGCGATTCAAGTTAAAGGTAATGTAGTCGCCTTGCATAAACGGGCTTTTAACTGCTCTCTCAACCGTTGCGCCATTAGGAATACGCCCAACAGTGGGTGTGTTGATAATAACACGACTACCGTCAGCACCTTCTGCACCTAACCCACCAACTACAAGGCTACCTTGGGCAATCGCATAGGTGTTGCCATCAACCCCTTTTAAGAAGGTTTGCAGTAATGTACCACCACGTAAGCTTCCTGCACTACCAATTGAAGAGACCGTGATGTCAATTGTTTGGCCAGGCTTTCTAAATGCAGGCAATTCTGCGTGCACAGCAACAGCGGCAACATTTTTAATTTTTGGCTTTAAACTCGCCGGCAAAGTTATGCCAAAACCATTAAGCATGGCTTTAAAGCTTTGTTCAGTAAAACGGCTTTGTTCACCAGTACCTGGCAAACCAACCACCAGACCATAGCCAACTAATTGGTTAGAGCGAACACCTTCGACCATAGAAACATCTTTAACCCGCTCAGCCTGCACACTAAACTGCAAACTAAGTAAGCAAAGTGCGATGATGCATTTAACCCCATTCATGATGTGTTACCTCTAAAAAGGAAAAAGTGAACTACTGAAGAATCGAGAAAGCCACCCTGCACTTTGCGACTCTTGCATTTGCCCTTTTCCTGAATATTGAATTCGTGCATTCGCAATGCGATTCGATGTGACTGTATTATCGGCGGTCACATCTTCAGGGCGAACTAAGCCTTCTAAACGAATAAATTCTTCGCCTGTATTTAAGGTTAGCCACTTTTCACCGCGGATCACTAGGTTGCCATTAGGCAAAACGCGCATTACATTGACGGATATATCACCAAATAAGCTATTAGACTGGTTTGACTTTGAATCGCCTTTAAATGATGAACCTGAGCCAATGCCAAACTGGATGCTATCTCCGCCTATATTAACTGGGTTTCCACCTAAGCCGATAACCGGATCTAAGCTCGCATCCGTTTCTTTATCTGTTTCAGTTTTTGCCGCTTTCGATGCTTGCGTAGACTCTTGCAACTTAACAGTAATAATATCGCCTGTTCTGAGTGCTTTTTTATCTGAATACAGATCATTTGACAGGTAACTATCAAACAATGAACCTGTTGGTACCATTTGTTCAGCAGAAGGCTCTGGATACATAGGTGCATAGTAAGGGTCATCCTGAACCACATGGTGGTTCTGTGTTGACATACAACCACCTAACATAAGTGCTGCCGATGTGACTAAGATAATATTACGCATGCGACCTCCTATCCATTAAAGCTGCTGATTAATGTAGCTAAGCATTTCATCAACGGCTGAAATCACTTTTGAATTCATTTCATAAATTCGTTGCGTTTCAATCAGATTTACAAGCTCTTCAGTTACATTAACGTTCGACGTTTCAAGTGATCCTTGAACCACAGTACCTAAGCCATCAATTCCTGGATTACCTTGCACAGGCGCACCACTTACAGCGGTTTCTGTATAAAGGTTTTGCCCCATCGGCTCTAAACCCGACGGATTAATAAAATCACTGATTGTAAGCTGACCAATCACGACATTTTCTGCTTGTCCTGCCACCCGCACAGATACTTCACCATCTTGTGAAACAGTGATTGATTGCGCATCGTCAGGGACATTCATTTCAGGCTGAATAGGGAAACCCGCACCAGAGGTTACAATTCGGCCATCTTCATCGGTTGTAAATTGACCATTACGTGAGTAAGCAATATTTCCATCTGGCAGTTGTACTTCGAAAAAGCCAGGGCCTGAAATCATCCAATCGAGTGAGTTTTCGGTGGTAAGCATATTACCTTGCGAAAAGTTCTTTTGGTTTGCAACCACTTTTGCACCCGCACCAAGCATTAAACCTGATGGCATTTCAGTATCTTGTGATGAGCGACCACCTGGCTGATTGATATTTTGATATAGTAAATCTTCGAATACAGCACGGCTTTTTTTATAGCCTACTGTGCTGGCATTTGCGAGATTATTTGAAATCACCGAAATATCGGTTTGTTGGGCATCAAGCCCTGTTTTACTGATCCACAATGCAGGATTCATAATTCTACCCTCTCAGTGCTATTAAACGATGCGTAACAGCTGATCTTGACGTTCATCAATCTCTTCTGCTGTTTTCATCAATTTAACTTGTAATTCAAATTGGCGTTGATGGCTGATCATATCGACCATTTCATGTACAGGATTCACATTGGACATTTCAAGTGTGCCTGATAACACCTCTACATTTTCTGACACATCACAAAAGGTACATTGACCATTCACTAAGGTCTCTGGTTTTGGCCGAAATAAGCCATCATTACCTTTTTCAAGTTGCGTGTTATCAGCCTCAATAACCTTAAGTCTGTCAACGACTTCTAAAAAGTTTGCTGGCGCACCTTGAGGTCGAACTTGAATAGAACCATCTGAACTAAATTCAACTTTTTCAATGGGCAGTGGCAAAATAATCGGACCACCTTCGCCAATAACTTGACGTCCATGGCTGGTCATTAATGCGCCATCGGGAGTAATGTTTAATGTACCGGCTTTTGTATAAGCTTCGTTACCTGAGGCATCTTGAACACTTAGCCAACCTCTATCACTCAATGCAACATCAAGATCGCGTCCAGTCTCAACATACCCACCCGACTCCATATTTGAGCCAGGTCGCTCTTGCATAGAAAACACGCGTGTAGGCATGCCTTCACCAAACGCTTGCATAGAGCGGGCTTGTGCAAAATCAGCTTTAAAGCCAGTGGTGTTAGCATTAGCAAGGTTATTAGCCTTTAGGGCCAGACCTCGCATACTTTGCTTAGCACCCGACATGGCAATGTAGACCATTTTGTCCATAACATTGACTCATTAAAAATACGATATTTGATAAATGCAATAACAGTGCCAAAGTAAAATTGACGCCTTATTTAGCGCTTATGAAGTGTAGAGCTCTGTGTTGTAGCAGGTGTGGGTCTAGTGACTAAAATGAAAAAGGCTGCCTGTTAAAGAGCAGCCCTTGTGTCGGATTGAGTTGAAGATCCGCTATTATTAACGGATCTGTAAGATATTTTGTTGCAGCGTAGAGTTCACTTCAAGCGCACGCGAGTTTGCTTGGAAGTTACGCTGTGCACTAATCAAATCAACTAACTCAGACGTTAAGTTTACGTTTGATTGCTCAAGAGCAGAAGAATTCACAGTACCAAGCGTACCTGAACCTGGCTCCCCAGCAATAGGCTCACCTGAGGTTAAGCTTTTCTTCCACGATGTATCACCCACTTGTTGTAAGCCTTGTGAATTAGAAAAACGAACCATGGCAACTTGCCCTAGGAATGATGTATCACCATTACTGTACGAAGCAACAACCTTACCATCTGTGCCAATATCAATACCTGCTAAGCGGCCCACTGTTGCGCCATCTTGCTCAAGTGCTTTAACTTCAAAGCGGCTGGCATACTGGGTTGGTATTTTATTTGTAGTACCTGCTTCATCACGCCAGTTAATATTAACGTCTTCAGGGAAACTCGCACCATTTGATAATAAGTCAGATAAACCAACCCCTGCACCCGCACCATTTGGGATAGAAAGTGGGTTGAAGGTAGCATCTGTATTTGGCGCACCATTTGTATTTAATGGTAAACCACTTGAATCAAACTGAAATGTTGATAATGGCGTGTAAGGCGCAGCTGTTTCTTCAACACCTGCTGGGCTAAATGGTTTTTCATCGAGCGTAGCATACACTTGCCACTCATTGTCATTACCCGTTACGGTCGCATCTGTTTTTACAAAGTAAAGCTGTAAAACGTGCGGCTCACCCAGTGAGTCATATATCGTTGTCGATGTCGAACTGTTATACGACGCACTAGTTTCAGGGTCAAAAGGCGTGACTGTTGGCGTAGTAGAACGTGAATCTAGATTGAACGATGAATACACGTTATTGGTTGAACGCGGCGAGCCTGATGAGTCTGGAATTTGAATAGCAGAAGAGGTACTTAAGCTCACTGACGTTGTGTCACCTGTAGCAGGATCTACTGGAAAGCCTTGTAAGTAGTTTCCTTTAGCATCAACGACAAAGTTATCTTTATTTAACTTAAATGCACCAGCGCGCGTATAAGTAAAGTCTTGAGCACCTAGCTCTTGGCTCATCGCGAAGTAACCTTCACCTGTGATGGCTAAATCAAGCGAGTTATTGGTAAACTGTAGTGAACCCTGATGGAACTGTTGAGCCACCATGGTTGTTTGCACACCATCACCATTCTTAGTTCGACCAGAGCTAAACACTGAAGATGCATATACATCCGCAAATTCAGCTCGTGATTCTTTAAAGCCTGTCGTATTAACGTTGGCAATATTATTTGCTGTTACATCTAAATCTTTTTGCGCGGCAGCAAGTCCGGTTAATGCAATATTGAAGCTCATAAGTCACCTCTAAAGTGTCAATCTGTAGCACTTGGCTAACTAATTAATCTGTATAATTAAGCGATTTCTGCTACATCAGTTAGCCTAACCGCGCCTTCTTTTGTATTTATAATGATGCCGTTCGAACCATTAATGTTCACACTCTCAATATTCTTGAAAGTCGCAATCGGTAAGCTGGTGTAGTCACCATTAACGTTGCCCTCGGCTTTGATTTTGTACTCACCAGGTGGCAAACGTTCGCCATCTTCATTTTCGCCATCCCATTCAAAACGAATTGCACCAGCAGATTGCGCCCCTAGCTCAATGGTTCTAACTAGTTGCCCTGATTCATCTTCAATACGCAGCGTTAACTCATCTACCGGATTTTCTGCAACAACAGAGCCTTTAGATACACCCGTTTCGTTTAAATCCAACATATCTGACTCAAGCAACGCTTGCTTACCTACTAAAGTAGATGCTTGTAGCGCCGAGTTAGATGTCATTGAAGCCGTAAGGGATTCAAATTTACTATTAAGATTTGAAATACCTTCTGCCATAGTAAAGTTTGTCATCTGAGCAATCATTTGATCATTGTCAGCGGGCTTACTCGGGTCTTGAAACGATAACTGTTGAGTTAACAACGAGAAGAAATCTTCTTGTGTTAAAGTGTCATCTTTCTCTTCTGTTTTCGTTTGATTGTCTTGCCAACGTAAGTTATCTAAATACGTGGATGACGCACTGCTGATGTCGTTACTCATAACTTATCCTCGGTTACCGCTGCCCAAGCAACAGTGTTTTACTTAACATTTGCTTTGCTGCATCAGCAACTTGCACATTTGTTTGATAAGAGCGAGAGGCAGAAATCATATTAGCCATTTCTTCTACAACGTTAACATTTGGTTTGTAGATATAACCGTTTTCATCTGCACTTGGATGATTCGGGTTATATTCAATTTGCAGAGGCTTGTCGCTCTCTACAATACCCAGTACTTTAACGCCAACAGAAGAGCCCTGAGGATTGCTTTGTGATGCTGACGCTTTTGTAAGCTCAGCGGCAAACACAGGGTGGCGCGCTCGGTAAGTCTCATTTTGACTAGAGCTAATCGTATTTGCATTTGAGATATTACTCGCCGTGGTATTTAGGCGCACATTTTGTGCACTCATACCCGTACCTGAAATATCAAAAACATTATATAAACTCATGATTAAGCTCCTTGACTACCGAGGGCTTTTTTAAGGCCTTTAATTTTACTACTCATAAATTGCAGGCTTGCCTGATACTCTAATGAGTTTTGTACATACAAGTTTCGTTCCACTTGTATATCAACAGAGTTACCATCACCTGTATCTGCTTGATTTGGCGTGCGAAACATTTCTGAGTTACCAACAAAACGACTACCACCCGCAAGGTGTTTCTCGTTTGTACGTACCATAGTGTTGCCGCTTTGTTGGTTGCTTTTTGCCGCTTTTAATGCAGATGCAAAATCCACATCTTTTGCCTTGTAGCCCGGCGTATCAGCATTAGCGATATTAGTCGCTAATAACTCAGCACGTTGTGAACGGATCAACATTGCATGGGGGTGAACACCGAATGCTTTATCAAAACTGATAGCCATAACCATCTCCAAAAATTTGACTCTGCATTGGACAATGCAAAAGACAAGCCAAAAATAAAGAGCCTATCAATAAGGTTATAACTAATTGAAAATAAATAAGATATAGCAACCTAATAGTTAGGTTGCTAGAAGGGAATTATTTCTTCTGGTAGATGATACCTGGATTACAACGTACCATATCAAAGCTATCACTTAAGCCCGCCATTGACTCAGATGCGCCTAAAAATAAATAGCCTTTAGGGTTAAGTGCCTGAGCAAATTGCGCAATAATTTTTGCCTTAACCTCTGGTGAAAAGTAAATCAGTACATTGCGGCAAAAAATGATATCAAACTTGCCCATCAAGGCATAAGAATCTAATAAGTTGAGATGCCTAAAACTGACCATTTTTCTTATTGGATCAACCACCTGTGCCATACCATTGCCACTATCCTTAAAGAACTTTTGCCGCCTTTCCATAGACAAGCCTCGAGCGAGTGCAAGTGAGTCGTACTCAGCATTCTTACACATATCAAGCATGGTATTTGAAATATCAGTACCAATAATCTGCGCACCCATTTTTAAAACACCTGGCTGCTTAGATTGAAACTCGGCAACCGACATGGCTATCGAGTATGGTTCCTGACCAGAAGAACTTGCCGCAGACCAGATTTTCACTGGTCTATGCAAGTCTTTAAATTCAGGAAACAATTTAGTTTTAAGTAACTCAAAGGGGTATTGGTCACGGAACCAAAGCGTTTCGTTTGTCGTCATCGCATCAACAACTGCGGCACGTAACTGCCTCTCATGAGGACTTAGCGTTTTGCTCACTAATTGTGATAACGATTCCACACTAAAGCGAGCCATCAATGGTGCGAGGCGACTTTTAACTAAATAAAGTTTGTTATCACCTAACACAATCCCACATTGTTGCTCTAAAAAAGAGCGAAATTGATCGTATTCGCTTTGTTGTAAGTGCTTATTTTCCAAAGTAATACCACCTATAAATTATTAATCACAGTGAACCCATTTTTTAACAGCTGTCGCTAATTCATCAGGGTTAAACTTTGCAATAAAATCATCCGCACCCACTTTTTCAATCATTGCTTGATTAAATACACCACTCAGTGATGTATGTAAAATTACATGTAGCGGCGATAATTTTGGATCGGCTTTTATTTCTGCTGTTAGGGTATAGCCATCCATTTCTGGCATTTCAACATCAGATATCAGTAAACCAACGCGTTCGGTAATATTGTTTTGACAATCAAGTTCAGCAATTTCACGTAGCCTCAGCAATGCTTCTTTACCATTTTTAGCAAGCTCAGTTTGCACACCTAGTGGCTCAAGTGCACGCTTAACTTGATTTCTTGCTACCGCAGAATCATCAGCAATAAAGACGATGCGTTCACCTAAGTCTTTTTGAATTTCGCCCTCGCCCACGACCTCAGCACTGACCTCAGTATTAACAGGGCAGATCTCGTTAAGAATCTTTTCAACATCAAGGATCTCTACCAGCTCGTTCTCTATTTCGGTGACGGCTGTCAAATACGAATAACGGCCAGCGCCCGATGGCGGAGGCATAATTTTTTCCCAGTTCATATTTACAATACGTTCAACACCACCGACTAAAAAGCCTTGAACTGAGCGATTGTATTCCGCAATGATAATAAAACTATCCTTTAAATTCTCGATTGCAGGGCCGCCAACAGCCATAGATAAATCAATAACTGAGATAGTTTGACCTCGAATATGGGCCACACCACGGATATAGGCGTTTGATTTTGGCATGTTTGTAAGCGGTGGGCATTGTAAAACCTCTCTTACTTTAAACACGTTAATACCAAAGCGTTGACGCCCTCTGAGTTTGAATAATAGTAATTCAAGGCGGTTTTGCCCAACCAACTGAGTACGCTGGTTAACTGAGTCTAAAATGCCTGCCATTTCAATCTCCTAAAGATAAACAACCAGAGTCGGAACAATAATTGCTTTCTTTGTGTTAAAGCTACATAAGGTTACAAAGCGTCTGTTTTTTGACGCAAAATATTTATACCTTGTTTTCAACCATAAGCATAGTCGAAACATGATGAGTTTGTTAAAAAAAAGCCGAAGATACAGTGTTTTTTATTTTCTTGCTAGCCTGTTGCTTAGTACGCAACTTCAAGCTGAAGTCTATAATCACCAGCAACTTCAACAAATCGCTATCGATTTTATCAGCGAACAAATTACTGATCTGGATTCAACACCACAAGTCAGCGCGCTGCCTCTTGATAGCCGAATTCCAGATAGGCCTTGTCAGTTACCGCTGAGTAAAACCGTTCCGACTGAACCTCCTTTTAATCGGCAGGTAACCGTACAACTTAAATGCGAAGACTTAAATAGTTGGACGCAGTATGTGCATGTCAGAATTATTGAACTTGAGCCTGTGGTGGTAGTAACAACCAATTTAACTCGTGGAGAGGTCATTAAAGCTGAACATTTACGCCTTGAGATGAAGCCTAAACAATTTGTTCGTACGCAATATATTCAAGATGAGTCAGTGCTAATAGGAAGTCGGAGCAAACGTAATATCCGCAGTGGTCTTCCGATTGTCATGAGCCATATTTGTATGGTGTGCAAAGGGGATAATGTAACCATCATTGCAGCGATACGTGGGCTTAGAATCAAAACAACAGGTGTTGCTTTAGAAGATGGTACGCTTGATGAATTAGTACGTGTAAAAAACAAAAAATCAGGTAAAGTATTAAATGCACGCGTGGATGGTGTCGAGTCTGTACAGGTGAATATTTAATTTTTAATATTTATGTTAAAGTATCTTGTGTGCCTGCCGATACAAAGGCATATGTTGGGTAATGTATAGGTCAAAATAATGGTAAGCAACGTCAATAATAATAGTCAGCAAACATCTGTGTTGACGAATACCAAGCAAAAACAGCTTGATTTACAAAAAGATAACCTTAACACGCAAACGGCTAAATCAGCTGCGCCTAAAGCCAGTGCAGATTCAGTGAGTTTAACGCCGCAAGCAAAGCAATTAAAATCTTTGCAAGAAAAGGCTGAGCAGTCATCTGGTTTTGACAGTGCAAAAGTCGCTGAGTTGAAAAAAGCAATCAGCGAAGGAAAGTATCAAATTGATACTGATAAACTAGCAAAGAACATCGCAGCATTCGAGTTTGACGTCTATGGCTGATCATAATCATTTAATTGCCAGCAAATTAACACAGCAAGTCTCTTGTTTAGAGTCTATTGCTGCGCTTTTAGATGATGAGCTAACAGCCATTGCCTCAAAACGAGGTGAAGGTTTAAAAGAGATTGCCCAACAAAAAATCTCCTTATTACAAAAAATTCAAACGCTTGATAAAGAAGTTCAGGTGCTTGTGAGTAAAAATGATGCTCAAGATGAAGACGTTTCTTCACTTATCACGCAGGTGAATGAGCTTCTTACAAATTGTAAAAAGAAAAACGATGTCAATGCACATGCCGCACATCAAGCCCAACTAAGTGTAAAACAATTAAAAGATATTTTAATTGGTGCACCATCGTCTATGACCTACGACCAAGGTGGCAGTGTTATTCAGGGCGAGAATAAAATTGTACATAACCTTAAAGCGTAATGCGTTTAGGTTATCTCTCCTTTATTACAACAATCCCACAAATTGATAGCCCCTCTGAGAAACCACTTTGCTATTTGCCGAAAAGATAGCTCTGTAAACCTGATTATTAACCCAAGTTATTACTTATAAATAACGCGACGTTAAGTCGCGACTACAGGATAAGATTTACTCGAGAGTTTCCTATGCAAAACCTAACGCTATATCTACTAAAAATCAGCTGGCTGGGATAAAAAATAAAGCGCGATTCATCGCGCTTTATTTGTATTTAGTAACTCGTTCTAAATATCGATAGAGTTATTGCCTCCTTCGATGAGTTTCTTAATTAACTCCTCAGAGTCATTTTGAATATCATTTGCTGCGTCTGATGTCACTTCGGGCTCACTATTAAATGCCAAACTTTGACTTTCACTCTCAGTATCAAGAGCAAGTACATCTGTTTGCTCACTATCGGTGAGTACATCATCAATACTCAGTTCAAGTGGTGTCGCCCCCTCAGCAATTGTAGAATCTGTGCTTGTGTCAGTCATAACCAAACTCAAATCAATACTTTCGCCAAGTGGTTGAGGCTCAGTTCCTTGTGCCACTTGCTCTTCACTTTCATCAAAATCAGCTAACAAAGGTTCACTGCCTAAACCAATAAGTCCCCCATCTGGCTCAGTATCGAGTACCCCAGTGCCCACTAAATCATTTTCAGTATTTTTAACAATGAAGTCACCTGTTACAGGGTCAACAATTGCAAAGTAATATTCATTACCTAAGTCTAATACTGACAAGCTAATAAACCAATCACCATTACTATCTGCGGTTACAGTGGGAGCTGAATTAAGTAAAGATAAATCAACAATATTTAGTAAATTAAGCCCAAGTAAATTAGAACCAATAACGTAAACTTCAGTGCCTGGTTCTGCCTCCCCTGAAGCTGATGGGAGAAGAAGTCCTAAAACACCTGGATTATAATTAGTTACATTAAACGCATCTAAACTGGGGTCGTTACTGTAGTCAATGCTAGATATGGTTGTAGTATTGCCTGCGGCATCGGTTGCAGATGCCTCAACATACGCAAGCGTCAGTAACGAGACTGATAAGTTGAGGACTTGCCAATCCCCATTTGCATCAACCGTGGCTGTATAGGGTGCGCTGACGCCTCCTCCAACTAAGTGATTAGTAATTGAGATAACACTGCCCTCAGGTAAATCAGAGGTGCCAGAAAGCGACACAAGGTTACCCAATAAAAAGGATGGCGTGATAGATAGCTCAGGTGCAACCGTATCAACTTCTCCGCCAGTTTTACTGTCTGTTCCAGTATTTCCAGCTTCATCAGTGATACTTACAGCAACAGAATAAGTGCCATCAGCAAGTGCTTGAGTCGCTGTTGCTTGCCAGTCGCCGTTCACATCTGTCACAGCTGCAACACTGTGCGTTACGCCACCAGCTGCGGTGAAAGTAACAATAATATTGCTGTTAGCGAGATCAGACGTACCATTCACTGTGGGTGTTGAATCATTTGTGAGTATCAAACTACTCGCGTTGATACTGATAATAGGTGCAATCGTATCAATCACCGCCGTTGTTGAGATAGAACCATCGTTACCAGCACTGTCTCTCACAACAGCTGTTACTGTGTATGCCCCTTCAGCAAGGTTTTGTGTTGCCTCAACCTGCCATTCAAGGTTTGCATCTAATGTTGTTTCAACACTGTGACTTACTCCCACAGCATCGACAAATGTGACAATAACCAAACTCCCCGCAGCAGCCCCTGTTGCACTACCTGTCACGCTTGGTGTTAAATCACTTGTCACAGCGATTGGATCAATCGTGACATCTGCAAGTGTTATGTCTATGCTACCCGATGCCGAATCTGTTGCTGTATTACCCGCAGCGTCTGTAATACTTGCATCAATTGTATAAGCTCCCTCAGCAAGGGGGGAAGCAAGTGCAACAGACCAATTACCACTTGCACCAACAATTGCACTCGCTGTGACTTCATTATTGAGCGCATCTGTTACGGTTATTGATACTAGGGTACCTTGCGGAGCATCACTCGTGCCACTGATCGTAGGAGTTGTATCATTTGTTACATCTGGCGTATTAACACTAAATAGAGGTGCCGTTAGGTCGATTTCACCACTGCGTGTGGCAGTGCCTGTTAACCCACCTTCGGTCACACTCGCTGTAATACTAAAACTACCTTCGCTTAATGGTGTCGATAATTGCACACTCCATACCCCCCCTGTTACGGTGGCCAAGACGGTCTGAATGTTGCCAAGTGCATCTTCTACATTCACAGTCACCTGCGTGGTGTCTGTGGCATCACTGGTGCCAGAAATAGTCGGTGTTGTATTGTTCGTCACTGTTAGTGCGTCAACAGCGATAGTAGGTGCATTACTATCAAGAGTCGCTGTTTCAGTGGCCGTTGTCGTATTACTGGCTGCATCAGTAATGCTTGCAGTAATACTGACTGCACCATCTGTTAAAGCAGGTGATACATCGACAGACCAACTACCATCTGCTTGCACTGTTGCAGTAAGTGGATAAGTATTGCCGTCATTTTCAACGGTTATGTTCACCGTGCTTCCCTGTGGTTCACTCGTTGTCCCACTAATGGTTGGTGTAGTGTCGTTTATTGTGCCAAGACCATTAATGACAAGGATTGGCGCGAAGGTGTCAATTGCACCGGTATCTGAGGCACTACCTGAATTGCCCGCAGAGTCGGTAATACTCGCAGTCACACTATAGTTACCATCAGGCAAATCACTAGGCGTTACTTGCCAAGTACCATCGATTTGTACTGTTGCCGTCAATGTTTGAGTATCGCCATTACTATCAGTAACGCTAATATCGACAAGCGTACCTTGTGGTTCTGTCGATGTTCCAGAAATAACTGGCGTACTTGAATTACCTAATACAAGCGGATCCAGTGTGACAACAGGATCGACCGTATCGACAGTAATGGGGGTTGTTACTGTTTGCGTATTATTAGCATCATCCGTAATTGTGGCAGTAATGGTGTAGCTGCCATCGCTAATATCAAGGGGAACAACAAACTGCCACGTTCCATCACTTGCCACTGTCGTTGTAATTGTTTGCCCTGCTACTTCGACAACGACCGTACCGCCAATTTCATTACTACTGCCTGAAATCGCTGGTCGAACATCTGAAGTAGCGCCAATATCGTTAATAACTAGGCTTGGGGTTACACTGTCTAGCACACCCGATGCCTGCTCCGTGGTTAAATTACCTACTTCGTCGCTAACCGACGCTGTCACCGTGAAGCCACCTTCTGCAAGCGCTGAAGGGACATCAACAGACCATGTTTGATCATTTAACACTGTCGCTGTAAAGCTTTGCGATCCACCCGCACTATCAGTGACGGTAATGTTAATAACAGTACCTTCTCCCATATCAGTTGTTCCTGAGATAGTCGGCGTCGTGTCATTTGTTAAAGAATCAACATTAAGTGTTAATACAGGAGCAACATTATCAAAATTTAATGTACTCACAGTGGCGGTGTTCCCTGCTTCATCCGTGGCAGTAGCCGTTACGTAAGCTAAGTTAAGTAGCGGTACAGTGATATTTGCAACCTCCCAATCGCCATTCGCATCAGTCGTAGCCGTATAAGTTGCGCCCACTAAGCCGCCTACTAACTGCTCAGTAATAGTAATGACACTGCCTTGAGGCAAATCAGATGTGCCAGATAGCCCTACTAAATTACCTAATAGGAACGAAGGTATAATGCGAATATCAGGTGCAATAGTATCAACAACACCACTATCAGATGCTGTGCCTGTGTTGCCTGCATTATCTTGAACTGTCGCTGATACGGTATAGCTACCGTCGGCAAGCGCTTGACCTGCATCTGCACTCCAGTTACCTGATGCATCTGTGGTTACGGTAACAATATGACTAACACTGTTAGCATCTAAAAAGGTGACGTCTAGTTGCGTGTTTGCTAAATCAGACGTACCGGTTACTGTCGGTGTATTATCGTTAGTTAATTCAGGTGCATCAATAGTGATATTAGGCGCAGTAAGGTCTACATTTCCTGTTTCTGTATCCGTGCCTTGATTACCAGCAGCATCCTCGAGTGTCGCATTAACAGTGTATTCACCCTCAGCCAATGGTGTGGTTACCTCAACCGACCACATACCGCCAGGTTGTATTTGCGTGGTAACGATTTGCTCTTGCCCTGCACCATCTGTAATGGTTAGTGTAACAAGCGTACCTACTGAAGCGCCGCTACTTTGCCCACTGATCAGTGGTGTTACGTCTGTTGTATCAGAAAGTGGATCAATCACGATTGTTGGCGCAGTCGTATCTATTAAGCCTGTTTCAGTTGCCGTACCTTCGTTACCTGCAACATCAAATACACTGGCGTTAACTGTAAAACTGCCCTCTGCTAATGCTATGCTCGGCGAAACCGACCATGTGCCATTAGCCTGTACAGTCGCGGTGATCGTTTGGATGCCGCCAAGTGAATCCGTGATTTCTAATGTAACGGTACTGCCAGCACTTGCATCAGTGACCCCACTAATTGTTGGTGTATCGTCATTTGTACTGCCTATATTGTTAATACTGATAGTAGGTGCTGTTAAATCAACAACGCCTATCGCTGACGCCTCACCATCAACACCCCCAACAGTAACCGTTGCTGTCACTGTGAAATTACCTTCTGCTAATGCTGTAGGTGGTGTCACAGACCAAATGCCATCAAGAAGAGTCGCAGTTAATGTTTGTGGCGGGTTAGTACCATCATCAATCACCACGGTCACTGTCGAGCCGTTTGGCGCTGAAGTAGTACCTGTGATTGTAGGAGTTGTGTCATTCGTATCGGCTATCGCATCAACTGACATACTCGGCGCGCTGATGTTAACAGTGAAGTCACTTGAGGCGCTGGCAGTATTACCTGCAGGATCTACGACTGTGGCTACAACAGTATAGTCATCATCAGCTAATACCATAGATGTAACCGACCAATCTCCATTGCTATCAACGACAGCCGTTAAAGACACATCAACGTTATTAGAATCAGTCACAATCAGAGATATTTGTGTGCCTTGCGGCTCTGTTGAGGTACCACTAATTGTAGGTGTGTTTGTGTTTACAGTACCAAGACTGTTAATCGAAATCGCAGGGGCAACAGTGTCTATATTACCGGTGCCGGATGCTGTGCCAATATTGCCGGCATCATCGGTTATGCTCGCTGAAACGGTGTAATTACCATCAGGGAGTGAAGGCGCCTCTACTTGCCAATCACCATTTGCATCAACCGTTGCGGTTAAATCATACGTATCACCATTGATATCGGTCACTGTAAGGTTGACAACTGTTCCTGCTGCCTCACCGGATGTGCCGCTTAATAATGGCGTGCTATCGTTTCCTAATCCGTTATTATTCACAGTGACTATAGGCAAGGTAATATCAATATCACCTGTCGCGTTTTGGGTTGTCGTATTACCTGCATCGTCACTGACTGATGCAGTAACAGTGTAACTTCCTTCAGCTAAGCCATTTGGCACTTCTACAGACCATGTGCCATCGCTTGCCACTGTTGCACTAATTTGCTGTGTCCCATTGCTATCAGTTACTTCTATATTAATGGTCGCACCTATTTCGTCACTGGTGCCACTCAGAACAGGTGTTACATCATTGCCACTACCAACGCCATCAAGCGTTAAACTCGGTGCTACAGTATCAATAACGCCACTGGCTGTTTCTGTTGTGGTATTACCAAAACTATTTTGTACACTGGCACTGACAGTAAATGTGCCATCTGCCAGTATCACATTCGGACTGATTGACCATTCACCATTTGCATTCACAGTCGCATTGAGTGTTTGACTATTACCTGCTTGGTCAGTAACAACAACGGTTACTTGCGCGCCTTGGCCAGCATCAGTGGTGCCCGAAATAAGGGGAGTATTATCATTAGTTAAAGCATCTACACTGACTGTTAAAATCGGCGGCGTATCATCAAAGTCAGTTGTAGTAATTGTTGTGACATTACCTGCAGCATCTGACGCGGTTGCAGTAATAGATGCCAAATTAACAATGGGCACACTCAACCCCGTTAATGACCAATTCCCATTAGCATCTGTTGTCACGGTTGTTGTGACTGCTGGTGCACCAATTAAATTTTGAGTAACCGTAACCACACTTCCTGCCGGTAAATCTGATGTACCACTCAAAGTAATCAATTGACCTAATAACAAGGTAGGTTCAAAGGCAAGCTGTGGAGGAATTGTATCAATCACACCGCTATCAGTATCAGTACCTGTATTACCGGCAGCATCCGTAACGCTTGCTGAAACATTATAACTACCATCTGCGAGTGACTGCGAAGCCTCTGCACTCCAGTTTCCGTTACTGTCCGTTTGCACGACAACAATATGACTATCGCCATTCACATCCGTAAATGTTACTTCAACACTTGCATTCGCTAAATCAGAGGTACCAGTTACAAGTGGCGTATCATCATTTGTTAGGAAAGGACCATTAACTGAGACAAGAGGTGCTGTTAGGTCGACAACGCCTGTGGCAGTGTCTGAAGCTGTATTGCCTGCCGTGTCTGCGACAGTGGCTTCAACGGTGTAAGTACCTTCAGCTAACCCTGTCTCTACTTCAACAGACCAATTACCATTGGCACCAACAACCGCCGCTAGTGATTGAGTATTTCCAGCGCTATCAGTCACTTGTAAAGTAACAACACTGCCAATAGCCAAGCCTGAAGCTTGTCCAGATATAAGTGGGGTAATATCCGTGGTATCAGCCAGTGCATCAATACTGACTGTTGGTGGTGTTATGTCAACAAGGCCTTGGGCTGTTGCATCACCAGTTATACCATTAACAGTAACGGAAGCTGATACAGAAAATGCCCCTTCACTTAGTGGCGATGTGACATTGGCTACCCAAATTCCATTTTGAACGACGGCGGATAAGGCTTGCAAATTACTGTTACTGTCTTCGACAATAATAGACACCACGGTACCGTTAGGCGCATCCGATGTACCACTGATGGTTGGTGTAGTGTCATTGGTATCGTTAATTGTATCAATTGAAAGACTTGGCGCACTGGCATTTAAAACAAACGAACTTGTTGCTACAGCTTCATTGCCCTGCGCATCAGTAATCGACGCTACAATATCAAATGTACCATTTTGTAATTCTTCAGGTACCTCAGCAGCCCACGTGCCACCGCCACTGACAATGGCAGTAAAAACATAACTATCAACCCCGTTACTTACCGTCAGTTGTACAACACTGCCAGCAGGTTCATTTGTTGTACCACTGATAATTGGTGTAGGGTCATTGACTGTGCCAAGGTTATCAATTGTTATTAGTGGTGCTGTAGAATCTAATGTGCCTATCTCAGTATCGAGCCCTGTATTACCTGCGTTATCAGTCACGCTTGCAGTTACTGAAAAATTACCTTCGCTGACAGGTGTTGTAACTTGTACAACCCAATTACCTTGTGCATCCAGCGTTGTTGTGTAAGTTTGGCTGTTATTCACAGAATCAAACACGGTTACTGTCACTGTACTTCCCGCTAAGGCACCTTCTGCTGAACCTGTGATGATTGGCGTACTATCGTTTGTGACACCAATTTCATCAATAGAAACCACAGGCGCAGTGATATCAATAATACCGCTAATAACTTCGTTAGCCGTATTTCCAAGAGAATTTGTCACAGTCGCATCAATCGAAACTTCACCTTCAGCAAGCGCGGTAGGCACCTCAATACTCCATGATCCATCAGGCCCGACTTGAGTCACAAAGCTCTGCGCAGGTCCCGAGGCTGGCGTAACAACAACCGTTATTACATTCCCTGGAGCAGCATTAATTGTCGTCCCTGAAATGGTTGGGGTGGTGTCATTTGTTTCACCGATTGCATCAATAGTAATGGTGAGTAATGATGAATCAATTAACCCATTTGCAGTTACAGAAGCTTGGTTTCCAGCTGCATCTGCAACTGTTGCGGTGACAGTATATTGACCCTCACTAAGCTCTGTAGCAGCATCAACTGAAAAACCACCATTGATGTTTGTCACTGCGCTTAATTCTTGACTATTACCATTTGCATCAACCACAACAATGGTCACCGTAGTGCCTTCGTCAACACCTTCAACGACACCTGAAATAGTCGGAGTTGTATCAGCGCTACTGCCAGGATCGTCTAATGTAATTATCGGTGCGGTTAAATCTATAATGCCTTGTGCAGTATCTGTTGCTTGATTACCAGCCAGATCATTTACCGTAGCCGTAATTGTAAACGGCCCTTCAACAATGGCTTGGTTGGCACCAACTTGCCAACTATTATCAGCATTAACGGTGGCCGTTAATGTTTGTTGATTGCCGTTACTATCCACTAAAGTTACTGTTACTTGCGTACCAACATCAACACCACTCACCACCCCAGAAATAATAGGCGTTACGTCATTTGACGGGGTAAAATCATTAATTTCTATAGTTGGTCCAGTTAAATCAATCACACCGACTTCGGTATCCTGCGCAGTATTACCAGCTGCATCTTGCGTTTGGGCTACAACAGTAAACTCTCCCTCAGCAAGGGGGTCGGTTAGGGTTATTGACCAACTACCATCAGCATTTGTCGTGGTTATGAAAGTCTGCTGCGCTCCGCTACTATCGGTCACAGTAATCGTGACTTCAGTGCCGGCGTCTAGGGTTTGTGTTGTGCCATCTATAGTGGGCGTTAAATCATTAACATCACCTATGGTATTAATTGTTATTATTGGCGGTGTTAAATCAACTGTACCCGTTGCTGTGGCCGTACTATTATTACCAGCCTCATCGCTAACACTCGCAGTAACGGTGTAGTCCCCTTCAGCTAAATCATTTATAACATCAACTTGCCAGTTACCATCTGCATCCGTTGTTGTTGTGAGTGTTTGTGCATTACCGCCGCTGTCTGTAACCAGTAATGTCACAGTTGTTCCTGCAGGAACATCTAAAACGGAGCCTGAGATAGTCGGCGTCGTGTCATTAGTATCATTTAATGTGTCTATAAAAATAATAGGATCAGTTAAGTCTATTTCGCCTATTTCAGTCGCGGTTGCCGTATTACCAACCGCATCCGTCACTGTTGCTGTAACAGTGAACGTTCCTTCAACCAGCGGTGTTGTTGCTTCTACTGACCAATCCCCGTTTGCATCGGTAATCACTTGTAGTGTTTCTGTAGCACCATCACTACCAATGAACGTAACGGTAACCACTGTACCTGCATCAACATCTTGGGTTGAGCCAGTCACTACAGGGGTCGTATCGTTTGTATCAATAATAAAGTTAATGCTAACCGTTAAATCAACATTCCCAACCGCTGTCGCCTGTGCTTCATTACCCTGAGGATCCAGAACAGTTGCTACAATAGTAAAGTCCCCCTCAGGAAGCGCTTCTGTCATTTGCAGTGACCAGCTACCATCAGCTTGAGTAACTGCAAGCAAGTTAATGACTTGTCCATTACTGGCGGTGATCATCAGCATGATGGTTGTGCCCGCCGCAACCCCTTCGGTTTGGCCGCTAAGAAATGGCGTTGGATCATTGCTATCAGCAATTGAGTTGATTGTTATTGAAATTGGAGAAAATGCGATTTCTCCATTGGCATTAGCCGATGCACTATTACCCACAGGATCCACCACTGTCGCGATAGCGGTAAATGCACCTTCAGGAAATCCTGCCGTCGCATCTACCGTGTAACTACCATCAGCGCCAACAATAGCCGTAAATATCTGTGACTGACCATTACTATCAACAACTTGAATACGTACTTGAGTCCCTTCTGGCACATCATCAACCCGTCCTACAAATGTGGGTGTGGTATCGTTAGTGTCGGCAATCGCGATAAGCGTAATATCAGGCGGCGTTAAATCAATGAGGCTGCTATCAGTATCAACTCCCTCATTACCTACTTCGTCAATTGCTGAGGCGACAACATTGTATAGCCCTTCAGAAAGATCTTGCGCTGTTATGCTCCAATTACCCTGTTCATCAACTTGAGTCACAATGGTTTGTACTCGCCCTTGGCTATCAGTCACAGTGATTGTGACATCTCCACCTACTTCAATGCCTGAAACAGTGCCTGAAATCTCAACATTAGGTGAAGCTGAGTCATTAAGCGCATTAAGCTGCACTTGAGGGCCCGTTGTATCTATATTTGCCAAGATATTATCATTCAGTGGATTACCGTTAGGATCGATCACATCCACATCAATCACAATGGGTCCATCTGGTAAGGGGTCCAGCGGTGTAGTCGTAAAGGTACCATCAGGCTGGACAATCACAGTAACAACTTGAGTGTTGCCATTCACATCAGTAACTGTGACAGTTAATGTCTCACCTACAAGATTCTCTGTTATACCCGAAATAACCGGTTGAGGATTGTTCGAATTGCCGATTTCATTAACGCTTAATGTTGCCAAAGCGTCATTAGGTACAACACCATCGGTGGTATCCCTTGGCGTAAAAATGCCATCACTACTTGCATTTAGGCTGTCATCAAATGATAAACCTGAGGGATCTATTCCTTCTGCAATACGAGCAAGCTCAACAAAGGACGTGCCACCACCTGACGTAGCACCACCAGTGCCGCCCGCTGCGGTTGCTTCTAAATTCTCAAGAATGTCTCCATCACCTTCTAAGGCTTGTAGAAAGTCGCTGATATCGCCAGTTGCTTGTTGCTGAGGTGGCGTTGAGTTTGCTTGATTTAAACTTGCAATCGCATCATCTATAGACTCATCAAACACCGTATTTTCAGAACTATCTTGACTGCCTTTAGCAACTAAATCGGGAGTAATTGTGATTCTTTTACTGGCCGGTATTGATAATGATTCGCCCTGTACATCTATTGTTAAAGTCGACTTTTCAGCCGTTACAACAGTGTCACCCACGGTGATCACATCACCCACTTCAAGTGCCTTGATAGAGCCATCGGCTTGGATAACCCCCGCAGACCCTTGAACATCGATAACTAATAACTGATTTGCATCCATTTGCTGTTCCTCAACGTACCAGTAATACTTTTATATAAGTAAAGCCTAGTTAACAATCAGTACTTAGTTACTGGACCATGGTACAGGTCAGCCACTTATTCAATACTATTTAACCATTAAAACAGGGACATAAATTCAAAATAAAAGTTTAAATTTAAACAATAGTAGTAGTTGCAGTATTTCAAAATGTTAGCTAAACCTTAACTTAGCGTGAATAAAATTTAGTCAAAAAAGAGGATGATATGGCTATAAATAAACAGTTCACTAATAGAAAACTCACCAGTGCTATCGCTTTATTTTTTGTTGCAAACGGATGTATTTTAAATGCTCAAGCAGAGCAAACCTCATCTATGCCACTTAATTATGTCGCCGATAAAGCCATTGCAAGCAACCCAGAAGTCCAACAAGCATGGCATGCATTTAAAGCGTCGATGCATGGCATTGATGCAGCACGCTCAGGCTACTTACCAACGGTAGATGTATCTGCAAGTGCAGGATATGAAAAGCGAAATTATGGCATTGATGAAGAGTTTAATCGCAATACAGCTGAATTAACGCTAGGACAGATGCTTTATGATGGCTTTCGAACTTCGAACACGGTAAGACGCTTTGAACGCATTCAGCTAATTCGTTACTTTGAGCTCCTCACTCAAGCTGAGCAAACAGCACTCGAAGCAAGTGTCGCATACTTAGATGTACAAAAATTTACCGAACTGGTGCAACTTGCAGAAAACAACCTACAAGAACACCAATCGGTGTACCAACAAATTGAACAAAGTGTTGGGGCCGGTGTGGCACGTGCCGCTGACTTAGAACAAATTAGTGGTCGTTTATCACTTGCTCAATCAAATGTCATGACCGAATATGCGAACTTACATGATGTAAGCGCCCGCTATTTACGTATTGTTGGCGAACTGCCGACCAAAGGAGTTGTTAAAGCAAAACTCAGTGACGATGCTATCCCTATTTCTATCAATCAAGCACTGGATCTGGCTTATAAAAACAGCCCTAACTTTTATGCTTCTTTATACAATATAGAAGCACAACAAGCTAACGCCGACTCACAACGCGCCGCTTTTCATCCTAATGTCGATTTATCAGCACGTTACGGTATGCAAGACCGAAACGAGCTGGGATTAGATGAAACACAGTCTGAAGCACGTGTGGGCATTGATATTAGCTATAACCTATACAGTGGTGGTCGTGATAGTGCTAACTTAGATCAAGCGTACCAAGAGGTTAATGTTGCGAAATACCAACGTGATCAAACCTGTATCGAAATAAGACAAAATCTTCAAGTGGCTTACAACAATGTACTCGTACTGCAAAATAAAATCCCTTCTTTAGAAAGTCATAAAAATTCTTCTAACAAGGTAAAATTTGCATATAAAGATCAATTTGATATTGGTCAACGCACATTACTTGATGTACTTGATGCAGAGAACGAATCATTTCAGTCAAATAGAGCGTATACCGCAGCGCTTTACGACCGTCAAACTGCGATCTTAACTATGCTTGCAGAGATGGGTAAGTTACTAGAGACATTGAATGTAAAATCTGACAAGTTCCCATCAATAAGTGAACTTACCGATGATCCAATTGCGCATAATGCTGAGTATGTTTGCCCTAAATACGATGTTGCAGCAACATTGGGACGACAAGCGTTTTTGCAAGAAAAAAAGAAGCAAGATAACGCGTATATGAGTGTGACTGCGATGCCAAGTTATTTGAACATTCCTGCCACACCAGCACCACAGGCACCCATAACAACCTTTGCTGATGATGACAATGATGGTATTGCAAATGAGCAAGATGACTGCCCATCGACCCCAGCATTTACAGAAGTCGATGACAGAGGTTGCACTAAATACCGCAGTAATACCAGTAATGTCGAAATTGGTATTCCTTTTCTCGCTGACTCCAGTGTAGTGCGCCCTGAATATATGCAAGAAATCGCCAGATTAGCTGAGTTTTTGAAGGAGCACCCTACTAAGCATGTGGAAATTCAAGGGCATGCGTCATTAGAAGGCCCTGCCCTTTACAATCGTAAGCTATCAGAAAAGCGCGCTTTTTCAGTCGCAGAGCTACTTATCCAGCAATATGGTATTGCGCCTAATCGCGTCACATCTTTAGGCTATGGAATAGATCAGCCAAGAATTAACGAAATTTCCGTTCGCGCAAATGCTGCAAATCGTCGCATAGAAGCTGTCATTACGGAGGCAGGCAATCGCTCAGCTACAGCACAAAATGGTTGGTCTTAGGCTAAGCAGTAAATTAATGTATGGATAGTGTATGCAAGAAAATGACGCACTCAACCATGGTGGTAGCCTTGTAGACTGCCTTGAGATTTTATGCCGTTATCATGATCGCGAATTTTCCCGAGAAACGTTATTAAGCGGCTTGCCTCTGGAAAATGGTTTATTAAATCCCTCCGGATTTTCACGTGCAGCGAAACGGATAGGCTTTAAAACCAAAGTTGTTCATAAAGCACTTTGCGATCTCAATGTGGCTTTATTACCCGCTGTATTAATTTTACAGAACAATCAAGCATGTGTTATCACTAAGCTGAACCTGACAGATAATACCGCACAAGTAATATACCCAGAATTAAGTGATTCTGCCGTCACAATAAGCCTTGATGAATTGAATGAAACAAGTTCAGGTATGATCATTTATGCACAACCTGAATTTGCCTTCGATGCACGCTCACCGGTACTGCAAAAGCTATCAAAAGATGGCTGGTTTTGGGGAGTGATAAAAGAATGCCGAACCCTTTATAAAGATGTCATTGTCTCCGCTATCGCACTTGGCGTACTTTCTATTGCTATGCCACTGTTTGTGATGAACGTCTACGACCGTGTTGTACCAAACCATGCGACAGAAACACTGTGGGTGTTAGCAATCGGTGTGCTGCTGGCTCTGACCGCAGATTTCATACTAAGACTGGTGCGCAGTTATTTTGTCGAGCTTGCCGCAAGTAGAATTGATGTAAAAGTGTCGGCGGTAATCATGGAGCGAGTTTTGGGTATGAAACTAAAGAATCGCCCTGCATCAGCCGGTTCCTTTGCGAGTAATATTCAGTCTTTCGAGGCCGTTCGCAGCTTTTTTAGCTCGATCACTTTAATTGCGCTCGTTGATCTTCCCTTCGTGCTTTTATTTCTTGTTGTTATTGCCATTATTGGGGTAGAGCTTAGCCTGCCAATTATCATCGGCGCAGTGCTTTTGCTGAGCTATGCATTAGCAGCACACAGAAAGCTTGAAAGCTTATCTGAGCAAACAATGAAAGCCAGTTCAATGCGAAATGCAGTCTTAGTAGAAAGTTTAACAAACATTGAAGATGTAAAAAGCTTTCACAGTGAATGTAAAACTCAATCTAGTTGGGAAAAATCAACAATTTATATTGCTAGAGTTAATGCTCAAAGTCGGCTCATTTCATCTTCAATCAGCAATGCAGGCGCGTGGGTACAGCAATGTGTCGGTGTGGTGATCATGATGATTGGTGTGCACCTCATTATAGAAGGCGACTTAACCCAAGGCGGGCTAATTGCAGCCTATTTATTGTCGTCTCGAACTATGGCACCCATTAGTCAATCAGCGGCGGTACTTGCCCAGTTCCATCATGCAGCAATTGCTATGCATTCATTAAATGAAATAATGGAAAAAGAAGTCGAACGCCCCCCTGGTAAACACTGGCTAAGCCACCCTGTGTTACTCGGAGATATTGAGTTTAACGATGTGCGATTTAAATACTCAGATGAAAGCAATGAAGCGTTATGCGGTGTAAGTTTCAAAATAAAGGCAGGTGAAAAAGTCGCTATTTTAGGGCGTAATGGCTCAGGAAAAAGCACTGTAGAAAAACTTATTTTAGGTCTTTATGAACCCAATTCTGGATCAATTTTGATTGATAACAATGATATTCACCAAATTGACCCTGCAGAGCTTCGTCATAATATTGGGTATGTTCCCCAAACAATTTCACTATTCTTTGGCACCTTAAAAGACAATATAACGCTAAGTGCATGGCATGCAAAAGACGAGCAAATTTTATCTGCGTGCCAGCAAAGCCAGTTATTTGAGTTAATTAATTCACACCCTGACGGATTTGATATGCAAGTAGGTGAACAGGGTCGCCTACTCTCTGGTGGTCAACGCCAAGCGGTTGGGATCGCCAGAGCCTTACTAAACAATCCACCGATTTTATTAATGGATGAGCCTACCTCAGCACTGGATCATAATAGTGAATCTAAGATCATTAATAACATAAAACGTAGCTGCCAAGAAAAGACTCTGATTGTTGTTACACATAGAACATCACTGCTAGAGCTTGTTGATCGGGTCATCGTATTAGATAACGGTAAAGTTGTGGCCGATGGACCTAAATCCCAAGTTTTATCTGCTTTGTCGACTCATACGGTTGGAAAAGTATCATGAGTAAAAAAGACTTACCAATTGAACAACGCTCATTCGAACGTTTGAATAAAGCGATGGATAAGCAAAAAGCAAAGCGTCCATCTATATTTTCATATTTGTTTTCTCGTTGGTTATCACCGCCGAATACTCAAGATTGGGTTGTTGACGCGCAATGGGAGAAAATGCAACAACAGCCAGCCAGTGCCAGAGTATTATTGTATTTAATTTGCTTAACTATCGTCGCCTTACTTGTTTGGTCAGCGTTTGCCCACTTAGATGAAGTTGCACGTGGTGAAGGCAGAGTGATCCCCTCTCATAAACTACAAGTTGTACAATCATACGACGGTGGCATGGTAGAGCAAATTTTTGTTCGTGAAGGACAAATCGTCAATGCGGGTGATGTATTGGTGAAGATAGATCCAACTCGCTTTATCTCTTCATTTAGAGAAAACCAAGCAAAAATTTTATCTCTAACAGCGAAAGTTGAGCGACTTAAAGCGCTCACTAAAAAAAAGCCACTTGAGTTTACTCCCGACTTAATCGAAAAAGCGCCGGATGCCGTTGCACACGAACAAGCCATGTTTGAGAGCAGTAATCAAGAGCTGACACAACAAGTTACAATCCATAAGCGCCAACTAGAGCAGCGTCGCCAAGACTATGCCGAAGCGAGAGCTGCACTGCAACAACACACTAACTCTCTCAGTTTAGCGAACAGAGAACTTTCTGTGACACGGCCATTACTTCGTTCAGGTGCTGTATCTGATATAGATATAATCCGTTTGGAGCGCCAAGTTGTAGAGCACACAGGTGAGATAAATCGAACAAAAGCAGCAATAAACCGAAGTTTATCGGCTATCAATGAAGCAAAAAATAAAGTGACTGAAGTAGAGCTTGCGATGATTAACCGTTGGAGTAATGAACTTTCAGAAGCACTCCTTCGCCTTGATGCCATTAAAGAAACAGAGTCAGGACTGGCAGATAAGGTTACGCAAACTGAGATCCGCTCCCCCGTCAATGGGACCGTTCAACGCTTATTAGTAAATACAGTTGGCGGCATTTTACAACCTGGTAGTGATGCTGTGGAAATTATTCCCTTAGATGACCAGCTCGTTGTTGAAGCGAAAATTTTACCAAAAGATATTGCGTTTTTGCAGCCAGGGCAAGAGGCTATGATCAAATTCAGTGCTTATGACTTTGCTATTTATGGTGGCCTTGAAGCCCAAGTAACTCACATCAGTGCTGATACTATCACCGATGATAGAGATAACACTTTTTATTTAGTGCAATTGAAAACGAACCGAAACCACTTTGCCGACAACCTAACGATTATCCCTGGCATGACAACTCAGGTCGATATTATTACCGGAAAAAAAACCGTGCTTGAGTATTTGTTTAAACCCATTTTAAGAGCAACCTCATTAGCCATGACCGAGAGGTAAACTATGAATGCCCTTCACGCCAGTGTAATGGAGTAACTATGCGCAGGAGTGTTTTTATTACACAAGATGAACTTGTCTCTCCACATTGGCAATCTGCATTTGCTGACTGTAGCGTACAAACATCAGTGCCTAAACGGCTAATGGCTGATAGCTTAATTTGGCTACTTGCAGAGACACCTGATTGGCTCAATCTTCTGTCGAAACTCACCGAGCAAAGAATTCCTGTGATAGTGATGACAACTGAGCTTAATATTTCTCAGCTATGTAAAGCATTAGAACACGGTGCTCGTGGCTATATAGAAGCATACGCCAGTAAAGCAATTATTGAGCAAGTTGCTGAAACAGTGAGTAAAGGAGGTATTTGGCTACCTGGGCAACTGTTATCAAACTTAGTTGGGGTGCTGTCTAATCAGCAAATTCACTACCAACACAATTGCGATTTAACATGCCTAACAAATCGAGAAAAACAGGTCGTTGATGAAGTTGTCACGGGGGCAACAAACAAACAGGTCGCACAAAAGTTGAATATCACAGAGCGCACCGTAAAAGAACACATGAGTTCTATTTTCAATAAGCTACATGTGCGAGACCGCATGCAGTTAATGTTAGCGGTTAAAGGCCATTAATCTTTTTTGCCTTCAACCGCAACAAGCCCATCGAAACCTAACCCCTTCAGTATAGTTTGATCACTTGGGTTTTTAACCCCTTCTGCTACCACTTTAATGCCTAAAGAGTGCGCAAGTGAACACACACCGCGAAGAAAACTTTGGTTATCTTCATTAAAGCTTATGTTATGACAATAAACACTGTCTATTTTTATTAACTCTAAGCCAAGCTCTTGGATTTTATTTAATTTAGTAAACTCAGCCCCCACACGCTTAAGCGCGACTTTAGCGCCAATGCTATGAACTTGTGAACAAAAGCTTCGAAACAAAGCAAACTCTTTAATTGCGAAATTTGCTCGCACCTCAAAGCATATACGCTTAGCAAGTGCAGGATACGCAGATAACCCTGTTAAAATGGACGCCACCGCCATATCATCTTGTAAAGTGTCAGCTGAAACTTCCATTCCTAAAAGCGTATCCCCTTGAATCTGGCCATACTCGTTAATCATTAGTTTCATTAAACTCCAATCAAGGCGAGCTAATAAATGCAAACGCTGAGCCCATTGAAAGTAAAAGCCAAAGCGATATTTTTCGCCTTCAATTAATAAACTTAAAGAAATTTGTTGTTGTATTAAGCGCTCATCAAAAGTTGTTACGGGAAATAACGCGATTTCTAATTGGTTTTCTTTCAGCGCAAACTCTAATCTTTCTCGCCAAGTATCAATATCATTATGGTTGTCTTGCGTTTGTTGTTTTTCATCTACATAAGCACAGCAACCTGGTTTTGCAACGGCAACCTTCAAACACTGGTCGACTCGTTTTAAAAGTGTGGCACGGGTGTCATCAACTTCAATGTGTGTACAACTGTGTGATACCGCAAGCTCTACTGATTTATGATCTGCAACAAGTTGCTCATGGGACTTTAAAATCTGCTCACTCAAGGCTGTGAGATTACTCACATCGCTAAATAACACTAAAAAATCAACATGGGACATACGTGCAATTTGGCTTTGCCTAAAGCTGTCTTCATTCGACTCTAAAAAAGAAACTAATGACTCTGAAAAACGACGTAAAAAGTCCACCATTTCAACGCGACCAACTTGCTCTGTTAATGTATCCAAATTTATCACTCTGAATAAAAAGAGCCCCCCATGTCCTTGTGAGTTTTCTAAAAAGGTATCAAGAGTTGCATTAAAGTATTCTCGATTAGCAAGGCCTGTTAAGTCATCGTGTTGACTTTTAAAACGAATTTCTTCTAAGCGACGATTATCTTCTTTAGTAATGCGATTAAAACGTGTCGACAACAAATTCATTGATGACACAAGCTTAGCAAACTCATAGGTGCGCGGTACTTTTGACTTTATAAAGCGTTTTTCACTTAATGCCACCGCTTGTTTCATTACATCATTGAGTGGACTTAGAATTTTAGATAGAAAATAAGCCCCTGCAATACAAGCCGCCACTGCAACAACTAAAAAACTAAAGAATAAATGTACAGCACTTTTCCACAGAGCATCTTGCGTATACTGGCTATGGCTTTCAACATACAAAGTACCAAATTGTTGCCAGCCATCACTCACTTGAGCAACACCCGGCGCAACCTCTAACTTATAAAAGTGCCTAAACCAACTCGGTGCGTTTAAAGTAAGCTCCCCCGTATAAAGGCGTTTAATTATTGTTTTACCTTGTGGGTCTTGTAACTCAATTCGGTGGTAATAACCGGTATCAAATGAGGCGGATACTAAAAGCTCTATTTCAACAGGGTCTTTACTCATTTGACTCAACATCAAGGCGAGTGAGTTGGCATTATCTATATTTTTCATTCGCAACTCAGTCGTAAAGTACTCTTTTGCAGAATTAGTACTGATCAACAAACTACTCACAAAACCAATAATGATTAATAGCAAAATAGCAATCCATAGCTCTTGCTTTAAGGTAATGGTTTTATTTCGTTTGAGTCTAAATAGATTAAATACCTTCACCATCGCACTCCTTCTTTGCGTGATTGCTCTAATATATGACGCCACCGTGATAACCTAGCAGTAGGATCGGCCACACTCTTTGTTGAATTATTGGCCCACAAGCCTTTGCTGTTAAAGCTAAAAACAGGACTAAGATCGGTCCGCTTAGCGGCAGGCAATACCTTTACAATTAAACTATCTAAAATAAGTGGTTGTGCATTAGGGTGTGTAAAGTAGCCAAGCACCATGTGCGCTTGTGTTTTTCGCGTACCAGGTAGTTGAGCTTTTACATAGATAAGCCGTAATTTATCGTCACTCACACCAAGTGCTCTGAGGCTTATATACTTGGCAATTGCGTAATCTTCACAATCACCTAGCCCTTTACCAAGCGTTTCAAGAGGGGTCGCCCAATAGTCTTCTTGCTTCCATAATTGAATATCAGTTTGATAACGCAGACTACGGGCAAAAAACTCGTTAACAACAAGTACCTGTTGTTGTTCAGATAAATTAGAAGCCTGCTGCAACATTCCTTGCCACTGCCTTGCAACAGTGACCCTATTGGCACCGAAACGCTGCTGCATCTGTTGAATAAAAGTGGTAAATTCAATAACTAAGCGATCAGCTATTGCAGAATGACTTAAGCATAGAATAATGACAACGGTTAACCAGCAGGCATGAGTGCGCCAAGTTTGATTAAAGGCAATCGCATATGCTCTAAACAGCATAGACAATCCCTAAAAGGAGAAAAGCTTGGTTAAAATGATATGTTAATGCCATTATGCTTTTGTTAAAACTAACAGTCTTAAAAGCATAGCACCCAAGCTGCAACTATGAGAATTTAGTACTTAATAATAAGTCACTTTTTTTACTTCACGCGGTTTGATTTCGCCAATATATAAGTCATGTACTCGTTTCATGTCGAGTTGTAACTCTGTGGCGTAAGTGTCGCCCACCGCATACGTTTTAATGACCTGAGCACCTTTGATAACACCCTGCACTTTGCTTTGTAGCTGATCGTTATGTGCAATGCTGTTTTGTACCGTCGTCCCTGCGGAAATCTTTTGCCCATAAACCTGTTCAGCTAACTCACGATATGCTTCAAGTTTTGAGGCTTTAATTGCAAGTAAAGTTCGTTGTGATTTGTTATCACTCGGTTGAGCACTAATGGGTGCATAACCAACGGCTTTTAAAACTGGGTAGTCATCAGGCTCGATATAAGTGTACTCTACGTGTTTATCAAAAATACTACTGCAACCACTTAGTGCAATACAGGCAGCTAGGCCACAAACTAACATTGCTCGCATAACTTGTTTCCGTTAAAAACTCATTTTCTACAAATATGCACGTTTAGTGCCAATCTGGTACATTACTTGCTCGGTACTTGGTATCAATGAACAGTGTCGCTAGGTATTTGCATGAAGTGTCTATTAAAAACGAGTTTATACAGCATGGGGCTGGCCTTTACTCTTGTTTTTTCTAACAATAGTTTAGCTCAATGGTTTGAATCTACAGGCCATGCAGTGATTAAAGATGGTGATACAAGTCAGGCCAAATCTGCCGCAATGAAAGATGCGATAACCCAAGCATTAGTGTTTTCAGGGGCGCGTGTTAGCTCTGTACAAACCTTAGTAGACGGAGTTTTGACGCAAGATCAGCTTAAAATTAGTAGCCATGGTGAGATCCAAAAAATTGAGCTTATTAGCGAAGATCGTCATAACGATACCTATGCAATTACACTTCGCTTAGATATTTTTCCAGAAGCTGAAGAATGCCCTGCAAATAAGTATGCTAAATTCATCGCAATAACACAAAGTCAGTTGGCCAACAGAGAGCAAGCGAGAATGGGCCAAATTTTTGACGTCAATAAAGCTATTAGTGAACAGCTTTATACTCGCTTAAGTAATACGCAAATGGCCGCAAAACCGACAGCATATTACAATGTGCCGTTGCGCGTGGATCATTTTTTCACCCAACAATATGACTACAGCGATGCATTACTCGAAGAGATAACCAGTCGTAGTAACTCACAATATGTATTACTCAGTCGTATCCGCGATTTATCGGTAAACCGTAAGCTCAATAACGATTATGCATTTTGGCAAGATGATAGCTTTAAACGTGCTTATAAAGCCGATTATGTTTTATTTGATGGCACCACTTACGAAAAGCTATGGCAGAAAAGTTACCAAACTGAGGGAATTTGGCCATACAAAAAAACCGATATCATTGATGTGTATAGCGACCGCTTTTGGGAAACCGATTATGGTCAAGCTATCAGTGAGGTAAACCAAACCCTCACCTATGACTTGCAAGCGGCTATGGCTTGTTTACCTACGCAAGGCAAAATTTTGCATATTGAAAATGGCAAATTAATAATCAACCTAGGTAAAGCGCATGGTTTACAGCAAGGGGAGTTATTAAATATTGCTCATCATAACTACATGACAGATGCGCAAGGTAATAAACTACCACATAAGATCACCACCCTTAATCAAGTGAAAATTACCCAACTCTATCAGCAGTCGGCTGTTGCCATGAGTATTGATGAGCAACCGTTACCTAACATACAAATAAACGATATTGTTGAATTAGCTGGTGGCGAGTAAGTGTTGCTGTAACCCTTTATGAGCATTTAGCCAAGCGGCTAATTGCTCTACTCCCGCAATATGTGGGTAGTGCTTACGGGTTGCAATAACAACTTGCCGTTGTTGATTAGGTGTTATTGCCAAATAATTAATTCCCTCTCGCGTCGTGCAAGCAAGTTTGGGAACAAATGTAATACCATCATTCATCGCGACCAAAGCAAGTAAGGTTTCGATACTATTGCCCTTGTATTGGTTTGAAACTTCAACCCCTGCCGAAAAGCAAAATTGCTCAGCTTGTTCTTTAAAGCAATGCCCTTCGTTTAACATAAGTAAGTCACAATCACTTAGCTGAGTAAGTGCAACTTTCTCTTTGTTAGCTAATGCATGCTGCTCAGATACAGCTACTAAAAAGTCTTCTTTGTATAATGCTGATACATGGTAATTAGCAAGGTCAGGCACATCAGCGACAATTGCAATATCGATTTCTCCGTTATCAAGGGCGATAAGTGTTTGAGCGGTTTGCATTTCAATAAATGAAAAATGAGTGTCGTTAAAGGCTTGTTTCATTGACGTGAGCAAGGTTGGCAATAAGTAAGGTGCAATAGTGGGAATAATACCTACGTTTATTTTGCCTTTAAGGGGATCATGGGAGCTTGCGGCAATTTCCTTCAATACTTGGGTTTGCTCAAGGATTACGTTAATTTGTTCAAGTAACCGTTGACCTTGTACAGTCACTGTCACTTGTTTAGTGGAGCGATCAAAAATAGTTACCCCAAGCTCTTGTTCAAGCTTTTTAACTTGACCACTCAAGGTTGGTTGGCTCACATAACAGGCATCAGCAGCCTTTCGAAAGTGCTTAAACTGAGCCACCGCTTTTGCATATTCCAAATCTTTTAAGTTCATAGTACTCACCAACAATCAATAGCTTTTAACTATCATAGTAATAAAAACAAACGATTGGAACTATTATCTATATAACCCCATAATAACACTCAACTAATCAAGAGGAATTAAAACTATGTTAAACAATATTGAAGGTCAAAAAGTCCCTAACGTTACATTCGCAACACGCATTGATGAGCAATGGCAATCACTGACCAGTGATGATATTTTCAAAGGTAAAACCGTTGTACTGTTTGCATTACCTGGCGCATTTACACCAACTTGTTCATCAACACACTTACCACGCTATAACGAACTTGCGCCGGTATTTAAGCAAAATGGTGTCGATGACATCGTTTGTATTTCGGTTAACGATACTTTTGTTATGAACGCATGGGCACAAAATCAAGAAGCGCAAAATATCACGCTACTACCCGATGGTAACGGCGAATTCACCGATGGCATGGGCATGCTAGTCGATAAAAATGATTTAGGCTTTGGTAAACGTAGCTGGCGTTATTCTATGCTAGTAAAAGACGGCATTATCGAAAAAATGTTTATTGAGCCACAAAAGCCAGGTGACCCATTTGAAGTCTCTGATGCTGATACCATGCTTGAGTACATTAACCCAGCGCAGGTAAAACCAAAACCTGTTAGTCTTTTTACCAAGCCTAACTGCCCATATTGCACAAAGGCAAAAGCATTGTTAGAAAGTAAAGGCTATGTGTATGAAGAAATTATTTTAGGAAGAGACGCTTCGCTTACCAGCTTAAAAGCAATGTCTGGCCGCGAAACGGTACCACAAGTATTTATCGGTGGAGAGCACATTGGTGGCTCTGATGATTTAGAGAAACACTTCGCATAAGCAAACTGACACTAAGAGGGCTAACATATGGCTCTCTTAGTGCTTACACTCCTCCACAAACCACCTTAAAACGCCTTTAGCACCAAGCATATTCAACATTACTCCCATTTATATTCAATATACCTACATTTTTATTACTTGTTTATTACATAAATTCCAGAATAAATCTAAAATAGCCACCAGCTACATTCACAGTCTTTGTGATGAAATTAAAAATGAACTAAATGGAACATATAAATGAATAAACTAATGCTAGGATTTCTACTTTCCTTAGTGGGGTTTAGCGGCTATGCACAAGCTGAATCAGTCGGTGCCATTGACCTACTTACCCACCCTGTCGGCATCATCTGTGTCGTTATTTTTATCTTTGCCTATGTATTAGTTATTCTTGAAGAAAAAATCCATTTACGTAAATCAAAACCCGTGCTTGTCGCAGCAGGGATTATTTGGACACTCATTGCGTGGCAGTACAGCGCGCAAAATATGTCTGAGTTAAGTACCGATGCATTTCGTCATGCTTTACTCGAATTCTCTGAGTTAATGCTATTTTTATTAGTTGCGATGACTTATATCAATGCACTTGAAGAGCGAAGATTATTCGATAGCCTGCGTAGTTGGCTGGTAGTACGAGGTTTTAGCTATAAACAACTGTTCTGGATAAGTGGCGTTTTGGCCTTTTGTATCTCTCCTGTGGCAGATAACTTAACAACCGCTTTGCTTTTATGTGCCGTGGTTATGAAGGTAGCCGCCGACGATAATCGCTTTATTGCTATGTCATGCATTAATATCGTGATTGCTGCTAATGCTGGCGGTGCGTTTAGTCCCTTTGGTGATATTACCACTTTGATGGTTTGGCAGGCTGATGTCATAGAGTTCACTGGATTTTTTGTATTATTTTTACCGGCATTAGTTAGCTATATTATTCCCGCGTTTGTCATGTCTTTTTTCATTAATAATAAACACCCTAAAACTGTGGATGATGAGGTTGAACTTAAGCGCGGTGCTATCCGCATTTTATGCTTATTTTTACTGACTATTTTAACTGCTGTCGTCCTAAAAACAGCCTTTGGCTTGCCGCCTGTTGTAGGTATGATGATGGGCCTTGGTTACTTACAATTTTTTGGTTATTTTCTTCGCGTTACTCTACCAGGATCTCTTGCCAGAAAGCGTGCCATGGCTGAACGAGAAGGCGACAAAGAACGCCTCAGTCGCTTAGGTAATGTTGTTCCTTTTGATGTGTTTAGTCGCGTATCTCGTGCCGAGTGGGATACCTTATTATTCTTCTATGGCATCGTTATCTGTGTAGGTGGTTTAGGCTTTATAGGTTATTTAGCGCTCTTGTCTGATCTACTTTACACAAACTGGTCTGCAACAGGGGCAAATATCATCTTAGGGTTAATGTCTGCTGTTGTTGATAATATTCCTGTCATGTTTGCTGTGCTGCAAATGATGCCAGACATGTCTCATGGGCAATGGCTTTTAATTACCCTCACAGCAGGCATTGGCGGTAGTTTATTGTCTATTGGCTCTGCTGCGGGTGTTGCATTAATGGGCCAAGCAAGAGGTATTTACACCTTTAACAGTCATTTAAAATGGTCTCCGGTAATATTACTTGGCTACTTTGCTGGGGTTTTCACCCATTTATATTTAAACACGTCTTACTTTAACTAAGTTAACCAAGCCCTAAGCTATATGCCTAGGGCTTGTGTTAAAAACGAATAACAGCCGCGCTTACAGATTTATCCGCCTATACATTCCCATGTCGTAATTTGTCATGTTTTTGTCGCAAAAAGTAAAGATATCCTCAGGCTATTTCCCTTAATGTAGATCCTAAAGAGAAGACCCCTTCCCTGCCTAATTGAGGATACACATGATGAACAAAATGAATTCTGTTGCTATGCAAAATGGTCAACTACATGTAAAACAAATTGATATTCCAACACCAAGTGCAGGTCAAGTGCTCGTAAAGAGCTTGGCTTGCGGTATTTGTGGTTCTGATATTCATATTACTCGACACACAGCAGATGTCTTCGATATCTATAAGAACCTAGGTATTATGGAGCAGGAAGCAAGTAATGAGCAGGAAGTTTTACTCGGCCATGAATATGCCGCAGAAATTGTGAGCTACGGCCCTGAAACAAAAAAAGAGCTGGCCATAGGCACTCGCGTTACATCAGTCCCTATTTTACTCTCGGCTGGTGGTGCTGGAGTTGGCGTCACACCCGGTTTATACGGCGCTTATTCTGAGTATTTCATTGTTGATGAAGCCCTACTACTGCCTATTCCAGATGCTGTTCCTTCAGAAGCGGCAGCAATTACAGAGCCACTCGCTGTTGGCCTACATGCTGTAAATCGTGCGCAGATAAATACTGACGACGCTGCCATCGTCGTAGGCTGTGGTCCGATTGGCCTTGCCGCTATCGCCGCGCTAAAACTACAAGGCGTTAAGCATATTATTGCTTCTGATCCGCAAGAGAGCAAAAAACAAATTGCCCTTGAATTTGGCGCCACAGAATATGTTAACCCAATGGCTGATGATGAAGTAGCTAGAGCCACAGCACTTGCAGGTAGCAATAAAGTGGTTATTTTTGAATGCGCAGGTGTAAGCCGTTTATTAAACGACTACATTTTACGTGCTCCCGCAAAAGCAAAAATTGTTGTTACTGGCGTTCATACCGCCCCACTTAACGTTAACTTTGCCTACGCAACAGTAAAAGAGCTCGACCTTATTTTCTCTTATTACTATCAACCAGAAGAATTTGCAGAATCACTTGAGAACATCGCTTCAGGTAAAATTGCATGGCAAAAAATGCGCACAGGAAAAGTGGGTATCGACGGCGTACAAGGGGCGTTTGATACCTTGTTCAAACCCAATGATCATATCAAAATCATCATTGAACCATGGCGTGCTGGTGCATTAGAAAGAGTAACAAACTAAGCCGCTTACTTTAAAAGCTATTCAAGCTGTTGATACTGCTTGAATAGCTTAAAGCCATACAACCATCAGGTTTCTCACTAAACATAACGACAAACTAAGCAAGTTGCCTACATTCAGTTTTATCATCCTTTACCGAGATGCTACACGGTGTTTTTTGGTTTGTTTTTAACCAAGCTCGGTGTTACTCTAATCGAAACGGATTTTAACTTATTGATAAATGGAATTATCGCATGACTCTCCAATTAGCAGACTATGAAATTAATATACGCTCATTTCACCCTGAGAAAACATTCGGCTGGTCAGGCCTCATGTTTGAAGGTGACAATCGGGGATTTTCTCTAAAACCTAGTGGTGTAAAACCAATAACATCTAGGATTTGGCATAGGTTATCTCTTTCTACATCAAAAGGAAAAATACTCACTAATAATACGGTTTCAGACCCATCAAAAGCACCTTGGGAGAGAGCAAAAAGAGTATATAATGGTGAATTAGCGCCAAAAGGACGCACTTTTCTTAAAAACAGAGCTTTTCCCAATAAACACATTTATCAATATAGGATGGAAGGTCAATATGGTGGCGTTAATCATGCTATGCCAGGTTCTCCTGAGATACAAGAAGCTTTAGGTTTCTCCTATGTTCCTACCTTAAATGTTAAATACAAAATTGTTATAGATATTGATAGACAAAATGGTCACATGGACATTGTTACTTATATTACTGGCGATGGTTTTCCAAATTGTGAGGCGTTTATAGTCGGCCCTGGTGGGCAGGCGGTTTCACTGGGGGTACACGTTAGAAAAGGAGCGGCACCTGTGAGTTTATCTTTAAATGCTGACTATCCAATGATAGCAAGCGCAATACGATTACCCCTCAATAACAATGGTAGTTTTAAAGGAACTGTAGGTGATGAGCTTTTTAGACAAACCAATAAACAACCAAAACTAAAGTTCCAAAAAATAACTGATTGGAATCAACGTTTTACATCCATCCCTGCCAACAGTGGTCACTGTATGTTACTCGAAAAAGCAAGTTTAAAATATTGCTTTGATGGTTTACTAAAATAAAGGTAACTCAATGGAAAATTCCTTCAATACTCATTTTTTTAAAATACTGCTAGTCGGGTTCATGATCACGTTTTTATCTTCCTGTACAGAGGTAAAAAAAAGAGAGCCTGCAATTTACTTGATACCAGAAGAATACGTAGGGTCTTTATATATTGTATTCAACGCACCAAATGGTAAACCTCCCAAATATGAAGGTAGCTCAAGGGTGTATCATATTCCTCCATCAGGTGTGCTTGTAACACAAATGGATGCCAATGAAGGTTGGAGTGAAAGCAGTGAAATTAAGTACTTCTCTGTGAGTAAGTCCGGTAAGCGAACTCCTATATATGAATCGTCAGAAAATACACCAAAAACTGAACGAACCGTTTATGTCGGTGGCTTAGGGCATTCAGGTCCAATATACGGCTGTACAGTCATAAATAAAAACTTTACGGTTGGTACAGATGCTGAGCAAAGAAATACCAAAAAATTACTCTCGATTTTTGAAGCGATCAAAGTTAAAAATATTGATAAAAAACTATTTGAAGGTATGTGTTAGGCTTATTTATTGCCATTATCTCTGAGCTTTAATTTTACTCTAATGGCCTGTAAAGAAAGGCTACAGGAATGTAATCATTGATTTAATTGGTAGCCCCTACAGGAATCGAACCTGTAACTGCCCCTTAGGAGGGGGCCGTTATATCCATTTAACTAAGAGGCCACTTAGCTAAGAAAATTATAACGGGCTAACCCTTTTATAATCAAGCCTTTAGTTTTGGCTAATTTTATTTGATACTAGCGGTTTGAATTGATTCATTTTGCAGCACAAAATAAGGGATGACTTTTTGTGCGCTTGCAGTGACTTGTTTTGAATTTAAGTTTATCACTCTGGCATTCACTTCTACGCCGGTGTTACGGTAGATCAAGGTGCCCGACAGTACATGACTGGCAATTTGGCGCTCTGCTAGCTCTTCCACTTTACGTGTCATGACAAAATCGCCACGAGGAGTCACTTTAATCACATCCATCGCTTTAAAATCAACCACACCAAAACCGAACTTTTGTAACTGATACATCATCGATTCTGCAATCTGGTTACCAAGCTGAGAGCTTGTATCAAGGCTGGCATCTAATTCAACGAATGTGGTAATTGCGATACCAAGCTCAGCCTCTTGCTGCATTGTATCAACTAACTCTAACGCCATTTGCTCAACATAGTTAACAAGTGTTTTATGATGTTGATACGGCACGAATAGTCTATCGTTCGTATTGACTTGCTGCGCTTGATTTTGTTGCTCTTGCAATAAAGCAGCATAATCTATTTGCTTTGTTGAAGTGTTCGCTTTTGGCTCTGGCTGTGGCTGCTGTGCAAGCATTTCACAACCTGTTAGGGCTAAGCATAAAGCGATTGAAAGAAAACGTTTCATAATTTACTCACTTGCCTGCTTTAGCATAATGCCGTCACTACGGTTAGTACTGTCAAGTGCATCAACAACCGACTGTGGAATAAACCCTTGAGCAGAGCCAACGACCGCTTTACTGGTAATGCCAACAATACGCGCATTCACAAGCACACCACCTTGGTGATTGACTAAAGTGCCTGCCAATACATAATTAAAGTTTTGCTGCTGACTTAATTCTAAGTAGTCTCGACTAAACACGAAGTCACCAGTGGGGGTAACACGCATATAATCTGTTGTTTTAAAGTCGATAACTGGCACGCCAAAGGTATGTAATTCGTGCATAAAGCTTTCGGCAATTTGATTACCAAGTAATGAACCTGCATTGTAATCAGCGTCTAGGTATATAAAGCTAGACACCGCAAGTGGTGTTTTATCGTTAACGTATTGCAGGTTTTCAACCATATCCTGCATGATACCTCGAACATAGTGATTAATGTTCTTTCGTGTTGGCGCAGCAGTAAACGTACTGTCGTTCATTACCACTTGGTTGCTTTGAAATACGCTTGTGCTTGTTTGCGGCGCAGCAACTTCACGCTGTGCGCTAACAAGCTGAGGCTCATCACTGTATGTTTTTTCGTTATCCGCTGTCAGCATCGAAGAACAACCAAAGCCTAAAGGAAGGCATAAACTTAAAAATAAACGTTTCATTGATAATTCCTCTTAATATTCACTACGGTATAGCTGACCATCACGCTGCTGCACTTTCTCATTTCCCCACATAACATTAATAGGAATTTCAGTACTGGCAGCCGACACTATTCGCTGATCTTTTGTATTAACTAGGCGCGCATTAACTATGTAGGCATGTTGTTGCCGTGTTAATGTGCCTGTGATGACAAAGTCAATATTCTGACGTTGACGTAACTTACTCACATCACGACTTAATATACTATCGGCCGTAGGCTGTAAATTTAAAGTGTTTTCTAAACGGTATTCAATGGTATGAAAACCCAGTTGTGTGAACTGAGTCATTAAACTCTCTTGAATTTGTTGGCTCAAGCCATTGCCTTGATTGCTTGCCAAGCGAGTACCTAAGCCATCAGCCATATAAAAACTGGTTACAGCAATGCGAGCATTGCCTTTGTAAGAGCCTTGAATGCGGCTTAATTGACTGCTTAAATCTGCAACATATTGATTAACAGTGTATGCTGCCATGCGAGCTGTAGGCGCATTGGTTGATACAACTGGTTTTGCCTCTTCTGCGAGACTACAACCAGTCAGTATAAAAAATATAAAACAATGTAAAAGCCGCATAATTGCCACCCTCTATGAACATAGCAATGTACTAGCAAGGATTATGCCTAATAATATTTACATGCCTGAAAAGGGTTTATTGGTGTATTGAGTGACAAGGCAATTGACTTCTTTTTGCTTTAATAACTGGCAATCCTTTTCAGCCATTTGCTTCTCTTTATAAGCGCCTATTTTTAATCGATGATAAACCACATTGTTAACCTCAACAGCCTCAACATTAACCGCAAATTGACCTGTAAACATACTTGGGGCTTTACTTTTTAACTCTTCTAAACTTCGCGTTAATCGCGCTGTTTCTGTGACAGAGGCAACTTGTAATGCAAATAATGGCTGCTCAGTATAAGCATTGCTTTTAACATCAACAGGTTCAACAACTTGCTCACTAACGGGTGAGCTTTTAGCTTGGTTTTCTGTTTGCGACTTGGCAAGATCATTTAGCTGAGTAATTAGTAGGTTTAGATCATTTTCAATTGCGATAAGGCGCTCAATGCTAGGTTTAGCTTGTTGCCACTGCGCGGCACTTTCTTTTAGGCTATCGAGTTCTTGTTGAGTAATTTGCACACTATTTTGCGATGTGGAAGAGTGTTCGTTATTTGTTGATTGACACGCAGATGCCAGTAAACAAAGTAAAACAACACTAAAATGACGCTTTAACATTATAATTTTCCCTAAATTAATAACTAACCGTATATGGCTCAACATCACAGTTAAGCTTATAGCTCTTTAATACGCTGCAAACTTGTGTAAGTTCATCGCTTTGAGTTTCAGAAAACGCGGCTGAGAGAACAAACTCTTTATCACTTTTTTTGATATAAAAAGGATCTAAAATAGCGAGATCTGATAATGGTTTTTTCACAAGATAAAGATATGTTTTTAAGATAGCGAGTGATGAAAACTGCCCTAACTTAGCAATGTAGCCATCTTTTACTTGTTTAGGCTTTAATACTAGATCAGCGCCAACAACAACTTCGCCACCAGCAGATAAGTTAAGGGTCACATGTTGGTTATCTTTTAATGATTTTTTGTCTTTATATTCATCATCTATCACTGCTTTATATTCGCCTGGGCGAAGGTCTGTAAACAAGTAATAGCCATCATACGCAGCTTGGGTTTGCGACACCTTTTTCCCTGTTTTATCAATAAGTGAGATGTTCGCAAACGGTTGCACTTTCATATTTTCATCTTGCGCAACATACACAACCCCCTCAACTTCGCTGCTGTTGTTAAGCGCTATATCAATATATTCTATGAATCCGGCTCTGGGAGTAACAGAAAAACCATCATTAGCAGCGACCAAAAATGGATCTGGAAAACTATCAGGATCAATAACAATATCGGTCGTTCTATTCGCAGGCATACTGGTTAGCAATGCAATGCCGTTTTCATCAGTGACTGCTTGACGATAATTTTGCACACCTTTGACTTTAACACCTGCAATACCATGCTCACTTTCATCCTTGATTCCATTATTATTGGCATCTAAGTAAACGTGAGCCATCAGAGTACCTGAGCGTGCTAAACTTCGTTTGCTAGAAAATATACCAGTGCCTTGGCTAGCATAACCTAGGCTAAAGCGGCTAAATAACCCTACTCGCCAACGATCTTCACTGTCGTAGTTAAGATTACTATTTAGGCTAAATCTATCAGATTGCCAATTAAGTCCAATCTCCGCTGACTTTACATCATCAATAAGCGAGTTACGAAGTGTCAATTCACCTTGCAACTGTGATGTTAAACTACGATTAAATTGGGCCTCATATGACTGAATAGAGTGGTGAGGACTCATACTGTAATCCAGACTAAAACGGCTAAAAACTTGGCCAAATCGACCTTGGAGTCGAACGTTACCCAGTAAGGTAGAGTCATCGAGCCTGCTGTCTTTTTGCCAACTCAAGCGGTGATTAAAAGAAAAGCCTGAGTAAGCATAGTTCATGATATTCTCGAGCTTTAGGCTGTCGTATCGACTATCAATATCAGTGTAATAAGCGTTGTTTTGGTAGTTGAGTCGACCGTATTGATTTTGAAAGACCTCTCCAGAGATATTAAATTCATAATTGCTTGATGAACTCATTCTTTGCTGGCTGCTTTGACGATTAATTAAACGCTCTCGTTCTGATGCACGAAACCTTAACGCTTGCTCGGCAATTTGACCTCTTGCGGTAAACTCAAGCTCGCTTTCATCTTCATTGTTTTGCTCGTAATCTAGGTTAATTAACAGGCGGTCAAAAAGGCTCACATTACTACCGATCGCTAGGTTTTGAGTGTCATCTTTATACTCACTTTTTAAACCCGCTATACCGCCATACACTGAGATATTATCTGTTAATGCTGTATCGTAACGACCAGAAAACAGCCAGCCTGGGTTTTCAACATAATAATTCGATTGGTTAAATAACTGGTGCCCTTGCTCTGTAATTGAGAATTCATAAAACGACTCTCCCGCAGACAAGCTAGTGCCATCAATCAAGTATTGTTCAGTCTTTCGCTCCACTTGACCTTGCGGTCCATAAAAAATGAGCTCAAAGTTATTGGCGCCATACAGCAAGTCTACATTTTCAAATATATACCTACCGTCATTAAGACTAAGTAGCTGATTAATTAAAACACCATTTTGATACAGCTCTACATCCCAGCCGGGTTGGATATTACCAATGATGTTAACCTGATTAGTATTAACAGGCTTAAATAGCGGTTTATTAGTTACTTTTGCACCGCGAGCATAATTGCTATTAAAACGGTTCCCTATTTGCGTTGCCAATACATCACCAAACTCTATTCTGTTTGCTGCTAAAGGGCCAAGTAGCTCTGAATTTAAGTCTTCACGGCTAAATGTGAGTCTTGAATCAGTAAGTAAGTCACCATCACGACCCGCAAAATAGTATTCAGCATTTAAGTATGCAAGATCATTAGCACCAAGAATAGAGTATCCCGCAGAGCTTTGTTGATCATCTGCTGTCATGCTAATTTGGATATCTGCCATAGGAGAAGACACAGCTTGGTATGGGCTTTCTTTCCACGGTAGTGTTGGCTCAGAGTAACGTGCTGTTTGGCTTAGCTCTCTTTTCTGCCGGGCTAAGCGTGCTTCTATGGGTAATCGTGCGTCAGAGTTTATGTAAAGTTCAAGTGTTGAGTAGTCTACAGCCATTGTTAAATCAAACACTTGCTCAAGTAATGTTGAAGCAACAAAAATATCTTGCTGATCAACGTGTAACTGTTCTTGGGCTATTGAAAATGTCCGACCTTTAACAGTTATGGTCATTTTTGTTGTATCAAGCACAAAGGTATTTTCTGGATTAATAAACCAGCCCTTCGCAATACCGGTATTTCCATTTACATCAATTACAAACTCTACGGTTTCAGAGAAGCTCAGCAAGTCGACCCATATTCCTTGCTGACTTTTAACAGCTAACACTTCTCCTAAGTAGGTATGCTTTAAGTAAGCTGAAAAAAACAACAACTCCCCAACAGGGATCCCTTCCCCATTCATTTTTTTATTAAGGTCTGTTGCTGTTGCCTGAGAATCAGCGCTTTCTCTTTCAGAAGCTTTTAACTGCTGTAACTGCTGCTGCATTTTCTTTAATGAAGCAAATACAGCCTGATAATTTTTTTCAGCTGCGACGGGAGCGCCAGTGGCAAACATTAAAAGACAAAATAAGAGACGTTTCATTTACTGCAAAGAATTAAAATGCTGAGACGTGAAGGTCGTCGTTTTAGTTGAAAAAACTTGCCCTTGATACTCTTTTAACCCCGAGTAAGTAATGCGTATTTGGCTATTTTCTTGTAGCTTCATATTATCAAATAAAGGCAGAGTTAAAGTAACGTTATCAAGCTCAGGATAAATGCTGAAGTCATTTACCATGGCAATTTTTTGCTCTTCTTTACTTCCTGATAGAGTTTGAAAAACTTCAACTTTTCCGAATGAACTATAATCGCCAGAATGATTAAGGCTAATGCCAAGTGATGGTTTAGCATCATTTGTTAAGTACTTTACTGAAGCAATATCAATCTCAGGTAGCGTAGTTCCCTGTCTTAAGAGCACAGGTATTGAATAACTTAGAACCATGTCTAAACGAATACCAAAGCTTTTACTATTACTTTTATGTTCATTGGGTAGCGCTTTAAAGACCAAGTGAGAACGATATTCTTTATCTGCCAGACCTTTAGCTCTGCGAAGAGCTATTTTCACAACCTGCCTCTCTCCCGGCGCTAATCTCACCTGAGAAGGACTCAAACGCATCATACTGGCCAGTGAATTAGGGTTAATCTGATCGTCGGTCAGCGTTATATAACCACCTTGCGGCTTCGCTATTTTCTCTTGCCACTCAAGGCGGTAAGTTTTGCTCTCATTAGAGTTATTTACCACAATAACTTTAGCGACTCGTTGCCTGTCATCAAATGCAATACGTGTTGGCGAGATCAATAAGTTTGCATATACAGCAGCACTATGAAAGGTTAGTAAAACAATAAAGCAGTATAGAAAGTATCTGTACTTCATAAAATTCCATTAAAAGTCTACGGTTAATGAGACGGTTGCATCATAATAACCATCATTATAGGTGCTACCATCACCACTTGTGCTTATCTGCCCACCCACCGTTAATACAGCACTGCCGTATGAGTCAGTGACCAAGGTAGGGTTATAAATCAATCGATTGAGATAAAAGCGTTGGTTATTGTGTAAATTACTAAGTGGTTGGTTATTCACATTATCACTAATGGTAACTTGTATTCTTGCTCCATAGCCTTCAAACAATAACTCGGCGGCGCGACCCTGTTTAACAACATAAATACTGTTGCTACTCGCGCTAGTATTGCTTGGCAAAACAGTGACAGAGCTAACACTTGAGTTGTCTGTAATAGCCAGTAGACCAAAGCTAAGTGGTTCAAGCTCAGTTATTGTTTGTTGTGCAACAGAGCCTGCGCTCAATAAAAGAGCACTTAATAGACAAAAATGCGTACGCATAAGTTATGCCTGCTAACACTTAGCAGGCACTCTATGTTAGTAATCTAATTGCAGTGTAAATGTACCGCTATAAGTACCATCAATATAATCGAGAGCCGGAGTTGTGGCATCTGTTGTTAGTGTTCCACCCACATTGAATGTTGCCTCACCATTGGCATCTACTTGGATTGTTGTTGTGGCTGCAGAGTTAGGGTTTGCACCAGTTAATACATAATAAGTAGGCGAAGCTAACACAAAGCCTGCGGTGCCAGCTGGCGCTGAGTCAGGTGCGATGGCCGTCTCAGTTGGGTTTGTGATATTTAAGGTTGCAAAAGGTGATACACCTGAAACACTGAATGACGCTGGTGTACCAGGTACTAGGATAGCAATTTCAGCTAAAGCTGCATTTGTGCTGGCTGTCGTCGCAGATGTTGCAGGGTTAGCTGATAACACTAGCGTTGCTGTTTCTGTCGACGCTGTATCTGCTTTGGCGCGAATTGTACCAAAATCTAGGTCGCTGTCTTTTTGCAATGTAAACGCGTTTTGTACCGTTACACCAGCTTGAAAAGTAGTTTGCTCAGCAACAACGTTAAACGTTAAAAGTGCTGATGAGGTCATTAGTGCTGCTATCTTTATTGAGTTTTTCATATGCATTCCTAAGATATGATAAAAAGTTTCAACCTTTTATTCAGGTTAAATTAAGTATCGGCAAAATGCATTATTTTATTAGGAAAAAATGTACTTTTTTTATTGTTTAAAATCAAAAAGAGTAAAACGATAAATTACAAATCAACGCCTTTAAATTCTGTGGTCTCACAATGGCTATAAATAAGTTCAAAAACTTGGCAGAGTTTGTTCGCCTCTTGCTCTGTTTGTAGCGGCCCAGCGACAAGGCTATAAAGTGTTTTAGAAGTTGATGATTGCGTACTCATTTTATAACGAAGCATATTATAAAGATTAGGATAACGATTTTTAAGTTGACCTAATTGGGCTCTCACTCCCCGCTCAACTAAGTAACTGCCAATTTTCACACCATGAGTAGATGATTCTGTGTTTGTGGTTTCATTCGAATTTTGATTTACCGTTGTAGACACTTGCTCAGTGCTACCATAGCTAACAAGTTTAGGATCGCTTTGCAGCTTTTTAGGCAGTTTATCAACATCAACTTGTACAGCAAGTGCTTGTATTAGCATCAACAAATCAGCTTCAATGGTATTTAAATGATCTATTTGTTCTTTTTTAGTATCCCACTCAACTAAAAGTTGTTGAAGCTCCTCACGATTAATATCTGACTCTTTATAAGAGTTTGGATCTGAGAAACTACACGCCTGCAGTAAAATAAAAAGTGTAAAGACAATAAACCGACTCATTAAAAGCTCACCCTAAAAAATGACTCTACTTACAAGCAAAAAAAATGCCATTATAGCACTTGTACCTGTCGAATTTCAGATAGAAAAACCATTCTTTGAATAAAAGCTAAAAGTTCACTCGGTTATCTGTATAGCTACTTACCCAGCAATCAATCCCTTGGCGCTTAATAGCTTCACAGTCAGCTTTCGCGTTCTTCAAATATTTATAACCGCCAAATTTCAAACGGTAGTAGGTGTGCTGATCTATATCTGCAACTTCCATATTCAAAATTGGGGAGCCCTGAAAAATATGGGGGGCAAGTCTTTGCATTTTTCTAAGTGCAATCGCTAAGCTTTTTTCGCTATTAACTGACGCGAGTTGAAGAGCAAATAAGTAGTTATGCTGGGCGCTGATTGATTCTGAGTTCTGAACACCACTCGTCTTGACTGCTGATAAATGTGTTGGGGGATCAATCGGAGCTGAACCGCTGGTGTGCATATTTGCTTTTAGAAAAAAAGGCGAATCAAATTGCTCACTAACAAAAGTAACCACTTTGATAGAGGCACTCAATGCGGCTAATTTATTATTTTGAAGAGATACTAAAGAATCACTGCTGCAACCAGACACAAATAGTAATGCCAACAAACACATACTATGTAGCAAAGGCTTGATGCAATGTTTCATAAACATGATTCTAAAATATACCATTGTCAATTTGCTTGTTCACAGGGCTGACTGCGCGCATGTGTTTTTCACCTTTAAGTGCACTAAAAGTTAAACTTAATTTAAAGAATCTCACGTACTATTTTTTGTTATATTTTTTAGTACTGTACTTTATTAGCCATAACAAAAACTTATTGCTTAAGTTTTCATATTAGATGACCTAAAGCAATAAAAATTAATTTCGTTAAAGGTATTTTTACAAAGTATAGCTTAATTTAGCTACCCTTGACTGTTTGGTAAGTGCTTTACTTAACTTTCATATTAACAACACGTTAAGATAAAGATATATCAGAAAAGTCCCCAATTGAGTAATAATCAACAATTACATCTGTTATGTAAATAATAAAAAAGTGCCATATAGACACTTTTTTATTAACTTTAATTACTTTATGGTAAACAGTTATTTAGCTAGCGACTTTATAAACTCAGTTAACTCGCCTTTAAATTCATCACGGCGTAAGGCAAATTCAACAATTGCTTTCAAATAACCAATTTTGCTGCCGCAATCATGGCTTTTGCCTTTCATTGAGTAAGCATCCACAGTTTCTTTTTCCATAAGCATAGCAATGGCATCCGTTAACTGGATTTCATCGCCTGCTCCTGCAGGCGTTTTGGCAAGTAATGGCCAAATATTCTTGCTTAGCACGTAACGACCAACCACTGCTAAATTTGATGGAGCTTGGTCGACAGGCGGCTTTTCAACCATATTAAGAATTGCAGCACTTTCACCTTGCTTAATTTTTGCATCACCTAAGTCAACAACACCAAATTTATCAACTTCATTATGCGGTACTGGCTCAACCATTATTTGGCTTTCACCGGTACTTTCAAAGCGGTTGATCATTTCAGCTAAGTTGTCTTTTTTAAGGTCGCTCGCTACATCGTCAATAATGACATCAGGCAATATAACAACAAATGGCTCATCACCAATAATAGGCGCAGCACAGTTAATTGCGTGTCCTAACCCCTTCGCTTCCCCCTGACGTACTTGAATAATAGTAACGCCTTTTGGACAAATAGACTGTACCTCAGCAAGTAGCTGACGTTTTACACGTTTTTCAAGGGTTGCCTCTAATTCAAAGCTGGTGTCAAAATGGTTCTCGATCGAGTTTTTACTCGAATGCGTAACAAGAACAATTTCTGTAATCCCTGCTGAAATCGCTTCATTTACAACGTATTGAATTAAAGGACGGTCAACAATAGGCAACATTTCTTTCGGTATGGCTTTTGTTGCGGGTAGCATGCGCGTACCAAGTCCAGCAACTGGGATCACTGCTTTCATGATTTCTCCTTAAATTTATTATTCTTAAACTGAAAACGGATATTTAATCGCATCATGGCACTGATAGCCAACGACTTCAAAATCATCTTTTGTAACCCATGTTTCTATATCGTCCAGCGATTTTATATTTGGGTTAATCTTCAGTTCTGGCGATGCAAAAGGCTCACGCTTAAGCTGTACATCACGCATCAACTCTAACTGGTTCTCATAGATGTGCGCATTGGCAATTTTATGATACGCCTTACCAGCTTTGTGACCGGTGATTTGCGCAACCAAAGCTAACAATACAAAGCATTGAATTTGATTAAAATTCAATCCAAGCGGCACATCACAGCTACGTTGGTATGAGGTTAAGTATAGAGTATCACCTAACAAAGAAAAGGTATGGGTATGCATACAAGGACGTAAACAACCAAGTTCAAACTCACCTGGGTTATAAAAGGTGATAATTTCACCACGGTCGTCAATGCCTTTTGATAAATTATCGATGACCTTTTTAAGCTGATCAAGGTGGCTACCATCAGGGCGTTGCCAACTGCGACCTTGAACACCGTAAACACGCCCCATGTCGTCTTCGCCACGACGATGTGGGTTATCAAGCCACGCTTTGTTTTCGTTCGCATTCGCGTTCCATGTCATGCAGCCAATGTCACGAAACTGCGCGGCACTGTTATAACCGCGTAAATAACCTAAAAGCTCAGCAATAGCCGCTTTATAAAAACTTTTACGCGTTGTGATAAGCGGAAACTTATTATTTGCCACATCATATTCAAGGTCGGCATTAATTACGGTTAAACACTTAGTGCCTGTGCGATTATTTTCTACCCACACACCTTCATCAACAATGCGTTGACATAAATCTAAATACTGTTTCATTGCTATGCTCTTGTTATGCTTTGCTAGAGACGCGTTGCTGCGGCTTTTTATAGGCCCATATTATCAAACCTAGACCACCAATTACCATGGGAAGCGATAGTATTTGGCCCATCGAAATCACACCAGCAAATAAACCTAAGTGGGCATCTGGCTCACGGAAATATTCAACAATGAACCTAAATGTGCCGTAACCCAATAAGAAAAGACCGGCAACACTGCCTGCTGGACGTGGCTTTTTAATAAACCACTGCAGGATTAAAAATAACACCAAGCCTTCTAAAAACGCTTCGTAAAGTTGTGACGGGTGACGCGGCTCTGGTCCACCTGTTGGGAATACAAATGCCCAAGGGACATCTGTTACACGGCCCCAAAGCTCACCATTTATAAAGTTACCAATGCGCCCTGCTAATAAGCCTAACGGCACCAGTGGCACTACAAAATCACCTACCTCGAACAGTGACTTTTTACGCGTCCATGCAAATATTGCTATTGCGCTGATAACACCAAGGGTTCCGCCGTGAAAAGACATGCCACCTTGATCGATTCTAAATAAATAAAGTGGATTTTCAATAAAGTAGCTAAACTGGTAAAACAATACATAACCTATTCGGCCACCAAGAATAACCCCTAACATCCCGTAAAAAAGTAAATCGCTAACCTGTTCTTTGGTCCACCCTGAGTTTGGTTTTGCAGCTTGACGATTAGCAAGCCACATCGCTAACGCAAAACCAATTAAGTACATTAAGCCGTACCAACGCACGCTGAGGGGTCCTACTGAAAAAATAACCGGATCAATATCTGGAAATTGAAGAGCCATAAAAATAAAAACCTTTAACTAAACACCATTTTAAGTGCAATTATTACAAGTAATAACGCGAATACTTTTTTTATTGTTGTCACCGGCAAGTAATGTGTGGCTTTAGCACCTATTGGCGCTATTAGCGACGAAGTAACTACGATGCCTAGTAACGCAGGCAGATATACAAATCCCGCAAAACCATCACTCAAAGAAGTTACCTGCCAACCTGCTGATACATAACCAACTGAGCCAAATAACGCAATGACAATACCACAAGCCGCAGCACAACCGATGGCCTTTTTTATATCTACAGAGAAATAATGCAGTAACGGCACAATTAATGCGCCACCACCAATACCGATTAAACCCGATAGCGCGCCCATTATGGCACATAAAAAACCAAGAATAGGACCCTGTGGTAAAGGTTTTTCACTTGCCGCTTTTTTTCGTGTTGATAGCACCATACGCAGTGCAATAAACACAACACTTCCTGCAAACACAAAACGTAATAATTGCTCGGGAATTAAACTCGCTGCAAACCCACTGATAAGGGCACCAATGCCAACTCCTGTCATAACCCAAGGCGCTATTTCCCAAGGGACGTTAGCATTGCGATGATGAGCAAACGCTGAAGAGGTTGATGTAAAAATAATAGAAGCAAGCGATGTCGCAATGGCAATCACTAATACATGCTCAGAATCAGCTACATTAAAAGTCACAAGTAATGCGCTCAGTGCAGGCACAATAATTAAACCACCGCCGATACCAAGCAGTCCTGCTAAAAAGCCAACAACACTGCCTAAAGTTGCGCAGTAAGCCATCAAAAGTATTACATCATGCATAAAACACTCATATATTCACTTTGTTATATACATATATTAAACTAATATATATACCCAAACCACCTCAAGATGCGAGTTTCAGTTGGAATTAAAAGCGATTTAGGCAAGGCATTGATTGCAAGTAATAGTGGTTCTATTGTTAAAATCAATAACGCAGTATAAATTGCTTTTAAACCAACCCTTTGGGCATTTCACAGGCACTTACTCTCATCGTTGTTACTTCTTAAAAGGGACTGCCATTGTTGCAAAGTAACGCCTTGATATTAAGCACCTGTGAAACGCTGAATTCTACATCTTGAGGTGGCTTGGGTATAGGTGCTTCACAGCACAATTTCCGATCATGTATGCTCTTGGCTAGGTGTGTAAAATAACTCACCGAGTTGATGTTCAATCATAAAATTTCGGGTTAGACGTAATACGTGCTTGGCGGTAGGTTGAATAAGACACTGCTGAAGTAAGTGTTCCATATCACTGACTTTAAGACGCCGTAATACAAACTTAATTTTACTAATCGATGCATAGTTCATACTTAAACGACGATAGCCCATTGCTATTAGTAATAAAGCGCCTTCGGGGTCTCCTCCAAGTTCACCACACAAACTAAATGGCAATTCATGGTTTTGACACTCTTGCGCTACTTTAAGCAATACTCTGAGCACACTTGGATGATACGGGTTAAATAACTCTGCAACACGCGCATTTGAACGATCAACTGCGAGCATATATTGCGTTAAGTCGTTGCTGCCCACAGAGCAAAAATCGACTTTTTGCGACCACTCTTCAAGCATAAAGACGCTAGAGGGTACTTCTAACATCACGCCTATTTCTGGGCGCTCAATTGCTTGCTCTGGAAATTGCTCTTCAAGCTCAAAATAAGCCTGCTCTAAAAGCTTAAGTGACTCTTCAACCTCTTCTGTTCCGCTAATCATAGGCAACATTATTTTTAAATTACCCAAGCCTATATTCGCTTTAAGCATAGCTTTGAGTTGATCTAAAAAGAGCTCAGGATGATCAAGCGTTACGCGAATACCACGCCAGCCTAAAAATGGGTTTTCTTCACTGATATTGAAGTAGTCTAAAACTTTATCGCCGCCAATATCTAACGTACGCATCACCACAGGATTGGGGTGATAACATGTTAGCACCTCTCGATACCAATGTTCTTGATCTGATTGAGACGGGAATTGGCCTTTTTGCATAAACCAAGCTTCAGTTCGATATAAGCCAACACCGTCACACAAGCGTTTATTATCATGCTCAGTATTCATCTCAAGGCCCGCGTTTAAAAGCAAGCTGATATGTTCACCGTCTAAGGTAATGGCCTCAAGATCTTGCTCAGCTAAAAAGCGATCATTTAAAAGGGCTTCTTGGTATTTAAGCTGACTGTATTTATCGTGCAGAGATTGTGATGGAGAGATATATAAACGCCCTGCGTAAGCATCTAAAATCATAGGTTTTCCATCAAACTGCAATAATGGTAGATCTTCAATACCCCAAATAGCAGGGATCCCCATTGCACGAGTCAAAATAGAGGCATGACTATTTGCAGCTCCATTAACACTCACAACCCCTGCTAAATGCCCTTTTGGTACTTCGGCAAGCATAGCGGGTGTTAATGTACTGGCAATTAAAATCGTATCTTTCGGGTATGGTTTAGCTGCATATTCTGTATTGACTAGGTGATGCAACACACGCAAACCTATATCTTTTACATCAATTGCCCGCTCTTTAATGTAAGGATCTTGCATAGCATTAAACTGTGCAACTAACTTTTCAATCACAATTTTCAACGCGCTTTTTGCACTCCAGCCCTGTTGTAACTGGGCTTCAACATTCTGCCCTAAACTTTTGGCATCGAGTAATTGTTGGTAAACATCAAAAACTGCTAACGCTTCTTTAGGGATTGAATCGCTTAACGTCATAGACAGCGTATTAAATTCATTGCGAGTAGCAGCAACAGCTTGTGTGAAAAGTTTGCGTTGTGTGCTTACATCCTCGTCTTTTTGTAACTCTATTGAAGTAAAATCGAGCTTAGGTAAAACAACAAACGCTTGGCCTATAGCGATCCCAGGGGCGCTCGAAACCCCTTTTAATACGGAGGTTTGATGTGAAAACTCGTCGAGCCTTAGCACTTCCTTAATTTCAGCATGAGCAAGTTGTGAGGCCAGTTGTGCAGACAAAGTAATTAAAAAGGACTCTTCATCTGGACTAAATACACGGGCAAGCTTTTGCTGTACAACAATGACGCCCAGCACCTTTTTTTGATGCACTACAGGCACTGACAAGAAAGCATTGTAACCTTCTTCATTGACCTCTGGAGAGAGTTTAAAGCGGGGATGAGACTTTGCAAAAGCGATATTTATAGGCTCTTCACGCTGAGCAACAAGGCCAACGAGCCCTTCTGTAAAACCGATACGAAACTTACCGACTGCATCAGGGTTAAGACCTTGCGTGGCCATTAATACAAAGTTGTCTTGGCTGTAATCGGCAAAATAAATTGAGCAGCACTGTGTTTGCATGGCTTCTTTTACCATTTTCACAAAACACGCCAGCGCACTGTCTAAGTCCGCTTGTTGCGACACAGCCTCAGCAATGGATCTGAGCGTGGCTAACATGATGCTGCTCCTTGTATTTAAATAAAGTGACCTTTATCGTCTCTGTCGCCAATTCTCTTTATGTTGTTCTCGTTTATTAAATGGCATCGCTAATGGTGCAAACTCTTTCATTACACGGCGATAAACATCGCGCTTAAATGATACAACTTGTCGCACAGGATACCAATAACTCACCCAACGCCAATCATCAAACTCAGGATGATGTGTTTTAAGCAAGTCTACATCTTCATCTTTGCAACGTAGTTTAAGTAAAAACCATTTTTGCTTTTGTCCAATACACACAGGACTTGAGTCTCTGCGAATTAAACGTTTGGGTAATTTATAACGTAACCAATGTTTTGAACTTGCAACGATTTCAACATCTTCAGGAAGCAAGCCTACTTCTTCGTGTAATTCTCTGTACATGGTTTGCTCGGCCGTTTCACCGTCGTCCACACCACCTTGGGGAAATTGCCAAGAGTGCTGACCGTAGCGACGAGCCCAAAATACTTGTCCCTGATTATTGCAAATCACAATTCCGACATTGGCACGAAAACCTTCGGCATCAATCACCTTAGTGCCTCATTTGTAAGTCGATTTTTATTGATTGTTCCACATAACCTGCGATACAGCAAACACTATTACATCTAACATCCTGCAAGATATAAAATAATGTTTTTAACAAATCCACATAATCAATACCTTACAATTCTATTCTTGTAAAAATAGGTCTTTTACACAAAATAGCTATTTACAACAGTATTTCAACCAGCTTACCCACAGCTTGTGCATAACTTTTATAAAACATGGCTATTTTGCAAACAAATCCACAATCCTGCATTTTAAATTGCAGTTTCTCCACAGAAACTGTGGATAAACGTGTTTATATATCTGTATTTATACAGACAACTTTTTCGTTTCTTAATCCCATATGAGACTCAAAGAAACTAAAAATTATAAATTTCAATAAGTTAAAAGTTAACAAGCGTTTTTATTAGTGCTTATTTTTAGTTCAACCCAACCATGAGCAAAAAACACCCAAACACAAAGATATCCACTAAGACGCGTATTTGCTATCATGATATGGTTAATTAGACAATCAAATAAACGCCTTATGCGACCAATAAAACCCGCTTCTATAAACGAATTAATGCAACGTGTTGATGCTATTGCTGGCCTCACCCTAGGGCAGCTAGCCGAGCAATATCAGTTTAAAACTCCTGACGATTTACTACGTGAAAAGGGCTGGACTGGGCAACTTATTGAATATGTTCTTGGCGCAACAGCAGGTTCAAAGCCAACACCTGATTTTGAAGAATTAGGCATTGAGCTTAAAACTCTGCCAATCTCATTTAAAGGAAAGCCGCTCGAAACAACCTTTGTTTCTGTAACACCGCTACTGAATGTAACAGGCATGATTTGGCAGCAAAGTACGGTACGTAAAAAGCTCAATCATGTTTTATGGCTACCGATTTTAGGCGAGCGCGAAATACTGCCTTTTCACCGTACTATCGGCAGTGGCTTTTTATGGCAGCCAAGCGCAGAGCAAGATGCTCTTTTACAACGTGATTGGGAAGAACAAATGGAGCTAATCGCCCTTGGTCGCGTGGATGAAATTTCGGGTCATTTGGGCGATGTTATGCAAATACGGCCAAAAGCTGCTAATAGCAAAGCACTAACCGATGCAATTGGCCCGAATGGCCAGATAATACAAACCTTACCCCGTGGTTTTTACTTAAAAACCAGCTTTACCGGCGAAATCCTAAAACAGCAATTTCAGCTTTAACCCTAAAGCACTAATTGTTGTTGTTTTTTACAATGAGCTGGAGCTTCACGCAAAGATTCATTTGCAAACTTAAGTAGCCATTTACGTAAGTTTTGGTAGGTTGTTGACTGACAATCTTGCTCAACAACTTTGCCACGAATTAACTTTTCCTCACCATTTACATAAACAATGTGAGAAAGAATTGGAGTGTTATTATTTTTAAACTTTAGTGTAACTTCAGATTTTACTAACTCAATAACTCCAGTTAATAAGTTAGTAAACACTTTTTTTAGTTCATCACTACCGGCTTGAAAAACTTCGTTTCTCTGTGTTTCTGTGATTTTCTTTGATGTGACTGCAATAAGGTTTTTATACTTAAAAGTCGTTTTATTTTTTCGTGTTTCACTAATCCAAACTTGTGCTTTAACAGAGACTTGATCCATATTTTGACTCACGAAAAAGATTGGCTTAATTGTCACTGGCGACTCTGATAGGTCTTCTGTATATGCAGTTTCCAAGCCTTTTATAAAGTCTTTATTTTTGAAGCCATTAGTAAGTGTTATAAATTCAGATACTTTTTCGTTTGCTTCAGATTGTAATCCTGCAAGTTTATTAGTCTGAATTGTAGATGAAGTGGCGGCATGTGCAGCTACTTGAACAAGTAAGCCTGCTAACCCTGTGTCTCCCGCGTATAGAATATCGGGGTTTGTTATTGATGAATCACGATCATATACACCTCGAATATCGAACTCATTTGGTGATGAAAGAGTGAATTTAAAATCACTTTCATCAATAGCTATATTTTGGTTATGTATATACCTTACATAGTCGTCTCTTTTAGGTGTTGAATTACAGCCACACAAAAAGAGCAACATAATTAAAATACAAAGCTTTTTCACTTTTCTTCCCTAAAAAAATCGTGGCTTTCACCACGATATTTATTACCTAAATCGCATTTCGAATCAGTGTTTTTACATTTTCGATTGCTTGATAGTACGCTGTTGTAACACCAGGGAAATCATCAGGCTCATCCCATAATCCCTCAGGTTGAACTTTTTCATCCACTAAACGATATTGCAGATACTGATTTGTATTTAGATCGATAGTATAAACCACACCTTTCAAGTAACCTTGCGGATCCCCGTTAGGAACATAACTGCTAAAACTTCTATAGGCACCAAAACTATCAAAGTTAGCAACAACTAGAACATCGATATCAAACTTCTCTTTTAAACCTCTGAAGTCTTGCTTAGCAAAACCTAACTCGCCTTTGAATTTAGGTAACTTATCAAGCAGCTTCGGATCATCAAGGGTGGTAACATAATCAGATCTTTCTTTGAATTCATCTTGGATTAGTGTTTTTAATGAGTCAATATCGCTAACAGGTAGTGTTGCTAAATGCTTATCAAGTGAGCTTGTTAAAGAAGATGCGACTCCATAACAAAGTAAGCAACTTGCACCAAAAATATGCGTGGTAGCTTTATCACCTCGCTGAAAATAAAAGCCTATTTTCTTTTCTTTATTTGTAAAATGATTTGCTTGTAACTCAACGGTTGGTTGAGGTGTTGTTCCACATCCCACTAAAGTAATTAATAAAAATAGTGTAATTATTTTTTTCATTCCCTTTCCTTTTTACTACTTATAACAAATTGAAAAACTGAATTTTATTCAGCTTAAATTCAGCCGAGAAAGGTACAGAATTATTTCAACATTAACAACTATAAAATAGAAAAATCTAATTTTTGCATAAAACATAAACACAAATTAATTCAAAATATAAAAAAACCTCCCGAAGGAGGTTTTTTAAAGTCTTGATGAGCTAAGCCAGATTACTGACCTTTAACCTCTTTAAGACCGTTATAAGGTGCTTTTTCACCTAATACTTCTTCAATGCGAAGTAATTGGTTGTACTTAGCAATACGGTCAGAACGGCTTAATGAACCCGTTTTGATTTGACCAGCTGCAGTACCTACTGCTAAATCAGCAATTGTTGCATCTTCAGTTTCACCTGAACGGTGTGAGATAACAGCTGTGAAGCCTGCGTCTTTAGCCATTTTGATAGCAGCAAGCGTTTCAGTTAATGAACCGATTTGGTTGAACTTGATTAGGATTGAGTTAGCAATACCGTTATCAATACCACGCTTTAAGATCTTCGTGTTAGTAACGAAAAGGTCGTCACCTACTAATTGTACTTTGTCGCCAATTAGTTGTGTTTGGTGCGCGAAACCATCCCAATCAGACTCATCTAAGCCGTCTTCAATTGACACAATTGGGTATTGCTCAGTAAGGCCTTTAAGGAAGTGGTTGAATTCTTCAGAAGTGAATTTTTTACCTTCGCCTTTAAGGTCGTAAATATTTGCTTCTTTGTCGTAGAACTCAGATGCTGCGCAGTCTAGAGCGAGTGTGATATCTTTACCAAGCTCATAACCTGCATTTGCAACAGCCACCTTGATTGCAGCAAGTGCCGCTTCGTTTGATTCAAGGTTTGGTGCAAAACCACCTTCATCACCTACTGATGTAGAATGGCCTTCAGCTTTAAGCACTTTAGCTAAGCTGTGGAATACTTCAGCGCCCATACGTAACGCTTCGCGGAAGTTTGTTGCGCCCACTGGCTGAATCATAAACTCTTGAATATCAACAGAGTTATCTGCGTGCTCACCACCGTTGATGATGTTCATCATAGGTAATGGCATTGAGTAAACACCTGGTGTGCCGTTTAGGTCTGCAATGTGCTCATAAAGCTCTACGCCTTTAGAGTTTGCAGCTGCTTTAGCCGTTGCTAAAGATACTGCTAAGATAGCGTTAGCACCTAATTTTTCTTTGTTTTCAGTGCCGTCTAAATCTAACATTACTTGGTCAACAGCTTGCTGATCAACTGCGTTTTGACCTTTAAGCGCTTCAGCGATTTCGTTATTGATATAGCCTACCGCTTTTAAAACACCTTTACCTAGGTAACGTGCTTTATCACCATCACGTAATTCAAGCGCTTCGCGAGTACCTGTTGATGCACCAGAGGGTGCTGCAGCACGGCCCCATGAACCATCAGCTAAATGTACATCAGCTTCAACAGTTGGGTTACCACGCGAGTCCATGATTTCGCGACCAATCACTTTTACGATTTCTGACATCTTGATTCCTCTTTTCCCGAAAATGGTGAGTTTGTACCAGCTTTATTCCTGCTGGCTTTTTAAAACAAATAAGCCGTGCATATAGCACGGCCTATTTAAATTACGATGACGCTTTTTGGTGAGTGTGTGCAGCTGCAACAAACCCTTCAAACAGCGGGTGACCATCACGTGGTGTTGACGTGAATTCCGGGTGGAATTGCGCGGCAATAAACCAAGGGTGATCTTTATTCTCGATGATTTCGACTAGTTTCTTATCTTCAGATAAACCAGTGAAACTCAAACCAGCTTTCTCAAGCTGCTCTACATAGTGGTTGTTTACTTCGTAACGGTGACGGTGACGTTCTACAATTTCGTCACTACCATATACTTCACTTACTTTAGAACCTGCGATTAAATGACACTTCTGTGCACCTAAACGCATAGTGCCACCTAAGTCAGATTGCTCATCACGAATTTCAACGTTACCGTCAGCATCTTGCCACTCAGTGATTAAACCAACCACAGGGTGTGCTGATTTAGCATTGAACTCGGTTGAGTTTGCACCTTCAAGGCCAGCAACGTTACGCGCATATTCAATAAGCGCCACTTGCATACCTAAACAAATGCCTAAATAAGGAACTTTGTTTTCACGTGCATATTTAGCCGCTAAAATCTTACCTTCAACACCACGGCCGCCGAAGCCTCCTGGTACTAAGATAGCGTCAAGGTGAGACAGTAACTCAGTCCCTTTGCTTTCTAAGTCTTGTGAATCAACGTACTCGATGTTCACCGTTAAGCGATTTTTAAGACCCGCATGCTTTAATGCTTCGTTTACTGATTTATACGCATCTGGTAGTTCGATATATTTACCTACCATACCAATTGTCACTTCACCTGTTGGGTTAGACTCTTGATATAACACTTGCTCCCACTCAGATAAATCTGCTTCAGGGCACTCAAGGTAGAAACGACGACATACGAAGTTATCAAGTTCTTGTGACTTAAGTAACGCAGGGATCTTATAGATGCTTTCTACGTCAGGTAATGAAATAACCGCTTTTTCTTCAACGTTAGTGAAAAGTGCGATTTTTGCACGCTCGTTATTCGGTAATTTACGATCAGAACGACAGATTAAGATATCTGGTTGAATACCAATCGAACGCAACTCTTTAACTGAATGTTGCGTTGGTTTCGTTTTCACTTCACCTGCAGGGCCTAAGAATGGCACAAGCGTCAGGTGGATAAACAATGCGCGCTCACGGCCGATTTCAGTGCCAAGCTGACGAATTGCTTCTAAGAACGGTTGTGACTCAATGTCACCCACTGTACCACCGATTTCAACGATAGCGACATCGCTACCTTCTGCACCGTCGTATACACGTTGCTTAATATCGTTTGTGATGTGTGGGATAACCTGAATAGTTGCACCAAGGTACTCACCACGACGCTCACGTCGTAGCACATCTTCATAAACACGACCTTGTGTGAAGTTGTTGCGGCTAGTCATCTTGGTACGGATGAAACGCTCATAGTGACCTAAATCAAGGTCAGTTTCTGCACCGTCTTCAGTAACATATACTTCACCGTGCTGAATTGGGCTCATAGTGCCTGGGTCAACGTTGATATAAGGATCCAGCTTTAAAATAGTCACGTTTAGACCACGTGCTTCTAAAATAGCGGCTAATGACGCTGCTGCAATACCTTTACCCAACGAAGAAACAACCCCGCCAGTAACGAAGATAAATTTTGTACTCATGCGAACCCTAGAATATCAGGAATTAAAAGGAATAATATAGAATCAAGACGGGGCGATATTATAGCAAAGGGACTGCTATCAATCCAGATAAAATTAGCAAATTAGTGCACAAAAAACGAGCGCGGGAAAAACCACTACGAAGCATATTACTTCGTAGGCAGTTTAATTGCTTCCCACGCCTCATCCATTTGCTCTAGTGTTGCTGTTTCTAGGCTTTGTCCTCGCGTACTTAAATAAGCCTCAACTTTTTCAAAACGTGATGTAAACTTTCTATTGGCATTTCGAAGCAGTTGCTCAGGATCGCGTTTTAGATGACGGGCAACATTGACTGTTGCAAATAATAAATCACCTAACTCTTCTGCGCTGTGCTCAGAATATGGGTCCTGTTCAAGGGCTTCTTTAACTTCATCAATTTCTTCAGCAACTTTATCTAACGCACCATGGTAACTTGGCCAATCAAACCCTAAGCTCGCCACGCGTTGTTGAATTTTTTTTGCTTTAGAAAGCCCAGGCATAGCATCTGGAATATCTTGCCAAAGGCTCATTTGCGGTGAAGCTGTTTTTTCTGCTCGCTCCTGAGCTTTAATAGCCTGCCACTGCGCCGAAAGTTCAGCGTCAGTCAGCTCACTTTGCTCTGCAAAGACATGTGGATGACGACGAACTAATTTCTCATTAAGCGTATTTGCCACATCGGCAAAATCAAATAAGCCCTGCTCTTTAGCAAGTTGCGCATAAAAAATGACTTGAAACAGTAAATCACCAAGCTCACTTTTAAGCTCGCTAAGCTCACCTTTTTCAATGCAGTCTGCAACTTCGTAAGCTTCTTCAAGGGTGTGCGGCACTATTGATTTAAAGTCTTGTTTTAAATCCCACGGGCACCCTGATTCTGGGTCCCGTAGTTTTTCCATTATCGCTAATGACTGCTCAATAATCTGTTTATCTGACATTATGCGTGTCCACGCTTTGCATCATGCACACCTTCAATTTGATGTAATTTAGACAATAAGCGGTTCGTGCTCGATAAGTCGTGCACTTCAACTTGCATTGAGAATAGCGCTAATTGCTTATCTTCAACGGTGTTGACATTCATATTGAGCACATTCACTTTTTCATTCGCAAGCACAGAACTAATGTCTCTTATAAGTCCTGATCTATCGGTTGCTTCAACTTTAATCGTCAACGCATATGAGCCGTTAATATCATCAGACCAACTCACAGAAATCACTCGCTCTGGGTGTTTCTCTTTTAGTTTATTAAATGAATCACAATCTTCACGGTGTACGGCAATACCACGGCCTTGGGTAATGTAACCGATGATTTCATCACCAGGTACTGGTCGACAGCACTTAGCAACGTGGCTCATTAAGCTACCGACGCCATCCACCACAATGCCGTTTTTATCACCATTAACACTTTTTGGCTTTTTGAGTTTTATTTGTGGCTCATCGTCATCACGATCACTGATAAAGTTGAGAAGTTGATTGAGACGCACATCCCCAGCGCCAACGGCCACCATTAAGTCCTCTAAGCCACGCAAGTTAAAACGTTCAATTGCAGGGGTTAAATCTTTTGTTGTCAGCTCCAGTTTTTGCAGCTCAGTTTCAAGAATTTCTTTACCTGCACTTAAGTTTTTATCGCGATCAAGCTGTTTAAACCAATGATGTATTTTTGAGCGAGCGCGTGACGACTTGATATAACCTAGGGATGGATTTAACCAGTCTCGACTTGGATTAGCTTGTTTTTGCGTTAAAATTTCAACTTGATCGCCGGTGCTAAGCTGATGGGTAAACGGCACTATTTTGCCGAAAATTTTCGCACCTATACAGCGATGTCCCACATTTGAATGAATGTAGTAAGCAAAATCAAGCGGTGTTGCACCCAGTGGTAAATCGAAAATATCGCCTTTTGGCGTGAACACATAAACACGGTCTTCAACTACTTGGTTTTTAAGCTCTTCAGCTAAGTCACTACCATCAACAACCTCTTCTTGCCATTGTAGTAATTTACGTAACCAACTAATTTTTTGCTCGTAGCCCGAACCACGTCCTGGCAATGCACCTTCTTTATACATCCAATGCGCAGCCACACCCAACTCGGCATCTTGATGCATTTCGCTTGTGCGAATTTGAATTTCAACAGTTTTGCCTTCAGGGCCAAATACCACGGTATGGATTGACTGATAGCCATTTTGTTTTGGCGTTGCAATATAATCGTCAAATTCTTTATTTAAATGGCGCCAATTAGTATGCACGATACCTAATGCCGCGTAACAATCTTGCAGGCGCTCTACCACTATGCGCATAGCGCGAATATCAAAAAGCTGGTCGAACTCGTAGTTCTTTTGCGCCATTTTTTTGTAAATACTGTAGATATGTTTAGGTCGACCATATACTTCACCTTCAATACCCGCTTCAGCCAAGCGTAATTTTACTAAAGCAACCATGTTTTCCATGTAAGCTTCACGAGCAAGGCGCTTATCATCAAGCTGTTTTGCGATGTTTTTATAGGTGTCTGGGTGCAGGTAACGGAACGAAAGATCTTCAAGCTCCCATTTAAGCTGACCAATTCCTAAGCGGTTAGCAAGAGGCGCAAAGATATCGCGTGTTTCCTTAGCGGCAATGACACGCTCTTCTTCACTGGCGTCTTTCACATCACGTAAGTGGCATACTTGTTCAGCTAACTTAATCACCACGGCACGCACATCTTCAACCATGGCTAACAACATACGGCGGATATTGTCGATTTGCACAGTGCCCTTACCTTGGTGAGCCAAGGTACTGATCGTCGCCATTTGGCTTACGCCTGTAAGTAATAACGCAACGTGATTACCTAGCTTTTCTGTGACTGTCTCAATCGAAATTTTTTCAGCTAAGAAATAAGGCGTTAAAAATGCCGTAGCCAGTGAGTCCGCATCTAAATTCAGTTCAGCTAAAATCTCCACCATTTCAATGGCGGTATTCTGACGTTTCGTATCGTCACAATGTAGGCACAGCTCATGAGCCTGCTCTAATAAGGTAGTTTTGTCTTCTGTTAGCGCTAACAGCTCGATACGGCTGGCAAAATCACTCTGCTTTGTAAGCTGATGTGATTGTCTAGTAGCTACCATAGTGCGCTTTACCTCCTGTGAAATAACGCCATTGTTTCGATATGCCCCGTATGTGGAAACATATTCATAAGCCCAATTTTTTTAATGCTAAAGCCTGCTTGTAACATAATTGCACTGTCACGGGCTAAAGTAACAGGATCACAAGAGACATATAAAATCGTTTTAAACTGAGTAAGCGGTAATTGCTCTAAAATAGCCATCGCACCTGTGCGTGATGGGTCAAGTACTAACACATCAAGTTCAGCACTAAACCAAGCAGCAGATTGCATCGATTGAGTTAAATCAAAGCAGTAAAAATCAGTATTCGATAATGAGTTAGTGTGCGCATTTTGTTTCGCTAATGCAACCGCAGAATCGACTCCTTCGACACCAATAACGTGTTTTGCATACTTTGCAAGCAGTAATGAAAAATTACCGATTCCACAAAACAAATCCAACACTTGTTCATGACCTTGCAAATCTAACCACTCTTTTGCTTGATTAAGCATAGCTTGATTCACTTGTGGATTAACTTGAATAAAGTTTTCAAGGCCAAATTCAAAGGTTAAATCATATTTAGGTATAGTGTAGTACGGCATCGGATAGTGTGACTGATCAATCTGCCCACTTTCTGATTGCCAAACAATTAACCATTGTTGTTCTTGGCAAGCTTGAGCAACTAATGACTTAAGCTCTTCACTTATTGGTTTTGTATGTCGGATAACCACAAAAGCAGCATTATCAGCCTCACACAATTGTAAGTGAGTTATACTTTGTAAGCCTTTGTGCGTATTGATAAGTAAATCAAATAGGGTAAATAAATCACTAAATGTGCTAGTTAACACGTCACATTGATTAATACTCACCAGTTGCTTCGAACCTTGTGCACGATAACCTACACGCATTTTTTTAGCTGCTTTATCATGCATTACAGCAATGCGAGCCGAACGCCTGTAATGCTGCATATCACTGGTCAGTGGCTTTTCCCAGTTTAAGCTAGTGACCTTAGCAAACTTCGCAAACAGCTGACTCACAGCAGCTTGCTTCTCAACTAATTGTTGAGAAGCATCTAAGTGCTGTAACTGACATCCCCCACACACCTGATAATGTTCACAAAATGGTTTAACTCGATATTCAGATGCATGAAGCACTTTTTTACAATCTGCGCTGGCAAAACGAGCTTTGTCTTCAACAAGTTGTGCTTTAACCTCTTCACCTGGTAGCGCACCATTTACAAAACACACTTTATTATTATGTTTTGCAACCCCACGCCCTTGATGATCCATTGCTGTAACCGATAACGTGATCATTTTTTGTGAAACGGATTTCTTCTTGGCTTTGAAAATCTGTGCCATCGGACAACACCTTAATTATTGATAAAGCGGGAGTAAGTATATACTCTTAAACAACGATAATAATGACAACAACCTATTTTATGACTAAATTTGGCTTACGTGATTCAGTCTTAACCCTAACCTTGATACCGACTGTAATCATAGGCTTGTTGCTGGGCGGTTATTTTACAATAAATCGTTACATTGAGCTCGATGAAATTTTATATCAACAAGGTGTAACAATTATCGAGCCACTTGCCATTGCCGTAGAGCAACCTCTGCTAAAGCGTAATAAAACTTTACTTACACGCTTGGTAAGTCATACCCATAACAAACACGCACCTGCTATACAGTCGATCGCCATATTTGATGAAAATAACGAACTGGTTATTTTTAGTAAGTATCAAAATGAATTTAAAGATATCGATACAAACAATTCGGCAGCACTTGAGGGTATCAATGTCAAAAGCTCTAAGCATTATTTAACCTTCTCAACGGCTATTATTAATCATAGTCGCCAAGATATGATTTGGAATCATCATAGTTACCAAGCATCACTTGGCACTGTCGTCATTATGCTTAACAAGCAGCAAGCAATTATCGGCCAGCAACGCGCACTACTTGTAAGTGGAATTGTTATTATTTTAGCCTTGGTACTTGCCACAATTTTAGCATTTAGGCTAACTCGCATGTTTGTTCAGCCTCTTAATAAGTTAGTACTCGCTACCGATAAGTTAATTGAAGGTAAAGTTGATACCGGCCTCGACAAGAAAATGTTTGGCGAATTTGAACTACTTCGAGAAGGGCTCAATACAATTTCGCACACCATGGTGATGCAACGAGACGAAATGCAAAAGCATATTGACCAGGCAACCTCTGATTACCGCGAAACCCTTGAACAATATGAAACACAAAATATTCAGTTAAGTATTGCTAAAAAAGACGCACAAGATGCTAACCGTGTTAAGTCTGACTTCTTAGCAAAAATGAGTCATGAACTCAGAACGCCTCTAAATGGGGTAATTGGCTTTACTCGCCAGTTATATAAAACACCGCTTAATAAGCATCAAAAAGATTACTTAGATACCATAGAGCTCTCTGCAAATAGCTTAATGACGATTATCAGTGATATTTTAGATTTCTCTAAGTTAGAAGCGGGTGCGATGGAGTTGGAATCAATGCAATTTCAACTTCGCGATACAATTAATGAGGTGCTGACCTTACTTGCGCCTAGTGCGCATGAAAAGCAGCTAGAGTTATCAATATTTATCCATCCGCACGTGCCTGATAACCTCACCGGTGACCCAACCCGCTTTAAACAAGTTTTGATTAATCTTTTAAGCAACGCTATAAAATTCACCGAAAAAGGTTCTATAAAAGTGGATGTTGGTCATCGTTTATTAGATGAAGAACGCGCATCTATCTTGGTATCAGTCACCGATACAGGGGTGGGCATTCCAATGGATAAACAAGACGCCCTATTCACCCCATTTGGCCAAGCTGATTCAAGTATTACGCGTAAGTTTGGCGGCACAGGCCTTGGTTTAATTATTACTAAACACATTGTTGAAGCCATGAATGGTCGAATAACCTTAAACTCAGCACCTGGGAATGGCACCTGTTTTACATTTAATGCTGTATTTAGAACACCAAGCAATTCGATTACCAGTGATTTACCAACACAGTCATTGATCAATAAGCGTATTCTTTATTTAGAACCTCACGAGCATACTCACCAAGCAACATTATCATTGTTAAATGAATGGCAAACACAGGTCACACCTTGTACCGATGAAGAAAGCTTTCTCAATGAAATCAACAAGGACTTTAGCTACGACATTTGTATCATTGGCCACACAGCAACAATTGACGATATGCAGCAACTTAAGAGTTATGTAAAGGCTGTACGCCCTGTAACCGACTACTTATACATTATGCTCAACACTGTATCTCACAATATGCGTGAGGCTTTTGTTGGTAGCGGTGCTGACGCCTGTTTAAGTAAGCCGCTTAATCACCGTAAGCTATGTGAAGTGCTTGCTGCACCTTACCGGCTTGATCACCCTGTGCATAATATCGAACAAGGTGATGAAAAGTTATTGCCGCTAAAAGTACTGGTTGTTGACGATAACGACGCTAACTTAAAACTTATTTGTACCCTGCTTGAAGAGCAAATAGAACTTATAGATACAGCACATAACGGTTCGCAAGCTTATAGCTTGAGTAAAAGCCATAAGTACGACTTAATATTTATGGACATCCAAATGCCTATTATGGATGGTATTACAGCATGCAAACTTATTCGTGAATCTTCACTCAATGAAGATACCCCAATCATTGCTGTCACAGCGCATGCTTTGAGCGGTGAAAAAGAGCAACTTCTCAAAGATGGCTTTAAAGGTTATTTAACTAAGCCAATTGATGAAGACATGTTAAAACAAATAATCAGCGATCACAGTCCGCAGTCGCCTATTAATAGAGAACGGAGCAAAGCAGTTACAGCTCAATCGGAGCCTCCTTTTGAAAGTATACGCCTAGATTGGCAGCTCGCGCTACAACGTGCAGGTGGCAAAGAAGAGCTCGCACTTGAAATGCTTAATATGCTGCTACTCAGTGTGCCGGAAACTCTGCGTCTTCTTAATGAAGCAATTGAAAAAGAAGACTGTGAACATGTACTTAGCATTGTTCATAAGTTCCATGGTGCATGCTGCTACACCGGTGTACCTAAGCTAAAATCACTTGCCGAAACACTAGAAACCTCACTTAAAAGTGATTGTGACTTAAATTACATTGAGCCTGAGTTATTTGAGTTGATTGATGAGCTAAATAACTTGTTAAATGATGCAGGAATGACGGATCAGCAAGGATAACAGCATGCGGCTGCATGCTCTAAATGTGAATTTTATAAGGAACCTGTTGTGTATTTTGTTTTACTTATCGTCTTTAGTGCGATTTCGCTCGCTTGGTTTTTTCATCTTTATACTAAGCTAAGTAAAGTCGCTAATAATTACGTAAAGACTAACTACACACAGCAATGGCACGAATATAACAAGAAAGCAAAGTTAATGAAGGAGAAACCAAACTCCGTTATTTTTCATTCAATTAGAAAGGGAGAGCTATCGACATTGGGTGACGAAGTATTGCAGAACTATAAGAAAAAGAACCAGTATTTAATAGCCCTGCTATGTCTTTCTCCCTTGTTATCATCAGAGCTTGCACAGTTGATCATTTATTTGCTCAAATAAAAACGCGGAGCAGTTTTAACATGCTCCGCGTTTTAAAACTCAGTGACTAAAGCTCAATTATAAACGCGCCTCAATCATTAAACGCTTCATATCGCTCACTGCTTTTTCTAAACCATCAATTGCTGCACGAGCAATAATTGCATGACCAATGTTCAACTCGTAGATTTCTGGCATTGCTGCAATCGGTTTTACGTTGTGGTAATGAAGGCCATGACCCGCATTGACGATTAAGCCAAGGCTGTCGGCATATTGTACGCCACTACGAATGCGCTCAAGCTCTGTGTGAAGCGCTTGGTCATTTTCTGCATCAGCATAAGCACCGGTATGAATTTCAACATAAGGCGCATTACAGGCTTTTGCAGCATCAAGTTGCGCGTTGTCGGCATCAATGAATAACGACACCTTAATACCCGCTGCTGTTAGTTTTTCTGTCGCTGTTTTTACTTTTTCAAAGTTACCCACTACGTCAAGGCCGCCTTCGGTAGTAAGCTCTTCACGCTTTTCCGGCACCAAACACACATAAGCTGGTTTCACTTCAAGGGCAATATCAATCATTTCATCAGTTACGGCAATTTCAAGGTTCATACGTGTTTGAATCGTTTTTGCCATTACATACACGTCACGATCTTGAATATGACGACGGTCTTCACGTAAATGAATGGTAATGCCATCTGCACCTGCATGTTCAGCGACCGCGGCCGCATGGGCTGGATCTGGGTAGCTTGTGCCACGCGCTTGACGTAAAGTGGCAATATGATCAACGTTTACACCAAGAAGAATATCTTTCATTTTTTTACCTGTTTAAAACAACGATTCATGGCTGAGTTTCAGCCTATTTAATAAATAACTCACGGCTTTTTAATGGCTTTTTGCCAAGTAAAGGCTTAAGTAGATATCGGCTTAATTGCTTTGCCATATATAACACATCTGGCGCGCTAAAGTCATGGGCAGCAATAGCATTTAATTGCTTTCCAGAAAAGCCACTGTGGGGGTCGTCATGCAACAAAAAGCCGTATTCAGCAAAGTACTGGTAATTTGCTGCATCGTTAATTTCATCCCCTTGCGCATCCACACTGAAATCAACGCCATAACCAAGCATTTCAAGTAACTGAAACTCATATGAGCGCAGCACAGCTTGTAGGTTTTTAGTGGTTGATAACTCGTCTAAATGCTGCTTATAAAGATGATAAACACTTTCCATCGGCTCATTGATAGGTACGATACGATTAGTTAATTCGTTCAAATAGAAACCGCAATAGAGCTCGGTGCCAGTCAGTATAGTTTGGCCGTCATGGGGTTCAAAGTGATTAATGTATTTTAAATCTGATTTGCCGCTGTACTTAACCAGCAGTGATTGGAAGGGTTGCAGTTGTGCTTTATGTTTAGTGGACAAGCGGCCACTAATACGAGCCAGCATTCTGAGCTGACCAACGCCTTCTACCAGCATATCTAGCATGACTTGCGAGTCACTAAAAGGACGTCGATGCAGCAAGTATGCTGTGTAGAATTCGCTATCCATGGCGTGTAGGCTTTACTTAGTCTTCACCATAGCCAAGGCTACGTAGTGCACGCTCATCGTCAGCCCAGCCTGATTTCACTTTTACCCAAAGCTCTAAGAACACTTTATTATCAAGCATGTCTTCAAGGTCCTTACGAGCTTCACGGCCAATCACTTTAAGCTTTTCGCCTTTATTGCCAATGACCATGCGCTTTTGCGTTTCACGCTCAACGAGGATCAGACCATTAATTTGCCAAACACCGTTTTCTTGCCATTTAAATTGCTCGATTTCAACAGTCACTGAATATGGAAGCTCATCACCCATAAAACGCATCAGCTTTTCACGGATCACTTCTGCCGCCATAAAGCGCATTGAACGGTCTGTGACATAGTCTTCAGGGAAATAAAATTCACAAAGCGGTAAGCGCTTTTTCACTTCATCTTTGATGAGTTCAATATTTTTTCCCTGCTTTGCAGAGACAGGCATGATACCAACGAAGTCAAATTTACCGCCCAAAAACTGCATGTGCGGCAGTACTAAATCACGATCTTTAACTTGGTCAATTTTATTCATAACCAATAACACTGGGCGACCGCTTTGACGTACTTTGTTAAGTACCATCTCATCGTCGTCATTCCAGTGTGTGCCTTCAACCACAAAAATGATCAGCTCCACATCACCAATTGAGCTTGATGCTGCACGATTCATTAAACGGTTAATGGCACGCTTTTCGTCAACGTGTAAGCCTGGTGTATCTACATACACGGCTTGGTATTTGCCTTCTGTATGAATACCCATAATACGATGACGTGTGGTTTGTGGTTTACGCGAGGTAATACTCACCTTTTGCTCAACAATGTAGTTAAGTAAAGTTGATTTACCCACATTTGGACGGCCAACAATGGCAATCATCCCGCAGTGCGTATCAAGCTCTGCAGGCTCTTTGCTAATTAAATCATCAAGATTCATTTTTAAGTATCTTTAAGGCTTTTTCAGCAGCTTTTTGCTCCGCTTTACGACGCGAGCTACCTACTGAGATAATGCTATCCATCCCTTCAACAATACATTCAACCGTGAATGTTTGATTGTGCGCTTGACCTTTTGTATCAATAACAGTGTAGCCTGGTAACGATAACTTGCGCGCTTGTAAGTATTCTTGAAGTAATGTCTTTGGATCTTTCTGATTTAACCCCGGTGAAATTGCATCAAGTCGCGATTCATACCAGCTTAAAATCAACTCACCACATTGTTCAATGTTTGAATCAAGGAACACGGCACCAATAATGGCCTCGACTGCGTCGGCTAAAGTCGACTCACGGCGAAAACCACCGCTTTTAAGCTCACCAGGGCCCAAACGCAAGTAATCACCTAAGCCAAACTCAAGGCCAAATTCAGCCAGTGTTTGACCACGCACTAAGGTTGAGCGCATGCGACTTAAGTCACCTTCTCGCGCTTTAGGGAATTTGCTGTAAAGCGCATTCGCAATCACAAAGCTCAATATAGAATCACCTAAAAACTCTAAGCGTTCGTTATGTTGACCTTTGTGGCTACGGTGCGTCATTGCCTGTTCAAGCAAGGCTTGATCAGTGAATGTATAACCTATTTTTTTGTATAACTCTGTTACGTTTTTTTTCATCGTTACTGAATATTACCTAGGCGTTCAAAACGAACACCAGTTGGAACCCAGCTTGGTAAGAAGTCATCTGGGCCATTTTCAAATTCAAAACTCATCCATATAAAGACGGCTTTACCTACCAGGTTTTCTTTTGGCACAAAGCCCCAAAAGCGACTGTCTTGGCTGTTATCACGATTATCACCCATCATAAAGTAATGATCAGCAGGAACAACCCACTCATCTGAGCGTGTACCTGGTTGTTGATAATAACGGCCTTTCATTTCAAGCGCTTCTGGGTTAATCAAGATGTTATGATTCACTGTGCCTAGATTTTCATCTAAGCGAACTAAATTCATAGACCCTTGCTTGAATTCGTCACTATTGAGAATTTCCATATCAATTTTATTGTATTCATTACACAACAACTCACCTTGCTGCGTTGCTCCATCCTCACACTTAGGTTGGATATAAAGGTGCTTATTGCGATAAACTATTTTATCCCCAGGTAAACCAACAGCGCGTTTAATATAATCAACACGTTCATCCAAAGGATATTTAAATACAACTATATCACCACGCTCTGGCTCATCAACATCAACGAGTTGAGTGCGCCATACTGGATCTTTAATACCATATGAGTACTTCTGAACCAATATAAAGTCACCAACCAATAGCGTTGGCATCATCGAACCTGATGGTATCTGAAACGGCTCAAAAATAAATGAACGAAAAATTGTAATTGCGGCGATCATCGGGAAGATTGATTTTGCCGTTTCAGTAATACTTGGTTCTGGCGCAATTAATGCGGCAGTTTCTTCGTCTAGCTCACCGCCCGACGCATTTTGAGCAAGGGCGATGCGTTGTTGACGCTTTGGTGCAAACATAAAATGGTCAATTAACCAGATTAGCCCTGAGCCAAGCGTTAACAACACTAAAAAAATCGAAAAATAACCCGCCATGCATTAATTCCTTTATTAACTTCTATTATTTACCAACTTTAAGGATAGCTAAGAACGCATCTTGCGGCACTTCGACGTTACCTAGTTGCTTCATTCGCTTTTTACCTTCTTTTTGCTTCTGTAGAAGCTTTTTCTTACGGCTTACGTCACCACCGTAACACTTTGCAATTACGTTTTTACGTAACTGTTTAACAGTCGTACGCGCAATAACATGCTGACCAATTGCCGCTTGAATTGCAATATCAAACTGTTGACGTGGAATCAGATCTTTCAGTGCCTCAGCTAATAGGCGACCACGTGATTGTGCGATATCACGGTGTACGATTATGGCTAATGCATCGACACGTTCACCATTAATTAGTACGTCCACACGTACCATGTCTGACGCTTGGAAGTGCTTAAAGTTATAATCAAGTGACGCAAAACCACGGCTTGTTGATTTTAACTTATCGAAGAAGTCCATGACTACTTCAGCCATTGGTAATTCGTACGTTACCGCCACTTGCTTACCATGGTAGTTCATTTTAGTTTGTACGCCGCGCTTTTCAACACAAAGCGTAATTACGTTACCTAAAAATTCTTGTGGAACTAATATGTTAGCTTCAACAATTGGCTCACGGATCTCAAGAATATTATTTACCGGAGGAAGATCCGATGGGTTATCAATCTGCTTAACGCCGTCTTTAGTTTCTACTTCGTAGATTACCGTAGGTGCCGTGGTAATAAGATCAATATCGTATTCACGTTCAAGGCGCTCTTGGATGATTTCCATGTGTAGCATACCTAAGAAGCCACAACGGAAACCAAAACCTAACGCTGTTGAGTTCTCTGGTTCAAAGAACAACGACGCATCGTTCAAGCTCAGTTTATCAAGCGCATCACGGAATGATTCATAGTCATCAGATGAAATTGGGAACATACCCGCATAAACCTGTGGTTTAATACGCTGGAAGCCTGGTAAGCGCTCTGGAGCAGAATTACGTTGTAAAGTAATGGTATCACCTACTGGTGCACCGTGGATTTCTTTAATACCCGCAATTACAAAGCCTACTTCACCGGTTTTTAAGATGCCCGTGTTAGTTTGCTTTGGTGTGAAAATACCCACTTTATCAGCAATGTGAACTTGGTCATTCGACATGATCTTAATTTTATCGCCTGCGCGCAGCTCACCGTGCTTAATACGTACTAATGATACAACGCCTTGGTATGGGTCAAACCATGAATCGATAATTAATGCTTGTAGAGGCTTGTCTTTGTCACCTTCTGGTGGCGGAATATCTTTAACAATAACCTCTAACACTTCTTCAATACCAATACCAGTTTTCGCACTACATTGCACAGCATCTAGGGCATCGATACCAATGATGTCTTCGATTTCTTCGGCAACGCGAAGTGGATCAGCTTGCGGTAAGTCGATTTTGTTTAGAACTGGAATAACTTCTAAGTCCATTTCGATTGCTGTGTAACAGTTAGCTAAGGTTTGTGCTTCTACACCTTGACCCGCATCAACAACTAAAAGCGCACCTTCACAGGCTGCAAGTGAACGCGATACTTCGTATGTGAAGTCAACGTGTCCTGGCGTGTCGATAAAGTTTAACTGGTATGTTTCGCCATCTTTCGCTTTATAATTTAGCGTTACACTTTGCGCTTTGATGGTAATACCACGCTCACGCTCAATGTCCATTGAGTCTAACACCTGCTGCTGCATTTCACGGTCTGTTAAACCACCACAAACTTGGATAAGACGGTCAGAGAGAGTCGATTTACCATGGTCAATATGGGCGATGATCGAAAAATTACGGATATGCTTCATAAACTGGATTCTAAACTTCTATATAAAATGGACTAAGTGTATAAAGCGACAATTTTACATTTAATTGGCTTTAATCACCATCTATTTGAGTGAAAGGAATAGTAATTGGGTGAATTTTTATTACTTTTATATCATGTTTTAGGCTCTTAACCCTTGATTTAGCTATTGCATAGCCAATCAAGCCCCCCAACAAGGCCGCTAAAATTTGCCACCCTTCAGCAAGCGAAAATACTGCAAAAGCAGCTAAAGCGAACCCTAAACTAAGTAATAGTGGCAACATATACACAGCCATTGCATGTTTTACTAAATGACTATCATCCAATGCTAAGGTCACTTTTTGCCCTACTTTTAGCTCATTATCGAATGTATATGGGAATGTTTTTTTAGCGGTACCAAATAACTTGGCAAAGACTTGTGAGCCACAACGGCCATTGCACCCTGCACAGGCTTGTTTTTGCTCTGCTTCTAAATTTGCTGTCGTGCCTTTTACAGACACGACAGTGAGTGTTTGTTCAATCATGGTTTAAAGAGGTCGCGCTACCGACTCTGCAATGGCTTTGGCTGTCATAGCGGGAATATTACCAACAACTGACACATCAAAGCTACCACTGTTATGAACATAGACTGTAGTAGCACCCGATGAAAGCGCACCACTGGGGCGTTTACCTGGTAATGGTCTTTGAACAAATACAGAAACTTCAACAAAGCCATCTGAATACAAGTAATAATCTGTTAGCTCATTGTTTAAATCAAGCTTATGGCGATCAGATTTTAACAGTTTAAATCCATCAGGTAACCAGCCTATCTTCCAATTATTAACCGCCGTACCTGTGCTTTCATTGTCAATTTCACTCACTGGTAAGGGAGTTGGAAAGTCACGGTTTTGCATCTCAAGCAATAAGGGAGCTGGCTGCTCCGTCACACTGATATGAGTAAGCTGTAATTGTTCCAACATTTCGCCTTTGTGGTTAACGTAAGCAGATTTAAGTAATAATGATGACTCAGTATCAAGCCAAATCCAGTAATTAAACTTAAACTCGTCCTTTGATTCTATTCGAACCAATTGCGCTGAACGCCCAGCTATACGGCCTTTTCCGCCAAGAACGAAATCATAATGAGCACTTAAACGCTCAATATCTTTAAACAAAACCTCTGGAATAGGTCCTGCAATTGAGTCAGTTTTGACAGAGTAAGGCTCTGAGTGGGGCTCAAAATAAGTAACTTGATCGTTCACACGAGCCATCTCAAGACCAGCACCATTCAATAAACTTAAATGCTCAAGCTCAATATCACCTTGTTTTGCGTGTAACCAGCGATAAGGCTCCATTGCTTGACCTTTAACGACCACAAAGGATGCATCAAAGTTACGGGTATGAACGGCTTTAGCCATATCTAATAATAATGCTTTGGCGGGGTTTTCGTCGCTGGCAAAAGCGGATGCACTTATTACCAGCGATAAAATAAAAGTAATAACTTTCATTAAATTAGTGATTTTCCTCTTCGGCTTTGGCCTCAGTTTGCGACTTTTCTAATGAATAAGCAACACGTGCTTGTCTATGGTGTTCTAGAACAAGTGCACCAATTCGCTGCTGCTGTAACTCACGCAAACCTTGCTGTGCATTTTCAAGCGCTGGCTGTTCAGATGAGTAGCTCACCGGTGATGCCACGCCAGTCAATGGGGTTGTTTGTAGCAATGGAATGTCACTTTCAGGTGACTCACTGTTTTGCGGCAATGTTTGTACGCCCACTATCGCGAACATTGCAACGCTTGCTGCGATAGCAACTTGTGCAAATGGACGGCGCCAGTTAAATGCGACAACATTGTCAGTACCTGTTGCTGCCACGATTTCTTCGCTTTTTGGTGCATTTGTTTTATTCGCGAAATCGGCATAGACAGGTTCGTGTTCAAGTGCATCTGCAACGGCGTCGGCAATATCAAAGTTAAAAGCGCTGTTATTTGCCTCAGCACGCATTGCATCACCGATCATCGCATAACGACCAAATGTCGCGACATCGTCTTTTGTTATCGCTTCATCGGTTAGTTGCTGTTCGCCGTCAAGTAACGCGGATAGCTGCTCGTTATCCAACTTGTTAACGTCTGCTTTTGTCATACTAAGACTCACCTATTAATGGATTTAATTTATTATCAATCGCTTCGCGGGCACGGAATATACGTGAACGTACAGTTCCCACGGGGCAATCCATAACCACGGCTATTTCTTCATAGCTCATCCCTTCTATCTCTCGAAGGGTAATCGCAGTTTTCAGATCTTCAGGCAAACTATCAATTGTATTAAAAATTACAGCACGTACTTCGTCACTGAGTAACAGATTCTCTGGCGATGCGTTAGAACGCATTGCATCTGCACTGTCATAAAACTCAGCTTCTTCTGCATCAACATCGTTCGCAGGGGGCTTTCGGCCCTGAGCAACTAAGTAATTTTTAGCACAATTTACGGCGATACGGTATAACCAAGTATAAAAGGCGCTGTCCCCTCTAAAGTTAGGTAACGCACGATAAGCTTTAATAAAAGCTTCTTGAGCGACATCAGCAACATCACCTTGATTCGACACATAACGTGAAATCAAGCCTGCGATTTTATTCTGATATTTTCTAACTAATAGGTTGAAGGCGTTTTTATCTCCTTGCTGGACCCTTTTAACTAGCGCTAAATCCAAATCCTGCTCGCTCATTCGAGCCGGTACTCCTCTGTTTGATTCTTGCTTGCTATTCATATACTCGCCATTGTTTACACAAACTCTGACTGCACGATGAATATAAAAGTTCAGTTTAAAATGTTTTTTTTATAAGATAGCATGCAAATATATTGAGTTATACCGTTCTTATTTGCGTAAAACTTCAAAAATAGCTTTAAAATCAACAGCTATTCTAATTCAAAGCTATTCTACATTTGTGCAAAACAGTTGATAGTACACTGTTTATATGACAAAAAATCTAATAAGATTGGTATAACATTTAAAATAACTAATAGTGCTACAGCAAATATGGTACATATACATATATCATATCAAAATATTTTTGCTCAAACTTTTGCACTATCAGCTGAGCATTGTAACCGCTAAGACCACAGACATGAACCAAAATAAACATCACATTACTGATGTCGCTATCATTGGCAGCGGCGCCGCAGGCCTTTCCCTTGCCTTATCACTCGCTAATCACTGTAAAGTAACCGTATTAAGTAAAGGGGCGCTTACAGAAGGCTCTACATTGTATGCACAAGGCGGTATTGCGGCGGTTTTTGATAAGAAAAATGACAGCATTGAATCTCATGTTGAGGATACACTTGATGCAGGTGGTGGCCTGTGTGACCGTGATGCGGTTCACTACACTGCAAGCAATGCTAAAAAGTGTTTAAAGTGGCTTATTGAGCAAGGTGTGCCTTTTGACATGGAGTTTGACTCAAAGGGCAAAGAACGTTTTCACCTAACCCGTGAAGGCGGCCATAGTCATCGCCGCATACTGCACGCTGCTGATGCAACGGGTCGTGCTGTACAAACAACACTTATCAGCCAAGTACAAGCACACCCTAACATCACGTTATTAGAAAACTACAATGCGATTGATTTGATCAGCGATAAAAGCCTTGGCAAAAAAGGAAAGCATATCCATGGCTTATATGTCTGGAATTGTGAATATAAAAAAGTAGAAACGATTGCTGCTAAGTTCGTCGCGCTTGCAACTGGCGGTGCAAGCAAAGTGTACTTATATACCTCAAACCCTGATGTATCGAGTGGTGATGGTATTGCGATGGCATGGCGCTCTGGTTGTCGAGTGGCGAATATGGAATTTAACCAATTCCACCCGACGAGTTTATATCACCCAGAGCTGCAAAACTTTTTGATCACAGAAGCAATGCGCGGTGAAGGTGCGTATTTAAAACGCCCTGATGGCACACGCTTTATGAAAGATTTTGACGAGCGCGAAGAGCTTGCGCCTCGTGATATTGTCGCTCGCGCTATCGACTTTGAAATGAAACGCCTTGGTGCAAACTGTGTCTATTTAGATATCAGCCACAAAGATAAAGATTTTATTATTGAGCACTTCCCAACTATCTACGCAAAGTGCTTAAGTGTTGGCCTTGATATAACGAAAGAAGCGATTCCAGTCGTCCCTGCCGCGCATTATACGTGTGGTGGTGTCATGACTGACTTTAATGGTCGAACAGATCTCGATAATTTATATGCCGTGGGTGAAGTCGCTTATACAGGTCTTCACGGTGCAAACCGAATGGCGAGTAACTCATTACTTGAGTGTATTGTGTTTGCCCATGCTGCGGCAAAAGACATTTTAAGCAAAATTGACACCTCACCTGCGCCAGAACCATTACCTTTATGGGATGAAAGTCGTGTCACTAACTCAGATGAAGAAATCGTTATAACCCACAACTGGCATGAACTAAGGTTATTTATGTGGGATTACGTGGGCATTGTACGCTCAACCAAGCGCTTAGAACGCGCACTGCATCGCGTTGAATTACTGCAGCAAGAAATCCATGATTACTATGCAAACTTTAGGGTTACAAATAACTTACTAGAACTTCGTAACTTGGTACAAGTTGCGGAGCTGATTATTCGTAGTGCCCTTGAGCGTAAAGAAAGCCGCGGGCTTCATTATACAATCGACTACCCAAATCAAACTGAAAACCCTACACCGACTATATTAACCCCTAAGCTGGTTGCTGCACTGCAATAACCGCTCGTCGCAAACGAGAAAAACTTAGCTCATCAACACTGGCTGACGAGATAATCAGCCAGTGTGATTGATAAAAGCCAATTAATCTTATAACTACATGATTTGCAAACACATAGCTCTTGGGACTTATTTTACCTTGCAGTTGTAACTGTTCATTAAAAAAGCCTAACTGCGATTGCTGCAAAATAATAACTCCCTCACTGGGCTGTGCTTGTTTTACTTTTTTAAAACAAACAATACCAATCACAAGGCAAGCAAAACAGGCTAAAAGCTCTGATAAGATATGACTATAAGAAAAGTATAATAACAAGGCTAGAAAACAAAAGAAGACCACAAAAGGTTTGTGGTCTGGGAAGTTATTTTTGACGGTAAACCTATACACGAACTCGGTCTAAAATAAGCGTCACCATGCCCTTGAGCTCTGCATCTTTACATTCTTCGTGACCCATAAACCATGCAAATAAATCAGGATCATCGCACTCAAGTAGGCGTTGAAATACAGCTTGCTGCTCTGTAGATAGTGAGTCAAACGCTTGTTCAACGAATGGCATGAATAAAACATCAAGTTCGAGCATACCACGGCGGCACGCCCAACGAATGCGTTCTTTACTGTGAATTTCAGTCATTTTAAACCTCGTACTTATTTGTCTGCAGTTTAACAAATTGCAATCGAATAAACAGCTATTTAAATTGCCACCCTAACTAAGTTATCATTAGGGTTCACTTATATCGTAAAGAAGGTTTTTATGTCGACTGTTTACGCATGCCCATTATCTCATACGCTTATTAGCCTTTCAGGTAAAGATAAGCTGTCATACCTTCACGGGCAAGTTACTCAAGATATCAATAAGCTAAGTAACGATAACTTCTTATGGGCAGGACACTGTAATGCCAAAGGTAAACTTTGGGGTGTGTTCAAGCTATTTACATACCAAGATAGCTACTACCTAGTTGGCTCTAAACCTGAGGTAGCACAATCTTTGGTCGAATTAAAAAAGTATGCTGTATTCTCTCAAGTTGAGATTGAGCAATCTGATAAGCCGCTTATTGGCTTAATCGGTGAAGATCTTACCTCAACCCTCGCGTTATTGAATATCCATTTTAATGATACTCAGACTGCTGTTGATTTTGCAGGAGGCAAAGCACTAAAGCTTGCAGAAAACCGCATATTATTGATGGTAAATAATGACTTTAGCTTACCTGACGATATCACCGCACTTGATAATGACAGCATGTGGCAAGAAGCAGCAATCACTGCCGCTGAACCCTCTTTAAATGAAGATGCTATTGGCGAATATGTACCGCAAATGGTTAATTTACAGGCTATAGGCGGTATTAGCTTCAGAAAAGGCTGTTATACAGGGCAAGAAACCGTCGCCCGTATGAAGTATCTCGGAAAAAATAAACGCGCCATGTATATCGTCGCAGGTAAAGCCGATGGTTTACTCGATGAACTAGAGCTTGAAACACAAATGGGCGAAAACTGGCGCCGTGCAGGCAAGCTTATCAGCCAAAGTTATAATCAACAAACGCACACTCTTGTGGGCCTTGTAGTCTTACCAAATGACAATGAAACAGGCCACGTATTACGTGCAAAACACCTCCCTCAGGTTGAGCTATCAATTCAAGCTCTACCTTACTCTCTCGAAGATGAATAAATAGGAATGACTATGATCGTAGCAGCAAACAAAGTGGTAAAAATGCATTATTCAGTATTGGATAATAACAAAAATACCATCGACAATTCTTTCGATGGTGAACCACTGGTGTTTATCGTGGGCACAGGATTTTTAATCCCTGGTCTTGAAAACGCGCTACTCGGTAAAGAAGCCGGTGATACATTCAGTGTGACTGTAGAGCCAGAACAAGGCTATGGTGAGCGTCACGACGACCTAATGCAAGCAGTGCCGAAGTCGATGTTCGAAGGCATGGAAATTGAAGTAGGTATGCAATTTAGAGCAACAACTGATGCAGGCGATCAATCAGTCATGATCATTGAAATCCAAGATGAAGACGTGATTGTCGATGGTAATCATCCTCTTTCAGGTATTACGCTTCACTTTGATGTTGAAGTACTCGAAGTACGCGATGCCACAGAAGAGGAGCTTGCACACGGTCATGTGCATGGCGAAGGTGGTTGTGGTCACAGCCACTAAACGAAACACTAAAAAAGCGCCGATGGCGCTTTTTTTATATCTACACTATGCCCTACAGAAGCGTATCACTTACTCAGGTTCTGCGCTCACTTCTTCCTTTGCTTTTGGCATAGCTTCAGGCTGAGTTATATGCGTTTTAAGCGCAGCAAGTAAACCAGCTTGATCATTGGTGCCTAAACGGTAATATGTACCATCTTTCATTGCCAGTTCGACTGCACTGAACCCTGAAACACTATAAACCCACCCATCATGCGTAATGCGCAGACCTACACCATGCCGAAATGAGTTACTTACCGCTCGAACAGACTCAATCTCATCAAAGCTAACGGTTTTACCAAACACACCTGGCCCAAATGCCCAACTTACCGTTTTATCACTTACTTTTATTGTTAAGCCATGGAACAAAAAGCCCACCAGCACTAGAATTGCGCTAAACACCATAAGAGGTATATCGGCGCCAATTAAATTCCAAGCTAAGGCAATAAAAGCGCCTATCCAGCCTAAAACAATAAAGATAAATAGTGCATATTGCTTATGTTGATACATAAAGAATTCTCTAATTAAAAGCTATAAACAAAGGTTGCACTGAGCTCTGAATCATACTTAAGCTTGTCTTCCTCTGGTTTTGAGTTATAACGGTACATATAGGTAAATTTAAGCGATACATCACCCATGATTTTGCTGATCAGCGAGGTTTCTGATTTTAGTCGCGAGTTTAACCCAGACATAGATTGCTCATAACTTACATCTTGGTTAAAACGTGTGCGTGCAGATACCGTGCGCTCCCACTGCAGAGCTAAGCGCAATAAGTAGCCGGTTTTAGTTTCATCCTCTTCGGTTGCCATATCTTCATCGGCAACTGAGCGGTAAAGGCCGGGCCCAACATCTATATCAACCTTGTTCTTGCTACCTTGGTATATGCGATTACCATAACCTGTAGCCACAGTGCTTTTAAACTCTAAGCCACTAAACTCATCTTCTTCATAATCCGCATAAATAAAGAAAGATTCATTTTTAACGTTTAGCTTGTAGTTACCCTGCCCTGATATAAAGATTCGATCAGCTGAAACTTCATCATCACCAGTTTCGTCATTACGGTCTCGTTTATATAGGGTGTCTATTTTGAATTGGTTACGCCATTTTTCAAAATCCTGATACAGGTTACCTTTATATTTAAAGCTGGTTGAATGTGTATTACCACTACTAATCATAAAGCCAAATTCCATATCCCCATAAAGCATCTCGCCCTTATGGATTTTATGGATTTCTTCTTCAGATAGCTGACCATACTCATGAAAATCTTCAAATGGATCAACAGCGGCAACCTGCCAGCTAGTCAGCATAAAAGCGACTAAAAGCGCACGTTTTAGTGTATAAAAGCAACTCGGGATTAAATCAAACATCGGCGGAAAATTTATTCGCTATCTTTCCAAAGAATATGACAAAAAGGCGCATCTTTATCTCGGCTAATTAAAATTTTGGCAAACAGAATATCTTGATTATCAAACTCAAGCCCTACTAAGACTTGCACAAACAGCTCAGGTTCAATCTCTAATGCAACAAAATCTTGCCATTGATTATCCGGTTCACCTTCTTCAATAAAACCGAGCTCTTCGCGGTGTTCATTAAAGTCAGCAATATCTTGCTCGCTTAAGTTGTCAGGTGCTAATTCTAAAAATATATCATACGCCTGATGTGTTACTTCTTCTTCACTGTATAAGCGTGGACCAGCCATGACCAAAACCCTCTGATATTTGAATTAAGCTATGATAACAAACCTCTTTTGAGTTTTACCAAAAAAAAAGCCAGGTTACCCTGACTTTTTTATTTTTCGCTGAAGGCTATGAAGATGCTTGCCCTTTTATTTTTTCACGCATCCCCTGCACAAGGGTATAAAATAATGGCACCAACAATGTACCAAATATCGTAGCAGCTAACATACCGAACAGCACAGTTACACCCAGTGATATTCGACTTCCAGCGCCTGCACCGCTTGCAAATACTAAAGGTAATACGCCAAGCACAAACGAGAGGGCTGTCATTAGCACCGCTCTAAAACGCATTTTCGCCGCATTTAATGCTGCTTCGAGAATTCCTTTACCCGCTGAGCGTTCTTCCATAGCAAACTCAACGATCAGAATAGCAGTTTTAGTTGATAGGCCAATTAACAACACAAGGCCCACTTGTGCATAGATATTGTTTTCCATACCAATTACATATAACGCAAGCATTGCACCAAATAACGCCAGTGGTACGGCCGCAATGACCGAAAATGGAATCGTCCAACTTTCATATTGTGCGACTAAGAATAAATAAACAAAAACAACCGCTAAACCAAATAGAATCGGTGCAACATTACCTGCTTCTATTTCTTGTTTAGATTGCCCAGCCCATTCATAAACATAACCCGTGGGCAGCTGCTCAGCTAATTCTTGCATGACTTTTATCGCATCACCACTTGAGTAACCCGCTGCGGGCTGCCCGCTAATACTCGCACTGCGGTATAAATTAAAGTGCGTTAAGCTGGTTGGGCCAAGGATTGGCTCAAGCTTAGCAAGCGTGGTAAGCGGCACCATTGCACCTTCATCATTACGCACATAGTAATATTGTAAGTCGGCAGGGTTTTGACGAAAACGACTCTCCGCCTGCATGATCACTCTGTATGTGCGACTAAATTGATTAAAGTCATTAATATACAATGATCCTAATTGTGCCTGTAAAGTTAAGAAAATATCGCTAAGTGCCACCCCTTGGGCCTTGGCCTTATTGCGGTCAATCTCTAAAAAGTATTGCGGCACATTTGCTCTAAATGTGCTGTATACATTAGAAAGCTCTGGACGCTGATTTGCCTCATAAATAAGTCCATTTAATACCTGAGCAAGCTCAGCGGGCTCACGCCCTTCACTATCTTGCAACCTAAACTCAAAACCTGCGCTGGTACCTAACCCTGGGATTGATGGTGGATTAAATGCCATTATCTGCGCATCTGGCATCGCCCAAAACTGCCCCATTAAACGTGTTAGTACCGAACGCAAACCAAGTTCAGAGCTAGTTCGCTCCTCCCAGTCTTTTAACACCACAATCCCTAATGCATTATTTGAACCTGCACCACCTAGTAACGAAAACCCAGACACGGCTATAAAATCAGTCGCTGCGGGTTCATTTTTTACAATATCCCCTAATTTATGCATCACCTCTTGAGTACGATTACTTGCTGCTGCGTCTGGCAACTGCACATCAACGAACAAAAAGCCTTGATCTTCTGCTGGTACAAAGCCTGTAGGAACCGTTTTTACAAGCCACCCTGCGGCAGCAAAAATCACCACAGCAAAAAGTGCCATTCGCGCAGAACGCTTTAAGATAAAATTAATTACTTTGCTATATCCGCTGGTTGAGCGTGTGATCACATTTTCGAAAGGAGCCAACCATTTTATTGGTTTCATGGCTTTTTCATTTAATAGCAAAGCACACAGCGCAGGACTTAAAGTAAGTGCATTAACAGATGAAATAAGTACAGCGAATGAAATCGTTACAGAGAATTGTTTATAAAGCTCTCCGGTGATCCCTGGCATAAATCCAACAGGCACAAATACCGCTAATAACACAAGGGTGGTTGCAACAATGGGGCCTGATACCTGCTCCATTGCTTTAGTAACGGCTTCTTTTATTGGTAGTTTTTCTTCTTTTAGGATCCGCTCAACATTTTCGATAACGATAATAGCATCATCAACCACAATCCCGATTGCCAGCACCAAACCAAAAAGCGTAATTAGGTTGATGGAATAACCCATCATCATCATAAATGCGAAGGTACCCACCAAAGACACCGGAATCGCAACGGTAGGAATCAGTGTTGCGCGCCAATTTTGCAAAAACAAAAACACCACTAAAATAACCAAACCAACGGCTTGTACAAGTGTTATTACCACTTCTTCAATTGAACGGTTAATAAATTCAGTTGTATCATAAGGAATTGAGTACTCAATACCATCAGGTAGCTGCTTTGCTAGCTCTTCCATACGCGCTTTAACATCGGTAGCAACTTGTGTCGCATTCGCCTCAGTTAGCTGATAAATAACAATAAACGCAGTATCTTGCTGGTTTAATTTGGCGGTCGTACTGTAGCTCGCGGCTCCCATTTCAATGCGCGCGATATCATTTAAACGCACAAAATTACCATCTTTATTTGCGCGAATAATAGTTTGACCAAACTCCTCTGGTGTCTTTAAACGCCCCTTCGCCTGAATTGAGTATTCAAATTGCTGGCTAGGCCCTGTTGGTGCCGCACCCAACTTACCGGCCGCCACTATGGTGTTTTGCTCTTGTAACGCAGCTTGTACTTCCGCCACCGTTAACTCTAAAGAAGCCATTCTATCGGGACGCAGCCATAATCGCATCGAGTACGTCTGCTCCCCCATAACCTCTGCTGAGGCCACACCATTGATACGCCCTAAAGGCTCAGTTAAATAATTTGTCGCGTAGTTACTTAGAAAAATAGCATCAATATTATCTTTGCTTGAATAAAGGTTAATACCTAAAAGCATTGAGCTTGATTTTTTCTTAACCGACACCCCTTGACGCTTCACTTCTTCAGGCAAACCTGACTCAGCCAGTGCGACACGATTTTGCACATTAACCTGTGCTATGTCCGTATCAGTGCCAACTTTAAAGTAAACGGTTATATTCGCAGTACCGTTATTAGATGAAGTTGACTCGATATACATCATATCTTCAACCCCATTGACCTGCTCTTCAATAGGTCTAATAACGGACTCTTCGACTATTTGCGCACTCGCACCAGGATAACTGGCTGTAATTTGTACTTGTGGCGGGGTGATTTGCGGGTACATATTAACCGGCAATAAAGCCATCGATATTAAGCCCGCAATCGTAATAACAATAGATATAACCAGTGCAAACTTAGGGCGAGATATAAATGTTTTGCTAATCATCTCATACTCCTAAGAGTTTGCTTTATTAGAAATAGTGCCTGTTGTGGCATCTACTTTCTTTTCCACAGCCTTAACTTCTGCACCTTGCCGTACTTTTTGCAGGCCTTCAATAATCACCTTTTCCCCAGCTTCAAGACCTGATTCAACCACCCACATGGCATTGATACGGCGGCCAAGTTCAACAATACGCATGGCGACTTTGTTATCATCACCAACAACCAGTACAAATTTACCCTGTTGATTTTCTTGTACGGCGACTTGTGGGATCAGTGCAAGTTCTTTTTTATTGGTACTCTCTACGATTAAAGTGACAAACAACCCTGGCATCACAATACCATCGGGATTATCAAATGAGGCTCTAAGTTCAACCGTACCAGTATTACGGTTAATTTTAGTATCAGCAAAATCTAATACACCCTTTGCAGGAAAGGTCGAATTATTCGGTAAGCGTAGTGTTAAATCTATTGGTACATCTCGCGGGTCGCGACCTGACGGTGTCTGGTGCTGTTGACGATAACTAATGTAATCTGCCTCTTCTACCTGAAAACTCACATAGATAGGGTTAACATCTGTCAGCTCTGCAAGTTCATTTGATGATGGCCCAACAATATTGCCAACATCATAATTTACTTTACCAATGCGCCCACTGAATGGCGCTTTAATTTCGGTATAGCTTAAATTTAACTTCGCTTTCTCAAGCTCTGCTTCTGCCGCTTTAACCGCCGCAGTTGCTTGCTCAAAATTGGTCGTTAATTTGTCGAGGTCAGATTGAGAAATAAACCCTTGTGACGCAACATCTTTGCCGCGCTTTAAATCTCGCTCAGCTGCACTGGCCGCTGCGATACGGCTTTTTAAATCAGCTTCAACTTCAGTGACCGTTGAACGATACTCTGAAGGGTCAATACGAAGTAATAACTGATCTTTTTCAACAGACGAACCTTCGTCAAAGTGACGCTCAATAAGCTCACCTTCAACTCGCGCTCTAATTTTAACCTCTTGAAATGCCTCTGTTCGTGCTACAAATTCGCGGTAGTTACCGACCTCTTGTGTATTCACATTGTATACAGAGACAGCAGGGGGTGGTGTTGCTTGCTGCTGAGACTTGTCATCTGAACAACCTGTAAGTACGACACTTAATGCCAATGCATATACTGTTGTTGTTATAGATTCAGTTGATAGCTTTTGCATGCGTTGTGTATTGCGCATCAGCATATTTTTACTCCTTGTAGCGCGACTTAAAGCTAAGTCTAGTCGTGTCATGGGATTTTGCGAAAATTTGAAGCAGTATCTTATTAATCGCAAAACCGAACTAGCTGTAAACCAGCATCTTTGTTTTAAAAATATACATCAATTTGTAACCAAATATATGACGAAGTTACTCTTTTTTAATAAATCACCTAATTCTTTGTCACACATCAGCATTTCTTTACATACATGTGATTAGTTCGTAAGCTCTAGCAAACAGGTCAGAGGAGTTACCATGATAAAACTAGAAATAAAACAACAGGTCGCTTGGGTTAGCCTTGCCCGTGCCGAGAAACAAAATGCACTCAGTTTTGCTATGTTTGTGGAGCTTTCAAACGTGATCAAAAAAATTAAAAACGATCGCAGTTTGCGTGCTGTGGTGATCTCTGGCGAAGGCGAGCACTTTTGCTCTGGGCTTGATGTTGCTGCGGTGATGAAAAAGCCGAGTAATATCATCAAACTATTATTCAAGTGGTTACCAGGAAACCAAAACCTCGCGCAAAAAGTGGTGTTAGGTTGGCAAGACTTAAGTATTCCGGTGATAGCTAAAATTACCGGGCATTGCTTTGGCGGCGGTATGCAAATCGCGCTCGGGGCTGATTACCGTATTGTCGATAAAAACGCAAAGTTAGCAATTATGGAGGCTCGCTGGGGTTTGTGTCCTGATATGGGGGCTAACGTTGTACTTGCAGGCTTAATGAAGCGTGACCAGGCACTTTGGCTTGCAAGCCATGCAGGGCCTGTTTCGGCTGAAGACGCTAAAGAATATGGCTTGGTTACGCAACTGACTGATGATGTCGATAAACAAACCGATGCTGTACTTGAAACATTGATGGCCCGCTCACCCGATACACTCGCTGCAATTAAACGCATTACTCAGCAAAGCTATCGCTCACAGCAACGTAAAATTCTTGCTAAAGAAACCTGGAGCCAAATTCGCTTACTAATGAATCCGAATACCAAAAAGGCGATTGCGAAAGCCAAAGGCGCTGAAGATGTTCAATTTAATAATGCTAAATCATGGTAAGCTAAAGTCGCATAGTACAGCTGACAAGGGTATGATGTAGTTGTACTTTATTCGCAATTATCCTAACTCATGAAATACCTAATCAGTAGCGCCATTATTCTTGCTTGTTTAGCCGTTGCTAAGTATTTAACGGCTTTGTTTGAAAGCAGTTTTCCAACTCCATTACTCGGTATGGTCTTGTTACTCGTATTACTTTTAACAGGTATAGTAAAAGAGCACCATTTAAAGCCGACAGCCAGCCCTTTACTCAATTATATGCCATTGTTTTTTATTCCTGCGGGAGTCGGGATTATTGAACACTTAGGTTTAATCGCTGAGCACTGGCCTTTATTACTGACTATCTTTATTGTTGTGCCACTGACAAGCGTTGTATTGATTGGCTCTGTTATCGCTTACTTTAAGGGGCGTGAAAATGACAGCTAGCTTTTGGTGGTTAAGCGTTCCATTAGTTATTGCTCTTTTCCTAGCGCTGCGTTCTTTAAACGCTAAAACACACCATGCTATTGCAAAAGCACTTACCAACCCAGTTTGTTGGGCAATTGTGCTAATTGCAGCGTGTTTAATGATACTCAAACTCCCCTACGCTCCATTCGCTGAGCACACTAAAGTGCTAAGTTGGTTACTTGAACCGGCGATTGTAGCTTTAGCTCTACCGCTTTATCAGCAGTTTATACATGTTAAAAAGAATCTACTGTTAATTCTGATAAGTTGCAGTTTAGGGGTAATCAATGCCACGCTGGTTGCATCGATTATTTGCGCTTTGTTTTCCGCGCCCGCAGAACTTAGTGCATCCTTGGCTAGTTTGTCAGTAACCACACCTATCACTTTACTGGTTACCGATGCACTTGGCGGTATTCCTTCTTTAGCAGCGGCTATGGTGATTTTTATTGGTGTACTTGGGGCAATTTTCGGTAATTTAATTTTCTCGCTAATAAATATACATAATGCACAAGCTAAAGGTGTCGCAATTGGCACTGCTTGTCATGCTATTGGCACTGCTTCTCTTATAACAGAGCAACCGAAGGCAGGCGCTTTTGCATCTGTAGCTATGGCATTGAGTGCGCTATTAAGCGCTTTAATCGTCCCCTTACTCTACCCCGCCATTCAACATCTGATATAGTAATAACCAGCAGTAAACCTTGTTAGGAAAAGCCATGATTGACGCAGAATTACAACAAGTGGAAAAATACTATAACCTGATAACCGAATATTTAGTGACCTACAGCATGCAAATAGTGGGTGCGATCTTAATTTTGGTATTTGGCCTGTGGATTTCACAAAAAGTATCAAATATGGTGGCAGCCTTAATGCAGCGCCACAATATAGATATCACCCTCACAAACTTTATCAGCAATGTTATCAAAGTCTTGCTGATCATCATGTTCCTCATTATTGCGCTGGGTAAAATAGGCATCAGTGTTACTCCTTTTGTGGCTGCAATAGGTGCCGCCTCATTAGGTGCAGGTTTAGCACTGCAAGGAATGCTTTCAAATTATGGTGCAGGGCTTGCAATTATTGCAACGCGGCCTTTTGTAGTAGGCGATACAATTGAAGTAAAAGGGGTGAGCGGACAAGTTAAAACAATTGAGCTCGGCTACACTATTTTGATTAACGAAGAAAAAGTCGAAATCACCATTCCTAACAAACATATTGTTGGCGAAATTCTGCATAACTCGTTTAGCTATTCACTCGTAAAAGGCGAAATTGATATAGCTTATGATGCAAATGCTGACTTGGCTATTGAGCTGATCGAGGCCGTTTTAAACGATCATGAGCTGGTTGCCGATACACCACACTCACAAGTCGGTATTGAGCGCTTTGCCGAAAGCGGTGTCACCTTGAGCTATCGTTTTTGGGTACCAACCACCAAAATTATTGAGACTAAATTAGCGATAAATCGTAATGTATTTAAGGCAATCCAAGGGGCGGATATCGAAATACCTTTCCCACAACGGATTGTTACTCTCAATCAAACTAATGATAAAGGCGCTTAAGGCGCCTTTTTTGCAGCTTGTCGACAGAGATTGTGTTTGTTCAAAAGATTGTAGTACAATTTAAATGATAACAATTACTATCATCAATTAACGTCGGGCTATTTTTACCATGAGTAAACGTCTTTGGTTCCAACTACATGGTTGGTTTTCGCTCCCAGTATGGGTGCTATTTTGCTTTATCTGTATCACAGGCACTGTGTCTGTGATAAGCCATGAGCTTACTTGGCTTACTAACAGTGAAGCACGTGCAAACAACCCAAATGACTTACCTGCACTGGGGGTTGATCAAGTTATTAATAGCGTAGAAAAAGCTTACCCGACTGCCGATGTAATGAGTGTACTCACTTATGAGCCTTACTTGGTTAATGCGGTTATTTTCACTGATACCGACAAACCTTATGCTGTGGCTTACGTCAATCAATACACAGGCGAAGTACAAGCGGTTAATGACACTATCTCATTCATCGAATTTATGCGTACCCTACACGGCTGGCTATTCTTTCCTTGGCAAGAAGGCTACAGCATAGGTTACTACTTAGTCAGCGCCATGGCGTTTGTCATTTTAGGTGCACTAGTAACAGGCTTAGTGATTTATAAAAACTTTTGGCGTGCATTCAGTCAACCTAAGCTGCGTTTTAATCAAGGTAAAAAAACCTTTCTTAAAGATTTACATACCCTAAGTGGCGTGTGGTCAATTTGGTTTATGGCAGTAATGGCACTCACAGGCCTGTGGTATTTAGTACAAGCCATCATGTGGCATAACGAAATAGACATAGAAGAGCACGCGCCGCTAGTGGCGGTTTCAACTTTACCTGCGGACAAACAAACACCGCCTACCGATTTAAAAGCGGCACTGGCTATTACCAAAGAGAAATACCCAGATTTCAAACCTAGCTATGTGATGCTGCCAGAGCATAACCGCGGCATGTTTAATATTATGGGCAGTGGCGATACTATCTTCTACGATAACTACGCTTACTCAACGTCAATCAATCCTTGGACGGGTGAAATTGCAGCAAGTAAAAGTCCTGAAACAATGTCGGGGCTACAAACCCTTTCTCATATTACTGATCCACTTCATTACGGTAATATTGGCGGCCTGTGGACAAAGGTTATTTGGTTTATCTTTGGTTTGATTTTAAGTGGTATGTCAATCACTGGCTTTATGATGTATGCCGCTAAATTAGTTAATAATAAACCTGTAAAAGCGCGTCAGGCTGCGCCAGTAAATAACGTTCAGGAGGCAAACTAATGGCTCGTTTACAAGCGACTTGGTGGCAACGTAAAAAGTATGTTTTACATGCTGTGGTACTGGCTTTGCCTGTGTGGTTTATTTATCAGTCATTAAACCCTCAGTTTCCTGCACTTTGGCAAGAGCAACAAGCGGGCGAATTTAAAATCGCGCCAATGCCACTGAATGAAGATGCCCCGTACTCACACCATAATGAGTATGTTAAAGATTTCTTTATCGCCTTTAATCAAGGTGACATAAGCAATGTTCGTCAGGCATATTTAAATATTGGTCAATCACCTTTACCACTAACAGTATTTGCAAAAGATGAAGAAGGCATAATGCATGGCACCAGTCACGGTCAGCATGCCCACGCGATAGCCCCTAAAACCATCTCAGCAGATGATAAACTGTGGATCACCATACAAACTTGGCAAGGCCAACTGCATACCCTCAAATGGGATATTCCCAGCCAGTTTATTACTCAATAATATCTGGAAAGCCACTCACTGAGTGGCTTTTTTGTATCTCAGCTAAACACTCAAATCCCTTCCTAAATAATTAAAGGTAAAATTTTTGTTAATTATTTTTACCGATCATCTTTACAAAAGTATTAATATAATAAAGTATTATAAATGGTTTTCATTTGCACCAATGATCTTAATAGAGTTGGTGTTGATCAAAACTCATCCAAGGAGCAGAACACACAAGGAAAGCTCAATAACAATGATTTGGAGACACAATGATACTTTCAAAAAAAGTCCTAGCTGCACTCAGCTTGGCAACAACCCTCATACTGCCCAGTGCTTATGCGATTGATAATGGCGTATACACGATTAAATCAAAGTACAGCGCTAAGTTTGTAGAAGTAGCTAGCGCGCAAACCAATGATGGTGCAAATGTCAGTCAGTGGGCTGACACAAATCACGACACGCAGCGCTGGTTAATTACCAACATAGGTGCCAGCAACTATTCGGTTATTAACTTAAACAGTGGTAAAGCCCTCGAAGTGTTTGACTTCTCGACTGCCGATGGCGGTAATGTGGTGCAGTATGAATATGCAAACATTGCTAGCCAACACTGGCAAATTAATGATGAAGGCAGCGATTATGTTAGCTTTATTAACTTAAACAGTGGTAAGGCTCTCGACTTATATGGATTCGATGGTAACGATGGCGCGAACATTAGTCAGTGGAGCTACAACGGCAGCGATGCGCAGCAATGGCAACTCACCAAACTTGCCAATGTTGAATCCACTCCCTTTGATCCATCGACAACCAATGGTGCTGTTGATCATTGGCCACTCACTGGCAATTTAGTTACCCACGATCCAACTATTGGCTACGAGAATGGTACTTGGTGGATATTTCAAACAGGCCCAGGTATTTACGGTAAATACTCAAGCAATGGCGTGGATTGGAATGATGCGCTGCCAATTTTTTCAAATGGTTTAAGTTGGTGGAGTAACTATGTGCCTGATCATGACGGAATTGATGTCTGGGCGCCTGAATTAAAAAGCTACAATGGTCGCAGCTGGCTTTATTATTCGATTTCGACCTTTGGTTCACGTGTCAGTGCTATTGGCCTTACCTCAGCAAACAGTGTCGCCACAGGCAATTGGCGTGATGATGGCTTAGTGATTAACACCACCAATAGCAATAATTACAATGCCATTGACCCAGATCTTGTGGTAGCAAAAGATGGTGCACCTTGGCTTGCATTTGGCTCATGGAATTCGGGTATTAAACTAACGCGTATTAACCCAATGACAATGAAACCATTTGGTCAAATCTACTCATTAGCAAGTCGCTCAGGTGGTATTGAAGCGCCGACCATAGTGTATCGCCAAGGCTACTACTATTTGTTTGTTTCAATTGGCAAATGCTGTGATGGCACAAATAGTACATACCGTATTGCTTACGGGCGCTCTACCGACATTCGAGGTCCGTATCTAGATAAAAATGGCACCGACATGTTAGCTAGCGGCGGTAGCATTCTTGATGCGGGTAATAGCCAATGGGTAGGGCCTGGTGGACAAGATATTTTAAATACCGATGTAATTGTTCGTCATGCTTATGATGCAGGTGATAATGGCACACCCAAATTGCTCATCAGCACCCTAAACTGGGATGCGAATGGCTGGCCTAAATACTAGTTCTCCCCACTAAGCGCGTGCAAACGCGCTTTTTAAAATCGTTCTAAAATACTGCGAATAAACTCAGAATTTAATATCTGTGTCACCACGCCACCGCACCACACATACGCACGATGCAAAGGGTAGCCTTTAAAAATCCAACGTTTACGCACATGATTAAAGTCATGTAAATAATCAGCCTTCGCCTGTGGTAATGAGTCACCTGCCAGTTTTTGCCACGCTTTATAAACCCCACTCATATCAGCACCACGCATAAAACGCTGTAACCAACGCGGAAAGCGTGAAAAACGAATCGCCGACTGAAAATCAATAATATAAGGCTTACCCTCTTTTGAACAAATCACATTACCCAGATTACGTAAATCAAGGTGTACCACGCCACGACGGTGCATTTTCGCTACCATACGTTCGAAGTCTTTGAAAAAACGAGCTGGTAAATGTGCTTGCTGTTGGGCAAGCTGCTTAAGTGGTGTGCCCTCAATAAAGTCATAAGCAATAGCAATTGGCGATAAACGGCAAAAATTATCTACTACTCCGTCTACATCTTGCAGGCGTGCGAGTCCCTTGTACTCTTGATTAATAAAAAGCGGCGCAATGGTTTTTCTTACCCACCAAGGACTATGCTGAAAGTCTTTGATAATGAAATCAAACTGCGAGTCTTTGTAACGATAAACAATGGCATTAGCGAACCGACCGGTATGAACAATAGACAAGCTTTCATGGCTAAATTGATGAGTAGGGAATTGAGCCTGAAGCTGCGCGAGCAAAGATGATTCGAACATAGCAACCTGTCACTTGTTAAAATTAAATGCCTAGGCAACTATATTATCAAAATGCGTCAGCGGCGACAATGTACCGCTTAGAGAAATTTATGCTTTTAAATTATGAATTGCTCTAAACAACAAGCTAGCAAGTTGATTTTGCTCTAGTTCAGAGAAGCCAGCGAGCGCTTTTCGATATATCTCATTAACTGCGGGTAAAATTTCAGGGTAAAGCTGTTGGCCTTTCTCTGTAAGACATAAAAGAGTTGAACGCCTATCTTCAACTGACTGTTTTTTAGCGACCAACCCTTTATCTTCTAGGCGAGTGATTAAACGACTCATGGCCCCACGGTCGTACACCATGTGCTCACATAGCTCAGCTAAAGTGTTTACTTTACCTCGTGCAAGTAATACCACCACAATATATTGAGCTGATGTTAGCTCTTTATCTTCAAGAGCGTTATCAAGATGCGTAACTAAGTTGGAGCGTAAATAAGACACTAAACGCCCTAAGTCTTGGACTGGGTCTAAATCTTCAGCGCGGCACTGTCCAATTGATGCAGATTCTTTCATATTTCCTCAACAAAGATTAATAGCTATTCATTGACAGTTAATACCTAAAATAATTCAATCTTAGTCATAATTAGTGTAGCGTGAGTCAGGTATTTAAACTTCGGGGGTAGTATGCTTAGTAAACAGCACATTATAAAGTATTTAGGTCTTTTTGTACTCTTGTTACTGTGCTGGTTAGAGCAGTTCCAACATTATATTATGAGTTTTATCGATAGCGCTTTAGTGCAGTCAACCGTGGTGTATGCCTCGTCTCGTACAGTTAACGCCGCTATTTCGTTATTACAATCTGCCGAAGTGGGCATTGGTATTGCGAGTATTCAGCCAGCACAACTACTTGACCCTGTTAATGATCTGGCTGAGTACATGTCAGATGCTATGCGCCTTGCAATAGGTTCACTATTTTTACAGCGAATTTTATACACGATCTCATCTGGTGTGATTTTTAATAGCGTATTTACTATTTCAGTCATTGCTTACCTTTTTTGTGAATGGCGCAATATCTATCCAAATCTTCGCCACAAACTTCTGGCAAGCCTCATCTTAATTCGCTTTCTCGTTCCCGCTATCGTCTTAAGCACAGGACTTATCAGCCAAGTTTTTTTAGATGAACAAATTAACTCACAAAGCCAACTGGTCAGTGAAAAAGTTGATACTGTCAGCGCTAATGCTACACAAACTTCAGCATTATCAGCACAACTCAAAGCTAAAGTTGATAGTCAAAAGCAAGCCGTGTTCGATAAACTCGATGTCTTGAATCAACAACAGATAACAAACCACCAGCAAGCGACTGAGTTAAAACTGCAACTGGCAGAACTGGATTCCCAGATTGACACTATTCAGTCTACACGCAGCCTTTCTGAGCGTTTAACGTTTACTGAACTTGAACAAGCTAAGCCGCTGCTCGCCAAAAAACAGCAAATAACAACTAAGCTACACGCTTTATCCGCTCAACAAGGGACACTTAATCAAGAAAAAGATGCGCTAAACCAGCAACTCGTGGAAATAAATGAGCAACTCAACACAAATGATGCGAGTAAAGTGAGTAAAATTATCGACACCGTTACCACAGGGATAGGAAATATGGTAGCAGCCGTTGAAGATCTTTTTATCGACTTTCTTAACCTATTATCATTACTCATTCTCAAGTTATTGTTAATGCCACTCATCTTTTTGTATTTATTCAATAAAGCGTTTAAAGCAATTTGGCATCGCCATTTCATTGATGTATTAATTGAAACAAAAAATCGCGCTATTAATTGATTGTTTTTTGAGCTATGTTGATACTCACAATTATAAAGGAGCTAACAATGAGTAACCAACATAGTCGTCACATTCCTCAAGAAGCATTTGATTGGTACGATGAATACGCCCATGGCTTGATAGACCGCCGTACCTTTATGAAAAAACTAGGCGGCCTAGTTGCACTAGGTTATTCAATGGCTGTTCTCAGTAGTGCCTTGTTGCCAAACTATGCATTAGCTGAACAGGTCTCCTTTAATGATCCTGATATCAAAGCCAGTTACAAAACCTTCAATTCATTCAAAGGTCACGGTGAAGGTAAAGGCTATTTAGTTGAGCCCGCCAACTTATCTGACAAGCACCCTATCGTATTAGTGATCCATGAGAATAGAGGTTTAAACCCTTACATTAAAGATGTTGCACGCCGCCTTGCTAAAGCGGGTTTTATTGCCTTTGCCCCAGATGCATTGCACCCACTTGGCGGTTATCCAGGTAATGACGATGAAGGGCGTGCTATGCAGCGCTCAATGGACAGAGAAAAAATCCAACAAGATTTCGTGGCCGCCGCAAAGTACTTAAAAGAACATCCAAACAGTAATGGCAAACTAGGTGCGGTAGGCTTTTGCTTTGGCGGTTATATGGTTAACTACCTCGCTGCTGTTGAGAGCAAACTCATTAATGCTGGCGTCCCCTATTACGGCACCCCTGCTGTTAAAGAGCTTAGAGAAAACATAAAAGCACCATTACTTGTCCACTTAGCTGAATTAGATAAACGCGTGAATGATACTTGGCCTGAATATGAAAGTGACTTAAAAGCCCACCAAGTACCTTATACTATGCACATGTACGAAAAAGCGAATCATGGTTTTCATAATGACTCCACATCGCGTTACGATGAAAAACAAGCTGAGCTTTCATGGCAACGTACACTTGCATTCTTTAACGAGCAATTGATTTAATCGAGGCAATTTCATACACTCTCGGAAAAATTTGTAGGCTAGTAAAAAGATGGAATCGCAAATCAGTTACCGCTTTGACTCACAGCAAACCGCTAATCGGTTTTTAAACAAGCTTAAACACTGGTCAGTGGCTAAAGTCAGCGCAAATCTCTGCCAAGGTGGTTTCGGTGTAAAAATACGCTACGAAGTCGATAATAGTGGCTTTGATTACACCCTTGCTGAGCTTGATGATTTAGCGATGCAACATGAAGGCGAAGAAATCTAGTTATTAAGTAGAAAACGGCTAACCAAGGTTAGCCGTTTCGTTACTAAAGCTTTACTTATAAATCAAAGCTACGCGAGATAGACGCAACAATGCGCTCGTCTGCGTACTCAGAATCAATGCTGGTATTCTCACCTGCAATTTCAATATTAAAGCCCGCATAGCTCGTTTGATACGCCAAACGATAATGCTTGTATGACTTATCACTGCCATCCCATGTGTACTTATCACCATCAAGTGAATTTGAAATATCAAAGCTTGCACGGATTGCGTGATTTGGTGCAATTTCAAAGGTATGCGCAAGCATAGAAATTACATGCCCTGCGCCAGAACCAAAGTAATCCCAGCTATACCAAAAGTTAAGCTCAGTTTGTCCTAAGCTACTGGCATAACCAAATTTAGTATAAACCTCAGGGTAGTTACCATCGCTTGAATGACCTTCACCATGATATGAATAGTAGGCAATACCATAATCAACGCTCAATGCTTGATTAATCTGCGCGTAGTTACCAAAATACGCATCCCATTCGATATCTGTCCCCTCACCAAAATCCACATTTGAGGCCCACGTCCCCACATACATACCTGAGTCTGCAAATGCATAGTCTAGACTACCTTGAATAGCAGGATCATTTTGCGTTTGGCTCACGCCATTAAAGGTGTAATCTGATGCTAGTGTCACTGTAGTTGATAAATCAGCCATCGCTGATGTCGATAATAATGCCAATGGCAACGCTGTTGCGAGTAGTGTTTGTCTTGTTGTCATGTTGATTTCCCCTTAGCTAACTGTTTCTATTTTTGTGTAATCTAATTTGTTGTCTTTTGGTGAGCCCTCGATATTTTTCACCGTTTTTAACTTGCTGTAGCCAATAAACACAGCGCAGCCAAAAAATAACGCAATCACTAACGCACCAACCCATTGGATTTGTAAAAAGTCGAACTTAAACAACAGGGTCAACAATGAAAGCGCCACCACATTTAAGGCAATATAATTAAACTTACCAAAACGTTTCACCGTTAAGTTTAGGTTATCTGTGTATAAACGGATCAAAGAATCAAGTGAGTTGATCACAAACACCACACCGACAAACACCATAGCGATGTTTTTCAGGCCTGCTGTAGCAATACCCGCTTCATGATATTGATATAAAACGCTAAACCAAATTGCGATTGGAATAGATGGGAAAATCAGCATGGCTGCCAGAACTTGGTAAGTCTTTAGGCCACCCACAAAACGCGAGGTAAATTGACCAATCATGATACTCCAAGCAAACCACCAAAATAGATAAAAGGCATGGTAATCATTCAGCGGTAATACAAATTCATCAATATTACCAAAATAACCACCAATCAACGCAAGGTTATCAACAAACGCTGATGTTTGTGCATCAGAACCCACAAAGGCACCAAACCACATAAAGGCAATTAAGGCGATAAACAACCAAGTAGTAGAAATACTTAAAAAGCGTACATACTTAATGTCCGTGCTCGAATACACAGCAAAGCAAATTGCTGCAAACACCATTAAGTAAAATGTCGGAATAATTGACTCACCATCACCAAGCGACGGTAAATACCAAGGTAAATTCGACAGCAGTAAAAATGCAGTAAATGCGCATGTACCAATAATAACGATGTTATTAATTAGTTTTACCCAAGCAATTTCGAAGAACTTTACTTTGGGTTCTATTACACAGAAATAAAAGCACGTAAGGAAATAAAATCCCCAGATCAAGAAGCCCCAAAAACCAAACTCGATGGCTAATGGATTGGCAAACGCATACTCTGGGCTTGCTTTTATGTCTGCATAACCTGCAAACTCTGTCAGTGGAAACATAATCAAGCCAACATCTAGGCCCGATGTAAATAAAATTGCAATGAACGTAAACGTTCTAACTGGTGTGACGCCAACACACCTTACCGTACCCCATTTAAATAAAATAACCGCAATTGCTAACAGGGTAAAAATGATGCCAGCACTAAGCCAAAAGGTCATAGTTCCCCCCCCCAAAATAAGTAATAATACTTCATTATTTCTCCAGTTTTATTCCTCGCATTAACGCATCACAAACAACTCGTGATGCGCGCCACTGCAAGCCCCACAGCCGAAACTGCGGGTGGCCTTATTAGATCTCCGAACTACGCTGCGTTGATTGCCATTGTTTTTCCATAGCAACATCTGCAGTTGATGCCGATAACACAGGCTTACCTAAAATGTGGTCAGCCGCTTTTTCTGCCACCATAATGGTTGGCGCATTTAAATTACCGTTTGGAACGGTTGGGAAGATAGATGAATCCACAACCCGTAAACCTTCGATACCGTGTACTTGAGTTTGCGAGTTAACCACGGCCATCTCGTCTTCACCCATCTTGCACGAACAGGACGGATGGTAAGCACTCTCAACCGCTTGACGAACAAAGGCATCGATTTGTGCATCGCTTTGAACATCTTTACCTGGTTGAATTTCACCATCGCGATACTCATCAAACGCACTTTGTTCGATAATCTCACGAGTTAGACGTACGCAAGCTCTAAAGCCTTCAATGTCATCTTGATGCTGTAAGTAGTTAAATTGGATCTTAGGTGCAACCTGTGGATCCGCCGACTTAATCGTTACTGCACCACGGCTTTTTGGTTTGTTATGACCAACATGAACTTGGAAGCCATGCCCATCAAAGGCACTCTTACCGTCATAACGAATTGCAGCTGGTAAAAAGTGATACTGAATATCTGGCCATTCAACGCCCGGTTTTGAGCGAATAAATGCACATGATTCAAAGTGATTCGTTGCCCCTAAACCTGAGCGGTTTAATAACCAACGCGCACCTATGAGCCCTTTTGAAACAAGACCTAATTTGCCGTTTAAAGTAATTGGTTGCTTACACTTATATTGGAAGTAAAACTCCAAGTGATCTTGTAAGTTTTGGCCAACACCTGGTAAGTGATGTTTAACCTCAACACCCGCTTCACTCAGGATGTCTTTATCACCAATACCTGATAATTGCAGAATATGCGGTGAGCCAATTGGGCCCGCACTTAAAATAACGTCTTTTGCAGCAAATGCTTGCTGCTTAGAACCAGATACTGAAAACTCAACACCAACGGCTTTTTTGCCTTCTAGCAAAACTCTTTCAGCTAAGGCACCGGTGACTAGCGTTAGGTTCTTACGTGACTTAACTGGGTCTAAATACTCACGGCTGGCAGAGCTTCTTACGCCATCTTTAACTGTCATATGCATTGGCCCAAAGCCTTCTTGCTGGGCTGCATTGTAGTCATCAGTCTGCGCATAACCTGCTTGCTGGCCCGCTTTGATAAAGGCTTTATAAAGCGGGTTAGCCATTTCATTACCGTTATTAACCCCTAATGGGCCATTTTCTCCACGGTAACTGTTACCACCTAAGTAGAATGATTCAGCACGTTTAAAGTACGGTAAGCATGCTTGGTAATCCCAACCATTAGCACCATGTTGCTGCCACTCATCAAAATCTTTGGCATGACCACGAACATACACCATGCCGTTAATCGATGATGAGCCACCTAACACCTTACCTCGTGGGCAGTGCATTTGACGGTTATCTAAATATGGCTCTGGCTCGGTATGAAATTGCCATGCATATTTGTCAGTATTCATTGGGATTGATAGCGCGGTAGGCATCTTTATAAAAATGCTTTTATCGCTACCGCCCGTTTCAAGTAATAACACCTTATTCGAAGGGTCTGCTGATAGTCGGTTTGCCAACACGCAGCCTGCTGAGCCAGCACCGACTATGATGTAATCATAGTTCTGTGTACTCATTAAAATGGACTCTCTATATTGCTCATACCCACATAAATCGATTTAGTTTGGGTATAGTGATCTAAAGTTTCGATACCGTTTTCACGGCCGATACCTGATTGCTTGTAACCACCTACTGGCATTTCTGCAGGTGAATTACCATAGCTGTTTATCCAACAAATACCGGCTTGTAACTGGTGGATCACGCGGTGTGCACGCTGAATATCTTTAGTAAACACGCCTGCGGCTAAGCCTAGGTGCGTATCGTTTGCACGCTGAATAACGTCATCTTCATCATCAAACACCAACACGCTCATTACCGGGCCAAAGATCTCTTCTTTAACTATGGTCATGTCGTCTTTACAGTCGACAAAAACGGTCGGTTCCACAAAGTAGCCGTTTGGCGCGGATGCAGGTGACAGAGCCTTACCGCCGGTTAATAAGGTTGCGCCTTCTTGAATGCCTTTATCGATATAGCCAAGTACAAGCTCTTGGTGTTTTTTAGAGATAAGCGCCCCTAAATTCACCTCAGGATCCATTGGGTCGCCAGCAATAATATTTTGCTCAGTGCGTGTTTTCAGCTCATCGATAAACTGCTGATAAACATTTTTATGCACATAAATGCGCGTACAGTTAGTGCAGATTTCGCCTTGCGTATAAAAATTACCTAGCATTGCAGCACTAACAGCTTGTGATACATCGGCATCATCAAATACTAATAACGGTGACTTACCGCCAAGCTCCATGGTCACATCTTTCAGTGAACCAGCAGCGCTTGCCATTACTTTTTTGCCTGTGCCTACTTCACCAGTGAACGACACTTTTTCAATATTTGGGTTTGCTGTTAACCATTGCCCGACTTCAGCAGCGCCTTGCACAACGTTGAATACGCCAGCAGGTACACCCGCTTCGATGAAAATCTCTGCAAGTTTAATTGCACCAAGTGGTGTTTCTTCAGAAGGTTTGAAAATAACCGCATTACCCGCAGCCAGTGCAGGGCCTGATTTCCAACACGCAATTTGTAGTGGGTAGTTCCATGCACCAATACCGGCACAAATACCTAAAGGCTCTTTACGTGTGTAGTAAAAATCATTGCCAACCATTTGCTGCTGACCCACTTGCGCAGGAGCAAGACCAGCAAAATATTCGATAACATCAGCACCTGTTTCAACATCGACACACTCAGCTTCTTGCCAAGGCTTACCCGTATCAAGTACTTCTACTTTTGCCAGTTCATCGTTACGTTCGCGTAAGATTGCCACGGCTTTTAATAAAATACGGCTACGCTCAATTGGCGTCATTGCAGACCATGCTGCAAACCCTTGTTTTGCGCTTTCGATTGCCGCGTTTTGAATAAACTCATCAGCGATTTCAACGTGATAAATCACTTCATCCGTTGCAGGATTCTTAACTGCAAAGGTATCGCCAGTTTGATTCTTTAGAAAATGGCCATTAATAAAATTTTCGTAAACAGGTGTGGTCATTTTAGGCTCCATACTGTTTTATCAGTGAACGAATGTAGTCTTTAGCTAATTGCTCACAATGTTCGAATTGATCTTGGTCTGACTTACTTAGGACGGCTCTTAGCCATAAACCATCGATCATGGCTGCACTTAACTCAGCAGCTAAGTTGGCATCACTATCGCTCATTAACTGTTTGAATGAGCTTAATAAGTTACTAAATAAACGTTTACTATTTACGTTTTGTAAGCGATGCAACTGGGCGTCGTGCATTGAATGCGCCCAAAAGCTCAACCAAGTTTTGGTGTTGTTGCTTTGCTGCTGAATGCGCGAAAAGTTTGCTTCAACGATAAACATTAATCGTTGCTCTGGGCTGGTCTGCGGCGTTACTTGATTCATCAGAGCTTGCTTTAAACTCGTCAATAAATAACGCACAGTGGCTTCAATTAAGCCCTGCTTACCACCAAAATAATGACTGATAATGCCAGACGACAAGCCTGCCTTTTTACTAATGCTATTTATGGTGGTGCCTTGCAAACCAAGCTCTGCAACCGACTCTATTGTGGCGTCAATTAACTGCTGACGACGAACAGGTTCCATTCCAACTTTCGGCATAACTTTTTATTGATTGAACGTTCAATTAAAATAAAGGTTAAGGTAATCATCTTGGCAATTCAAGGTTGACAAATTGTAAACAACAACAAAACGGCATCACTCACTTCAGCTAAGCGATTGTTATTAGGCTTATTATTCGGGATATAAAAAAGTTCTAAATTTTTTCAAAATTAAGATTAAAAAGCATGAATTATGGCTAAATCATGTTAATAACGAGATTTTTATTCTTTTTCGCAGACACTATGAGATAGCACTTTGTATGTTGCTAAATTAGGCTAATTTGGTAAGTGTAGTTGCTGTGCCAGAGGTATGCACAATGCACTCAAAAAGTACTCCATCGATGCGCTTTCGCTATTTTTAAACGAAAGCGCAACGACAAAGTACATGGGTAGATTAAAAACTTATGTTCTGGCCTCATTCATTACGGCCATGGTCCTGCTCGATTGTGATGCGTTTAACTGGTCTTTAAAGAACCACGGCGCAAACAAAGTAATAACAAACAGCGTGACTAAGCCACTAATGAGCAGCGATAAACCAACTAAGGCACCTAGGTCGATAAGGGCTTGATGCTGTGAAAATAATAACGCGATAAAACCAATACTAAACACTAAGACATTTGCAATAATTGCGCGACCACTTACTCTCATTGCATTTACCAGCGCATGATTAATTGTAAAACCATTCTTAATTTCATGCTGAATTCTTAATATATAGTGCACTGAATAATCAACAATCCCCAGTACTAAGAATGAAATAATGGCAGTACCAATATTTAGCTCAATATTTAACAGCGTCATAAGCGCAAAGTAGATCATCACCGTTGATAATAACGGTAGTGTTCCAGCTAAACCAAGACGTATCGATCTAAACCAAGCCATCATCACAAGTAAAACAGTTAATAGTGCAATCGATGCACTGACCGTTTGACTCTTAACCAAGGCATCTAACACCGCGGTCCAAATAATAGGGGAACCCGCGTGGGTAATGGTGACACCCTCTGGTTTATTTGCTTCGATCCACGGTAAGGTATGATCTAAAAATGCTTGATAATCATTGGCCACCGTGGTCCCTAGCGTATAGAGTAATACTGTCTTTGAGAAATCTTCACTCAATACATTCGTTACATCTGAACCGCCACTATTTTCAAACATAAGAATAGACTGCCTAATAATGTCGCTCCCTGAAATGGTGATCTCATAGGGCTCTTGTGTGTCTTCATCAATCTCAATAAAGCGTTCAACATCTTCTGGTAGACGGTTATATTCAGGGTTAAAATCATTAAGCGTGTAGTTTATTCGTCTCACATAACGTGCCAGAGAATAACTATAGTTCACTGTTTCATGCTGATGGATATGCTGCTCTAAACGGTCAATGAAGTGACTGATTTCAACTGTTAAAGCGCCATTATCTTTGCCGGTATCTACTTCGATCCAACCAGGGCTCGTGCCTGCTATATGATTATTTATAAAATCATCTGAGATACGAAAATCACTTTGTTTTGGAAAATAACCAGAACCCATGTCGTCAACTCGAACCTTTGACGCTAAAAAGCCAGACCCAATAAATAAGCCAATGAAAATGACTGTAAACATTTTTCTATTTGCCATGACAGGCGTCAGTGCAGCGACTAATAATCGACTTATAAAGTACTTTTTACTAACGTCACTACTACTTTGCGCGTGCTGCTGTTTAAAAATGTCTTTTTTCGGAAAAAGAGCCAGTAATGCAGGGATTAATAAGAGTGAAATAATTAAGGCTACAAACATACCGAATGAAATGAATAACCCAAAGTTTCTGAGGCTCTCGATACTTGATGAGGTTGACACAATAAACGTTAAACACGTTGTAATTGTCGTTAAAACAACAGGAGAAGCCATGAGTATCATTGCACTGCGAATTGCAACTAAGCGTGATTTAACAATCTTTTTCTGATGATAATACTCAGCCATGACATGAATGGCATCCGATAAACAAATCGTGATTAGAAAAACAGGTAAAATAGCCGTAATTACATCCAATGGAGCGTTTACCACAGCCATCATACCCATGGTCCATATGGTACACATCACAACATTAATTAACGGGATAATAACCCCTAAAATAGTTCTGAAAAATACAGCTAAAATAACGGTTATCAACAGTAGAACAATGGGTAGCAAGGTCGCAAAATCATGGTCTATTACCTGCTTTTGAGCTGCAAAAAAGACTGGCACACCACTAATATAAATATCGTCTTTTAACTCTGGGTGAGCAATTTGATAATCTGCAACCAGTTGCTTGAATGCCTCATAGGCACGTACTTGCCCTGTTGCATCGTCTTCTAAAATACTTAACTCAACAACAATAAGCGCGACTTTGCCATCTGGAGAGATTGGGCCATATTCAATTAACTCATTATCTATGACTGCATTTTTTACAAACTCAATATCTTGATTTCGCTTATTCACCGTTTCTTGTGCGAACATAGTGCCGTATTCGTCTAAAAATACATTTTCAGTCGACGACAATCCTGCCATTTCTCTTACAGGGTCTACTCGCTCGGCAAACACACTTAAGTTGCGTTGCTGTTTAGTTGTTAACTGCCACTCAACTGCGCGATTAAGCAATTCACGCGCAATCAAGCCATCACTTGGGGTCATACCATCTGCAAGAATTTCATCAATACTTGCCACTAACTCGCTATTTTCAGGATGATCAGCTTTAAGATCTTGAAGCATTTGAGCATCTGTTTCATCAACATAGTTCATTCGCTCTGCGGCACGAGATAAGTCAAAAATAGCGTTAATTGATGCCTGATTAAACACCGTATCTTCGTTATGCAAAGCGATCATGACGGAGTCATATGTTCCGGTAAACTCATCGCGCAAATCAAAAATAGTACTGCGTGCAGGGTGATCTTTAGGTAAAAAGTAAGGGTTGTTATCCTCACTGAGATTAGCCGAAGCGATAAAAAAATAAACGGTAATAAGCGACAATATCGCCAGTATCGATTTTGGATATTTAAAAACAAAATCTAGGTATTTCTCTAACATTTCAGTGTCCTATTATAACTCAGAGATTTTAGTTAACTCTGCGACATCGCTGTCTTTTATGCCTCTTTTAAGCTTTGATTTTCTAAAAATTGCATCATCAACACCTTGGTTATAAAGGGTTTCATGAAATAGAAAAGTGCTCTTTTTATTCTCTACAAAGTTGCTCATCGTAGATGCGGTGATGGTCCATATGTCTTGTACTTTCTCAACCTTATCGATATCTAACTGCTTAAAAAGAATACCTTTTGCGTCATAGTACTGCTGTTTAAGAATTAACTTTCTTTGTTTATCAACCCACGTAACCAGTTTGTAATAACCTGACTTATTAATCACATCCTGAGACTTCGGCTCTCGCTCGATGACATAGGTTTCAACACCATCTAGCATGTCAGTTTTTATAACTTTTGAGTCAAAATCTGTTACACGTAGCTTATCGAGGTCGTAATAAGAATATTCACTGCCCATAAATGCACCGCGTTTATCAGTAGCAGAAATACGCCTTACTTTTCTAAATGCAGGCAAGTACATCCACTGCTCGTCTTCTTGAGCAGTCCCTTCTTCGAAGCTACGCATCAAAAAGCTAATATCTCTCACATCCGCAGGAGCTTTTATGGCGAGCACCATTACTTCGTCTTTTTCGATATCCTTTTGCAACATGTAAAACTGACGCTGATTAAGTACGCTATCTTCACTTAAAGTGCGAAGCGTCACTGTTGATAAATAGTCTTTGCCATCATTACGATCACGCACTTGTTGTAAGATTTTATCTGCATCTTCAGCATACGTTGCTGCACTAAATACAATACTCATTGAGGCTAAAAAGCATGTTAGTTTCATTTTCTCTCCTTAAAAATAATAAGTTGCAGCTAACCAAATACGATCACGCTGCTGCTGGGCACCTAAGTAGTTTTCTTGATCACCTTCAATAAGATCGAGATTTAGCTTTAAAACCCACTGTTGATTAGGTTTATAAGTTAACTTAAGTTGAGATAGGGCTCCGCCACCCTGATTGTCGAGGTAACTGACTGCTGCGCGAATATAGAGCTGATTGGCAAAGAAACCTCTCTCTGCGGAAGCAGTGTAAATGGGTGCAGATTTTGGAATAAGATAAGAGGGCTGCCATCCATTGAGGATGCGGTCAGTAAACTGTACCGTAGTCGTCCAGTCTTTATAACGGTAATCAAGCCCTATTAAGGCTTCTAGCTTGTTAACGTTTTTAAAAGATAAGTCACTGTCATTCACTGTGTAATTATCAAAATAAGCAAACTCAGTCCGCAGCACAAATGCATCTATGGGTTTGCTTAAACTCGTACCAAGCATAGAGAACTTTTCATATGAATAAAGTGTGCGCTCGCTTGGCGACAAAGTGACGACAGGATCATCTTGATACCCGTGAAAAGCATAAAGGCTAACATCTGTGGCTAACGCGAATGTACTGTAACGTAAGCCTAATTCATATTTACCCCACTGTGTCTGCTCACTATTGGGATAATAATTATTACCGAACTCGGCTCTGGATGCAGGGTACTCATTACTCAGCTGTTGAAGCGTGGTGATAACGTTTAGCGTGTCACCATTTTCATACTCATAATCAAGCTTGAACATTGGTACAGCTAAACGATAATCATCTATATCGAAAAAGATAAAGTCTTTATAATCTAACGGGTTAATAACATCGACAACTCGTAAGTCATCCGCTTCACCCCATACAACTTTCTGATAACCAAACGACCAAAAGCGATTACTTATTTCACCGGAAATATACGCTTCTTCGATAATTGCTCGCGATTCATATTGGTCTTGAGCTTCAATACTGAAGCGATCATTGTTGTTATACACAAAGTCATGCTCGACTCTTCCGTCAAAAGTGAAATCTATATTTTCTGTGCTAAATTCCAGCTTTGTTGCTAACTCGACTCTTTGCTCAGTCGCATAATGTTCTGAGACGTTATAGCCAAAGCTGGTGGTTAAATTAGGTTGAATATATAAGTTTGCATAACTACTCGCGCTAGCACTGCCCATTACGATTAATGCTAACCACCGCATGAACTGCCTCCATCAATAATCAGAGATTGCGCAGTGATCATGCGCGCCTGCTGCGAACATAAAAAGTAAGCACTGTCGGCAATATCGCTACTTTGCACATAGGCACGCATCGGTATACGTTTTTTTGCTTTTCGCATTACCTGGTCTAAGGTCGAGCCAACCATATCAGCCTGCTTTTGCAGCTCACTTCTTAAAAGCGGTGTATCAACATAGCAAGGTAAAATAGCGTTGGCACGAATACCATGCCTTGCCCAGTCCATTGCCAAACCTTTCATCATTCCTAACTGCGCATGCTTTGAACTGCAATAAGCTGTGTTTCGAAGGTTGCCCATTTTTCCTAGGATTGAAGAGATGAATAAAACCGCGCTTCCCTTTGCTAGCTTATTTTCACATTGAGCAATAATTGACTGACAACTAGTGACATTGACATCCATTACACGGGCAAAAATATCCCGTTCAGAAATTTCGTTCTCATCGGCAATACCATGGCTCAATACAATGGCTTCTAACTGACTCAGAGGTTGCAGCGCATCAGTTAGCTGCGAGTAATAGTCTTGGCTTGTTAAATCGGCAATGATTGCAATAAAAATAATGTCTTTATCACGGTATTTATGTCGCATTTCATGTAACTTCACTTCATCTTTATCAAGTGCAATAACATAGCGACATCCCTGTTCTATAAACTTATCTACACACGCTGCGCCAATACCGTTAGCAGCTCCTGTTACAAGTACTGAATTAATTACGTTTTCCATTTCTTACCTTAACAACATCCCGCCATTAACATTAAATACTTCCCCCGAAATAAACTCAGCCTGTTGGCTTGCCAAATAGGCAACCAACGCACTGATATCTCGGGGCTTCCCAAGTCGCTTACTTAACAGTTTCGACTTTGCTTGCTGCTCATTTCCTTTTAGTAAATCAGACACCATATCTGTTTCAATGATGCCAGGAGCAATACAGTTGACCCGTATATTTTTTCGGGCAACTTCCACCGCTAGGGCTCGTGTAAAGCCCTCAATACCCGCTTTACTTGCAGCGTAATTCGTTTGCCCTGGGTTGGGTTTAGTTGCTGAAATCGATGACATGTTAATAATGCAACCTTGCTTTTGTGGCAGCATTATCTTGAGCGCCGCTTGCGCACATAAAATAGGCGCAATAAGGTTCACGTGAATAACCTGTTCAAGCTCTTCTTGGCTCATCATTGCAAGGAGATTATCTTTCGTAATACCGGCATTATTCACAAGTAAATCCAAACCAAACTGTGCTGTGCTTAAGCTATCAAAAAAGCTGTTTATGCTTTTAGCATCAAACAAATTTAACGGTTGGCAAAAGACCTTAGCGCCCAAAGCAACAAGCTCTTCATGTAAATTACTCGCGTGAATTTCATCCCGAAAGCCAAATGCAATGTCATACCCTTGCGCTGCTAGATGTAGGGCTATGTCACGACCAATGCCACGAGTTGCTCCTGTAACACAGGCTACAGGGCGCGCTTTAAAATTATCTAAGTGCTGAGTCATTACATTGACCCCTCATTTTTACTTCCGGCTAGGGTAAATCCGTGACGTGAAGCCATCGCTAAAATTTCATCGACTTGCGATTTGCATAAATCACCATAAGAGTAATGTTGCTGGACACCTTCTAAACCTAGAATCACAGACTCAGCCATACATGCATATATTTGCCCTTGGCTAAGATAAGCACGTGCTCTGCCATCAAGAGACTCTCCATTTGGCGTACCAACAATTCCACCGCGAATACAGGTTATATCTGGGCGTAGCGCCAAATCATTTTCACTTAAGTTATGTGGAATAGAGACATCACAGATAAGGGCATTTTTGGGGAGCTTTTGCACATCTAAAATAGCTTCAGATGCATTAGTGGCACACATAATAAGTGAGCAGTCATAGGCCTCACTGATGTCATCGGCAATGACAACCAGTCCTTCTTTACTTTGACTAAATAATTCAAATAATGCAGCGGGTAAATCTACAGGTGCCGCTGCTTCATCAGCCAACCATTGTTGACATTTGGGGTGTTCAGCAACCACTTTAACGATTCCTGTAAGCGGAGCTTGTGATTTCACCATCTGCCAAATATCGCTGTAGATTTTATATGCCGCTTTTAGTAGGCGCTTTTTCGACCCCATTCGAGCGCTTCCAATCAACACTAACTGCTGGCAGTGTTCAGTCATAATTGTGGCGTAAACAGAGCCAATATTTCCTGCTGAGCCTATCACCGCGACTTTATCAATCTGCATATAGTGGCTTTCAATATGCTCCAGTACTGCGAGTTTCGTCATCCCCACCGTCAGTGCATTACCCGACGTTAAGGCAATATCTGTTGCGCGGATAGACTTACAATTATTGGTCACAACAGACGTAAACATCCCAAAACCTGCCACACTACAGCCATCTTGTTGTGCTGTTTGCGCGCGCTCACTCACTGCACGTCGAATAGCATCAAGCTCATTATTTTCTAACATGACACTAATTTGTTCTGACGTGACTGATAAGGGATACAAGATAAAATCCACCGTTTTACCCGTTACCGAAGTCATTCTCATAGGCGGGAACGGCACGACTCGCCAGTCAAAACCTAAACGCTCAATAAGTAGCTTTGCCTCTACATCAGGCACCCCTTCCATTGCAGGGTCGACTTGCCAAATCCAATCGGCAGAAATTAGGTGGTTTACAAAAGCCACTTTAACGTCAGCGGGTGTGTGGTTTTGAGCTAAATTGGCATAAAATGCTCGGTAATCAGCAAGCTCTGTACGCGAAGAACGCACCTCAGCCGAGGTCGTTAGATGCTTTAAGAAGTGGTAGCTATCTTGGTTTTTTAATACCTCACATACATCATGCAGGCCAGCAATAAGCTGACTAAGTTCTTGTTCTGTTATATGGATTGTTGGTTCTAGTCGTAAAACATTTGGCGCACTAGAAGATGGCGCTACACGGATATTATAATTATTAAATAAATACCCAGTAATCATGTAGCCCATGAAACCCTGATACACGATTGATTTTAACCAAATTGAATCAAGCGGCATGTCGGCATTAAACTCAATACCGATGAGTAAGCCCCTACCGCGTATGTCTTTAATAATATCAGGATAAATATTTTGTAGTTCACCAAGGCGCGCTTTAATTGCCTCACCTTGCTGCTTAATGGCTGCCAATAAATTTAAGTTTGGATCATAAAGCTCGTCTAAAAATGCAAGCGCGATGTTGGCACTGTGGTCATCTTCGCCAAATGTTGAACTTTGGATGATATCAAAACCTGCTTGATACTTGCTTTTGCATATCGCAACAAGGCCTATTTTAGCAACCCCGCCCGCAAGCGCTTTTGAAAGCACAATATAATCCGCTTTCAAATCAATCTGACTACCTGCAGTTAATGCCCCACAGCGACCTGAACCTGACTGAATTTCATCACTTATAATAGGACAACCAAGTGTTTGGCTAAGTTTTTTTAAACACTGACTATGTTCGGCTGTTAAGCAATGAATCCCCCCCTCACCTTGTACGGGTTCGACAAGCAGTGCAGTAGCCAGTCGCAATGGTTCAATGCTAACTTTTACTGTGTGACCTTTGATTTTAGGCAGTAATAAAGTGGCATTATGCTTGTCGTTAAGCATAGCTGCTGCATAATCAAGTTCATTTAACGGTAAAAACTCTGCTTGCACACCAAGGTGTGCAAATGGTGCCCGATACATCTCCCCATGAGTAAGTTGTATCGACGTCATCAATTTACCGTGAAATGCATTTTTAAGAACAATAAAATAAGGCTGAATATTTAACTGTTGCTCATTAAATTCTCCCACAGCAGTGACAAAATCACTCAATGTTGCCTCTTCGCTCAAATTTAACAGCTCTCGCTGCGCCACACTGAGTTCTAACTTACCTTCTGTTGGCAACCGTTTTATTTGTGACAGAGCAAATTGCATTTCTTCTATTAATTGCTGCGTTTCACTACGGCGTGCCATTTCAGCATGCTTAATGGCAACCTCTATCGATTCAGCCCCAGTACTTGTAAAAGAGAAATAAAAATCTTCCTGTTGATTATTTTCTTCTTTTAAAAGTGCATTTAATCGTTCAGCGAGTTTGCTCGCGGCATCGCGAACAGAAAACTGGTTGTGGAATGCAACTTGGTGCTGAAAGTTTTTCATCGCAGCATCTATCATACGAGGATGATTATGGCCAATTAACGCAGCACCATAACCACCTAGAAAATCAATAATAGCTTGCTCATTTCCTTGCTCATCTAAATAGAATAAGGTGCCTTTTTCTGCACGATGAAAAACTCTATCCAACCCCATCGCATAAATGCCATGGTTTAATGATGGCTTACAATATTGACTATAACGATTCATTTTCAATCCTAACAAATGAGTAAAAACCAGCTTGGTCGCAATTCACACACACGCCTGTAGAGTGATTTTTTTTGCGAAGTGTTGATAAATTGCAGGCTACTGAGGTAACAATCCCTGGGCATATGTCCGAGCCGCTGTAACTATTAAGGTGATGGTTTGCGACATTACAAGAGGCTAATGCATCAGCTAAAAGACGATTTTTACCTTTAGCCGACTCAATGTAATAACTTAAAAAATGGCTTGGTTTAACGTATTCAGCTATGAGCGTATTTAATTGCTCAGTATTTAAATGATAACCACTTGCTAAAATGCTTAGCCTTGCTATGGCTTTGTGACCCGTTTTTGAAAGCCACTCTTCGCTTGCCAAAATTAACGTAGTGGCGCCATTTGTGACCTCTTCTGCCACTTCAGACTCAGTGTCTTGTAGCCACTTTGCCAATGGGTCATTGCTATTTCCTGCAATTGCAACAATAGCGAGCTGACATTCACCAGCTTCAATGGCGACTATCGCTTCTTGTAATGCGCCAAATGCACCAAGTTGATCTCGAATAAACGCACATGCATCTCCATTTAATTGCCAGTTCAACCCCGAAATACCCAACAAGTTATTGTTCAGGGCATTGGTAATTAAAAATGGATTAACTCGCTCACTAGACCATAATGCTTTAAAGGTCTGGGCGGCTGAATCCGCGCTCTCGGGTAATGCCGCACTAAACTCTGAATAAAATGGGCTACCGTAACCCGTTTGAGACGTGTATATACCAACCTCTGTAGCACGCTCAGCCAAACTGATATGTGCTAAAGCCTCTGAAGTGGCTGTTAATGAATTAATTGCAGCAGGTGCCATGTAACGCTTAAGCTTACGAGGCACGGCAATGTGTTCTGGTTGGTTATCAAACAGTAAAGAAAATTCACTGTCAGCAAAACTACTCGCTATCCCAACCAGTGCAACAGAACTTAAATGACTATTCATAGTACCTCGCAATAGCTAACGACGCGTTTATTCCACCAAACCCGAATGAATTTGATAGCGCATGGTCAATGCTAGCCTCTCGCCCTTTCCCCATCACATAATCTAAATCGAGCCCCTCATCGGGTTGTGTTAGGTTAATGGTGGCTGGCATGAACTGATCACGAATGGCAAGGACTGTTGCAATTGCTTCTGGCGCACCAGCGGCCGCAATCCAGTGACCTATCATTGATTTTGTAGACGATACACTTAATGACGTTGCATGCTGACCGAAAACCGATTTAATTGCTTTTGTTTCAATGACATCATTTAAAGGAGTGGATGTACCATGAGCATTTATATACTGTACATTTTGAGCACCAATACCAGCACTTTGTAACGCCCCCTCCATTGCACTTATCGCCCCTAATCCTTCAGGGTGGGGAGCGGTGACTTTGTAAGCATCTAAAGAGCTACCGTAACCGGTAATTTCAGCATAAATATGGGCACCACGGGCCTTTGCATGCTGCTCACTTTCAAGTACCAACATGGCACCGCCTTCACCCGCAACTAGCCCTGCACGATCTTGATCGAACGGCCGACAAAGTTGGTTTGCAAAACGCTGTGTTTCTGCTGTGGCACCTAATAGATGTAATGCAGATAGAGTACGAATGCTCAATACAGAATCAGCACCTCCGCATAACATGACCGATGCTTCACCTCGCTTGATTGCACGATATGCAAGACCTATAGCTTGAGTTGCCCCTGCACAGGCGCCACTCACATTGCAAATAAATCCTGACGTATTCAATTGTTCAGCCAAGGTGGTTGCTAATACATCATTGCTGCATCTAATACCTGAAAAACGCTTTATTGCCTGCTCTCGCTCAGCCAATGCATAGTTCATGATATCTGCTTTTGGCTGCTCAGCGAGGGCCAGCAATGAGGCGTCATCAAGCTCAGGTACACCACTGCACACAGCAATCCCTGCTTGACTCAACTCATTTTCAAGACGTGCGTCGTTAATTGCTTCTTTAGCGGCAATAAGTGCATAAATTGCACGTCTTTCGATGTGTTTTGGTAACTCAAAATCAACCAATCCCTCTGCCACCAACGCTTGTGTATCTTGCTTAATTGTTGCACCGTGCTGAACAGGAAAGCCTTCAGCTCCAGGAGGATGCCAAGCATCAACAGCATTTTCACCTGCCTTTACGGCAGACCAAAATGAATCAACGCCAACACCAAATGGGCTAAGCACTCCCAGTCCAGTGACCACTACTCGATTAGTCATTGTTAGCCTCTATTAAAAACATTCCAAATTCAGCATGATCACCAAACGCAATCACGATAACGAAGCCCTGTTCGGCGTCATGCAAATAGCTCAATGCACTGTTGCACGCTATTGCTGTAGCCGCAGCCATGGTGTTGCCAACGTAACTATCCAATACAACCGCCCTGCTTTTAAGCTCATCACCCAATGCATGTAGCGTAATATCTTGTTGCTCAAGGTTTGCTCCAACGAGGATAACTTTTACAACGTGCTGATTTTCTATTAAAGGTGAACCCGTTATGCGATTAACCTGTTCGGTGAGTGCATGTGCATTATTTTGTAGGCGAGCTCGATATGCTTGACGCATAACACCTATCGCAGCGTGCTGATTTAAACGGGGTTCATCGCTGGCAATAAAAAAACTTGCCGCTTCACTTAGCCAGTAATTGTCTTGATTAGCCCAGATTGACTCATAGGCAAGTAAGGACCAAGGCGTTATCTTTTGACTCCCGCCACCACATAAAGCATGTTTCAAACGCCCTTCAGCAATCGCAAAGTAGCCCTCACATAGGGCATTTAAGCCCGCGCTCAGTAATGGCGAAAAACTCATATTTTCACCAGTAATACCAGCCAATTGTGCAATATGGCTGGTAGCACTAGAGTTGAGTAACGCTAAACAAACAAGCGGCCGCCTCTCTTCTAACATTGCGGTAGCTAAGCACTCAGCAGTCGGTTCTTGAACGAGCTCAGGATTGTCCTCTTCATCGCAGTCAACGGTTCCTAAACCGATAAATAATCCCGCTTTATTCTGTGGCTCATTAAAATAAGTTCGCCACGTTCTTACGCCACTTGCAATAAGCCAACGAGCTTGACGCTCACTGGTTTTACGTACCATGCGCTCAGCGCCAACATCCTTGAGATTTTCGTCTGCTAGCGTAGAAATAAAAATGGAGTGATTAATTAAATCAGCACTTTCAAAAGGCGTACTCATTAATCTGCCTTTATGAGTGAGTAGTGATTCTAATGATGTATTCTGCGCCAGCAGTGTCTCACCTTGAAATAAGTACACAGGCTTTAACATGCGCTATCCCTCGCTAAAACAATGCTTGTATTTACTCCTCCAAAACCAAACGAGTTACTAAGCAAATAATTGATTGCTTTAGGTGTCGCACTCTTCACAACACTCACCTTTGCATCATCATCGCCAAGGGATTCAAAGTTTAAGGTCGGCAGCATGACTTGGTTTTTTATACTCAATGCAGATAAAACCACTTCAATTGCACCACTCCCTGCCAATGAATGCCCTAACGCTGACTTTGTTGAAGTAACAGGCGTATGGCTGCCAAAGACCTGTTTAATAGCACGACTTTCAGCACTGTCATTACTCTTGGTTGAGGTACCGTGTGCGCTAATATGGTCAATGTCCTCAGCACTGATACAACTATTTTCAAGGGCTGCTTGCATGCACTGTGCATAAAACTTACCACTGGGTTCAGTTGAGGTCATTTTATAAGATTCGGTACATCGATGAGCGCCGCAAACATATGCATAAATAGACGCACCTCTTTGCTTTGCCGACACTTCACTCTCGAGTACAACAAAGGCTGCTCCATCAGCAAGCACGACTCCAGCACGATTGCTATCAAAAGGTCTTGATACTTCACTCGCACAATTAAATAATTGCGCTTGATTGAGCGCGCCTATGTTTTTGAAGAGCAACTGCATGACGGGCTGTGTTCCAAAATCGGCTGCACCACATAATGCGATATCTAAAGCACCACGTGAGACTTGCCTAAAACCAGAGATCAAACTTGATGCACCTGCCGCACAAGCATCGGCACAAGATGTCACTGGCCCACCAATTTCGAAGTGTTCAACCATGTCCGCGACAACCGTTTGCGGATTGTAATAATCCACACTCTCTGGCGATTGATAGGGTAATTTTTCGCTTGCCGCTTTTTGTTGAGCAAGCTGATGTACTAGATCAACTGTTGGCAGTATTTTGTTAGTACCAAAATAAAGGCCAGCTTGACGAAGTTGGTCTGGGTTTAAATCAGCATCTTTTACTGATTTAGTTAACGCATCAAATCCCGCAAATCCAGATGGTGCTACCCTAGTTTGATCAAGTGATGTGTACCGACTTTGTAGCTGACTAACTTCTTCATCGCTAATACGACTACTGGCGACGCCCTCGATCCCCATTCCTTTTAAAATATGGTCATCTGTAATAAGAGACTGACCAGACTCTAAAGTTGCAAACAACGTATGAGGGTCTTGGTGATTTTTAACAGTTACGCCAATCCCTGTAATAACAACCTTGTGCATGAGTTTTCCCTAACAAATTATGCTGGTACGTTTATCAGCTCAATATCTCTAGATACACAGAATTGTTCGACATACTCTTGCAGTAACACATCACCATTTTGGCTAGCATGTCCACACACATCTTTAGCTAGATAGAACCAGTGCAGAACGGTTGTCAAACTAAGTAAATCACTGACAGCCATGCCCACATCAATTTCACTTTGTGAATAATGACTTGGACTATTTATCAATAAATCAACGCCTGCAGAAGTAAGCTTGCCACCTTGTATAAAGGCCTTTTCATCTGCACAAAGCTCACTGGCAATAATTAATGTTGTTTTAGTTGGCATTTTAATTTTCAGCTTTTTTCCTAAAGAAAAAGAAATATCAACTAAATCTAAAGAATCCGCTCCCAGATCATCTACGATAGAGCTGTCTAAAGCGACTTCATCTTTATCAAGCTCTAATACCTCTGCAATAACATCAACAACAACATCTTTTGTAATTTCCACTGTAATTTTCCCTATGTAAGAAACAAAAATAAAAGCACGCACACACTAGGTCAACTGACCAATATTGTCAATAGGATGATAATTGAAACATTTTAAAGTTAACAAAAATTTAATACTCAGGGTTTTGCCAGGGAATAATTTATTGCTTCCTTAAAGCCTCTACGAGATAGGTTATGAACATAAATAGTTGCGGTATGACAAAAAAATAATATTCTTTGCTAGAATGGTCGGAATATGAAATTCAACAACTGTGTGGTGAAAATGGAATCAAATAAAGAGATTATCATTCAAACAGCAACTAAAATGCTCAGTGAAAATGGCAATCAAGGACTCACTCTCAGAAAAGTTGCTGAGAAAAGTGGTGTGACTCTCAGTAATGTACAATATCATTTTGGAGACAGAGACGGATTAATTGTTCAAGTAATTGATTCATATTTAGAAGTTTGCCTTGATCATATCCGTAGTTCGATGAGTGATATTGAACTAAAAAATAACCCTCAAGCCATTAAGAACTACATCAGTAACCTACTTGCCCTTGACGATATCCAAGATTGGTGTGAAGTTTTTCGAGAAATTTGGGCTATTTCATGCCGTTCAGAAAAAGTACTCACCAGTTTAGAAAACTACTATAAAAAATGTGGTACGGAGCTTGAGTTACTGCTGATCTCGCTAGGCTTTAGCGAACAAAAAAGTAAGGTTGTCGTGTCATTACTTATTCCATTTATTGAAGGTTTTTCCATTACATCAAATGCACTACCGCTACCAAAAACAGAGGTTATTAACTTAATCATTAATTTGCTTGTTGATGAGATAAAATAATTGTGAAGCCATTTGCAACTTATTTTTACCCAGCTCACCACCAACCTTTGACTAAAAGTGTGCAAAGGTTGGTACAGCTAACTTTCGGTGTTGTTATTTTTCTAGCTTCAGTTCTAAAACAGCTTCACGCTTATCTAAATAACCGCTGTATCTTGTTGCAATTAACGCCGCTAAACTGATGATAGCGCCAATCCAAGCAGTGTCTTGCAATGAGTAGTTTTCAACCACAACGCCACCTAACACTGAGCCCAGCGCAATACCGATATTAAACGCTGCAATGTTTAACCCTGATGCCACATCGACGGCATTGGGAGTGAACCTTTCAGCAAGTTTAACCACATAAACTTGCAGCCCAGGCACATTACCAAATGCAAATGCCCCCCAGACAAGTATGGTCAGTACCGCAGCGACTTTAGATTGCATGGTAAAGGTCAGCACCAACAGCACAATACTCAAAGCACTAAAGATAATAGTAAGCGCACTTATCGGGCCTTTTTTATCGGCTAACTTACCGCCGTAGATGTTACCAACAGCAACCGATACCCCGTAAACCAGCATGATTAAGCTAATAGTGGCTGATGCAAAACCAGTTTGCTGCTCTAAAATGGGCGCTAAATATGTGAAGGCCGTAAATGTACCGCCATAACCAAGTATGGTCATCAAGTACACCAGTAAAAGCCTAGGTTGCACCATTACTTTTAGTTGCTCACCTAAAGTGGCAGGTTTACTTTGCTTTAAGTTACTCGGAATTAAAAACGCGCTGCCAACCAGTGCAATTAAGCCCAGTAAAGACACCACTAAAAAGGTTGCTCGCCAACCAAAGTGCTGACCAATCCAAGTCCCTAATGGCACACCAGTTACTAATGCAACCGTTAACCCCGTAAACATAATCGCGATAGCACTGGCTTCTTTATCTTTACTAACAAGCCCTGTTGCGATGGTTGAACCAATCGAGAAAAACACCCCGTGGGCAAGGCCTGTTAGAACCCTTGCTGTGATCAAACTGCCATAACTAGGTGCTTGCCAAGCCAGTAAATTCCCAATTACAAATAGGCTCATTAAGCTAAGTAATACATGTTTTCGATTCCAGCGTCCGGTAAGCGCAGTTAGCACTGGCGCCCCCACTGCAACACCTAATGCATACAAGCTAACAAGTAGCCCGGCACTCGGTAACGAAACCGCTAAATCATCAGCGATAGTTGGCACTAAGCCGACAATCACAAACTCAGTGGTGCCTATGGCAAACGCACTGAGAGTCAACGCAAGTAATGCGATTGGCATCACATATCCTCTATTTAATTTTGAAAGTGCGGCTATTGTGGCTAAAATTAAATTTGCAAAAAATAGCAGTAGTGACAAAATACTTTTGTCAAAAATGAAAAGGTATTGCCATGAGCGTGATCTCCAACACCCAAGATTTAGAAGCATTTATCAGCGTGGTTGATACCGGCGGATTCTCAAGTGCAGCTAATGCCTTAGATGAGCAAGTAGCAAAAATATCACGGGCGGTAACTCGGCTCGAAAAATCTTTAAACATTACCTTATTCAATCGCACCACAAGGCGCATTGAGCTGACCGAAGAAGGTGAGTTATTTTTAGGCTATGCTAGAGAAGCACTCAGCCAGCTTGCACAAGGCGAAGAAGCCCTAAAACTTCTTCACTGTGCGCCATCAGGAAAATTAAGAGTTGATGCCGCAAGCCCCTTTGTGTTTCATCAATTAGCGCCACATTTAAAGGCCTTTAACCAAGCGTATCCTGATATAAAACTCGAGATCACCAGCCACGACAGTATTATCGATTTGCTTGAACATAAAACCGATATTGCTATTCGTATTGGCGAACTCGCTGACTCAAACTTGCATGCGCGCACTTTGGGAGTTAGTAAACTACAGCTCGTTGCCAGCCCTGATTATTTAAAAACTTCACCACCTTTAAATGAGCTAACCGACTTAGCCTCGCAACAACTTATTGGTTTTACCGATGCGCCGCATTTAAACCACTGGCCGTTAACCACGCCTTTAGATCTTAGATTTTCAATCAGTGCATCAAGCGGTGAAACGGTACGCCAGCTTTGTATTCAAGGTCATGGCATTACCTTATTGTCGGAATTTATGATCAACGAAGATTTAAAAGCAGGCCGTTTAGTAAAAGTGCTCGAAGGCGAAGTATTGAGCCCTAATCGTCGTGAAAAAGTGCATGCGGTGTATTATCAAAATAGCGGTGTATCATCACGAGTATTAGCGTTTTTAGACTTTATAGCACCCAAGTTAACGCTGTAGTTTTTTGCATTTTTAACAAAAGTGTTTTGTGATTACTGACATTAATTTCATAAATAATTTTCGTTATGCTGAAAGCATAGTCGCTTTCAAGGAGCCGTAATGAACAAATTATTCGATACCGTACAACTTGCCGGTCACACACTAAAAAACCGTATTGTCATGCCACCAATGACTCGCTCTCGCTCATCACAACCAGGGGATATCGCCAATGAGTTAATGGCCGACTACTATGCCCAGCGTGCCAGCGCCGGCTTAATCATTAGCGAAGGCACACAAATATCAGCCCTAGGTAAGGGCTATGCTTGGACACCAGGTATTTATACTGCTGAGCAAATTGCCGGTTGGAAGAAAGTAACCGACAAAGTTCATCAAGCTGGTGGCATTATGTTTGCCCAGCTTTGGCATGTTGGCCGCGTATCTCACCCAAGTAACACAGGTGGCGAGCAGCCAATTGCGCCATCAGCTATTGCAGCTAAAGACGTTAAAGTATTTATTGATGAAGATGATAAACCCGATTTTGTTGCCACTGCCCTGCCCCGCGCAATGAGCCATGACGACATCAAACTCGTTATAAACGAATACCGCCAAGCGGCTCGCAACGCAGTTGATGCAGGGTTTGATGGTATTGAACTGCATGCTGCTAATGGTTACTTAATTAATCAATTTATAGATTCAGAATCAAACCAACGCACTGATGAATACGGCGGCAATTTAGAAAACCGCTTACGCTTTTTACAACAAGTGACACAAGCGGTATGTGATGAAATTGGTGCTGACCGTGTAGGCGTACGTCTTGCTCCACTCACAACACTCAATGGGACGGTCGATGATAACCCATTTGAAACCTATATTGGCGTAGCGAAGGTACTTAATGACCTAAACGTTGCTTACCTGCATATTGCCGAAGCTGACTGGGACGATGCGCCATTAATGGAGCAAAATTTTAAACAAGCACTACGTGAAAATTTTTCTGGGTTAATGATTTATGCAGGCAAGTACACTGGCGAGAAGGCAGAGCAAGCATTAGCCGCAGGCTGGGCTGATCTAATTGGCTTTGGTCGTCCGTTTGTTGCAAACCCAGATCTGCCTGAGCGTATTGAAAAAGGGATTGCACTTGCACAACACGACCCTGACACCTTATTTGGTGGCGGTGCAAAAGGCTATACCGACTATCCTTTAGCAACGCACTAAAACAAAAAGCTCGCCAACTTATTTTGGCGAGCTCCTTATTGTGTTACCTGACTAATAAATAAATCAGCTGGATCACCATCGAGATCATTACTAACGGCCATATATACTTAGCATATTTGGTTGCACCATCTAGCCCCATTTTTGAATGATACTTTTCAAGTAGTGGTATAAGAATAGCCAGTGCGATAAACAGGCATAATAAAATAACAAATACATTCATTGTGGCTTCCTTACACAATAGATAAGTTTAAGCCCTAGTCTATAGGCAAAAAAAAGCGCAGTAAAATACTGCGCCAGTCGGTTGGAAGTAAACGACTTAGCCAACAATCGCTAACAAAATACCTGCAGCTACGGCACTTCCTAATACACCAGCTACATTCGGACCCATTGCATGCATTAACAAGAAGTTATGTGGATTGCTTTCAAGACCTACCTTATTTACCACCCGCGCAGCCATTGGCACTGCCGATACACCCGCAGCCCCCACGAGAGGGTTAATCGGCGATTTAGAAAACTTATTCAGACCTTTTGCCATAAACACGCCTGATGCTGTACCAATTGCAAAGGCCAAAGCACCTAATACCAAGATACCAATAGTTTCTACCGTTAAGAACTTATCTGCTGCAAGTTTAGAACCAACAGCAAGACCTAAGAAAATCGTAGTGATATTAATGATCTCGTTTTGTGCACTATTACTTAAACGATCGACCACACCTGATTCTCGCATTAAATTACCTAAACAAAACATACCAACAAGTGGCGTCGCGGCAGGTAAAAATAAAATCGTTAGACTGAGTACCATCAATGGAAAAATGATTTTTTCTTTTTTTGATACTGCACGTAGCTGCGGCATTTGAATTTCACGCTCTTCTTTTGTTGTTAGCGCACGCATAATTGGCGGTTGGATAATAGGCACCAATGCCATATATGAATACGCAGCAACAGCAATTGCCCCCAGTAAATCAGGCGCAAGTTTCGAGGCCAAGAAAATAGCGGTTGGTCCATCAGCACCACCAATAATGGCAATCGCCGATGCATCTTGCAGTGAAAATTCAAAGCCTGGAATAAAGTTAAGTAAAATGGCGCCAAATAACGTCGCAAAAATACCAAATTGTGCCGCAGCTCCCAGTAACAACATACGTGGATTTGCAATAAGCGCGCTAAAATCCGTTAGTGCACCCACCCCCATAAAAATCAGCAATGGGAACACGCCAGAATCAATACCTATGTGATACACGTAGTACAATAAGCCACCTGGGTCTGATAAACCAGCCACTGGAATGTTTGTTAAAATAGCGCCGAAGCCAATGGGCAGTAATAGCAATGGCTCAAAACTACGAGCAATCGCTAAATACAGAAGCAAGCAGCCAACTGCAATCATGATCAGTGCAGGAAAAGTAAAGTTTGCAATCCCCGTTGCATGCCAGAGGTTTAATAATCCATCCATCCCAAGCCTCCTAAGCGAGTGCAATCATGGCGTCGCCGGTGGCAACTGAGTCACCTTCCGCAACTAAAATATCAGCCACAGTACCGTCATGAGCGGCACGTACTTCGGTTTCCATTTTCATTGCTTCCATAATGATAACGACATCACCTTGATTTACAGTTTGCCCAGGTTTTACTTTGATTTTAAAAATATTACCTGCCAGTGGCGCATTGAGTGTTTCGCCAGCTGACGCTGATGCAGATTGTGGTATTAACTCACTGTCTTTGAGTGCAACCTCTTGAAGCTCGCCACCTTTAGCAACAACAACATCGTAAACTTTACCATCAACTTTCACACTGTATTGCTCAGCTTGAACCTCACCATTTGAAGAAGGTTTCGTTGATTGATCAGATTTAGCTTTTTCACCTGTTGGCACAGGTTCGAAGGCATCAGGATTATGACGATTTTTAAGAAATTTCAAGCCTATTTGTGGGAATAAAGCATAGGTAAGCACGTCATCAATCACGTCATCAGCCAGCTCTAAACCCTGCTCTTTAGCTTCTTTTAATAATTCAGCTTCAAGTTTTTCGAGTTCAGGTTCAAGTTTATCAGCAGGACGACACGTTATTGCTTCGCTTCCGTCTAAAACACGTTCTTGAAGTTCTTTATTCATCGGCGCTGGGGTTGCACCATACTCACCTTTAAGTACACCTGCGGTTTCTTTAGTAATCGTTTTATAACGCTCACCCGTTAATACATTTAGAACGGCTTGCGTACCAACAATTTGTGAGGTTGGTGTTACCAGTGGAATATACCCTAAATCTTCACGTACACGTGGGATCTCTAAAAGCACTTGATCGAGTTTATCCGCAGCACCTTGTTCTTTCAGCTGGTTCTCCATGTTAGTTAACATACCACCTGGTACTTGTGCTAATAAGATACGACCATCAACCCCTTTTAGGCTGCCTTCGAAAGCGGCATACTTTTTACGCACATCACGAAAATAAGCGGCAATTTCTTCTAACTGATTAAGGTTAAGACCTGTGTCGCGCTCTGTTCCTTCAACAATCGATACTATTGTTTCTGTTGCACTGTGGCCATAAGTCATACTCATTGATGAAATAGCCGTATCTAACATATCGATGCCTGCATCAATCGCTTTTTGATAGGTTGCTGTACTTAAACCTGTTGTAGCATGACATTGCATCGCGATAGGAATTGACACCGTTTCTTTTAAACCTTTGATCAGTTGCTCACAGTCATAAGGTTTTAATAAACCAGCCATATCTTTAATACAAATAGAATGACAGCCCAGCTCTTCTAGCTGTTTAGCAAGCTTAAGCCACATATCAAGAGTGTGCACAGGGCTTACTGTGTAGGAAATTGTTCCCTGTGCATGAGCCCCCACTTTAACAGCGGCTTTAATCGCGGTTTCAAGATTACGTACGTCATTCATTGCATCAAAAATACGAAATACATCAACACCATTTTTATGTGCACGCTCAACAAACTTTTCCACTACATCATCAGCATAGTGGCGATAACCCAGTAAGTTTTGTCCACGCAGTAGCATTTGCTGTTTGGTATTTGGCATCGCCGCTTTAAGTTCACGAATACGCTGCCAAGGATCTTCGCCTAAGTAGCGAATACAAGAATCAAATGTTGCGCCCCCCCATGATTCAATTGACCAATAACCCGCATTATCAAGTTTCTCGGCCATAGGTAACATGTCATCTAAGCGCATACGTGTTGCCAACAGTGATTGATGTGCATCACGTAAAACTAGTTCGGTTAATTTTAATTTAGCCATTTTCAGCTGCCCCATTATTTTTGTTTATTTCTGAATTGAGCGATTGCAGCGCTAATAGCTGCAATGTGAGCTTGCGGCACACCCTGCTGTGATTGTATTTTTGCAGCCCGTACAGGCTCATCGACTGGTTCATCAAAACGATTCATCAACCTAGACATTAAGGTCACGGCTGAAATCAAAATAGTTAAAAATATAAATACACCAATCATGCCCGTAATCATCAAGCTGGCCGCGGTTGAGAGTAACCCACTTATGTCCATACTGCCCCTCGCACTGTTACAAATAAAAAGTCAATATAGTTAAATAATTATTCAACATGATAACAAACACTCTTGATTTGTATACCACCTTGTAAATTGGTAAAACCAATTTAACTCAAAATAACACGTAAAACATAAAATTAACAACCGTGAAATAAGCGTATTAATAGCCCTATATAGATGATAAAAATAGTCGATATAGTCATAAGTTATAAAGGTGACATTGCCTGTTTTTACATAACATACTCAAAACCCTCGCCAACACAGGCCATTGAGAATATAAAAACACCACAAAGATAAATTGGTCTTACCAAAATAAGAATAGTAAAAGATGCGATTTTACTCATTTAAGTTGAAAAATAATCACTATGAATAAGTTACATGCTAATTCGTAAAAGTTACCAAATAAGAAAATTTAAAAACCCCTGAAAAAACCACAACCAATTGAAAATAAACAATATTTAATAATGGCATAGAACTGGCTTCAACTATTTCAACCGAAACGAAATATTATTAGCCAAGGAGAATCACTATGTTACGCTGGACAATTACTTTTCTAGTTATTGCGTTAATCGCTGCAGTGTTAGGTTTTGGCGGTATCGCAGGAGCCGCAGCAGGTATCGCTAAAATTATCTTTTTTATATTTCTAGTTTTACTTGTTATTTCACTGGTATCAGGTGCACTTAGAGGCAACGTACCCAAGTAACACAGTAATAACAGACACTTAGAAACTACATTTTAAATATTACAAGGAATTTGATTATGAAAAATTCAACTTTAAAAGCCGCTACTATCGCCCTATTTTCAGGTCTATTCATTATGGGTTGTGAAGATAACACAGCTGAAGATGCAGGTGAGCGCATTGACGAAGCAATTACTGATACACAAAATGCTGTAGAAGATGCATGTGAAGATGTTAAAGAAGGTGTAAACGCAAAAGAAACTAACTGCTAATCCTTCTATACAAAATACCAACAAGAAAAGCGGCCTCAAAGCCGCTTTTTTTATGATTTCCATTCTCTCCAACTCAGCATAAAACATTAAAATTTCAATATTTATACATTTTCTTATCAAAAACTACACATTTACCTAGGTTGTGTACTAATCTAAACATGCTAAGAATGGATATCGAGTAGTAATCCATTGTTTTCTAGCCAACTATAATTAAATATTGGGAGATAACAATGTTAAAAAACAAACTATCAAATGCTGTAAAGCTGGCGATTAGTACAGGGGTTGTTTCTACAGCTCTTATATACGCACCAATGAGTGCAGCAGAAGAGACAAGCGACGCAAAAAAAGATCTTGAAGTAATTTCAATCACAGGTAGTCGTATTAGACAACCGGGCGCTGTTTCTGCAAGTCCAATTGTATCAATCGGAGAAAAAGAATTAGGTTACCAACAAGAGCCTGAAGTAGAACAAATACTAAGAACTTTACCTTCAACAATACCTGGCGATGGTAGTAACGTAAATAATGGCTCTGGCGGTGCAGCCACTATTAACTTAAGAGGTTTAGGATCGCAACGTTCACTTGTTCTAATGAATGGACGTCGGATGATCCCATACAACTACAATGGCTCAGTTGACAGTTCAACAATTCCAACAGCACTGATTGAACGAATTGATATTATCACTGGTGGTGCGTCAGCTGTATATGGTTCTGATGCGATTGCAGGTGCGGTGAATGTTGTATTAAAAGAAGACTTTCAAGGTGTTGATTTAGATCTTAAACACTCTCAAACCGGTGACAATGATGGTGACAAAAACAGTATAGCCTTAACAATAGGTTCTAACCTAGAAGACGATAAAGGTAACGTTGTACTATCTCTTGGCTGGAGCCAGCGTGATCAAGTACTACTAGGTGATCGTCCTTTAGGTTTACTTGGTATTGAAACGGCTACCGGTGCTAACTATGAGCAATTTTTAAACGGTGAGCCACCAATCCCTGCGCCAGCAGATTGTAGTGGTCCTAACTCGGTTGAAAGTGGCGGCTCAACAACTGCATTCCCAACACGATTTGCAATTGTTGGTGCAGGCACAACTGGCTCAGGGCAATTTAGAAACGATGGTACATTGCAACCAGATACATGTAGTGTATTTAACTTCAATCCATATAACTTCTATCAAACACCTTCAGAGCGTTATTCAGCAACCGCAATCGCTAAATATAACCTCACTGATGAGCATAAAGTTTATTCAAGCTTTAACTACACTAACACCAGTGTTGATACGCAAGTAGCACCATCTGGTACGTTTGGTTCAAGTTTTGATTTACCTTTAGCGAACCCGTTAATTGGCGATCAAGCTCGACAATTTATGATTGATGGCGCTTCTGCTGCTTTGGCGGCTGGTAGCTTAAATGACAGTAACTGGCAAGATGTTAACGGTAACGGCATTGTTGATAGTGAAGACTATCTAAAAGTGCAGTTACGTCGTAGAACATTAGAGTTAGGTGCTCGTACAGAACGATTTGACAGTACTCAGTTCCAAATCGTGACTGGTGTAACAGGTTTCTTCCTAGATGACTGGGAATATGATGTCAGCTATCAATATGGTGAATCTAACCGTACAACTGTACGTGGTGGTTATACAAACTTAACCAACATTCAAAATGCATTAGATACAACCGATGGTGTAACCTGTAAAAATGGTGATTCAAGCTGTGTGCCAATTAATCTATTTGGTGGCTTTGGTACCATCACGGATGAAATGGCAGGCTATGCACAAGCAATTGCCCTTCAACAACAAAAGTACAGCCAAGAAATTTTCACCGCAACCGTTAATGGTGCAATCGAGTTTATCGAAATCCCAGGTGCTGGTGCACCACTTTCGATGAGTTTTGGTTATGAAAATCGTCGCGAAAAAGGCTTATTTGAGCCTGATGAATGTTTAAAACTTGCCCCTGCTAGTTGTCAAGGTGGTGCAGGTGGTAACCAACTGCCTATTACAGGTGGCTTTAAAGTCGATGAGTTCTTCTTAGAAGGTTACTTACCTGTGTTAGATGGCTTGCCGGGTGCTGAAACTCTTGATGTAGAGTTTGGTTTCCGCTGGGCTGACTACGATACAGTAGGTAGCAACGAAACGTGGAAACTTGGCTTCAACTGGCGTCCTGTTAGCGATGTACTTATTCGTGTTATGCAACAACAAGCAACGCGCGCACCTAACGTAGGCGAAATTGCTTCACCTGTTGTAACAGGCTTAGACAACGCGCTACAAGATCCATGTTCAGTTGCTAACGCAGCTAACATTGATGATGCACTTAGACAACTTTGTATCTCAACAGGCATGACAGATGCTCAAGTTGGTAACGTACAAGATGTAATCTCTGGTCAAGTACAAGTCATTAGTGGTAGTGATCCTGCTAACCCACCAGGTGCTGAAGAAGCAGAAACATTCACTGCAGGTATTGTTTGGACACCTGAATTCAGTGCTGTTGAAAACTTCACGATTACGCTTGACTACTATGATATTGATATCGATGACATCATTGGTGAGTTCTCAGCTCAAGAAATTCTTGATGCCTGTTACGTACTAGGTGATGCAAACGAGTGTGCGAAGATTAATCGTATCGGTGGTGACTTAACTATCGCGGGTGCGGGTATTGAGCAATTTACTACCAACTTAAAAAATCAACGTGCCGAAGGTATCGAACTTGGTTTCAATTTTGGTATCTTGCTTGATGACATGGGAGAGTTACAATTCTCAGGTAATATCAATAAATACCTAACCCAAGAGTCGCAAAGCTCTGATACTGCACGTATTATTGACTGTAAAGGTTTTTACAGCACAAGTTGCGACCCTGTCTCTGAATTACGCTGGGTACAACGTACTAGCTGGATTTGGGAAGATCTAACCGTGTCACTACAATGGCGTCACATTGATGGTGTAGATATCGAGCCAATCGAAGCGCCAAATGTTTTTGAAGAATTCAGAAGCATCGAAAGCTATGATTATTTTGACTTATTCGCCAGCTACCATGTTACTGACTACATGAATGTTACATTCGGTATTGATAACATGTTTGAAAAAGAGCCACCTGTGGTTGGTAATGAAGCAGGTGATACTAGTTCAAACTCTGGTAACACATTCCCAAGTAACTATGACGTACTTGGTCGTCAATTTAAAATGGGTATTAAACTCAAATTTTAACCTTCTAAGAGCGGCCTAACGGCCGCTCTATTTTATTTACATGTCGCTGTTAACGCTTTACCCGTTGCAACACTGGTTATTTGCCAATCCCCATCTTCTAGTTTCACACTTGCGATGTCACTAACCACATAATCACCAGGCACATTTAATCGCGTTAAATTTTCTGTAAGCTGTTGATAACAAAATGGCCCTGTATCTCCATGCATAATGAGCACAGGCTTTTTTGCAAATTTAGCAAATTGGGAAAAAGCATCGCGGTAGACTTTAAAAGCATCACAGTTTGAGCGCAGTGTCGCAGTGCATGCTGATTTATTCGTTGCATTGTAAATATCAGCTTGAAAGCCAATGACATACGCTTTAGCGCTTTGGTTATTTAAGCCCCGCTGCAACCACTCTAAGTTTAACCTGTCGCGTTTATCTGCTGCATCCAAAGCGTCATTTTTATTACTTTTCAGTATTTGCGCGCGCCCATTATACGTGCCCGCTATATGCAGAGTCATAAACTCAATATTATTAAATTGCCAACGCGCGTTCTCGCTCATGTCGAGCTGATGAGTAAAACCTTGTAATAAGTTTGCTTTTTTATAGTAATCATCGTCATACATTAAACCTTTTACATATTCTAATCGCTCAAGCTCATCAAACTGAGGGCTTAAGCTATCGCGATCGCAATCAGTCCATTCATTATCACCCAACGTATAGATAAAAGGTTTATCGGTAATTGCAGTTAAAAGCTGCTTATTGGCCTGAAGTAATTTGTTTGTGCAAGGTAAAGACCCTGATTTCATATCACCTAAATGCATCAAAAAGCTATGAGGCGTGGATGCGACCGCACGTGCGAGCTTGCCATTCGGCTGAGCGAGATTAATTTCATCCATAGGTGTGTATGGCATATCACCCATAACCAAAAAGGTATTACTAGCCATTGCAAGAGAGAATGAGGCTGAACTAATAAACATGCTATTTACACCTAAAAATACAATCATAGTAAGTTCTCATAATGACAACAAAATGAAAACCAACTGCGGCAGATTTTTTCTATCAGTGCTAAACTGCAGCCAGTAAATTAAGTAGGCCCCCGAATGACATTAAGTACAACTTACACACTAGATAAACCGTATTACTACGAATGCTTTGATGAGTCGCTGCCCTACTCATCACAAGCCAAACCTAAATACCCGCTGCTGGCATTATTAATAACTCTGGGCTTATTAGCTTTTTATCAATTAGATAATCATTACTTAGGCAGCTTTATGATTATGCTTGCTGTCGTTGAGTGCCTTTCGTTTTATTACAAACGTCCGTGGTGGGTCGCAAGACAAATGATGAGCCGTGCATCAGGTAGCGAGGTGACCATTTTATTTAACGATGAAGGGATTAAGGCTGAAAACCCTTATAAGAGTTACCAGTTAAGCTGGCAGCAAATCAGCGAGATTATTGAGACTAAACGAGGTTATATATTAAAAGCACAGCGCGGTATGCAATACATCTCTAAACAAGCACTTAGCGATGAAATAGTTGTTGAATTAAATAAAAGAGCCACTCAATGAGTGGCTCTTAAGAATTTTTCGCTGATTAAACATTGCCCGGATTTGGGTTAGATTTCTCTGCTTGGATTCGCATATAGATTTCTTCACGATGTACTGATACATCTTTTGGTGCATTTACACCAATGCGAACTTGATTTCCTTTAACACCAAGAACAGTAACAGTTACTTCGTCACCGATCATCAGGGTCTCACCTACTCTTCGAGTTAGTATTAGCATTCTCTTGCTCCCATGTTCCAAAAAATTAAAAGATTCCGCGTCAAAAACATTTTAATGAAAACTTGACTTAAAAGTAAGTAAAAACTCTAAATCTTATTCATTTTCAGTTAAAAAAACTTTATGAAGTGCACGTACAGCCAGCTCTAAATATTTTTCGTCAATTAAAACTGAAATCTTTATTTCTGATGTCGACACAAGCACTACTTTGATGTTTTCCTCTGCAAGGGCATTAAAAAATAAACTTGCTACACCTGAGTGCGATTTCATCCCTACACCTACAGCTGACACCTTGGCAACATTGCTTACTCCTTTAACAGACTCCGCTTTTATATTACTTTGGTTTAAAGTTAGGATTTCAAGTGCTTGTTCAAAATCATTTGTGTGCACAGTAAAAGCATAGTCTATTTTTTCAAAGTTATGATTAACTTGATTAATCATATCTATTTCGATACCGAATTCTGCAAAAAGTTGCAAAATTTTTGCAAGGTTTTCTACCCCTTGCTGCACACCATTGACATAAATCAGGCTTTCATCTCGATTAAAAGCAATACCCGACACAATATTGGTTTGCACATCAGGCTCCTCAAAACTGATCAAGGTCCCTTGATCCGGGTTAAAACTCGATAATACCCTAAGCGGTATATTGTATTTTCCTGCGGCTTCAACACTGCGTATATGTAAAACTTTTGCGCCCAAGCTTGCCATTTCGAGCATTTCTTCAAACGTAACATGACTCATACGTCGCGCATTTGGTTCAATACGCGGGTCGGTCGTGTATACACCATCTACATCAGTATAAATTTGGCATTCGTCGGCATTGATAGCACCTGCAATCTCAACCGCAGAAGTATCTGTCCCACCACGACCAAGGGTTGTGACATTACCTTCAATATCACGGCCCTGAAAGCCCGCAATAATGGCAATCCGGTTATGTTCAAGTTCATGCTTAAGGCGAGTCGCTGCAATCTCTTCAATACGCGCTTTGCCAAACATATTGTCGGTGCGAATGTTGACCTGATCGGCAAGTAAGCTTACCGCAGAATGGCCCCGTTTAATAATAGCCATTGCGAGTAAAGAGACTGACACTTGCTCACCGGTGGTTAGCAATACATCAAGCTCACGAGCACTGGGACGAGAATCGATTTGTTTAGCGAGTTCAATTAGACGGTTAGTTTCTCCCGACATAGCCGAGAGCACCACCACAACTTGATGGCCTTGTTGCTTGGTTTTTACAACAAGGTCGGCGACGGCCTCAATTCGCTCTATTGAGCCAACTGAGGTGCCACCGAATTTTTGGACGATAAGTGCCACTAGTAGTTAAGAACGCTCAGATAACCAACCAGTTACACTTTCTAAGGCTGTAGCAAGATTCTCTGGCTGAGTACCACCTGCTTGTGCCATATCAGGACGACCACCGCCCTTACCGCCTACTTGTGCAGCCATGTGATTTACAAGTTCACCGGCCTTCACTTTACCTGTTAGGTCTTTAGTTACACCTGCAATCAGGCTTACTTTGTCGCCATTGGCTACGCCAAGGGCAATAACACCTGAACCAATCTTCGTTTTCAGGTCATCAACCATGCCACGTAGTGCTTTAGACTCAGTACCTGCAACATCAGCAACCAGTAGCTTAATACCATTCACTTCAACAACAGAGTCAAGTAACGATGCACCTGCTGCACTTGCAAGCTTATCGTTAAGCTGTGCAATTTGCTTCTCAAGGCCTTTTGATTTCTCAAGTAATGCGGTTACTTTTTCAAGTACTGTGCTGCTATCACCTTTTACTAGCGCTGCAACATCATTTAGCTGTTGCTCTTGCTCACTCACATACGCAACAGCTTCAGCACCTGTTACCGCTTCAATACGGCGGATACCGGCAGCAATACCGCTTTCTGATACGATTTTAAATAAACCAATATCACCTGCACGCTTAACGTGAGTACCACCACATAGCTCAATTGAGTAATCACCAATGGTTACTACGCGAACTTCGTCGTCGTATTTTTCACCGAATAATGCCATCGCACCTTTTGCTTTTGCATCTTCGATAGCCATTAGCTCAGTTTCAAGGGCAAAGTTACGACGGATTTCATCGTTTACTGCGCGCTCGATCTGACGTAATTCGTCTTTTGTTACTGCTTCAAAGTGAGAAAAGTCAAAACGTAAACGTTCAGGGTCAACAAGTGAACCTTTTTGATTTACGTGCTCACCTAAAATTTGACGTAAAGTTTCATGCAGAATATGAGTTGCAGTGTGGTTTTTCTTGATGCTATCGCGACGTGCTGCATCAATTGTTGCCTCTGCTTTATCGTTTGTACCAATGCGGCCTTGTACACGACCATGGTGTGCAAATGCATTACCAAGTTTCGTGGTGTTAGTCACTACAAACTCACCACCAGCAACTTTTAACACACCGGTGTCACCAACCTGACCACCTGATTCAGCATAAAACGGTGTGCGATCTAAGATTGCGATACCTTCTTGACCATCTTCAAGTACAGAAACCGATTGACCTTCACTGAAAAGTTCAACCACAGTACCTGTGTAATGCTCTGCATCGTAACCTTTAAAGTCTGTGTGTTTTTCAGACTTAAGTTGTTGGTTGTAATCAGCACCAAACTTACCTGCTTGCTGTGCTTGCTTACGCTGAACAGCCATACACTCTTGGAAGCCGTGCTCATCAATCGTCATGAATCGCTCACGGGCCACGTCTGCCGTTAAGTCAGCTGGGAAACCGTAAGTGTCGTAAAGTTTGAATACTAAGTCACCTGGGATCACATCGCCTTCGATGTCAGCTAGGCTTTCTTCTAAAATAGCCAGACCACGCTCAAGCGTTTTACCAAACTGCTCTTCTTCAATACGCAGTACTTTTTCAATAATTTCTTGTTGCTTAGCAAGCTCTGGGTACGCTTGACCCATTTGCTCAATTAGCGCAGCAACTAGCTTGTAGAAGAATGCACCTTTCGCGCCTAGCTTGTTACCGTGACGAACTGCACGACGAATAATACGACGTAGTACATAACCACGGCCTTCGTTTGATGGCATAACGCCATCAGACACTAAGAACGCACACGAACGAATGTGGTCAGCCACAACGCGTAATGATTTATCATCTAAATCTTGTGCGTTGGTTACTTTTGCTGCCGCAGCAATAAGCGCTTGGAATAAATCGATTTCGTAGTTTGAGTGAACGCCTTGTAAAATTGCAGAGATACGCTCAAGACCCATACCTGTATCAACAGATTGCTTAGGAAGCGGCTCCATTGTACCGTCGGCATGGCGGTTATACTGCATGAATACTAGGTTCCAGATCTCGATGAAACGGTCACCGTCTTCTTCAGGTGAACCTGGAGGACCACCCCAAATGTGCTCACCGTGATCGTAAAAGATTTCAGAACATGGACCACACGGACCTGTATCACCCATTGACCAGAAGTTATCGCTGGTTGCAATGCGAATAATGCGATCTTCACTTAGGCCTACTTCTTTATGCCAGATGTTAAACGCTTCTTCATCATCGTGATAAATAGTAACAAGTAGCTTTTCTTGCGGTAGTTTTACTACTTCAGTTAAAAACTGCCACGCAAACTTAATTGCGTCTTGCTTGAAGTAATCGCCAAAGCTGAAGTTACCAAGCATTTCGAAGAATGTATGGTGACGCGCTGTGTAACCTACGTTTTCAAGGTCGTTATGTTTACCACCTGCACGCACACAACGTTGTGAGCTGGTAGCACGCGAATAAGGGCGGCTTTCCGCACCTAAAAATACATCTTTAAATTGCACCATACCGGCGTTATTGAATAATAACGTGGCATCGTTACCCGGGATCAGCGAGCTTGAAGGAACAATTTGGTGTTGTTTAGAGGCAAAAAAGTCTAAGAACTGTTGCCTGATCTGTGCGGTAGTCATATGCTGCATGTGAAAATCTCACCCGTTTATTGCTGTGCTTGCATTGCAAAATCAATTTGTTCGTAATTAAAGCCTCGATACATCAAGTAGCGTACACGTTTCGCTCTTTCTTTCTGGTCGAGTTCTTTACCTGAATTTGAAAACTTCTTTAAATATGCGTCCTGTGCGAGTTCAAACCAATCGATTTCGAACTCCTCGAGCGTCTTATCTAATAGTGCTCGGTCTATCCCTTTCGCCATTGCTTCGCTCTGAATGCGTTTCGCACCATGATACTTTGCTAAATGGCGGCGTACAAACCCTTCGCAGTAGCGCTGTTCGTTAATAAAGTTGTGTGACTCACACCAATCTAACAAACGCTCTGTAAACTCGGGCGTCGCCTCTTTTTGCTGTAACTTTCGCGTTAGGTCTCGACGCGAGTAATCTTGTCGAGACAGTAACCAAAGTACGTAATTCTTTAATTTTTGTTCTTTATCATCCATTACGCGTCAAAGCGCCCTGATTGTGACTGCGCCTGTGGTGCTTTTGGTTGGTCATCACCTTTTGGTACAACCGGCATAAAAATAGCCTGAAAAGACACGAAGAAGCTAATGTAACAAATTGGCATTAAAACCAATAGAGGAATAAACGATAAAGGAATACAGATCACCATTAAAACGGCGCAAATTAGGCCATAGACACTCAGTGGTGCCATATTATGGTAAAACACCATGAATGAGGTTTTTAGAACCTGCAACATATTGCTTTGTTTTTGAAAATAAACCAATGGAATAGCATAAGCAAACGCAGTCATATACACACAGATTACTAATAGAAATACCGCCACTTGCCCCATGGAAATTGTGGCCAGTAAATCAGCAATATGTGTTTGATTTTGTGGGTCGAACGTTTGGCTTGAAATAACCGCATAAGCATCGGCAAAAATGAAATTTGATAACAGGGCTAATAAAATACCCGCCGCCATCTGGTACACAGCAACACGCACTAAACCAATACGATTACCTTTATTACTAAAGGGTTTAAAAATATCAACTTGGCTAACCGTACCACCTTGCTGTTTTGTCAATACTGCTTGATAAAATCCAGCCATTAAAAATGGCGCAACAAATGCACCGACGACTTGTAACAGTGGTAGCACTAACGATAAAAAGCCAATAACACCTATTAACAGGTGCATTAAAATAAACGTAACGGGTTGCAGCTTGAAGATTTCCCACCCTGCTTTAAACCATTTTACGCCTGCATCGGCTTTAAAAACACGAACTTCGATCGACATAGTTTCTCATTCAATAACGGCAAAACGCACCGAGTATAACTGGGTGCGCCACGGGTTTATAGTCACCTGTTGTGAAATTTATTCAGGCTTTTTAATTTTCTTAATATCAAGCATGTGCGAGCCATGTTTGATTTTCGTTTCAAGGTAAGCACGGTTACCCACTACACCCGCTTTAATGTGTGCATGCGTACCAACTACTGAATCAACCTCAATGCCAGCGTCACGCAGTGCTTTAAGCTTATTCGGGTTATTTGTCATTAACTTAACATGCTTTTGATTAAGTGCTTCGAGCATTAATACGGCGTCTGAAAAGTCACGCAAATCATCAGCAAAACCCAAGTGGTTGTTCGCTTCGTACGTATTCATACCTTGCGACTGCAATACGTAAGCATCAATCTTGTTGTATAAGCCAATGCCACGGCCTTCTTGGCGTAAATACAGTAAAATACCACCTTGCTCGTGCATCATTTCAATGCATTCATTTAACTGCTCACCACAATCACAACGTGACGAATGAAATACATCGCCAGTCAAACACTCTGAATGCATACGAATTAAGGGTACGTCTAGCTCGGTGTCGGCTTGATTAAACACTAAAGCAACATGCTCTTGGCCATCATTTAAGCCACTAAAAGATACGATTTCTGCAGGAATATCACTGTTTTTGCCAACATTTAGCTGGACTCTTGCTCTTACTTGCGCCACGACAAATCCAAATTAAAAAATAAATGCGATACTGCAAATGTGATTACAACAGCTTGAAGGTTGTAAGAATGCAACATACGACGAGTGATAACTAATATTGAGGCAGTTACCAGCAATTCAAGTATTATACACTCAAAGCACTTAAAGATACGAGCTTTGCACTGTGTATTGCGGCTAAAATTGAAATACAGGCATGCAACTTTTAGTTTGAAAGTTTCTAAACAAGTGACAACACTCACGCTGTTTGCTACCATCATCGAGGATAAGATTCATTCTCATTTACTCAACTTCAATCATCTTATTCACGCACCTACAGGAAAATAATAATAAGGATTATTATGAAAAAAATGTCTCTCGCATTATGTGCTACCTTGCTATTAAGCCAACCCTCTTTGGCAAGCCAAGATATAAACTCAGAATTTAATAACACTTATCGTGCTTACCTAGCCGCTATAGAGAAACATGAAGACGCCACTGAGCTTGCTAAAAAAGCCTATACGCTTGGTCAAAAGGTATATGGTGAAAATGCTGAAAATACAGCGAATTTAGCAATCAACTATGCCAATACCCTACCTGAAAACAAGCAACAGGAGCGCTTTGAGCTATTCAAATATGCTTACGATATTTTAGCAAAAAATCATGGGAAGCTGAGCAACGAGGTTTACGACTCATTATTTGGTTTAGCTCATTCAACTAAATCGCCAAGACTTGCTTTTGACTACCTTGAAGACGCGATTGAAATCGCCACAATAAAAAAAGATCACAAACTAGTTGCTGATAGCAAACTCAAAGCAGCGCGTATTCTCGCTTACAAACCAAGTGGTGGTCGTTACTTCACAGCAAAAGCTTACCTAGAGGAAGCCGACGAATATTATAGAAATAATATCCCTGAAAACTCTGTTGAGCGCATTGAAGCTGACTTTTTAGTTGCCGCGTTTGCAGAGCATAAAAAGAACTACGAGCAAGCGATAGAGCGTTTGACTCATGTCGTCACTGTTTTTGATGAAGCACTGAGTTTTGATCATAAAGCAGAGCTGGATGCTCACTCTAAACTTGTACATCTTTACGAAAAAGTGGGCAAACGAGAAGAAGCCACTAAGCATTGTGTTGCCATTGCCAAAATGGTGCCATGGAAAGACAGCCAAGAACAAGAACCCCTGTATCGTGTCAATCCTAAATACCCATTGATAAAAGCGCAGCGAGGCCAAAGCGGCAGTGTTGTCATGGAATTTGAAGTAACCCCATCAGGCTTTGTTGATAAAATAACGGTTATTGAATCTAAAGGCGGAGGCGCTTTTGAGACAGAAGCCAAAAGGGCTGTAGAACAATGGCGTTATGCCCCTAAATTTGAAAACGGCCAAGCCGTTGCAGCGATTTCTAAGGTGCAATTAGACTTTAAAATCAACAAATAAACAACAGGGTCGCAGTGCGACCCTATCATAACTTATTAAGCAAGTTATCTGCTGCGTCTTCAATTAAATCGAGTACCTTTTCAAAACCTTGATCGCCACCGTAATAGGGATCTGGGATCTCGCTCTCCCCTGCATCACCATGACTTAAAAACAACGACAGCTTATATTGCAGGTGCTCAGGGCACTGAGCTTTTAAATCAGCAAGGTTTTGCTTATCAGCCGCAAGAATTAAATCAAACTCATGAAAATCAGCTTGAGTGACAGGTCGTGAATATATGCCTTTAAAACTATAGCCACGCTTTTCGGCTGCTGCTTTTGAGCGTGAATCTGGAGGGTTGCCTTGGTGATAACCAATGGTGCCAGCAGAGTCAACTTTAACATTGACACCCAGTGCCTTTGCACGGCTACGAAGTACCGCCTCAGCAGTAGGTGAGCGGCAAATATTGCCTAAACAAACAATCAACACCTTTTTCATTACGCACCCTTAAAATTGCTTTAAGATTGACTCATCATAACATTCTGCATCAAGCGAGAGATTGTATTTATCTGCCACACTATCAAGCTCAGCCTGCTTAATTGCCAACTCATCCATGGTAATGGTGTTGTCATCAAGCTGCCATAACAAACGCGACCCCGCATAGCTGTAATGAATGGCTAACAAAGCATCGGCATTACCCTCACGCCCTGCTGCTTTTAACTTTGGCATTTTGCGGGTGATTTTATTAAGGGCTTTTTTAAGCTCCCACACATAAACAATTTCAGTCATGTAATCATGGTTGCGGTACTTATTAAGCACAAAGCCCACCAGCACACTACACACAACAACACCTAACAAGTTCCAATGAAAATGGCTACCGCTTGGGTCAGGGAAGAACGCAATTAGCGCTTGTGAAATGGCTAAACTGCCAACGGCTAAAGCTATGATGCAGGCAATAATCACGTGGTTTAAATGTTTACGGTAACGGGCTTTATCTATTTGAATAAGTTTCATAACAACCTAAAAAGTCACACTAAAATTAGTGAAGAAATAAAAAGTGAAAAAATTTTCACCCCTTTTTTATTTGCCAGCCGTTTTAGCTATGAAAGCAATTATCCAAAGAGGAACGGCTATGCATACTTTACCACTAAACTCAGCAAGCTTGAATAACAGCAATACCGCTTTAAAGACAAGCGCAGCAATTATTGGCGGCGGTGTAATGACCTTTGCAGCATTTGCCTTCATGCAGTACTTAATTTCTGCTGAGCAAAGAGCCGATGTAGAGCTAGGTCCAGATATCACGGTTGAAATTTATGAAGTACCTGAAGACTCAAAAGTACAAGTAAAACAAACACTGCCGCCACCGCCAGTTGCTAAAATGCCGCCAAAAGCGCCACCACGCCCTGCGGCTGAAACCCCAGATACAATGGTCATTGCCGATGCAACACCAACAATGACCTTTGATGGCATTGGCGACACACTTAGTAAAACCATTAATCAACCAACGGGAGATGCAACGCCTATCGTGCGTATAAACCCTAAATATCCGCCGGTCGCAGCCCGCGATGGTATTGAAGGCTGGGTGCAAATTAGCTTTAGCATTTCACCGACGGGCGAAGTGATTAACCCTGTTATTATTGATGCTGAGCCAAAACGGGTATTTGACCGCGAAGCAATTCGCGCGATTAAACGTTGGAAATATCGCCCTAAAATTGTTGAAGGTGTGGCACAATTACAAACAAACCAGAGCGTTCAACTTGATTTTAAAATAGATGGATAACTGCCTATGCTAATGAGCATCAAGACATGGTTATTTGACAAGCCAAACACAGATTGTTTGGCTCAGTACGCCAAAACGGGCGACAACCGTTACCTTAACCAACTCGTTGCTCAATACGGGAACGATCTTTATCACTACCTAGTCACACAAAGTGATAAAGATCTTGCCCTCGATATATGCCAGCAAACCTGGTTAAAAGTCATTGATAAACGTGACTTTTACACTGCTCAAAACAACCCAAAAGCATGGCTATTTCGGTTAGCACGTAATTTGTTAATTGATGAATTTCGTAAGCAGCAAAAGTTCGTTGAATTAGAAGACAACCAACTATTTGCTGAAGCGCAGGATGCAAGTTATCACTACGACTACGAAGCCTTTGATAAAGCACTCATGGCACTTAGCTTTGCACAGCGAGAAGCGCTGACCTTACAGCAAGAAGGCTTTAGTCTCGAAGATATTGTCGCTATCACGCAAAGTAACCCAGAGACCATTAAAACTCGGCTGCGATATGCCCGTCAAAACCTGAAACAACAACTAGGAGGCTATCATGAAGCGTAACGACGAGCAATTCGATGCTGATTTAAAAGCACATTTTCAAAAACGTAAGGCAGAGCACACCTTAAGCAGCGACGAGCTTTCAGACATGCAAAAACCACAGTCAGCAAAGCCAAGGCCACAGCGCTTTTTAGGCTTACAATTGACCGGTGTTTTTGCTGCTTTAGCGATTCTTGGTTTTGTCATGCTGCAATACAACAACCGCGAGTTAACCGATGTTTATGCTGTGGATTTATCAGATTATCAATGGCTTGAGGTACACGAACTCGACGCCAAAGGCAGCTATGTGAGTAATCTTAAACAACAAAAACAAAACCTAGATACGAACTACCAACAAGCATTAGCTAATCACCAAGCCCGTACCAGCTTCACTGGCCGTTTAGTAAGCGTTGATGACGACTGGTATATCGCAGACTGTGAGCAAAATGTCATAGTACAAATAAAGCAGTCACTCCTTGAAGAGCTACAAAAACACGGCACCCTAGATACTCATATTCACCAAGGAGACCTACTCGCCCTAGACCAAAACAAACAAGGCCAAATCATCGCACTCAAACAGCTAACCCATGAGGCGAAAAATTGTACGATTTAGTGAGTTACAAGAGTAAAATTACGGGCTTATAGGTAGCAGCGGTTTACCCCGCGTAGGCGTGAAATTTATTTCACGCGATGGTTTCTGAAGCTACTACTAGTACGAAGTACGCGATAAAAAAATCTGCATTATTAATTTGGCATGGGTGTTTGATATTCAACATTGAGAAGAAGTCATAATCAAATCAATTTTTGATTTGATTAAACTCAAAAAACAACTCACAATATGATTTGATATTAAGCGTAATTCAAATCAGGTGATGGTATGTGGATATGGCAACAAGCTAACTGGCCTAACTTTGCTTGGAATGAAAACCTCATTGAACCTCTCGTTAGAAACACACGGTTTAACCAAGGTATTTTACTTGGGAAAATGACAAGCCAAGTTCAAGACCAAACAGAAAACCTCCTTGATACCCTATTGGCGAACATTATCCACTCAAGTGCTATTGAAGGTGAAAACCTAAACGCCTTTTCAGTACGCTCATCCTTAGCAAACAAGCTAGGGATATCAGAAGAACAGCCTTTTCCTACCAATGAGCAAACAGATGGTTTAGCAGAAATTATGCTTGATGCGGTGAGCAACCTCGACTCCCCCCTATCACTAGAAAGAATTTTGCACTGGCATAAACGCTTGTTCCCCAAAGATAATTCATTATTAACTAACATTATCGGCGGGCAATTAAGAGGTAACACTCCCATGCAAGTTGTATCAGGGCGAATAGACAAACCAACGGTTCACTTCGAAGCGCCAAGTCGCGCTATTTTAGATAAAGAACTAACGCAGTTTATTAGTTGGTTCAATGAATCCAAGCTAGATGTCTCTTTAGATCCACTAATAAGAGCTGCTATCACTCATTTATGGTTTGTTACCCTACATCCACTTGACGACGGTAATGGTCGAGTAACGCGTTTACTTACTGACTTAGCTTTAGCCCAAGCAGAGCAGCAATCAGTCAGGTTTTATGCAATGTCTGTCGGTATTTTGGCAAATAGAAAAAGCTACTACGAAACGCTTGAACAAACCCAAAAAGGAAGTTTGGATATAACAACTTGGTTGGTGTGGTTTTTTAATACCTTAAATTCAACCTTTGAGGACGTACAGCAGGAAATTGATAGAACAATTTTTAAAGCTAATTACTGGCACTCAATTGATATAAGCAAATTAGCCAAAGAGCAAATAAAAGTCCTGAACCGTATGCTTGATGGTGATTTTGAAGATGGTATTTCTACCTCCCAGTACCACAAAGTTGCAAAAGTTAGTAAACCAACAGCCACAAGGCATTTAGCTGCTTTAGTCGAAAAGCATTGCTTAGTGAAAGCTGGTGCAGGCAGAAGCACACGCTATTTATTGAATAGGCATTTTCACGCGAAATAAATTTCACGCCTACAGTTACAGCTTATTTTTATCCCACTTTTTCTACCAATAATCGCACATTCCTTAAAGTTAATAACAATTTAATGCTGAACCAGCTAGGCTAATAACATCGTGTTTTAAAATATGGAGTTACTATGAAAAGGTCTTTGTTTAACAGTTTAATCATTGCCTCGATTAGCTTATCGAGCTTGCAAGCCTGTGCTCAGCCGGAGCAAAAGATTCCTCTGGATGCCAGCGCGAATAACTACAAACTAGAATTAGTAAGCGAAGGAATTCAAATTCCTTGGGGTATGGCTTGGCTTAACGAGCGTGACTTACTTGTCACTGATAGGCGTGGCGAGCTTAGATTAATTCGTGATGGCAAACTCGTTGAGCAAACAGTTAAAGGAACTCCTAAAGTGCATGATGAAGGCCAAGGGGGCTTATTAGATATAGAGCTTGATCCGAACTTTGCCGACAATGGTTGGATTTACTTTTCATACTCGGGTTATGAAGGCGATGGTGAGGGTTACAATACCTCGATTATGCGCGCCCGCTTTAAAGATATGGCACTTGTTGACCAGCAATTATTGTTTGATGGTGAGCCAAATATTAAAACAACGAAACACTATGGTTCGCGTATTGAATTCGACAAAGACGGTTACCTGTACTTCTCTATTGGCGACCGTGGCAAAAGAGACGTTCACCCACAAAGCCTAGACTATGATGCGGGTAAAATTCACCGTATCAATAGCGATGGTTCCATCCCTAAATCAAACCCGTTTTATAACCATAAAACAACTCACAAAAGTATTTATTCATATGGACACCGTAACCCACAAGGTATGGCAATGCACCCTGAGACGGGAGTTATTTGGAGCCATGAACATGGCCCTCGTGGCGGCGATGAAATCAACATAGTTAAAGCAGGTGCAAACTATGGTTGGCCTGAGATCACCTATGGGATCAACTACATTGGTACGAAAATTACCGACGAAACTAGTCGCGAAGGAATGGAACAACCTGATTGGTATTGGGTGCCTTCAATTGCCCCTTCTGGAATGGAATTTATCACCAGCGATAAATACCCACAGTGGCAAGGTCACATTGCCGTGGGTTCGATGAAATTTGGCCACCTCGTTTTGGTAAAACTTGATGGTGACAAAGTAACAGGCCACAGCAAGGTATTTGAAGGTGTAGGCCGTGTACGCAGCCTAGCCACCCATCCAAATGGTGATTTATATCTTGGTGTTGATGGTGTGGGTGTTTATAAGGTTGTACCTAAGATATAACTGTAAGATTTGAACGTGCGGGCTATCGAGTATTGTAGGCGTGAAATTTATTTCGCGCGATGGTTTTTGCAATATACAAGCAATAAAAAACCACAGAGAAAGTCTGTGGTTTTTACGTATAGCTTACAACGATTAACTTCAAGCTATTAATTATAAAACAATAATACTCGTTACTAGATAAGCGATGAAGGTTAACGCACCGCCGAATAAAGCATACGGCATTTGGGTTTTCACGTGAGTTAATAAATCACACCCTGATGCAATGGCCGATACCGCGCTGGTATCTGAAATTGGCGAGCAGTGATCGCCAAACACACCGCCACCTAAAATAGCCGCAATCACTAATGAAGGTGGTAAACCCAAAGCTTGAATGAGCGGTACACCGATTGGAATCAGAATCGCGAATGTGCCCCATGAAGTACCTGTGGTAAATGAAATTACCGCACCTGTTAAGAATAACACTGGCACCACCAAGTAAATAGGTAAAAAATCACCTACTAGGCCAGCCACAAATACACCTGTACCTAAGTCTTTCAAGCTTGCACCTAAGGTGAGCGATAGCAATACAATCGACACTAATGGCAGTAACTCACCCATGCCTTTAAAGCCAATATCAACAAGCTTATGGTGAGTAAATTCACGAGAACTAATCATTAAAAAGTACGCCACAACACAAGCTAAAATAGTGGCATACAACACTGATTTAGAACCACTACCACTGGCAATATCGCCATCGCCAGTCCAGAACATAAAGCCAACCATGCTACCAATTAAGGTAATAAGTGGAATAAGCATGTAACGGGCTTTAGAGCCTTTTACTTCTTCTGCAAGCTCAGTTTCTTGCTGCTCAAAATTCTCTTCTGCTTGCTTTAAAGGGCCGTGTACTTTGTCGAAAGTAATCGTATAAAACACGATAAGTAACGCGATAATAGCGTAGAAGTTATAACCAATGCTGCCCCACAGCACAGATACCGCAGACTCTTCCATTTCGTAATTACTCAGCAGACCAAGCACATATGCGCCCCAGCCATTGAGTAAAATTAAGATACACACAGGTGCGCTGGTACTATCAATAATATAAGCAAGACGCGCTCTGCTCATTTTAAATTTATCGAATAAGCCACGAGACAAAATACCCGAAGTTAAAACACTTAAGTTCGATTCAATAAATACCGCAATCCCCGAGAACATGGTTAAGTAACCCACTTGGCGCTTACTTTTTGCCACGCCCTTATTCATTAATAAATTAACCGTTGCAGCCACACCACCCGATTCACGAATGTAGGCAAGTAAAGCACCAATTAAAATACTAAAAATAAGAATACGGCTATTACCTGGGGAACTGGCAACTTCAATAACCCGCTCAATGGTGTTAATAAAGGTGAAAAACAAGGTATTACCTTCACCATTCAGAGCAAGTAAAAACTCAGACGACGCAACCGCGACCAATAACGCCATGATCACTTCTTTGCGCCAAAACACAATTAAGATAGCAATCAAGGGTGGTAAAATTGAATACCAAGACATAAAAACCCTTTTAAATTAAGATCAATATTTTATTTTTATTATGCTAAAACCCGCTAAGCTTAATGGCTTTACCGCTAAACTCAACTTAAATCGACTAGTGATTTAATATACTCTCATAAATCAGTGAGATAATAGAGCCATACTTGCCTGTTTCGAAACGCTTTCCGACAAATTCGTAATTTTCTAGTGAGCCTTCAATGGGTGTATGCCGTGCATTGGTTAAAAGTACAATTGCTAGGTCATATTCGGGATCAATCACAGTTACTGTGCCAGTCCAACCTGTATGACCAAAGGCGCGGGGGCTCGCATAAGGGCCAAAATGCCATTTACGCGCTTGGTGTCCTGCTCTTCGCCACCCTAAGCCATACGTTTCATCACTCGCTTGCGGCTGAGTGAACTGCGCAAGCACTTGTGGGGTAAATAATTGTTTATTATCGTAGCCACCGCCGTTTAGCAAAACTTGCATTAATACAGATAAATCTCCTGCGGTACTAAAAAGCCCCGCATGTCCTGCTACGCCACCTAAGGCATAAAACGCTTTTTCATCATGTACTTCACCTTGCAGTACATCGGTACGAATATTTTCAAATTCAATACGCCCACCGCGAGTGTTACCATTTATTTCAGTGGCGGCAATTTGCGAGGCTAAAAAGCCTTTTTGTAATGGGTTATAAACCGTGTGCGTTAAACCAAGAGGCTGATAAATTTGGCTTTCAACATAAGCATCTAGGGGCATACCGCTGATACGTTCAACCAGCACACCTAGCAACATATAATCGATATCAGAATATAAGTGCTTTACGTTACGACCCGCCACAAAGGGGACACCGGTTAATAGTAGGTTTTTGGTATGCAGGCTATTTTGTGAAAAAAAGCGCTCACCAAATTTATTGTCTTTACGGTGAAAATCAACCACCGCAGGGTAACCTGCGCTGTGGGTAAGTAAGTCTTTCACTAAGCGCTGCTCGCGACCGCTGCCCTTAAATTCTGGTAGGTAATAAAACAGCGGTTTTTCTACGTTGAGTTTACCTTCGCTGGCAAGTTTCATCAGCGCAAAGTTAGTGGCAAACATTTTTGAGTTCGAGGCAATATCAAACAAGGTATCGTTTTGCATGGCTTGTGGGGTTTTAAGCTCACTGCCATCAGCATGGTACTTTTTAGCTGCGCCATAATGGCTTAATTTAATCAGTTTGCCATCTTTAACAATTGCAAGCACAGCCCCTGGAAAGCCCTCTTTAATTTCTTGATTAATTAATTCATCAACGGCGCTAAAGCTATGTTGACTGCTACTCTTAACAAGTTTAGGAAAAGGGAAACGTAAGGTTAAGCTTGCATCCGCAGGCTGGATATTTTCGACTTTAAACGTATTAATGCCATCATGAGTACGTTTATACAAGCTGTATTGGTAGGTTTGCTCTGCGGTAAGTGGCGAGGCAATATTAATTTTTTCACCATTAATATAAATGTCTGCGCTAATCGCATCGTGATTTTCAATAATTATTTCACCACGACCTTTATAAGCTGTAAATGTGCCTCGGTCGTTTACTAACGCGCGACTACTCGGATCAAGTGCAGGAATACGCGCTACAACTTGTGCATTAGCCAGTGTTTTTGGCTCTGGCTCAACCGCTTGCTGTTGCTGCTGATACTCTGTAAATAACCGCTCAAGTTTTTTAGGGAAGTACTTTTCTAATAATGCAAAAAGGACGGCTGCAGTTCTAGCATCATTATTACCACTTACATGCCAAGGTAAAAAGTGCATTTGAAAGGCACTCAAAGCATCTAGGGTTTGAAAATCTAGCTGCCCTGTTGCAATCACCTCATAACCGTAGCTGCGCAGCGCTTTTTGCACAAGCTCTGTTGAAGGTTTTGATGCACTAAATAACTGCCAATATTTATCAACGGTGTCGCTGTCGTACCAGGCACCGATACCCGCTTTATAAAGTTGATACCAAGGAAAGCGCGGACCTGGGTCGTTCTTACGGCTTGGGGCAATATCAGAATGACCAATCACTTGAGTTGGGCCAATATCAGGGTTTCGAGCAAGAATATCTTTACTTAATTTGATAAGTAACTCAATTTGCTTGGCATCGTAATCAGGGTAGATACACAGTTTACTTGCATCATTTTGCATCGCTGGCTTACTTTGCTCAGGTGTGTGACAGGTAGGTACGTTAACGATTTCAATACCAATTGAGTGATCGTTTAAGTCTTCTCTGCCTTGCCAAAAACTACGCCCTGCGTGCCATGCTCTGTCTTTTTCATCAACGAGCTGAATAATTTCTAAATCGTCTTTTGGGTAACTTAAATCACCCGACTCAGGTAATAAGTAATGAGAGCTTAGGCCTCCTTCATCGACTAACGCACGCATCGATTTTTCGTAATCAATGGCGGTGTAATGCATCACTAAAAACTTTACCCGATGACTGTAGTTGGCTGATTGCGTATAGGTATATTGATTACTAGCACAGCTAACTAGTAATGCCGCACTACAAAGATAACACAGCTGTTTAAGTAATGTTTTCAAAGGGATAAAACTCATAACCGATTCATACCTGATGATTTAAGCGTTGACGATTCTCAGCAATACAGTAGCAACACCCATGTAACATGTAAAATATTTTATTTCACACAACCGGAATAAAAAGCATACTTGATCTTTCTCATGGTAAATATTGAGTACACTCAATAATTAGTGTTGTATCTATTATGGAATAAAACTATATTATTCCATCTAAATTAAGAAAAATATTCCAAACTTAAGTCAGCTAAAACAAAAATAAGTCGTCATGTTAAACAGCCATTGTGCCGTATTCATATTTGAAGCATGCAATAAGCAAGACTAAGTTAAATAAACAAAGTGAGCCCTATGTCTACTTTTGTAAAAATTAAAGCCTTACGCCAATCTTTATCGAGCAGCGAAGCTAAGCTGGCTGATTTCACATTAAATTCGGCTAACGCTATTCGTAATTTGTCATCGGTTGAATTAGCTAAAGTGGTTGGTGTGAGTCAATCAAGCGTGGTGAAGTTTTCACAAAAATTAGGTTATAAAGGTTTTCCTGCTTTTAAACTTGCAGTGATTGATGCCCTTAATGATGAAAGTAGCGAACCCAAACTCCATGGCAAAATTACTTTAAATGATTCGCTTGAGCAAATCGCTGAAAAATTACTGAGCAGTAAGCTTGCTGTTTTAACTGAAACAAAAAACCTTAACGAAGCTGCTGCAATTGAAAAAGCTGTCGAGCTATTAAAATCAGCAAAACGCATTCTTATTTGTGGCGTGGGTGGTTCAGCACTGGTTGCAAAAGACTTTTCATATAAATTACAAAAGCTCGGTATGCCAGCAATCGCTGAGCCAGATGGACATGCACAACTTGCCTATGTGGCCACCTTTTCTAAGGGCGACTTAGTTATTGCTATTAGTGAGTCAGGTATGACCCGCGAAATTGCCGAAGTAGTTAAACAGGCCAAGAAAAACGCAAGCTCAGTGATCTCAGTAACTAAGTTTGGTAGCAGCCTAGTTGCCGACTCAGCAGATGTAAAACTCTACTCTGTCGCTGAAGGAGAATCTGTTCGCCTATCATCTATTTTAGCGCGAACAGCTCAGGACTTTGTAATTGATATTCTTTTTATCGCCCTTACACAATCGAGTCGCCAAGGTCGTAAATTGCTGGAACATTCTAACGAGGTTGTTGGCGAATTTAAGAATAACTAATTTAGTTTTTTACGCTTACTTGAATAACAAAGCAGCTTAGGCTGCTTTTTAATAATTTTTGTTTTAAATACTCTCCCCACCCCTTATAACTTCAAATCCCAAACTTACCTGTGAGAATGAATTACAGAATGCACAAACAGCATGGTGCCTTTGCACAGTCTACAAACTGCCTATTTTTTACCCAAAACCACTTATATATTTTATTCCCAACAAACAACATTTAAATGAAAAAATATTCTTGACCAACACCAATAACACCTGTTTAATATGTGGGCAACATAATTTTAAAGTTCATGTCTCAACTGGGTAAGTAGTCCACCAAAGCATATAAATATAAGGACGGGAAACAATGAAACAACATGCATCCTCTCTCGCGCTAAGCTACATAGCAAAAGCGACTAACCATGCACTTCGCACAAAAAAAACAGCCTTAACAGGCGTTATTATGGCCGCAGCATTAACAAGCGCACCAGCCTTAGCTAATCTAACAGGCGGAATCAAAGGTAAAGTATCAACACCAGCGGCACAACAATCATTGGCAGGGATCACAGTTACAGCGAAAAGTAATGTCATGCCTAAAGCACGCACCGTTACTACACGTGAAGATGGCAGCTACGACTTACCACAGTTAAAACCTGGCACTTATGAACTAACCTTCACCGACAAAAACGGCATTTCACAAACCATGATGGTTGATGTTTTGCTTGAGCAAACATCTAGCCTCAATATTACGTTAGGTGGCGCAGACGAAAATGTTGAAGTTATCACCGTAACCGGTAGTAAATTATATCGCCAAGGTAAGTCAGCACTAACAAACTCACTTGGTCAAGAAGGTATCAATAATGTACCTGTAGGCCAAGATTACCGTGATTTATTAAAACTTGTGCCAGGGGTAGAGCTTTCAGCAAATACAACATTAGGCCCCTCAGCAGGTGGCTCTGGTGTAGACAATTCGTATGGTTTTGATGGGGTAAATGTATCGCTGCCTATGTATGGTAACTTGGCGTCTGAACCTTCAACCCATGATGTTGCTTATGTAACCATGGACCGCGGTGGCGCGAAAGCGGTTGGTTTTAACCGCTCTGGTGGTTTTTCTGTTAATACCGTGTCTAAGTCTGGTACTGATGAATTCCACGGTAACATCGAATACAAAGCACAGCCAAAAAGCTTTGTTGCAACGCCAGTGGGTGAAGAAAGCTATGAGATGGATAAAAGCTGGCTAACAGCAAGTTTAGGCGGCCCACTTATCGAAGATACCCTCTATTTTTATACCTCATATTATCGCCCTGAAGAAACACGCTCTAATAAAGGCACGGCCTACGGTGATGTTAAAGACTATGAAAGTGTTCGTGATGAATACTTTGGTAAATTAACTTGGGCACCGACCGACGATATTTTAATTAATATTTCACAACGAACCTCGGATAAAACACTTAAAGGTCGCTCAATTGGTGCTTACGAAACAGATAGCGTCTCTGCAGGTGATAAAGCTGATCAAGATATCTTTACACTTGATGGATCATGGATTTTAGGCTCAGCAACCACCCTATCATTCCAGTACAGTAAATTTGATTTAGAAACGGGTTCACAACCTGATAACCCGCTTAGTGTTGTTCCTTCATTAAATGGCCAACTTGATGTCAATAATCTAACGGAAATGGGTTATTTTTCAGTACCTAGCTTAATAGACTATGATCCCGCTGACGGGTTCACCGAAGAGCAAATTGCGATACACAACGCTGGAGCCTCAGCACTCATCAACACCTATGGTTATCTAGAAGATGGCGTGATGAAAGGCAGTGGCGGTGTAGGTGCATTTGCAACTTATGATAATCAAAACTTCTATCGTGACTCTTTTGAAATAAACCTAGAGCATGAATTTGACTGGGGCAATACATATCACACACTTCATTTTGGTGCGAAGTGGGAAGAAGGTGAAGAGCAACTTACACGCTTATCAAATGGTTGGGGACGCATTGCATACATTGGTGGCTTAGTTGATCCTGATGCCGATACTGAAGGCTTTGACCCTGCTGATGCGGTTTACCGTGCTCATGTACAGCAAATGAGCTTAGCAACAGATGGCGGCACAACAGTTTCGGGGATTAACTCAGAAACGCGAAGCCTCAACTTTGAAATTAACGATACCATTGAGCATGGGGATTGGACCTATAACTTAGGTTTACTTGTTAGCCAAGACACTTGGTATGGCCAAGGCTTGAAAAAGAAATCTGGCACCATCTCTGGCTACGAAGTCGCTCCTGGCCACAAATATGAAATGTATCAAACAGATTGGAAAGATATGCTGCAACCTCGATTAGGTGCAACATGGACCTACTCAGGTGAAGACTCAATATTTGCCAACTTTGCAATCTATAACCCAGAAGCAAGCTCACTTTCACGGGCAGCATCTTGGGACCGTAATACCCGCGCCGAAATCGAACTGCTTTTAGATGAATCGGGTAATATTCTTTCGGCATCTCCGCGTCGTGGTTCATCAGGTAAAGCATTTCAAGAAGATATGAAACCTCGTCGTATTAACGAGTTTACATTGGGTACAACCAAGTATATTGGCTCAGACTTAGTATTACGTGCTCACGTACGTCACCGTAAAGGTATGCACTTTTGGGAAGATATGCCAAATACAGCACGCTTAACAGACTACTCTGGCGTTGATGCTGACGGCGTACCACAGCATATTGCAGACAAAGGTTTATATATTGATAACCTAGATGCGATTCGCGATGAAATCGGTGGTTCTTCGTACGTAATCGCCGAGGTTGATGGCGGTGAAACCAAGTACTGGGAAGCAAGCATCGAAGCTGAGTACATGGGTGAAAATACCTATATCAATGCCTCTTATGTATGGAGCCACTACTACGGTAACTTTGACCAAGACAACACCACCACAACCAACGATGCCAACAACTTCATTGGCTCGTCGTACTATGGTGATGGTCGCGGCCGTTATTCATGGGATAACCGCTACGGTAAGCTCTCAGGCGATAAACCACATCTATTAAAAGTGTATGGTTATTACACATTGCCTTGGGAAGCCAACTTAGGTGCTTATTTCGTATTCCAATCTGGTAGTGCATGGGAGAACTGGGATGGTACTCGATATGGCTACTCGTCAACCTCAACATCTAGCCACGTGAGCCGCTATGCAGAACCTGCTGGTTCTCGCAGAACAGCAAGCCATTGGCAACTTGACTTGAACTACACGCAAGACTTTAAGTTCTCAGGTGATATGGAATTACAATTGCGTGCTGACTTATTCAATGTGTTTAATCGTCAAACGGGCTATAACAAAAACCCATATGTAATTGATGAAAACTACGGTGAATCACGCAGCTACTATAACCCTCGCAGCTTACAGTTATCAGTTAACTTTAAGTTCTAAACCAGTTAAATCCTGTTGGGGGTCGCATATGCGGCCCTTTTTTTATACTCAATAAACTGAGCAACATACCTACCTTGATTACGCCCTCGCTTCTCTATTTTTTAACGGATAGAATCTGCATATAAAAAATATTTTAGAAAGTAGAAGAACAGTCTTCCAAGAGTAGCTTTAAGCGACGAGTATCCTGATGCCTTTTATATAACTAAAGCCAAGGCGTTTCATAGCTGTTGTGTATCTATTTTAAGATTTAATTGAATTGTTAGGTTTAGCTAAAACTAAAAACGAGGCCTGTGCCTCGTTTCGTAATTATTACTGATAAAGTAAATAAGGTTGTCGCTGTCGTTTAAAGGTAGCTAAATCCTCCTGCCAGCTTTGCCTAATTTGTTGCTCAGTTTGGCCTGCTTCAATGGCTAAACGTAATTTATCCGTGCCTGCGAGCTTATCCATAAAGTCAGGACGTTCAAAAAAAGTCTGATTGGTATCTCGCAACGTTTGGTAGGCCGAAATAAATACACTTAAATCTAGACCATGAATATCAGCATCTCGTAAGTCTTGCCCAAATACTTCGACCCCTTTGAATTTAGGGTGCATTGAAGCACCTTTAATCGCCCTTGGCGTAAAACTAAATTCGCCAAGTTTAACTGGCGAGTAACCAACAACTTGAAACGGAAAATCAGTACCACGGCCAATAGTTACAGGGGTTGCTTCAAAGAAGCACAATGATGGATAAAGCGCAATTGACTGGGCATTCGGTAAGTTAGGACTAGGCTTTATTGGTAGCTCATAAGCCATAGTACGGTCATAATTTGCAACAGGCATGACACTCAGCTCAAGCTTATCAGCGTCATTTATCCAACCTTCACCTTTGATCATTTGAGCAAGTTCAGCCACTGTCATACCGTGTAAAACAGGAATTTCGTGCATGCCAACAAACGAGCGAAATTGTGGATCAAGGATAGGCCCATCAACATAAGCAATATTCGGGTTTGGCCTATCGAGTACTACAACCTGTTTACCATTTTCAGCGGCAGCTTCCATCACGTAATGCATTGAGCTTATATAGGTATAAAAACGCACACCAACATCTTGAATATCAAAAATAATAACGTCTAAATCAGCGAGCATCTCAGGGCTTGGCTTTTTATTGCTGCCATAAATAGATACAACATCGATACCTGTTTTAGCATCTACCGTGCTTTTAACGTGAGCTCCAGCGTCATGATCGCCGCGAAAGCCATGCTCTGGGGCAAATATTTTGCTAACGACAACGCCTTTATCTAGTAATGCATCAACCAGGTGTTGACCATCAACCACAGATGTTTGATTAACCACTAAGCCAACACGTTTTCCTGTTAATGCAGGTACATAAGCTTGAAAATTGGCTGCGCCCACCTGCAAAGGCTGCAGCTTCTGAGCTGCTTGTACAGGTGTTTCTTGGCAACCCAAAAGCGCAAAACAACTAAGAACTAAAACAGCTAAAAAACGCATTATTCTTCAACCGCCTTACGTAAAAAGCCACCCGCTTTTGACAATAACTGTTTTGCTTCAGGGGCTGGCTTTCCGGTTAATACGATTAAAATGGCCAGTTTTGCACTTTGCTCAGCTTGCTTTAATGCATCCACGGCTTGCTGCTGAGAGCAATCTGTTGCTTGCATGACTATACGAATAGCACGAGCGTGCAGCTTTTCGTTACTGGCATTCACATCAACCATCAGGTTTTTATAAACTTTACCCGTGCGGATCATGCTGGCTGTACTTAGCATATTCAACACCAGTTTCTGTGCAGTACCCGATTTCATACGTGTAGAGCCAGTCACAGCTTCTGCCCCCACCACGGGGCAAATGCCGATTTGTGGTAAACGCATCACTGCTGAATCAGGGTTACAGGTGACACCGACAGTGACACAACCAAGTGATTTAGCGTATTCAATTGCTGAGCAAACATACGGTGTACGACCACTGGCAGCAATGCCAACCACGACATCTTTACTAGTTAAATTGGCATTTTTTAAATCTTCAATAGCGAGTGTTGTACTATCTTCAGCGCCTTCTACGGCTTTTTTAACCGCGGTGTCACCACCAGCAATAATACCGAGCACTTGTTGATCGCTTACGCTGTAAGTAGGCGCACATTCAACCGCATCCAAAATACCCAAACGACCACTGGTGCCAGCACCAATGTAAATTAACCTGCCACCTTGTTGAAATGCTTCAACTACATGATCGACAGCTTCACTAATTTGTGGGATCACTCGTTTCACGGCACCCGCTACTTTATGATCTTCATTATTGATTTTAGTGAGGATCTCAGTGGAGCTGAGCAGATCGATATCCAAAGTGTCTGGGTTTTGTCCTTCAGAGACAATACCGTTTAACTCTTCGAGTAACTCACGTTGTTGCTTAAAGACGTGCTCAGGGCTCATTGGGTTGTCCTTTTTCAATAATGTCATGGTAATGCTTTGCCGCTAAAATGGCGGCACCAGTTAGTGAATCTCCTTTGCAAGGAGATAATTCGTTTTGTAAAGCGAGTGGTAATAACGGCTGGCTAACTTTCGCCAAACCACCAATTAAAATCACTGGTAACGGCGAGTTGCCTCGGCTTTTATTGATTAACCGAACCACCGATTGGGTGTGCTCTGTTAATACCGTTTTTGCCGCCTCACAGTCGTTTTTTAAGCTAAACACCAACGGGCTAAATGCTGCATAATCCGCGGGTTTTGCTTGTTTAAGCCAATTACTAATTGTTTGACGAGTGCATCCTAGCTGTTCACTCAAACGAATCGTTAATCGGCTTTTTGGTAAATCGTAACTATCTATATCGTTTAATAAATGCTGCACAGCCATTAGGCCAATACGTGCACCACCACCAAAATCATCAACGGTAAAGCCCCAGCCGCTCACCAACTTAGTTTGCTTTTGCGCGTTTAATCTTGCCCCAACAGCACCGGTGCCAAGGGCAATAACCACACATGGCTCACCAAGATTAGCACCATATAATGACGTAATGGCATCACTGGTAATTTGCAAACTGGCAAACTCTATTTCGTAGACCAGCTTCAGCATCACTGTTAATTGCTCAGCAAGGCTCTGCGATGAGCCACCAGCAACACCCATAACGGTGACAATTTCACTTGGCTCTGCGCCACTTTGCTGGCAAACATCACGGGTCACTTTAACAATGTTTTCTAAGGCTAAATCAAGATCATTCGAGATTGATGCTGAACCTGCTTGGGCATAAAAAGTAGCGCCACTTGCCTGCTCTTTTAGCTCAGCTAACACTTTGGTACCGCCACCATCAATGGCTAAAACATAGCGTACGGCCATTTATGCACACTTCTCGTGCGTCGCTTTACCTAAGCAACACACCAATGTCGCAAGCAAAGTGCCAATGCACAGCTGCCAAGTAAAGCCTAAGTAAAAACGCATTGACTCAGGTAGTAACCAGTCAATCATGTACGGCTGCATTAATAAGGTCACCATAAAGCCCGCTATTAGCGCTGCTAACACTGAGCCTTCACTGCCTCGTTTGGTGAACAAGGTCGTAAAATACACACCTAACAAACCGCTGTACGAGAACACCATGACACTTAGCGCAAATTTTAATAATGGCATATCACTGTATTGCTGCCAGAAATAACAAAGAATAGCCATCAGCGCTAAGGCAAGACTAACCAGTGCCATCCCTACACGACCCGCTTTTACAAAGTGATGATCGCTTACTTGCTTGTTATGTTTTTCTAAATACGGGCGATAGATATCTTGTACGATGACTGAAGACATCGAACTAAGCCCAGAGTTCAAAGTAGAAATAGCCGCAGCAATAATACCTACGCTGACTAAACCTTTAACCCCTGCTGGTACTTCGTTCAATACGTAGTACATAAAGATTGTGATTTTTTCGCCATTAAATTCTTGTACAACCGTTTTCCCTGCCTCGCTATTCATTAATGCAGGTTGCTGATAAACAATATAAAGCAGCAAACCAATAAAGATAAAAATAGCCATAACGGGGATCACCATCACCACCGATAGTAATAACGCTTTACTGCCTTCTTTTGGACTTTTACAGGTTAATAAACGCTGCGTCATATCTTGGTCTAAACCAAATGCGGCGATGTTTAATAGCACAAACCCCGTTAACACAGAGGCCATGTTAAACACCCCTGACGGGCCAAAGTCTAAATCAAATTTAAACAGCGCAAGTTTTGAATCTGCACCAGGACTTGGCTCATTCAGCGTTGCAATAATGGTTGAAAAATCAGCCGGAATAACATTAAGCAAGCACCAAATAACCGCAATAGCCGCACTGACATAAACGATACTTTGCAGTACATCAGAATAAATAACGCTGCGAATACCCCCTAAAAAGGTATAAAGCAGACCCGCCAGCGCCAGCACTAAAGTCGCGATAACCACACTATCGGCATCGATATTGCCGTATAGAATCATCGCCACAGCAATAGCGGCCATGTATAAACGAGCACCACTGGCAAACACACGGCCAAATAAATACATCAAGCCACTACGGCGCTTGGCCTTTGGCCCGATACGTTTTTCAAGCAGTTCATACACAGTGAACACTTTTTGCTGGTAGAACTTTGGAATTAAAAACGCTGATACCACAAATGCCGCAATAAACGCACCGATATTAGTCGCAATATAAGAAAAATCACCTTGATAGCCTTGATCTGGCCCACCAATAAACGTTGCCGCTGATTGCGACGTAGCTAAAACAGAAATAGCCACCATCCACGTTGGCATGCTATTTCCGCCTAGAAAAAAATCTTGGCTTGAGTTAGCGCGTTTGCGATTAAACCACCAGCCACTTAGCAATAAAATTGCACCATAACTTGCGAATACTAGCCAATCGAGAAAAGCGTAATTTGCACTCATTTATTATCCTAACCCAAACCCTAATGGAATATATTATTCCACCATTATGACAAAATTAAAATAGTTTTATTTTATTATTTTTATTCAACTAAGCTAGGTAATTGCCACTGACTTTGCTTCTGTTGGTATTGCGCTTTAGTCAAGCTGACTAATAGCGGCTTTTTACGTTCATCTAACCAAGCAAGTAACGCATCCATATTGCTTTCTGTCATTGCTGTGCAACCTGCTGTAGGTTTACTTGGCGCGCGCCATAAATGCATAAAGATACAACTGCCCGCACCATTGATATTGCTTGGATTATGCTTAACAACAATGCCTTTTTTGTAAAGGTTATCTTGGCTGTAAATATCACGACGCATCCATTCTGAAGAGTCTTTTACGGCACCTTCACCTACTTGTGCTTTATCAACCAATTGGTTGTAAAACGGTGAGCCTTTCACATCAATACAATAATCATTGGCGGTCATTGCTTGATAACTGAGGTTTGTTTGCAATGAATCTAAATAACCAAAAGCAGTACCAAGCTCAAAAATACCTGCTGGCGCTTTACCATCACCTTCTTGTTTTTGTTGACCAGGCTGTGCAGGATGCAGCCCCACTCCCCAAGCAAGGCCAGTACGACCTAGTACCACCGCGTGTTGCTGGCCTTGTTGTTGCCAGCTACCAGCAGTTTTTTCAAAGCGATATAAGGTGGCATCAATGGCATCACTGTCATTGGCCACCACCACGATGAGCTGTTGATGACTGTTATCAATAATAGGTTTAGGTAACTCTTTGCTGGCACAAGCCGATAAACTCATAACTGCAATAAGACTGACTAGTTTTTTCATGCTGGCCATACTCCGTTTGTAATTAGTTCAAGCCCCGTTATTGATTCAATGCCAAGACCTGGGGCATCCGATAAGCGTATTTGTGGGCCCCTAAATTCAACGCCCCCTTGCACAGGGTCATATTGACCAAGGGCTGGGCCATCTAAATCGATTTTACTGATTTGCTGTGCTTTGGCAGAGGCTAGATGTGCAGCACCAGCTACGGCAATACTGCCCTCTAGCATACAACCTATCATACACTCTGCTTGGTATTGGGCTGTGATATTAGCAATCTCAATTGCTCGGCTTAAACCGCCCGTTTTCATTAATTTAATATTGATAATATCAACTGCGCCAAGCTCTAAAAGTTGGATCACTTGCTTAGGTGAAAAGGCGCTTTCATCGGCCATAATCGGGGTATTCACTCGCTCAGTAATATATTTGAGACCTTGAATATCACTGCTTTTTACTGGCTGCTCAACCAGCTCTAATACTACGCCTGCTTGCTCAAGTTGCTGCAGTGCAAACACAGTTTGTTTGGCATTCCAGCCTTGGTTTACATCTAAACGCAGCTGCGTTTTAGCGGCAAAACCTGCATGAATTGCTTTTACGCGTTCAATATCTTGATTAAGGTTATTGCCGATTTTTATTTTTAATACATCAAAGCCTTGCTCAACCGCTCGCTGACAGTCACTGAGCATTTTATCTATGTTATCGACACTAATGGTGATATCGGTTTTCAGCGCTGTCTTACCACCGCCAAGTAACTTATATAAAGGCGCTTGATAGAGCTTGCCCCACAAGTCGTAAACCGCCAACTCTAAAGCTGCTTTTGCACTACTGTTACCAACCACGGTTGATTGAATAATGTGGGTTAGCTGGTTAATATTTTCGATTTCTTGCCCGACTAGTTTAGGGGCAATAAACTGCTGAATGACCGCTATCATTCCTTGATGGCTATCGCCTGTAATAACCGGTGTTGAGGCCGCAGAGCCATAACCGATTTGACCACATTCGGTGTCGATTAAAACCACTAAGTCCTCAATAAAACTGACTTCTCTCAGTGCTGTTTTAAATGGGGTAACTAATGGCACTTTGAGCTTTGCAAAGCGAACAGCTTTAATTTTCATATTGGCCTCTAGCGAATACGCTTAATGTTATAAACACGATCTAAGTAGCTGGTTTCTTGAGATAATCTAAGTGGCAATAATGGCGTGACCGACACCCCATTCAAGGCACTACTATAAAAACTGCCATCGCCTTTGTTATAACCTAAGCCTTTAACGTCATGAATAACATAAGGCTCACCATGATGCTCCCCTAAGTACATCATTACATGACCCGGAATATAAATTAGATCGCCAATCACCATGTTTTTAACCGTTGGTAGCTTGGCATCCGCCGCTGTATTTTTATCAAAACGATTATTTTGCCCGTATTCACTACTTCCTTGCTGGCCTGAATTACGCGGCATTAGGAGGCCAAAGCTCTTATAAATTTCACCAACAAACCCTGTGCAGTCGCGGCCATTGTAATCATGACCCCAACCATAACGCTCGCCTAAAAACTTAAAGCCTTGTTTAATCAGATTCTGCTCGTTGTAGTCTAGGTAGCCTAAATTTACATCGGCAGTTTTGCTGATCATCGCGGCTTTAATAACCAGTTTGCCTTGCTCATCGCGGGTAGGTAACTGTACAACATGGCTAGCATAGCTGTTTTGGCCGTTGAGCAAATACGGTACTTGCTCATTATTAACTAAAGGTAAGCGTACTCCCATATCGAGCTGTACTTCTGAAAGGCTTTCATCGCTTGGCACATAAGCGGTATTTACTTTTGCACCAGTTACCACCAAGAAGTTATCTTGTTCGCGATAAGCTTTTATTTTATCTGCATCAGCAAAGGCAAGATCTTCGGCGGGCGTCCACGCTAAGTAGTTGTAAGCACGTACTAATAACCACTTTTTATCTGCGCTTTGATGCAATACTGCAACCGCTTCGCCCGGGAACATACCGCTTTCTTGAAAGCGATCTAAGTCTTGATCAAGGCCGCTATTTAAAACTCTATCCCAGGTTGGAAAAGTACGTAATGCAGTGCGCTTAACGACCACAGCAAAGCGTACCTCATTGCTATCTGCGACCTTATTAAGGTTTAAGTTAGCCTGATATTTTGCAAAATCTTTCGCGGTGAGTTGTCGGCCATCGGTAAAAAAGCGCGGGCTTTTTGGAATTGAGCTTGCCGAATGAATGGCGCTTGTTAGCTCGTCTTTAGTGAGCGATTTTTGAAATGACAGTGGATCAACAATGTATTTATTATCTTTAATTAATTTCTCGTTGAAGGCTGCAATTTGCGCCTCTGTCATGATCATTTTTGCTGATGCACCTTTCGCTAACCAGTAACTTGGTGAAAGCTGTGACTGCGTAACCCCGATAACATCTGATTGCCAACCCTCAGCATGCATAGGTGCACTAAAAGCAACACCTAAAGTAATTGATAAAGCAATAATTGAACGATGCATAGCTGTTCCTTAATTCTTTGTAAATGCGTGAATCTAATAATTTAGCAAATGCGTGCAGCCCCTTACTTGCAGTGTCGATAAGTTCCTTCGCATACACAAAACAAAATTCACAATTATTATTTTTTTTGGAATATTTTATTAAATTTACCACAAATTTATTATGAAGCAAGGTAACTTAATTTTCATACTTATTAACTTATTTGCATCCAAAGCGTTAGCAACTACGTTTATAGTGTAAACCTCCCTTGAAAAGGAATTTATAAAAATGAACAAGTTATACCTATTGCTGGGCTGCATTAGCTGCTCTGGAGACGCGTTAGCAAATATTGAAAAAATCACTGTGTATGGGCATCGTACAGGATTAATAGGTGAATCAATTAGTGCCTCAAGCGGTGTTATTGGTCAAGGTGAAATTGAAAACCGCCCCATGCTAAGAAGTACTGAAATGCTTGAACTCATTCCAGGTATGGCGGTAACGCAACATAGTGGCTCAGGTAAAGCAAACCAATATTTTATTCGTGGCTTTAACCTAGATCACGGGACTGATTTTGCGACCAATATTGATGGTATGCCGATTAATATGCGTAGCCATGGCCATGGTCAAGGTTATACGGATTTGAACTTCATCATTCCTGAAACCATTGCCACCGTTAGCTACCAAAAAGGAAGTTATGATGCTCGACAGGGTGACTTTTCTACAGCAGGCAGTGCCTATTTTCACCTTACAGATAATCCAAAACACCAGCAACTCGACTTTACTGTTGGTGAAGATAGCTACTTAAGAGCAGTAGCCTTAGGCCATATAAAAGTTGGTAACGGAAAATTAATAGCTGCAACAGAGTGGCAAGGTTATGATGGCCCTTGGCAAGACATTGATGAAGACGTAAATAAAAAGAACGCCCTACTTCGCTATGTGAACGAATCAAAAAGTGGCAACTTATCAATTACAGCTATGGCTTACGACAACAGCTGGAACTCTGCAGATCAAATCCCTCAAAGAGCCATTGATCAAGGTATTATCTCTGAACTAGGGTCGCTGGACACCACGCTAGGCGGTGAATCGAGTCGTTATAGTTTATCGGCGAACTGGCAAAACGAACACTTTACAGCTAACGCTTATATTATTGATTATGAGCTAAATTTATTTTCTAACTTCTCTTATTTGCTAAATGACCCTATTAATGGTGACCAATTCAACCAACAAGATAAGCGCACAATTTCAGGCGGAGCTCTGAGCTATCAATTTTCCGATAAATTAAACGCTATACCTGTAAGCCACAGTGTTGGTATAGAGCTTCGTAATGACAATATCGATAATGTGGGGCTTTATAATACGAAGGCCCGTAAGTTTTTATCTACTGTTCGTGAAGACAGTGTAGATGAAACAAGTTATGCCGCATTTTGGCAAACTCAATTAACATTAAGCGAGCAGCTTGAGGCGACTATCGGTGTTCGTTATGACTATTTAGATACCAGTGTAGATAGCAACAATACGGCTAACTCAGGAGAAGCTGATGACGACTTGCTTGGTTTTAAAGCGAGTCTAACCTACTTATTCAGCGATAACTTGGCAGGTTATGCAAACTGGGGGCAATCCTTCCACTCAAATGATGCTCGTGGCGCGACAATTAGCCTAGACCCCGTCACGCTTGAAGCTGCTGACACTGTGGACTTGCTTGTTAAAAGTAATGGTGCAGAAGTGGGTATGCGCTACTTTGATGAAAAGCAATTCAACTTTTCTGCCGCACTTTGGTGGCTAGAGCTTGATTCTGAATTATTGTTTGTTGGCGATGCTGGTAATACAGAAGCCAGTGATGCGTCAAAACGTTACGGCTTAGAGCTTAGTGCATACTATTGGCTAGCCGATACACTAAGCCTAGATGCTGAGGCATCATTCACTCACTCTCGTTTAGATATTGATAGTAACAATGACCGTATTGAAGGAGCGGTTCCTATCGTTGCAAGCGCCGGTATAAACTGGCAAATAACTGAGCAATGGCAAACCTCATTACGCCTACGTCATATTGGTAAACGTATGTTAAGTGATGATGGCGACAAGCGCTCAGAGCCGCTTACGGTCGTAAATGGTCTTGTTAGCTACCAACAAACTCATTGGAAAGTGGGCTTAGAGCTACTCAATCTTTTCGATAGTAACGACCATGATATCGATTATTACTATGCTTCACGCTTAGCGGGAGAGCCCGCAGAAGGCATAGAAGATAACCACTTTCACCCTATTGAACCTCGTACAGTGAGACTTAATCTAAGTTTATTGTTTTAATAATCTTAATACAGGCTCTATACATTTTATAACTACGTATAGAGCCCTACCGTGTGAGGTCGTCATTTATGGCGACACTACCTTAATGTGCGCGAAACAAGTTTCACGCCTACGGGGTACATTTTTTGTATTTTGAGTTGGGAGTTTAATTTGTGGTGTGGAAAGTGTGTGGTTCGCGAATTGTAGGCACAAAAAAACCGACTTTCGTCGGTTTATTCACTTTAACTCTACTTAAGAGAAAAGTGGCGGACGCGGGAGGATTCGAACCTCCGACCGCCTGGTTCGTAGCCAGGTACTCTATCCAGCTGAGCTACG
>SGPE01000051.1 GCA_004208945.1 Pseudoalteromonas sp. CO133X | reverse complement strand
CATCGGCGCTGTTTCGTTTCACTACTGAGTTCGGCATGGGGTCAGGTGGGTCCAAAACGCTATTGTCACCAAGCAAATTTGGTTTTAATTCGCTCTTTTGAGCAAATTAATAAATTTGGAATGCTGATTTAAGTAAATGTCTACTTTAGTTTCTTAACTTCTGTTTTGCGTTGTTACGCTGCCACAAAACGCGTTTGGCGTTGTATGGTTAAGCCT
>SGPE01000050.1 GCA_004208945.1 Pseudoalteromonas sp. CO133X | reverse complement strand
GTGCCGACTATCCGAGTTGAACGGATGACCTACTGATTACAAGTCAGTTGCTCTACCAACTGAGCTAAGTCGGCACATTAAATCTGTGTGCTTTGCACAATACTGATGTTCTAACTATTAGATACAACACCAATATATTAAATAATGGTGCCCAGAGGCGGAATCGAACCACCGACACGAGGATTTTCAATCCTCTGCTCTACCGACTGAGCTATC
>SGPE01000049.1 GCA_004208945.1 Pseudoalteromonas sp. CO133X | reverse complement strand
GGAGAGACTTGAACTCTCACAACCGAAGTTACTGGAACCTAAATCCAGCGCGTCTACCAATTCCGCCACTCCCGCATCGTTCGTACTAATGTACTGGTAGTTATTTTAGACTCTTCATTGAGTATTCTTTATTCACTTTGAGAAAGTGGCTGGGATACCAGGATTTGAACCTGGGAATGGCAGGATCAAAACCTGCTGCCTTACCGCTTGGCGATATCCCAA
>SGPE01000048.1 GCA_004208945.1 Pseudoalteromonas sp. CO133X | reverse complement strand
GGCACTAGCTCAGTTGGTAGAGCGCAACCTTGCCAAGGTTGAGGTCACGAGTTCGAGCCTCGTGTGCCGCTCCAATTTCTCACCAAAAGAAATTGATATAAGTTTCAAGGGGAAAGTAACTAACTTGAAGCTTGTAACTAGAAACTATTTGATGCGGCACTAGCTCAGTTGGTAGAGCGCAACCTTGCCAAGGTTGAGGTCACGAGTTCGAGCCTCGTGTGCCGCT
>SGPE01000047.1 GCA_004208945.1 Pseudoalteromonas sp. CO133X | reverse complement strand
ATACGAGATACGAGATACGAGATACGAGATACGAGATACGAGATACGAGATACGAGATACGAGATACGAGATACGAGATACGTTGTCAGTGTAAAGAAATAGTAAGGTGTAACGTAAAGATTTATTTAATCATTTGCTTGAGGAAAACAAATGGCGGAGTGGACGGGACTCGAACCCGCGACCCCCGGCGTGACAGGCCGGTATTCTAACCAACTGAACTACCACTCC
>SGPE01000045.1 GCA_004208945.1 Pseudoalteromonas sp. CO133X | reverse complement strand
GCTATAGCTCAGCTGGGAGAGCGCCTGCCTTGCACGCAGGAGGTCAGCAGTTCGATCCTGCTTAGCTCCACCACTTTTACTCCTTAAAAATAAACATTCTTAATCAGGTAATAAACTGCTTGAGAATAAAGTGTGTTTAATTTTGAGAAGTTTATTCTCTTGCTCTTTAAAAATTTGGAAAGCTGATATTAAAATTCTTATAGATATTCGTATCTATAAAGAGTTTTCAAAAGTAAA
>SGPE01000044.1 GCA_004208945.1 Pseudoalteromonas sp. CO133X | reverse complement strand
CTATCATCGGCGCTGTTTCGTTTCACTACTGAGTTCGGCATGGGGTCAGGTGGGTCCAAAACGCTATTGTCACCAAGAAAATTCTTTTCAATTTTCTTATTATTTTTAATTTAAAGTCTTGCGACTGAATTTGGAGCCTGGCGATGTCCTACTTTCACATGACAAATGCCACACTATCATCGGCGCTGTTTCGTTTCACTACTGAGTTCGGCATGGGGTCAGGTGGGTCCAAAACGCTA
>SGPE01000018.1 GCA_004208945.1 Pseudoalteromonas sp. CO133X | reverse complement strand
GAACCCCTGTTACCGCCGTGAAAGGGCGGTGTCCTAGGCCTCTAGACGATGGGGACACAAAATGTGTCACTAGGACATTAAATGATAGTTTGACTCATATCGGAGTTAAGGTTACTAAAATAACATGCAAGTACTCGAGACTAACATATTTATTTTCTTGGCATTGCTTACTTACTTAAAGTAAGTGGCGTCCCCAAGGGGATTCGAACCCCTGTTACCGCCGTGAAAGGGCGGTGTCCTAGGCCT
>SGPE01000029.1 GCA_004208945.1 Pseudoalteromonas sp. CO133X | reverse complement strand
TGCTCCACTTAGTAAACTAAGCGTCGCTGTTAGAACTCAATCTGTACGAGTGCCCACACAGATGATTGCTTTATATTTTTAAAGAACGTTTAGAGACTTTTGCGTCTCAAGGGCTGTGCATTCTACGCAAGCCGTTATTTTTGTCAATACTTAATTTTGAGAAAAGTTACTTTTTTAAGAAACGTTTCAAAACCCAGTTTTACTTGACACCCTGAGTTGCTCTTGCTTCGCTAAGCGTTGCTGTCTGCCGTCTCAGTGGGGTCGCATTATAGGGATGCAGCGAATTAACGCAAGCACTTTTTCAAGAAAACTTTAAAAAAACTGCCTTTTGAGTCCTTTTTAATCTAAACACCACAAAAGCGAAACTTTATTAACGCCCCAGTAACTTTTCAGCCGTATTTAAGGCCATAAAAGTATAATGCTCTAAAAACAACAAAGCCCAGCAACATAGCTGGGCTTTTAAAAAGTTCGCGTTTTTAGCTGTTAAGCAATGCCGTATTGATCACGGTATGCTTTTACTGCGGCTAAATGCTCATCCATTGTGCCTTTGGCTTCTAGGTAACTAATTAAGTCAGCTAGTTTTACAATAGAGATAACTTTAGTACCAAAGTCGCGCTCGACTTCTTGAATAGCAGATAACTCAGCTTTACCTTTCTCTTGGCGGTCAAGTGCAATTAAAACACCACTTAAATCTGCACCGTTATCTGCAATGATTTCCATTGACTCACGAATAGCTGTACCCGCAGTGATCACGTCATCAACTAACATGATCTTACCTTTAAGTTCAGAACCTACTAATGTACCGCCTTCACCGTGTGCTTTTTTCTCTTTACGGTTAAAACAGTAAGGTACATCTTTGTCGTGATGATCAGCTAACGCAACTGCTGTCGTCGTTGCAATCGGGATACCTTTATAAGCAGGGCCAAATAATACATCGTAATCAATACCTGCATCTTCAAGTGCTGCCGCATAAAAGCGACCTAAACGTGCTAGGTCACGACCTGTATTAAATAAACCAGCGTTAAAGAAGTAAGGGCTAGTGCGGCCAGACTTTAAAGTAAACTCACCAAACTTAAGCACCTGCTTTTCGAGTGCAAATTCAATAAACTCTTTTTGATAATCTTTCATAACGAATCAACCTACTTCTTTATTATGCTAATGCTTGCTTTTGAATGTCGATAATCTCACGGATTGAGTGCTTAGCTAATGTAAGTAACTCATCTAGTTCATCGAATGAGAAAGGCTCACCTTCAGCTGTACCTTGAATTTCGATGATTTTGCCTGTTTCAGTCAAGATCACGTTCATGTCTGTTTCTGCTTCAGAATCTTCTAGGTACTCAAGGTCACTAATTGGTTGACCTTTATACACACCTACTGAGATTGCCGCAATCATATGCTTAAGCGGGTTTGAATTGATCATACCTTTACTACGCATATAAGTAAGCGCATCAACTAAAGCAACACATGCACCACTGATTGATGCTGTACGCGTACCGCCATCAGCTTGAATAACATCACAATCGATAGTAATGGTGTTTTCGCCTAACGCTTTTAAGTCAACCGCGGCACGAAGTGCACGTGCGATTAAGCGTTGAATTTCCATAGTACGACCGCCCTGCTTACCGCGCGATGCTTCACGACCATTACGAGTATGTGTTGAACGAGGTAACATACCGTACTCAGCCGTAACCCAACCTTTACCTTGGCCTTTCATAAAGCGCGGTACACCAGCTTCAACTGTCGCTGTACACAAAACTTTAGTATTTCCAAACTCTACTAACACTGAGCCTTCAGCATGCATAGTGTAATTGCGTGTAAATGTAACTGGTCTAATTTGGTTAGGTGTTCTTTCGCTTGGACGCATTAACGATCCCCTTAATTCAGAATTTGCCACATTATAAGTATATATACGAACAGATGCCATGTTGATTTACACGATTAACTGCCACAGAAAAGAACATTTCAGAAAATTTACGCTAGAGGTTAAAAACTGATGCGGTATAATCAGTCAACTTTGTAAACAAATAACACTAGGAAATCATCCATGATCCACAGCATGACAGCTTATGCGCGCCGCGAAATTAAAGGCGAATGGGGCACTGGCACTTGGGAAATTCGTTCAGTAAACCAACGTTACCTTGAAACTTTTATCCGCGCACCTGAGCAATTCCGTGGCATGGAGCCTGTTATTCGTGAGCGTTTACGCAAAAACTTACAACGCGGTAAAGTTGAAGTTTTCTTAAAATTTGCAGCAAACCCTGCCCATGTTGGTGAGCTTAGTATTAATGAATCACTCGCTGAGCAGCTAATAAAAAGCGCACAATGGGTGCAGCAACAAAGCAATGGTGACATCAACCCTGTTGATATTTTACGTTGGCCAGGTGTTATGGAAGCTGAAGAGCTCGACATGGATAGCGTAAATAAAGATTTAATTGCGGGGTTCGATGATGTAATTGAAGATTTCAAACAAGCTCGCGGCGATGAAGGCGCAAACTTGCAAGAAATGATAGCTACTCGCCTTGATGCAATTTTAGAACAAGTAGCCATTGTGGAAAGCCACTTACCAGAAATCGCTAAATGGCAGCGCGAAAAATTAAACCAAAAGCTAGAAGAACTAAAAACCGACATCGACGAATCTCGCCTTGAACAAGAGCTAATTTACCTAGCACAAAAACAAGATGTAGCCGAAGAACTCGACCGCTTAAAGTCGCATGTTAAAGAAACCAAAAAAATCCTAACTAAAGGCGGCGCATGTGGCCGACGCCTAGATTTTATGATGCAAGAGTTTAACCGTGAAGCAAACACCTTAGCATCAAAGTCTATCAACAGTGACATCACTAACGCTGCGGTAGAGCTAAAAGTGTTAATCGAGCAAATGCGCGAACAAATTCAGAATATTGAGTAATGTTTCAGGCTGTTTCTGAGCGTTAAAATAGCCTTTAAAATCTATTAGTTATAAGTTTTACGTGTTTCAACCTGTTACCCCGAATTGCTCTTTGTTAAGCAAAAGTGGTGACAGGAATGGTGATAGATTTTTCAAAATCTGAAAATCGTCCTAAAATTATAGGAACCTGTCACCATTTCTCACATAAGAGGTTGAAATCACAGTTCAAAAAAAATCAAAAGTTTTATTAAAAATCAAGCTGTTGGAAAATATGCAGTAGGGAATGGCCTATACTTTCGCGTCAGTGCTGAAGGGAGTGCTTTTTTCATTGTTCGTTATATGAGCCACGGTAAACGCAAAGAAATGACTTTAGGTAAATACCCAGACATTTCTTTAGTTGATGCCAAACTCAAAACCGCACAAATTAAAGTCGATCTTAATAATGATGGTGTTGACCCTTTAGAAGAACGAAAGCGCCTCGATAACGAAACCTTAAAAACTGTCAATGATCTTGCCGAAGACTGGCTGCAAGAATGCGAAAAACGCTTAAAGCACCCAAATATCCCTAGACATATTTATACCAAAGATCTGGCCCCTTATTTTGGTGGGTTAGCAATCGAAAAAGTAAACCCTAGAGATATTCGCGGCGCGATACAGCGCATTGCACAAAGTGACCGTCCAAGCATTGCAAATGACGCGCTCATGTACTGCAAGCAGCTATTCAGACACGCAATTAAGCTAGATTTACGCACCTCAAACCCAGCTGAAGCATTTAATGTGTCAGATGCGGGCGGTGTAGAGCAAAGCCGTAGCCGCGCCCTATCACTTGAAGAACTAGAGAAGGTGTATCAATGCCTGCGGGAAAACTCTGACCAATTTACCCGCGACAACTATTTAGCCTTTTCGCTGCTACTTTGTTTAGGTGTGAGAAAGGGTGAGCTTATCGCTGCAAAATGGGCTGAATTTGATCTTAAAGAAGCACTTTGGCATATTCCACAGGAGCGCAGCAAAACAGGCCGAGGCATAACCGTGCCATTAAGCCCCATCGTCATTGAATGGCTCAAAGAGTTGCAAATACGCGCCTTTGGCTCTGACTATGTCTTTCCGAACCGCAGAGCCAGCAAGCGCTTTGGACATATCAGCCCCGACACACTCAATGCCGCCATTCAAAAGCTATTTCGTGAAGACAAAATGCCCGTACCCCACTTTACCGTCCATGACCTACGCCGCACCTGTCGAAGCCTACTTGCAAGCAATGGCGTAGCTGGTCATATCGCCGAGCGATGTTTAAACCATAAACTTAAAGGCGTAGAGGGGATCTATGATAGGCATGATTATTTGGATAAGCGAAGAGAAGCATTAAGTCAGATTTCTTGTAGATTAGCAGATATGATTTAGATAGCGATAGCTAAAAACTCCTACAATCGTTTCATTATTCAGACTGTCATGTAACACTCGTATGACAGCCTGAATAAAAATGCAAAATAGTATTTTCTTCTCCCAGAAAATTTAATTAACATGGAAAACAACAAGATACTGAATAAGTTAAAAACAAGGAGTTAAAATGTTTCAAGGCTTTAATCTTAAGATCAATAACGATAGCCATTTCGACTCACCTAGTGAGTATGAGCAAATATTAAAAAGTAGAGAGGAAAGCGTTAAAAAATCACTAGAAAATTTCTACAATGACGAAGGCCTGCTCAATGGAGACGCCTTAAAAAAAGAATGGTTTCCTGAAATTGAGGGCAGCCATGTCTTTATCTCACATTCAAGCAAAGACAGAGAACTCGCTTTGAAGCTAGCCAACTGGCTTTATCATGAATTTAAAATTGAGTCCTTCATTGACTCTACTGTCTGGGGTTTTGCAGATAAATTACTGAAGCAAATAGATAATAAATACGCATACCGTGAAGAAACAAAAGACTATAGTTATGAAATAAGAAACTATACAACCAGTCATGTTCATATGATGTTGTCAAATGCTTTGAACAGTATGATTGAGCGTTCAGAATGCTTACTCTTTCTAAACACTGAAAATGCTATTCGCAATATTTCTCTAGAAGAAGATAGGGAGCAATACACTTTTTCTCCGTGGATAATGGCCGAATTACAGACTAGTGCTTTAATTGAAAAGAAACAGTCGCCAAATTCAAAACGAGCTTTTTACTCACCTGCATCACATACAGCTGATCTTGAAATAATTGTTGAAAAGGCTAAAAGCTTCCAAATGATCCATAAAGTAAATGTTAAACACCTGAATAAATTAAATTATGAAAATTTAAAAAAGTGGGCTGACCATTGCAACGAAGACAAAGGATATGATGCTTTGACTCAACTATATAGGGATCATGCTAAAGGTTGCCAAAACCTATATAATCTTTAAGGAAAACCACTCAATGATACAGGAACTTGGTGAAATGGATGAAAACTCAACTACACTAAAAGTGGCGCATTTAACCCTTATTCAAGGTGTTATCAATCGAATGGCCAATAATTCTTTTTTGATAAAAGGATGGTCAATAACCGTTTTGACAGCACTAATCGCTGTTGGCGGTGCTTTAAAAAATGAGCTTTTCTTCCTTTTAACATTACTTCCAATATTCTTATTTTGGTGGCTTGATGCTTACTTTTTTATGCTTGAAAATGTATACAGAAAGCTTTATGAAAAAGCTCTAGAAATGGAGTCAAATGATTTAAAACTAAATCCTAATCTAGTCACCGAAATAGATAGGAACTGCATATGTACACGATTCGATTACTTGATGCGACGAGCTGTTAGGCCACTATATTTACTGCAAATCTTAATTTCAATATTCGGTGGGGTAATCATACACTGTTTCTTATAGTAAGTTGATTGAGAATTAAACTTTGATTGGCAGTGTCTTAAAAATATTAAGAGCTGCCCTTAAACACTATAAAATTTATCAGTCATAGCCTAATACAGAAACTGAAGCCCAACCAACCTTCCCTGCACAATCACCTTTTAAAATAGAAACTTCTTTCCACATTGGTATTCCATTCATGTCTGCAACTCGACCAGTAAGAGCAACAGGTGTACCAGCTATTGCATTACATACGTGCTTTGACTTATCGGTTGCAGCCATAATATTCGGCTCAGATATGATTAAGCTTACTCCCGTACTTCTATTTCGCAAAACTAGATTCTGAGATTTAGAACCAGTATCATTATAATTTATAGTTAACTGCCCAGAAACCTCACCTATCACCGTATTCTTTTCCCCATTAATAGTTTGATTAACTCTAGCTTCACCTGAAGATACAAAAGCGGAATACCCAGCAATTAAAGTACCAACTATTGTTGCGAAAGATGCAGCTACGCTCACTTTTTTTAACATACTCATTTTACTCCATCCAATAAATATACCCATGTATCAAGAAATCCTTTAGGATTAGTTTATAGAAAAACCATAAAACTAAACAACCAACCACCTTTAACAAAAACACTCCAATAAATCTACAAAAAATTCAATTACAACGCCTGATACAGCAAAATAGGTTCGCTATATGCTATTGATAAACTTACTTGCATTTCTGTACCTTTGAGTAAAATAACCACAACCAATACTTTTTAACTTACCGCTATGTGACCAAAACCTAGAAGTGTGCAGTTTTGACAAGAAAGCATCGCGATTCAGCTTGAGCTTTTCCAGTCAACTAAGAGGCTCAACCTTTCTAAAACCTACAGCTATTCCAAAAAAGTCTGATGGATATCGTCTTATTGCCGACATTAAGCCCATTGAAAGCCTAGATTCAGTATAATTCAATAACAGTTAAAATAGATTCCACTGAATCTTTTGTAACAAGACTCTAACTTGAGCACTTTTAACGAAATAAAGTACAATAGATAAATTAAAGGCTTGGATTAGCGATAGTCTGGGCCTATTTATTTTCAATAGAGACAGATCATGGCGCAAACTCGCGGAAATTTATTTATCTTATCTGCCCCTTCAGGTGCAGGTAAATCAAGCTTAATTAGTGCATTACTAAACAAACACAGCGATATGAAGGTATCGGTTTCACACACAACGCGTTCACCTCGCCCTGGCGAAGAAAACGGTGTGCATTATCATTTTGTGTCGGTTGAGGAGTTTAAAGCACTGATTGACAAGAATGATTTCTTTGAATGGGCGCAAGTTTTCGATAATTATTACGGCACCTCTAAAAAAGCGATTGAAACTCAGCTCGACGCTGGCATTGACGTATTTTTAGATATCGATTGGCAAGGTGCTCAGCAAATCCGCAAATTAGTGGATGATGTTGAAACCATCTTCATTCTTCCGCCGTCTAAAGAAGAGCTTGAATCACGTTTAAATAACCGTGGTCAAGACTCTGCTGAGGTAATCGCTGGCAGAATGGCAAAGGCACAATCTGAAACATCCCACTATAATGAATATGATTATGTGGTTGTGAATGATGACTTTGATACTGCGCTTGCTGAAATCGAAACAATTGTAATGGCAAAACGTTTGTCACTCAAAAGCCAAACTATTCGCCATCAAGAATTATTGAACGCCTTACTTAAATAATACAATTTTAGGTAATAAAGATAAAAATTAACCACAAGCTATTGGCGAATGTAACTTGGTACAGTAAACTACGCCTTTGCTTAAAAATTTATTTGGAGTGCTAAGATGGCTCGCGTAACTGTTGAAGATGCAGTAGATGCAATTGGTAATCGTTTTGACTTAATTTTAGTTGCGGCTCGTCGTGCCCGCCAAATCGCAGTAGGTGGTAAAGACCCACTTGTTGATGCTGAAAATGACAAACCGACAGTCATTGCTTTACGTGAAATTGAAAAAGGGTTGGTTGACAGCTCTTCAATGGACTTAATTGACCGTGAAGAACAACAACACCAAGAAGCCGCTGAAATGGCTGCTGTTGCTGCTATCGTTGGTGGTAACCAATAATCAAGCTCCCCGCTTTGATTTCGCTATACGGCTAGTATTTCTGCACTAGCCGTTGGCAAGCCCTTCTTTTCATCGTATATTCTATTCATACCGTTACCGATTTACTTCATTAGCGCATTGGAGTGTGACTTTGTATCTTTTTGAAGGTCTAAAAAAGAAAATTTCCGAATATTTGTCGCCTGCTGATATAGAGCTGGTACAAAAAGCCTACGTGGTAGCTCGTGAAGCCCACGAAGGGCAAACTCGCTCAAGCGGCGAGCCCTACATTACCCACCCCGTCGAAGTGACACAAATTCTTGCTGGTATGCATTTAGATCACGAAACACTCATGGCAGCCCTGATGCATGATGTGATTGAAGATACCGATTTTAGTCAACAAGATTTAGCCGAAATATTTGGTGATACTGTCGCCGAACTGGTAGAAGGGGTAAGTAAGCTCGATAAGCTCAGCTTTAAAGATAAAAAAGAATTCCAAGCTGAAAATTATCGCAAAATGATTATGGCCATGACTCAAGATATTCGTGTTATCTTGATCAAGCTTGCTGACCGAACACATAATATGCGCACTTTAGGCGCACTTCGTCCCGACAAACGCCGTCGTATTGCCCGCGAAACACTCGAAATTTATGCGCCAATCGCTAACCGTTTAGGTATTCATGATATTAAAAATGAACTGGAAGATTTAGGCTTTCAGGCACTCTACCCAATGCGTCATCGCGCTTTAAAATCTGAAGTGGTAAAAGCTCGCGGTAATCGAAAAGAAGTCATCAGTAACATTAAAAGTGAAATAGAAGCACGCTTAGAAGAAGCAGGTATCGACGCCACTATTTCAGGTCGCGAAAAACACCTCTACAGCATTTACAAAAAAATGCTTAATAAAGAGCTGTCGTTTAATGAAGTGATGGATATTTATGCGTTTCGCATTAACGTAGACAGCATGGATACCTGTTATCGCGTGTTAGGTGTTGCTCATAACCTTTACAAGCCAATCGAAACCCGCTTTAAAGATTACATTGCGGTGCCAAAAACCAATGGTTATCAATCGCTTCATACTTCATTAGTTGGCCCACACGGTATTCCTGTTGAGATTCAAATTCGTACCCACGACATGGATCATATGGCCGACAAAGGGGTTGCCGCTCATTGGATGTATAAAAAAGCCGGTGATAGCGCAGGCCATACCGCACAGCAACGTGCACGCCAATGGATGCAAAGCTTACTGGAGCTTCAGCAAAGTGCAGGCTCGTCTTTTGAGTTTGTTGAAAACGTTAAAACAGAGCTATTCCCTGAAGAAATTTATGTATTTACCCCTGATGGCCGAATTGTAGAGCTGCCTATGGGCGCAACGGCTGTTGACTTTGCCTATGCGGTTCATACTGATGTTGGTAATACCTGTGTTGGAGCTCGCGTAAACCGTAAGCCTCACCCACTGAGCAAAGCGCTTGATACGGGTCAAACCGTGGAAGTGATAACCAGCTCAGGCGCACATCCTAATGCGACATGGCTAAACTTTGTCGTCACTGGAAAAGCGCGTCTTGGTATTCGTAATTACCTGAAGAGCCAACAACACGAAGAAGCAATGTTACTTGGCCGCCGATTACTGGATTCAGCCCTTGGCGAACATAAACTGGATGATATTCCAGACGAGAACATTCAACGTGTCCTAACAGAGCATGAGCTAAATACTGTTCTAGAGTTACTTGTTGAAATTGGTTCTGGCAATCTAATGAGTGTACTTATCGCAAAACGTCTAGTACAAGAAGAAACCGACGACTTAAACGATATCGCTAAGAAAGCCAAAGCAACCATCATTGGTACCGAAGGCATGTTAGTTAACTACTCTAAATGCTGTCGCCCTGTACCAGGAGATGCTATCACTGCGCATATCAGTCAAGGTAAGGGCCTTACCGTTCACCGCCAAGAATGTAAAAACATTCGTGGTTGGGAGAAAGAACGCTCTAAATACTTGGTTGTGAAATGGGATGACAACCCAGAAAAAGAATACATTGCAGCCCTTCGGATTGAGATAATTAATCATCAGGGTGCACTCGCTAAACTTACCAATGTTGTGGCTTCAACCCAAGCAAACATTGTCGAGATAGCAACCGACGAAAAAGAAAGTAATTTATACATGATAGACTTAGGCATTACAGTGAAAAATCGTGTTCACGTTGCCAATATCATGCGTCGCATTCGTGTGATGCCTGATGTACAGCGAGTCTATCGTAAAAAGTAACAAGGATAATCATGAACAAATCTTTTATTTCTACTGATAATGCACCTGCTGCAATTGGCACTTACAGCCAAGCTGTTAAAGTAGGCACGGCCGTTTATTTATCAGGTCAAATTCCACTTGTACCAGAAACAATGGAAGTGATTTCAGAAGACTTTACTGAGCAAACTCATCAAGTATTCAAAAACTTAACGGCTGTATGTCAAGCTGCCGGCGGCCAAATTCAAGACATGGTTAAGGTTAATATCTTCTTAACTGACCTATCTAATTTCGCGATTGTTAATGACGTGATGAGCCAATACTTCAAACAACCTTACCCTGCACGTGCAGCAATTGGTGTTCGTGCATTACCAAAAGGTGTACAAGTCGAGATTGATGGCATTATGGAGTTACCTTCTACAAACTAATCGCCACTTTTGATCTGTCGTGCCAGCTTTTTTTATAGCTGGCACTTTATTATAAAAATCCCCACATCTCTCAGCCGAAACTCTTGACTCAAAAGCAATTCTCTAGCAATCTGTGTTAATAATTCTAGTTTTAATTAGAAATATATACCTTTAGCTATCGTAGTATAAAAGGATCTCCACGTGTTTAAGCTGGCTCATAACGGAAACATCTTATTGGATGTTCATGAACACTCACCACCTAGTGCTGCCTTTATCATTGAGGCACTAGAAAAGTCATCTTTCTGTGAATGCAGAGTGGATCATGATGCCATCAACAACTTTTTCAAAACCGATATGAAAGAGCGTACGCTTGTTGTTGCCTCAAAGCATGATGCAAGCCTCGAAATAACACTCAGTGATGACAAAATGCTGGCTACAGGCGAGTTAACACTTGCCGAAGGTGGCACGATCATGAGCCTAGAAAACGCCAAAAAAGAGTTAATCAAAGCAGGTGTCGCACGTGGTTATAAACAAGCCTACCTAGAAAAGTTATTACAACAACAACTTGAGCTTCCCGCGGGAGAAAAGGTAAAAGGTGTCGTAGCAAAAGGCCGTTTACCTGTTGATGGGCAGCCATCTAAGCTAGTACCACAAGTTGAAACATTAAAAGACCGATTGAAAAAGCCAACACTGCGCGAAGATGGCACCGTTGATATGCGCGACTTTGGTAAATTAGCCAGCGTTGAACCGGGTGTATTATTGGTAAAACAAATACCCGCGACCCCAGGTAAAGAGGGATTTACCGTCACTGGCGATGTGCTACCCGCAAAAGCAGGTGAAAGCAGCGCACTTGTTGCAGGCGAAGGCACAGAGATTTCAAAAAATAATCCGCTAGAATTAGTTTCGGCAATTTCAGGCGTGCCAGTGGATATTGCTAACGGCATGCGTGTCGATGATATTTTCACTATTGCTGACGTAAACGTTAAAAGTGGTCATGTTGATTTTGAAGGAAGTGTTATTGTCACTCACAATGTCGAGCCTGGTATGCGTATAAATGCCAAAGGTGATATTACAGTGATGGGAACAGTTGAATCTGGTCATCTATCTGCTATTGGCGATATAACTATTAAGCAAGGTGTGATTGGTCATCAGCTCGATGATAAAACGCTATCATGTAATATTATTAGCCAAGGTGATATTCACCTATCACACGGCCAATATAGTTACTTAGAAGCCAATAATATTATTATAGAGCGTCAATCGAGCCACTGTATTATGAAAGCCAAAAAGCTGTTGCAAGTTGGCCAAGAAGATAACCCGCAAGGTAAGTTATTTGGCGGAGAAATTCTCGACGCGCAAATCATTATAGCAGGCGAAATCGGCAACGAATCAGGGGCTAAAATGGTTGTAAACCTTGCCGCATCAGGCGCCGATGTGACAGCAGAAACCGACCAATGTTTAAAAGACCTCGCACAAACAGACTCTCAGCTTGATACATTACAAGAAGCCATTGAAAAAGCAGATCAAGTCAAAGATGCTGAAAAGAAAAAGCTGCTACTCGCAAAAATAGGCGCGACACAAAACCATTATTGTCAACAAGCCGAACAATTAGAGAAAAAGCTATCAAGCTTAGAACATCATCTGCATGACTTACTCGAAGATGCCGAATTGGTCGTGAATAAAGCGCTTCACTCAGGAGTCGAAATTCATATTTTTGACAAAGTATTACGAACTAACCGCCAATACCCGCCTTGTAAAGTGAAGCTGGAAGAAAATAAAATCGAAGTTGAGTTCAAAACAAGTTAAAAAGAGGTTTAAAGCCTCTTTTTAACTAAAAGCGTTAACTTAAAGAATACCGTCAACCTGCTGCTTCAATTGCTCTGGCCATACACCCACTTGCACCTGACCAATATGCTGTTTTTGTAACAACAGCATCGCTAAACGTGATTGACCAATCCCACCACCAATTGTTTGTGGAAATTTTTTCGCTAACAATGCTTTATGCCAATCAAACTCAAGGCGTGCTTGGTCACCTGTAATTGCCAACTGTGTGGCAAGTGCATCAGGGCTTACACGAATACCCATTGATGATATTTCAAATGCATCTTCAAGCACTGGGTTCCAAACTAGAATGTCGCCATTTAAACCGGCAAATTTACTACAGGTTTTAGTAGACCAGTCGTCATAATCAGGGGCACGCACATCATGAATTTTCCCATCGGCAAGTGCGCCACCGATACCAATTAGAAAGACTGCACCATATTCTTGAGCGACTGCCTTTTCACGCTGTTTTGCGGTGAAATCGGGATACATTTGTCGTAATTGTTCACTGTGCACAAAAGTAATTTGCTCTGGTAAGAACGGCGTTAAACCAAACTCACTGGCAACAAAGCGCTCTGTTGATTTTATTGCTTGATAAATTGATGTGACGGTTTCTTTGAGCTTATCTAAAGTGCGCTCAGTGCTCTCACAGATAACTTTCTCCCAATCCCACTGATCTACATACACTGAATGAATTGGGCTTAATGATTCTTCATCAGGACGAAGTGCTTTCATATGCGTATAAAGGCCTTCACCTACAGAGAAGCCATGATCTGCAAGTGTTTTTCTTTTCCACTTCGCAAGTGAGTGCACCACTTCAAATTGACTGCTAGGAATCGTTTTCACCGCTACCGACACAGCATTTTCAGTACCGCTTAAGTTATCTTGTATACCATCACCGACTTTAGCCAAAATTGGCGCTTGCACTTCAACAAGCCCTAATTGTTGTTCTAGTTGGCTTGAAAAGAACTGCTTTACTTTGCTTATTTGCTGCTGTTGCTTTAGGTAGTGTGAACTCATAATAATTGGCCTCATTCCCAGTTATTGTTACTTGCTTAATAGAGAACTGAAATCTCTTCGTTAAAACAATCCTCAACTAAATAAAGGTTATTTTCAATAACCATCAATAAAAAGAACTTAACATTGAAATTTTCATAAAAATAATGCTATAAAATTTATTGATTCAACAATTAACACTAAGAAATACGATGGAAAATTATCAAATCGACAATCTCGATAAAAACATCCTTAATGCTTTAATGGAAAATGCGCGCACAGCGTATGCAGAATTAGCTAAACGCTTTGCTGTAAGTGCTGGCACTATTCATGTCAGAGTCGAAAAGATGAAACAAGCTGGCATCATTACGGGCACTCAGGTAAGCATTAATGCAAAGCAACTCGGTTACGATGTATGTTGTTTTATAGGTATTAACTTGAATAATGCCCGCGATTACCCGCAAACTTTATTACATTTAAAAGAATTAGAAGAAGTGGTTGAAGCCTACTACACTACAGGCAACTACAGTATATTTATCAAAGTGATGACACGCTCAATTGATCACCTACAAGATGTGTTAATTAATAAGATTCAAGCAATCGAGGCTATTCAATCCACCGAAACACTGATCTCCTTACAAAATCCAATTAGTAGAGCGGTAGTGCCTTAGCACTATACTGCGTATAATCAGCACCAATTAGAATCTGCCAACGAGCACATAACTATGGATACAACTCGCTTTGAGCGTGTGAAGCGCGTGTTAGATCGCCGTCAAACAGACCTAACCGTTTGCTTAGAAGAAGTACACAAGCATCATAATTTGTCGGCCATTGCCCGCACAGCAGACGCCACTGGCTGTCATCACGTACATGCTGTGTGGCCTGATAATCAAAAGTGGCTCACCAATAATACCTCTGGTGGGAGTAAGAATTGGCTCGAAACTCACTTACACCGCAATATTGATGATGCTGTTGCTATGATGAGAGCCCATAACCCCGATGTGCAAATTTTGGCAACCAATTTAACTGATGATGCCGTTGATTTTCGCGAAATAGATTACACCAAACCAACCGCTGTGATTGTTGGGCAAGAACGTGATGGCATTTCACCTCGCGCGCTTGAACACGCAGATAAGAACATCATCATCCCTATGCAGGGTATGGTGCAATCGCTGAATGTCTCTGTCGCAGCGGCACTTATTTTGTTTGAAGCACAACGCCAACGCGAAGAAGCTGGCTTATATAACCGTAATATGCTCGATGAAAAAGTGAAGCACCGTATTTTGTTTGAAGGTTGCCATCCCATTATTGCTGAGCAATGCCGCGAAAAAGAGCTTCCCTACCCTGCCCTTGATGAAAATGGCGAAATCGTTGCTGATGACATCTTTTGGCACACGTTAAAGCACACGCAAACGCTTGAAGCCACTGACGAGTGCAAGTAAACTGAAAAAAGTCTACTAATTAATAATTTGAGTCACCTTTGAGTCACCCTAGCTTAGCACACTATCCTATTACTGAATTAAAAGGCGTTGGCCCTAAAATGGCCGAGCGTCTTGCTAAGCTGGGAATAAACACAGTGCAAGATATGCTGTTTCATTTGCCTCATCGCTACGAAGACCGCACTCGTATACATGCCATATGTGACTTACAACCTCACAGTCATGTCAGCATTGAAGCCACTGTCGAAACAAGCCAAATCACATTTGGCAAGCGCCGTATGTTGGTATGCCAAGTGAATGATGGCACGGGTCGCTTAACGCTGCGTTTTTTTAACTTTAATGCGGCACAAAAAAATGCACTGAGTACAGGTAAAATCATACGCTGCTTTGGCGAAATACGCCGTGGGCGGGTTGGCTTTGAAATGACTCACCCTGAATATAGTTTGTCAGACACTCCATCAGAGCAACCAACAAACACAACCCTGACACCGGTTTATCCTGTCACAGAAGGGCTGAAGCAGCTATCTATTCGTGCTTTAAGTGATCAGGCGCTCAACTTACTTGCAAAATATCCTGTAGAAGAATTATTGCCAGAACCATTTCAACCTACTGGCATGCGTTTAAGTGATGCACTTTTAACTCTGCACCGCCCACAAAATGATGTTGATTTAACGGCACTGGAGCAAGGCTTTCATCCTGCACAGCAACGGCTTGTATTTGAAGAGTTACTGGCACAAAACATCAGTTTATTAAAACTTCGTCAAAAAGGTCAAAGTGTTAAAGCGGTCGCCTTAACACCGCATAATCAACTAGAACAACAGTTTTTAACACAGCTCCCTTTTAGCCCAACTAATGCGCAGAGTCGGGTGGTTGCAGAAATCAAAGGAGACTTACAACATCCCTTCCCAATGATGAGGTTAGTGCAAGGAGATGTTGGTTCAGGTAAAACGTTAGTCGCAGCATTGAGCGCTTTAACAGCGATTAGTGAAGGTTACCAAGTGGCACTTATGGCACCTACCGAAATTTTGTCAGAACAACATGGCATCAACTTTAGCCAATGGTTTAAAGAACTCGGTATTGAAGTCGCATGGCTTGGAGGTAAAAGCAAAGGTAAAGAGCGCACCGTCACACTCGAAAAAATAGCCTCTGGCGAAGCACAAATGATTGTGGGTACGCATGCACTATTTCAAGATCAGGTTGAGTTTAATAACCTTGTTTTAATTATTATTGATGAGCAACACCGCTTTGGTGTGCACCAGCGCTTATCGCTACGTGAAAAAGGGCGTTTTGGTGATTGCTACCCACATCAACTCGTTATGACCGCAACACCTATTCCCCGCACTTTAGCAATGACAGCGTATGCCGACTTAGAAACCTCCATCATAGACGAACTTCCCCCTGGCCGAACGCCTATTACGACAGTCGCAATCCCCGATACTCGCCGTGATGAAATTATTCAACGGGTCAAAACAGCCTGCCAAGAGCAGGGCCGTCAAGTATATTGGGTTTGCACCTTAATCGATGAATCGGAAGTACTGCAATGCCAAGCAGCTGAAGATAGCGCCGAACAATTAAAAAATGCACTTCCTGAATTGCAGGTAGGCTTAGTACATGGCCGTATGAAAGCCGCTGAAAAACAAGCCATTATGAGCGAGTTTAAGGCGGGAAATATTCACGTATTAGTTGCAACAACAGTGATTGAAGTGGGGGTTGATGTGCCCAATGCGAGCCTGATTATAATTGAAAATCCAGAACGATTAGGGCTTGCTCAGTTACACCAATTACGTGGCCGTGTTGGTCGTGGTGCAACTGCATCACACTGTGTATTACTTTATCATGCTCCGCTCTCTGCAACTGCTCAAAAACGTTTAGGAGTGCTACGAGAAAGCAATGACGGCTTTGTTATCGCCGAAAGAGACCTCGAAATTCGCGGTCCAGGTGAAGTACTTGGAACAAAACAAACAGGCTTAGCTGATTTTAAAATCGCTGACTTGAGCCGTGATAAACAAACCTTAACACAAGTACGCCCAATCGCATTTAAAATGCTTGAGCAATTCCCCACACAAAGTGAAAAGCTTATCCAACGTTGGCTTGCTGGCAAGTCCGACTACGCCTTAGCGTAAGACAGATAATACAAAAAAGCCCAGCAGATGCTGGGCTAACAAGTAAGGGAGTTATTCCTTTAGAGGATTAAAACTTGTACTCAATACCAACACCTAAGTAGTCTTGATCAACTTGGTTGTCAGTATCAAATGTTGAGTAGAAACCAAATACCTTGGTGTTTTTGCTTAGCTTGTGATCAACACCTGCTGAAATAGCTGTTTTCTTGTCGCCTTCATCAAAGTCAATTACTTGATATTGAACTTTAAATGTATTGCTATTCATTTGATAAGCCGCATTCACTAAATAACCGTCAGCCTCTGCACTGCCATCTACTTTTTCTTGTGTTTGGTACATTGCGCCTAGTTTGAAGTCGCCAACTTTACCTTGCACTGTCGCACGAACAATATCGTAGCCTTTCACTTCGCTGTCTGCTGCAACAGAAGCGTATATTTTGCTTTCTTTAAGTTTAGCGTCACCATACGTCAGTGCTACTGAGTATCCATCATCAGCATCTACATCATCTTCCGCGATGTAAGTCGCTAATACTTTGAAACCGCTAAAATCATTTGATGCATAAGAGATAGAATCACCTAAACGATTCTCACCTTTGAATACGTTTTTAATATCACCTTCAAGGTCATTAAATAAATCAATTTTACCTTGAGATTGCTTCATTGCAGTGTCATTACGACCAATTACAACTTGACCAAAGCCACCTTTAACACCTACATATTGGTTACGTGCAGTAATGTTGTCATCGTTATCGCCTTTCGAATCAGCATCAGAGACATCAACACCAAACTCAAATTTGTATACAGCTTCTAAGCCTTCAGTTAGCTTCTCAGAACCTTTTAAGCCAAAACGTGAGTTATTGCTTTTAATTTCAGTAAAAGACCCTTCGCCATCATCTGATGATTGAACAGTCACGTTGGCTTTACCATATAAATCTACATCAGCTAATGCAGAAAAAGATAAACCACCAAATAAAGCTAGGAATAAGCTAGACTTTGCAAATTTCATGTCGTTTCCTCAATAATCGCAACAAAAAACACATACTCGTGTTTGATTGAGCGCAGTGTGCCAGCGAAAAATGACAGAAAGATGACAGTTGAAATAAAAACGTCAATTTATATTCATAAAAGGTAATTATTTTTGTAATTAAAATATATTTTTAACAACATCAGTTAGTTATAAAATGAGAGAATCTGTAGCATGTGTTGGGCTTTTTCTAAAAAAGGGACTTCATCACAACCTCTAAACACAAGCTCAGTTTATGTTAGAAGCAATACGAGTAATTTAAACAAAGACAATTGCTTTGCTATATCATCACAAATTCATTTACAGTCATTTACAATAACTTTATATCTAAAAACGTAATAATATAACAACGCATAAACTAGCTAATAATATGCTTTTGTTCACTTAATACTTGCTAGTAAAGGTGATCTCCACGAGCCACAATAAGCGCTCATTTTTTATTATCCCCATTCCCAAAACAAAAAAATAAACACAATAAAATGATAACTATTATCACTTCCAATTAAAATTTAAACATGCTTTATTAGCTACGTTATAACATTTAACAAAACAATAATTACTTACACTACTTAAATTCTGGTTGGAAAAAAATGAAAAGGTCTGTTCTAACAGTAAGTGTTCTTACTGGTTTATTTTCAATGCAATCATTTGCAACTCAATCTATTGAAAAACTTGAAGTTCAAGGTACGCGTACACCACTTTATAGTACCCGAGATGTAAATGCCTCGGCACTAGGAATTAAAGATCCTCAGTTTTTACCTATTTCTATTCAATCTTTTTCTGAAGAGTTAATAACAAATCAAAGAGTAAAAACGTTGAGCGAAGTGCTTGCCAATGATGCATCTGTACAAAATACGGCTATCGGCACAGTATTTGATTTTGTTAGCCTGAGGGGCTTTCAACTCGATTGGACAAATGGTCTAAGACGAGATGGCCTTGCTCTTGCTCCTTATCAGGATGTTCCACTGGAGAACATTCAACGAATCGATATTATTAAAGGTCCATCAAGCTTAGTCTCGGGTTTTAACAACCCTGGCGGCACGATTAACTATGTAACGAAGCGCCCAACAATGGACTCCTTTTTAGATATCACGACAGAATTTCGTAGTCGTGCGGGCCGTTATATTCATGTAGATTTTGGTGGTCCTTTAGATAGTGAGCAAACGTTTGGTTATCGTATCAACGCCGCAGCAGAAAAAAATGGCGACTTTACTGGTGGTGACGACCTAGAAAGGTACTTTTTCAGCGCAGCTCTAGACTGGCAACTGTCTGACCGTATTTTTATTCGCTTAGATGGCGACTATCAAGACAAAAGTACTGTATCACAACCTCTTATTGGCTTAGCGCGTGACCCAAATGATGATAGCCGTTCCGTGCTCCCACCTTATGTAGATACCAGTGAAGTATTACTTGGCCAACCTTGGGCAAAATATAAAACCGAGTCCTTCAATATAGCGGCGCGAGTGGATTTTTGGCTCAATGATAATTGGCAGTGGGTTAACCAAGTCGCACTTTCTGGGAATGACCGGTTCACTATTTTTCCTGATATATATTCAGTTGATTTAGAAGGAAATGTTCTATCAGCAAGTATTCAAGTAACGCCAGATGAAACCTATGATACGGTTTCTGCCCACAGTTTCTTTACAGGGCAACTTGTTACTGCAGGTATTGAACATGAACTCGTTGTTGGCGTAAGTATTCGTGACTACCAATCTAAAGATGGTCGCTGGTTTGAGTTAGACAATCCTGTTGGTAACATATTTGACCCTATACATGTAAGTAAACCTGTCTTCCCAGAATACCCCGACCCAACAACAACCGACACAACCGAAAGCTCATTTTTCATTACCGATACCCTGCATTTTAATGATGTATTTTATGCGACTCTAGGGCTGCGTCATATTCAATATAAAAAAGATCAAACCGCACCAAACCAAGCTAAATCAACATTAGATGATCGCACCTTCAACACACCTATTATTGGCTTAAATTATAACCCGAACGATCAACTCGCTTTTTATGCCAGTTACTCTGAAGGTGCTGGAGAAGGCGGCGTAGCAGTAATTGGCAGTGGAGCAATTAACGAAGGCGAATCGTTAGGGCCACAAGAAAGTGAACAAATAGAAGCCGGTATAAAATATCAAACTGACTCAATGAACTATTCAGTCGCAGTATTCGAAATTGAAAAAATGCTGGAATACCATAACCACATCACCAATTACTTTGTACAAGACGGGACCCAATCTCATAAAGGCATCGAACTTAATGCCAGCGGCTCGTTTATTGAGGGCCTATCAACTGTTGCTTCGATAACATTTATGGACCCTAGTTTGGATGAGCTTGATGGTGAACCCGCGCTCAATGGTAACCGTCCTGCAAATGTTCCTAAATTCCAAGCAAATCTATTTTTAGATTATCAACTCCCTTTCTTAGAAAACCTAAGTGTAAATGCAGGCATGTTTCATGTGGGTGAACGGGAGCAAAATGTTAATAACAATTTGAACCTTCCGTCTTATACACGCTTTGATTTAGGTGCCAAATATCACTTTAGTGATTTTAACACCACACTGCGAATTAAGGCCGAAAACCTATTTGATAAAGAGTACTGGCTGTCTGGCGGTGCTAAAGGCATAGATTGGGGCGTCGCGCCAGGTCGCGGCCGGACACTTATTGCATCATTAAGCGTCAGCTTTTAAGGATAAATCATGACCACACCCATTATTCAAATTAATAACTTACAAAAGCGCTTTGGCGAATATCAAGCCCTTCAAGGTTTAAGCTTGGCCGTACATCAAGGAGAGATTTTAGCGCTGCTTGGTCCTAACGGCGCAGGAAAAACAACCACCATTAATTGCCTGTTAGGTTTTTTACAACCTGATGCAGGTGAAATCACTATTGCAGGGGTAAACCCACAACTCAATGTTGTAACAGCGAGGCAGCATTTAGCGTATATTCCCGAGCAAGTGGCTCTCTATCCTCGTCTAACTGGACTTGAAAATCTCGCCTATTTCAGCAAAGTGGCAAGTATCGACAAAAGCGATGACGAATTTCGTGCCCTACTCGCTGAAGTAAAACTACCAAGCCATGCTGTAGATAAACCCGTTGCAACCTATTCAAAAGGGATGAGACAAAAAGTAGGAATTGCTATAGCGCTTGCAAAACAAGCTAAAGCATTGATTTTAGATGAACCAACTTCAGGCCTTGATCCATCAGCTAGCCATGAGTTTAGTCAACTCATACAATCGCTAGCGAAACAAGGGGTCGCAATCTTAATGGCGACCCACGACTTATACCGTGCTCAAGAGGATGCGCATCGTGTTGCAATTATTAATCAAGGGCAACTAGTCGACACGTTACTTTTCGAACAATTAAAAGAAGTCCAACTTGAATCTGTATACCTTAAGCATATCAAGGTGGGCGCCTAATGTTACAAAGTACTTTTAAAAAAGAATGGCTCGATACTAAGCGGCAAGGTCAAGCACTCTGGCTAAGTGGCATTGCTATTTTGTTATTATTACTGGCCTGTGTGACTGGTTTTAAAAGCCATCAAAGCTATCAACAAGCCGTAAACGAGGTATCTCAATCAGAGCAATTACGCTGGCTAAACCAAGGTGAGAAAGGCCCCCACTCTGCCGCTCATTACGGCATTTATGTCGTTAAGCCCACCACGCCGCTGGCAGCACTCGATGATGGATTACAAGCCTATCAAGGAAATGTATTGAGGTTAGAGGCGCACATTCGTAACGATAGCTTATTTAGAAGCGCACAAGATAACGTGCCGTTGTCGCGCTTTGGGAGCTTATCACCCGCCTTCGTGTTGCAAGTGTTATTACCCTTATTGATCATTTTAATTGGCTACCCATTACTTGCACGGGAACGCGAGCAAGGCACTTTAAAACAACTACTTGCAGCAGGTGCAAGCCCAGCAAAGTTGTTTTTTGCTAAATGTGCTGTGCTTTTCACACTTTCATGCCTGTTCTTGCTACCCGTTGCACTTTTTTTACTTTATAGCCAAACTGCGAACGAGGCACCTTATACGCTAAGAAGTGCTCTATTTTTACTCTCTTATTTAATTTACCTATTGCTTTGGGCATTAATCACTACGACACTCTCAAGCCTACTTCCTACGGCACGACGCGCATTAATTACATTACTTACTATTTGGGCATTCGCAACATTATTACTGCCAAAACTTGCAATGAATATTGCAACCACCTTGCATCCACAAGGGTCTGGTCAAGCGTTTCAAGCAAAACTTGAAAGCGAGGTTTATACCAATGCACGCCTCGATGCGATTGAAAAATTTAAGCAGCAAACACTCGCCCAGTATGGCGTCAGCCAAGTAGCAGACTTACCCTTCGATTATGCCGGAGCACAACTCCAATTTGGTGAACAGTACGCCGACAAAATCTTTGATCGCTTATTTGAAGCCCGTTTAGAACAGCTTGAAGCACAGTCACAAAGCTACCAGTTGGCAGGGTTGCTAACCCCCTTTATCGCAGTACAAACACTTTCGATGGCGACCGCAGCCACTGATTTTAGCCACCAGCAATCTTTTGAAAATGCAGCAGAGCAACATCGTCGCCTAATGCAAGAAGTCCTTAACTTTAATCAAAGAGATCATGGTCATAAGGCCCAGGGACATTACACCGCTGGAAAAGAGCTATGGCAGCAGATCCCTGAGTTTTCATACCAATATCCACGTTTTGCTCACTACCTGCCTCACTACGTTATTAGCCTTATAAGCTTTGCCTTTTGGCTGATTGTACTGGTGCTACTTAGTTTATTTGCAATTAAAAAGCTACGTTTAGAGGAACAAAGATGAAGCGCCTAATATTAGCCACTGAGCTTAAAAACCTATGGCGAGAGAAACTCGTACTCACACTTTTTCTTACCACCAGCGTGCTTGCACTCGTGGCATTCTTTAACGCCCATTATTTTGCCAATAAGCAACGCGACGTAGTACTTGCTGCTCAACAAATGCAGCAACAAACAATTCAAAATGCTAAAGCAGGATTACCCGAAAGGCTCGCGAGTACCGAAAATCATAAATGGTGGGAAGACCCGTACGACCTGCGCGGACAAGCTTTTTACTTGATGCAAAATTACGCTACTAAAACTCCGCTCGCAACAGCTCCTATCGCAACGGGACAAGCGGATGTATTACCGTATTATTTTAAAATGCTGATTAAAGAAAAGCAGCATATTATTCATCAATATGATTATGTCCACCCGCTTTCACTGTTACTTGGTCAGTTCGACTTAAGCTTTGTGGTGATCTATTTACTGCCACTGCTCATTATTAGCATTTGTTTTAATGCTCTAGCGAGTGAGCGCCAAGGCGGACAGTTAAGACTACTAATGCTTCAAGGTGGCAGTGCCACGCATCTACTCACCTACCAATTACTACTACGAAGTGCGTTGATTGTAATGCCATTTTTACTCATAAGCAGCCTGCTTTTGGTTATCATAAGAGACCAGATGGGTGTTACTGAACTACTTAGCTATAACCTTATTGTACTGTGTTATTCTGGGTTTTGGATTGCTTTAACAGCTTGGGTTAATAGTCGGGCCAAAAGTGCCGCAAACAATGCTGCGACTCTCGTTACCTGTTGGCTCGCCTTGGTGATTGTTGTTCCAGCTTTGGTCAATACAAGCATTGCTTTACTCGACCCAACGCCTTCACGTATTCACTATATAGATAGTCTTCGAGCAGCCAGCGATGATGCTCAAAAAGCGAGTGAAAAAACCTTAGCTCAGTATTTTCAAGACCACCCAGAGCTTGCAAAAAATGGCAGTGGCGCCAGTGATTACGCCACAAAAAAAATTGCGACAATAAACTCTGTTGAACGCGCAATGGAAGTTCAAGATGCACGCTTTTTAAACGCGCAGCAAGCACAACAACAAAGCGCTCAAAAACTACAGTATCTTTCCCCTGCGCTCATTGTCCAAACACTATTGGTTGATTTAGCTGGAAACGGTTTAACGCGTCACTACGCTTTTATGAGCGAAGTTGAAGCTCATCATCAAGCACTACAACGTTTCTTTGCCAACGAGATTGCTAAAGCCAATCAAAGAGGAGACTTTGCACCGTGTGATGGTTGTAGCGCAAAGCCAACGCTCACGAATCTTGCGGATATTCCTCAATTTAGCAGCGAATTTGCTACACCTGTGAACAGCTACACGCCATTAATCTGGTTGCTGCTACTAGCCGTTGGCCTTCTCCTTATAGCAAAACGTCGCGTTAACAAACTAGACAGTGCGAATAACAAAGAGGTGTTAGTAGTATGAATAACGCCCTCGCTGCAAAACTTCATTCACAAACACAAAGCTTACTAATAGAAAGTAAAGCTAAACTATTTGAATGGATAGCGGCGTTGGGCGCGCCGCTACACTTAGTGTTTCCACAGCGCTTTTCTGAAAATATCGAAACACTGCAAGATGCTTTAACTAAGCAGGGACTCAAGCATGAGATTTACTTCGCGAAAAAAGCTAACAAAGCCCAGTGCTTTACCCAAGCTGCGTCTGAATACGATATTGGAGTAGATGTTGCGAGTGTACAGGAGTTTGAACTTGCCTTAAGCGGGGGTATTAAAGGTGTAAAAATTGGCGTATCTGGCCCACATAAGTCAGATACACTTATTAACTTAGCACTTGTTCATCAAGCGCTTATCGCCATTGATTCATATGCTGAATTAGACTGTGTCATTGCCATAGCCAAGCAGCGAAAAATCCCCGCTCGAGTGCTGCTACGTTTGCAAACACAATCGACTAAAACCTCACGATTTGGCAGTTCACTGTGCCAGCTTTCGTCATTATTAACCCAATGCAGAGAATACAAAGAATGGGTGGGCTTAGAAGGATTTAGCTGTCATCTAAGTGGTTATTGCCCACATGCACGTGGCAACAGCATTCATACTTTAGTCAGCGCAATAGATGAGGCCCAGCAAATGGGACTCTCGCCATCAAAAATTAATATTGGTGGCGGCCTCCCAATTTCCTACTTAGAGGACGAACACTGGCAACACGCCTTGGACTTTGAATGCTTTTTTGCAGGTAAAACCTTTGCAGGGTTTTACCCCTATTATACCAAGCAAAGCCTTGAGGATACCTTGCTCGCTATTTTGGCGGTGAAGAACGAGCATGGACAAAGTGCATTAGAAGCATTACAGCTAAAAGACCTTACATTGATGCTTGAACCTGGGCGCGCACTGCTCGATCAAGCCGGTATTAGCTTATTTAAAGTACAAGGGATTAAGCCCCACCTTGGCACATCCGACTGTTATATCGCGACACTTTCAGGCTCAAGTTTATCATTGTCAGAGCAATGGTTTGAAAGTGAATATTTACCGAGTCCATTACTACTCTCACAACACTCAAACGGCATACTAGGAGAGTATCGGGTAGCCTTTGGCGGCGCAACATGCCTAGATAGTGACATGTTGAGTTGGCGCTTTATTCCCTTATCGCAACTACCACAGCGCGATGACCTTATGGTTTATCTCAACACCGCAGGATATCAAATGGACTCGAATGAATCCGAGTTTCACTCTATGCCATTACCTCGAAAAATCGCCGTAACGTGGGAGAGCAATATGCTTTCTTGGCAACTACTTAGCTAAAAATACCCAACGAAATAACATAAAGGAGCCTATTTATGAACATAAATGCGCAGCATCCGCTCGCCTCGACATTGCATTTAACCCCGTATTTAAGGGTATCGCAAAGTATAGGTAACACGCCGCTAATGCAGTTTTTAAGCCTGCCGAACGGCAGCAAGCTGTACCTTAAGCTTGAGCAGTTTAATCCTACTGGCAGTGCTAAAATTCGCATGGCGAAATCCATGTTAGATGAAGCAGAAGCCAGTGGCCAACTAAAGCCTGGAGGCTGGGTTGTTGAGTCAACCTCAGGCAATACCGGTGTTGGTCTTGCACTGCTTGCAGCAGAGCGCGGTTATCGCTTCACCGCGCTTGTAGATAACCATGCGGCAAAAGAAAAAATTAGCAATATGAAAGCCTTTGGCGCAGAAGTGATCTGCGTTAGCGAAGCCGGAGATGACAGCTTATCGACCGATATTCGCGATGCAATGGCTGCCACACTAGCAAAAGAACAAGGGGCTTTTTGGACAGCACAACACAATAATTTTGCCAATAGCCGCGGCTATAATGGGCTCGCACAAGAAGTGTTTCATGAACTAGGTGAACACATTACTCACCTTGTCGGTGCAGTTGGCACGGGTGGTTCGCTATGCGGCACAACAAGGGCTCTGCGCGACTTAGGTTGTCATCAACTAACAACGATTGGTGTAGAACCTGTGGGTTCTGTGATTTTTGGCGGGCCTGGGCTGAATTATCATCAATCTGGAACGGGTACGCCAGAAGGTGCAGAGATAGGGCCTGTCATTGAATACGAGCTTATCGACAAAGGCGTAAAGGTATCTGACAAACAAGCGTTTAATACCGCCAGATACCTTGCTAAACACTACGCCCTGATGGTCGGTGGCTCGGCTGGTGGTGTTATTTATGAAGCACTACAAGCATTAAAAACTGCTCCCGCCGATAGCGTATTTGTGGTGCTCGTTTGTGATGGTGGTGAGAAGTATCTCGACACGCTCTTCAATGATGATTGGATGGCAAAACACGACCTTATCGATATTAACATCGAGCAAGAACTCGATGACCTATTAACGCAATATAAACCTGCCGCGAGAGCCTAACCATGACCCAAAAAACAACGCTACCGATACTGAATGAAGCCCGACTAGCACAACTTAATTTCCCCTATAGCAAAGTTATTGAGGTAGTGGAAAACGCCTTTCGCTCACTGCATCACCCCGACTCTGCCAATCCACTTAAAGTCATTATGACACCACAAGATGGCCGCTCCATTGCCTATAGTATGGCCGGTCGCGATGCTGCCAGTAATACCGTAGGATTTAAAGTGGTCTACGAATATGACCCAGATAGAAGCCGTAACCAATACCAGTTCTATTCTTTTATCTTTCTTTGCGATGATGCCACAGGCCATCCTGTGGCTTTAATGGATGTAAAAGAACTAGGCCCTATGCGCACATCAGCCACCTCCGCCTTGTTTGCAAAATATGCCGTTCATTCAGATGCTAAGCATGCATTAGTTGTGGGCACAGGTGTTCAAGGGCAAATCGCTTTACCTATGCTCGTTACTGCATTACCACAACTCACACACCTAACCGTTCATGGCAGCTACCAAGCAGGTTTAGAAGCGGTTCAACAAAAACTAAAAGCTCATCACCCACAGCGACACGTTGCGGTATCACGAGACTTAGAAGCTTCAGTAAGACAAGCCGACGTGATCCTTGCCGTTACTGGATTATCCGCCAAAGAGAACATTAAATATGAATGGTTAAAACCCGGCGCGGTGGTGATTTTAGTTGGCTATGGAATCGAAAAATCGGTGCTACATCGAGCGGATAGATTGCTCACAACAGATGCAGAACAAATGAAGGTCACCGGAGACGATTTATTAGACGAGAACGGTAAACTACCCGCTGTTGATGCAACATTGACTGAAATACTCAATGGTGAGAAGCCGGCACGAACTCACCCTGATGAAATTATCTTTGTCTATAACAGCGGCATGATTATTACTGACGTGGCGCTCGGACGAGCCGTTGCCGACTTTGCTATCACACAAGAAAACGTGGAGGAAGTAACGCTATGGTAGCTTCAGCCCGCGCCGATATTTTTAAAGTAAGCCAGCTCGCAGGGCCGCTTATTCTGACTAACCTGCTCTACGTGGCAATTGCAACGATTGATCTCATCATGCTCGGCATGTTGAGCCCACTAGAGCTGGCTGCTGGCGGTCTCGCCATTGGTATTTTTAATCAATTTAGAACCATGGGGACGGGCGTGGTCACGGCAACAGGCAACTTGGTGTCTGATGCAATCGGCAAGGATAAGCAAGATCAGATCACCTCTCTTTTTAACGCCAGCATGCTTATCGGGACATTTTTAGGCCTAGTATTCGCCGCTATAATGTTTGCCATGGGACCTTTCTTAAGGTTTATTGGTACATCCGAGTCTATTGCCAATTTGACGACCCAATATTTAGCCGTTGTCGCGTTGGGATTATTACCCTGTTTTTGGTTTCAAAGCGTCCGGCATTTTAGTGTTGGATTGAAAAGGCCAGGGCCATTGATGTTGATAACCGGCGTATCTGTTGTCCTCACTATCGTGCTCAACTATGGCCTAATTTTTGGTAAGTTTGGTCTACCACAACTTGGCTTTGTGGGAGTTGCGGCCGCCACAGGCATCGTGCTGTATTTATCATTTTTATTGTTTGTGCTATTTGCCAAACGTGATGACGTACTAAGCCCTTACCTCACTTTAAAGTTTTGGCAAACCGACCGCGAAGCACTTAGCAAAACATGGAAAATGGGCGTGCCGATTGGCGTAACATATGGGCTTGAAGCCGGATTTTTCACCGTACTTGCGTTATTTGTAGCAACACTCGGCGTGAATGCCTTAGCCGCCCACAACGTGGTAAGCCAAGTGGTGTACATCGTATTTATGGTGTCGGCTGGGATTTCATCCGCTTGCTCTATCTACATTAGCGAAGCCAATGCTGCGGGAGACTTTCATCATGCCAAACGCATCGGCAATTTGGGCATTGTTTGCGGTGCAGCAGTCATGACTGTCTTTGCCTTAATCTATTTATTCGTCCCCGAACTTGTGCTGCTGCCATTTTTAAGTGCTGAAGAATTACAAAACTCCGATGTAGTGGTTATCGCCATAGAGTTACTTGTTATTGCCGCCTTTTTGCAGTTTTTTGACGCGTGGCAAAATATCGGGCTTGGTATTTTGCGCGGACTTGGCGATGTTAAAAGCACTCTCATGCTGTCTTTAATCGGCTATTGGTGCATTGGCCTTCCTGGTGCCTGGTTATTCCAACAATTTTTTGGTTTGGGTATTTTAGGCGTTTGGTACGCCCTAACATTAGGGCTTGCAGTCACAGCACTATCTGAGATTTGGCTTTTTAATCACAGAATTAACCGCTTACTTAATCCCGCATCACTCAAGGAGCAAAACGCATGACAAGGACAATGCTAAACCCCGCCCGCAAAGAAGTGATTGCGCTGCCTCCCTACGGGGCAGGGCAAACCATTGAGCAAGCAACAGCGCACAATCTGCACCCCAATATGATAAACCTGTCGGTCAATGAAAACCCTTTAGGGCCGAGCCCAGCAGCACTTAATGCATTTAAAGCACAGTTGCATACCGCTAGCTGCTATCCAGACAGTCAATGCACAGAGCTAAGCGAGCGCCTAGCTACAAAACTTAACGTTGCTAAAGAACAAATTGTGATCGGTAATGGCTCTGAGGATGTACTCTCGATGCTCTGCAAGGCGTTTCTTAATCAAGGCGATAAAGTGTTAGTGGCCAAGCCTACCTTTGCACTGCATAGAATTTACGCCAATATGATGGGGGCAAAGGTCCTAGAAGTGCCGATGCAAAGCGATCTATCCTACCGAATTGATGATTGGCTCAATACTATTGCACACCATCCAGACTTAAAAATGCTGATGCTTGCCAATCCGTCCAACCCGGTTGGTTGTACGTTTGATGCCAAAAACCTACAGCGTATAATCGATGCCTGTCCACTCAATACGGTTATCGTCATCGATGAAGCATATTGCGAATATGCTCAAGGCCATAAAGAGTTTGTCGACAGTTTAGCACTACTTCAACTACAACCTCGTCCCTATGCGGTATTACGGACTTTTTCTAAAGCTTATGGTCTTGCAGGACTTAGAGTGGGTTACGGCGTACTAGCAAATGCACAATTAGCAGATTATCTACATCGCATACGTACACCTTACAATGTAAATCGACTGGCACAACTGGCGGCGATTGCTGTACTGCAAGATCCCGCTTATTTGGCAGACACAGTCACGCAAACAAACCGCGAAAGAGAAAAACTCAGCACCGCACTCACTGAGCTTGGGTATTTTGTCGCGCCAAGTCTAGCCAACTTTTTATTTGTTGATGTTAAGCAGCCGTCTGCGCATGTTGCATCTTTGCTTCTGCAACAAGGAATAATGATAAAACCTTGGCTAGAATCTGGTTTTGATCATTTTGTCAGAGTAACTATCGGGCTTCCAGAGCAAAACCTTAGAGTGCTTGAAGCATTTAAACAATTATAAGTATCGCCCTCTGCGAGGGCTTTAAGCACAAACTGCCTGTTGATTTAAATAATCAAGCACTCGACTGTCGGCCTTATGCGTAAATAAGGTCGACTTTTCAGGAAAGTATTTGCCCGCTTTGGCGGCAGCAAATATATCTTCAATGTATGGATCTCGGCATGACACAGTGATCGTTAATGCGTCCTCGCTAGTCGTACTAATAGATGACGGAACAAGGCTCACAAACTGCGGTAGCTTGCACAAAGCCTGACGCAGCTGAGTTTGAATACGATAAGAGTCAGCATTATTTCCGTGTAAAGAAAAGTACCTCGTCATGTCTTTATTCACAAGCGCGTAATCTGCTAGCTTTTTATCACATTCAACAATACCAAATTGCGCTAGATGCTTTACAAGGGTTTGCATGTGCAGAGGGGTTGAAATTTTGACTTGAAGCGTAAAACTTTTCACGACAACATCTTCTTTTGCTGTAAGCCAAACCATTAACTTTCTTTGAGATGAGTGTAACTGTTTGGCTGCAAATACCCGATGGTGGCCATCTGCAATCAACCAATCTTGCTTGTTAGATAATAATTTATAAAGTTGCTGGTTTATGGAATCACATTTAATTAAATAAATACTGTGTTCGCTTTTATCGCTCTCATTTTCCCAACTAGCTACTTTTTCACTCGCAGTGCGCCAAGCAAATAAATTTATGTCGAGCGGGCCAATTAAGAGACTAGGAGGCAAAACAAACTGCTTTTGGGTAACGTATTTTTTTAGTTTCATCGCATGTGAAACACTAACAGACTCATGAGGTAATAACACATGGCTATTCAAGTCTGACAAGTCAAATTCAGTCAACACACCCGCAAGCAGAGAGTTTTTTTGAGACACCTCATAAATACAAAACGTCCGTTTATCGAATCCCATTAGACATTCATCCCTAAGCAATATTGATATAATATATCATATTAGAAATTTAGCCTAACAGGAACTACTTATAACTTATTTTTAACTCCATCAAGAGGTTGACCAATTTTTCCAGTAGTGGGGTTTGTTCATTGTCTTTATGATACGCAACAAACACATCACGGGACGTGTGGGCCACATCTTCAACATGATAAAGTTCACCCGCCTTTAATTGCTCCTCAACCAGTAGTTGAGGAATAAATGCACTGCCGCCGCATTTTAAAATTAAATCGAGTGCTATACGTCCTGTACTGGTTCTAAAGTATGGAGGTGCGTGGCCATTAAACTCACGTGCATGCCATAACGAAAAGGACGTTCCCCAATCAACATACACATACTGCTTATCGAAAAAGTTTTCACTATTTGCAGCTTCAAAAGCACTAACAGGAATGATTGGTAGTTCACATATTCGCTTAACAACAAGTTCATCCACCTTCGGAGGATCGAACAGCACAGCAAGATCTAATGTACGTTCTAGTAATAAACGAGTGCTTTCTTGCTGAGCCTTAACTTCAGCTACAAGTGACACACCAGGCATTGCAGAGACTATATTAGTAATACCGAACTGCAAAAATGCATCCCAAACATTTGGGGTGCCTGCTAGGCTAATTTGCTTGTGCATATTATCCGCCAGAGCTACGTCGACTTTTGCCCTTTGCATGCCAGTTATGATCATTTGTGCATGAGGCAATAATCGCTCGCCTGGTGCTGTTAATTGAATATTATTACGCTGACGAATAAATAAGTTAACACCTAGACCTTGCTCTAATTGTCGGATCCGAAAACTCACCGCAGACTGCGTAATATATAAATTCTCAGCTGCTTTGCCGAAATGGCGCGTGCGCACGACTTCAACAAAAGTCTTCAATAAATCGATATCCATTTTTTACCCTTACGATAAAAATAACTTGTTTAATAAAATCGACAACTTGATCCATACTCCTGCAAGAAATTAGGGCATGAGGATAAAGCCATGAGCATTGACATTTCATCACTTCGTCAGGCATTTGCAAGCCAACGTCAATTTTATGATGATCAAAATTTCCCACGCGGTTTTGGTCGTAGTGGTCACTTCACTTTGCTAGAAGCCGACATTCTCGAACAGCATGGTGTTATATTAAAGGGTTTATACAACAAAACCCTAGAACCACAAAATGAATTTCAAACTCAATTTGTACAAGTTGTTACAGGTAATTTAGAAGCCACTAATCCGATTGAGCGCGCTTGGATAAAATACCTTAAACAAACAACCTGCAAAACTAAGTTTCACACTTTATTTGGTCGTTCTCGAATTGCAAGTCCAACATCGCAGAGTGTTGAATATTATTCTGAGTCAGACAGCTTATAACGATTTGCTTTTTTACCCTTTTAGGGTTAAAACTTGTAATAACTTTTGTTTCGCCAATAAGTTATTACAAGGCAAGTTGTGACTCGAAGACTATTAATAATTGAAGATACGCCAACCATTGCGCGAGTGCAAAAGCATATCGCGCAAAAAGTTGGCTATGAAGCGGATATTGCCAGTTCTTTAGCAGAGGCAAAAGAGCTCATTAGCCAACACAGTTACTTTTGCGCTGTTGTTGATTTTATTCTTCCTGATGCGCCAACTGGCGAAGCCGTACCTTGTACCATTGCAGCCGACATTCCTACCATTGTGATGACTGGTAACCTTGATGAAACCACACGCAATATTGTTGAAAAACACCCTATTATTGATTACATCACTAAAGAAAATAAACAGGCATATCAATACCTAGAAAAGCAACTTGCTCGCCTACCTCGTAATGAGCAAATTCAAGTACTCGTGGTTGATGATTCTGCATCCACTCGCCACCATATTTGTAACCTGCTCACACGGCATAAATACCAAGTATTAGAGGCTGAAGATGGTGTGCAAGCATTAAAAGTCCTCGCTGAGAATCCAACCATTTCCGTTATTATCACCGACAACGAAATGCCGAATATGAACGGTGATGAGCTCTGTGTCGAGATTCGCCGTTTATACTCAAACGATGAAAAAGCAATTATTGGTATATCAGCACTTGATACATTGCATCTTTCAACACGCTTTTTAAAATCAGGTGCAGATGACTACCTGCGTAAACCATTTAATAGCGAAGAGTTTTATTGTCGGCTTAGCCAGAACGTCGACATGCTTGAGAATATTAAAACGATTCGTTTACAGGCAAACACTGACTATCTTACAAAACTCCCTAACCGCCGCTACTTTTTTGGTGAAGCAAATAGCCACTTAAAAGCCGCTAAACTTGCCAACAATCAAGTCTCTTTAGGAATGATCGATATAGATCATTTTAAAGCAATTAACGATAAATACGGCCACGATGCAGGGGATGAAGTTTTAAAAGGGCTAGCGCAATGTATGCAAACCTACTTCAAAGATAACCTTGTTGGTCGTTTTGGTGGTGAAGAGTTTGCGGTGTACTTTGCAGATCAAGACGCTGAAAAAGCATACCAACGATTAGAAAAATTTCGTCTCTTTGTCCAAAAGCACAGTACTGAATTTAGTAAAGATAAAATCGCCTTCACCTTATCGATAGGCTTTCATAATGGGCCTGTTTATAGCCTTGATGAACTTATAAAACAGGCCGACTTAAAACTTTATCAAGCCAAAGAAAGTGGCCGTAACAAACTAGTGAGTTAAGCTTTATACTGGCTTAGTTACGGCGGCTAGCTGTGCTTTTCGCTGCTTACGGCTTTGGCGATAAGAGTCCCAACTAAATAATGCCAACGCACTCCAAATACACGCAAATGTGACCACCCGCTCAGCATCAAATACTTCGCCATAAAACGCCACAGCAAGCACAAACATTAAACTCGGACCTATATACTGGAAAAAACCTAAGGTACTGTATTGCAAGCGCTTAGCTGCACCTGTAAAGCATAAAAGAGGTAAAGTTGTCACAACACCAGCACTGATCAGCAATAAGTTAATATGCCAATCATTAGCCGTAAAATCTGAACTTGTAGTCGGCACCATTAACCACCAGTAAATCAATGCAACAGGCAGTAAAATTAGCGCTTCGAGCAACAAACCTGGTAATGACTCAATAGGCAGCTTTTTACGTAGTAAACCATAAATAGCAAACGAGCCCGCCAATGAGAACGCAACCACAGGGAAAGAGCCAAAACTTACTAACTGTAACAGTACCCCGCACAAGGCTAAACCTACTGCAACACCTTGCCACTTACGTAAACGCTCCCCTAAAAAAAGCATCCCTAGTAATACATTTAAAAGCGGGTTTATGTAATAACCTAAGCTTGCATCCAGCATGTGGTTATTATTCACCGCCCAAATAAACAACCCCCAATTAAAGCCCAACAAGGTAGCGGTAACCACCAGCATAAACAGCAGTTTAGGCTGACTTAAAGCAACTCGAATTCGCTGCCACTGATGACGAACAGCAATAATAAGAAGTAAAAATAACACCGACCAAATAACACGGTGCATCAATATTTCAAAAGCAGAAATATCTTGTAGAAGCTTAAAATAAATGGGTGCTAAGCCCCACATAAAAAAGGCTAAACATGCAAAAATGACCCCTTTTCGCTGTTCGGTATTGGTAGGCATAAGTTAGGCTTTATTGATTAAAAACACTATTTTACGCCCCCTTTCTAACTGCGCAACTAAAACGGGTTAAATAAACCTTTTGGGCGCTCCACAGGCACTTACTCTCATCGTTGTTACTTCTTAAAAGGGACTAATTGTTGCAAAGTAACGCCTTGATATTAAGCCCCTGTGAAACATTGAATTCTGCATCTTGAGGTCGTTTGGGTATATTGCTAAAGACATCGCTATAAAAAAACACTAAAATGCTCGCGATGAATACCAATACCGCAACAACCAACACACCCATTCGCTCACCACAAGCCGTACTCAAACAAGTATTTGGTTACAGTGAGTTTCGTGATGGCCAACACGCTATTATAGCCGCCGCGCTAGACGGACAAGATTCGCTCGTGCTGCTTCCTACTGGCGGTGGTAAGTCATTGTGCTATCAAGTACCTGCTTTGATCCTTGATGGCGTCACAGTGGTCATTTCGCCACTAATTTCCCTCATGCAAGATCAGGTTGCACAACTTCGTGCCCTTGGTGTTCAAGCCGCTTATATTAACAACAGCTTGCCATTTGAAGAGCAACAAGCGGTGTATCAGCAACTGCATTATGGTCAAATTAAGCTTTTATATGTTGCACCAGAAAAAGTCTTACAGCCTGATTTTTTAGAGCGTTTGAGCCATCTCAAGCTAGCCTTATTTGCGATTGATGAAGCCCATTGTGTATCGCATTGGGGGCACGATTTTAGGCCACATTACTGTAGGCTCAATGAATTAAAACAGCGTTTTATGCATGTGCCCATGATGGCCTTAACTGCCACAGCAGACAAAGCAACGCGCTACGATATTATTGAACAGCTCCAGCTTAATCACCCATACGTGCATACAGGCAGTTTCGATAGACCCAATATTCGTTACACCATTGAAGAAAAGTTCAAACCGATGGTGCAACTACTTCGTTATTTAAAAGAACAGCAAAATCAGAGCGGTATAATTTACTGCACCAGCCGAAAACGGGTTGATGATGTGGCTGAAAAGCTCGCTGACGCAGGATTTAATGCCGCGGCTTATCATGCAGGTATGAGTAACGAGCAACGCCAATTTGTACAATCGGGCTTTGCTCGTGACGATATTCAAATTGTGGTCGCCACCGTTGCGTTTGGAATGGGTATCAACAAACCAAACGTGCGATTTGTAGTGCATTACGATATTCCAAAAAGCATTGAAGCCTATTACCAAGAAACAGGCCGTGCTGGTCGTGATGGCCTTGCAGCAGAAGCGATTATGTATTTTGATCCGGCTGATATCGGCCGCGTACGCCGCTTTTTTGAAGATATTGAGGACGAGCAACGTCGCCGTGTTGAAGAGCAGCGCTTTAACGCTATGGCCAGCTTTGCCGAAGCACAAACCTGTCGCAGACAAATCTTGCTCAATTACTTTAGTGAATACAAACGCGAAACGTGTGGCAACTGCGATATCTGCCTAAATCCACCAAAAAGCTTTGACGGTACACTGGTTGCCCAGCAAGCACTATCCTGTGTTTACCGTGCTGAGCAACGCTTTGGTATTGGTTATATTGTTGAGCTGTTGCGCGGCGCTAACACCAGTCGTATCCGTGATAATAATCACCACCAGCTAAGCACCTATGGGATAGGTAAAGATCACAGTGTGGAGTTTTGGCTGAGTATTTTAAGGCAGCTTATTCATCAGGGTTTATTGAGCCAAGACATCACGCAAGGTTCTTCGCTTCGTTTAACCGAAGCTGCACGCGCAGTGCTTAAAAGTGAATATGCCCTACAGCTGGCAGAACCCCGCCTTCAAGCGAAACACGTATACCAAGATAAACTCGCTCAATTCAATTACGATAAAAAGCTGTTTGCGCGGCTGCGTGCTCTACGTAAGGAGCTTGCAGATGCAGACGATGTGCCGCCTTATGTAGTTTTCAATGATAAAACCCTTGCTGAAATGGCGCAGCTAATGCCAACCAATGACAGTGAGTTTTTGAAAGTATCGGGTGTTGGTTTTACAAAGCTTAACAAGTACGGGGCACCGTTTTTAAATACCATTCGCGATTACCTCGCAGCCAACTAGGGTAAGTATGACTGAACTTTTATACGATGCTGAACATCAAGTTATTATCATCACGCCAAGCGAACATCCCACCGATGAAGACTTTGCGTTATGGGCTACACTTTTCCTGCACGCTCCAGCTATTCAAACCGCTGACTTTGATGCAGGAGCTGATCGACATAGAGTAAGGTTTCACTTTACAGATCATAGTTTTAATCTAAACTTTGAACATTACAGTGAAAGTATTTGGATTAACGCCGAAGGCGTTGAAGCAGCAGCCTTATTAGCTGACCTTTATCAGTATTTAGTTATGCAGTTACAATAATAAGCTAGACTTTTTTCTGCGCTTAGTATGTAGTATCTGTATAAGACATAAACAACTAAGGGTGTAAATGGGATTTAAGCAGTCGCACTTTGTTGCTCGGTTAACGACATTACTGACAGTAAGCATGGCAGCAAGTGCATATGCGCAGCAGCTACCTAGTGATGATAACAATTATTGTCAAAACCAACGTACGCTTAAATCACAAGATAACAACCTACGTCGCCAACTTGATACCGACAACCCACTCCCTGAAGCCGCCGAAAATCGTAAAATTGTTGCTGTTGAGCTTGAGCAACTTAATGTCTTCAACACTGAACTTGAAGAAGAAGATAACTTTTTATTTCGCTTTGCAAACCGCGCGCACATGACAACGGAGCCTGAGGTTATTCATAGCGTTTTACTGTTCAGTGAAGGCGATACTTATAACCCTCGTAAGCTACTAGAATCAGAGCGGCTCCTACGTAAGCAAGGCTACCTATATGACGCACGCATTCACGCTAACCTTGATTGCGATGGTAATGTTCGTGTGAAGGTCGTGACGCGTGATTTATGGACTTTGCTTCCTGAAATAAGCTTTAGCCGCAGTGGCGGTGAAAACGAATCGAGTATTGGTTTTCGTGAATCTAACTTTTTAGGATGGGGTAAACGCGTTTCTTTCTCGCGCACGCGTGATGCTGATCGTACCGGTTATTTATTCGTATATGATGATCCTAATATTCTATCTAGCCGTTATCGAGGGCGTATTGAATACTCAGACAACGATGATGGTAAACGCCACTACATAGATTTAAGTTATCCCTTTTTCTCAATAGATACTCCTTACAGCTATGGTTTTACGAGTTACTCTGACCAGCGTCGTGAGTCGCTATATTACCGCGGTGATGTTGTTAGCGAATTTGAACAAAAAACGATTTTAAATAGGGCCTACTTTGGCCACTCACGTCATTTTGCAAATAATTGGACTCAGCGCCTTAGCATCGGGTTTGAAAACCGGGAAGATACCTTTGCAGCCATTCCTGAAACACATTTACCGATCGCCAATGATCGTAACGTAAGTTACCCCTATATTCGTGGCCAGTGGTTTGAAGACCATTTTGTTAAAGTGAGAAATTTTGACAGTATCTACCGCACCGAGGATCTTAATTTAGGCTGGAATATTAGTGCCTTACTGGGCTATTCAAGTAAAGATATAAGTGATGATGCCAGCCGCACCATTTACTCGCTCTCTTTATCTAAAGCGCATTACACTGGTGATAATCAACTATGGCGTTTCAAAGCAGACATTGATGGCTATTGGAATGAAGAGCAAGACGATGTTGAAAACTTAATAACCAGTTCACAAGTTCAGTACTACTTAAACACCAGCATACAACAAACTTGGTATGCAAAAGTGCGTCTGCAATATGCAAAAAACCTGACCGCAGATAAGCAACTAACCTTAGGGGGCGAGAATGGTTTACGCGGTTACCCTTTGGATTACCAAGTAGGTGATCGCAGCTTTCTAGTAACATTAGAAAAACGCTATTATTGGGAATATGACTTACTACAATTATTTAAAGTCGGCGGTGCAGCCTTTTACGATATAGGCCGTGCTTGGTATAACGATAAAGACAATGGCTCCAACGGCAACGTATTACAAAACGTCGGAGTTGGGCTTCGCTTAGCCCCAAGTCGCGCAAATGCAGGCACGGTTATTCACCTCGATATTGCTGCGCCAATTAACAAACAAGATGATGATATTGACTCAGTGCAGTGGCTCGTCACCGTTAAAAATACTTTTTAAAGTACTGTTTTTCACAGCCTAAAACGCTAAAATTGGTGCGTAAATCTTTAACTTAGGAACCCGTTTGGACTTCGTCGAACTTTTTAATGAGCAATACCATTTAATCGTCACAATCATCGCGATTTTGCTTTACCCGTTGCTTCGTAAAACCACGAAAAAGCTGTTGCTTAAAGCAATCAAAGGAAAAGCCGATCCTCATCGTGAATACCGCGCAGAGCTCCTACTAAATATTATTCTAGCCATTGTTATGCTGTGCTTAGTATTAGTTTTTTGGGGGATCGAGTTGCGTGGTTTGTTAGTGCTTGGCTCCTCAATTTTTGCCATGCTCGGCGTTGCACTGTTTGCTGCATGGTCACTTCTTAGTAACTTAACAGCCTTTTTACTCATGTTCATTCAAAACGACTGCCGTGTTGGCTATTGGGTAAGAGTGATTGATGGCGCAAACTTTCTTGAAGGTCGCATTACTGAAATGGGATTAATGAATGTTGTGCTTGAACACGTTGATGGGCATAAAGTTATTTACCCTAATAACATCTTTGTTACCCGCCCTGTGATGGTGCTCAACAAAGCCCCTGCCCCAACGAAAACAGCATCGACAAAACGTATTCTAGGCCCCAAAAAATAAAGCCGCATCTGCGGCTTTGAATCACACTAAAACTGTCTAATTTCAAACAGCCACGATTTAACTTAGCGACCTTGCTCTTTATTTACTTTAGCAATAAAGGCTTTTAGTTCATCAAGTTGCGGTTCAATACCTTGCTCATTATGCCACTCAAACCACTCTTCAACATCAGACACAACATAATGATGCACTTTCAAACAAAGTTCACTATTTTTTAGCCATACATCGGGGGAGCGTGTTGGGGAAAATTTATACCAAGAGCAGTAAGTGTAGCCATGGTTTTTTAAGTTTGCTTCAATGTAAAAACTCAACACAATCGACGAAATAAAGTATAAAACTATGCCAGCTAATGTTGACTTTATCATCAGCAAAAATGTTTTTTCATTTTTATAATTAAAGCTCTTTTGAATTATCCCAATCATCATTAATACTGGGAATGGTAATAAAAAGAAAGCAGGAGCCTGAATACTAACCTCACTTACATAATAATCACCTGTATCAAAAAACACATGCTCATTCATTCCTTTATTTGTCCCATAAAGCAATAAAATCGCAATACAAGTCATAAATATCAAGCCAAACAGTAGCCAACATTTAGTAGTAAAATTAAGATCAGAAAACTTTTCATCTGATCTCTCCCATTTAAAAAATGGCATGAAGTTCCTTTTCTGATGTCTAATAATATTCGTTTAGCTTAGCGACCTTGCTTTTTATTTGCTTTAGCAATAAAGGCTTTTAGCTCATCAAGTTGAGGTTCAATACCTTGTTCATTATGCCATTCAAACCACTCTTCAACATCTAACACAACGTAATGATGAACTTTCAAACAAAGTTCACTATTCTTTAGCCATACATCAGGTGAGCGTGTTGGCGAATACTTATACCAAGAGCAGTAAGTGTAACCATGGTTTTTTAAGTTTGCTTCGATATAGAAGCTGCATATAATTGAAAAAATAAAGTACAAAGGAATGGCTACAAACATAACTTTAACTGCCAATAAAAAAGTTCTTTCATTCTTGTAATTTAGTAACTTCTGAAGTCCTGCAACAGTTAAAAGCAATGGAAATGGAACAAAAATAATTAATGGGGCAACATATCCATATTCATAAATATAATAATGATTTGTATTAACAAATATATAATTCACAAAACCTGTATAAGTTGCATGAACAAAAACAAAAGTAAATGCAACAAATAAGACCACCCCAAAATATACCGTTAACCTTCTGCTAAACTCAAGGTCAGAGAATTTTTCTCTAGATTTTTCCCACTTCAAAAACAGCATGAAGCTCCTTTTTAAATAGAATTATATTCTTGTATTTTAGCGACCTTGCTCTTTATTTGTTTTAGCAATAAAGGCTTTTAGCTCATCAAGTTGAGGTTCAATACCTTGCTCATTATGCCACTCAAACCACTCTTCAACATCAGACACAACATAATGATGCACTTTCAAACAAAGTTCACTATTTTTTAGCCATACATCAGGTGAGCGTGTTGGCGAATACTTATACCATGAACAATAAGTGTAACCATGGTTTTTTAAATTTGCTTCAATGTAAAAGCTACAGATAATGGAAAAAATAAAATATAGAGGAATAGCAAAACACATTGATTTCAGCATAAGAATACTTGTTTTATCATTCTTATAATCTAATGCTTTTTGGATTCCTGCTATAATAATAAAAAGTGGAAATGGAATAAAAAATATCAAAGGTGCCGCATAGCCAAACTCACTAATATAAAACAAACTGTCATCAATAAGTATATGATTAACTAAACCATAATATGACCCATATATGTAACCCCAGCCCATACCAAGAAAAAAAATAAAGGCTAAAAAAAATATTATTTTATTTTTAAGTTTGAGGTCAGAAAACCTCTCTTCTGACTTTTCCCACTTCAATAACGACATGAGCCACCTTTGATATTTAGTTTTGGTACACCAAACAAAGAGTAAAAGTAGTTTGACAGGCCATCACAATGAACCTCCTCCAAAACAGGCTTTTTGGGTGTAAGTTTTATAATTCCTTCCGCGATTTTAACCTCTATAACTCTAAGTTCTTCGGCCAAATACCTTACTAAGTTATCAATTTCATTTTTAAATATCATCGACAAAACGGTAAATCCAGTTCCTACTACGACAACTATAATTAAAGGGATAGAAGCTGAAGTTATGACTACCGCACCTAAAAAATATTTTGCTAAGGTAGTTATCAGTAATGTTGTAGCTATTGTCGCCCCCACAACTGCCATATCAACAGCAACACCTGCAACGAAGTCATGCCATGTTGTTTCATCCCTCAAAACAAGATCCAATGCATGAAAAGAGACGGAGACGATCAAAGTAACAATAAACCCACCCTTCATTGACTTTGCCGCTTCTAACCTGCCCACACCAACTGTAAATAATTTTGGATTACTTGCTAAGTATCGGGTCCCTGTTAAGTGTTCACGAATACGTGGGTATGAGTCTATAATTATAGCTGGCGAGCCGTTATACACTTTGACTTTAAACTTGCCGAACACATTTCCCTGCTGTTTAAGTGCTGCAGCTAGGACAGTAAGCGATCTTACATCATCAAACAAAGGATATAAGCCTACACCGAACTTTAAATCACCTTTAATTCTTTCCCATTTATTAGATACAGAGTTATATTCTTTTAACTGCGCATCAATCCAATCAACAGCTTGTGCACGAGAATACCCCTGTTTCATTTTTACAGAAATAATGTAGTCAACAAACTCCGCTGAGTTCATGATTAACATTGTATGATTATTACTGGCGAGTATGTTTTGAATTTGTTGTTGGCGCTGCCTTTGAGCAATTGCGCGACGAGCATGTGCAGACATAGTAATTTCCTTATAAATTGACTAATTCCATTCGTCTCTATTTTAAACACTAAAGAAGTTAATTCAATGTTTGGTTAATCAGAAATGTCTGTAATTAACGCTTATCTCAAATAATAAAAGCCGCAAATTGCGGCTTTTAAAGTAAAAGATTAACAGCTATTAGTTATTGAGTTCAGCCGTTTTTAGCTCGTCTTCAATATCGCTTATTTCATCAATAAAGGTTTCGAGCTGTTGCTCTACAAGGCTATTCGCATGGGCAAAGTAAGCTAAATGAAACACTGCATCCCCTTCGTTTACAAGTGGCATCGTTTGCTGGCCAATAACAATACCACTGCGGGGTGCCAGTAGCTCAAGCTCAGCATCACCTAATGGACTACTGATATAAGCGAGCACTTGCCCTTTCATCACTCGCTCACCAAGGGATACTTGCGCACGGACAATACCATCCACTTCGGCACGTATCCAGCTCGTCGAGCTTGCAATCACTGGCTCAGGAAGCTTTTTAGCACGCTTACCACGCACCATTTTTAAATGGCGCATAACATAATCAACCCCTTGCACGCCTGCGGCAATGGCAATTGGGTCAAAGCGAAGTGCCTCTCCCGCTTCATAAGTGATAACAGGAATGCCTAAATTGGCCGCCTCACTACGCAATGAGCCATTACGCAGTGAGGCGTCAATCACTGCCGGCGTACCAAATGCTTTAGCCATAGCTGCAGTCTCGGGGTCACTTAAGTTGGCTCTGATCTGTGGCAAGTTAGTACGATGGATTGCGCCAGTATGTAAATCAATAATATGCGTACAATGCACTGCTACTTGAGTAAAAAACGCATTCGCCATACGCCCTGCTAACGAGCCTCGTGTTGAACCAGGAAAACTACGATTCATATCACGGCGGTCAGGTAAGTAACGCGACTTATGGATAAAGCCAAATACATTCACAATCGGTACAGCAATAATGGTTCCACGCAATTGCTCTGGGTCAATTTTAGCAAGTAGCTGTCTTACAACTTCAACCCCATTTAACTCGTCACCATGAATTGCAGCACACACCATTAGCACAGGCCCTTGCTGCACTCCATTTACAACTTCAATCGGAATATTCAACGGTGAGTGGGTATAAAGCTTTGCAGCCTCAATCGAAAACGCTTTGCGTTCTCCAACCCCAACAGTATCACCCAAAATTGAAAACGGTGTATTTTTCTTAACCTTTGCCACGCACTGTTCCTTTTAATAGAGCGCTTATATCAATAGCAGGTAAAGGCCTAGCCTTTACCACGCGTTGCTGTTCTTTTTGATGCCGCTGTTTTTTCAATAAACTCGACAATCATGCCAGCAATGTCTTTACCGGTTGCAACTTCAATGCCTTCAAGGCCTGGTGACGAGTTTACTTCCATCACCAATGGACCACGTGCTGAGCGAAGTAAATCAACGCCCGCTACGTTTAAGCCCATTGCTTTAGCTGCTGCAACGGCTGTTTTTCTTTCTTCTGGGGTAATACGCACTAGTGTCGCGCTACCACCACGGTGTAAATTAGAACGGAATTCACCTTCTTGCGCCTGACGTTTCATCGCCGCAATCACTTTATCGCCTAATACAAAACAGCGAATGTCCGCACCGCCCGCTTCTTTTATGTACTCTTGCACCATGATATTGGCTTTTAAACCCATAAACGCTTCGATTACACTTTCTGCCGCTTTACGTGTTTCAGCTAATACCACGCCGATACCTTGTGTACCTTCAAGTAACTTAATTACTACAGGCGTGCCACCTACCATGCTTAGTAAGTCTTTTACATCATCGGGTTTACTCGCAAACCCTGTTACTGGCATGCCTACGCCTTTACGTGATAATAGTTGTAATGAACGTAACTTATCTCGCGAGCGAGTAATTGCGACTGATTCATTCACAGGGAATACACCCATCATTTCAAATTGGCGTAATACTGCACAGCCATAAAAAGTCACTGATGAACCAATGCGCGGTACAATTGCATCAAAATCTTTTAAATTTTCACCGCGGTAATGTATTTCAGGTTGCTCTGAATTGATGTTCATATAACAACGTAGTGCATCAATCACTTTTACTTCATGACCACGCTGCTCAGCAGCTTCAATCAAGCGACGTGTTGAATATAAATTTTGGTTGCGTGATAAAATACCAAGTTTCATAGTTAAAAACCTTAACTGATAAACTCATACACGTAAAAACGTGTGATAAGTCCTTTTCTATAATAAATGAGATAAAGCCGGATCAACGACTATGCGGTTTTCCATTGCTGTACGCCCTAACAACATTCTAAACTTCATTGTTGAACGGTTACTTAAAGTCACCCTTACAGGCCAGCTTTGGTTTCCTGCGACTAATTTTGTTTCGATAAAGTAGCGAAGTTCGCGCTGACCACTTGAGCTGGTCACATACTTACGCTCAACAACTTTTGCGCGGCACTCTACTATTGTTTCTTCATCGTCTTGTAAAGGGTGGGTTGAAAATTTCACCCAGTTCTCACCATTTTCTGAAAACTCTTCAACATCAAAAGCATGAATACACGAAGTACGCGCACCAGTGTCCACTTTCGCTTTGATCTTATCGATTCCCAGTTCAGGTAAGCTCAACCATTCGCGCCAGCCAACAATAATTTTTGCAGTCATTAATGTGCCCTCTATAAAAAAGTGTCTTATACGCTACAGAGCTAGAAACACCAACGAAATATATTTATCCCCTCGATAAATCGATTTAATTGACGTAGGCTAAACTATAATCAACTATATCGCACTATTTGTAAAACGAGATTTCAATATGATCAATGGGTTACTTCATGTCTTAATTTTAGACGAGCAAGGCGGTGCGCGTGCTATTGACAATAGTACTGAGCTGCAAAATTGGCAACCCGAACACGGAAAACTTTGGGTTCATATGGATTATAGTCAGCCTGAGGCGATTCAGTGGCTTGAAAGCAGTAATCTATTAACTGATTACGAATTAGCATCATTGACAGCAGATGAGACACGCCCGCGCCTGACTAAAGTTACCAATGGCACTATGCTGTTTTTGCGTGGCGTTAATCTAAATCCTGCGCAAAGCCCTGAAGACATGGTGTCTTTACGTTTATTCATTAATGAAAACATCATAGTGACAACTCGCAAACGTCGTTTGCTCTCTGTACAAGATGTTGTTGCGTCATTTAATGATAGTAACGGCCCCTGTTCAATCTCTGAATTAGTGTGTGATTTGGCACAAAATTTAACATCACGCATGCAAGGTGTGATTGACAGTCTTGATGACACGTTAGATATTTTTGAAGATGAAATTGACGAACCAAATAAAGGCTTTGATAACCAAGCGTTAGCGCAAATGCGTCGCCAAACCATTGCTCTAAAACGCTATTTAAGGCCACAAAAAGAAGCCCTTATCACTTTATTAAACAATAAGTACAAGTGGTTAGATGAAGATGATAAAGCACGTTTAAACGAAACAACCAACATGTTAATTCGCTTTTTAGAAGAGCTAGACAGCTCAATTGAGCGCGCGCAAATCATTCAACAAACTATTGCTAATCAAGTGTCTGAGCAACTTAATCAACGTATGTATGTGATGTCGGTTGTCGCGGCACTTTTCTTGCCACTGGGCTTTTTAACAGGCTTATTAGGTGTGAATGTTGGCGGTATACCAGGTACTGAAAACCCCTATGCATTCAGCGTATTTTTAATATTTTTAGTCGTGCTTACTGTCGGTATTGGCATTTACTTTAAAAATAAAAAGTGGCTCTAACTAGGGTTAAACAACAACTACTGAAGTAATTAAATCAAGGCGAACGTTATGTTCGCCTTTTGCAGTTGTAATAATTAAGTGTTCACCATCGGGGTGTATTATTTTCAAATTTACTGCTTTGCCCTGAAGCTGCTCACCAGAATCTAATGTGATCAACAACTCAGCGTTTTGCATACACCAAAGCTCATATTGATCGTAGTCAGCACAAGGTATTGGACTATAAGTCATATTTTTATCTTTAAAAGAATACAAGTTCGACTAGTGTAGAAAATAATAACAGTATCAGCAAACCACATTCTCACTCACAAGCTAGCCGACTATTTGACTTAGGTAGCCAAAATTAAAGAGCTAACTAGTAAGTTTAAAATGCGTATCACATTTTAAAGTTAATCAACTCGAAAACTAATCGTTACAATATTATACGTGCTATCAACCTGATTACCGGCAACGACAGCCTTTCCTTCAACAGGGTAATCACTGGAAATAATGTAGGTTCCTTTCTCTTTATTGGTAACAGTTAATTGCCCTTTTTTATCGGTTGTTATTTTTAAATGCTGGCTAGGTGTTTGCACTAATACAGCATGATCAACAACAGGGTTATTTTTATAAACAAGTGTAAAGGTGTTCCCGTTTGCTTTGCTTGGCACGAACTCCAGCTCTTGTTTAGCTTTGGTATCTTGACGGCCAGCCTTAGCATAAAGCTTAGCCGCTTGGAGCTTATCCGCCTCTTGTTCTGAGGTTTTCTCCATTTTCCAAGGTTCCCATAAATCATCTATGAAAGCTCTTACATCACCTTGCTCTTTTACCTCAGCTAACCAATAGTTTTGGTGTTGAGTAAGCGCTAAAGTCGACTGACTATCATTAACAAATACCTGTGCATTTTCTAGCCCTGCAATACTATCGCCAGATTCAGGTTCACCAGGCTCTCCTAAATACAGTTTTATATCATCGCCTTTTGCAGACTTTACCAACCAAACTTCATGTGCATTTGCAAAACTACTGCCGATAAGTGCAGTAATAAAAAGTAAATTCTTTAAGCTGTTCATTAAGTTTCCTTTTAAGCTTTAATGGTGTGTCTATCAACATAAAACGCAGTTTGAAATCAACAGTACAAGAGAAACTAAGTACACTTGCGTATAGCTATGCCGAAACAAAGTTAATGATAATGATTATCAATTAAATTTGCAATTAAAAAGGGAATTGAAAGTATTTTAAGTAACAGACTTAAACGCAGGAACATAAAATACAAATAAGTTTAATGAATTACTTATAAGGGATGATGTTTGAACAGGCTTAAATATGCAGCTTTACTATCGTAAGTAAGTAGTTTGATGGAGGAATGATAAGTTTAAAAAGGAAATAAATAGCAGAGCAAATGGCGCTCTCGGCAGGGATCGAACCTGCAACTTAGCCTCCGGAGGGCCACGTGATATCCATTTCACCACGAGAGCACATTTGTCGTCATCAATACTGACTCGCGATATCAGTATGACAACTCGGCAATGATAATGGCATCTTGCCTTAAATGCTAGCATCTAAAGCCCTATATGCTTATAAATTCAGCAAATTGCATTAAAACACTTCACATTCGGGCAGAACCACGGTATTAACGTATACTTAATAAATTAAATAACAAATGGCACTCATTGCCGTGTAAGGGGAATTTGAATATGAGTTTAATGTCTACAGAGCAAGTTGCAGAATTTTTAGGTGTAAAAGTCGAACGTGTTAAACGACTTGCTCGCGAGCATTTACTAATCTCGAAATCACAAGATGACAAAGGTGAGCCTTTATTTGAACCAGAAGATGTAAAAAAGTATAAAGAACTCGCCGAGCGAATTGGCGGCCTTTAATTTTTTACTTCCTTAATAAAGTGGTTAAGCTGTGTAAGCAGTGGCGCCACTTTATCCATTGCACCGCGTTGTTCATACCAACAAATACACAATAGTAAAAATACAGCATGAAACGCAGCAAGCTTTTCAAGCGATAAGTTGAATTCACGGTGTTCGCACACAAGTGATTGGTAGTTTTTAAGTAACTGCAGTTGCTGCGAATCATTGAGTCCAAAACTCACCACCAGCGCAGCCAAGTCAAAATAAACATCATTACTTTTGGCATATTCAAAGTCGATTAAAAACATGCCCGATTCGTTCACTATGATATTTTCTTTTACCAAATCGTTATGGCAAAAGCCCATATCTTTTGGCGCAGCAGCAATGTACGCGAGCGATTGTCCAATTAAACTCGCATGCTGCTGATACCGTGCTGTTTGCCGGTAGTAGTTAATTTCATAGGCAATATCCATGGGCTCGGTTAGCACTGGGTAGCGATGCAAATTAACTAAATCAGGTAATAAACTGCTACAAAACTCACCGCTTGCTATGCTACCCGCCACGTAGTCAAAAATGGCAGTATCAGTTGCCTGCTCTAACCAAAGCGGTGCTGGGCAGCAACTTTGTTTAGCAAAATGCGCTTGCGCAGCTAGCCCTATCGCCGGCCAGTGGTCGCGATAATGCTTAACTAAGAAAGCCTTGGTTGATGTTTTTACTAGGTAGTTATCATTGCTTAATCCCTCGACCAACGGGCTAATTGAGGTAATCGATAAGCTAGAGTTAAAGCGCGTAAATAGCGCATGAATTTGTTGCTCTGTTTTCATTATAACTGTGCAAGTGGCTTAGCTTGATGTTGCTCGTATTCTTCATACCAAGTTTTAAAGCCCCACGCCGCCATAACCGTATAAAAAACAAATAAAACGAGTGTTGGGTAATACCCTTTTTCAAAGTACAGGTACATTGATGCAGCATCAATCACAATCCAGTATAACCAATTTTCGAGCACCTTTTTAGCAACCAAATAAGTCGTAACAACAGCAAAACAGGTTGTAAAACTATCAAGGTAGGCAAAATCAGCATGGGTATAATTAGCCATTACAAAGCCAATAATCACTGAAATTAATGAGGTTAAAAGCAAGATAACAGCATGTCTTTTTAACGACCATGAAATAATCGGTAGATGATCTTTATTATTCATCCCTCGACGCCAGACCATCCACCCATATACCGCCATATACATATAATAAAAATTAAGTAGCGACTCCATCAAAAGTGCGCCATTCCAATACATTACGGTATAAATAAAGGTACTTATAAAGGCGGCTGGCCAGCACCATAGGCTTTCTTTAATCGCAAGTAGTAAATACGCCATTGATAGTGCAACTGCAATATATTCCCAAAGAGACATCGCAGTAAATCCTGCAAACGTGTCTGTCAAAAAATCCATGCTTTACTGTAACCTTGTGGTATTAATCATCGCTAGGCGATAAATCGCCATGTAAAAACTTACACACAAAAATCGCTTTGCCAAACTCTTCATAAGAACGTTTGATTTCAGTATTCAATACAGACATCACTAAATCATAATCACCAAAAATCTGAGTAGACAAGGTATTGGTGATTACTTTAAGCCCTTCATAACTGTTTACACGGTCAATAAAACCTTTGATAAATGGAATGTAGTCTTGATGTAGTGGGTACTTACTGATCTCTACTGAAAGTTTCATTATGATTTACCGAGTCTTTGAAAAGTATGGCATTGTAACCCGCTTATACTAACAAGTCATGGCTATGGCTATTTTTTAGTGTAAAATCAGCCCCGATAAACTTTGAGGATTCATTATGGCACGCCGCATCACTTACAAATTTAAAAACCAACCTCGCGAAATCAATTTTGCTAAAGATAAATACCGCGATATGTACCATGCGATTGCAGCGGCTGAAGGTATTGATTTAACGAGTTATTTAAAAATGGAGCAGCAAGTCGAAATGACTTCAAAAGGCTCCTCAGCAGTGCGTAACTTTCGTGATCAAGAGTTTGCACGAATGGGATTTAGCGACGTGTATTTCATTAAAGAGTAACTACAAGGTTACTCTTGATACTCGTAGCTTACGCGTGGGGTTATATTACACAGTAACTCATAAGGAATGGTTGTCGCGCATTGGGCAACTTCTTCAACGGGAAGCTCAGGCCCCCACATGATCACTTCATCACCCACTTTGATGTTGTCGAGGTTATCGCCAATATCAACCGTGATCATATCCATCGCCACACTGCCAACAATGCCGTAGCGTTGTGATTTAATAACGACCGGTGTGCCCTGCTCTGCGTGTCGTGGATAACCATCACCATACCCCATCGCGACCACAGCAAGCTTGGTTGGTTTATCACTGTGCCAACGACCGCCATAACCAACACACTGATTCGCGTCAACATCACGAATCGCAATAACACGGGTTTTTAAACGCATCACAGGCTCTAAGCCATGTTGTTGACCAATACTATTTAGCATAGGCGACACCCCATACAGCATCAGCCCTGGTCGAACCCAGTCACCATGTCCGTTAGGCCATGCGATAATGCCTGCGGAGTTTGCCAAGCAATGACGCTGACCTTTTCCTGCAACCAAGCCATCAAACAAAGCAATCTGCTGCGCAGTTTTATCATCGTTAATATCATCAGCACATGAAAAATGAGTCATCAACTTAATGTTATTGTGCGCATTTTTACTGGCTTTTAGGCGGCTATAAAACCCTTCGAACTGTGACGGTGAAATACCTAAACGATGCATGCCGGTATTCACTTTTAACCAACATGCAATAGGCGCATCTAACTGTGCTTCTTCAAGCACTTTTAGCTGATTTTCATCATGAATAATGGTTTGAAAGTTATTCGCTAAAAGAATGGGTAAATCATCTTTATGAAAAAAGCCTTCAAGCAACACTATAGGTTTTGTCAATCCACCGGCACGAAGCGCTAGCGCTTCGTCAATACGTGCAACCGCAAATGCATCCGCATCATTTAAGTATTGGGCGATTTTAACTAAGCCATGACCATAAGCATTCGCTTTTAATACAGCCATTACTTTGCAATCAGGTGCAAAGCGCTTCACCTGTGCTAAATTGTGAGCAAGCGCTTTTAGGTTAATTTCAGCAATGGCTAAACGCATTAATATTCATCATCCATTGCAGGACCCGCGTAGTTATCAAAACGCGAGAATTGACCTTGGAAGGTTAAACGTACTTTACCGATCGGGCCGTTACGTTGCTTACCTATGATGATTTCGGCCACGCCTTTTTCTGTACTGTCTTCGTTATATACTTCATCACGGTAAATAAACATGATTAAGTCGGCATCCTGCTCGATTGAGCCCGATTCACGTAAGTCGGAGTTGATTGGGCGTTTATCGGCACGTTGCTCTAGGGTACGGTTAAGCTGCGATAGTGCAATAACCGGACATTGCAGTTCTTTTGCCAGTGCTTTTAATGAACGTGAGATTTCAGCAATCTCTAAGGTACGGTTATCCGACAAGCTTGGCACACGCATTAACTGCAAGTAATCGACCATGATCATACTAATACCGCCATGGTCACGAGCAATACGGCGCGCTCGCGAGCGCACATCCGTTGGTGTTAGGCCTGATGCATCATCCACATACATTTTACCTTTTTCCATCAACAAGCCCATGGTTGACGACAAACGCGCCCAATCATCATCATCAAGCTGACCAGTACGCACCTTAGTTTGGTTAATTCGGCCTAGCGATGCCAGCATCCTCATCATGATTTGCTCTGACGGCATCTCTAGTGAGTAAATAAGTACTGGCTTATCTTGTGTCATTGCAGCGTGTTCCGCTAAGTTCATCGCAAAGGTGGTTTTACCCATCGATGGACGTGCCGCCACGATAATAAGGTCTGAAGGCTGCATACCCGCCGTCATTTTATCTAGATCGGCATACCCCGTACTAACACCCGTTACACCATCTTGCGGCGACTGGTAAAGCTCTTCAATCTTATCAACGGTTTTTTCTAGAATACTGTGTAAGCTTTGTGGGCCTTCAGTGCTTTTTGTACGCTGCTCTGCAATTTTGAATACTTTACTTTCAGCGAAGTCGAGTAAGTCATGGCTGGTACGCCCTTCTGGGCTAAAACCGGCTTCGGCAATTTCGTTTGCAACACCAATCATCTCACGGATAACAGCACGTTCTCGTACGATATTCGCGTAGGCATCAATGTTTGCCGCACTTGGTGTGTTCTTCGCTATTTCAGCAAGGTAGGCGAAACCACCTATACTGCTTAACTGATTGTTTTTTTCTAAATTTTCAGAAATAGTGATTAAGTCAATCGGATCACCACCTTCAGCAAGGCTCACCATAGCTTCAAAAATCAGCTTATGGGTGCGGGTATAAAAATCCTGTGCAACCACTAACTCAGCAACACGGTCAAACGCTTGATTATCAAGCATTAAACCACCTAAAACAGATTGCTCAGCTTCTATTGAATGGGGAGGGACTTTTAAGGTATCGACTTGCTTATCTGGTTTGGCCATAACATCACAAAACTAAAATTGAATGGCTCTATTCTATCGACTTGCAAAGGCTGTGCAAATAGTAAAGCGGGAAAACTTCCCGCTTTATTGTTCGTTATTTCTGTTTACGAAGTTCAATACGCCCGCTAATGGTATCCATTTCGATATCAGCATCCCCACCGTTAATACTAAATTCTAAGTCGCTAGATGGGCCGTATTTCGCTTTAGTCGCTTTGTCATCACTGAGCTCATTTACAATTTTACCGTTAGCATGCGCTTCAATTTCAAACTTTGCCGATACATCAGTTGGGAAGTAAAACTCGGCGTCACCACTGACTGATTCAAAACGAATATTAGCATCTTCAAGCAGCTTATTGATGTGAACTTCAGCTTCACCGTTTACGGTATTGATCCGCAGTTTTTTAATTGCATCAAAAGCAAAGTCGATATCACCGTTTACGTTTTCAAGACGCACATCTTGCGCTTTGGTCTTTGACTTAATATCGCCATTCACCGCGGTAAAGCGTAACGCACCTTGCGAGTTTTTATCGTTAATTTCGCCATTGACGGTTTCAAAGCGAATATCTCCGTTCAGGTCATGAGCATTTACATCCCCATTGACCGTTTCAAAGCTCATGTTGCCACTTATATTGTGCACTGTAATATCGCCATTGACGGTATCGATCTCAGCGCCCGCTTCAAGCTCTTTGGCACTGACCGTTACATTCACCCCAGCAAACTCAAGCTCACTGCTTTTTGGCATGTAAATAGTTAAACGAGAGCCATCGCCGCTATTCCAACCACTTAAGTTACGCGGCATTTTTACGATAAATTCAACACGGCTGCCTTCAACCTCTAAACGATAACCTTGTGCTTTATCGTCAAGCTCACCTTCGATTTTAAGTTGTGGTTTATCCCACCCTTCAATGCGCACATCACCACGTTGGTTTTCAATAAAAATGCGTTTATTTGCAGGTACATCAATTTGTTCATTAATGGTTTGTCCTGCCATTGCCATCAGTGGCAGTAATCCTAATGTTAAGACTAGTAATTTCATAATTGTTACTCCTAAATCGTTTGCCACTTCGGTGCATGCACCTTGTTAATTAAATCTAATTGTTGCTGATAAACCTGCGATAGCATTTGTAATAAAGCAGGGTTTTCTGGTTCATTCTCGAGAGCCTGCTTGATGGCACTCTCAGCTTCTTCTAACTCTTTTAACTGTTGCTGCCAGTTATCTGTTAATGCAGGTTGGTTTTGATACTGCACTAATAAACCTTGCTTTTGCTTAGTAAAATAATTGCTCATTGCCATCATGCTGTTTGACTCACCGTGTTGGCCTACAAAAAGCTGCACAGTTAAAAGTGCAGCAATACAACAAGCGGCAACAGCAGCGAGCTTATTCCAGCCATGCGTTGGCTTATCTGATTGCTGCGTTTGCGGCCTTGCAATTGCTCGCTCAATACCCTGCCAGAGATCTTTTTCTGGACCAATATCTTGCTTTTGATTAAGCGAGTCATTTAAAAATTGTTCAAATTCTGGCTTACTCATTTTCATACCACTCTTTTAATAACTGCCTTGCACGGTGAAATTGCGATTTACTTGAACCGACTGCCATATCAAGCATGCTTGCTATCTCTTCATGGCGATAGCCTTCAATAGCATGGAGCACAAAAACCATACGTGCTCGCTCAGGTAGTCTCAGCACTAATTTGTCGAGACCATTAAAACCGTTGCAATCAGCTGCACTTTGCTCATCCATACCACTTTGTTCAAAACTCACTACTTTCTGAAACCAGCTTTTGTGTTTGCGAATGTAGCTAATCGCAATATTACTGGTGACACTGTGTAACCATGTTGAAAACTGTGAACGCCCATCAAAGTTCGCTATTTTGTGCCATAACTGCACAAACACTTCTTGTGTTGCATCTTCGGCGTGCTCTTTATCTGCAAGTAATCGCAAACAAAGGCTATAAACCCGCTTCACATGCAACTCATAAAGTGTTGCATAAGCACCTTGATCACCGCTTTTAACGCGTTCAATTAAGGCATGCTCACTTTGCTGGACGAACGCTTGTTCTGCATCTATCAACATCCTGGATGTCGTCCTTTATGATTATTATTGTGAATTTAGTGTATTAGACGTAAGGGGAGATTCAAAAGGTTTAAATGAAATTAAATTTTTTTAACGTGTCAGGGCAACTAGTTGACCTAACACTATTTATAGCTAGTTAGTAGACGTGCCTTCACTGTTTTGTTGAATAGTTTCTTCAGTTTTATAACGCCAACCTAAAAACACGATTCGAGCAGGCGTTGATGGTTTTCCACCATTTTGCACTTTTAAAAGGCCAGCATCATAGTGAGCGCCACTGCCCCCTGAGGCAGTAATCGTTGAACCACGAACACTACCAAACAGTTCACCACTGCCCGATAATTTTACTGTTGTTAAAGGTGCGTAAATTGCCGCATATAGATTTGCAGCACCACTAAATTGCACACCATTTACACCAGTAAATGATGAATAGAATGACAACGATGGATGACCACTTGTCGTTAAGCCCTCTTGCTCTGTGATCACACTCGCACCGGCCCCTATATTAATTTTGCCAGTGATAAGTATCGTTAAGCTGCTATCTTTTTTTATCGTTAAACGCGTGTCCCCTTCCATCGAAAAGTCACCATCAATAAATAAAATAACATCGCCCCCTGAAACTTCCATTTTTCCATCACTGGTCAATTTTAACTTGTCTAGAGCAAACACATATTCCTTACTTGTCGAACCATGTGGTTGGTTTTGAATCTTGGTATCAAATAAAAATACATCACTTAAACTTGGGAGTATCACTTGGCTACCATTCTGGCTAAAAAAGCCCTTTTCATTGGTTAGTTTAAACTGTTGGGTAGCCCCAATTGATAGCGAATGATAACTGTCGGTGTCGCTGTGCAGCTGTGCCATTTTCTCGGGGATGATTAAAGGATCACAGCTTGTATCAGGGTTTGTAGGGTCATAATCTGGAGCACTTGGATCTGCGACTGTGATGGGCTCTACATTTGGGTTCACGTTAAACTTACGATTACTATAGTGCACACCATCTTGCTGATTATTATAGGTATCTTTAAAATTACCCGTTCCACCATACATAATGTCTAAGCTTTCGCCTTGTGTATTATCAATATAAGTTGACCACTGCATAGAAGCATCGCCGTTGGCTCTAACAACCCCAGATACCCGACCACCTTTATGGATATAAAAACCTCGCGTGTATACGTTACCATCAATACGTAAACCACTGCCTGATGAAATATTAACTCCCGTATTTGAGCGTATATTACCAATTATCGGAGATGAGCCATTTAAATAAATAACACCCGTTGCTTTTACGTCACCTTTAATAGGTGAATGCCCTGAAAGAACAACATCTGAATCGCCATCAATTGTCGATACATCACCATCACTCGATTTTGTCTCTTCGTAGCTTCCTTGGCTTGAGTCGTAACTATCGATGGTGCCGCTACCTGACAAATTCACACCTTTACAACCCACCATTGCATTGGTAAATGCCGAACTCCCTTTGCCCCCTTGCACACTAAAACGAGCGACTAAATTGCTTTGAGCATCACCTGCATAACGTTGACCTAAACTTGCAATTTCCAGTTCACCATCAAGGTTTTTGCTTAGTAAAGCGGTAAATTTTGCATCATCGCCAATCACCCCTACACCACTGGCATTACCCGTTTTATCAATTAGTTCATCTATGGCCAGCACACCTTCACGGTTCAATGTTTGCTGTAGTAGTTTAGCTTGCTCGAACACCCCTTTTTCTGCCAATAGGCGGCTATTGAGCTTTTTCTGGAAATTACCACTTAATCGCTCTTGAACAATATTTTCTCGTAATGAACTAAGCACAACAACACTGGCCATTCCGGTTAAAATTAATACTGTTATAAGCGTAAAACCCTGTTGTTTTTTAGACACTATTTCCACCATATGCGTTCACTAGAATAGTGTTTGTTAGAGCAACATCAATATTAATTCCTGCACCAAATTGAGCAGGTAGTTTTTGGGGTTTAACAACAATACTAACCAGCTCTCCAGATAAGCTAAACGACACGCTTTCTAAGCCCGTTAATAAACGCTCAGCGGCAGCACCATTGAGTGAACACATTAAACTACTATTATCTAGGCTGTACACTTCTGTCATAACGCCCGTGGTTAAAGTGCCATTACATGCAATCACGCCCTCTGGTTGTGTGATTGTTATGGTTGATTTATCCGCACTAATGGAGGGTACAAGCTGTGTTTGCTTAATGCTGCGGTTGAATACTTTACTGGTATAGCGAATAACTTCTTGCGCATTTTCAAGCTCTTTACTGACTTCAATCGTGCCTTTAATTGCTGCGTATGACAAACTCACACCAGCAAGTAAAAATGCCCCTGCGGCTAAGGCAACCATCAACTCAATAAGGCTAAACCCGCGTGCTAATTTATTCATAGACACACTGCCGACAAGTCAGGAAAACTGGCATTAAGACTTATTTGATTTTCTGCATTATCGGTCATGCGCTCATCAACCCATGCAACATTAATTTGCATATCATCATTATAAGTTGCAGGAATCGTAATTTGATAATCAGCTACTTGGGGGGCCAAACTGGCTCTAAAATCAGCATCTTGGAAAAGTGCGGGGTTAGTTTTTTGAATTTCACAAATGCGAGGCCATATCCGCTCAATACTATTTTGACCTTGGATTAAAGACACCGTGTAGTGAAAGCTATTTGTTGCATATTGTAGCGACTTTAACTGAGCAGCTGCTAAACCAAGTAAAGCGATACCAGCAATCACAACCGAAATCATTACCTCTAATAAAGAAAAACCAGCTTGCTTTTTCATGCGCATCCCTTTGATGATTCAGCTAACCAGTTTTGACCACTTTTAAGGACACACATTACATAATCTGTGGTATTGGTGTGATTATCTTTAATATCAATTTGGGCTTGCTGGTCAACTTCACCACTTGCACTAACGGTTAGCGCAATTAGGTTTACTGTTACGCCAGCCTTAGTAATTGCAAACTCTTTTAATACAGTATCTGATCCCGCTTCGTTTAAAGTAACTTGCCAGAGATTATTATTGACCACCAATTTAATTTGACGCTCTTGCTTTACAGCTTCACTACGAGCATATTTATAAATACTGTTGAGTTGATTAGCTGTTGTTACAATACGGTCTTGTAGGATTTGCTGGCTAAACGACGGAAAAGCAAGACTGACTAAAATACCAATAATCGCAAGCACAACCATTAACTCAATTAAAGTAAACCCAGCCGCTTTATGCACAACAGCTACTCCCAACAATCATTTACAGCAGCACTGTTACTACCGTCATGTTTAATCATGAGTTCACCACAGCGATCTCCAGCCTGAGCTGAGCCAGACTTAGGTGTTGCCTTTAAATTGAAACCACGGTTTTTAAAATCAACAACGGCTCCAGGAGCCTTTTTCGTTGGCGTATACGTGAAGGTGTAGTAATCAGTATTTTGTGTTGTAAATGCATTAGGATAGCCACCATTTCTCGAATATATGCGTTCGAGGCTGGCACCATACTGTAATAAAACTTGTTGAGTATCAGCACGTCTACTGTGCTGCATATGCTCGGTATAAGCAGGTAATGCCACACTGTATAAAATACCTAAAATAGCGATGACAATGAGAACTTCTATGAGCGTAAATCCACGTTGTTTATAATTATTATTTGATGATAATTTACTTTTCACCCTTAAATCCTTACCACTTTTTTACGAATCAAATATAAATGACAGCGCTGTCGGTGTCAATTTAAGCAATTTCATATTGAGTACACCAATTATACTAATTAAGAAAAAGAAATTAAGATAAAAGCACTGACGTTTAAAATATAGGTAAGACTATAAAGCTGCTTTTATACCAATTGAAAAGAAGCGGGTACAAAAAAGCCGTGCTTCAAAGCACGGCTTTTATTACTTAATATTGCTATTAAGCTTCAGCGATAACGATTACTTTAATAGTAGCTGTTACGTCTGAGTGTACTGCGATTGCAACGTCAAATTCGCCAGTCTCACGGATAGTACCTAGAGGTAAACGAACTTCTGATTTAGCAACTTCAACACCAACAGCTGAGATAGCGTCAGCGATGTCACGAGTACCGATTGAACCGAATAATTTGCCTTCGTCACCAGCTTTAGAAACTAGTGTTACTTCAGCTAATGCTTCTAGCTTGTCAGCACGAGCTTGAGCAGCAGCTAGATCTTCAGCGATCTTAGCTTCTAACTCAGCACGACGTGCTTCGAAAGTTTCGATGTTAGCTTTAGTTGCAGGAACTGCCTTACCTTGTGGGAAAAGGAAGTTACGTGCGAAGCCAGATTTAACTACAACCTGGTCACCTAGGCCACCTAGGTTTGCGATCTTGTCTAGTAGAATAACTTGCATGTCTCTACACCTTTTAAAAACTGTTAATCCGCTGCTTACTTATGTAAGTCAGTGTATGGAAGAAGGGCTAAGTAGCGAGCACGCTTGATAGCTGTTGCTAGCTGACGCTGATATTTAGCGCTAGTACCTGTGATACGGCTAGGTACGATTTTGCCACTTTCTGTAACATAGTTTCTAAGAGTAGCTAGATCTTTATAATCGATTTGTTGTACGCCTTCCGCTTTAAAGCGGCAGAACTTACGACGTCTGAAATAACGTGCCATGAGTAAAATTCCTCAAAAAATTCTTTCTATATGTTGAGCATGCAAGACCAATTGGCTTAAGCCATTTCGGCCTTCATGACGGTTTAAAAACCCCGTCACTTGCACTTGTTGCCCAACGTGCAATTGTTGAGTCTGTTGCTGCATTGACGCACCGCTGGCAACCACTTGAAGCCTGACATAACTATTACGGTTAAGGTCTGCTTCAACTTGCATTGATTTATGTTCAAGAACAAAAATACAATGCGGAACACCAGCAGGGCTTTGACTATACTTGGGGGTTTTACAAACAACCCCAGATAGTGTCAGCTGATTCATATAAGGATTAAGCGGTTGGCTCATCTTTTTGTCTCAACTGCAAGCGCCATGCTTGGACTCAAAACGATTAAGCAGCTGGTGCTTCTTTCTTCTCTTCTTTTGCAAGAGGAGATGCTTCAGTTACAGCGTCTTTAGTACGCATAACTAAGTTACGAAGCACTGCATCGTTGTAGCGGAAAGTAGTTTCTAGCTCGCTGATTACTTCAGTAGGTGCTTCAACGTTCATAAGAACATAATGAGCTTTGTGAAGCTTGTCGATTGGGTAAGCCAATTGACGACGGCCCCAGTCTTCAAGACGGTGGATAGTACCACCAGCTTCAGTGATAGAACCAGTATAACGTTCGATCATACCAGGTACTTGCTCACTCTGATCAGGGTGAACCATGAATACGATTTCGTAATGACGCATGGATATTCCTTACGGTTAATAGAGCCTTCTACCGTTTCGGCCAGTCGGTTTAAGGCAAGGAATTAAATTTAATAAGCCGAAATGAGCGCGCATTTTACGCTTAGATTGATAATTAAGCAAGATAAAACAGCAAGCCAAGTTAGATTCTTGTACTGAATTATTGCTTTCTAGGCTGTAAAAACAAAAAACCCAGCCGAAGCTGGGTTTTTGAGATTCTGAAAAACTAAAATTACTTGATTTTAGCTTCTTTGAAAATCACGTGTTTACGAGCTTTAGGATCGTATTTTTTGATTTCCATTTTTTCAGGCATGTTACGCTTGTTCTTGTCGGTAGTGTAGAAAAAACCAGTACCAGCAGTTGAAACTAAACGGATCTTATCGCGCATGATTCAGTTCCTTAAACTTTTTCGCCACGAGCACGGATTTCTGTAAGAACCGCGTCGATGCCTTTTTTATCGATAATACGCATACCTTTAGTCGTAGTGCGTAATGTTACAAAACGTTTTTCACTTTCAACCCAAAAACGGTGCGTTTGTAGGTTAGGTAGGAAACGACGTTTAGTCGCGTTTCTCGCGTGTGAACGGTGGTTACCAACCGCTGGACGCTTACCTGTAACTTGACATACTTTAGACATGTCTATATATCTCCAATAACTTCGCTCGAGCTTAATTTTCCCTTAGGCCATGTATTTGTGCCCCGGGATAAATCGAAGGGCGCTCTTTATACAGCTTATGCAGGCAAAGATCAAGTAACAGATCTTATCCAATCAGCTCATGTGTAAATTTGATAGCGGCCAATTATAATGATCGAAAGCCCTTAGGGAAAGTAAAAACTGCATTTAAATTAAACTAATTTCTAAAAAACCGCTAAACTGCTCATTTTTAACACACTCCTGTCTTAGCTTCGCTTAAATTAATCCTCGCTCTGCAAACGAAACACAGTTTTTACCGCCCACAATGATGTGATCAAGCACATTAATATCGACTAACGAAAGTGCTTGCTGCAATTTATGAGTAATTAACTTGTCTGCTTCACTAGGCTCCGCTACTCCACTTGGGTGATTATGAGCAAAGATAAGTGCCGCCGCATTCTGCTTTAAGGCAGCCTTAACCACCTCACGGGGATACACAGAAGCAGCATTTATAGTGCCATAAAAAAGCACTTCATCTTTTATTAATCGATTTTGGCTATCTAAATAAAGCACCATGAATACTTCTTGTTGCAAGCCCCGTAATTGAATAGTCAGGTAGTCATACACTGCTTGAGGAGAGCTAAATACCTCTTCTCGCTGGCATTGTTCAAGTAAGTAACGTCGGCTTAACTCTAATACCGCTTGTAACTGTACATACTTTGCAGTTCCTAACCCTCTTTGAGAACAAAACGCTTGCTCACTGGCATTAAATAAATTCTGCAATGTACTATTAATACGTAATAAGTGTTCAGCCAATTCAATCGCATTCATACCTGCAACACCTGTGCGTAAAAAGATAGCTAACAATTCTGCATCTGAGAGCGCTTTAGCGCCTTGTGAAAGCAGCTTTTCACGAGGTCGAGCTGACAATGGTAAATCCTTTAACGACATCAAAGTACCCCAAAAAGAAACAAACAGATTAAACTGTACAACAAAACTTTCTTTTTTCCTTCCTTTAAAAAAGAAAACTTCATGAAATTGGCAAAGATTTGCTATCGTTAGCGCATATCGAGCAAAGTTAAACTTTATGTAATGACAAAATCAGCAAATAAAAAAATCTTACTAGGTATAAGTGGCGGCATTGCAGCTTATAAATGTGCAGAGCTAGTGCGACGCTTAAAAGACACTGGCTGCGAAGTAAAAGTGGTTATGACAGAGTCAGCCAAGCACTTTATTACCCCTTTGACGATGCAAGCCGTCAGTGGAGAGATTGTGTCTGATTCATTACTTGACCCTGCAGCTGAAGCCGCAATGGGACACATTGAATTTGCCAAGTGGGCAGATTTGATTTTAGTGGCGCCAGCGACCAGCAATGTATTAGCAAAAATGGCGATGGGTATAGCTGATGACCTACTCACCACGCTTTTATTAGCAACGCCAGCCAAAGTGGCTGTCGCACCGGCGATGAACCAACAAATGTACGCACATCCAGCAACGCAGGCTAACCTTAATACTCTCGCCGAGCGCGGGGTAGCAATTTGGGGGCCTGGTAAAGGCTCGCAAGCCTGCGGTGATGTAGGTGCAGGGCGTATGCTAGAACCGCATGAACTGGTTGCACTGTGTACACAGCCAGACATTGAGCCATTACTCACTGGCAAAACCATTACAATTACAGCAGGGCCAACCAGAGAAGCTCTCGATCCGGTGCGTTATATTTCTAATCACAGCTCAGGAAAAATGGGTTATGCCCTTGCCGAGGCGGCACTTGCTTTAGGTGCAAAGGTAAACCTGATTTCAGGGCCGGTGACAATTAAAGCACCAGCGAATGCAAAACTCACTCACATTGAAAGCGCTGAGCAGCTTTTAATCGCATCAATGGAACTTGCTGTACAGTCTGATGCTTTTATTGGCTGTGCTGCCGTTGCCGATTACCGCGCAGCCGCAATTGAAGATCAAAAAATGAAAAAACAAGGTGATGAACTCACACTCACCTTAGTTAAAAACCCAGATATCATCGCTAACGTTGCTGCACTTAACGAAAACCGCCCATACACGGTTGGCTTTGCCGCCGAAACACAAGATGTTGCAAGCTATGCTCAAGGTAAATTAAAAAATAAAAATCTCGACATGATCTGTGCAAATGATGTGTCAAAAGAAGGCCTTGGCTTTAATTCTGATCATAATGCTTTAACACTGTTCTGGCACAATGAGCAGCAAGATTTAGCAGTTGGTAGCAAAAAAGATTTAGCGATGAGTGTTATGAGAGAGCTTGCCAAGCGTTTGTAAAAATGCTGGAAAGAAGCTGAATAAAACATTAACATAAGCCTCTCATTTGCACAAAAAATGGCTTGTCTGAGTCTATACAGCGCAAGTAATAAATTATAAGAAAGGAATGGTCATGCCTGCGACAAAAAGAAGTAATCGCAAAGAGCAGATTCTGCAAGCACTCGCACAAATGTTAGAAACCAGCCCAGGTCAACGTATCACTACTGCCAAACTAGCGGCTGAAGTGGGCGTATCTGAAGCTGCGCTTTATCGTCATTTTCCGAGTAAAGCGCGGATGTTTGAGGGCTTGATTGAGTTTATTGAAGATACTCTGCTATCGCGTATTAACCTCATTCTAGAAAATGAAAAAGAGAGTCAAACACGCGTATACAATATATTGCTTTTACTATTAGCATTCGCCGAAAAAAATCCAGGTATTACCCGTATTTTAACTGGTGATGCCTTGCAAGGTGAGCAAGAGCGCTTGCGTGAACGTGTGCAAGGCTTATTCGAAAAGCTAGAAACGCAATTTAAGCAAGTTCTTCGTGAACGTAAGCTTCGTGAAGGTAAAGCATTCCAATCTGACGAAACGACGTTAGCCAACTTCTTACTGGCTTACGTTGAAGGTAAGATGAATCAATTCGTGCGCAGCGACTTTAAAGCGAAACCGAGTGCGCAATTTGAAAAACAATGGCCTGAACTGAAAAAGATTTGGTTGTAAGTTAGCTGTAGGCGCGATTTAATATCGCGCAACAGTCTAATCAAAAGTACGCGGGTAACCCCGCTGTGCCCTCTTATTAAAAAACCTACCGAAAAGTTTTTAGGCTTACAGCTCAACTTCCTAAATAAGCAACTTATCGTATCTACTCGAATTGTTTACTAAAAACGCTACACTGAACGCGTAAATTTAAAAACAACGAGAAGATAAATGAAAGCGCAATTATCACTTTTGAGCTTAGCCTTAGTGGCAAGCCTTGGTAGTGCACAGCTCAGTGCAAAAGAAGCTCTGCAATTTAAAGACGTGTTTGATTTTAAATACGCAAAAGGCACCCAACTGTCTGCAGATGGCCAAATTCTTACTTTCAGTGCCGACCCTTATCGCGGCAATGCACAAGGTCAGGTTTATGCATTAGACAATAACACCCTCCTTGCAAGCGTTGAGCGCGGTACTCGCCCTACAATTAATAAAGCGGCAAATTGGGTGGCGTTTACTCAGGTACCGACCCTACTTGAAAAAGAAACCACTAAGAAAAAAGACGAACTAAAAAACAACCTTGTTTTAGTCAATACTAAAAACGGCGAGCAACAGACATTTAATGATGTAAAAGACTATGCGTTATCAGATGACGGTGTTTGGCTTGCTTACCGACTAGATAAGAAAGCAGATAAAAAAGACAGCGAAGAAAAAGACGAAAACAGCAGCGAAATCAAACCAGATAAAAAAGATAAAAGCTTTGATTTAGTGCTTGTTAACCTTCAAGACAAAACCACTCACACCCTAAACAATGTGTTTAGCTATGCAATGAGCAGCACCGGCGAGCAATTACTAGCAAGCCAAAGTTTTAGTGATGGTGCCGACAACCAAGTTGTATTAGTTACGCTTAACAATGACTTTGCTACCAGCGTACTGATTGATGAGCCTGGTGTGGTTGCCAATAAAATTGCCTGGCAACCAAATAGTAATACCGCAGCGCTGTTAATTGGTAACTACGTTAATGATGATACACGACGTCGCGACCATACCTTACAACTTTTACAAAACGGTGCCCTATCGACCATAAACTCAGCTGATAATAGCTGGACTATTGGCAAAACAGCCTCACTAACATGGTCTGAAGATGGTGCTCGTTTATACTTTGAAAATCATCCGAAGTTAACGGCAAAGATCGAAGCAAAAGAATACACAGACGAAGCCTCATTATATGATTTCGATACCATTCGCGACCATAAAGGTCTTAATGTTTGGCACAATAAAGACACTGAAATTAAGCCACGTGAAGAGCAACAGTGGAATGAAAATAACAAGCTTCGTCATTATAAAGCGGTGTATCATGTAAACGGTCAGCAGGTTGTGCAGCTAAGTACACCAAGTATGCCTGAGGTTTCACTTAACACTAACCGCGAAGCGCTATTAGGCTATTCAGACCTGCCTTACCTAGAACGCATAATGTACGGTGGTTTTTACGCAGACTATTACAGTGTTGACGTTAAAACAGGTAAACAAACCGCTATCGTCAACGATTATCCATTTAGACCCAGCCTTGCGCCAAATGGTCAATATGCGGCATTTTTTCAAGACAGCCAAGTGCAGCTTAAAGATTTAGGAAATAACAAGGTTTCGACCTTATCTAAAGCAATTAACGCGATTTTTGCCGATGATAAGCATGACTACCCATCACCTCAGCCAGGTTATGGCTTTGCTGGCTGGTTAAACGACAGCAGCCAAGTACTGGTTTACAGTAAATTTGATATTTGGGCTTTTGATGTCGCAACACAAAAGGCAACGCGTTTAACCCAAGGAAAAGAAACGAATACCCAGTATCGTGTTATTAAACTTGATAAAGAGCAAGTTGGTTTTGCCAAAGACGAAACATTATTACTCAGCGCAACCAACGTGCAAGATAAACAAACCGAAATCGCCAAACTTGACTTATCAAGCAATAAAGTAAGCAAAGTACTTTCGGGTAAAAAGCGCTATGATGTGGTGAAAAAGGCTAAAAATGCCGATAAATATCTATTTACTGCGCAAACATATCAGCAATTTCCTGATTACTACCAAACTGACTTTAGCTTCAAAAAGCCACAGCGTGTTACCAACCTAAACCCGCAAGTTAGTAATTTTGCATGGGGTGAAAAACCTGAGCTTATTAGCTACAAAGGGTTTGATGGTGAAGACTTGCAAGGCGTATTGATCAAACCTGCGGGCTACAAAAAAGGCGAAAAGGTTCCTGTGGTTGTGTACTTCTACCGCTATATGAGCCAACGCATGTATGACTTCCCGAAAATGGAATTAAATCATCGCCCTAACTTCCCGATGTTTACTTCAAATGGCTATGCGATTTTCTTACCTGATATCCGCTTTGAAATTGGTCACCCTGGTAAATCATCAACACAAACCATGATCAACGCCACTCAAAAGCTAATTGATTTAGGCATTGCTGATCCCGATAAAATTGGCTTACAAGGTCACTCATGGGCTGGCTATCAAAGCGCCTTTATGATCACCCAAACAGATATGTTTAAAGCGGTTGTTTCGGGTGCGCCAGTATCTAACATGACCAGTGCGTATAGCGGTATTCGTTTAAAATCAGGCCTTGCGCGTCAGTTCCAATACGAAACAGGACAAAGCCGAATTGGTAAAACCTTATTCGAAGCGCCAGAGCTATACATCGAAAACTCGCCAGTGTTTTTCGCCGATAAAGTGAATACCCCTATTCTGATTATGTTTGGTGACAAAGATGATGCGGTGCCATGGCACGAAGGGGTTCAATACTACCTAGCACTACGTCGTGCGGGTAAAGATGCCACCTTTTTACAATACGAAGGTGAACCACATCACTTGAAGAAATTTCCTAACCAAGTGGATTTCTCGGTACGCATGATGGAATATTTTGATCACTACTTAAAAGGCAAACCTGCTGCTGAGTGGATCAAAAATGGCATCCCTTTTATTGAAGAATAAACAATAAGCTAAATTTAAGCTTACTGAACACCTCCTCCAAAGCCAGCATTTTTGCTGGCTTTGTTCTATAAAATCAATCATATCATCTGTTTTTTCGATTTTATCAATCGATTTAAACCCCAGTTTGTAAGTGGAAAGTTAATCAGAACATAACTATATTTCACGCAACTTCTAACTGGAGACTACACAATGTTTAAAAAATCGACCTCAGCCTTGTCTAAAGTAGCTGTTGCAGTATCACTGTTGGTGGCAACGGGCGTACAAGCTACTAACGACATCAAATCAAACCAATTCTGGTGGCCAGAACAACTAGATCTTAGCCAACTTCGTGCCCATGGCGCAGAGTCTGATCCTATGGGTCCTTACTTTGATTATAAAAAAGAATTCTTAAAGTTAGACCTAAACGCAGTGAAAGCAGATATTGAGAAAGTATTGACTGACTCTCAAGACTGGTGGCCTGCTGACTACGGTCACTATGGTCCATTCTTCATCCGTATGGCGTGGCACGCATCAGGTACGTACCGTACGTTTGATGGTCGTGGTGGCGCAGGCGGTGGTCAACAACGTTTCGACCCGCTAAACAGCTGGCCTGATAACGCGAACCTTGATAAGGCACGTCGCTTACTTTGGCCTATAAAACAAAAATACGGTCGCAGCATTTCTTGGGCTGACTTAATGGCGTTAACAGGTAACGTTGCACTTGAATCAATGGGCTTCAAAACCTTCGGTTATGCCGGTGGTCGTGAAGACGATTGGGAACCAGATTACGTATACTGGGGCCCTGAAGGCAAAATGCTCACTGACGAACGTCGTGACAAAAAAGGCAAACTTAAAGGCCCATTAGCGGCCGTTGAGATGGGCTTAATCTATGTAAACCCTGAAGGCCCTCACGGTAACCCTGATCCACTTCTAGCAGCAGAAGACATTCGTTTATCATTCGGCCGCATGGCAATGAACAATGAAGAAATCGTTGCGCTAATCGCCGGTGGTCACAGCTTTGGTAAAGCACACGGTGCGAAAAAAGCGACGTGTTTAGACAAAGAGCCAGCAGCAGCGGGTATCGAAGAGCAAGGTTTAGGTTGGAAAAACAAATGTGGTAAAGGTCACTCAGAAGATACCATCACTTCAGGTCTTGAAGGTGCATGGACAGTGACACCAACACGTTGGTCAATTAATTATCTACAAAACCTATTCAACTTTGAGTGGGTTAAAACTAAGAGCCCTGCAGGTGCGACTCAGTGGATCCCTGAAAATGGTCAAGCGTCTAACCTAGTACCCGATGCGCACATTAAAGGTAAGCGTCATGCGCCTATCATGTTCACAACTGATATCGCGTTAAAAGCAGATCCTGAGTTCCGTAAGATTTCAGAGCGTTTCTTAAACGACCCGAAAGAGTTCGAACTGGCATTTGCTAAAGCATGGTTCAAACTAAACCACCGTGATATGGGCCCACGTGCTCGTTACCTAGGTGACTTAGTGCCAGAAGAAGTATTAATTTGGCAAGACTACATCCCTGCGGTTGACCACAAACTAGTAGACAGCAAAGATATCGCGTCACTTAAAGCAAACATCTTAGATTCAGGTTTATCTGTATCTGAACTTGTACGAGTTGCTTGGGCATCAGCAGCGAGCTACCGCGACACAGATATGCGTGGTGGTGCAAACGGTGCACGTATTCGTTTTGCTCCGCAAAAAGATTGGCCGGTAAACAACCCGAAAGAAGTGGCTAAAGTACTGAACAAGCTTGAGAAAATCCAAACTAAGTTCAACAAAAAAGCATCGGGTGGTAAAGAAATTTCACTCGCAGATATGATTGTTCTTGGTGGTGCGGCTGCAATCGAAAAAGCAGCAAGCGACGCGGGTTTCTCTATCGCAGTACCGTTCAAGCCAGGTCGTATGGACGCGTCATTAGAAATGACCGACGTTGAATCATTCGAAGTACTTGAGCCAACGGCAGATGCGTTTCGTAATTACTACAGCTCAGCATGGAAATCACCGGCTGAAATGCTCGTTGAACGCGCTGATTTACTAAGCTTATCAGTACCAGAAATGACTGCACTACTAGGTGGTATGCGTGCCCTTAACGCGAATACTGACCAAACGAAACACGGTGTATTCACGAAAAAACCAGGCACATTAAGCAACGATTTCTTCGTTAACCTATTAGATATGTCAACGAAGTGGTCTAAGTCTTCTGAAGAAGGTATTTACGAAGGCCGTGACCGTCAATCAGGCAAGCTTAAGTGGACAGCAACTCCAGTCGATTTAATCTTCGGTTCAAACTCAGAGCTACGTTCAATTGCTGAAGTGTATGCATCTGACGATGCTAAACAGAAGTTCGTTGATGACTTCGTAGCAGCGTGGACTAAAGTAATGACGCTAGACAGATTCGACCTACGTTAATACTTATTTTCGCAACCAACAAAGCCGCTAAGTTAGCGGCTTTTTTATTTTCGTTGATAATTTCCTCGACAAGACAGCGGTTTAAGTTAAAAATAAGCCTTTACTACCATATTTGTTTAAACACAGGTATTAGGGATGGTTGCGCGCTTTTTACTGCTTTTTGTTATCTACTCGTTATGCCTCAGTACGGCTACACAAAGCCGCGCAGATAATTCCCCCATTGTAAATATCAATCAACGTAGCGTAGAGCTCACTCAGTTTGATATGAGCTATTTTGTTGATGAAACAGGTTCTATGCCCCTCGCACAAGTCCAGCAGCAAAACTTTATCAACAGTCAAAACGAACTTACTTTAGGCACTAATGCCAAAACGACGTGGTCCAAAATAGTTATAAAAAATAGCAACAGCGATACCCTACGCTTATTTGTGCATAACCCAGATGCCTATCATTTAGAAGAAGTCAGCTTTTACGAAACACAAGCAGGAAAATTGATAAACCAATTGGTTATTCAGCTTGATAAGGCAGGCCCTAAAGCCAATATGTTTGGTGGTAGTGCTGTGTTTTCGTTTTATGTCGCACCTAACCAACAAAAAACAATTTATGTTAAAAGCGTCACCTTTTCTCATCAGTGGTTTGCATTAGCTATTTTTGATGAAGAGCACTCAAAGCGAGCCCTTGTCGGGAATGGTAATTACATTGCGCTGCTTGTTGGGATGATGTTAGCGCTGATGATTTATAACTTCTTTTTGTACTTATCGGCACGTAAAATCGAGAATATTGTTTACGCACTGTATCTTATTTCTGGCACTGTTTGGGTGGCGCTATCTTATGGTATTGCCGCTAATTTCTTCGGTATTTTTAGTGCCGAGCTGTTACAGCTCAATTCCAATTTACTGAGCATGCCAAGCTTTTTAGTAATCTTTGTAATGCTTATTTTCGAAACAAAGAAGCACTACCCTAAAGAGCATATCGCGCTTTCAATTATTTTGTTCTTACTAGTGGCTGACTTTATCTATAGCTTGTTCGATATTGTGGGTGCATTAAAACCAGCCAGCAGCTTGGCTGCATTAATGATGACGGTGACATTTGGGGTATCCATTTCGCTATGGCGCAAAGGTAATACGCTGGCAAAATACTTTTTACTCGGCCACTCTATGTTCGTTATTTTCAATATGCTAGCGGTGCTTTATTACAAAGGGATCAGTGACGCAAACGTAATCAATAGTCATGGCGTTGGGATAGGTATTTTGCTCGAAGCATTAATGATGGCGTTTATTCTTTCCTACCGAATTAAAAGCCTCGAAAAAATTAAAGCACAGCAAACTGAGCTCAACCGCTTAGTCGACACGGATCCTATGACAGGCCTGTACAATCGCCGTTACTTTGACAGAAAAAGTGAAGAACTGATTGCCGCTATGGCAACCAATCAGCAAGAGCTAACCCTTCTAATTGCTGATCTCGACCACTTCAAAAACATTAACGACACATATGGCCACAATGTTGGCGACAAAGTCATCATTGCGTTTGCTAATATACTCACCTCAGAGCAAGGCCCTGCTGATATAGCTTGTCGGTATGGCGGCGAAGAGTTTGTATTACTACTCAATTGTAACCTACTTAAGGCAAAGCAAGTTGCAGAGCGTATTCGTCAAAAGGCACAAGAAACCTACATCACGATTGATGAAGTACAAACCGTGCAGTTCACCGTGAGTATTGGTGTACACAGCGTAGCTCATGCTTCAACAACCGTAAAAGAAACACTCACCATTGCCGACAAAGCATTGTATAAAGCGAAGAGTAACGGCCGCAATTGTGTTGAAGTGGCAGCCTAGAAGGAGTAATAGGTTTGTAGGTCGTCATTTATAACTTCATAAAAACGCGCTAAATCACGACCTACAAGCAAGTGTCAGTCTAGGGCCTAACTCCTAGAGCCTGTAGACAAAAACTAGCAACTACAATCAACAATACTGCCCTGCAGCAAAGCCGCAGCTCCACGCATATTGGAAGTTGTAGCCGCCTAGCCAACCAGTGACGTCGGTTACTTCACCAATAAAATAAAGACCTGCTGATTTTTTTGCTTCGAAGGTTTTTGAGCTTAACTCATCGGTATCTACGCCACCGAGTGTCACTTCGGCTGTTCTGTAGCCCTCAGTGCCGTTGGGTTTAATTTGCCAGTTGTGAATGTAGTTATGTAGCGCGTCGACCTGTGCATGGGTTAACTGGTTTACATTGCAATCAGGTATTGCTTTGGTGTCGTGCAACATTTCAACAAAGCGTTTGGGTAAAATGGTTGCAAGGGTATTTTTTAGTGACTTTTGACCTTGGCTTTGACGCCACTGCTCAAGTTGCTGTTTTAAATCAAGCTCAGGTAATAAGTTGATGTAAACGCTCTGGCCTGCGCGCCAAAACGAGCTAATTTGCAAAATAGCGGGCCCCGACAAGCCGCGATGGGTAAAGAGGATATTTTCTTTGAACTGGGTGCCATCTTCACTCGTCACTAAACAAGGGATACTGATCCCCGATAAACCATCAAAACGATCTTTATCATGCTGGTGCAAAGTAAATGGCACCAATGCGGCCATGGTTGGTAATATCGTTAAGCCAAACTGTTCAGCTATTTTATAACCAATGGGTGATGCGCCAAGTTTCGGCATGGTTAAACCACCGGATGCCACCACCAATGACCCGCATTGATAACTGTCTTGCTCGGTTATAACTTCATAACCGGCATCGTTTTTTATCACGCTAAGTACTTCGTTACGAAGAGCAATGTTTACCCCAGCCCACTCACACTCAGTTAAAAGAATATCAACGATATCTTGCGCGCTGTTATCACAAAATAGCTGGCCCAGCGTTTTATGGTGATAAGCCAAACCATGACGGTCCACCAGCTCAATAAAGTCATGTTGGGTATAACGGCTTAAACAGGATTTTACGAAGTGAGGATTAGTACACAAGTAGTTGTCTGGGCTTGCGTTTTCATTGGTGAAGTTACAACGCCCACCACCGCTTATTAAAATTTTACGGCCAGGCTTTTTGCCCATATCAAGCACAGTAACATTGCGACCTCGATAGCCTGCTTGTGCTGCACACATTAAACCTGCGGCACCGGCACCAATCACAATTACATCTACTTGGGTCATTACTCATACTCACTAAAAAAATTTAGCTGATTATAACAAGATATTACGCGCTCGTTGTTAGCTTAGTTATTTTTTTGAAAAAAGATAAACCCGAAAAACGAAATAAAGCAAAAACTCTATAACATTAAATTGGAACTTTAGAATTAGAAAAAAGCAGAAAAACCTAATTAATAGTTATATTTAGCCATCTATACACTTAGTTATAACCAAAATAGAGACAAACATAACAAAACGATATTTTAACTACATTTACATTTATTTTACCTTTGTACCCCTTCGCGGAAAATGGTGCGAAGCAACTTCTAACAATCTAGGGATCATTATGACTACTAACAACTTGAAAAAGTGCGCAATTGCATTGAGCCTCACAACAGTTTTTGGAACAACAGCAGCAATGGCCGCGCCAAACCAAATGTTATCACCATCAATGGCAGATACAGCCGCAAAGCTACAAGGTCAAAACGATTTTGGCACGCAATTTATCATTAAATACAAAAATAGCAGCACTGATATGACAACGATGTCTGCCGCTGAGCAAACGCCTGCTATGATGAATCAAAGAGCGCAAAGTTTTGTAAAAAATTTCAGCAGTCAAAAAGGCTTAGCAAAAGCTCAGTATGTACGTGCAATGGCAATGAGTAATCATCACGTAATGCGTGCTGATAAAAAACTTTCAGCCAATGAAGCACAAGCATTTATGCAAGAAGTTATGGCAACTGGCAATGTTGAATACATTGAAATTGACCAAATATTGCAGCCTTTTGCAACACCTAATGATCCGCGTTATTCTGATCAATGGCATTACTACGAGCAAGCAGGCGGGTTAAATCTACCAACAGCATGGGATAGCGCAACTGGTAGCGGTGTAACTGTTGCTGTACTTGATACAGGTTACCGCCCGCATGTTGATTTAAACCCAAACCTTTTACCTGGCTACGATATGATTACTAGATTATCAATGGCCAACGATGGTGGTGGCCGTGACAGCGATGCACGCGACCCAGGTGATGCAGTTGTACGCGGTGAGTGTGGTGTTGATCGAAATGGCGATCCTTCACCAAAAGCAGATAGAAACTCAAGCTGGCATGGTACTCATGTAGCAGGCACAGTTGCTGCGGTAACAAATAATGGTGAAGGCGTTGCTGGTGTTGCTTATGATGCGAAAGTTGTACCTGTGCGTGTACTAGGTAAATGTGGTGGTTTAACATCTGACATTGCAGACGGTATTATCTGGGCGTCAGGTGGCTCAGTGTCTGGTGTACCTGCAAATGCTAACCCTGCTGATGTTATCAACATGAGTTTAGGTGGTGGGGGTGCATGTAGCTCAACAACACAAAATGCTATAAATCAAGCACGTAACAACGGCGCAGTTGTTATTATCGCTGCTGGTAACAGTAATGATAATTCGGCTAACTACAACCCTGGTAACTGTAATGGCGTTGTAAACGTTGCCTCTGTTGGTCGTAACGGTGGTCGTGCTTATTACTCTAACTTTGGTAGTAACATTGATGTTGCAGCCCCTGGCGGTGCGCAAAGCTTTGCGAATGATTCTGAGGGTGTGTTATCAACTCATAACTCAGGCGCAAATGGCCCAAGCAGTGATTCATATCATTTCACGCAAGGTACATCGATGGCAGCACCGCATGTTGCAGGTGTAGCCGCACTCATTAAACAAACGAAGCCTTCTGCAACGCCAGATGAAATTGAAAGCATTTTAAAATCAACCACTCGCTCATTCCCTGCTACATGTAATAACTGTGGTACAGGTATTGTCGATGCAGCCGCCGCGGTTGCAGCAGCATCTGGTTCAACTCAGCCGCCAACAACAGGCAATGAGTTACAAAATGGCCAAGCATTAACAAGCTTAAGTGGCGCAGCAAACAGCAAAACCTACTACACAATGGAAGTACCTGCAGGCGCAACGAGTGTTACGTTTACTATAAGTGGTGGTACGGGCGATGCAGACTTATATGTTCGCGCAGGTAGCGCTCCAACGACAACAACGTATGATTGCCGCCCTTATGAAAGCGGTAATAACGAAGTATGTTCAATCAGTAACCCAACAGCAGGTACATACCACGTGATGCTAAATGGTTATTCTGCCTACTCAGGTGTAACACTTGGCGCACAATATTAACCTGAATCGTTAATAAACCCCGATTACCCTTGGGACTTTTAGCCGGACTCTCGTCCGGCTTTTTTCGTTTTATAATTTAGCTAAAATAGCCTCTGCACGGCTTACTGTAAATTCTTTATCTTGCTCAACAAACAAGCCTGTTACAGTTTGGTCGTCGACAATCATTGCATAGCGTTTTGAACGCACACCACCAAAGCTAGCGGTATCTTTATCTAAACCGAGCGCCTTGGTAAAACTAGCATCACCGTCTGCTAACATACGAATATGCTCAGCGTTATGTGCTTCACCCCATGCTTTCATTACAAATGCATCATTCACTGATACACAGTAAATTGCATCAACGCCTTTGGCGGTAATTTTATCAGCCAGCGTAATAAACTCAGGTAAGTGAGCGTTTGAACAGGTAGGCGTAAATGCCCCAGGTACAGCAAATAGCACTACTTTTTTACCAGCAAATAATGCGTCAGTTGATAAGGTTTGCAACCCTTCGCTGGTTAATTCGCTAAGGGTTGCAGTAGGTAAAGTTTGGCCTTGTTCGATCATCGTAATTCCTTGAAAGAAAATATACATTAGCAGTATGAAAGAGTAAGGTTTAATTAAACTATATATCAATTACTAACTCTACTTTTAATCACTAAGCGCTATGAATAATAAAAGTTATTACGCAAACCTTTTACGCTATGCCCATAAGGTGACATTACACAAAGAAGAGGCTGAAGATTTACTGCAAACTGCCCTGCTTGTTGCAGTTGAAGCTAAGCGCTCAGATCTAACATGTGTAAAGAACCGTCGCTGGCTTATGGGTGTACTGCGTAATCAATCTGTATTTAATGCGCGTTCTGCCGCAAGAAGAAAAAAGCGTGAAGCAACTTTAACTAATACAAACAATATACACACATACAACGACGACACAGCAACCGACTTTGTTAATTTATTACCGACTAGCCTTAAAACAACAGCGCTTTTAGTTTTAACAGGGCATTGTAAAAAAGAAATCATCTGGCTGCTGCGAGTATCAGACGCAGCTCTAAGGCAACGGATAGCTGAGATTAAACGCCGCTGGCAACAAACCGGTGCAAGACAAATACTTGAACTTGAAGGTTTAGCTGAAGATTTGCCGTTTGGGCAAATACGTAAAGCACTTCTTAATGCCCCATGTCGTGATGAAGCGACACTCGCAAGCCATGACCCTGATGGACATCTTTTTATGGTGACCTCACAAAATAACCTTGCACGGCAACATAGGGTGATATCTATTAAAAAACAGGAAAAGAACCATGCTTGATAAAAGTAAAATTGGCGCAATTTGTTATTACATTAGCGATCTAGATAAAACAGAAGCGTTTTACCGTGATACGCTCGGAATAAACATTCAAAGAATGGAAGAAGATGGAGAGGGTTGGCTGCTTGCAAAAACAGCAAATGACATCGAACTACTCTTTTTCAAGCAGGAGTCAAAGCCCGGAAACTCACCCATTATTGTTTTTGAGTTAGCTGATGGTGGGATTGATAACGTAGTCGAAACACTCGCAACAAAGGGAGTAACTATTGTTACCCCTGTAAGCCATGCACCAGGTGGCTGGTCAGCAGAAATCGCAGATCCAGATAATCATCAAATATCAATGTATCAATCTAGTGATGTTCCACGCAGCAAAAGATAGGGTAAAGATTATACCGTCAAAACCAAGTGCGCTCACCCCGTACTTGGTTTAAAGAAGTTAAATAATACATTCCCCATTATAGAAAGAGCAGCAATGTCGCTATTTTTTGCGCTTTTCAGTCCACTTGAAGCACTTATAATCCTAAGCTAGTTTTAATTGTCTGCATTTGCTGTTGTAAACGCTGCTGAATATCACTTACCAGCACATTCGATTCACTCACTTGGCCTTTCATGCTTTGCATAGACTGACTAAAGTTTTCGAGTAATGCATTTTGCTGTTTAGCTAGCTCCATGGCATCAAACGCGACCTTGTTAGCATCTTGCGCGTTATCAGCAACGCCTTCAGAGTTACGTTTTAGCTCTTGGGCATTTTGTGTTTGTAACTCAGCATCGTCAGCAAGGGCACTTATTTGAGTTGATACCATTGATGAGTTTTCACTTAGGCGATTAAGCTGACTGTTAATATCATCAAGTGAGCCTTGAGTTTGTCTTGCAAGTTTTCTCACTTCATCAGCTACAACCGCAAAACCTCGGCCATGCTCCCCTGCACGAGCCGATTCTATAGCGGCATTTAATGCTAGTAAGTTAGTTTGCTCAGCAATATTTTTGATTACTTCAATAACTTGACCAACATCATCCACGCCCTTTAAAAGCTCTTTTAAGCTATTTAACCCTTGCTCAACACGCTGCTCAGTATGTGAGCTTGCTGTTAGCATACTATCTGCAAAACCTAAGCTTTGCTCCATGGCACCAAATGTCTGTTTTGCGTTGTCAGCCACTTGACTATTAATGGTGTTAACTTGTTCACCAATATGTTGAATATCGCTTAGTAGCCCTTGATTTTGCTCAACTTGAGTGTGGCTAGCATCGGTCTTTTGAGCAATAGTGTGTAAGTGTTCACTCATTTCTAGCATAAAGTCATTAATCACTTTGAGCATTTGTGCACGCTCTTCCGCTTCCATTCGTTGACGCTCAATTAACTGATTAAAATAATGAGCTATCTCCCCTATTTCAGTTTTTGGATTTTTGCTTTCAATATTTTTAAGCTCATTACTTTCAATTAAGAATGCGAAACCATCTCGTAACTGACGCAGCGGGTTTAAAACTTGATTACGCTGTACAAAATAAACACCGCCTGCAAGTACCACTAACATGCCAATCGCAATACAAAATACAATAAATACGTGCTGTTTAAGCTGGCTTTGTTCGTCTTTTAGTTTTTGCTCAGCCCCAAGCACCGTTGCCGATAAGGCCGCAATTTGTTCTCGCAGTGCTTGCATACCCGTTTGACGCTGCTCAGCTTGCTCTAGCGTTGAGGCTAAATCACGAGGAAAACGCTTAGGCCAACTTATTAACTCCGATTTAATATCGCCGGCTAAATCTTCGGCTTCTTCACCAAAAAATAAAGCATCCTCATCGACTTCACTCATCACTCCTAGGTTATCAAGCGTATCAATTTTGCTTGCTAATACTTTTAAATTTTCTACGCTTTGATTAAGGCTTGCTTTGGTGTCTTGATCAAAGCTTAAAACCAGCTTGTAGGTATATAAAGCAAGTGATGTCACTTCATTATAATAATCGGCACCAAGTTGGTAATATTCAAGCGCTAAATCTGTTTGCGGCTTTGCTTTACGAGCATAGCCTATCAGCGAGGAGGCAGAGCCAGCCATTTGCCTAAGCGAGTTGTCCAATAAAGCCATTTCGTTACCCGATAACTTACCTAGAGCACGATATTTATCATTGATATCTTTATCTAATGCTGAGAGTTGAGTTGATAGGTGTGAATTTAAATCGTGTGGAAGATGCGCTAAGTCTTGCTTTATCACCTCAGCAATCAGTGCCGATGATAAATTAAGATATTGACTATCACCTTGCTCTAAATAGTCATCGAGGTGGCTTTTTAAATCAATAATGAGCGTATTTTTGAGTTTATTATAAGCGTTATCTTGTTGCTCTAAATTTAATAGAGTTTGACTTGCCCAAAACAAGGTCGCCGCTAACAAGATACTGGCAAGTGTGAGTAAAACGGCTAGTAGCCGAGTAAATGATGACACGCGCATAAACTATAATCCCCAAAGTCGTTACGCGCGTAGAATATTAACCTTTTATGACAATTTGATGTAAACCAACCTAATAACCAGAAATTATCAATCAAAAGCCATACTAAAGGATAGGTTAGGTCATTGCTGCTTTCACATATACATCAAAACGATTCTTTTTAGTTTTGATCTGCATGCTGGGGGTTTTATCATTTAAAAATGGCGCGTAGTCAGGTCGCTTTACCACGACTCGCTTACTCGCAAGCGGGTAGGCAAAATCTAAAAGATCATCTGCATCGCTATCAGCGCCAACAAGCGCTTGGAATACTCGCATTTCTTTTTTAACTAGGGCTGATTTTTCACGATGCGGAAACATAGGATCCAAGTACACGACATCTGGTATATCGTTACACTGAGCAAGTAGAGTATGGCTCGAACCGAATACTAAGCTCATATTTTCTTTCATCCATGCACCAATTTCAGCATCACCGTAAGCGCGTTCAAGGCCATCAAATAATAGCGCAGCTACCACAGGATGGCGCTCATGCAAAATAACTTTACAACCAAGCGACGCCAGCACAAAACCGTCACGCCCAAGCCCTGCCGTGGCATCAAGTACAACGGGTGTGGCTCCTTTATTTAACCCTACAGCTTTGGCAATTGCTTGGCCTTTACCACCACCGAATTTACGGCGGTGCGCCGCCGCACCTGTGACAAAGTCAACGTGAATAGCCCCTAGTTTAGGCTCATCTTTCTTTTTTAAGCTCAGACCTTGCTCATCATAATGCAATGAAAAGCCGTCATTACTGTTCGCCCATTCAGTTAAACCAAAGCGCTGCTCTATAGCATCTAAATAAGGACGCATTTCTTTAAAAGGACAATGAATTACCACGTAAAACTCCGAGCTATACTAATGGCCATGAGTATATCATGGCTTAAAATAGCTCGATATCCGTTTGTGATGTCACATCTTCTGTGTGGCTAGGCTCTGCCATTTTTTGTAAATTACTCAATAGCTCACTACGTGATTCAATAATGTGGAGTAACTGAAACTTAATCGATTCAAGATCATCATTCAGCGAGGCAAAAAGTAACTGGGTTTGTTGTAAGTGCTGTAAATGAAAAACGATTTCATCGCTATTTAGTAACTTACTTTGTTCAACTGATTTATTCAGCTCACTTAGTTGTACAGCAAACTTTTCGACAGCCCGTTCTCGTGAGTAACTGTGCTGGTACATTTGCTCCGACAGTTCGCTAAATGCATTGCCGATTTGCTTAGCCTGTGTGAGTGCTCGCTCATTGACTTCCATATCTTGAACTTTCGCATTGGTCACTTCAAGAATATGCGGAAACAAGTCTTTATACCGGCCATACAACTGAGCATCATCAAGTGGCATGTTTTTAATTAACATGGACACTTTTGGGTAATTAATAATAGTGCGATGACTGAAATCGACAAATCGGTTTGCATCGCGATGTTTTTCAAGTAACTCACGCTCTAGTGGGCAAACAGCCCCCTCTGCACCACAAAAAATCCCAATATCTTGATACCAAAAAGCAAGCACTACATCGAGATCCATAGGGTTAAAAAACTCAAACATGTATTCTGACAGCGATTGGATATCATGTGCATGATAACTTTGACCCACATAGCGCATAATACGTCCCATATCGCCTGAGTCTGTCATGGCTATTTCAGCCGTTATTTGCGCGCGCTCCACATCGCTTTTTAGCTTTTTAGAATGCTGTCGGTATTCATACAAAACACGGATACGCGCCATTAACTCTTCAGCATTAAAGGGTTTAACAATATAGTCAGAAGCCCCTGAGTTGTAACCCTTAACACGATCAGGAAGTTCCTTTTTCCCAGATAGAAACATCACGGGTGTATCTTTGGTTTGTGGATTAGCCTTTAATTCACTGCATACCTCAAACCCTGTTTTTCCAGGCATTTCAACATCTAGTAAAATAATATCTGGATTATATTTAAATGCTTGTCTTAACCCTTCATCACCATTTTTAGCATGGATCAATGTGCAAAAGCCTGAAAGTGACTCTTCAATTACATGATGTACGTATTTGTCATCATCTATGGCTAACACCAGTTTCGACATGCTTTAATCCTGTAAATAGCTTTTTAAAAAGCATAGTACGCAGGGTTGATTTTGCTAAGATTTTTTAATAAAAAAAGCGCCTTTCGGCGCTTTCCAATAATACTCATTGCTTAAGCTGCAATTCCGCTGTGCCTAAGCAATGCATCAACTTGTGGCTCACGGCCTCGGAACTTCTTGAATAGTTCCATAGGTTCCTCGCTGCCTCCTTTTTCTAAAATATTGTTAAGGAAGGCCTGCCCTGTCTCTTGATTAAAGATCCCTTCTTCCTCAAATTTAGAAAATGCGTCAGCCGAAAGAACCTCTGCCCATTTATACGAGTAATAGCCTGCACTATAGCCACCAGCAAAAATATGACTAAAGCCATGCTGAAAACGGTTAAATGCTGGCGCTTTAACAACGGCAGTTTTACTGCGCACATCATCAAGTATAGCTTGAATATTACAAGGCTCACCCGCTTTATAAGTATGATGAATCGTAAAATCAAACAGCGAAAACTCTAGCTGACGCAGCATTTGCATACCAGACTGGAAGTTCTTTGCTGCGAGCAATTTATCAAGCAGTTCTTTTGGTAGTGGTTCATCCGTTTCATAGTGACCCGAGATGAAGTTAAGCGCTTCTTCTTCATAACACCAGTTTTCTAAGAACTGGCTTGGTAATTCAACCGCATCCCATGCAACACCGTTAATACCCGCCACTGGCGCTGCATCAACTTGAGTTAACATATGATGGATACCATGACCAAACTCATGGAATAAGGTTGTTACTTCGTTATGAGTAAACAGTGCAGGTTTATCACCCACCGCTTTATTAAAGTTACACACCAAGTAAGCAACGGGTGTTTGTAGCTCGCCGTTAGCACGTACTTTACGACCCATGCAATCGTCCATCCATGCGCCACCACGCTTGCGGTCTCGTGCATATAAATCTAAATAGAAACGGCCTCGTAGCGTGTTGCTACTGTCGTAAATCTCAAAGAAACGTACGTCAGGATGGTAAGTATCAAAGTCACTCACTTCTTTAACGTTAATACCAAATAAGCGATTTACTGTGGTAAATAAGCCATTTAATACTTTATTTGCAGGGAAATAAGGGCGCAGTACTTCATCAGAAATCGCGTATTTCTCTTGCTTAAGCTTTTCTGCGTAATAAGCATAATCCCACGCGGCAAGCTCCGTCACACCGTGTTTATCTTTTGCATAAGCCGTTAGCTCAGCCAGCTCTTGCTCAGCTTGTGGCTTAGACTTAGCTGCTAAATCTTCTAAGAATGAAAATACCTGAGCAGGTGATTCTGCCATTTTTGTTGCCAATGACATATCTGCATAACTGTTAAAACCAAGTAACTGCGCAAGCTCATGACGAAGCGCAAGTTCTTCGCTCATAATCTCTGAGTTATCAAACTCACCCGCATTCGGACCTTGATCCGACGCACGAGTAACAAACGCGGTATATGTTTCTTCACGTAATTCGCGGTTATCTGCGTAAGTCATGATAGGTAAATAAGATGGAAAATCTAACGTGAATACCCAACCATCTAGATCTTTACTTTTTGCCGTATCAGCACCCAGAGCTAATGCAGATTCAGGCAAACCAGCAAGCTCACTTTCATCAGTAATGTGCTTTTGCCAAGCAAGTGTGGCATCCATTACATTGTTACCAAACTTAGATGAAAGCTCTGATAAACGCGCACTAATTTCGCCATAACGCTTTTGTTGCTCTGGTTTTAGCGCAATACCTGATAACTCAAAGTCACGTAACGCATTGGTAATCGTTTTTTGCTGTGCGGTGGTAAGTGCTTTAAATTCATCGCTGTTGTGTAGAGCGTTATAAGCATCGTATAAACCTTGATGCTGACCCACAAACGTTGAGTACTCCGATAACAACGGCAAACATTGCTCATAAGCTTCTCGTAGCTCATCGCTGTTCACGACTGAGTTCATATGAGATACCGGTGAAAATAGTCGTGATAGCTTATCGTCGGCTTCTTCAAGTGGAAGCACCAAATCATTCCACGTATATGACTTAGCTGCCAAGACCTTATCGATAGTTAAACGACACTCTTTAATTGCCGCTTTTAACGCTGGCACCACATGCGCTGGTTCAATCTTAGAAAACGGCGGAAGCCCTTCTAAACCAATAAGTGGATTATTTTCTGCAATTGTCATTTTCGTTCTCAATTTTTAATGCGAAGATGATTCTGAGGTTGGGGCAAATTGATGAAATACAAGGGGCTTAACCTTGGTCTTTATTATGCTATTATCGATTAATTAAAGAAAAGTTATCTATTTTTGAGGACAAACTATGGCTCAGCATTTTGATTACATTGCAATTGGTGGCGGTAGCGGCGGTATCGCTTCTGCTAACAGAGCAGCAATGCGTGGCGCAAAAGTGGCACTTATTGAAGCAAAACACATGGGCGGCACGTGTGTAAACGTGGGCTGCGTTCCTAAAAAAGTGATGTGGCATGGTGCACAAGTGGCTGAAGCTATTAATGCTTACGCACCTGATTATGGCTTTGATGTTGAGTTAAAAAGCTTTAGCTGGGCTAAATTAGTAGAAAGTCGCGAAGCGTACATAGGCCGTATTCACCAAGGTTACAATAAGTATTTATCAAGCAATGGCGTTACTGTAATCAATGGCTTTGCTAAATTTGTTGATAGCAAAACGGTTGAAGTTAATGGTGAACTATACACTGCTGACCATATTCTTGTTGCCGTAGGTGGCCGCCCTACTATTCCTAATATCCCTGGCGCTGAGCTTGGTATTGACTCAAATGGCTTCTTTGAATTAAACGAACAGCCAAAACGTGTAGCTGTTATTGGTGCGGGTTATATTGCCGTTGAAATCGCAGGCGTACTCCACAGCCTTGGCACAGAAACCCACCTGTTTGTTCGTAAAAACAAACCACTGCGTACTTTTGACCCATACATCGTTGATACCCTAGTCGATATTATGGCAAAAGAAGGCCCAACTCTTCATACAGATTGCACGCCAAAAGAAGTCGTTAAAGAAAGCGATGGTAGCTTAACGATTCATTTTGAAAATGGCCACAGCCAAAACGTTGATGAAGTAATTTGGGCCATTGGCCGTACACCAACAACTGATAAGATCAATCTTGCAGCTGCGGGAGTTGAAGTCAATGAAGGTGGTTATGTAAAAGTAGACGAATTCCAAAACACCACTGCTAAGAACGTCTATGCAGTGGGTGATATCATCGAAAACGGTATCGAACTTACACCTGTAGCCGTTAAAGCAGGCCGTATTTTATCTGAGCGTTTATTCAATAAAGAATTACCTGATGATTTAAAGATGGACTACGAGCTAGTGCCTACTGTGGTGTTTAGCCACCCACCAATCGGCACGATTGGTTTAACGGAGCAAGAAGCTATTTCGCAATATGGCGAAGAAAACGTTAAAGTTTATAAATCAAGCTTTGCGGCTATGTATACCGCAGTTACACAACACCGCCAAGCATGCAACATGATGCTAGTATGTGCAGGTGATAACGAAAAAGTTGTTGGCTTACACGGCATTGGTTTTACCGTTGATGAAATGATTCAAGGTTTTGCTGTTGCCATGAAGATGGGCGCAACCAAAGCAGACTTTGATGCTGTTGTGGCGATTCACCCAACAGGCTCAGAAGAGTTTGTTACTATGAGATAAACTCGCGTTGCGAGTCAATATTAAAACCTTGTGGTGCTGCCACAAGGTTTTAATAAAATAAACTTATCAGCGTTTTTAGCATACTATCAAAGTTCAGAAATAGCTTGGCTAAAAATACGTTTAAGTAAATCTAGGTTCAAATTAACACCTGCAATATTCGCATCAATCCACTCTTGCTGAGAAATTGGAGGCCATGAAACCTTATAACCGATGGTATATAACATCTCTTCAAAAAAGAAGCGCAGCACTCTGCCGTTACCTTCTCGGAATGGATGAAGTAAATTAAGTTCACAAAACAAGTCTGCTACTTTTTCAATTAGCTCATCATTATTCTGGCAATTCGATATTGCCGAAATGCCTCGAAATAACTTTTTAGCTTCAGGCTCGATACGCGTCCAAGTACAAAAGCCGGTATTACCCTTGGAGATATCAACATCCCTAATTTGACCTGCCCACACATATAAATCTTGGAATAAGTGATGATGAAGATATTTTAAATGCTCAAGTGAAAACTTAGATAGAGGCTGTTGAGGGAAGTCATAGGTTCTATAACGTTCAGCGGTCAACTCAGCTTCGGCTTGATCTAATATACCCGGTTCTCGAATATCTAACAGATTAATTCATACATCAGAGTCAGGATAGCAATATTTATCTTGAGCTACCCCATATTTATCGTGCATATTTACGCTTCAATTCAGCAATACTTTTGCCGTCATTACTCGTTTTCAACGTTAGACCTTCGTAGCTTAAACTGACCTTAAAGTTATCCATATCGGGCATAAACTTGGTCTTTTGCTGATTGCTAGTCTTAGAAGTTTTGGTAGCCATAAACCCTCCTGTGATACTGATAATTCTAACTTATTCAGGCATAAATTGCCATTAACCAGCCTATTTCAAAATACAATCAAAGGAAGGATTTAGGGTATTAAAAGATTACTTTGCAGGTGTCGATCCAGTGATGGATGCTGTTTTAACCATAACTAAGCAATAAACAGTGCTGGCACAAACCTTGTAACTGTTAATAAAGTAATCAGTTAAGCAAGAATTTGCCCTTGTTTACTGTGTAATTAAGCAATTATTACGCAGTAAACAAGGCATTTTTTACAAGGAGGCACTGTGTCTAAGTCTGCAATTTTATATCGCATGGTGACCGATGAGCATATTTGCCCATTCGGTTTAAAATCAAAAGATTTACTAGAGCGTAACGGCTACGATGTTGATGACCGTCATTTAACAAACCGTGAGCAAACCGATAAATTTAAACAGCAGTATGATGTAAAAACCACACCGCAAACCTTTATCGATAATAAACGCATTGGTGGTTACGATGATTTACGCGACTTTTTTAATCTGCCAGAAGCAGGGCAACAAGGCACAACTTACACGCCCGTGTTAGCCATTTTCGCAGTGACCATGCTACTGAGTTGTGGTTTTAGTTATGCTAGTGGCACCGCTTTACTGTCGATGCAGAACATAATGCTATTTGTTGCACTGACAATGGCTGTGCTCGCGATTCAAAAACTGCAAGACTTATACAGTTTTTCAAATTCATTTATTACTTATGATTTACTCGCCATGCGTGTTGTGCCCTATGCCTATATTTACCCGTTTATTGAGGCGTATGTTGCCATTGGTATGGTGGCTGAATTACCCGCCTTAGCTGTTGCGCCATTTTCGCTGTTTATTGGTAGCATTGGAGCTATATCTGTGTTTAAAGCTGTATACATTGATAAACGAGAACTCAAGTGTGCCTGTGTAGGTGGAGATAGTAATGTGCCGCTCGGTTTTATTTCTCTGAGCGAAAACTTATTTATGATTGCGGCGGGTATCTGGATGCTTAGTACTGTTTAAACTATTTACTTATAGGCTAGGTAAAGCCTGCTACAGCAGGCTTTATTGATAGATCAGTTATAACCACCTGTTCTTATATCTTTTTCAAGTTCAGATTGGGTTTTCACTGGGTGACACACTGTGTCCACCGTGCTTTTATTCATTTCATCAGTATCTGTGCTAAAAAATGTATAGTTATAATTTGCTTCAACTTCGCCGCCCAAACAGTGATGGTCGAGTAAAGCGCGTTGCTCATGGTCTTGCAAATTTGATTCTGAGGCACAACCGGCAAGCATCAAAAAAGCCATTAATACTGATATTTTTTTCATAGTATCCTCTTAAATTAATTACAGCTCATATCTAAAATGAAATGAGGGAAGCTTGTCGAGTAAAGGTAAAAATGACCTTTCTCTTCTTAAATCTTTACGCTCTCTTTCTAGCTGTGTCCGTCGATATCTCAACTCTTTACGTTTTTCGCTTGAGTTATTTTTATTGCTCAATTCATTCAAAATAGATTGAAGCTGCCAATTTATGGTGTCTATTCTTTGATCTATTTCTGCTTTTCTTGCTTCAATTTGATAGCGATCATTCCCCTCTTCCCATGCTCTTCTAAAGTGCTCATCATTGCATACACCATTGTAGGCTTGTCCTTGAATACCGAGGGTAAAGCCATTTTCTGGTACACAAAATACAGCAAGTCCTTGTTGATAGCTTTTCTTGTACTCTTCTAACTGAGGCGTGATACCAAACTCTCTACATGCAAAGACAATGTCTTTACCCTGATCATAGCTATACCCCTGAACACCATGGTCATAGCCCAATTCCTGCCAACTAGCTTGCATACACTCTTCGTGCGACAAACTGCTGCACCCAGATAGCAACAACAAGAATACACATAAATAAATGAACCGATGAAACACTGTGACCTAACCGATATAAAATAAGCAAGGTACCTATTTTAGGTCACAAATTATAAAAAGGGAAGATTATTGATAGAAACTCAAGAATAAGGGATTACAGTGTGTTTACGTACTAGCGTAAACACACGTTAAATTAAGTTTTTATGCCGTACCACCAACAGTTAAGTTATCAATTTTAAGGCTTGGCTGACCAACGCCTACCGGTACACTTTGGCCGTCTTTACCACACACTCCTACACCTTTGTCGAGCGCAAGGTCATTACCCACCATTGAGATTTGCTGCATCACTTCAGGGCCGTTACCAATTAATGTAGCCCCTTTAATTGGTTGAGTGATTTTACCATTTTCAATTAAATAGGCTTCCGATGCGCTAAACACAAATTTACCTGAGGTAATATCTACTTGGCCGCCACCAAAGTTCGGAGCAAAAATGCCTTTTTTCACCGAACTGATAATATCTGCTTGGCTATGTTCGCCACCTAACATATACGTATTAGTCATACGTGGCATAGGTAAGTGAGCATAAGATTCGCGGCGCGCATTACCTGTAGGGTTAACACCCATCAAACGGGCATTGAGCTTATCTTGCATATAGCCTTTTAGAATACCGTTTTCAATAAGTACGTTATAGGCAGCAGGAGTCCCTTCGTCATCTACGTTCAATGAACCGCGGCGGTCAGCAATGGTGCCATCATCCACTACGGTACATAGCTCAGATGCTACCTTTTCACCTACTTTGCCGCTAAACGCTGATGCGCCTTTGCGGTTAAAGTCACCTTCAAGGCCATGACCTACGGCTTCATGAAGTAATACCCCAGGCCAACCTGCACCTAATACGACTTCCATACTGCCGGCAGGGGCATCAATTGCTTCTAAGTTTACTTTTGCTTGGCGAACCGCTTCTTCTGCGTATCCCATCCAACGAGGCTTACCGTCAACTAACTCTTTAAAATAACCATAATCTAAACGTGCGCCGCCACCAGCACCACCGCGTTCACGGCGGCCGTTCTTTTCAAGTAATACTGAGCAGTTTAAACGAATAAGCGGACGAATATCGGTTGCAAATGTGCCATCGCTGGCTGCAATAAGTACTTCTTCATACACTGCCGACATTGAGCTAATCACTTGCTCTGCATCAGGCGCTAATTCACGAATATAGTTTTCAAGCTCACGTAGTAAGTTTACTTTATCGCTATCACTCATGCTTTGAATAGGTTGATGCGGTGCATATTGTTGTTTTGCAGCAACATCACTAAATACTTGAACTGTTTTATTTTCACCTGCATCTGCAATACTACGCGCAGCAGTCGCCGCTTTATTTAACGCTTCTAAGTTAATTGCATCTGAGTATGAAAACCCTGTTTTTTCACCACTGACAGCACGAACACCAACCCCACGTTCAACGTTATATGACCCCTCTTTCACAAGGCCATCTTCAAGTACCCACGATTCATGATGACTTGATTGAAAATACAAGTCGGCGTAGTCCACTTGATGTTGGTGAATAAAGGCGAGCGTTTTTTCGAGTTCTTCTCGTGTTAGCTGGCTGTCTTGTAATAAATGCTGTTCAACCGTGTTCATAATAAATGCTCTCTAAATCGTTGCTGAGACTGCACAGGCATGTCTTGGCGTATCTTATTCAATCGGTTTAAATCAAGTGTATGACTGATAAACCCTGTGCCACTTGGAAGCTCACTGAGCGTATCTCCCCATGGCGAAATTATAATGCTGTGGCCATATGTTTGCCGACCATTTTCATGATCTCCCCACTGCGCAGCTGCAACTACATAAGACTGTGTTTCAATTGCTCTGGCAGCTAATAAGTGATGCCAATGAGCAGCACCGGTAACAACAGTAAAGGCACTAGGAACTAAAATTAGCTCAGCCCCCTGTCGCTGCATAGCACTAAACAAGCCACTAAAGCGCAGATCATAACATACTGCTAAACCAATTTTACCAAAGGGTGAGTCAACCACGACAATATCGCTACCCGCTTGTGTCGCATCTGACTCACGATAACACCGGGTGGAGTCCGCAACATCGACATCAAATAGGTGAATTTTATTGTACTGCGCGACTACATTACCTTGGCTATTAAATAAAAATGAGGCAGCTAAATATTTTCCATTATCTTGCGAAACAGGCACGGTGCCAGCAGCTAGCCAAATATCATGTTGCTTACACAGCTTTGCAAGTTGTGCTTTATAATCATCAATTTTAAGCCCTAATTGATAACTCGCTTGGCTACTTTTACTAAAGATCAAAAAAGCTTCGGGTAGGCATACCAATAAAGGACGCATTTTAGGTAACTGCTGTAATGACAGCCTCAAAGACGCCATATTTTGTTCTGCATTGATACCAGAACACATTTGTAATGCTAAAACCTGACCCGACATATTAGCCTTCATTGGTTTGTAAACTCGCAGATGATGCCGCGTCTTTTAATTTTAACCGTGAGGAGGATTGCGGTTGGCTCTGTGCAGCTTGTGGTAAAGTAACTTCTCGACTTTTACGATCGACTTCGGTCACCTCTGGATCGCTCATACTGCCACTGACTTTAAAATTAATTTCTGAGATCACCCGGGCAGAGTGAATAACCTTATCGATGGCAAGTGCCGCTAAGCCACTTACAGGATTAACCATCCATGCAACTATAACAGGAATACTTGAAGTCACTTGGGGTGCGACTGCCAAATCATAGTCTATCTCAAGGGTATTTAGGTTAGTATGGCCTTTAATGGTCAAGTCAGCAGGTACACCGTCAAGTTTGGTATCTTGCGTATAAGCAATGCCTTTATCGAGCTGCATAGTCCCTTTCATACTATTGTAGAAAAAGCCCTTCGAAAACACATCTCTGAAATCTAGTTTTAGCTTACGCACTAAGGAGTCTAAGCTTAACAATGAGAATACTCGCGCACCGCCATCACTTATCTCAGCAAGGTGGCCTTCACCTAAGCGCCAATCTAGCTCTCCCATCAGGGTTGGTACATCAAAGTCATACGGCGCACCTTGCCACGCTAAATCAAATTGAATATCAGCGTCTGAGTCTTTAACGGTGGTTGTTATATCAAACTCATCAAATAACTCACCAATATCGTCACTTTGTAAGTTACCAGTAAAACGTGTTTGGCCTTCGGCAAATTGCCCCTTACCTCTAAGTACATGATCGCCTTTATCAATGACCACTTCGGTAAATAAGAGTGCGCCTTGCTCACCGACTAAACTACTTTTGACTTTATCAAGTTGATAATCTGCGACTTTACAATCTTCACAGTTAAACTCGATAGCAGGAATGCGCGTTAACCAGCTTAAGTCTTCTGGTTCACCGACATCTTTGCTTTGCTCTGGCGCTGCTTCATTAAAATTAATACGTAAGTAGTCAGTAAAAATTTGAATTGGCCTGCGCGTTTCACCGGTTGGAATAAGTGCATCGGCGCGTAACTCTTTGGCATTTAGTTTCAACTCTAAATCAGATTGCTTTGGTGCTAAACGAAATTCAAAATCATTAAAGTCGATATTGTGTAACGCAAGCTTATTAAATTTACCTGTTACATTATTAAACGCTGGCATCACACTTGGTGAGTCTGATTTTACTTTTGTGAGCGCAATAATTTGGTCAATTAAACCAAACCAAGGTGCAAGTTCTGTCTGTGGTAAATCAATTGATACAGCAAAACCGTCACGATTAAGGCCGAGGTCTTGCTCACCCAAAATTAAATGTACGTTATTAAATTTTTGTTCGCCATTATCTAAAATAGCATTAAAGAAAACCTGTTCATTTACGTTTGCAGTGATCAAGTTTGAAATTCTGTCACCCTGTACAACGGCCGTAAGTGGCCATGTTTGCTCCTTATTTTTATTATAGGGAGCAGGTAATTGACTACTCAGCCCCACCAAATTACCACCTACGTCCGCACGGTAGTTAAAATCATTTGGCAAGAAGTTAAGCAACACATTAATATCTACATCACTTTGACCCGTTAAATAGCCCGCTAAGAGACCATGCGCTTGTTCAATTAGTGGTTCAGCTTCAAGAGCAAGCTTTATCGCTATTTCTGCACGATAATTATCAGCAACATTCTCACTACTGAAGTTAGCGGTTAGCGGCATCCCCATCCAATCAGCTTTAGCATTATTTAAATCGATTTTGTCATTATTAAATTTAACAATGCCGGTCATATGGTTAAGGGTTATACCTGGCTGCGCAAGATAAACCGGAATATTTGCAAGCTCTACTTCACCTATCGCATCAACATGCCCTGAGCGTAAGTTAACCAATAACTCAATTTCTGCGGCCGCCTCTCCTTGAGCTTGCACAACTTCAAAAACATCTGCTAAAGGTTTTGCCAGTGGCGTCGCAGCAAAAAAAGGCGTTAACTTTTCGCCATGAGCGCGTTTATTAATGGCAACCTTAAGCATTTCGGCATTCATTAAATCAGCAATGCTGACATGTACGCTGTCGCCAAGCTCTAAATTAACAAGCGTGCCCGACTTACTGTAGATATCCATGCGCTCATTTTCAAAATGCAGCGTCACGTTAGCGTCTTCAACCGCAGGCCAACTTGGTGAAAATTGATATTGTGCGTTATTGACGTTCGCCAATACTTCGAATTGACCTTGTTGCTCCCTAAACGGAAAACCTTCAAAAGGCCCTGAGAAGAGCACTTGCGCTTTATTTACTTCACCACCTTGGATGGCACCATTTAAATAATTAACTAAGTTCTCACTCATTACAGGCAAAGGAAAGTAATGCCCTGCTACTGTGGCATCAGGTGCATACGCTTCAGCATATAAATCTAAGCGAGGTTCATCTGTTAGACTTAACATCATTTCTGCCGCAAACGTCACCTCGTCGTTATCAAGCCATAAATTATCGCTACTGATTCGCCAGCCGTCGGTGTAATGATGTAAATCGAGCTCAATATTGAGTTGGTTATAGGCAATATCTTGGCTAAAGCTGCCGTTGGTCAATAAGCGGTTGTTTTCTCCATGAAGTTGTATGCGACCAGCTGACTGGTTAATGAAACCATCTACTCTAATTGCTTGACCACCAGGGATGCCGTTTAGTGACAACCAATTTAGTTGATCACCTTTAAACCAGAGTTGCCATTGTTCATTTTGCCCAAACTCAACATACGCATCACTTAATTGCCCATTTGGTTGGCGATCTAGAAATGGAGTAAGTACTTCAAAATTACTTAATTGGGCCAGTTTGGCTAATAAAGCAAAATCAAATTGCTTAAGCCAAATTTTATTTTGCTTACCAAGTTGGGCTTCAAATTGCAGTGTCGGCCATTGCTTTAAATCACTTTCAAAGGTCAGGCCGGTACTTTTCAGACGCCACCCTTGCTGCCAAGGAAACAAGTGGAACCCGCCTTTACTTAGGTTGATTTGATGCGACTCTTGGTTTTGTTGCCAATTTACAAAGCTGGGTTGCCATTGCACTTTCACATCACTGATCAAACCCTTTTCAAGGCTGACCCACGTTTGTAAGTTCATATCTGAATGCAATTGCTGTTTATCGGTATTGATAAATTGTGCAAGCCATTTAGACACATCTACATTGGCTGCTTCTACATATATATCACCCGCCATGGTTTCAAGTGTTGAACCATTCAATGCCATTCGCGCATCAAAACTCCCCACGGAGATGCCAGGTAAAGCTAATGAACCAGCGCCTTGATGCTGCTCAGGTGTATTTTGCCAAACAATGTTTTCAAGAATGAGTTTACGTGCTTTGCCATCACCTAACATAAAATTAAGGCTACTATCTTGCACAGCAAAGTGACCTGTTTTCCCTAAAAACAAGCTTTCGATAAGTTCTTTTTGCTCAAAGCTATTACTTTGTTGTTCACTGCTTAATTCCAGCATTGTAGGTAAGTCTACATCGGCATGGAAACCATTAATGACAAAGTAGTTCGACTTTAATTGACGAGTTTTAAGTGATTCCCAAAGATTAACTTCAAGGCTCGCCTTATCAATATTTAAAGCGATAGGCGATGTTTGGTTATCTTCAAAAGAGATATCTTCTAAAACTAATAAAGGCCCCTTTCCTTGCCAGCTCGCAGAGATAGAACCTATCGATAGGTTGACATCAAATTGCTCGTATAAAAACGTTTCAATATTGCTTTTATAATCATTGGCATAGGGAAGTGTATACTTTAAAACAGAGACAATAACGGCCAGCAACACAAGGGTAATAGCAAATACTTGCCATACCTTGCGTATACAATAAAAGCAGACCGTCTTTGTGTTCATTACATCATTACCACATCAAACTGTTCTTGATTATATAAACTCTCTGTTTGAATACTGACTTGCTTGCCAATAAATAGTTCAAGTTCAGCAAGGTTATGGTACTCATCATTGATAAGTGCCTCAGAGACCGATGGCGCAGCATACACCATAAATTTATCAGCAGCATAAGCGCGATTAACACGAACAATTTCACGCAGAATCTCGTAGCAGACTGTTTCAACCGTTTTTTGTGAGCCTCGTCCAGAACACGCAGGGCAAACATCACATAAAATATGCTCTAAACTCTCGCGTGTACGCTTTCGAGTCATCTCCACTAAGCCTAGTGCAGATAAGCCATTTATGTTGGCTTTAGCGCGATCTTTTGCCAATGCTGACTCAAGTGAATGAAGCACTCGGCGTTTGTGCTCGTCGCTGACCATATCGATAAAGTCGATAATAATAATGCCGCCTAAGTTGCGTAAACGTAACTGACGGGCAATCGCTGATGTTGCTTCAATATTAGTATTAAAAATAGTTTCTTCTAAATTACGATGGCCTACAAACGCGCCGGTATTTACGTCAACGGTGGTCATCGCTTCAGTTTGGTCAATAATTAAATAACCGCCCGATTTAAGCTCAACTTTACGATGCAGGGCTTTTTGAATTTCGGTTTCAACATCAAATAAGTCGAAGATTGGTCGCTCACCAGGGTAATATTCAAGCGCGCCGGATAGAATTGGTACAAACTCTTCAGTAAATTCTTTTAGTTCTTGATACGTTAATTTAGAGTCAACACGAATTCGCTCCATATCTTCGCCAACATAATCACGAAGAGTTCGAAACGCCAGTGTGAGGTCTTCATGCAAAATACTTTCTTTGCTTACTTTTTTGCGCTTAGTGACAATTTTTTGCCACAGCTTTTTTAGAAACTCAGCATCGTGACGAAGTTCAGCTTCACTTGCCCCTTCGGCAGCAGTACGAACAATAAAACTACCATCTTCATCGCCGTATTCAGCAACAATTTTTTTCAAGCGTAAACGCTCTTCTTCGGTTTCAATACGCTGGCTTACACCTACGTGTGTCGCATCAGGCATAAACACTAAGTAACGAGATGGAATCGTAATATCTGTCGTTAAACGCGCCCCTTTTGTACCAAGAGGATCTTTGACCACCTGTACCATGATGTGCTGCCCTTGGCGAACAAGCTCGCGGATATCTTGTACTTTCTTGATGGGTTGCTCATCAACACCTTCAACAATAGAGGCGCTGTTAACAATATCAGACGCATGCAAAAAAGCCGCTTTGTCTAAGCCAATATCTACAAATGCGGCTTGCATGCCTGGTAATACACGGCTAATTTTACCGAGGTAAATATTACCAACAATCCCAAGGTTGCCAATTCGCTCTAATTGGATCTCTTGCAGTACGCCATTTTCAATAAGCGCAACCCTGCTTTCACTCGGTGTAACGTTGATCAGTAATTCTGTGCTCATGTTACCCTCTTAAAAATTCGTTTAATAACTGCTCTGTCTCATATAAAGGTAAGCCGACAACCGCAAAATAGCTACCCGAAATATGACTCACAAATCGCCCGCCTAGACCTTGTATGCCATAACCACCGGCTTTATCTTGTGGCTCTTGTGAGTGCCAATATGCATCGATTTCGTCATCGCTTAATTGTTTAAAAGTCACATCAGTGACAACAAGACAGCTTTTTACTTGCTGGCTGTCAGCAATAGCTACGGCGGTCATCACTTGATGAGTACGCCCTGATAGGCGCTTCATTGTTGCGATAAAGTCAGCTTTATCAATCGGTTTGCCAAGTGCGGTGTCATCAATCACTACCACGGTATCGCTGCCAAGCACAGGGCGGTCTGTGTAACCCATTGCGACACCAGATTGTGCTTTGAGTCTCGCTAAACGCTCAACATAATCACGAGGAGACTCGTTTGGGAATTGGCTTTCATCTGCATCAACGCTAAATTGAGAAAACTCGATACCAAGTTGGCTGAGCAACTCTTTTCGACGCGGTGATGCAGACGCCAAATAAATTGCGGTTTGCATTATCTAATCCTGAAATGACGGCGGTATTTACGCAATATTAAGAAAATCCACCACCAACAAAGCATGCCGGTTAGCACTGGCCATAAGTAATGCGGGCTGAAATAAACCCCCATCAAGAAATGATTAAGCCAAAATTGCATAAGGTGGTAAAGCGTTAAAAACAGAGCCACTAATATGCTCTGCTGCCATAGAGAAAAGTTTCTAATTTTTTGAAAATTACTTGCCGTGATAAAAATACACACAGAGTAAGTTAATGAGTTCACACCAAGTGGTGAGCCCGAAGCCAAATCCATTAATAACCCCACCACCCAAGCGGTGCCGATATTAAGACGATGTGGTACTGCGAGCGACCAGTACATCAGCACCATTAACACCCAATCAGGTCGATAAGGTTCAAATGAAATAGGCAATGGCATCAATGCCATCACCAGTGCAAAGAAGATACTAATTGCGATTAGCAAGGAATAGCGACTATTCATTACTTATGCTCTCCTGCTGGTTACGCCACAGCACAACCAATAAGCGGATACGGTCCAACTGTGCAATAGGCTCAGCATACACTTGCGCGAATGGGTGACCTTCATCGCGATTGATTTCTGTCACAACGGCCACTGGGTAACCTTCAGGAAAAGTTCCTCCTAACCCAGAGGTCACTAAGATGTCACCTATGCGTACATCAAGGCTATGAGGCACGTGTGAAAGTTTTACGACATTAATCTTACCAATGCCTTCAACCACTGTGCGTACATCGTTACGTAAAATACGTACTGGCGTAGCGTGTGTGGTGTCGGTCATTAATAATACGCGGGAAGTTGTCGATCCAACTTGCGTGATTTGCCCAACAACCCCCATTTCATCGATGACAGCTTGGCCTTCACTTAAGCCATCGGTTGTGCCACGATTAATCACCACTTGGTGACTATATGGGTTTGAATGAACAGACAATACTTGCGCAATGATCTTCCGATTAGATTGCTTAGCCGATGAACCTAATAAAGCACGTAACTTATCATTTTCACGACTTAAAAAGGCTAGCTGTTGTAGTTGTTCGCTTTGTAGTAGCTGCTTCTTTTTAAGTGCTTCATTTTCTGTAAGAAGTTGATCGCGTGTATGAAGGTTTTTTGCACCTATACTAAATAGTTCATAAGGCAGATTAGCAAGATAGATAAGTGGGCTTACAAGGGTATTTAAGCTGGTGCGAATAGTTGTACCACCTTGTGTATAGCGGTCACCCACAATCAAAACGACACTCAAAAGCACTGCGACAAAAAGTCGCAGTTGCAAAGAGATTGTACGACCAAACATTAACTTCATTAGTCGTAACTAAATACGTCACCACCGTGCATATCAATCATTTCGAGTGCCTTGCCGCCACCACGTGCAACACAGGTAAGAGGATCATCTGCAACAACAACAGGAATACCCGTCTCTTCCATCAGTAAGCGGTCTAAATCTTTTAGTAATGCACCACCGCCGGTTAATACCATGCCATGTGCAGAAATATCTGATGCAAGCTCTGGTGGAGACTGCTCAAGTGCAACCATCACAGCACTTACAATTCCCATCAGTGGTTCTTGTAATGCTTCTAAGATTTCATGTGAGTTAAGCGTGAATGAGCGCGGCACACCTTCGGCAAGGTTACGGCCTCGCACTTCAATCTCAACAGGTTCATCTGTTTTAAATGCAGAGCCAATTTGATGCTTAATATTTTCAGCGGTTGCTTCACCAATTAAGCTACCGAAGTTACGGCGCACATAGTTGATAATTGCCTCATCAAACTTATCACCACCAATACGTACAGATGATGAGTACACCACACCATTCAAAGAAATAATAGCCACTTCAGTGGTACCACCACCGATATCAACAACCATTGAGCCTGTTGCTTCAGATACAGGTAAACCTGCTCCAATTGCCGCAGCCATTGGTTCTTCAATTAAATACACTTCACGAGCACCTGCCCCCATTGCCGACTCACGAATGGCGCGTTTTTCTACTTGTGTTGCACCGCATGGCACACAAATAAGTACACGCGGGCTTGGACGCATAAAGTTGTTGTTATGTACTTGTTTAATGAAGTGCTGAAGCATTTTTTCGGTCACATAAAAATCGGCAATTACACCGTCTTTCATTGGACGAATCGCTTTAATATTTCCAGGAGTACGACCAAGCATTTGCTTAGCTTCTGTTCCCACAGAGGCAACGCTTTTAGGACCACCAGCGCGCTCTTGGCGAATAGCAACAACTGAAGGCTCGTTTAATACGATTCCTTCTTCTTTTACATAGATTAGGGTATTGGCTGTACCCAAGTCGATCGATAGATCGTTTGAAAAAATACCACGAAGTTTTTTAAACATGAGGCTGGATGACCTTTGAAAATACGTTCTTATATTAGCTGCTTTCACTCTATCATGCTCACCATGAAAAAGCGCAGCTACCTTCTTTATTTGTTAAAAAAGGAAGCATCCACTGCTTCCTTATTAAATTTATCGTTCGCGTACTAGACGAAACCCAATATAGTTTGCACGAAAATCTGGCGCTAAAATTAAACGCGTAGATACACGAGCCAAGCTAGGTGCGAAATTCCATGCCCCACCACGAACAGCCACATCAGACTGTTCCGATTTTTTATTTGTCCACTCCCATACATTACCTACAGTATCGTATAGGCCAAATGCATTAGGAGAAAATGATCCTGTTGGCGCAGCACTTTTGTTAGACCACTCACTGCCACACCAACCACAATTCGCTAGGTTTTTACCAATTTCATTACCCCAAGGGTATTCAGTTTCTTTACCTGCACGTGCAGCGTATTCCCATTCAACCTCATTGGGTAAACGAAATAGCTGGCCAGTTTGACCCGACAACCAATCTGCATATGCTTTAGCATCGTTGTAGGTTAAGCACACTGCCGGAAAATCACTGTCTTGATCAAAACCTGGATTACGCCAGTTTAGGGTTGCTTCCCACACCGGTTCACCATTTAGGTAATAAGCACAGCCACGATTTTTCTCGGCTTCTGTTTTATAACCTGTATTGGCAACAAACTGTTCATACTCACCAACGCTCACTTCTTTACTTTGCATCGCAAAGGAGTTAGCAATGGTTTTCTCTACCACTGGACGCTCATTGGCAAGACCACTGCCGTTGATATCGCCCATTTTAAATTTACCTGCCGGAATGACAACGAGACTCGCCGTATTCGTTTTATTCACAATGCTTGCCGCTGGTGCTGATGATGGTTGCTCAGCGGTTGTAATAGCTGCAACAACTGGCTCAGGCTTTTTTACTAGCTTGGCATGAATTGTTTGTGACTTATTAAGTTCTAGGCGAACTTGATAGCTTTTGTAGCCACGCTTACGAATTTCTACATTATGAAAGCCAACAGGTAATGATGTTGTAAGTTTAGTAGAACCAAAACTGACGCCATCTATAAACACTTCATCATCATAGACATTAGAACGAAGCGTTAATTCAACCATTTTAGATTTTTTTAGATCAGGTAATGGTTCAACCCTTACTGGCTTTTTTACAGAATAATCACTTACCGGCTCCTCACTCATACGAGAAACCGATACCACCTTACTATTATCCTGAGAGTCACTGAATGTTAACTGACTATCGGAGTAAGTCGTTGTATAGTTTGGTTGATAGCTGCCAGCCAACGGCGTGCCATAATCAGCACAAAAACGATTATCCAAATTCAGTAAGCTACATAAGCGACTACTGTTTACGTCACCGCGCATTGTTACACTTAAGTTCACGTTGTAATTGCCTTGACCGCTAAACGCACTATTTACAACATGACTGCTAAGAATTTTAACTTGTGCACCAGCAAGATTACGCTTTGGTTCAACAAGGCGTTCTTCGGTTAAGTTAGCAAAAATTTGGTCCACAAAACGTTTAGTGGCTTTTTGTAAGCCCATTTGTTGGCCGCGCTGCTCACACGCTGCAAGTGTTTCGGTACGCTTACAGTTAATTGTGTGATTAACTTCTAAAGTGCCTTCACGAGTAAACTCATTGCGCAAACGCTCGACACGTGCTGTAGCCAACTGCTCTTTTAAGCTTTCTAATGTGTTTAGTTGCGTATGTTTCGCTACGCGAATTTGCTCGATATCTTTTCTGTGTGAAGCAATTGCCGCTAATTGCATCGAAATATCATCTTTGTTCTGTTTATGATCAACCACTGCTTTTTGATAACGTGCTTGCGCATTACTGATATCTAGTGTTGGGTCATCAATAAGTCGACGGTACATCTCGTTCATTGCATCAAGCGCTTGGTTTTTTTCTTTGTCTAGCTCAGTTGAGCGTGCGCGTAATAATTCGAGTTGTTTTTGTAACTGACTTTCTTCTTTTAGGTGTTTTTCGAGGATTACGGTCGAGTTATCGTATTCGGCTTGTTTTTTACTGATCTCTGATTCAATTCCAGTTACCGTAGCAGTATCTTGTGCAAATGCACTCGTTGCTAGCAAACTAACTGAAATTAACAGAGATAAAGGAGCTATTCGCATATATTCCATTCCCAAAAAGCGGCAATTATTTGGTCATTATTATTTTTTATAATTAAACTCTTATGCTATGTACTTGCAAGGCAAAACACAAGCTTTGTTCAATTATTATCTGAGTTTACAACTATTACCTTAGTTGATGCCAGTAAATAACATAATCATTTTAGTTTAATTGACTAATTTCTATCTATATGACGATTTTGCTATAATTGAGCCCCATTTTTTATCTAAGTAGCATCGTGAATATTAGTTGTGAGTCACCCATTCAACCCATTTGCCACCCTCTGTTAGAAGCGCATAACTTACAGTTATTTATCAAACGTGATGACCTGATCCACCCCAAAATAAGCGGCAATAAATGGCGAAAACTTAAATTTAATTTACAAATAATGCAGCAACAGGGTAAATCAGAGCTGTTAACCTTTGGTGGCGCATTCTCAAATCATATCCATGCCAGTGCAATCGCAGGAAAACTATTTGCCTTCAAAACTCATGGTATTATCCGTGGCCCCTTACTTGATGAAGCTAACCCGACGCTAAACGATGCAAAGCGCTTTGGTATGACGCTACATCCGGTCAATCGCCTTACTTACCGCCAGCGTCATGACCCCCATTACTTAGACGAACTACAAAAGCAGTTTCCTAATGCTTACATCTTGCCTGAAGGGGGAACAAACCTTGCTGCGATTAAAGGCTGTATGGAATTGGCACAAAGCTTACCACCCAGTGACTATATTATTTGCCCAACTGGTAGCGGTGGCACATTAGCAGGATTAATAGAAGGAACGAGCAATCAAACAACCCTTTTAGGTATTGCTGTCCTTAAACAAGCTGATTATTTAATCGAAGAAATAAAACAACTCAGTAAAAAAGCAAAAGAACAGCACAACTGGCAACTTTTATGTGACTATCATGATGGCGGTTATGGCAAGTTTTCTGATGAGCTATGGCGTTTTTGCCAAACCTTTACACACCAATACAACATTCCCCTTGAGCCTATTTATAGTGGAAAAATGATGTATGCTATTTGGCAGTTAATTGAGCAAGGTTACTTTACATCTGGAAGTGTAATAACCGCCATCCACACAGGCGGGTTACAAGGTCTAAATGGGTTAAAGTACAGGGGCTTAATTTAGCGACGGTCAGCTATATGGGGTAATATCCGCCAACTTTTGCAGTGGTTCAGCAAAATAAAACCCTTGTGCAGCAACCACTCCTAAATTTTTCAGCGTTGCTAACTCATTTTGTGTCTCAACACCCACGGCATAAACAGGGCAACTTAATTCATGCCCTTTTGCAATAATTTGCTTCACGATCTTTTGCTGTTGCTTGTTAGTATCAATATTGTGTATTAACTCAAACGCAAGTTTTATGGCGCAAAAATTAGCAAGTTCACGGTAAAGAGGTAAATGCTCTGCGCTGCGTACATTATCAATCACCACACCTGCCGACAATTTTCCCAAACAATCTAACTGCCCTGCTAACCGATGGCGCTGCTTTAAAAAATCATCCTCATTTAATTCAAATTGCAGCTTACTGACCGTATCACAGCTTCGCATCTCATCTTTCAACCACTGCCAAAACTCTTTGTTAAACCAATTCAGAGCATGTAAGTTGATGCTAACAGCCATTGCCCCTCGCTCACTCAACAGCATTTTTTTTACCTGCAAAACAACCGTTTGATCAAGTAAAAGTACATCCTTTTTACTGCTCATCTGCGGGATAAAATGACGCGCAGCCAAAAGCCCGAGACTTTTATGACGAATGCGAATTAACGCTTCATGCTGAAGGATATCGCCGGTCTGCAAATCAAATAACGGTTGGAAAAAAAGCATAAAGTGCTTTTTCTTTATATATTCAAATAAGTGTTCTTTGCTGTCAGCGAGCACACTCGATTGCGTGTGCCCAAATGGCAAGCGATGAATATGTTGCCAAGCACTTTGTTTTGCTAGCGCAAGAGCCGATTTAGTCAATTGATAAACAACCGCTTGATCTGCGCCTGTACGGTAATTACATACCCCGATTTTTACATCACTGCGGGACAAGTCACTGCGATAATTAAGACATGCTTGGTAGATAACTTGATGCAATCGCTTAGTGTATTTATCAACCTCAGTCGCAGGGACGCTATTCAATGTGACTGCTATTCCCCCTGAAGGGAGCAACTTAACAGAGCGATTAACCAACTCACCAAATCCTTTAGCAATCACTAATTTAAAATAATTATCGACATCCAAGTTTTCAGGAAAAGGAGTTTTCCAAAAAAATAACGAAAATAAATGGTTATAATTGGTAGGAACACCATACAGAATGTTCAAATCTTGATGGGGCAAAAGCTTTGGTGTTATTGATTTACGAGGCTTTTCTGGCTCACCTTCACTCAATTGAGCTTGCTTCTTAATCCTTGTATCTTCCAGCATCGGTGTTTTAAGCGCCATTCGCCAGCGACGTAACCCCCAATAACACGCTCCAACCAAGATTAAATTTAGAAACAAAAACAAATGGCTTTCCACTAACCAAGAAGGCCAATGAAATAACCGGAGGCTCACCGTTTTATAGCTAAAAACTTCCTGCTCTAGATCAATAAACTTAGCTAAACTAGGTGATACCTCTGCCGTATTCATCACAAACCCTTGGCTTTGAACTAAAGTTGCAATAATGTCATGTGAGGAAACAGGATCGAGACTTAAGTCATAGACTTGCTTGGCAAGCTCAGTCCCTGAGTTATGTACTTTTTCGTGTAGTACATCACTTAAAAAAATATTAAAAACAACTAATAGCAAAAAAACGGCCGCCATATAAATGGCCTCCGATTTCTTAATATGTGCGGTAAAATCTTTTCTCATTTCACAGCTTTGTTGCTCAAACATACACAAAGTGTTGTTCAAGAACCCTATAAATACAAGGCTACAGAGCGATTAAAAGCAATTTCAGAATTATCCTAAGACCAACGCTGTCAAAAGTCATGTAATTTTAAACACCTAGCAAAAAGTGCTAATGATAATTATTTTGTAACCGACAGCTGCATGCTTACACAAAATAACAAAGCCATTTTAAAGCAATAAAAAACCCAGCAACTAGGCTGGGTTTAAATAACTCAAACACTCAATGTGTGTGAATTAGAACGGAATATCATCATCAAAATCGATTGGTGGCTCCATCGGGTTTGATGCGCCGCCTTGTGGTGCATTTTGAGGTTTAGGCGCAAAGCCACCGCCTTGTTGTGGCGCGTTGTTTTGCTGCTGTTGACCATAACCGCCACCATACTGGTTATTACTTTGTTGTTGTGGTGCAGGTTGCTGTTGCGGGCGCTGTTGCTGCTGTGCTGGCGCAGACTGTTGTTGTGGCGCATAGCTATTATTGCTTTGTGCTTGTTGTGAGCCACCGCCGTAGCCGCCACCTTGTTGTTGGCCACCTTGGTAACCGCCTTGTGATTGGCCACCTTGATAACCACCACCTTGCTGATCGCCACCACGGCCACCTAACATTTGCATTTGGCCGCCCATGTCTACCACGATCTCTGTGGTGTATTTTTCTTGGCCTGATTGGTCAGTCCATTTACGCGTTTGTAAACGACCTTCAATGTACACTTGTGAACCTTTACGAAGATACTCACCAGCTACTTCAGCGAGTTTGCCAAATAACACAACACGGTGCCATTCAGTACGCTCTTGCATTTGCCCTGTGTTTTTATCTTTCCAGCTATCTGTCGTAGCAATGCTGATATTCGCTACGCCATTGCCATTAGGCATATAACGTACTTCTGGATCTTGGCCTAAATTACCAACCAAGATAACTTTGTTCACACCGCGTGCCATGGAACTTCTCCTATAAAACGTTAGATTAAACCAGCCACTTTACGTGCTTGGTCTAGGTCAAATTCTTTATCATTAATCTTTAAATAGCTGCGATTTTCATCACAAACAACCGTTGCTTCAATTACGCCCGGTAAAGCAACTAGACGAGAAGCAAGCGCTTGTGCCTGCTGCTCTGAACTTAATTCAGTCATTAAGCTAATAATTTTACTTCTTGGTGGGACTTGCATATTCCAAGCAAGGATAAGCCATATTAACCCAACAAGTGCTGCCGCCGCAAACACTGCTTGCGCACTTAACACTTGAGCAACGTAACCCCCTAATAAACCACCTAAAAAGGCACCAAAAAACTGCGTTGATGAGAACACCCCCATCGCAGAACCTTTTTGATTTGCAGGGGCAATACGCGACACAAGTGCAGGCATGGTTGCTTCTAAAAAGTTAAAAGCAATAAAGTAAACCAGCATACAAATACCAATGCCAATCACCGAATCAACCCATAACGACATCGCGAGCATACTTAAAACAAGCAGCGCGATTGAGCCAATAAAGGCTTGTTTCTCTTTTTCTTTTCGAATCGCCACTATCATCATTGGAGCCATCAAGAAAAACGCTAAAAACAGCACAGGGATGTATAAATACCAATGATGGTCTGCAATTAAACCATCTTTGATAAGCTGACCAGGTAAGGCGACAAATACAGTGGTTAATGTCAGGTGCAGCAGCATTACACCAAAATCAAGGCGTGCTAATTGCGGGTGTTTAATCAGTTGTTTAATGTCATCAAGCGTCGCGAGCGTGTCGCCTTTTGGGGCTTTACTAACCGCATTAGGCACTAAAAATAACACAATTAAAATACCTAAAATAGCAAGCCCTGCGGTAAGCCAAAATACTCCAGCAACTCCCCAAGAGGCAGCAACAATTGGCCCAAGTAGCATGGCAACAGCAAAGCTCATACCAATGCACATGCCAATCACGGCCATAACTTTCGGACGTTGTTCATCACGGCTTAAATCAGAAGCCAGCGCCAATAAGGCACTGGCAATCGCGCCCATACCTTGCAGTGCACGCCCTAGTGTCACCATTTGCACAGACTCAGCGGTTGCCGCAATAACAGAGCCAAGTGCAAACACACAAAGGCCACCAATAATCACTTTTTTACGACCAATTTTATCAGACAACCACCCCATCGGAATTTGCAGCACGGCTTGTGTTAAACCATAGGCACCGATAGCAAAGCCAATCCACAGTGGCGAAAACCCTTCTAATTGCTGACCATAAATCGCCAATACTGGCATCAGCATAAATAGGCCAAGCATACGGAATGCAAATACGCTCGCCAACGAAACGGCTGCGCGTTTTTCTCGAGAGTTGAGTGAAGATGCTGTCATGAATTACTGATCTTGCTGTCTATTAAAATGTGAGCGTGGATTCTACCACAAGCGAAAACTAAATAATCACCTGTAAGTGATGATTTTTTCTTTGATCAAGGATTAATCTTATCGCGTATTATGAGATACTGAAAAAATAATTAGGTAATAAAACGAGATAGCATGGAAAACATTGAAGTCCGAGGCGCCCGCACGCACAACTTAAAAGACATCAGCCTAACCATTCCCCGTGATAAGCTGATAGTTATCACTGGCCTATCTGGTTCAGGGAAATCGTCTTTAGCGTTTGATACTTTGTATGCAGAAGGGCAACGTCGTTATGTTGAATCACTGTCAGCGTATGCAAGACAGTTCTTATCGCTAATGGAAAAACCCGATGTCGATCACATCGAAGGTTTATCGCCAGCTATCTCTATCGAGCAAAAATCGACCTCGCATAACCCGCGTTCAACGGTCGGTACAATCACTGAGATTTACGATTACCTACGTTTATTGTTTGCCCGCGTAGGTGAGCCTCGCTGCCCTACTCACGACTTACCACTTGCCGCACAAACGATCAGCCAAATGGTCGACACAGTTTTAGCCCTACCAGAAGGTAGCAAGCTAATGCTGTTAGCACCAGTAGTTAAAGATCGTAAAGGTGAGCACGTTAAGCTACTTGAGCAACTCGCAAGCCAAGGTTTTATTCGCGCCCGTATCGATGGCGAAGTCTGTGACTTATCAGATCCACCGACCCTTGAGCTTCATAAAAAGCATACGATTGAAGTTGTGGTTGACCGATTTAAAGTAAAAGATGGCCAACAACAGCGCTTAGCAGAATCATTCGAAACGGCCCTTGAGCTATCAGGTGGTATTGCCCATGTAGCGGCAATGGACGACTCACTCAGCGAAGACATGCTATTTTCTGCCAACTTCGCCTGCCCAACGTGTGGCTATGCCATGAGTGAACTTGAACCACGTTTATTCTCATTTAATAACCCAGCTGGTGCATGTCAAAGCTGTGATGGTTTAGGTGTGCGCCAGTATTTTGATCCAAACCGTGTTGTGCAAAACCCAGAGCTAAGCTTATCGGGCGGGGCAATTAAAGGCTGGGACAAACGCAGCTTTTATTACTTCCAAATGCTGCAAGCAGTCGCAGAGCATTATAAGTTTGACCTAGAAGTGCCTTTCCAAGAGCTTGGTAAAGAAGCTCAAAAGGTGATTCTTGAAGGTTCAGGTAAAACTAAAATTGCCTTTAACTACCGCAATGACCGTGGCGATTTAATTACGCGTAACCATGAGTTTGAAGGCGTTTTAAATAATATGAATCGCCGCTACCGTGAAACCGAGTCAAACTCAGTGCGTGAAGAACTGGCTAAATACCAAACGAGCCAAGCGTGCCCGAGCTGTCATGGCTCTCGATTGCGTGAAGAAGCTCGCCACGTATTTATTGGTCAAACGAATCTACCAGCTATCACCACAATGAGTATTGGTGAAAGCATGGCATTTTTTGAAAGTTTGAGTCTGACAGGCCAGCGCGCGCAAATTGCCGAAAAAATTCTCAAAGAAATTCGTGACCGTTTATCTTTCTTAATTAATGTTGGCCTTAATTATTTATCGCTTGAGCGAAGTGCCGACACCCTTTCTGGCGGTGAAGCGCAGCGTATTCGTTTAGCAAGTCAAATCGGTGCAGGTCTTGTTGGTGTAATGTACGTATTGGATGAGCCATCCATTGGTTTGCATCAGCGCGATAACGACCGCCTATTAAAAACCCTTATTCACTTGCGCGATTTAGGCAACACAGTGATTGTGGTTGAGCATGACGAAGATGCCATTCGAGCGGCGGATCATATTATCGATATTGGTCCGGGTGCGGGGGTTCATGGTGGCCATGTTATTGCCGAGGGTACCCACGACGATATTCTAGCGAGTAAAGATTCAATCACAGGTCAGTACCTCTCTGGCGAAAAGAAAATCGAAGTACCAGCGACTCGCCATCAAACCAACGACAAATGGCTTGAGTTATTTGGTGCCACAGGTAACAACTTAAAGAACGTTGATTTACGTATTCCATTTGGCTTAATGACCTGTATCACGGGTGTATCAGGCTCAGGTAAATCAACGCTTATCAACGACACTTTATTTAAGCTGGCTCATACAGAGCTCAATGGCGCAACGACCGCCGAAGCGGCCCCGTACAAGTCAATCAAGGGCCTAGATCATTTTGATAAAGTGATTGATATTGACCAAAGCCCGATTGGCCGTACTCCGCGCTCAAACCCTGCAACTTACACCGGCATTTTTACTGGTATTCGTGAGCTATTTGCGGGTACTCAAGAAGCCCGCTCGCGTGGCTATAAGGTTGGTCGTTTTAGCTTTAACGTTAAAGGTGGTCGTTGTGAGGCGTGCCAAGGCGATGGGGTGATCAAGGTAGAAATGCACTTTTTACCTGATGTATATGTACCTTGTGATGTATGTAAAGGTCAGCGCTACAACCGTGAAACCCTCGAAGTACAGTACAAAGGCAAAAACATTCACCAAGTACTCGAAATGACTGTTGAAGATGCCCGTGACTACTTTGATAAAATTCCCGCTATTGCACGTAAATTGCAAACCTTAATGGATGTCGGCTTATCGTATATTCGCTTAGGTCAAGCGGCAACGACTCTTTCAGGTGGTGAAGCGCAGCGTGTGAAACTGGCTCGTGAACTGTCAAAACGCGATACCGGTAAAACCTTATATATCCTTGATGAACCAACTACGGGTTTACACTTTGCTGATATTCAGCAATTATTAGTAGTACTTCACCGCTTACGCGATCACGGTAACACCATAGTTGTTATTGAGCATAACCTTGATGTGATTAAAACCGCAGACTGGATTGTCGATTTAGGTCCAGAAGGTGGTTCAGGTGGGGGAGAAATTTTAATTTCTGGTACACCTGAAGAGGTCGCTGATTGTGAGCGCTCACACACGGGAAGATACTTAAAGCCACTGTTATAAAAAGGATAATGCGTGCGTAGGTATTTAAAAATTGCAAAATGGCGCGCGAATAAACAGCTTCAACAACAGCAACGTAGCTGGCAGCCACATAAAACAAGGCTGGTTGAGCGCATACAAGCTATTTGGTTTAACTTAAGTACCGCACAAAAGCTCTATCTGTTAGCATTAAGCAGCCTGATTGTTCTGCAATCGGGCTGGTTAAGTGCCACCATTACGATCATCGCTCTCGTTATAGAATTTTGGCCCAAATTTAATCAGCTTTGGCATTCACTTGCAGGCAAAGCGTTGATTTTAATCTTCTACGCCAGTATCGCTAACTTTGTATTGGCAGGTGCGAGTGGTATTGTGAACGATGTAACTCATGTCTCATCAACTCACTTTAACTACACACATAACTTTGCCACTCTCTTATATTTACCCCCTTGGGCGATGGGCATTAGCTTAGCGACCCTATTACTATTTCAACTTTTTTTACCTTTCTATATTTTTGCTTTATTACTGATAAAACCATTTGGCTCTGAGCGAATTAAGTTTATAAGCCAAAGCTATTCGCCACTATTAACCGCCATAGTACGCTTCGTACTAGCGTCAGTGGTATTGATAAACCTGATTTCGTTTATTGACGACCAACCGCCTGAAGAAGTACTCGACAACATTGTCAGTACCTTTGCAGATAGTAAAGCCATTGCTAAAGAGTCAGGTGAAGAGCAACAAAAAGCGGTTGAAGAACTCAGTGAAAAAATAGAACAACAATTGCCAGACAGTTCAGAGAAACCACTCACACCAAAGCCTGACATTAATCTTGACGGTGATGGCGAAACAGCCGAAAACCTACGCCAGTTTTTAGATACAAAAGGCTACTTTGAACGCAGTAAACGCTTAATTGCTATGTTTGCTTACAGCTTTGAGGCGGATAGTTACTCCCGCTGTGTAAAAACAGAAAACAGTAAAGCGGTTGAACTGAATGATTACGAAATTGTACAAGTAACCCCAGATAACAATGCGGAGTATGGCTACCGCTTTGAAGTGATTGCTTGTGACTCACCAGGTATCTTGCCAGTTACTAAATAGCAGACAAAAAAATACCGCAGCAATCAATACTACTCACTTGGCTTACTGCGTTTTTCTCTGATGAAATGAAATATCGAAAGCCCAATAAAGCCAAAGCAAACTAAGGCGATTACTAAGTTGGGTATAAAAATAAGTAACATAGCAGCATCATAGCCGATCTTTGCGAATGCAGCACAAAGGCTACCAATGATAAGTTCAGTTAAGATTAGCTCCCATTCTAATGAGCTATTCGCAGGCACGGTTTTAGCCGCATAATGTTTTACTTTAAAACCCATATCAAAACCTCCAAGTTCCTATTTTCTGTATTCAAACTATCATCAAAAGGCAAAACCACAAAAATAAAATGATTTAAAAAGCTTATTTCTCCCTATAAAGATTAGATTTAAACCATTGAAGTTACGTTAATTAACATTTTGAAACCTATATAAATCGCCTAGAGCTAGGTAAGCGACTCTAGCAACTTTCCTCGCTATTGTAGTTTTTATCAACGGGCGACCAACCAACTTTGCTTTAAAAATAATATCGATACTCGCAGTAAGCACGCTTGTTATTACACTGCCACCCCTCTTACTAAATAGCCAAGATACTCAAGAATTAGAACAACATCTTAAGATATCTATCGAGGTTTCAACCGAGCAAATAAACAAAAAATTGACCACAAAATTGAATTAAAACTCAACCAGTAATGCCCTGTTTGCCCATTACATTGGGCAAGCTTTTCTCTATTAACAGGCTAAAAGAATGAAACAACTAACCCAATCACTGCTCTCAAAAATTGCTGTATCTTGCTTGTTAACAACGAGTATTTGTAATGCAAAAAGTGCCGTTTGGCAGATAAGTAAAGGCTACGTGATTACACAGTTGAGCGCTGATGAGGAATAAAAATGGAAAATACAGACAAAACTGCTGCTGCACTTATCTGTTTGTTTACAGTATTAATCGTGCTGAGTTTTTAATAAAAAAATACCGCTATTCAGCGGTATTTTTATTTCAATAATTTGTTGAAAAGCTTACGGACGAGGGATAAAACCTACCGCATCGTAAACAGCTTTTAATGTTTTTTCAGCGCGGATACTCGCCTTTTCAGCACCTGATTTCATAATGCTATCAAGTAGTGACTGATCTTCGCGAATTTCTTTAAAGCGCGCTTGGATTGGCTCAATCATACTCACAACCGCCGCCGCAGTGTCTTTTTTCAGATGACCATACATTTTGTCTTCGTATTCAGGTACTAAGTCTTCAATTGAGCGCTTTGTTGCAACTGATAATAAAGTGAGTAAGTTAGATACACCTGGTTTTTCTTCACGGTCAAAATAGATACGCGCTTGCTCGTCTGAATCGGTTACTGCTTTTTTCAGTTTCTTTTCAATCTTCTTCGGCTCATCTAATAACATGATGTAACCGTTTGGATTTTCATCTGACTTAGACATTTTTTTCAGTGGATCTTGCAAGCTCATTACACGTGCACCAAACTCAGGGATGTATGGTTCAGGTAGTTTGAAAACATCACCGTATAAGTTATTGAAACGTGTTGCGATATCCCGTGTTAACTCAAGATGTTGCTTTTGATCTTCACCCACAGGCACTTGATCAGCCTGATATAACAAGATATCAGCCGCTTGCAGCACAGGATAAGAGAATAAGCCCACATTTACGTTATTCGCATGCTTTGACGACTTATCTTTAAACTGCGTCATACGGTTAAGCTCACCCATTTGCGCATAACAATTTAAAACCCAGCTAAGCTGAGCATGTTCTGGCACTTGAGATTGTACAAATAATGCCGATTTCTCAGGGTCGATACCACATGCTGCATACAGCGCAATACCGTCAAGCACGCGCGAGCGTAGTTGCTCAGGATCTTGACGTACAGTAATGGCGTGTAAATCTACTAACATAAAGAAACTTTCGTGGTCTTCCTGTAGCTTAAGCCACTGGTTAATAGCGCCAACATAGTTGCCTATTGTCATACCACCGGTTGGCTGAATGCCGCTTAACACTACTGGTTTACTCATGATGTTCCTTTATATTTTTACTTAAAAAGACGAATTTAAAATGCACTTACCTTTGGGTAAGAACAGGTATTATATCTAAGAAATTCTCACAGAGGTACTCTGGATTGAAATCAGCGAGGTTTTCACCTTGGTTATAGCCGTAGCCTAGCGCAACAACTTCAATATTAGCCGCTTTGGCAGCCAAAATATCACTTTTTGAATCGCCTATCATAACTACTTTTTCTGGGCTTACATCAAGTTGCTGACATGCAAATTGCAAAGGCTCAGGTGATGGTTTCTTTGCCATATCATCACCACAGACAATCAGCTGAAAATGGCTGGTCAGTGAGAGTTTATCAAGTAACTTCTCGGTAAAACGACGTGCTTTGTTGGTGATCACCACTTTAGGCATACCAGCAAGCGCAGCAAGCCCCGTTTCTACATGCTGATAAAGCGCACTATAGTCACCCACAACTTGGTCGTAATGCTGATAAAACAAATTAATGGCGCGCTCAGCAAGGGCTTCATCTAAATGTTCACTGATTTGCATATCGCCACTCAAACCACGCCTTACAAGCGTTTCTATACCATTTCCCACCCAGCTTTCAACCAGCTTTTGGCTAACAACCGGAAATGCTAAGTCGGTAAGAGTCAGGTTCATCGCTATGTATAAATCATAAACACTGTCGACTAAGGTGCCATCTAAATCAAAAAATGCTGCATCGTACTTCATGAATCAACCTTCGCAAGTTCGTTACGCATTGCATCGATTATCGCTTTATAATCTGGTTGATTGAAAATCGCAGAGCCTGAAACAAACATATCAGCGCCTGCTTTTGCAATTTCAGCAATGTTATCAACACCAACCCCACCATCGACTTCTAAACGAATATTACGTCCTGATTGCTCAATAATTTTACGCGCTTGGCGAAGCTTCTCAAGAGTATGTGGAATAAAGCTTTGGCCACCAAAGCCTGGGTTAACCGACATTAATAACACCACATCGACTTTATCGAGTACATGTTCAAGATAGCTAAGACTGGTTGCAGGGTTGAACACCAAACCAGCTTGGCAGCCACTGTCTTTTATGAGCTGCAAGGTGCGATCAATATGTTCACTGGCTTCAGGATGAAAACTAATAATTGAAGCGCCTGCTTCTGCAAAGTCTGGGATAATACGATCGACTGGTTTTACCATGAGGTGTACATCAATCGGTGCCGTCACGCCGTAGTCACGCAGCGCTTTACAAATCATCGGGCCAAAAGTTAGGTTTGGCACATAGTGGTTATCCATTACATCAAAATGTACAACATCAGCGCCACTTGCGAGTACACGATCAACATCTTCACCTAAGCGAGCAAAATCGGCCGAGAGTATAGACGGGGCTATTAAATACTTTTGTAATGTTTCCAACATGAGAAATTCCATCATAATTTGCGACTGCAAGAAGAGCGCATAATGTAACCCAATAGCTAGCCGATTAAAACACCGCGCTCTTTGTGAGGTAAATAAACACTATGAACGAGCCCATTAAGCTAACTAAACTTAAGTATGAGTAATAAATTATTTAATTTATTCGCATTGTTAGATTTTGACACACAAAAATCAAACATAAAGCTTACCTCAAGACACTAATTTTATTAATTTTTCCTTAAATTCAGCACTAATTAAGTTTGTTATTTGAGCAATTGTTAGGTATGCTTGTCTAAATAACACAAACTAAGGTTATTACCATGCGTGCTTTTAAAACTGGGATCTTAATCGCGTCCGCACTGACTGTTGCTGCTTTTGCACATTCGCTTTCAACTGAGAATGACGACTTTTTATTAACTGCATCAAATTGTCAATGTAACACAACAAGCCTTTCTTCAACTGCTAATCAATGTATGCAAGCCGAACAAGAAACAGGTTGGTTTTCTTGGCTTACAGGTGATAGCCGCAGCGCACAATTCCATTATTTAGATTTACTAGAATTACTAACAAGTAGTGAAGAATCAAAGAAAGTTAGTAGTTTAGGCTCAAAATTTTAAGCCCAATGAGTAAGTTTTTTAGCGCGTTACAAAGTGTTTTCGCTGCTTTTTTTGGTGTGCAATCAGAAAATAAACGTCAGGCCGATTTCAAAGAGCATTCATTTAGCACGATCATTGCTATTGCTCTTGTGTTATTTAGCTTATTCGTAGCAGCTATTTATTTCACCGTTTCTTTGGTGCTAAATACATAGCCATCAACTCATTTACCTTATTCCGCGAGCCACCTTTTGGGCTAATTGTGCGTTTCACCTGAATCTCATCAAGTGCTGCTTGGCTGTATATTTTCCGAGTCCACACTGTATCGTGGTTTGAGATAAGCACAGGGGTGTTATTTTCAAATGCCGTTTGCTCTGCCAGGTTTGCAAGGTTAGCTTGATCATCTAAATTAAAGCCCCCTTTCGCATACGAGGTAAATGAGGCCGTTTTACTCAAAGGCACATAAGGTGGATCGCAATAAACAACCGCATTTTCAGGAATGAGTTTAAATACTTCGTCATAACCTAAGCAAGTAAAGGTTGCTTGCTGTGCCTTTTGCGCAAAAAAGTTCATTTCTTTTTCAGGAAAATATGGGCGCTTATATTTCCCAAAAGGCACATTAAAAATGCCTTTGAGGTTGTAGCGACATAAGCCATTGTAGCCGTGGCGGTTCATGTATAAGAATAAAATAGCACGCTCATACACATCATTGCTTTGATTAAACTGAACACGGTACTCATAATAGGCTTCAGGATGATTATTTAATTCAACGAATAGTTTTTTCGCATCACTAATAAACTCATCCGGAGTGCGTTTTAGTTCGGTATATAGGTTGATAAGGTCTGCATTGATATCATTAAGAATGTAATGCTTGAAATCTGTATTTAAGAAAACAGAACCTGCACCAACAAAAGGTTCAACTAAGGTATCAGCGCTCGCGCTCGCTTTTTTTAAACGGGCATGAATATCTTCTACTAAGCTGTATTTTCCACCTGCCCACTTAAGGAAGGCTCTGGTCTTTTGCTGCATCTGCTCTTAACTTCAATTCAGTGTTGCGCGATTCTACACTAATCTGTTTTATTTTACTGATCTAGTGAGGCGATTTCTTGCTTAATTTTACTTATTTTTTTGTAAAAAGGCTGATTTTTACGCACATTATCAGAAAGCTGTAAAGCAGCCTTTTTTGCATCACCTAAGGTTTCATAACTGCCGGAAGTAACAATCCACCAACGTGTACCATTACGTAGTGCTTGGTATATATGAACTGTATCCTGTAAGTTATTTTCTGTAATAAACTTATCGGTAATCTCTTGTTTAGTCACTGCCAGTAATTGAATAACAAAGCGCCCATCAGGTTCAGCTAAGTACCAGGCATTTCCTGTTAACGTTGCGACATCAGTGGGCTCTGTTAGCTTATCTTGCTCTGCAGATACATCGACTAAATCAGTGGCGATATCATCACTTTCAGTCGTTTCTTGAGGTTCAGCAGGTGCAGGAATAGCTAGACTATCAACAATTGCTGATACGTTATTTTCATGCGATAGCGTAGCAACGGGTTGTTCTTGCTCATTACTTTGTTGCTGAGTGGTTTCAATAGGTGCTTTTTCAAGAGCTTTGTCACTTGGTGCTATGATTTTTTCAGCTGGTAGCGCAGTGGCAACCTTTGCTGTTGTATCTTGTTGATAATGTTCTTTCCACCACTCGGTCATATCGGCCTTGTATAAAAAGCCAATTATCAGCAGCATGGTTGTTAGCAGTAATAAAAGTAAGTAGAGTAATTTATAACTTTTTTCTGGTTCACGAATATCAGCGGTATGTTCTTGTGGCTGCCAAGCCAATAAAAGAGCCGGATTGCCCTTAGCTTCTTCAACAAAAGTGCGAAAAACAGGATCTTCTTCAACTGGCAAGTTAGGAAAAAACCAACGCATCAATTGTTTGCTCTCACTCATATTGAGAGCTTCAAGATGAATTTCAACGGCTTGTGTAAACTGCCCTACCGATTGCGAGGCAATTAGGATATAGAGGGTACTGGGGCTTTGCTTTGCGATAAGTTCAAGCTGCTGAACGAGCTCTTCTGATAAGTGACGACCACCATCGATGACCCATAAACAATCGCCACATGGCTGCTGCTTATAGAGCTGATAAAAGTTCTCTGAAAGTGTTAATGAGTGATCGATAAGCGGGTTGCGAAAATTCTGTTCGAGTAAATCAGTAACGAATTGCTGATCCGTCATTTTACCGTTAAGTTGTACAAAAGCTTTATTAAACTCAAGGTACTTATCGGTAATAAAAGTTTCTAATAGATAACTTTTCCCTAAACCAGAAGGACCTAATAAACATATTAGGTTTTGCCCATATTCAAACTGCAGGGCGATTCGATCAACTAGCGCAGCACGGCTAGGCAATATTTGCGATTGCATCAGCGTATAAGTAAATCACAAACCTGCTGATCAGTTACATCACTAACCAGCGCACATTGACCAAATTTTGTAGGAAGAATAAAGCGAATAGTGCCTTTTTTATTTTTTTTGTCTTTGCGCATATGAGCAAGAAACTGCTCGCAAGTCATATCATCTGGCGCTTCCACAGGTAAATCGTATTGAGCAATAACCGCTTCAATACGTTCAACCTCTTGTTGTGATAAATCATTACGCTTGTGTGCTAGCCTTGCCGCCAATACCATACCAGCTGCAACCGCTTCACCGTGTAGCCAATTACCATAACCCATCTGTGCTTCAATCGCATGACCAAACGTATGACCTAGGTTCAATAATGCACGCAAGCCCGCTTCTTTTTCATCTTCAGCAACAATAAGCGCTTTTATTTCGCAGCAACGGTAAATCACGTGTTGTAATGTTTGCTCATCGAGTGATTTAAGGTTGGCAATATTTTGCTCAAGGTAAGCAAATAATTCTGTATCGTAGATCAGCCCGTACTTAATGACTTCGGCCATACCTGCTGCAAATTCACGCTCAGGCAACGTATGCAAAGATTTAGTATCAATGAACACCGCTTGTGGCTGGTAGAAAGCGCCAATCATGTTCTTACCTAACGGATGATTTACCGCTGTTTTACCACCCACCGAGGAATCGACCTGTGATAGTAAAGTTGTTGGTACTTGTATAAACGGCACGCCACGTTGGTAACACGCAGCCACAAAGCCCGTTAAGTCGCCAACCACACCACCACCCAAAGCGATTAAGCAGGTGTCTCGGCCACAGTTATGCTCAAGTAAAAATGCTGAAATCTTTTCAAACCACTCTAGTGACTTATATTGTTCACCATCAGGAATAATAAAAGAGAGCGGATTAAGATCAGCCAACGACCTCATTACATCATCTAAATATAAAGGTGCAATAGTGTCGTTGGTGATAATAACAGGTCGACAATCACCGATATGTTCACGGAGTCGACCTTCGTATTGAAGTGCAGATTGACCAATATAAATAGGATAACTTCGCTCGTCCAAATTAACAGTTAATTCAAGCATCGCTAGTTTCCTTTTATTCTTGGTTTTTAAAAATCTAATTTCTCGATGATTTGATTAGCAACAACTTTTGCGCTTTGTTCATCAGTGCGGACAACAAAATCAGCGACTTCTTTGTATAGCGGTTCGCGTTCTTCAGCTAAGCGCTCTAATACATCGCGCGGTGCTTCTTCTGTTTGCAATAATGGACGACGCTTGTCGCGCTGCGTGCGTGCAACTTGCTTTTCGATCGGTGTTTCAAGGTATACAACAATACCACGAGCAGAAAGCTTATTACGTACTTCTTTACTGATCACAGAACCACCACCGGTTGCAAGAACGATACCTTGCATCTCAGTTAAGTCTGAAATAACAGTTTCTTCACGAAGTCGAAAGCCCTCTTCACCCTCAAGATCGAATACCCAAGCAATATCTGCTCCAGTACGACGCTCGATCTCTTGATCTGAATCGAAAAATTCAAGGTGTAATTGGTCAGCAATGTGACGACCAATTGTGCTTTTGCCAGCCCCCATAGGGCCCACTAGAAATATATTACGTTTCTCAGCCATATCTTTTTAGTACAAACGAACTCTAAAATTTGAAATAAAACCCCGCCTAACGACCTGGCCCCAAAATTAAGGAGGGGATTATCTCAGTAATTGATTGGGTATTTCAAGTCAATTAACATAAAAAGCCATATAACGAGCAATTAAACAGGTTAATTGCTCGTTGATTAAGAAAAAATCACCTAATCGATTTGAATTTTTGGTGTTACGAAGATCAACAACTCTCTTTTTTCATTAAATTCACTGGTGCTTCTAAATAAAACACCTAAGTACGGAATATCACCCAATAGGGGAACTTTCTTTGTTGAATTGACGATTTGCTGTTGGAAAATACCGCCAAGCACAACCGTCTGTCCATTTTCAACCAACACTTGTGTTTGAATCTGTTGGGTATCAATCGCTACAGCAGGTCCTGTTGGTGTCTGAACAGTGTCACCACGTGTATCTTGTGTAATCACAAGATCTAAGATGACTTTGTTATCTGGCGTGATGTGCGGTGTTACTTCTAAGCTTAATACTGCTTTTTTAAAGCTCACTGTTGTTGCACCACTTGATGCCGCTTCAACATAAGGGATCTCAGTACCTTGTTCAATACGCGCTTTTTGCTGGTTTGCTGTTGTAATACGAGGACTTGCAATAATTTCACCTTTATTTTCTTCCTCAAGCGCTGTCAGCTCCAAATCAATTAAGGTGCCATTTGCAAGTTTTGCTACATGCATACCAATGCTTCCCGCAGGGTTTGAGATTGGTAAATTTACATTGAGTCGGTCAGATAAATTAGGAATAACCCCATTCGAAATCGTCTCTGCACCTTCTAATGTGCCAGCAATCCCATCACTCCCTTGTTGATCACTAAAACCCCAACGAACGCCCAAGTCCTCTTGTACATTGTCTCGTACTGTTACCATACGTGACTCAATCACCACTTGTTTTACCGGAATATCTAAGGTTTCAACCATACGACGAACACTTTCAATACTCTTTGCGGTATCTTTGATTAGCAGTGTGTTAGTACGTTTATCAACCGACACACTACCACGCGCAGAAATAATACTATTGGTGTCGGTTTTTAGTAAGTCCGCAAACTCTTCGGCTTTTGCATAATTAAGTCGAATATACTCGCTATATAGAGGCTCTAAGTCTTCGACTTGTTGTTTTGCTTTTAATTCTTTTGCTTCTCGGGCAGCAAGCTCTTCAGATGGCGCAACCATTAAAATAGTGCCATCCATACGTTTGTCTAGACCTTTGACTTTCAACACAACATCTAACGCTTGATCCCATGGCACACCTTCTAAGCGTAATGTAATGTTTCCTGTTACAGAGTCACTGGTCACTAAGTTAAACTCATTATATCCAGCAATAATCTGCAAAACGGCGCGTACCGGAATATCTTGGAAGTTTAAGGTCATTGGTCGACCTTGATACTCTATACCACCATCAAGGTAAGCTCGCTGTGAATCATCTTTCTCAACAGTGAGGGTGAAAATATTTTCTATTTGTTGGTGGGTAAATTTAAACGCAGCATTGGGCTCAATGACAACACGGCTCATATTACCTTCTTTAAAGGTTTCGATTGAGCTAACCACAGTGCCAAAATCAAGTACATCTAATTGATAAAGAAGGTCATCTAAAATATCTGTGTGGTGAAACTCCGCGACAATTTTCCCACCACTTTCGTGAACATCAATGGCAGCTTGTGTATCCTGCAAAAATACAAGTACACGCCCTTCACCCTTTTCACCACGGCGGAAATCTATCGACTGAATTGTATTGATATAATTGTTCTTTGCAGAAAGAGGATCTGCTTCGTCAGATGTTATTGGGTTGTCCGAAACGTGCAAGCTGACTATGTTATCTTTAGCGGTTGTTTTATAAATTTTCAAACGCTCTAAAGATACCGTCACTTTTAGACCTTCAGAAGTCATTGTGCTTGTAACATGCTTTATACCCGCTTGGTTAACGGCCACATCGCGTACATTGTTATCAACACCTACGTCACTGAATAGCATCTCAATACGAGCTGGCGAGTTATACACCTGTACTTTAGGCTCAAAGGTGAGTGCTTCATCAAAGACGAGTTGTAACTGTGTTTCGCCTTTCATTAATGGGTTATAACGTATGTCATATAATAGTGGAGCGGCTACAGCAGCTTGCGCCATAAAAAACGCTAATGCAGCTAATATATATTTATGCATATCATTTAACCAAGTCGTTGCTTTATGCATTTTGTTTTTACTTTTCATACGATTAACTTGCACCATTTGTATTTGCCTCTAACATTTCTAGTTTTGTCAGACGCTCTTTCCAACAACCAGCCCCATCAGGGATTAATTCTAATAATTGTATATAATTGTCATGCACTTCTTTTATTTCGCCATGATACAAACCAAGATAATTACCAACAGTAACCCGATAAAGAGTTTCATCAGCCGCTTTGATCAGTGCCCATGTTTGGCCACTTCGGCCAATTGTTCCTTTCATTGATAAGTTATCAAGCGGGTATTTTTCTAGTGGCTGGCGAATACGGTCAGGATCGGGATGTAAGCAGTTTTTTACCTGCACGAGATTATTTTGAATAATTTCAGGCTTAGGCGCCACAAATGGGCTGCGCATTTTACCCGCACTGTATTCAAAATACTCAAAATTCGCCATTTGTGGAATCGGCTCGACCTTCGGCGTTGTACTTGCTTTAACCTGATCAATAAACTCTTTTTGCTCAGAGGTATCATCGTTACATGCACTGAGCAATAAACTCATCATGATTACTAAGGGGAACTGTTTCACTTTTTAGTCCCTCCTTCATAACGGTATGTTTTAGCAACAACACTAAACGTTAACTCATCATTCCCTAAGGTTTGAATTGTAAAATCATGAAGGCTCACAATACGAGGAAGCTGTGCGACTTTACCAACAAAATCACCAAACTCATGATAAGTACCCACAACCTCTATTTTAATCGGTAACTCAGTATAAAATTCTTTTTCTATTTCAGGTAACCAACCAATTTTCAAGAATGTAAGACCGCTGGTTGTTCCCACATAAGATAAGTCATCGAGTAATCCGGGGGTTTCATTTGAGGTCGGTAAGCGCTTCAATAGCTGCGAGAACTTCTCTTCCATATCAATCATTTGTTGACGATATAGTTCTAAATTACTTGCTATAGCGTACTTTTGCTTATAGGTGGTGCGCAATTGGGTTTCTTTCTCAACAGCGGCTTGATAACTCGCTATTTCATCAGATACCAATAAGCTGTAACTGAAGTAAAGTACAATAGCTGCAACAAAGCTACAACACAGAACTTTAACGGCGATAGGCCAATCGCCCATGTTTTCGAGCTCTATTTCATTCCAATCTATTTCTGTTAACGATTTGATATCAAGGTTCATTGCGCGCCTCGCCTATCTTATCAAATGGCTTAACATAAAATTCCATATTAAAGTCACTCAGTAGTCTTGATGTTTGTTCACCAGCAACAATACCTTGCATGATAGGTCGTTCAAGTAAATAAGATCCTTGAACTTGGCGTAGCATGGTTGATAAACGGTTATTTGACTCGCTACGACCAACAACATGAATACTATTTCCACGGCGCTCTAACTTAGTTAAGTACACTCCCGCAGGCACTATTTTCGCAACTTCGTCCATAATTTGCGTACCTAGGTTGCGACTGCTTTGTAACTCTTCAATTAAGCGCATGCGTTGTTGTAAGCTTTCTTTCTTTTTATCCAACTCGTTAATTTCGCGAATACGTTGGTTCAGTAATGCTATTTCTGTATTCAAAAAATCATTTTTAATATTTTGCCCTTCGCGCAGGCCGCTATAAAAAGAGCTCAGGATGTACATACTCAAAAAGCAGATCACCACAACAGCAAACAAAATAGTGACGAATTTATTTTGTGACTCTTTTCGTTGCTGTTCACGCCAAGGTAGCAGATTTATATGTGGCATGATGAAAAGCTCCTTAATGCTAACCCTGTCGCTATTGCAAATTGCGTACGATGACGTTGTAAAACGTTACGATCTATTTTTGGGGCTATCTCAATATTAGCAAAAGGTTCTGCAACCACTGCATGGATCCCTAATTCTTCAATCAATAGACGATCTAATCCGTCTATCATGGCAGTTCCACCTGTTAAAACAATATAATCGACCTGATCTTTACCACTGGTTGTTAAGAACATTTGCACAGCACGCCTTACTTGCTGTAATAGCGATGTTTGAAATGGTGCAAGTACCTCAAAGGTGTAATTAGGGGGTAAATCACCGGTTGTTTTACCAATTTCAGCTTCATCAAAGCTTTTATTATAATAGGCAACTATACTATTAGTGTACTGGTCGCCACCAAATACTTGGTCACGGGTATATATCGTTTCACCGGCTTGAACAACACTCACCAACATCAATACAGCGCCAATATCAACGACGGCTACACACTTGTTAAAAGCATCACTTGGTAGCTGCTGATAGTAGATGTCCATAGCGCGGCTCAATGCGTAGCTTTCAACATCAACAACTTTTGCTGTCAGATTAGCTGTTTCAAGCGCACTCACTCGTGCCTCGACACTTTCAGTTCGCGCAGCAGAAAGTAAAACATTCACTTTGCTTGGATCAGCCTCATTGATTGAAAGTTTTTCAAAATCAATATTCACTTCATCAAGGGGGTAAGGGATAAGGCTATCTGCTTCGATGGCTATTTGTGACTCTAATTCAGCATCAGTTAATGATACATCCATAAAAATGACTTTCGTGATCACGGTTTGTCCAGACACGGCTACGGCCGCGGACTGAACTGATTTGGGTAGTTTCTTTTTTAATTTAGTAATCACATTGCCAATTGCTTCAATATCTTGAATTGATCGTTCAGATATTGCGCCTTTAGGCATAGGTTCTATCGCTAAAGCCTCAAGTCGCAAACCTGCGTCTGTTTTCTGCAACAACACCGCTTTGATACAATGCGATCCAATGTCGATCCCTACCATCATAGATGAAGGCTTTTTAAATAGCTGACTTAACATGTTTGCAACTTGGCCTTTGTTTTAATAATAAACAAGTTATAATTTTTGTCTGAAAAAATATTATTCATTTTTTAATCAATATATACTAGCAGTCTCCGATTCTAATTGGGAGTCTATTTAGGGAAAATATAAGTGATTTTATTAAAGAGAACTTTACAATTTATTATCATCTGCTCGTTTTTAGGCCTTATTACTTTAGTCGGTCTATACTATTACGTTAAACCTGACATTCCTAGCGTTCAGGTATTAAAAGACGTTCAGTTACAGACACCTATGCAGGTTTTTTCTCGGGACGGCTTATTGATTAATCAATTTGGTGAAAAACGACGTATTCCCGTCACGATAGATCAAATACCACAACCACTCATTGATGCGATCTTAGCAACTGAAGACAACCGTTTTTACGAACACATAGGAATTGACCCTATTGGTATTGTTCGTTCTGCCATTGTACTCATTTCCACAGGTGAAAAGAAACAAGGCGCAAGCACTATAACTATGCAGTTAGCTCGTAACTTTTTCTTAACTCGAGAAAAAGCGTATATTCGTAAGGTCAAAGAGATCTTCATCGCCCTGCATATTGAAAGTATTCTTAGTAAAGATGAAATTCTTGAGCTGTACTTAAATAAAATTGAGCTTGGAAATCGCGCTTTTGGTATCGGTGCCGCCGCTCAAGTTTATTATGGCAAAGACCTAAACGAGTTAACCCTTGCGCAAATGGCGATGATTGCAGGCTTACCAAAAGCCCCTTCTGCTTTAAACCCTATCAGAAACCCTGTACGTGCTAAAGCACGCCGAAACGTAGTGCTTGGTCGTATGTATACAGAAAAATACATTACACAAGCACAGTATGATGAAGCAACCAGCGCACCAATCACGGCTAAGTTTCACGGCGCTGAAATTGATGTATACGCGCCCTATATTTCTGAAATGGTACGTGCAGAAATGGTCGCGCGTTTTGGTCATGAACGCGCTTACAATACTGGCTTTAGGGTATTTACAAGTATCGACTCTGAGATACAACAAGCCGCACAAGATGCTTTAGTCAATAACCTCCATGCCTATGATATGCGCCATGGCTTTCGAGGTGCAACAGCTCAACTATGGGATAGTGAAACAGAAAGTCCACTTAATAAAGACGCGATTTTAGAAAAGCTAAAAGACGTCAAAGAGTTTGGTCCACTATTAACGGGTGTCGTTACACAAGTTGCAGAACAATCAATTCAAGTATTGCTTAAAAATGGTGAACAGGTAACGGTTGAATGGGATGGCTTAAAGTGGGCGCGTAAATATATCACCCGCTATAGACAGAGCTTTCCGCCAAAAACAGCTGCTGAAATCCTCACAGCTGGTGCACAGATATGGCTTCGTAAAAACGCTGATGACAGCTACATTTTGAGCCAAATACCAGAGGCATCAAGTGCCCTCGTATCGCTCGACCCACAAGATGGCCGTATTAAGGCTATCGTTGGGGGCTACAGCTTTGAGCAAAGTCAATACAACCGTGCTGTTCAAGCAAAACGTCAAGTGGGTTCAAATATTAAGCCGTTTATCTATTCTGCGGCACTAGAAAATGGCTACACATTGGCATCTATTTTAAATGATGCGCCAATAAATCAGTGGGATAAAAGTCAAGGTGTTGCATGGCGTCCAAAAAACAGCCCTGCTGTGTATAACGGTCCTATTCGTATCCGCCGCGCCCTTGCACAATCTAAAAACGTGATCTCTGTAAGATTACTACGCGGTGTTGGCTTACAACGCACCGCAGACCACCTACTTAAATTTGGCTTTTTGAATAGCGATATTAATCGCAGTGAATCCCTTGCATTAGGTAGTGCTTCAATCACACCGCTTGAACTGGCAAGAGGGATGAGTAGCTTTGCAAATGGTGGACACCTTATCACCCCGTATTTTATTACTGAAATACAGGACTCTTCTGGCAATACGATATTTAAAACACAGCCAGAGCTTGCGTGTGACACGCCTGAGCCGACATCATTTACAAGTTATACAGCTGACAGTGACCAAGTAAATTCAGTACAATCGGATACTGCGCCTCGTTGTGCACCGCGTATAATTTCAAAGCAAAATGCTTTCTTAATTTCACAAGCGATGCATAGCGCAGTTTGGGGTGGCGGTAGTTGGACCCACAAAACGGGCTGGAGTGGTACTGGCTGGCGAGCTCAAGCACTTGAGCGCCGTGATCTTTCGGGTAAAACCGGTACAACCAATGACTCTGTTGATACTTGGTTTAGTGGCTTTAACCGTAACGTGATGACCTCAGTGTGGGTTGGCTTCGATAACCCTGGTAACCCACTCGGCCGTTCAACCTACAATAATAATCTAGATAAATCACAAATATCTGGTGCAGAATCAGGTGCTAAAACGGCTCAACCAGCTTGGGTTGATTTTATGCGTGTCGCGCTCGATGGCATGCCTGAGGCACCTATTGAGTTACCTGAAGGACTGGTGTCTGTTCGTATTGACTTAGCAACGGGCTTGCTTAGTCATAAAAATGATTATACCAGCCGCTTTGAGTACTTTATTAAGGGCACAGCACCTACAAAATATGTACTCGATCAGCCAACTGATATATTCGAAGAAAATCTTTCAACAGAAGAAGAGCTATTTTAGCTAATTGAGTGTAATAAAAAGACCCCCAGTAATTGGAATGTCCAACTGGGGGTCACTTCATTTGACGTTTTTTTATTACACGATAAACAAGGTTTATTTTAGGTTGTTTACCAACCAATACAAATCAGAATGAACGCCTGCCGCAGTCACTTCTTTTCCTGCACCAGGGCCTTGGATTACCAAAGCGTTATCGGTATACCACTGTGAGTTAATAACAAAGATATTGTCACCGGGCTTAAGGCTTGCCAGCACATCGTCTTTTGCGACATTAACTAGGCCAACTTCAGCCTTCACTTTACCATTAGTAATGGTAATCGCACCGGTATAGCGAACAAGTTTATTTTCGACTTGTGCTTGTTCAGCTTTTGCCGTCATAAATTCATCAAGTAAATGCTTATTTGCTAAGAAATCTTGCCAGCTACCCGCAGCCAACTCTTCAGGCATTAATGGAGTTAAAGCGATATCATCAAGCTCTAAATCAAGACCGAGATCACGTGCTAAAATAAGCAGCTTACGTTGCATATCTCGACCCGATAAATCTTCACGAGGATCAGGCTCTGTATAACCCATTTGCTGCGCTTGTAGGACTAAATCAGAAAACGGCACGCTGCCATCATAACTGCTGCATAACCACGACAGAGTACCCGAAAAAACGCCTTCAATACGGTTAATTTTATCACCACTGTTTTGCAGATCAGCAAGTGCAAAGTTGATAGGCAAACCTGCACCAACACTGGTGTTATAACGCCATAATAAATTACGCTCAGCTAAATTAGTGCGTAAGTTTTGATACCAACTATTAGCTGCGGTACCAGCATATTTATTAGCACTGATCAGGTGGCAGTTAAGCTCAACAAAATCAGGGTATAAGAGGCTAAACGCTTCACTAGCTGTGATATCTACGATCACTTTGTGCTCATAATCAAGTTCACTAATACGTGTTAGTAGCTCTTCTTTTTCGTAGTTTTGCGCTTCATTTTGCCACTGCTCTTGCCACATCTCAGTGTTTAAACCACTAGCACTAAACAGCATTTGCTTAGAGCGAAGTAAAGCGACCACTTTCACTTCATAGTGCTCTGAAAGGCGTTTTAGCTGCGCTTGTAGTTGTGAAAGAAATACCTCTCCCACATTACCCAGCCCAGCAACAATCACAGCCAACTCTTGGCCTTTATTAATTAACTTGTCGTGTAGTAAGGTCAGCACGTCACTATCAATCGCTTGGTCTTTTAAAACTAACACGTAGTTTTCATCTTGCTGTACAAAGCGTGTGTTGATATTTTGCTCTTTTAATAACGCCGTTGTTTGCTCTGCGAGTGAGCTAATATCACTACTTGGCGCTACCACCGCACAACCACTTAAATTAGACTCAACAATATTGGCACGCCCTGCAAGGTAACTTACAACTTGATGTGTACACAAGCCTGGCACTAATAGATACGTATCGCCAGCTTTTACAAAGTGATGCAGGCTATGCTGAATCAACTGGCTCAATTCCCCTACTTCGCCACTACTTAATTTATCAACACGAAGTAAGTCAATGTTATCGAGGGTCGTAATAAAACGTTTAGCTTTACTGTACCCCTCTTTTACAACCTCTGTTGGGCTTGCCTCACAGTCAAAGCTGCTTCTTACAACGAGTTTAATGTCGCTACCTTTTAGCGGCGACAATGTCTTAGCATGCAATACAGGGTTACCTAAGCGGGCTAACAAATTCGCTTGTTCACGGCATACCTTGTTATATTTAACAGCATTTTTAACTTTGCGAGGATCTGTACTAAATACACCTTGTGTATCAGTCCAAATTGATACCTGCTTTGCAAAGGTATAACTAGCCAGTAGTGTGGCACTGTAGTCACTGCCATTTCGCCCTAGTGTTACGGTATTGCCTTGGCAATCAGCGGCAATAAACCCTGTTACAACATTGATCTGGTTATGGCTGATTAACTCACTGCAACTTTGCTGATTTTTTTGATGTAACAATTGACCATCATGCAAAGTAAAGAGTTGTCTTGCATCAACATCTTTAGATTCTAAACCGAGTTGATTTAAATAAGCTGCAAGTAACCGAGCAGACCAAACTTCACCATGAGCAAGTAAAGGTGCTTCTTGTAATTGTTGCTGGGCAATTAACTCTGTCAATGATGCTAATTCATCTTTTAGTTTAGCTAATGCATGCTGCTTACTCTGCGACACTAATAGCTGCTCGATTAGTGCACGCTGATTATTATCAATAAGCAATAAAATATCACTCACAGCTTGATTATCATTTTGTTGATAGCTCTGCCAGAGCTTTACAAGTGTGTCTGTCGTTTTCCCAGAGGCTGATACAACAACACAATCGCCTTGCTCAGTGTTCGCTAAAACAATGTTCGCAACTGCTTGATACCGCTCGGCCGAGCTTAGGCTCGAACCACCAAATTTATGAACAATATTAACCATTTCTTCTACCACAATGCCGTATGTGCAGGCGTTAACTTAAACGATGTATTTTGCTGACTAGTTGACTGTACTTGAGCGCCTTTAGGTTGGCTCGCTTGTAAGCCTTCGCCTGGTTTAACTTGATTGAAAACACGTTCAAGATCAGCAATTAAGTCGTTAATATCTTCAATACCGACAGAAATACGAATGAGTGTATCGCCCACACCTGCCTCAAGGCGTGCTTTAGGTTCCATGCCAGCATGAGTCATTGTTGCGGGATGACAAATAAGACTCTCAACTCCACCTAATGACTCTGCAAGACTAAACTCTTTTAAGCTTGTTAAAAACGCAGCAGCGTCGTTAATATCACCTTTAATATCAAAGCTCACCATGCCACCAAAGCCACGTTGCTGTGCTTTAGCGAGCTCATGCTGAGGGTGAGAAGCAAGACCTGGATAATAAACCTGACTAACAAAAGGCGAATTTTCTAAATACTGAGCGATTGCAAACGCATTCTCTTGATGTTGTTTTAAACGCACATTTAATGTTCGTAAACCACGAAGGGTTAAATAACTGTCAAATGGTGCACCTGTGATACCAATGTTATTTGCCCACCAAGCTAGTTCATCACCAAGCTCTTGTGTTGCAGCAATCACTGCACCACCCACTACATCTGAGTGACCATTAATATACTTAGTTGTTGAATGTACGACGATATCTACACCAAACTGAATTGGATTTTGTAGTGCTGGTGATAAGAACGTATTATCAGCAGCAACTAAGGCGCCACATTGCTTAGCAACCGAAGTGATTGCTTTTATATCAGTTAAACGCAAAATTGGATTACTGGGTGTCTCTATCCAGATAAGCTTTGGTTTGATTGCTAAAATTTCTTGATGATTGTCAGCTTTAGTTAAATCCAACACCTTTAACTTCAATAAACCACGTTTTTCTAATGACGTGAACAAACGGTAACTACCGCCATAACAGTCATGTGGGATCACTAAAGTATCGTCACTGTTTAATAGCTGCGTCGCTAAATGCACAGCTGACATACCTGTTGCAGTAATAATACCTTTTGCACCACCTTCAAGTTCAGCCAATGTTTCAGCTAAGATATCTCGATTTGGATTACCACTGCGTCCGTAGTCATATTGACGTTTAGTATCAAAATCAGCAAATGAATAGGTGGTTGATAAATAGATAGGTGGAACGACAGCACCATGATGTTTATCAGCTTCGATACCATGACGAACAGCTATCGTCGCTTTATTTTTTTCACTCATTTCATCACCTATTCATTGATTGGATGTTTAGACGTCTAAAAGGTTAGATGATCAATTATAAGAAGTCAAAGCATTTGTGACTCACACATGGAAGTTTATACATTTACACTACTAGATGGCTAAATAACTAGTATTTGACTATCTTTTTTAAAGAGATAAAATTTCCGCATCTTTGCGCTGTGAAAAAGGCGTAAGCTACTTATAACCGAGGCAACGAAATAACTTATGGCTAAATGGAACGGTGAATACATTCACCCATACGCAGAACACGGTAAAAAATCAGAACAAGTTAAAAAAATTACCGTATCAATTCCGCTCAATGTACTAAAAGTATTAACAGATGAACGCACACGTCGTCAGATCAATAATCTGCGACACGCGACAAACAGTGAACTTCTATGCGAAGCCTTTCTACATGCTTTTACAGGTCAGCCATTACCAAATGATGACGACTTACGCAAAGACAACCCTGAAAAAGTCCCTGAAGAAGTTAAAAAGATCATGCTAGAAATGGGATTAGATATCCCTGTACTTGATTCTGAATAAGCCATCGGATAAACGCCGATTCATAAGCATAAAAAAACTCAGCAAAGGCTGAGTTTTTTTATTCGCGTTAAACTAGTTCGCTTAATTAAACTTAACGCATGTAATCTTCTGGCATTTCAATTTGCGCAACGCCCGATTCAACCGCCGCTTCTGCAACAGCACGTGCGATACGTGGTAATAAACGCGGATCCATTGGTTTCGGAATGATATACTCGGCGCCAAACTCAAGAGACTCTACGCCAGCTGCTTTTAATACTTCGTTTGGTACTGGCTCTTTGGCAATACCACGAATAGCATGCACAGCTGCAATTTTCATTTCATCATTAATTGCCGTTGCACGCACATCAAGCGCACCGCGGAAAATAAACGGGAAACAAAGCACGTTATTTACTTGGTTAGGAAAATCTGAACGACCCGTTGCCATAATTAAATCATTGCGTGCACTGTGTGCAACTTCTGGAGCAATCTCAGGATCTGGGTTTGAACACGCAAACACAACTGGTTTGTCTGCCATTAGCTTTAAGTCATCCGCCGTCAATAGATCTGGCCCAGATACACCTACAAAGACATCCGCATCAGCAATAACGTCTTGTAATGTACGTTTATCAGTGTTGTTAGCAAATAACTGCTTATATTCGTTTAAATCATCGCGGCGAGTATGGATCACACCTTTACGGTCAAGCATATAGATATGCTCACGTAATGCACCACACTTAATTAACAACTCCATACAAGCAACAGCAGCTGCACCTGCACCTAAACATACGATAATGGCATCTTCGATATCTTTGCCTTGTACTTCAAGGGCATTAAGCATACCGGCAGCAGTAACAATAGCTGTACCATGTTGGTCATCGTGGAAAACTGGAATATCGCAGCGCTCGATAAGCGCTTTTTCAATTTCAAAACACTCTGGTGCTTTAATATCTTCTAGGTTGATGCCGCCAAACGTATCAGCGATGTTTGCAACCGTATTGATGAAATCTTCTGTAGTGCGATGTTTTACTTCAATATCAATTGAATCAAGGCCAGCAAAACGTTTGAATAGTAAGGCTTTACCTTCCATAACAGGTTTTGATGCAAGAGGGCCTAGGTTACCTAAACCTAAAATTGCGGTACCGTTTGAAATCACCGCAACCATGTTACCTTTGCCAGTATATTTGTAAGCATTTGCTGGGTCAGCAGCGATTTCACGAACCGGTTCAGCCACACCTGGGCTATAAGCTAAAGCGAGATCGTTAACCGTTTCGGCCGGCTTGGTTAATTCAACACTAATTTTACCTGGAACGGGGTGAGCGTGGTAATGTAATGCTTGTTCACGGAAATCTGACATAACGCGATAGTATCCTGCAAAAAAGTTAAAAAGTGAGAGAGCTTGCATCAGTACGATACCTGTAATGTATAAAAATTCCAAGTATTATCAGGTCTATCCTGTTATATGCTATATCGCTTAATTTTAAAGGATTTACCCACAACTTCTGTGCATAGTTGCGATTAATCAGACATAAAAATTCACCTATTTATGACCTTTTAAGCACCTGTTTTTGTATTTTATATGCACGAACACTGCAAATAGCCGAAATTAGTTCCAAACAACCATTTCGACGACATTACCAGCATTTACTTACAAAGTTATTTAAATTTATTACTTTTTATAACTTTTAGAATCATTTATACCTCTAAGAATATAGCGAAGGGATTGCGCTTTGTCTGCAAAATTAGCGACATAATGAGCATAACAAGCAAAAATAGTTATATAGGAAGTGAGTGAAAATAACAGGTTCAGCATAACGTCTAACATCATGCTTTATAAATATCAGGTATAAAAAAAGCACCCTAAGGTGCTTTTTTTAACAAAACAGCAGATATTACTTCTTGCTGCTAAGTGCACCGAAGCGCTTGTTGAAACGATCAACACGGCCGCCAGTGTCTAAAATCTTTTGCTTACCAGTGTAAAACGGGTGACACTCAGAACATACGTCTAAGTGGATGTCTTTACATAAAGTAGAGCTAGTTTCGAATTTGTTACCACATGAACAAGTTGCAGTGATAGCTTCGTACTTAGGGTGAATACCTTCTTTCATAGGGAACCTCTAGTTAAGGCCGCATCGCTCTCCAAACCCGTAGTCTGGCACCATACGTCGTTAATACAATTAATAGGCCGCGTATTTTATAGGCCAATACGCTCTGCGACAAGCTTTAAATGCATCTTTCGCTAAAAAAATAAACAGACGGCGCTTGGGTTAGCATTTGTTGGTAGGTTTTTACGACTATTTTTAGTACATTATCTGTCTGTTCTTGTTTTCGTTGAGCCACCATGCACTTTGTAGAAGTTGCCATAAAAGTCCCTTTACCGCGTACCTTCGATTATAAAGTTGAACCGCTGTTGCATAACACTGAATTGCAGCCGGGCATGCGTGTTCTTGTGCCATTCGGTCCACAAAAAAAAGTAGCAGTCATACTTGCCACGAAAACAAGTACTGACATCCCTAAGGAGAAGATAAAAGCTATCATAGAGGTGATTGACGAAGCCCCTATTTTATCCAAACGTCATTTAGAGCTATTAAAGTTTACAGCTCGCTACTACTGCTACCCTTTGGGTGAGACCATACATACCGCACTGCCAGCAGCATTAAGGCAAGGTGAATGCCCTGATAAAACCAGCATTAATATGGTTGAGTTGACCGAAAAAGGGGCAAAGCTCCCCTCTTTACGAGCGAAAACGCAACTCAACTTATTAAAACAACTTGCGCAGTCGGGTAAGTCATCGTTAACCGAATTAAAAGCGCTCGGTTTTAATAAGAAAACAATTGATAGCCTACTTGAGAAAGCATTAATCAAACAATTTATTGAGCACGACAATCAATGGCAGCAACACGCCCCCACCGTGGGTAAAAAGCCGACTCTCAATAAAGAGCAAGCTGTCGCTTGTACTACCATTAACCAAGCGCATGGATTTGCAAGCTTTTTACTCGAAGGGGTGACTGGCAGCGGCAAAACAGAAGTTTACTTACAATGCCTTGAAGAAGTATTAAAAAAAGGCCAACAAGCTTTGGTTTTGGTTCCTGAAATAGGCCTCACTCCACAAACCGTCAATCGTTTTCGTCGTCGCTTTCCAGATACGCCCATTATGCTATGGCATTCGGCACTCACTGATAACGAGCGCCTACAAACATGGCGCTTTTGTGAAAAAGGTAGTTGTGCGATAGTTATCGGCACACGTTCGAGTATATTTTTACCTTTTTCATCACTAGGCATGATCATTGTTGATGAAGAGCATGACAGCTCATTTAAACAGCAAGATACACTACGCTACCATGCTCGAGATCTTGCCGCTTACAGAGCCTTTCAACATAATATTCCACTGGTACTCGGCAGCGCGACACCTGCATTAGAAACCTTGCATAAGGCGATTACTAATAAATATCAGCTACTTAGCTTAACACAGCGAGCACAAACCAGCACCGATAATCAGTTTCAACTATTGGATATGAAAGGCCAGCCAGAACAAGCCGGCATCGCTCATGCCAGTCTTGCTTATATGCGCCAGCATTTAGAGCGTGGCAAGCAAGTAATGGTATTTTTAAATCGTCGTGGTTTTTCACCTACACTTATATGCCATGAGTGCGGCTGGCTAAGTGAGTGCTCACGTTGCAGTACCAGCGCAACATTTCATAAAGCCATTGGCCAAATGATTTGTCACCACTGTGGTGAACAGCATAGCGTGCCTCATCAGTGCCCTGATTGTGGCAGCACGCAGATCTTCCCAAACGGCAAAGGCACTGAGCAAATCGAAGAGTTTTTAACGCAAACCTTTCCCGATATTCCCATTAGCCGTATCGATCGTGATTCAACACGCCGTAAAGGTAGCCTAGAAAAAGCCCTCGATGACATCAACCAAGGCGGCGCTCGTATTTTAGTTGGGACGCAAATGTTGGCAAAAGGCCACCATTTTGCCGATGTTAGCTTGGTACTGATTTTAGACGTGGATAGTGGCCTCTATTCATGTGATTTTCGTGCCACTGAGCATTTAGCGCAACTTGTAACACAAGTAGCAGGCCGTGCTGGACGTAGTGGTGAGCCTGGGCAAGTGTTATTGCAAACTCACTTTCCTGAGCACCCGCTACTGCAAGATCTCGTTAATAATGGCTACCACGACTTTGCTCGTTACGCCCTGACCGAGCGAGAAGATGCTCAGCTTCCCCCCATTACGAATATGGCGATTGTGCGTGCTGAAGGGCATAACATAAATCAAGTTATGGATTTTTTAACTGATTTGGTTCCTGTACAGAGTGTATCTGGTATACAATTGCTCGGCCCGATCCCCGCGCCACTGGAACGTGTGGCGGGCAAGTATCGGTTCCAATTACATATTCAAGCGCAGGAGCGTTCCCACTTACACCAGTATTTAGCGCAAATGGTTGACTATATTAGTACCAGTAAACTTGCGCAAAAGGTGCGGTGGAGCTTAGACGTTGATCCTATAGATATGATTTAAAGGCCAATAGAGAATCATGGCACAACACGATTACATAAATAAAAAACCATCGAATCGAAATAATAAAAAGCAGGCACCCACTAAAAAACCCTTTCCAGTTGTTTTAGTCCTAATTGCTATTATTCTTGTGGGCTGCTTTGGCTATGGTTTGTGGTACATAAAGCACAATGCTGACCCTGCACTTGTTGAGCAGCAAGCCAATCCGACTAAAGCGGAAGAAAAGGTGATTCCAAAACCTAAACCGCCTGAGTTTATAAAAGAAATAAAAGAGCATGAAGTTCAAGTTGAAGTAAAAGAGCTTGAACAAAAAGGCCCATACGTTATGCAATGCGGCTCGTTTAGAACACTTGAACAAGCACAAACCCTCAAAGCAAAAATAGCATTTGCAGGCCTTGTTGCAGAAGCTAAGCGCGTCGAAGGAAGTAATGGCGTATGGTACAAAGTACGCTTAGGGCCCTATAAAACCAAACGCCAAGCAGAAAGTGACAAAAATAAACTGAAACGCATCAAAATAATGGGCTGCGGTATTTGGCTTTGGACTTGATTTTAGTTCATTCACCCATATAAACACCTCATCAATCGCTTTTTACGAGCGGCTCTGCCGCTCGAAGATGAGGAAAAACATGACCACTATTGTAAGTGTACGCCGCGACGACAAGGTCGTTATTGGTGGCGATGGCCAAGTTTCACTTGGTAATACCGTAATGAAGGGCAACGCCCGTAAAGTTCGACGCCTTTATAATGGCAAAGTAATCGCTGGATTTGCTGGCGGTACTGCTGATGCCTTCACCCTATTCGAACGTTTTGAAAGCAAATTAGAAATGCACCAAGGCAACCTCACCAAGGCTGCCGTTGAGATGGCTAAAGACTGGCGTAGTGATCGCGCCCTTAGAAAGCTTGAAGCTCTGCTTGCAGTCGCAGACGAAACCGCCTCATTAATTATCACTGGTAATGGCGATGTGGTGCAGCCTGAAAATGACCTTATTGCCATTGGCAGCGGTGGTAACTTTGCACAATCAGCAGCCACTGCACTACTAGAAAATACCGATTTAAGTGCTCGTGAAATCGTCGAAAAAAGCCTGACAATTGCAGGTAATATCTGCGTATTTACGAATAACTATCAAACCATTGAAGAATTGTAATAGGAACTGCTATGTCTGAGATGACGCCAAGAGAAATCGTTCACGAGCTTGATCAACATATTATTGGCCAAGCAAAAGCTAAAAAAGCAGTTTCAATCGCGCTACGTAACCGCTGGCGCCGTATGCAACTGAGCGATGACTTACGTGCAGAGGTAACACCAAAAAATATTTTAATGATTGGTCCTACAGGTGTGGGTAAAACTGAAATTGCTCGCCGCCTTGCAAAACTTGCTAATGCCCCTTTCATTAAAGTGGAAGCAACTAAGTTCACCGAAGTGGGCTATGTTGGTAAAGAAGTTGAGACTATCATCCGTGATTTAGTTGATATTTCGATTAAAATGACACGTGAACAGCAAACTAAGAAATTCAAACATCGCGCTGAAGAAGCGGCAGAAGAGCGAATTCTTGATGCTTTATTGCCACCAGCACGCGATACCTTTGGTGAGTCAAAAACCGAAGAGAATTCTTCAACTCGTCAATCTTTCCGTAAAAAATTACGTGAAGGTCAGCTAGACGATAAAGAAATTGATATCGATGTTGCACAAGCACAGCCTAATGTTGAGATTATGGCTCCTCCTGGTATGGAAGAAATGACCAACCAGCTACAGAGCATGTTCCAAAATATGGGTGGCGATAAGCGCAGCAAGCGTAAGCTAAAAATTAAAGAAGCGTTTAAGCTACTAGTTGAAGAAGAAGCAGCAAAACTTGTTAACCCTGAAGAGTTAAAAGAGCAGGCTATTTTCGCAGTTGAACAAAACGGTATCGTGTTTATCGATGAGATTGATAAAATCTGTAAACGTGGTGAAGCGTCTGGCCCTGATGTAAGTCGTGAAGGTGTACAACGCGACTTACTACCACTCATCGAAGGCTCAACAGTAAGCACTAAGCACGGCATGGTGAAAACTGATCACATGTTATTTATTGCTTCAGGCGCATTCCAGATGTCTAAACCATCAGATATGATCCCTGAACTTCAAGGCCGTTTACCTATTCGTGTTGAACTTGAAGCACTATCAGCAGATGACTTCAAACGCATTTTAACCGAACCTCACGCATCGCTAACGGAGCAGCAACGTGAACTGTTAAAAACAGAACAAGTTGATGTTGAGTTTACTGATGACGCAATTGAGCGTATTGCTAAAGCAGCGTGGCAAGTTAACGAGAAAACCGAAAACATTGGTGCTCGTCGTCTGCACACTGTGATGGAAAAACTAATGGAAGAAATTTCATTTGATGCATCTGAAAAAGCAGGCTCAAAACTGACAATCGATGCAAGCTATGTTGAACAGCACTTAGGTGCACTTGTTGAAGATGAAGACTTAAGCCGCTTCATTCTTTAATCAACAAATTAGCGTTATAATCAAAAGCCTCCAACTGGAGGCTTTTTAGTTTATAAATCGTCTATTCGAGGCTGACATGAAAGAAGTCACTAAAGTTCATTACCACACTGTAAGTAAAGTCTTAGATGTTCATTTTGATGATGACTCTATTGCGCGATTTAATGCTGAATTTTTGCGTGTTCACTCGCCTTCAGCAGAAGTACAAGGTCATGGCAACGAACCTATGAAGCTGGTGCTTGATAAACAGCAAGTAGCGATTAGTAAGATTGAGCCGGTTGGCCATTATGCTCTGCGCTTAGTATTTAGTGATAATCATAATAGCGGTTTATACAGCTGGCATTACTTAGCAGACTTACAAGCCAATCATGATGAACTTTGGCACAAATACCAAACGCGAGTCACAGAGCACGAAGCTAACAAAGACAGCGTGCCTATTAAATTTGTGCCTTAGTAGGGGCTATCAAAAATCAAAAAGCGCGATGACGACCTGTCAACGCGCTTTTATTTTATCTCCAGAAAATGTATTAAACTTTAAACTTATCAATTGCTTGATAAAGCACACGCGCTTGCTCAGATACTTCTTCGCTGGTTTGCGCATTGGTTGCTGCATGGCCTGACGCTTCTTGAGCTATATCACGAATGCGAACCACATTCTTGTTAACCTCAGAGGCTACTTGGCTTTGCTCATCGATTGCCGTTGCAATGTGTGTACTCATTTCCATAATAGTTTGCACATCTTCGGTAATCGAACGCAGTAACTCACCCGCTTTGCTGGCTTGATCTGCACTCTCGCCACCTTGTGCACGGCACTCCTGCATAATGCTCACCACTTCTTGAGTACGCCCTTGTAGAGTGGAGATAATACTCTCAATCTCTTGCGTTGAATCTTGCGTGCGCTGTGCCAGTGAACGTACTTCGTCAGCAACCACAGCGAAGCCACGCCCTTGCTCACCAGCGCGAGCAGCTTCAATTGCCGCATTCAGAGCAAGTAAGTTGGTTTGCTCTGCAATACCACGAATTACATCAAGTACTGAGCCAATCGTTTCGGCATCTTTTTCAAGTTGAGATACAACATTAGACGCATTGCCTAATGACTCAGACAGGTGGTTAATTTGCACCACGGTTGATTCAACTTCAGAGCGACCTTGCTGAGCACTTAAGTTGGTTGACTCTGCTTTTTTGGCTGCTGCTTCAGTGTTATGAGAAATATCTTGAATTGTTGCCTGCATTTCGGTTGCTGCTGTGGCAACCATATCTGCTTCGTGTAACTGCTCTTGCATACCCGAACTAGTCGCAGCGGTTGTTTCTGATAAATGCTCAGTAGCAACATTTAGCGTTCCTAGTGCAGTATTGACCTCATAAATTAGCTTTTTAAAATCACCAATCAAGCTATTGAAATCCATAGACATGGTGGTAATTTCGTCTTTACCTGACTGAGCAATCGCCATACTTAAGTCATTGCTGCGGCGAATTTCATTAATCGTGTGGTAAACACGCTCAATTGGCTGAATAATCGAACGACTGGTAAAGTAAACCAATGCCATAACCACAATACTGGCAATAATAAATACCATAACGGCAATGAACTGTGCTTGCGCTGCGCTTGATTCTACAAACGCTTTGGTGTCACTAGTGAGTTCAGAGACAATAGCATCACTTTTCTCAACACTGGCCTTCATTTCACCTAATGCGCCTGACTCTAAATCAAGGCCAAGTGCCACCTGCGCATCGACTAATGCTTTAAACTTTGTTTGATAGGTGGTTAGTAAGCTCAGTAACTGACTTTCATAACTGGCGTCGAATCGTGAGTTTCTGATCTCTGCTTTGAATGTTTCAACCAGGTCATCAAACTTGCTTAAGTATTTTAAATCAAAGCGTAACATAAAGTCTTTTTCTGCACGGCGCAGCTGCAACATGAGCGTTAACAAATGAAAATTTTCGCGCTCACTTAATAACGTTTCGACCTGATGAACAGCCCCTCGTAAGTCACCATAAAGCGCATCTTTAGGGTGTAGACCGATTTTCTTTTGCAGCACAACAACTGTCTGAAAATCTTCATAGTAGCTTTTCGCAAGCCCTCTAAATTCATTTAGTTTACTTGCATCCATTGATAAATCAGCAAGTAACTCATCAAGGCGTGCCATTTTGGTTTTTAAAAAACCATATTCTTTTTCGAATAACTCAAGGCTATCTACATCTTTGTAAAATAGGAAGTTTTTCTCGTGCTTACGCATAGCGAGCTCGTGAATATCGAGCTCTTCAGCATTTTGAATTGTTTCATTGAGCTTGAGCATCATGCGCGACTCAAAGATAATTACACACAGCATCACAACCATTGCAAGACCAACAACCAGCGCATTTAACTGTAAACGACGCTTTATAGTTAAGTTTTGTAATACATTCATTCAAAGTGCCCCATCGAAATATGCATTTTAGAGTATAGCTAAATTATTGAAAGCAGCTAAATTTTGCATGCATTTTCCGCTATAAAAAACGCTTATACAATGATTTTTTGTCCCAGATCAACCTGTTGCCATAAATGATGATGCAACTTATCTAGCTGTTGCCATTGTTTTTTCTGCAACCAGTCGACTAATGGAGCTGGATCACTCGGAAAATTCAGTTTTTTATTTTGAGGGGATTGAAGCCAGTCATCCATTGCATTTGGATTCAAGTAGCTCATGACATGTGCAGCTCCCATCGCTAATAACGTTTGTGCATTGATACCTTGCTCGAATTGTTTGCCAAGTGGCTTTAAGAGTAGCTTTTTACCTAATTGTAAGGCTTCACTAGCAAGCTCAAACCCCGCATTACCGATAACGCCACCCGCATTGGCTAAATCATTTAAAAAGCCGACTCTTGATGGCGCACGCAAATGAATATTGCCTATTGAGCTATCCTTGGCATCGGGGTGATAGCAATAGAACTCACGTTCAGGGAAATCCTTTAAATAATCAACAACACTGTCTAGGTTTTCAAATGGTAAATATACAAGTACTTTGTTTTCGACCATTACAGGGTTGTCATGGTGATGGTTTGCAATAAATGGCGGAATAATATTCTCAGCATAAGGTTGCCAGTGCACACCTAGATAAACATTCGCTGGTGCATAATTACGTATAAGTGCACGCCGCAAGAAAGCCCGACCAAACATAGGCACTTTATCTGATAAAAATGCAGCTTGATGGCTCATACCTACCACAGGTATTCCTTGCTGTCTGGCAGCCCACGCTGTAATAGGTTCAAAGTCATTGAACACTAAATCATAGCGGCGCAAGTCTAAGTTTTTAATATCTTTTAATAACTGTAAAGGGCGTGCATTCTTTAGGGTTTTTAGGCTATCAACCTGCCCTGATTTACTATTAAACGATAAACCCCGAAATGTTCTGTAGTCGGCAAAATCGTCCATATCAAAGTAATCAAGCTCACTTCGACCAGAAAACACATAGTCTACCTCAACACCCAATGTACTAAAGGTCGTTGCCATGACACGAGCGCGTGTGATATGACCATTTCCCGTCCCTTGGATACCATATAAAATTCTCATAGATATTCCACCACCATTACAGCTAACATTGCACAACACGACCCCATCGCCGCTCCTATCAATACATCGGCAGGATAATGTACTCCAATTACCACTCTTGATATGGCTACACCTGATGCCCACATAAAACAGACAAATGCAAGCTCAGGAAAATAAATAGCCAATATTGTGGCCACGACAAATGCTCCTGCACTATGCCCTGACGGTAAACTAAACTGGTCACTCGGGATCAAATAAGCACTTTTGACTAAGCAATCACATGGACGCACCCTTGCAATCCGTTTTTTTGCTAAGAAATAGATAGGCCGTTCTATTGCAAAACCCAATAATAGACACTGTGCAAGTTGCTGAAAGTGTAATTGCTCTGTAAACCACCAAAGAGCAATGAACAACACCACATATAACCCGCCATCTCCCGTCTTTGATAAACCGATTGCTGACTTTTTCACCCAATTTGGCGAAGCGTCATTGAAGACACTCAAAAACAGCTGCTCATCAACCTTTGCTAACCTTGTAAGTATGTTGTTTGCCATGGTGAGCTCCTTGTCATACTTTGCGCCTAATTTTTATACTCATCTCAGCTTAGGCGTTAAAAATAACAATTAGGTGACGCTTTTGAGACACTAATGTTGCGGTGCACAAAATCCTTTGATTTAAACCAATAAACCCACATTAAGTCGTTGTTATTGAGTTGTATCAAGGTATACTGAATACTAAACAGACAGTCTCTTTAGAGGATGAAAAAATGGATTACAGCACTTCGGATTTATGCGACCACTTTGCAGATGTGGTTGATGTGCTCGAACCAATGTTTATTAATTTTGGTGGACGCTCAAGCTTTAGTGGTCGAGTAAAAACTGTTAAATGCTTTGAAAACAATGAGCTGATCCGCGAAATTTTATCAACAGATGGAACTGATAGTGTTCTACTCGTTGATGGTGGCGGCTCTACTCGCCGTGCATTAATCGATATTGAGCTGGCTGAGATCGCATTAGAAAATAATTGGCAAGGTATCATCGTTTACGGTGCAATTCGTCATGTTGATGAGTTAGAAGAACTCGACTTAGGTGTTCAAGCGATTGCTTCAATTCCCGTAGCAGCTGATAGCGAAGGTGCCGGCGAAGACGGCATTGGTGTTAACTTCGCAGGGGTTTCGTTTTTTGATGACGACTTTATCTATGCAGACAGCACTGGCATTCTTTTATCTGCCGAAGAATTAGAGTTAGAAGTAATAGAAGAAGACTAAACTCGGTGACTGATTACCTTAAAATTTATGAACGAGCGGCTGTAGAACATTTATGTACACGCCGCTTAAATGAACAAAAAGCATGGCAAGCACTGTCTTTACTTGATACCCATGTTAACGCCCAACAAGCTTTAATTGATGCGAAACACTTCGGGATTCGCTATGTATTGATTGGAGTATGTGAAGATATTGGCCCACGGGCAAATTTAGGTAATGGTGGCTCACACCAAGCATGGTCTGCCTTTTTAAAACGCTTCCTAAATCAATCACATAACCAGTTTTTAAATCATGAGCGCGTATTGCTACTAGGCGAAGTGGCGCTTGATGACTTACACCAACAAGCCACACACCTTGATAATAAAAACAATGACGAATTGGCTAAGCTACGCCAGCTTTGTGCAGAAATAGATACCCGCGTTGAGCACGTGCTTGCAATGATCTTCGCTGCGGGTTTAGAACCTATCGTCATTGGCGGTGGGCACAACAACTGCTTAGGAATTTTGCGAGCCTTAAGTAAACAGTATAATAAACCCGTTCATGCTATAAACCTTGACCCTCATGCAGATTTTAGAGAATGCGAAGGTCGTCACAGCGGCAATGGCTTTAGGTATGCCTTTGAAGAAAATCATCTCGCTGATTATCACGTCATAGGCTTACATGAGTTTAAAAATAATCAAGCGATACTTGATGCACTCAAAAGCGCTCACTTCACCTTTGATAGTTATCAAGATATTCAAGTACGCCGTACTATTGACCTATCAACTGCATGCAAACAAGCGACAGCACGTTTAAGTAAAGCGCCATTAGGAGTTGAAGTCGATCTCGACAGTATTTCACTAATGCCTGTGAGTGCTTATACAAACTGCGGGTTTAGTGTCGCAGATGCAGAACACTTTGTACATGTAGCAGCAAGCAACAGCAATGCGCATTACTTACACTTATGCGAAGGTGCGCCCTCACAACATCCGGTTGGTTTAGAAGCAGGAATGAACGATGCTGGCCAAATCATCACCGCCCTTGTGAACGCTTACTTACAAGCCAGGGAAGCAGGTTAGTTCGAGGTTAAGATTGTAGGCGCGATTTTATATCGCGCAATTTATATCACGTAATAAGCAACGTGGGGTAAACCCACAGCTATAATCATTGATGCTCTAAGCGCCACTGCTTTAACCAAGACATCATCCCTACACTACTCAACGGATAGCTAAAATAATATCCTTGAGCCGCATAGGCATTGAGCGACTTAACAAACTTAAGGTGCTCTTGAGTTTCGACCCCTTCGCATATTACTTTTGCATTGTTTTGGTTGTGCATATCAACCATACCAGATACCAAGCTACGCACTTGGCTTTGATGAGCGAAGTCAGCAGTAAGCGACGGAGCTACTTTTATGTACTCCACATTTAAGTTTGGCAGTTTTGAAAGTAAAATAGGGGTATCACCAAACCCATCTACGCATAATTTGATACCAATACTATTTAATCTGGCTATCATCGCTTTGCCTTGATCATCAAGATTCATAAACAAATCAAGTGGACATTCAATGATCAAGTCACCCACTTCTAAGCGGTGTTCACTGAAAATACGATCGACAAATTCAATAAACTCTTCATTGAGCATTTCGGGGCCAAACACATTAATACTTAGAGGAAGCTCAATCCCTTCCATTCTCAGCGCCATCGCAAGCTCTGCTGCTCGCTCTATTACATACGCAGCGACAGGATAACCAAGGCCTGCAACACGTATATCATCAATGAACTTATTAGCAGCCAAAATACCTTGCTTTGGGTGCTGCCATCGCAATAACAACTCTAAAAACTCTATGTGCTCATCACTATTACGAATAATCGGTTGAAAATACAGCTCTAATTCGCTGGCAAAATCAAGGTTAGACAACTCGCGCAGTCGTGCTTGTTGTTCAAGCTGTTCAACCATCATATTTGCATGGTAAGGCACAATAGCCTTATTCGGGTTGGAATCAAGCGCAAGATTGGCAAACGAGAGCAAATTATCAAAACTATGTTCTGGGTTATCACAACTAACGTAGCTGGCTCTAACTTTCACTTCAATGGTGCAATTTGCCACATTAAATGGCTTTAAGGTTACTTGCCTAATTTTATTAATTAATTGCTCATGATGATGTTGCTGCTCTTCAAGTGAACAAATAAACGCAAAATTTAATCCACCTAAATGAACAAGCTTTTCATGAAGTCCTGAAGGGGCCGCGACACTCAGTACAGAATCTGATTCAAGTTGATGTTTTATACGGCTGGCTGATTGCGCAAGCAACAAGTCTCCAAAATCACGACCTATATGCTGATTTACACTTTCAAAGCCTTCTAAACGTATCACCACTAAAGCGCAATTATTCGGGTGTTGCTGTCGAAAGTGTAAAAAGCCATCTTGCAACGCTTTACGATCAGGCAAGTCGCTTAGAGGCGTTTTATCCATATCATTATGATGAGTTAATACAGAAGGAACTTCTTCCTCTTCGTTGGCTTCTTCGTAGTTGAAAAAGCCCGACACAGTCAGAATTATTACCGCAGATACGAGCCAATAAAAAGCAACATCCAGTAATAAATGGGCAGAAAACAACACCGCAAAACACAATGCTGCTGTGACACTTATAATAATGGCTAACCAATTAGTGGTTCTGAATGCCTGCCAAAGATGGAAGCAAAAACTGATCGCCAAAAGCAAAATCAGCCAAGGCTCACTTAAACTCAGGATAGCAAGGCCTAGCATACCATTGACCACTAGGCTGAGTCGTAAAATAGGATTTTGAGTCACACACAGCGCACATACCATAGCCATAAACAGTGCACCTGCCAAAAACACAGCAATGACATCTCCACTCACAAAGAGAAGACTTGTACTGGCACTTGTTAAACTAGCAATCAATGACATGTAATCCAAACTGTGTAAAAGCTCTATCTAATTTAGTCTACCCAAAATCCACAGATTTGACAGTTTATTTACACCAAACTGATAACTTAATTGTGCAGGATGAGATATTTGCCAGTGGGCAATATCAGCACGAGCACCCACTTTTAAGACGCCACGATCATCAAGACCCAATGCACCTGCGGCGTTTCGAGTCACCCCAGCTAATGCTTGCTCTGGAGTCATACGGAAAATAGTACATGCCATATTCATCATCAAATGCAACGAACACAGTGGCGAAGTACCTGGGTTAAAGTCAGTAGAAATAGCAATGGGCACTTGGTACTGCTGTAGCAGCTCTATCGGCGGATATTTTGTTTCTCTTAAGAAGTAAAAAGCACCCGGTAATAATACAGCTGCGGTACCCGCTTTTGCCATAGCCTGAATGCCAGCTTCATCAAGATGCTCGATATGATCGGCTGATAAACCATTAAATTCAGCGACAAGCTCTGCACCATGCTGATTTGATAACTGCTCAGCATGCAATTTTACAGGTAAGTTATATTTCTTCGCGGCTTCAAATACACGCCGTGTTTGCTCATTACTAAACCCGACATTCTCACAAAATGCGTCGACCGCATCAGCCAAGTTGGCTTGGACGACCCGCTCTAACATCTCACCACACACAAGATCGATATATTCATCACTACGACCTTTATATTCTAAAGGTAATGCATGAGCGCCTAAAAAGGTCGTTTTCACATCAACCGGATGGTTTTCACCTAATAAGCGCGCAACTTCGAGAAGTTTAATTTCGTTTTCACAATCAAGACCATAGCCTGATTTAATTTCAACCGTTGTCACCCCTTCTGAAAACAGCGCATTTAAACGCTCTTTTGCTGCAACAAATAATGTTTCATGATCAGCTTCACGCGTAGCGCGAACAGTACTTGCAATCCCCCCGCCATTTGCAGCTATTTGCTCATAACTGACACCTTGAAGTCGTTGTTCAAACTCTTCGGCACGGCTTCCAGCAAAAACAAGGTGAGTATGACAATCAATTAAACCGGGTGTAAGCCATTGCCCTTTCGCTGACACGGTTGGGGTAGCTAATGCATCAAACTTTGGTAGCTCAGCTTGTTTCCCTAACCAGGCAATCTTCCCATCTTTAACAGCAATAGCGCCATTTTCGATAGCACCATAGGGTGCATCAATAGCAGGGTTCATTGTAGCAATATTGGCATCTGTAATTAGTAGATCCCAGTGTGACTCATTATTATTCATTGTGTGCATTTTTCACCTATACTGAATTTTGCAGTGCCCTGACTTAGCTATGCTCAAAGCAGATAACTAAAATAGACGTAAAGTTTATCAAGTCACCTTGTATATACAAGATAATTATGCCACCTTGTAACATACTATTAACTTTATACATCGCCTTCAATGAGCATCACTAAATTCGCACAGATAAAGCAATTTATAGTTGATAATATTCGTTCCGGCCAATGGCAAGAAAACGATCGTGTGCCATCAGAGAATGAATTAACCAATCAATTCAAGGTAAGTAGAATGACTGCAAGACGGGCACTGAGTGAACTGACAGATGCTGGCATTCTAACTCGTAGCCAAGGGCTCGGAACCTTTGTTGCCAGTTTAAAATCACAGTCTTCTCTCCTTGAGATAAAAAATATTGCCGACGAAGTTCGAGCTCGAAATGGCCAATACAGCTGTACAATTTTAGTAATGGAATCAATACAAGCCGTTGCGCCTATTGCTATAGCATTGAGTGTTGATATTGATAGTCATGTTTATCGAAGTGTTATTGTCCACAATGAAAATGAGCAACCATTACAAGTTGAAGAGCGTTTCGTCAATCCAAAGCTGGCTAAAGATTATTTGCAACAGAACTTTCACACCCTGACTCCCCACGAATACCTTTCAAGTGCAGCCCCGCTAACAGAAGCAAGACATACAGTTGAAGCAATCATGCCAAATAATGAAATGTGTCAGTGGCTCAACCTCTATAATGAAGAGCCTTGCCTGCAGGTTATTCGTCGAACTTGGTGCTCTGAGGGGATCGTAAGCTTTGCACGCTTAGTCTCCCCAGGCAGTAAATATAGACTGGGAGGGCATTTAACCTTTAAAAAATAACCGCTTAAATTGGCCACTGATATTGAAAGCCTAAAGACTCAATTGCCGAGCCATCAATGATTCGCATCTTGGCCTCATCGCTGGTAAAACTTGGCTCAGAGCTACCCTGCTCGGCACACTTTTGCTGGTAATAATCAACTTTTGTTGGGTGAGCAGGATTGACTACATTATAGATTGCAGATGCATCTGACCAACCTTCAATCAACTTGAAAATAGCATGAATAACATCGTCTCGATGCACCATATTGACGAGTTGTTGGCTTGAACTCTTAAGCTCCTTACCTGCAACAAACCGCCCTGGTTCACGGTTTGGCCCAACTAGCCCTGCCAGCCGCAATACTTTACCGCCCGCTTGTAGCACGCATTGTTCGGCATCATACAAAAGCTGTTGGCGAGGTGATGAACATTCAATAGTACTTTGCTCTGTATATGTATTATCAGCGTTGTTATACACACCCGTTGAAGAACATAAAATAACCCCACGGCATTGCAGCGATTTAGCTAACTCTAAACTAGCAGAAAGCGTTGCTAGGTAATCACTTTGACTATCACGACTTTTAGGTGGAATAGCACATACCCACCACGCGTCCTTTAAAGAGACAGTATGCTTCAATCCACTTGGTTGTAATATCAATTGGCGTTGAAAGTCATAGTCATGCTTGACCTCTCTTCTTGTGCCTTGCACCTGCCAACCTAACTCCTTTGCCTTAAGACAAAGTGCTTCCCCTAGCCAGCCAGCGCCTAGTACCACTAATTTATTATCATTAACAATCACTTGGTGACATCCCCTTGTGTTATGTATTATTTTATTAACAAACTTTACTTTGCCTTGTAGCGATTTGGGTGCAAATATGATTAGATAGATTACTCTAGCTAATAATAAAAACACGTGCACCTATGTTAAACAACCTCTCTTTACGTAAAAAAATATTACTTCTCATCGGTGGGACGATCAGTGTACTACTTATCATCGCGTCGAGCTTTTTTGTTAGTCACATTGCTGACTTATCACGACAAGCAATTCAGCGAGAAGCTGACAGTTATCTACAAAGTGAGCGACTTTCAATGCAAGGTTACTTTGCTCGCTATGGTAAAGTTGTTGAAACTTTTATTACTAACCCACATTTAGTGAATTGGTTTGAAAATTGGACTGAGCGTGATCAACCACTTGATAACCAACCTGGGTACGACAGCATCAATCAAGACTTTGTACGCATCAGTGGTAATGATGACAACATTCTATCTGCTTTTTTTGCCTCAGCAACCACCGGTGAATACTTTAAAGAAAATGAGCGTACTACACACTTTAATGGTGACCCCTATTACGCTTATAAACGTGGTTGGTGGCAAGACGCGTTAGCAATAAACAAGCTCTATGTCGGCCCTATTTCCGTTGACTTAACCACAGGCAACGCATCGGCGGTTGTACAACAACCAGTGTATAACCAAAATAAACTCATTGGTTTTGGTGGTGTCGACTTACAGCTCAACAATATTAACGACATGGTCGAGAATATTCGTTTCAACGGTCAAGGATTTGGTTTTTTACTTGATGGCAACCAAAAAGTTGTGCACCTTTCAAAACGAACAGGTCACAAACTATCAATTACCGACGAAAGCCCAAATGGCAAAGAAGGCCTAGAAGCGCTGGAGAAACAATTTAACGATACATCAGGCTTTAGCGAATTAAATCGTGTTATGAAAAGTAAAAAAGACGGTAGTAGCTTCATCACTTTTAAAGGAGAAGAGTATTACGTTGTCTTCAATCGCCTTGAATTAGAAACCCCTTATCTTGATTGGTATGTAGGTATTTTAATTCCAACCAGCATGATTGATGAGCCTGTCAATGATGCCGTAATGACAACCACAACATCAGTGATCATTATTCTCGCGATTATCATTGCAATGATCTTTTGGGCTACGCAAATGATCACCAAACCATTGACTAAGCTAACTTATATTATGCGTGATATCGCCTCAGGAGATGGCGACCTAACACAAAAAATTGATATAAAAAGTCACGATGAAGTGGGTCAATTAGCCCTGCATATGAACACCTTTATCGATAAATTGCGTGCAATGATGCTCAATACTGCAGCGCAAGCGGAGCAGTTAAGCCAAGCAGCTTCACAGCTAAAAACAGTGTCACAAAAAACCAATGATGAAATTCAACAAGAGAAACAACAGGTAGACAGTGTTAGTGCAGCAGTCACTGAAATGGCCTCAACAGTACTCGAAATTTCGCGCAATGCACAAAATACCAATAATGCTGCTGAACAAGTACAAACCATTACTGTTGATGGCACAAAACGTTCTACACAGGCTCAGTCAGTCATGACCGCATTAGCAAGTCACATTGGTGAAGCGTCTAAAGTCGTTGCTGGTCTTGAGCAAGAAAGTGGCAATATTGGTGCCGTCATCGATGTGATCAACTCTATTGCAGAACAAACTAATTTACTGGCTCTTAATGCTGCCATTGAAGCAGCGCGTGCAGGCGAGCAAGGTCGAGGTTTTGCTGTGGTTGCTGATGAGGTTCGTTCATTGGCAAGCAGAACGCAAGAGTCAACTGATGATATTCGTAATATGATCAGCCGATTGCAACAGATTGCTCAGCAAGCATCAACGATGATGCAACAAGGACAAGAGCGCGCTGAAGGTTCTGTTGAACAAACACAAATTGTGCTTACAGCACTGCAAGACATCGCACAATCAGTGACAAATGTGCAAGATCAAAGTCATCAAATTGCGACTTCAACGGAGCAACAAACGGTAGTCGCAGAAGATATCAATAACAGCCTTGCGGCTATTAACCATTTAGTGAATAGCACGGCAGATCATGCTCATGAATTGGCTGATGAAGCCCGTGATTTGAATGAGTTAGCAGTCTCGTTAAATAAAACGGTTAATCAGTTTAAGTTATAAAGATAAATTGCTGATGTGATTAAAAACCCGATATCACCTGAAGATAATATCGGGTTTTTATCGTCAGCCTTCCCTGTTACCTGCGGCGCAACTGCTTTCGCATGATCCATAAAGTCTTGCCACTGCTGCTGATTCCATAAAGCAGCTCCTTGTTTGTCCATTCCTTGTTTTGATTGCGTTTGTACTTGTTCCATATAGTCACCTCCTTACGCTAGCTTCATCCATTTTAGGTTCCTTACCACTTGCCGCTCCTTAGCAATTATCCGTTCACTTTTTCCATAAAGCGTTGCCATTGTGCGCTTGTCCATAACGCCTTGTTACTTCCTTGCTTTCCATTATGCTTTGCTACGTTTTCCATTATGTAACTCCTTGCGGTTTATAATCCGTTATTCCTACAGCTTTTCCATGCTGTGCTCCTAAGTCATCCTTGTGTGCAATTATCGTTTAGCAATGATATACACAGCATGAATCAAGCCTGGAATGTACCCTAATAAGGTTAAAAGAATATTAATCCAGAATTGTGCACCTAAACCTACCTGTAAAAATACACCTAAAGGGGGAATTAAAACTGACAATATAATGCGAATTAAGTCCATGATTCACTCCTTGAAAACAAAATAAAAACCCAGCCAAAGCTGGGCTTTCATTAATTACTTATTATTCAGCAACAATCGTTAATTCATCGATTACTTTGCGAACATCTTCAGCATTTTCTGCAATGCTTACTGCAAGCTGTTTTTCAGCTTCTGATTCAACGGTACCTTTAAGGGTTACAACACCTTTATCAGTATCTACATCGATATCAGTACCACCTACTTCAGAATTAAATAGGAAGCGAGTTGTAATCACAGTGCTGATTTTTGCATCTGTTAGATCACTTTCAGCTGAATCACCTTTCTCTTTTTTGGCGTGCTTAGCTTTCATGTCTTTTACGACTGTAAGCTTGTTTTCAACATCAGTTACGCCATCTAAGCTTAATACCAGCTCTTCTGCTAACTCTTTATCAAGCTCACTATTCACTTTACCAGTTAGTACAACCTTGCCATTTTTTACATCTGTGTTGATGTCAAAGTTGTTTAGATTTGTGTTCATTAAAAGAACAGTTTCTGCCTTACCATCAATCCAAGCGTCTTTACTTTCATTTTCCCAGCTGCTTGCCTGAGCTGACATGCTAGTAGCACCAATAACTAACGCGGCAATCATAGACTTGTTGAATGTATTCATAATCTTTCTCCTTTTGATTAAAGACACATTACTTAATGCGACTTTGATGCCAACTATTTATCACCTTAATATCAATAGGTTACACTTCAATCTATTCAAGACACATATTCTCCTCGGTAACAATTTACAGGCTGCTCGGTAATAAGTTCACAATGTTGCAAAAATAACCAATTAATTGCAGATAACATTAATCTATGGTTAATTTAACGAAGTTGCTAATAAGCCAAAAAACACAACAACTTGATTTTTATATAAATAAAATTTGGCCTAAGCTTTGCTTTATATCGAATAACAGAAGAATCACTTTATAATCACAACAGGGAACTACCATGGCCGTTAAACTCGAAGATCGTCCAATCGATCAAGTAAGAGAAGAAGTCATTGACCAACTCATTTATAACTACAGTCATGCAGTTATTTCAGCTGAAGCATTTGAACGCCGACTAGATCAAGCAATGGCAGCCACGTGCAATGAAGTACTTGTTGAGCTTGTTGCGGACTTAGCGCTAAAAGCTGATACAGATTACAAATCGCATAAGCATGCGCAATTTAAACCTCACTACAGCCATAGCAGTGACAACGAAAACTTACAACTACGCAGTATTCTTGGTTCAAATGAGCGTAGCGGCCAGTGGCTTGTGCCAAAAGAAATTCACCTCACAAACTGCTTAGGCTCAATCGAACTCGACTTTAGCGAAGCGATTTTCCAGCATCAGCATGTCACTATTTACGTAAACTGTATTTTAGGTAACGACGAAATCTACGTGCCTGAACATGTCAATGTGGTATCTAAACTGTTTAGCGTTATTGGCAGCGTAGAAAACAAGTCAGTCGCTCTAAATAAAGGTCAGGGCCCAACCATTACCATTGAAGGTAACGTATGGCTAGGCTCAGTAGAGATCAAAGTAAAGCGTACCATGAAAGAAAAGCTCATCAGCTTTGCCAATAGCCTAAAAGCCAGTTGGAAAGAAATGAACAAGGTGCAGTAAAAGTTGCGAGATATTGTAGGCGCGATTTTACATCGCGCAATAGGTAACAAATGACGCGTGGTAAACCTGCTGCTACAACTACCGCGCGAAATGAATTTCACGGCGAGATCAAAGATCATTATTCCTTTCACTTGGAATATCACTGAAATATTCTACAAACTCCACTTCAAAACCTGCGGGGTCGATAAAATAAACATTTTTACGGTATGGATTTTCTGGGCCGTGTTTATCAATTTCATAACCGGCTGAAACAAGACGTTCAATGACGGCATTAATGTCGTTTGTTACATAAGCAAAATGGGCAAGGCCAACTTGATGACCCGCTAAATCACGATTTTCATCTTCACCGTTATCACTTAATGCAAGGTATTGGTAATCATCACCAAAGTGCAGCCATTTGCGTGGTTTTCCAGACCATGTGCTGTCACCTTGACTACGCACACGCCAGTGCGGGAATGCGACTTTATAAAAGTGCAGCATGGCATCAACATTACTAACAACAAGGTTTACGTGTTCTAAATACATGGTAGTTTTCCTTTTTATTTTTAAACTGCCATCAAGATAAAACCTCAAGTTAAGTTTAGGTAAAGCGTTTTTTCAAATAAAAAAGCCCCACTAAAGTGAGGCTCTTAAAAAATGATTAGTTATTGATGAATTAACTACCCGCAACCTGCATTTGTTCAATTAATACAGAGCCTGTTTGAATACCGCCACGACGCTCAATGTCACCACCTAAGCCAACGACCGCTTTAAACATATCTTTTAAGTTACCAGCAATTGTGATTTCACTTACAGGATATTGGATTTCACCATTCTCAACCCAGAAACCCGCTGCGCCACGTGAGTAATCACCAGTCACCGTGTTCACACCTTGACCCATAAGTTCAGTTACCAATAAGCCTGTGCCCATGGTTTTTAATAGCGCTTTCAAATCGGCATGGGTTTGTTCAACTAGCCAGTTATGAATACCACCAGCATGACCCGTTGGTGCCATCGATAGTTTACGCGCTGCATAGCTTGCTAACAGGTAAGTTTGCAGCTCACCGCCTTGAATAATTTCACGATCGACGGTTTTTAAACCTTCAACATCAAACGGCGAAGATGCTAAACCTTTTAATAAATGCGGGCGCTCAGAGATATTCACACAATTGCTAAATACTTTAGTTCCTAAACTATCAAGCAAGAAACTCGATTTACGATAAAGCGCACCACCGCCAATCGCCGACACTAAATGGCCGAATAATGAATTGGCAATATCCGCTCTAAAAATAACAGGCACTTTCATGGTACCGAGCTTTTGGCTATTAAGTTTAGCCAAGGTTTCTGTTGCTGCTTCTAGACCCACTTTTGCAGCGTCATTTAAATCATCTTTATGGCGCGCTACGGTATAGGCAGAATCGCGCTGCATTTGCTCGCCTTCTTTACCAATCACCATAGTGCTAATGCTATGACGCGTACGCGGGTAACCTGCAATCATGCCATGGCTGTTACCATAAACACGTAAACCTTGGTGAGAAGAAAAACTTGCACCGTCTGAATTTACAATACGCTCATCGGCGTTTAGTGCCGCCTGTTCTGCTTGATGACAAAGTTCAATACCTTGCTCTGGGCTTACCTCCCACGGGTGGTATAAATCTAAATCGAGCGGCGCAAACTCAAGTAGCTCTTTATCAGCGATTCCATTGTATGGATCGTCAGAAGTAAATTTTGCGATATCAATGGCTTTTTCGACCACTGTACGTAATGTTTTAGGGTTTAAGTCGGCCGTTGAAGCAGAGCCTTTGTTATTACCCACATAAACACTGATACCTAAGCCACCGTCTTGGTTAAACTCTATTGTTTCAACTTCGCCCATGCGTGTACTGACAGACAAACCTGACGTGCTCGACATCGCCGCTTCTGCTGCTGTTGCACCGAGCTTTTTTGCATGTTCGAGTACTTCGCTGACCGCGTCTTTAACTTCAGAAATGTGTTGATAAATAGGATCTTTCATCTTGTGTGTCCTAGGTTCTGCTATTTTTTATAGTGTAACGAATGCTAACACACTGCGAGACGTGCATCAGCTAATATTAATCATTAACTAAATGACGTATAATAGCGAATAGTTAAGTTTACTGAATGAGCATCCTTATGGCGAAGAAGAAAAAGCCACTTATCGAAGAAGAAATTATTTACGTATCAAAAAGCGAATTAAAACGTGAAGCCATGCAATATCATGGTCTGGGTGCTGAAATCGCAAAAATGCCGAAAAAGCAACGTGATCGTTTACCGCTCAATCACGATTTAAAAGAAGCGTTAGTTGTTTCTGATAAGGTCAGTGATAAAAGTGATGCTTACCGCCGTAACTTAAACTACATCGCAAAAGTATTACGTACCACAGAAAACGTGGACGAAATTCAGGCCATGATCGACATCATGCTGAACAAAAATAACCAAGCTGATGTATTAATGAATAAAATCGAAAAGCTTCGAGATGATTTAATCAAGCAAGGTGACGACTTAATTAATCCAACTATTGAGCAATATCCAGCACTTGAGCGCCAAAAAATGCGCCAGTTAGTGCGCGGCGCTGCCAAAGAAGTAAAAGCAGAAAAACCAGCTAAGAGTTACAAAGAATTATTCCAGTATCTGAAAGATGCGATTATGGTTTAAATTATTTTAATAAACTGAAAGCCGCTTGATGTAAATGGTACGGATTTTTACAGCCATTCCTGCGTTGAAATGCTTCCTGAAAAATAAAACATATACAAAAAAGGCTCTGAGCGTTCACTCAGAGCTTTTTTAAATCAATAATCAATTACCAGATTTTTACGCGATCTTCTGGTTTGATATACATCTTGTCGCCTTCTTTTACATCAAACGCCTGATAGAACTCTGGCATGTTTGAAAGAATACCGATTACACGGTAATGGCTTGGTGAATGTGGATCTGTCATTAGGCGGTTACGTAACTCTTCGTCACGGTATTTACGACGCCAAATTTGTGACCATCCCATAAAGAAACGCTGATCACCTGTGTAACCATCAATGATAGGCGCTTTTTCATCACCCAGTGATAATTGATAAGCAGTATAGGCAACTGTTAGACCGCCTAAGTCACCAATGTTTTCACCAAGTGTAAGCTCACCATTTACGCTAGCATCTTCAAATGGCTTATATTCATTGTACTGAGCAACTAACTGGCCGGTGCGCTCTTCAAACTGTTCAAGGTCTGATTCGCTCCACCAGTTACGTAAGTTACCGTCACCATCGTACTTCGCACCTTGGTCATCAAAACCATGACCTAGCTCGTGACCAATTACCGCACCAATTGCACCATAGTTAACAGCATCATCTGCTTCTAAGTTAAAGAATGGTGGTTGTAAAATAGCCGCAGGGAATACAATTTCATTGTTCACAGGGTTGTAGTAAGCGTTTACTGTTTGCGGTGTCATGTGCCACTCAGAACGATCAACAGGCTTACCTAGTTTTGCAGTCATATCTGCAAATTCCCACTCGCTATGGCGAATGTAGTTACCCACTAAGTCATCACCTTTCATTTCAAGTGCTGAGTAGTCTCTCCACTTATCTGGGTAACCGATTTTTGGTGTGAACTTATCAAGTTTTGCTTTAGCAGCAATTTTTGTTTCTGGGCTCATCCATTCAAGGTTTTCAATCGCAACGGCGTAACCTTTGATTACGTTATCAACCAACTCTTCCATGCGTGCTTTCGCTTCAGGTGGGAAGTTGTCTTTAACGTACACTTTACCCAGCATTTCACCTAACACACCGTTTGATGCATCAACGGCTTTTTTCCAAAGTGGTGATTGCTCTGTCACACCACGAAGTGTTGTGCTGTAGAAATTAAAGTTAAGATCAACGAGCTCTTTATCTAATAACGCAGAATAATTACTAACAAAGTGGAACTTAAGATAGTTCTGCCAAGTTGCTAAGTCTGTATCGCTATAGATACCTGCAAATTTTTCTAGGTAACTAGGTTGGCGAACAATGACATCTTCAGTCTTGATGCCTGACGCATCAAGGTAAGCAGCAAAATCAAAGTCACCAGTAAGTTTGTTGGCATCTGCAACGCTCATCTTGTTGTAAGATTTAGTTGCATCACGACTTTCTACTCGGCTCCACTGTGCATCAGCAATACGTGTTTCAAGATCAATAATAGCTTTAGCCGCAGATTCTGCATCAGCGACACCCGCTTTGCTTAAGATAGCAGTTACGTATGCTTGATAAGCTTCACGAATTTTTGTGAATTTTTCATCATCTTTTAGGTAGTAGTCGCGATCGGGTAAACCTAAGCCAGACTGATAAACATACATCGCGTTTTCGCTAGAGTTTTTTGCGTCGTTATTTACGTACCAACCAAACGGCAAGTTACCGCCTTTAATACGAAGTTCAGCCATTAAAGCAACAAGATCGGACTTGCTCTTTACAGCATCAACGCTTTCAAGTACTGGTGATAATGGCTTGATGCCTGCCGCTTCACGAGCAGCTTCATCCATGTAACTGTTATAGAATGCAGCGAGTTTTGCTTCATCAGAACCTGGCTTAACATTGGTATTTGCCGCCGCTTTTTCGAGTACTTCTTTCATCGCTTTTTGCGAATCATCATAAAGCTGAGTAAATGAACCGTAGTTTGATTTATCACCTGGAATATCTGTTTTTTCTAACCATTCACCGTTTACATGATAGTAAAAGTCATCTTGTGCGCGAACAGACTTATCCATGTTCGCCAGTTCAATACCTGAATTTAAAGGCGCTTTTGCTTCAGTGACGGCAGCAGTTGCTGGTGCTTTAGTTTCTTGTTCTTTTTCACCACAACCAACAAGACCGAGCGCAAGTGCAATACTTGCCGCGGTAAGTGTTACTTTTTTCATGAGGTTCCCGTACTTATCGTATAGTTAGAGGTATCTTCGAAATACTACGAATAGGCAGTCTTTCGCTTTGTCCATCATAAACCTCTCAAGCAAAACAATAAAATCGAATATGTAACAATTCTTATCAAAAGCGATGAGTCGCATATTTAAGCGATAGTGGGAAACAAATAGACGCTTATTTTGTAAGGTCGCAATTACTTAAATAAAGATAATAGTTACCTTACAAACATCCGCAGGTCGAAGCTCAATCATCTATTGTATTTGGGCTTTATAGTTTAGCTATAAAATGATTTATACCAAGTAACCAACTTTGTTACACCCTCTTCTAAACCAATAGCTGGTTTGTAACCTGTTGCAGCAAATAAGTCTTGGGTATCTGCAAACGTTTTATAAACATCACCCGGTTGCATTTCTCGGAAGTTTTTCTTTGCTTCAATACCCAGCTCAGACTCGATTGCTTCAATAAACTTCATTAGATTTATAGGGCTACCATGACCAATGTTATAAACACGGTACGGAGCAGAACTTGTCGAAGGTGACCCCGTTTCTACTCGCCAGTGTTCATCACGCTGTGGAATAGCATCTGCCGCCCTAATAACGCCCTCAACGATATCATCAATATAAGTAAAATCGCGCCACATATCGCCATTGTTATTGATATCTATCGCTTCACCTGCAAGCATCTTTTTAGTAAAAATAAAAGGCGCCATATCTGGGCGACCCCATGGGCCGTACACAGTGAAAAAGCGTAACCCTGTGGTGGGTAAATCATATAAATGCGAGTAACTATGCGCCATTAACTCATTCGCCTTTTTAGTTGCCGCATAAAATGACACAGGATGATCAACGCTATCTTTTGTTTCAAATGGTGTTTTTTCATTTAAACCATATACAGAACTAGAAGACGCATACACTAAATGTGCTACCTTGTTATGGCGACATCCCTCTAAAATATTTAAGTGTCCAACTAAGTTTGAATCAGCGTATGAATCAGGGTTTTCAATCGAATAACGTACACCAGCTTGAGCAGCCAAGTGAATAACGCGTTCAAACTTTCCTACTTCGAATAACTCAGCCATTTCAACGCGATTCGCTATATCAAGCTTTTTAAAAGAAAAGCGCTCATGAGATTCAAATTGAGCCAATCGAGCCAGTTTTAAGTTAACATCGTAATAATCATTTAAATTATCGATACCTATAACATCATGCCCTGCGGTCAATAGTCTTTGGCACGTCGCAGCACCAATAAAACCCGCGGCTCCGGTGACTAAATATTTCATTGTTAACCTTAAAAAAGAGGTTCAGCACTAAACGCTGACAAAAAACAAAAGTGTAGGTCAAAAAACACTGAATAGAGAAGCTATGATACCGTAAACAAGTAAGGCATATAATATTAGAATATATTTATCATACGCTATTTAGTGTAATTTTATTTTATCTCAGCACTTTTGATAGAGAAAGAGGGAATTACACACCACCAAGCGGACAATGGCTTGCAGGGCGCGTTTTCAACATCACACAAACTATAATCTTTGCGCGAAGGAAACTTCGCGCCTTCATCTAGATTTAAAGCGCATATTTTTGCTTTATCTTTTCAACTATTTCTACATTGGCAGCAGGAAAAGCATAAGTATCAAGTTCATTAATTGCTACCCACTTACCTTGTTGCCCCTCAGCGCCATGAGCAGTGCCTGTGAAGTCGTCAACAATATGCACATCTAAGCGTACGCATTTATCGCCGTAGTCATGTTCGATCACGATTAGCTCTTCACTGCCATTAACGGTTAGATTTACTTCTTCTAGTAACTCGCGCTGTAGCGCTGTAAATACGCTTTCGCCCTGCTCTACCTTACCGCCTGGGAATTCCCACAAGCCGCCTTGGTGTTTGTCATCTGGACGTTTACAGATAAATAGCTGCTGATCTTTATAAATAACGCCTACTGCAACATGCACTATTTTTTTAGTCATTTTATATTTCCTCAATCATAAAAAAAGCGACGCAAGCGTCGCTTTTTATCCCAATGCTTAGGTTACTTTAATTTACCACAACACTGTTTGAATTTTTGACCTGAACCACAAGGACACGGTTCATTACGACCGACTTTTGGTTCTGCACGATGGCTAACCACAGCATCTTGTGGTGTTTCGCCACCAAGGTGCTCTGCCTCTTCGTGCTGGTATTCACGCGGTGCATTTTCGCTCTTACGATGTTGCTCTTCAACTTTCTCAACATCTTCTTCAGCGCGAACTTGTACTTTACTCAAAATACCGACAACGTCGACTTTTAAGTTTTCAAGCATTTCAGAGAATAGCTCGAACGACTCACGCTTATATTCTTGCTTCGGATTCTTCTGTGCATAGCCACGTAAGTGAATACCTTGACGAAGGTGATCCATCGCTGCCAAGTGATCTTTCCAGTGCTGGTCTAGGCTTTGTAGCATAATCGCTTTTTCGAATTGACGTAGGACAGACTCACCTACCATCTCTTCTTTTTGCTTATATGCTTGCTCAACCGCTTCTTCAATGCGCTCACGAAGTTTTTCTTCGTACAGTTTATTATCATCAGCTAACCATTGTGCAATAGGTAGCTCGATTAAGAAATCCTGCTTTAAGCGCTCTTCTAGGCCTGGAATATCCCACATTTCAGCTAGACTTTGTGGTGCAATATATTGGTCAATCGTACCGTTTAGCACATCGCCGCGAATTGCAGTAATAGTTTCTGAAATATCGCCTTCTTCAAGTAGCTCATTACGTTGTGAGTAAACAACACGACGTTGGTCGTTTGCTACATCATCGTACTCAAGTAATTGCTTACGAACATCGAAGTTACGCGCTTCAACTTTACGTTGTGCGTTTTCGATTGCACGGTTAACCCAAGGGTGCTCAATCGCTTCACCGCGTTGCATACCTAGCTTACGCATCATGTTCGTCATGCGCTCACCAGCAAAGATACGCATTAACGCGTCATCCATTGATAAGTAGAAACGGCTTGAACCGGCATCACCTTGACGACCCGAACGGCCACGTAACTGGTTATCGATACGGCGAGATTCGTGACGCTCAGTACCAATGATATGTAAGCCACCCGCTTCGATTACCGCGTCGTGACGTTTTTGCCACGCTTCTTTAATCGCTTTGATTTGCTCATCCGTTGGCTCTTCAAGCTTTTCAACCTCACTTTGCCAGTTACCACCTAACACGATATCGGTACCACGACCGGCCATGTTAGTTGCAATGGTTACTGTGCCAGGTAAGCCCGCGTCAGCAACGATGTCTGCTTCTTGCGCATGGAATTTCGCATTAAGTACGTTGTGCTTAATTTTTTCTTTACGTAAGAATTGCGATAAGTACTCAGAACTTTCGATAGAAATAGTACCCACAAGTACCGGTTGACCGCGCTCTTGACAATCTTTGATATCAGCAAGGATTGCTTCGTACTTTTCTTCTTGTGTAAGGTAAACAAGATCAGCACGATCGTCACGGATCATCGGTTTATTAGTTGGCATTACAACTGTGTCTAAACCGTAGATAGACTGGAACTCAAACGCTTCTGTGTCTGCTGTACCTGTCATACCCGCTAATGTGTCGTATAAACGGAAGTAGTTTTGGAATGTGATTGATGCCAATGTTTGGTTTTCGTTTTGAATGCGTACACCTTCTTTTGCTTCAACAGCTTGGTGTAAACCTTCTGACCAACGGCGACCTTCCATTGTACGGCCTGTGTGCTCATCTACGATGATAACTTCGTTTTCTTTAACAACATAATCAACGTCTTTTTGATACAGTTTGTGAGCACGAAGCGCCGCATACACATGACTTAATAATGTGATGCTTGAAGCTGAATAAAGTGAATCACCTTCTTCGATTAAGCCGCGCTCAATTAATAGCTCTTCAACTTTAATTTGACCACGTTCAGTTAAGTGAACTTGCTTAGACTTTTCATCGATAGTGAAGTCGCCATCACCTTCAACGCCTTCTTCATCCTCTTTTTCTTGTAGCTCAAGCTCAGGCACAATTTTATTGATTTCGATGTACAGCTCAGAGCTGTCTTCAGCAGGGCCTGAGATAATAAGCGGCGTACGCGCTTCATCGATTAGGATTGAATCCACCTCATCCACTACCGCGTAGTAAAGTGGGCGTTGTACACGCTCTTCGATGCTAAATGCCATGTTATCGCGAAGATAATCAAAGCCAAATTCGTTATTAGTACCGTAAGTGATATCTGCAGCGTAAGCGATTTTCTTTTGCTGTGGCATCATACCCGGTACGTTACAGCCTACTGTAAGGCCTAAGAATTCAAATAATGGGCGGTTAGTTTCGGCGTCACGTTTTGCAAGGTAGTCATTCACGGTAATTACGTGAACACCTTTACCTGTTAAACCACGAAGGTAGGCAGGTAATGTTGCTGTTAGTGTTTTACCTTCACCGGTACGCATCTCTGCGATGCGACCTTGATGTAAAACCATGCCACCAAGTAGCTGTACGTCGAAGTGACGCATGCCGTTCACACGCTTAGATGCTTCACGTACCACAGCAAATGCTTCTGGTAAGATATCATCTAGGCTTTGTCCGTTATCGTAACGCTCTCTAAATTCTGCTGTTTTTGCTTTTAGATCTTCATCAGAAAGCGCTTCTAATTGCGTTTCAAGCGCATTGATCAGTGCGACCGTCTTTCTTAGGTTTTTAATAGTGCGGTCATTGCGACTACCAAAAATCTTGGTAAATAAATTAGATATCATGATAAAACCGTTACAATATATTCTTTGTTAGCTAGTCGTTAGCTAACCCACTTTCTTTAATTGATAATTAATATGCGCTTATGCTCATGATGTAGGGCATATTAATTAACAATTTATCAGTACGCTGTTTAAAACACAGCTTATTTCGTGCGCTATCATACCAGAGTCTGCGCAACATCAAACCTTCTGTGTGTGAAGATATGGATTTTCAGCAAGAAAATTTAAAAATTAGCCGTAATCTTTGATCTAATGCGTAAAAATTAAATCACTGAGTAGATATGGCGACAATCGAAATAAAATCAAGATCAGGAAAGAAAAAAGGCGAATCTGCGGGCCCTATGCTTGCGAGGCACACTTTGAATTCAAGTAAACCGCAGCCCTCGTGTGAAATAAATTTCACGCCTACACGTTACTTCTTACGACCATGTTGCGCTAAACGCTCTAACTTCGCTTTTAACGACGGTGGTGCATCTGCGGCGATGGCGCTGAGGTAATCGGCTGTTTGCTCGCTCATTTGACGTTTTGTAACTGGTTTTTTATCTTGTTCTGATTTCGCTGACAAACGCTGGGTTGCTTGTGGGTTAGCAGTAATTTTAATTTGTCCGAGTTCAGCCATGCCTGCCTTTCGAAAGTGCGAAAGCATGTCCATTTTTAAATAATTTAAGCGCAGCGCAATCGGGGCAGAGACCGCCTCAATCATCAAAGTGCCGTCACGATAATTACTCACTCGGCATTTTTTTGATAATGTTTCGCCTAAAAAGTCATCCAGTATTGCTTGTTGACTCGATAGCCCTTGCGCTTTACCTGCATAGGACGCAAGCCGGCTATTGAGCCCTGCCATAATATCGCCCAGCGCTTTAGGCGCATACCTATCTTTTGCCATCGCCCACTCTACTTAAACAATGTAATACCCTCAAATGACAATATACCACTGAGGTAAAGGGGATGCGAGTAAACATTACTCGTTAAAATAATGCACACAGAATGGCTCCAACCGTAAATAAACGATTCAATATTAAAACGCCTCCTACGTTTTGTTTGTTTCTGATAGACTCAGATTTTGTTTTTTATTTAATAGATATAATGGCACAAGATTCTCTCACTTTAGTTGTATTAGCTGGTGGCTTAGGTAGTCGCTTTGGCGGAAATAAACAAATCGCTGAAATTCCAACTCTTGGTCGCACAATCATGGAGCTAAGTATCGCCGATGCAGTCAAAGTGGGTGTTAGCCAAGTTGTGATCATTATTAATCAAAAAATTCGTGCTGAACTTGAGGCCACAATCTTACCTCGGCTTCCTGATGACCTCGATGTTGTATTAGTTGAGCAAAGCATTGATGCGTTACCCGATAAGTTCAGCCACCTAGCTGCAGATCGCATCAAGCCATGGGGAACTGGGCATGCACTGCTTTGTGCAAAGCCTTATGTACATAACCCTGCAATTGTGATCACCGCTGATGACTATTATGGCGATACTTCGTTTGAAATAGTTGCTGAGCACTTTAAGCACAGCACGCAATGGGCCATGGTTGGTTATCCTATTAGCCAAACTCTGTCAGATGAAGGGGGAGTTAACCGTGGGCTATGTGAGGTAGATGAACAGCAGCAACTCACTAATGTGATTGAATACTTAAATATTGAACGCGAAAATACCACTCTCTACGGCGATACGCCGCAAGGTAAAAGAGTGGTGATGACAGATGACTCACTAGGCTCCATGAGCTTTTGGGGAATAACTCCCGATGTGTTCAATTACTTAGAAAGCGGCTTTTTTGAGTTCCTAGAAAGTAATGACAACGGTGTCACAAAAGAGTATTATTTGCCCGACCAAATCCAAGCCGCCATCCAAGGTAAACACCAATCTGTCATTGTCTATAAAGCACAATCACCTTGGTATGGTGTGACTTACAAATCAGAGCTAGAAAAGGTTTCGAAAAAGCTTTATGAATTATATCACGGAAGAAATAGCAGTCATCGCCCCAGTGCAATCAAAAATGAAGAGTGAACTCTCAATGAAGTCAAACCCTGTAGCTGAGCATTTATCTCAGTGCTATGGCCTAAACGACGCCAATATTAGCTTAAAGCCAATTGGAAATGGTCATATAAACACAACCATGCTACTTAAAACAGATGATCAGGCCTTGGTGGTACAAAAGTTAAATACGGATGTATTTCCAGCCCCTGAGAAGCTCGTTGAGAATGCACGTTTAATAGAACAGCACTTAACTAAGAAAAATAATAATGGTGAGTATGATTTAGATATTATTCGTCACGTACCCACTATTGAAAATGACTTTTTGGTTGAATATGACCAAGGAGTATGGCGCGCACTCGAATTTATTGGCGGCAGTTATAGTGAAGATGTTGTAGCCAGCATCTCGCAAGCACAAACTGCGGCCAATGCATTTGGTCAATTCGCCCTTGCTCTGCAAGATTTTCAGGCTGAACAGTTACACCATGTTATTCCTAACTTTCATAACCTAGAAATGCGATTTGATGCCTTCAAAAAAGTGCTAGAGCAAAACCCACTGAACAGAACTGCACTATGCCAAGACGATGTTGATTTTTGCTTAGAACAGCAAAGCCTCGTTGCAGAACTAAAAGCGCTTGAAGGCACCATTCCTTTAAGACCTTGCCATAATGATACCAAAATCAACAATATGCTGTTTTGCACAAAGTCAGACAGTGCGAAAGCGGTGATCGATCTTGATACCTGTATGCCTGGCTATTGGCTGTTTGATTTTGGCGATATGGTACGTACATTCTGTTCACCTGAGCAAGAGGATTCAACTAACTTAAATAATGTTCGCGTGCGTGAAGAAATTTTCGCAGCAATTGTAAAAGGCTATGTTGAACCGCTGCAAAATGTGATCACCGATGCCGAAAAACAAAGCTTTTGGCTAGGCACCAAAGTCATGACGTTTATGATTGGCTTACGCTTTTTGACTGACTTTATTGATGGTGATAATTACTTTGCCACTAAACATGCGAACCACAATTTAGAGCGGGCTCGTAATCAGTTTGCACTGTATCGCGATATTCTTGATAAAGAGCATACCCTTAAAGCGATTTTAGAAATCAATAATTAAGGTTGTTGCGCGACATAAAGTCGCGATTAGGATTAGGCTGGCTGCATTTGACTTGCGCGACATAAAATCGCGACTACTTGTATCTAATTTAGTCAATAACGATTAGAAACAAAAACGCCTGCATTAATGCAGGCGTTCTGTGTACTCTAAACCAGCAAACAGTATTAAACCGCTTTTAAATGAGCTGGCTGTGGTGCAACTGCTTGTGCAACAAACTCTGAAAACTCAGCACCTAGCTTTTCATCACGCATACCGTATTCGATGATTGCTTTTAAATAGCCTAGCTTGTCACCACAGTCGTGTGAACGGCCACTCATGTGGAACGCTTCGACTATTTCAGCTTCCATCAATGCATCGATTGCATCTGTTAATTGAATTTCGCCACCAGCCCCTGCCGAGGTTTTTGCTAGGATAGGCCAAATAGCTTTAGACAATACATAACGACCAACAACCGCAAGATTCGATGGCGCTTCTTCAGTTTTTGGCTTTTCTACCATAGTTTTGATCGGTGCGCTTTCGCCAGCTTTAATCGTCACTCCACCAATATCAGCAATACCATATTTACTAACATCTTCAGCTGCAACAGGCTCAAGCATGATTTGGCTTGCTCTGACTTCTTTGAAGCGTTTGATCATGGCAGCAATATTTTCTGTTTTTTGATCCGCTGTATAGCTATCAAGAATGACGTCTGGTAGCACAACAACAAAGTCATCATCACCGACGATAGGTTTCGCACACAATACAGCATGACCAAGCCCTTTTGCTTCGCCTTGACGCACATGCATAATCGTCACATCATCAGGGCAAATAGAGCGTACTTCTTCTAATAAAGTACGTTTAACACGCTTTTCGAGTGTCGCTTCGAGCTCAAAGCTGGTATCAAAGTGGTTTTCAATGGCATTTTTAGAGCTATGTGTTACAAGCACAATCTCTTTAATGCCTGCCGCTACACATTCATCAACAATGTATTGAATAAGAGGTTTATCGACAAGCGGCAACATTTCCTTTGGAATGGCTTTTGTCATTGGAAGCATACGAGTTCCAAGACCCGCAACAGGGATAACAGCTTTCATATTAAGTCCTTTTTTAAATATTAACTCAAATTTATAAATAAGTTAGCAGTGTAAAGCTTGCTCGAATATGAACAAATCATCACTTTTACTACTCATACAAGCGAGGCAAAACTTCGCTCACTTCATCAAATATGGTAACCCTTTGAAGCTCATGCCCTTTTAGGCTAAGTCGCTAAGCTAATTTAATACCCGCTATTTTTTATTTTATGACTTGCTGAGTAAAAACAGGGTGCGACATAATCAATCATTTATTGTTACGCGCTCAACTAAATAAAATGCTAAATCGTGACTAAAATAATGCGTTTACGAAAAGCATTTATTTGCCGTAACGAGGGAACAATTATACCACTCAAAAGGGGAACATTATATCAAACCTAAGGTAATTTATTATTAATATTCTTCATGTTAACAATAAATAATGACACTTTTTGTGTTGAAAAAACGTGGGGAAATACAGCGCAAAATAAAACCATACTATTGAATTAACCAAGCCCCTCACCTAAAGATAAAAGGCTTAGTTAACATTTAATTATGGTAATAAATAACTAATCACTACCAAACAAATCGCGTGTGTACACTTTTTCAGCTACATCAGCCAATTCATCGGTATTTCGATTCGAAATAATAATATCGGCGCGTGATTTGAGTTCATCAATTGTTTTTACGACTTCGGAATTAAAGAACTCACTCTCTTGTAGGCTAGGCTCATAAATAATAACCTCAATGCCTTTTGCTTTAATGCGCTTCATAATGCCTTGCACAGCTGAAGCCCTAAAGTTGTCAGATCCGGACTTCATGACCAGCCTATAAATCCCTACGACTTTAGGGTTTTGTTTAATAATTGATTCGGCAATAAAGTCCTTTCTTGTCGAGTTTGCATCAACAATTGCTCGAATCATATTATTCGGCACATCTTTATAGTTTGCTAGTAATTGCTTGGTATCTTTTGGTAAGCAATATCCGCCATATCCAAACGAAGGGTTATTATAATGAGAGCCAATACGCGGATCTAAACCAACACCTTGAATTATTTGCTTAGCATCAAGGTCATGGCTTTGGGCATAGCTATCAAGCTCATTAAAATAGGCTACGCGCATCGCTAAATAGGTATTTGAAAACAGCTTAATCGCTTCGGCTTCTGTTGAGTCGGTAAATAAGATATCAATATGTTCTTTTTCTGCACCTTGTTTTAATAACTCAGCAAATACCTTTGCACGCTCACTTTTCTCACCAACGATAATGCGTGATGGGTGCAAGTTATCGTAAAGTGCTTTACCTTCACGCAGAAACTCTGGAGAAAAAATGATATTGTCGCTATTCACCTGCTCTTTTATTGCTTTAGTAAAGCCAACCGGAACCGTAGACTTAATCACCATCGTTGCATCAGGATTGATAGCTAAAACATCATTAATAACCGCTTCAACTGAACCCGTATTAAAATAGTTAGTATCAGGGTCGTAATCAGTGGGTGTTGCAATAATCACAAATTCAGCATCTTTCAATGCTAAGTGCTTATCTGTGGTTGCCGAAAACTGTAAATCTTTATTCATCAAGAATGCTTCGATTTCTGTATCGATAATTGGCGACTTACCAGAATTAAGCAACTCAACTTTTTCTTCAATAATATCCAGTGCAATAACTTGGTTATGCTGAGCAAGTAGCATTGCATTTGATAAGCCTACATAACCAGTTCCAACAATAGTGATTTTCATTAAACTTTCCTAGGGTAATAATCGCTTTTTGAGTTCATTTTCTAAATGCTGCGCGACTTCAGTTGAACGATAGTTACATACCGATTGACGAGCAAATGAGCTCAGTAATTCATAGTCTTGAGGTGCCATTTCTAGTAATTCGACGATTGTATCGGCAATAGAGTTTTTATCTTTTACATCAAACAGTAAACCGTTTTTACCAGGTATGACTATGTCATTCACTGGGCTGATGTTGGATGCTAAAACGGGTGTTCCGCATGCAAGAGCTTCTACGGCCACTAAACCAAAACTTTCTCTGTGAGTTGGAAAAATAAAAGCATCCATTTCACTATACTTATCAACTAATAGATTTGGTTCTAATGCCCCATAGTATGTAACCAATGAAGATAAGTCACTGTTGGCTATTGTGTTTACTAGTTCGTCAACCTCTGCGCCTGTGCCATAGATATTCAACCTTAGTTTACTAATCAAATGAGGGTGAGACTGTCTAATTAACACTAAGGCTTCTAGCAATTCTTGCCACCCTTTCCCTTCATCTATTCGAGAGACATACCCTAAAGTAAAAAAAGATGGTGAAGGGCTGATGGTTGGTTTAAATATATCAAAATCCACACCACCAGACGGAGATACAATAATTTTCTCCTTATCATACCAAGGATGTAACTCAAGAAGTTTATCTTTGAAATAGGATGATGGAACAACGACTGCAGTACTTTTTTTTAATATTAACTTAGACGCAAATCCCATTACTTTATGGATAGTTGTATTACCAACAAGATCATCACCATGAATATTTACTACGTACTTCGGCTTTCCAACCAATAGAAAAGGAATAAGGCAAAGGGTCGAATATGTTAAGTAATGAAAATAAATGAAGTCATAATTCCGCTTACTTATCGCATACATCCCGCTTGCAATGAATTTTATATAGCAGATAAGCTTTGCAAAACCTGAAGCACGGTGATCAATAACGACTTTACTTACAATATGATTCCCTTGTGTCTGAAGCTGTAGATAATTTTTACCCACAAAGCTACCAAATGAAGGGTCTTTTTTTGATGGAAAAAGGTTTGCAATAAAACAAATCTTACTCATTTTTGAACCTTTCTAAAACGCTCTAATCTCTTTTTAGCAAGTCCAGGAAATAACGAAGCCAGCCATGCTCTCAGTAATTTCCCCGCAATAGGAGGAGTAAAGTATTTAAATACAGTTAGCAGGTTTACTTTTTGACCGCTACTGTAATAAACCAAAAAATCAAAACACTTTTTGTTTCTTTTTGACATTAAATGACCATACCGATCGTAAAATTGTTGGAACCCTACAGAGCGATTCTTTTGATTATCCGTAATTCTGGGTTTGTCATGAGCAGTATGCACTATATATGAAGGAGTACTTATTCGTTTCGCAGCACCAAATTTCAAAATCATTCGAGTCCACAGTTCCCAATCCTGAGATGACACAACTGACTCATCAAATAATCCTGCCTCTATTAAGCGCGCTCTCCTAGTAAGAACTTGATTAGACGCTTGATTGAAGTTCAGCTGAGCATCTATATCAATGATCATATCTGAATTTAAGATAGGTCGTTGAGTTTGACCGTAATCCCAAATATAGCCGCTACAAACAAAGGCATATTTCTCTTCAAATGCCTCAACTAAGTCTGCGATTCTGGTTGGTAAAAATTCATCATCATCATCAAGGCCTGTCACATACTCACCTTGAGAATGTTGAATTGCATAGTTGCGAGCACGACATGCGCCCTCATTTTCGCCAAAACAGTGAAAGCGAATATTTTCATTCTCGCCAGCTAACTGTTTTAAGTACTCAACAGTCCCATCTGTAGAGCCATTATCAACGATAAATATTTCTATGTTTTTATAAGTTTGCTTTTTTACCGACTCAACAGCTCTTTTGAGAAGTGAAAGTCGGTTGTAGGTTGGTATCCAAACACTCACGAGAGGTTGGCATGATGTCATGAGTTACTCCTACTTTCCGTGTCTACCCATAATAACGATACAAAACAACCGAGTGAAATCCCTAACGTGCCAGAAATCCAAACATGGCCACTCAGCTGCGATAAAAATAGCAGGATAAGAGTACCAGCCAACACCGCAGGACTATAAATAGATTCAGGCCTAACACACTGCTTTAAGGCTTTAATAAAGGTAAAAAAGTAAAAGGAAAAACATACAAATAAGCCAGTGAATCCAAAGTAAACTAATACATCGATCGCATCAATTTCTGCAGAGTATTTTATAGGGATAAACTCAGCGATTCCCGCAGTTCCGACCCCAATAAGTTGCTGCCAAAATTCTAGGTAATTAACGTAAACAACTAACAATTCTTGTGCAAATTCATCTCTGCCAGATAGAATTATTCCTAAAACGCCTTTTTGGCTCAATACCCACATGAGTCTGTCGTACAAGCCTAAAGCCATGAGTAAATCGTTAATTACATATACAATGACCGCTATAGCACAGAACATAGGTACAAGAATATATAATTTCAGCTTAGTCATTTTAAACAGCCTCTCTCTTTCATTGAGAATAGGCACAATAAACACAAGACTTACAGCAGCGAGCATGGCAGTTTTAGTGGCGACAAGTAAGCCACAAAGCACAGTAAATAAAGAAAACACAATGTACCACTTACGCTTATAGTTCCAACACATATGAAGCATAAAAGAGAAAAGCACGACCATGGTCGCACCTAATTCATTTGCCGCATATATAAAACCATTAGAACCTGCCGTTTCACCATCTCTTAATTGATAACTTGAGCGACCAAAACCTAACGCACCTAAAAATAAGTTAAAACACAGGATAGCAAAATTACTAATTAATATTCTTTCGAGCCATTTTCTAGTAAACAACCCCCAACGCGCAGCCAACAGGCCAAAATAAATAAAAATAGACATTGGCATGAGGATTTTATACACGTTTGAGAAGTCAGTAATAAAAAAGAAAGTATCAGCGTATGAGAGTAATTGAAATACCGGCCCCATGAGCAGTATCGCTAATAAAAGGCATAAGAAAATAAAATACCTTGGATCAAGTTTCAGTACGAGTAACAGCACCAATCCAGTTAATGGTAATTTGTATAGCAGTGACAGCTTTAAATCCACCCCTAACTGAAGAACAGTAAATCCAGAAGCAACATCAGCAAGTAGATAAAGGCTCATCATAAATACGCATAGCTTATCCGCATATGAAGGCCCATCATCGTTAGAAAAAAAGAGCTTTAACATCAGAAATTACCGGGCTCTTTTTTAAGGGTTTCTCTATAAGCTGTAACGTAGTCGTCTGTAGACTTGACAACTTTAGCAGGGTTTCCAGCCGCAACCACTCCATCAGGAATATCTTTTGTGACAACACTTCCTGCACCAATGATAGTGTTACTTCCAATAGTGACCCCAGGTAAAATAATGCTCCCCCAACCGATGAAAACATTATCGCCGATGGTAATTGCTTTTCGGTAAGAGCGCCGAGATCCTTTCCTATAGCTATCTTTGTGAACCACCAGTTCCTTTAAAAACAATGTAGGAGAAGCATCGTGACCTAAAAGTGTAGCTCCGGTAATAGTGCAATCTTTACCGATATAAAAACGGTCTCCTTTAGATGAAGACGAGAGTTTAGTATCAATAATAAGTGTATTTTCTCCAATCTGAGCACCTTGCCTAGTGTATTTTTGGATACTCAATGCATAGCCTAAGCGATCAATTTTAGTCTGTAATTTATCAGAACTAACGACTCTACTAATGATTTTTAATAAATAATAGAATAACTTAGAAAGCACCTGCTAACTCCTTAGCAAGCACACGCCAGCTAAATTTTTGCTCTGCAAGTTCTCTATTTTCATATTGTAACTGAGTATACTGCGTCTCAGGTAAAGCCATTAAGCTCGTCATTCCTCTGGCAAAAGCAGAGGCAGAATACTCATCGACCAATATATTGTTTGAAGGCTCCAAAATCTCACTCGTCGCAGTAACTACGTTGCTGCTCGATTTTGCACCTATAATAGGTAAGCCTGACGATAACGCTTCTAAAATGGTTTGTCCTAAGGGCTCATATGTTGAAGACATAATGAAAAAGTCAGCTGCTTTATAATAATTTTCAGGGCAACTTTGGCGACCTAAAAAGATCACTCTATCACTAACATTTAACCGTTCAGAAAGTGCGCGTAATTCAGCCTCTTCAGCGCCTTCACCTAGTAGCCAAAGCGACGCATTGTTGTCGTTTAAAAGCTTTAAAGCTTCAATTGCAGTATCAAACCCCTTTGCTTTCACAAAGCGTCCTATACATAAAAAAGCCTTGCTTTGCTCTGGTAAACCTAGCTCTTTTTTTAGCTGAGATTTTTCAGTTTGTGTCGCCAAACTAAATCGAGACAAACTAACGCCTGGCTTACAAATATTCATTGCTTTAGAGCGGTTAATATTTCGGATTTGCTGCTGCATGTTTTCGCTGAAAACAAATAATTTATCAGCGCTATTAAATGCCATACGTTGCACAGTTTTATGCAAAAAAAATGATAGGTGCCCTTTTAGCTTTAGTAGCTTATTATCATTAGCTCTGTAGCTGGCTTTTGTTTCGTTAGCAACAACCCCAGGCACTAAATAAACAATATTTTTATATTTTAAGGCTTTTAAATACAGAACATTAAAGTGAAAACGACAAATAGTTAATACCGGTGAGTGACGCTGTAAAACTTTTTTATAAAGCTTAACAGCATTATAAGTCTGCTTTAACACTCGCCCTAAACCTCTACTTCGTCCGAAACAGTAGCGATAAATAGTCACACCCTCTTCTATTTCGATTTCGGGTAATTCTTTATTTTCTGGGTTGAGATCACTGGCTACAATAACAACTTCATAGCCCAGCAGAAGGTATTCTTGTGCTAAGTGATAAAGCGAGTTCTCAATTCCACCAATATTAGGTTTATATTGATTACTCGTGAGCAACACACAAGGCTTAACATGTTCTGTCGTCATTGCTTTTAAGCCTTTTTTCTTAACGCAAGAATAAATGCAACAATTAGAGAAACAAGGCCTCCAAAAAATGTTATTCCTAAGCAAATAAGAGCGCGAGAAGGGCCCGACTTCTCTTCAGGATAAATAACCGGAGATAAAGGTTTTACTAGGTGAAAATCGCCGACCGTAGACAATAACTTTGAGCGAGTTTGATCCGCAATAAGTTCGTAGAATAAAGAGCGCAACTCAGCGACATTAGTTTCCGCGGCTTTCTCTTGTAGGTAATTAATAGCCTCTTCAGCTTCATTGCGGTCTTTGTCACGCCAAAAGGCATTAATATCTTCAATTAACCAATTAGTGATATTAACTGATAACTCTGGTGAAAGCGCAGTCACCTCTAGCTGAACGACGCCCTTTTTTTTCATATAAAGTACATCGAAGCTGCCCAGTAGAGGAATATAACCATCCCACGGCGAAGGCTCAACATCTTTACCAGGAGGCGGAGTTCTTACCCACTTTTTTTGCTCAGCATCGTAAACTTCAGGATTATAAATATAGGTGTCAGTGCTTTGGTCCCACCCCTTTAGAGCAAGTAACTCTGGTAGTAAGTTCCTTTTTTCTATAAACGGTTGAATAAAGCCTCTGCTTCTCATAAATTCAATTGCTGTTTCAACTTCGTCAGCCTCAGAACCACCAAGCGATATCCCCGCCATACTTGCAAGGCCACCAAATTGACCAGCTAATTTATTAAGGCCACCGCCTTCCTTAGCATTAGATGGGACCAAGTAGACTTTTGCTGTGTATTTATTTGGTTGCTGCATAGCCACATATACAGACAATGCTGCCGAAAGTAGAGTACCAATTACAACTACCCATTTATACTTCATTAACTTAGAAAATGTTAAGTTTATACCTTTACTTTCCATGGAGTTTCTCAACCAACTGACTACTAAAAGTCAGGCATTATAGCAAATGAAGGTATGATTAAAATAGATTTAAAAACTTTAGTTACGCCCGCGAATATTTCACTTAAAAATGCTGATAAAACTAGCGTTAAGTAATTGCTGCTAGGAAATGTTTTTTGAATTCGTTATCATAAAGCATGTGTGTTTCTTATCTTTTGTCCCCCGACTTTATAGCCATAAGAACCGATTACAAAAATGAACCTAAAATCGAATAGAAATCAATAAGCATGTCAAAACAACCAGTCGTTATTCTCGCATATGGGGAAGGTGGGCACAAAAAAGAGATGAGCTTACTATATAAACACATTAAAGAGTCAGAGCTTAAGTTTATATCTTTAGGGCCATCTCCACTATGTTCACGAGTAACACATTTCAAACTAGGTGATGTTCGTCACAAAGAGAACCGTTTAAAGTCATTGTTAATGGCAATGGTTGGACTCTTTCGCTCTACCGTTATTACGCTAAAGATTTGTCATAAGTACCAAGTGACGGGGATCGTTTCAACCGGACCAGGTATGGCTATTATTCCTTCTATCATTCTAAGAGCTATGGGTAAAAACGTCATTTTCATCGAGACGTTTTGTCGCTTTTATACACGCTCTTTCACTGGTAAATGGATGTCGAAAATATGCAGTGAATTTTGGGTGCAAAATAAAGAGCAACTTACCCTCTATAAAAATGCAAAATATTGTGGACGCTTATGAAAATCCTTGTCACTGTAGGCTCATCATCATTTGATTCTTTAATTCGTGCGGTAGACCAAGCCGCTACAAAATTGACGGCGTTCTCATTTACTTTTCAGATAGGCACAGGAGAATACAAGCCTCAAAATGGCAACTCTTTCGCTCGTTCAAATGAGTTTTCAAGCGTGCTTGCCGATGCAGATATTGTTATTACACACGCGGGGGCTGGCACTGTTTTTGAACTATTGGAGCTCAACAAAAAAATTATTGTCGTGCCAAATTTTGACAGAGTCGATAAACACCAATCAGATTTAGCCTTATATATCGAAAGAAACAACTATGCCTTGGTTTGCCATGATGTAAGCCTTATAGAAAGTCATATAGAAGATATCATCGCGTATGAGCCTGTTCCCTACAGCAAAGACTCTTTTTTCCTCGCGGATGAGTTAACAAGTAAGCTCCTAAAAAAGTAACTCCGTACTTTTTTTGAAAAGTACGGTTTAACGTTCTGAACTACTGAGTTAACTCGCTGTAAAGTCTTTTAATACTTGCTGTATTCATGTCTATTGAAAATAGCTCAGCTAATTTATGTCTTTGCAGAAGGGTTAAACTCGCTTCATTTTTATATAGCTCAGCTATTGCCCCTGCCAATGACTCAGGATCTCTTTGAGGCACCACCTTCACTGCGGGTGTATCGACCAATGAAACCAGCTCAGTTAAACCACCACACTCTGAAACAACCGTTGCTAAACCCGATGCCATTGCCTCTAGTGCTGCTACACCAAAAGACTCTTCTTGAAATGTAACATCATCTCGAATCGACGGCTGTGCATAAACATTATACGATGAAAGCAGATCTGGTAATGCTTGATGACTCACCATATCGATAAATTTCACATGCTTAGTTAAAGCTAACTGGTCAGTTAAGCCCTGTAAATGCTCCTTGAGCTCGCCACCACCAATAAGGGTTAGGGTCGCATTAGGGTAGTCTTTATGTAAAACAGCCAATGCACGAATCAAAAATTCATGACCTTTACAATTAATTAAGCGTCCAACCGAGACAATATTCAAAGTATCAAAACTCTTTTCCTGCTTTGCTGACAAAAACATAGAATTAAAAGAGTTATGCACAACTGTAATTTTCTTACTTGGAACATCCAGATTTTCGACTGTTTTACGTTTTAAAAACTCTGAAGGAACAGTCCACTTTATAAAGTCTTTGCTGCCAGCTTTTTTAAGTACAGCCCTGTATTTAGCCCTAATTAAAGGCTCACTATTTACATCAGAGCCATGCAATGATGCCAATGTTGGTATGTTGAGGTTGAGTTTTTCACTTACGTGCATCCATGTCTTCACCCCATTACCAGTGTGGCAATGAACAACATCTGGCTTAAACTCGTCAATCACCTCTTGCCAACGTTTGTAGTCAATCATATATGGCAGCAACTGTAGCCTTAGGGCAAATGCCTGTGTAAAGCGCTCATTAATAACCGTTTTAATTGGGCACAAGTAGACAAGTTCAAAAGGACGGCTTTGTTCATTGACTCTTTTAGCTGTCACTACCGCAGATTCTATCCCCGCTTTTTCCAACGCTGTAACTTGATCATAAATAAATGTTTCCGTACTCATTGAAAAATTAGGTATGTAATGTAGAACCCTCATTCTTTTCCTTTCTTAATCTACTTAAAATTACAGGGAGCTTGCATGCTATAGTCAATAAATATTGAGCGAAGATAGCAAAAAGCACTCCCCAAAGTTCAATTTTCGCCCCTAGAACTAGGATCCCTAAACATAAAACCAGATTAGAAAAAAGCGTAATCAGTAATAAACTCTTAACATAACCTAAAGCCAGAAAAACAGGATGTATGGGAGTCAATGCAGCTGATACTGCATGAACAATCATAAATACCACAATATGCCACTTGTAAACCAACAACTCTGCAGAAAAAAGAGTCACAACCCAGTAATCAAATGTCATACTTGCAACAGCAACAAATGCAAGAGAAGGTAACAATAGTAACAGCACTATTTTTGACATTATCTTTTTAACTTTGTCATATGCTTTTTCAGCTAAATAGACATTAATCTCTGGGTATAAAACCTGATTTAAAGGACTGGTTAACCTTGTTGAGATAGTGGCTATTTGCTTAATAACACGATAAGCACCAGCGGCACCGACGGAGACAACAGCACCCACTAAAATAGTGTCTAATTGCTTGACTGGAATATCGGCCAACGAGGTCATGTGTACAGTCAAATTAAAACGGTTAAATTCTTTTTTCTTATCATTAGACAGTAAGTTGCAATCACTCTGGCTTTTTATCAATGAAGCAACATACCGACTGCTGTGGCATTGTATATAAATAACCCCCACACCTAAAGTCAGAAGGTACGCCGTTACAAAAAAACCGACACCAAAGTTTTTCCAGTAGCCTAATAATGCGCACAGAAAAAACAACACAGCGCTAACGATTGCCTGCATTGCCAAAACGTTGTAGCGTTCCTGATAACGCAAAACACCTATAGCAACACTAGTTTGATTAAGTAGGATGTATACTGAGCACCACTGCAACAATTCAGTGTGATGCTGCAAGTTGAAGCTCTCTGCGTAGGCTTGTGCAAAGCATATCGCAATTAGAGTCCCGATGAGGGCACATATCAGATCATACTTGAGGGTTAACACAATAAGAGATGCTTTATCTTTTTCAAGATAAAAGTAGCGAATAACGCCCTGCCATGCTTGCGGATTAAAACACAGACTTAAAACCAATATGTAAGCTTGAAGTAGAGTCACCTCTCCAAAAGACTCAACACCTAATGCTTTCAACGAGATGGCGACAGAGAAGAAGTTAAGGACAGACGCAGATAAATTTCCGCTGATCAGCGTTCCAGTCTGCCTTATTAATTTACTTAGCATTACCTAGGTTGTTCACTAATACAGAAGCAATAACAAAGCTATTGCTTAACTTTATGAGCCTTTCCCTCTGGCTGCTTTTTTGAAATACCAAAAAATCGGCGAGCACGTACTGTTAATCGCCATATGTTAACCATAATTTGATGATATACGATTAAACAGAAGATAAAGCCGTAAAACATGTAGTAGTCAGGAACAGAATTTAACTGGGCTAAAATACCCACTAACGCAAAACAACAACCTAGCATAGAAATAACAAACAAGGTCATCTTAGGGCCAACCCCTAGCCTTTGCAGAATATGGTGTAAGTGCTCTCGGTCTGGCTTAAATGGAGACTGGCCTTTTTTGATTCTGCGAATAATGGTAGAAATCGCATCCATAATTGGAATAGCCGCAATCCACAGCCCTGTAACAGGATTAAAGGCTGCGCTTTCTGACTGCGAACCTTCGAGTAAAAGCCAAACAACGCTAAAACCTATCACCGTACTGCCAGCGTCGCCCATAAATATTTTAAAGCGCTGACCTAAAGGAATACCTAAATTCATTAATATATAAGGAATCGTCGCTGCAACAACAACCATGCAGAATACAGCTAGCTGGATTTGACCATTGAAATAAAATAACAGACCGAGCGAAGCAAACGTAATAGTCGCTAATGCACCTAATAAACCATCGATTCCATCCACCATGTTGTAAGCATTAATTGCCCCCACTACCACAACAACGGTAACGAGATAACTAAAATACGACAACTCTAAATCAAAGCCACCGAAGATTTGTCCTGCATTGGTAAAAACCAACTCGCCAAACACCATCATCATGGTTGAAATAAACGCTTGTACTAATAACCTTAATCGGAAACTAATATCGTATAAGTCGTCAAAAACACCTATTACTAATAATATACTGGCGCAAAACAAATAAATAAAAGTGGAAGAGATTGAATCGGGGTAGATAACTAAATAACTGAATACAACAACAAAAACAGCCAACCCCCCCACTAAAGGGACAGGGCCGTTATGATGTTTACGCATATTTGGCTGATCAACAAGATTTATATAAATGGCAAATTTTCGAAATACAAAAAGGCTCAAAAACGAGCACATAAAAAGTGCAATAGTTGTTAAAATCACAGAAAATAAACCTTAATCAACATGAAGTACCCCGAAACATCATCAAAACGCCTATCATTATAGATGATTACAAATAAAAAGACATAAACGTTTTAACAGCTGTAACCCTTGTTTTACTAAAAACCTAACTTTAGCTACCGATTAGTACCTATAAGTTATAAAACTAAAAATAAAACTTTGACCCACACATATAAATCGTACCTGTTATCGTTACGAATGAGACAAAGGCCGAAAATAATATAAGAATTACAATTACCTTACAAGCAAACATAAAAACAAACTGTAAAACTTCGTTACTAACATGTAATCATACAATTAAGAACTGAATTAAAGCTGACTTCCCCCGTCAGTTAGCGCAACTTTTAATAGTGAGCCAAAAAAACAGTTACTGTATGGTAGACAGCAGCGTTTGCCACATGTCTTTACTTTGCTGCTTATACTTCATCGCGTAATTTTCTAGCTGAGACTTTCTTTCAGTGTTTTCGTTCAAACACGTATTGAGTAAAGCATCTAAACTAGCTGGTGAAACATTAGCAGGAAGCAGCGTTTCCTCAGAGCCGTACTCTCTAAAAAGCTCTTGATACTTGTGGCTCCAGCCAGTTGCAATACATGGAATAGCCTGAGAAAGCGCACTCACACAACCGTGAAAGCGTGAGCAAATAATAAGTTTGCCTCTGGCAATTAATGCTTTGACTGACTCAGCATCTGCTGGCTCAACCACTTCGCAAGGCGTGTCTAACAAGCTATTAATTTCATGGCACAGCGGTGCGTCATCTGCCCCACTGTGATTGAGAATAATCACCTTCTCCCCTTTTTTAATAGCTTGGTTAGCCAAGTGAGCCAAGGTTGTGACATAGTTCTCTCGCCACCATGTGTTTTTATTTCTTTTACTGAGCATTTTTGAGTTAGGGATCAAAATAACATGATCCTGGTATATGTCGTATTCAGGCTTAGCTGTTGGTACAAATAAATTGGTAAAATCAGGAGCTTGCTTAATATTAGTTGATTCCCCCACAAGCTCTACAATGTGCTCATACGAAGGCTGCTCTCTTGCAAACACAAGGCTTGCATTAGAAAACGCGACCTTCGCATACTTTTTATTTTCATCGCGTGAGAAAGGCCCTAACGATTGCGGCATAAAAATATAATGCTTTGAGCGAGACTGAGTGCGTTTAACAACACTTGCCACTTGTCTTAGAACGAGATCAGACCATTGGTCGCCATAACTAAAACCTGACGCATCTAAAATCACATCAACATCCGCTTCCGTGACAATGCCAAAGCGATTTTTAAAGTAACGACGTATTGAAGACGGAATACAATAAAATAACCAATTAAGGTCAAGAATATTTTTGCACAGGTTAATCTTTTGGTATGCGCCTACTTTTGCACGTTTTACATAAGGCGAGTTAGCATTATGCGCTAAACAAATTTCAGCATTTGGTAACGCTTTATTTAACTGCGCAATAATCGATGCAAGCATCAACTCCGCACCCTTATTAACAAATTGAACACCCTTAATTTCAACTAACACAAGCAACCCAAACTGAATGAAAACGCAAAGCGAGTAAGAATATACAGCAATCTACAGTCATTCAAGCATTCCGTGCAATTTCTTTGATTTACGATAAACTACCCGTTCAAATAGGCAATAAAACACCTAAAATGAGCTCAAACGTTAAAAACTCACTACTGCTTATCATCGAAAAAGTTGTGCTACTTAGCCTTGGCTTTATAAACAATATTTTATTAGCACGGTTAGCTGGCCCTGACTTATTTGGCGAGTTTTCTTACATAGTTTCATTTGCTGCCATTTTCAGTCCATTGGCAGTCATGGGGCTTAATAATATTATTACTAAATACATCGTAAAATACCCTGCAAACAGCCACTACTATATAAAGTCTGCCTTACTTATTCGCTTACTGGGTGCCATTGTCTCGTTAGCGATTACTACCTTAGTGTGCTTATACGCCTTTAATTTAGATCATCAACAAGCAGGGCTGATAATCATGTTAGTCGCTATGCAAGGTTTTACATTTTTATATGTGCTGGAATTTTTCTATATAGCTAAAAAGCAAGTATCTCAGTTAGTAAAACTACGCTTAGTAACCATAACACTTATTAATATTGCAAAACTCATCGCTATTATTAATGCAGCTGATTTAACAACACTTGTTTTTTTGCAAGGACTTGAGACCGTACTGATCGGCGTGTGTTACTACATTATGTATACCAGCCAAAAGCATCATCAGGTTTATAAATTACAACCCAAAAAGCAAACTTACCTAGCGCTTTATCAAAAAGGAAAATGGCTGTTATTTTCAGGCGTTGCAGCCGTTATCTATTTAAAAATAGATCAGATAATGCTTGCTAACCTAGTTAACACAGAAGCAGTGGCTTACTATGCCGCAGCGGCTAAGTTATCTGAATTTTGGTATGTGTTTCCAGTATTAATAGCCAATGTTTATACAACACAACTTAGCCATTGTCGTTTTAAACACCCTACCCTGTATAAACAGTTACTACAGCGGTTGATCCTAGTGCTAACCTGCTCTGCCATTATTTTAAGCTTAGCGACTTGGTTTTTTGCTGACAACATCATTGCACTGATTTATGGCTCAGCATACACAAGCAGTGCCACTATTCTTAGTGTTCATATTTTTGCGAGTTTGTTTGTTTTTCAGCGAGCAGTGTTATCTAAATGGCTTATTCTTGAAAAACTTTATAAATACAGCCTGCTCTCTAACCTTTTAGGGGCTGTTGTAAATATTTTACTCAACTTATTACTCATACCTAAATACCAAGGCTTAGGGGCTGCATGGGCAACAATTATTGCTTATATGGTTGCAAGCTATGGCTTTTTGTTTATTAACGCAAAAACTCGGGAGTACGCAAAAGTATTGCACCAAGCTGTGTTACACTCTGTGCCAATTTTGATAAACCTCATTCACGATTTAAAAGTACAGTATGAAAAGCACAGTAAAAAAAATAATTAACCGACTTGGTTACGACGTTGCCTTTAGGCGTATTGCTAAAAACAGCCATAACCACGCAAAATCAATCTGCTTTGTACACGTACCTAAATCGGGAGGTATTTCTATTGATTTAGCCATGCGCGAGCAATTTGCTATTGCAGGTCAACCTCGCTTTAGCCGCGAAGGTGCCATTGCCATGAGCCTAGCAGGTATGAACCGCGAAATTACTGATCTAGATAGTATTAGTGAGTTTAGCGATCACCATGCTAAACAATTAACTGGCTTGCTTGCATACCACCTTGCACAAGACTGGCCCTATATAAGTGGCCATGTAACAACAAACAAACAATTACTTAATCAATTTGCCAATCAGTATCACTTTGTGACTGTGCTGCGTGAGCCAGTAAGCCGATTTAAGTCGAACTACCTATACAACAAACTGACCAACTCACTGCCAATGATGGCACCTAACAACTTAAACTACGATAACCTCACAGCTGAGGTCGACACCATTTTGCAGCACCGCAGGGGGTGGCAAATGGCCAATGTTACCAGTATGTGTATTGCAGGTCGCTTTGCTAGGGATGAGCACGATGCTAAAACAATGCAAAGTGAGTTCAGCGATAACCTTGAGAAATACAGCGTGGTGAGTTTTTTAGATAATCTGGATGGGTTTTCTTCTCAGATACACACGTTAACAGGTAAGCAGATTAACATAGGCAGTCATAATACAACCGAAAGCCATTTAGATAAGCAAAAGCAAAGTGTGAAAGACACACTGCAAAATTATTTAAATGAACCGCACATCAACAAACAAATACAGCATTTATGCCGATTTGAAACCGAAAACTACCTACGCGCAAAAGACAAGTACAGTACGCTTTAAAATCAGCATACGTAGAGGTGAGGGTGAGTAGAGGTGAAGAGTAGAGTCGAGAAGTAGACGATTTTAGAAAAGTTAAAATCGTCTACAAAAAAGCATTAAAGGCTAAATGAATTTACCAGTTTAGTGTATTCGCTTTTAATTTCATCACTGATACGCTCATTACCGCTAACAGAAATGGTAATTACTTGGTTATTTTTCTTATCTAGTAATGCAAGGTTATGAATCACTTGCTTATTACCGCCATTATCACCGGTAAAAATATATTCAATATTGGCAAGTTCACCGTTATAAACAGCATCATTCGTACCGACTTTCGTAAACTGTACATCAGTCACACCTGATTGTAGTAAGCCCTTTATACCGTTATCAATAAACCCCGCCCATTCTTGCTCTGAGCCAGTATAAGCATGCCCTGTTAAGTGCTGACACATTACATTTGAAGCTATCTTTGTCCTTTTTACTACCTTAGTTGCAAGGTATTGCTTTATATCCACCTTAACCGTCGGCGAGGCGTTCACCGTTTGTGAATTAACTTTAGGTAATGAAGAAAATTTAATATCAAATTGGCATGCGCTATCATTTGCAACCGCCACACCTGAAACCAATAAAGAAGCGGTAAATAAGAGTGCTTTGTACATCGTGTCATTATCCTTAAGGTAGTTTAGAGGCTTTAAAAGCCCATGTTGCGAAGTCGCCATCATATTAATAACTGCGCCTGTGGGCAAGTATGATAGGAAAAAATCAGAGAGGTATTTTTGATTGTTTTTAAAATGCTAAAAAATAAAAAACCCAGCCTAAGCTGGGTTTTTTCAAAAAAGATTAAGTAATATTAATTACTTGATACCTTTTTCTTGTGAAGTTACTAGTGCTTGACGACCAGTACCAGCGTTGCTGAATGCGTATGCATTAACGTCGCCATCGTTAGCGTTGATGTTGAAAGTAACGCTTAACTTAGAACCAGCAGGAGCACCTAGAGCTTCCATGATAGCTACTTGAGATACTTTAGTTACTGTATCACCAGCTAGGTCAGCGATAGTACCATCGTACTCGTTACCAGCTTGGTCGATTGCAGTTACGATTACGTCTGCATCGTTAGCTGACTCGTTTGCAAAGTGTACAGAAGTTGAAAGACCTTCAAAACCTACTGGGAAGTAAGGGATGTTGATTACTAGTGCGTCAAGAGCCCACTCACCAGCGTCAACGTTAGTAGCGATTTCAAGAGTTGCAGCTGAACCATTTGATACTGCAAGAGTAGCAGATGCAGCGATATCACCAGTTTGAGGGATAACAACTGTTGTATTTGTAGTATTATCAAATACTAAAGTACCAGCAGTTTTTGCACCATCAGTAGTAGGTGTAACAGCAGTAAATGTTAGGCTGTCTTGAGACGTTGAGAAAGTAGCAGCAGGTGTGAATTGACCTACAGTCGCAGGATCACCACCAACAACTGGAGAACCAGTTACGCCGTTGTCGAAGTCACCTTCAAGCTCAACAGTTGCAGAAGTAACGATTAGAGATGCTTCTAGGTTGTCAGCGTTATCAACAAGGTAGTAACCAAGTGTATCGTAAGCTGCATCGCTTACTGTTAGGTTGTTACCGTTTTTAGCGAAAGTTGTTTGTGCAACACGCTCAATACGACCGTCGAAAGGTGCAGTTACAGCGAAATCGAACTGTGATGTAGTAGTAGCTAGAGTACCAACACCAGTTTCGATAGCAGTGCCATCTGACTCTTCAGAAGCGTAAGCGATTTGTGAAGCACCAGAGAAGTCAACACCAGCATCTACTGATGCGCTTAAACGGAACGCAGATTCAGCTGTGATTGGGTTACCTAGGTTAACTTCGAAAGAAATAGTACCTGCATCAGCATCAACAACTAAACGGTCAAATGTGAATGAACCAGTACCGTAGCTGAAAGTTAGGTAAACAGTACCTGAACCGTCACCAGCTGAATCGATAACACCAGTACCAGTTGCTGGATCATTAGTGATATCAACCGCAGTTGTACCAACTAGAGTCTCAAGATCAGAAAGATCAACAGCGTCGTCAAAAGTCAATGTAACAGTTGATGCAGCTGGAGTTAATTTTTTAACTACGAAGTCAACGTCAAAAGCAACATTTTCAGCTGTAAGACCTGCAGCAACACCTTCAGCAGAAAGCTTTAGTGGATCGCTTGATACTGTAGCAGCTTGTGCACCCATTGCACCAAAGATAGCCGTAGCTAATAGTGCTTTTTTGAATAGTTTCATTATTTCCATTCTCCTAGTTTCATGAAACTGGCATATTGTTAATGAAGGCAATACACCAAGATTTTTTATTGTTCCGGCTGGAGGTTTGCCAGATCAATGCAAATTTAAGGGCTTATTATAGAGATGTCAAGTAATTACAGCTAAATTGCAACTTTGTTCACAATTTAAACTACTTTTAATATGAATTTTGCTTGCTATAAACAGCTTTTAATACTTTTTACAACAAACCTACCTAACACTCACCTGTTATTTACAATTGATTATTGCATATAACGAATAACTAACCCAAGTATAAAATTGTTACTGGCATGCATTTTTAAATCATTTTTGATTTAAGGCAAACATGCACCTTATAACAAGCCTACATTACAGTTTTATGTAATGTTGTTTAGTACGCACAGTTGTCGTTTTATTACCGCTTTTTTATTACGTAACTTAACTTTGACTGAACAATCTAAAGTTATCTTTTAAGGCACATCTTTTCAAGTGATTATTTATACAATTTTGCCACTTTTACAGCTATTTAGCACTTTTTTTGCACAATTAGAGCAATTACACAACTAAAATTTTAATTTGACCATTTAGTAGCAATTATAAAATAACCTTTAGCATAAAAAGCTTACAACCATTCTAATAAAAAAGTGAGGCCGTTTAGCGAAACACTCACCAAACGGCACGTTAACATTTATATCGTCACTCTACTCACATTACTTTAGCAATTTACAACAATTAAAAGGTAATGTTTTCTAAGCCTTTAATAAAGCTGTCTTTTACGCGTTGCCAGTCTTCTTTATTTTGTACGATTTTAGGGGTGACTAATATTACTAACTCAGTTTTATCTGAGCTACTGCTGTCTGTTCTAAATAAGTGGCCAAGCACAGGTAGGTCACCAAAAAATGGCACTGATGAGGCACCGTTTGATTTGTTTTCACTAATTAAGCCGCCCAGCATCACTGTTTGGCCGTTGCCAGCCACGACCTCTGTGTTTAAGGTACGCTCAAAAATAGACGGGTTATTTCCTGCCCCACTACTGTCTGGCGATATATTCGAAATATTTTGCTGAATGGTCATAATCACCGTGCCTTGGGCATTAATGGTTGGCGTTACCGTTAAATCAACACCGGTTTTACGGTATTCCACCTCTGTAGTTTGGCGATCACCACTAATTGGGTCGGTAGTGGTGCTACCAACGGTTGGTATGTCGTCACCCACGCTAATATTGGCAGCTACGCCATCGCGTACCAGTAGGGTTGGGCGCGAGAGCACATTAACAAGGCCATCTGTTTGCGATAAGTTCACGCTTATATTGCCAGGTAAACCAACAATCGAGTAATTAAATGCCCCTTCACCTTCGGTGTTAAAGCTAAAGCTTTCTTGACGGCCTGTAGCTTCGCCGCTTTCTATTGCATACTGCACACCTTTAGAAAAACTGCCGGTAAGCTTGACCTCAGCAATCACCACTTCCATCATCACTTGCTTAGGCATTATATCGAGCTGGCGAATTATAGGTTGTAGCTCTTGGTAATATTGCCCTGTCGAGTAAAAAATAAGGGCATTAGCGCGCTCATCCACAACCAAGCGAATACCATCGCCTTCAATGCTACTTACTGTATTTGCTGGTGTTTTAGGTGACGCATTATCAGGGGTTGGCGCATCGGTACTTGCTTTTTCAGCTGTTTTCTTACTTTTAAAAGTGCCCCCTAATAATGGTGCTAGGCTTTGCCCTAAGTCAGAAGCCCGTGCATATTTAGGGTGGTAAATATAAAAGCTTTGTTCAGCCCCTGTGGCTGGTTTATCAAGCTGATTGGCCCAATATTCAACGCGGTCAAGTATTTCATTTGCAGTCGCAAATACAACGATTTGACCTAAGTGCTCAAGCGGTACAAACTTTAAGGTTGCTGAGTTACTTCTTGACGAGCTTGTTGCAATTCCTTCTTGCTTAAGTAACTCAGTCACTTTTTCAATAAAGGTTGTAGAGTCAATGTAATTAAAACTAAGTAATGCCGTTGCTTTATTACCAAGCGCAGGCGTATCTATAAGCTCAACGAGCGATAAGGCTCTTAACACTTGTGTTCTTTTGCCTTGTATTTCTAGTGTGTTTTGCTCTTGATCCACCGAAATACGCGCATCCACTAATGCTGAAAACATGGTTCGCATGCTAACCGACACACCGTATTTCATTGGCACAACTTGAATAATTTTTCCTGACACATTAGGAACAGACTCTGGGGTGCGGCCAAAGCCATAAGCAACATCTGATTGGTTGCCTTTTTTGGGTTCAGGAAATACATAAAACACGTCGTCATTTAGGGTAATATTCACCCCATTTTGTGAGAGTATTTCTTGAAACAACTGAAACAAACGCTTTGCCGATACTTTTTCTTTTAGCTCTAACGTGATAGGTGTTTTAGCTGACTTAACAGACGGCTCAATGTAATAAGAAACCTGTAATAACTCACCTAGGGTGTAGTGAATAAAATCGTTTAACGGTAACTCATTAACCGACACCTGATAACTGGCTTGGTTTGAAAACTGGCGCGACAAATCAATTTCGAGCTTTACGCTAGCATTTTCGTCAATGCGGTTAAGTCGCGTGAAAGTGTTTTTTTCTTCATCGTCTTGTTCAGAAGCGTTCGGTACTTCATCGCCTGTTTGCAGCTGTGTATCTTCTTTTAAGAAAGAGTTTGCTACATCGACTTTTTCTGCACGCGTACTGCTAGTCGGATCAATTAATGAAGCACAGCCAGTGCTAAAAAATAAAATAGCAAAAAGTAATGCGCTTGATTTATGAAGGTGATTGTTCATGAGACTGCCGTTGAAAAAGTTTAAATTCTTTTGTTTGTGTTTCGTTTGCAAGGGTAATGGTGTTATTTGTTACAGCAATTAACTTTACATTGCCGCCCAGTGTATCACCTAATGTGGCTTTTACTAACTGCTGTTGGTCATTTTTTATAATCACAAACACTTTGTTCTGCTGGTTAAAAATACCTAATAAATGAAAAACCTGATCGCCGAATACGAGTTCATTTTCAGCCGCTGTTTTTTTACTTTTGCTCTCAGCTTGCTTTTGCTCAGCCAGTTGCTGGCGTTTTATGCTGTCTGCTTCGTTTTGCAATTGAGTTAATAATAACGACGGTGAATCTTGTTTTAATGCTGACTCAGAAATAGTTAATGCTGCAATATCAGTACTATTACTGGATTGCTCAGTGCTTGAGTCAAGCAATTCAGGAACAGCAAAGAACATGACACTCATAACAGAGATGGCTGCGATTATCCAATTCATGCTGCTGGCTCCTGTTCTTGTGGTTGGAGCACTTGACGGTTATTCCACATAATAAGATCAATATCACCCGTTAATGACTGTGTTGTACTTCCATTCCACTCTCGGCTGGTAAAATTATACTCTGCAAAGCGTATTAAAGGCGTTAATGACTCCAGCTTTTTAGTGGCCTTTACAACACATAATGCATCACCGTTGAAGCGCACATTGAGTCGCCACTGGCTAATGTTTTCATTTATTGGTGTTTCGCCTCGCCACGCAACCCGCTCTATTGAGCAATTAACAGGCTCTAAGGTTGACTCCAAAAGTGTTTGAGCCGTGAGTTTAAAGTCGCTCTCCGAGGGTTTATTAAACATAAGAGCTTGTAACTTCGATTTATTTTGCTCGGCTAACGCCAGTTGCTCAGCGAGTACTTGTTGCTCAGAAAGTAAGGCTGTTAATTTAGTTTCACGCTTTTGATTCAGCGTATTCGTTTGTTTAAGCTCATCGTAGGCTAGCATTAATGGTTCGGTAATATATAAACCAAAAATTAAAGCAGCGGTGACAATTAAATAATGCTTATATTTTATAAGTTCAGCCATTCGCTTTTGCTCCTGCAGGTACTTCTGTATGCAAGGTTATCTCAATTTCAAACTTTTCAGAACCTCTGTACTTGCGCACACCTGATTTAAAAATGGCGCTATCAACCTGAGATAACTTAGCAATTGCAGCGATTGTCGTATTCGCGCTTTTAGATTCACCACTTAATGTGATCACTCCTTGGCGTGATGAAAACTTGTCTATTAACATGCCTGTACTTAATGCGCTGTGGACTATATCCCAGTCTGAAAAAACGGCCGGATTTTGTTTAACCTGTGTTTCTAGTAAGGTAACTTTATTGTTCAAATCATCAAGCTGCTGCTTTTGTGATAATAACTGATTAGCATTGTCAGCTTGATTTTCAATTGCTTGCTTCGTGGCATTAATACTTAGCCACTGCCACCCAGCCATAACAGCAAAGTACAAGGTAACACTAATGAGTGGCCCCCAGTATAGGGCATGTAGCTGCGTACTTTTAATTTTATGCTGGTAATTAAATACACTTACTTTAGCTAAATCAGCAATGGCTAATGCATTAAATTGCTCAGCCAAAAATTGAAAATAAGCGGGTTGACTAATTATTGTTGGCTCTATGTCATCAGCAAGACCAATACTGTGTTTATATGCCGCTATATTTTGAATGAGTCCCTTACAGTAGGCACTATGAGTACTTGTGCCTGAACGACTAAAAAACAATACACCTTGGGGTGTAGTAAGCTCAAAAAGCTGTTTTTCTGCCGTGCTTTGCTTAGATAAAATAGCCGTTTCAGGGATCAGCACTTTGCTTCCTGTAGCAAGTGCTGCACACTCTTGATCAAATACGATTGTTGTTACATCAAAACCATCAATTTCTTTGTTGGGCTTTATTTCAACTAACGGCTTTACATCACTGTATTGTTGTTGATTTATTTTCAGTAATGCCTTTAGCTCTGTCATGTTAAGCGCAGGGTAACTTTTACGAGTGATGCTGTAGTGCTTTCTAGCAACTACTAGAAAAAACGGCTTAAAGTGAGTGCAGTCCTCATAAATAGGGGTTATTCCCCCATTAGCGAGATAGCCTAAAGTATTTTTAAGCTGCGTGTTTAATAATCTTGATTTTGTAAGTTGATTTAATTTCACGATTTATTCCAGCTAACTTGAGAGAACACCATAGGTTTTATGTAAGAACGTGGAGTAGCATCTAAAATATATTGCTTGCTCAACTGCGCACCATTTAAAACAACACGTAATTGTACTCTTATTTTGCTGCCAGTGACAAAATTTATAAACTCACCTTCTTCAATACCTGTTAGCAAATAAAAGTCATAACTGGTTAGTGTTCCTGCTGCTCTGCGTTTCAACACTTTATTGGCTGTCGATTCATCCTTTATTATCGCTTTTAAAATAGCCTCGGGTGCGTTAATTGGGTTAAAACCTGTCACCATTTCTGTTGAGAAATAGCGTGCAAAGTATTCTTTCGGTATTTGTTCAGCGCCTCGAATAAGAGCCGCTTCATTTACGCTTTGTAAATAACCATTACGGGGAACATAACGTTTACCTTGCTGCTTATAGAAGCTGGCCTCAGCACCATTGACACGACTTACATCGTTTTCGTCTTTCCAATCAGTCAACGAGCTTACAAAGGTTTGTGCTGTGTTTTCTTCGACATTGAGCTGAATTAACAAATTTTTGATCAGATCAGGACTTGAAATATTCAAACTAAATAATGATTTCATGTCCATTAAGCTTATAAATATTGAATCGCTTAATCTAAACTCTTCACCATAGAAGTTCCAATTTTTAACTAGTTGGTTATTACTATTAGTGTCTTGGTATTTTTTATGGGCTAATAAGGCTGAAAATAGCTGAGTTTCGGCCTCTTCGAGCTCCAAACGCATTGCAAACTTGTTTTGAATTTGCTGCGTTACTTTAACTTGTTGTTGTATCGACTGATTAATAAAAATCCCTAATAAGGCCAAAATAAAGGAAATAATAAGGACTTGTATAAGTGCAATACCTGTCTGAGCTTTCATATTAAACGTCCAGCCTTAAGTGTCTAACTAGGTCAAGGTACGAAACGTTAATCAAATCAACCTGTATATGAGTAACTTGCTGTTGTTCATTTTCAAAAAACAGCGCTAACTTATTAGGTAAAAGCCTGTTGTTAGGGAGGTTATGTTCTGTATACCAACGCCTTTTAACACGCGTTTCTCCAATTGATAGCTCAGCACTATCAAGGTTGCCAGCAACGGCATTTTGTAAGGTTTCCCAGCCGTAAAACTGAAAATTTATCTTCGCAATGTCGTTTACTAAGATATGTTGGTACTGCCAATTTTCCTCTATTGGGTAGTTTAACAACAGTGTGTTGTTTAAAGGCATTTCACTATAAAGTAAGCTTTGTAGTCCGTTATCTTGGTCAATTGCTTTAATATTAATAAGTGCAGTTTCATTCGAAAATAAGCCTGTGTTGGTGACAAGTGTGATTTCAGTTTGCTGGCCTGCAAATAATATTGAAAATTGCTCTTTTTGATCGCGAACAATATACACACTTGCCGCTTCTAATGTTCTTATAATTGCCTCTGTACCGAGTGCACTTTGGTTAAGCTGCCAAAAATGGTCCGCTCGCTTTTGCCATTTGTCTGTATATAGGCTGTATGCAAAGTAACCTGTAAACATAACCATAGACAACAGCGCTGTGGCGATCATAAGCTCAATGAGTGAAAAGCCTTTTTGCTTTACCATGCAACCACCCTAAATTGAAAAGAGCGCCCAGACTTTGGTGCTTCTACTTCAACAACAAAGATAGGAAAACGAGCATCAGGCGGAAAGTCTTCATCGACTTCCATAGGCGGGGTTATCATTGTTTGTGTTGTTGCCTGCCATTCAAATTCGAAACCGAAAGCTTGTGTTACACCACTGTACTCTTTTTGTTTTGTGGTTTGATAACGCTCTCTAAGCTGCGACTTTATATTAGTTATAACAAGCTCAGCACTTTGATAATACTGAGCTGTGTTTGCTGCTTTTTCGGCAGATAAGCTGCTAGCACTGTAAAGTTGTGCTGTTATTGCCAGCGATGAGAATAATATAACCGCAGCTATGAGCACTTCAATTAAGGTGAAGCCTTGGTTAGTTTTCATAAGGGGTAAACATACTCTCGAGTTTGTATTCTTGAATTGTGTCTGCGCGCAGTATTTTATAACTATTTGGGGTCACTAATGAGTTAGTCGCAACTAGATAGTCGTTAGGTGAAAACACTAATTGCTCAAATTGCATGCTTGATACTTGCTGATTAACTGTAATCGTAATCTCACTGCCTTGCATACGAACATTAATAGGAAAACCAGAGTAGTAAGCTTGGTAACTAAGGCGTTTAAATAGTTGCCTCACTTTTTGCAATTCAACTTGGCGTGTTTGTTGATCAACCGCTTTGGTGACTAACCCGCCGGTCAAACCCATAACAATTGCCATGATTGCCATTACAACCATTAGCTCAATAAGTGAGAAGCCAGCGGCTTTTTTAGAATGGAACATCATTAATAGAGACCATACTCATTAACATTGTTATGACGATGCCACCTACAAAGCCTCCCATAAAAATAAGCATGATGGGCTCAAGCATAGTCGTCAGCTTTTTAATCACACTTTCAAGTTCGGCTTTACTGCGCTGTGCAACCTCAGAAAACACTCTAGGTAGTCGGCCTGTCTCTTCACCCACTTTAATAATAGATAAGAAAAAGTCAGGAAAAATACGTGTTTTCTCTAATACTTGGCTCAGTTGCTTACCGGTTTTTAATTGTTTTAACGCTAGTTTTGCATCGCGTTTCAGTTCTGGGTGTTTTAAGGTATTTGCAGTGAGCTCTAAGGTGGTATCTAGTTGTAGGCCAGCCTCTAGCATCATCGCCATAGATTGCGAAAAGCGAATACGTTCTGCTGTTAAAATTACGCTGCCAATGCCTGGTAAGCGCGAGATTTTTATGTAAAACCAGTTTTTTACCTCAGGCCGCTTTAAACCATACGACAATCCCATAATTGCGGCCACCACAGAGCCAATAATAATCACTTGGTAATCAACAAAAAAGTTACTCACATTGATGATCATTTGTGTGTACCAAGGCGCTTGGCTAAGGTCGGTAAAAATACCCGACATTTTTGGCACAATAAAGGTAAGCACAAAATAAACCGCCATAATACACACAAAAAAGATAACGCTTGGATACGTTAACGCGGTACTAATTTGTGTGCGAAGGTCTTTTTGAAACTTCAAATCGTTTGATAGGCGATTAAGCACCTCTGGTAAGTTACCCGAGGTTTCACCTATTTTCAGTAAGCTGATATATAAAGGTCCAAATAAATGCTCATGTTCTGAAAAGGCTTCGCTCAGTGACGAGCCCTTTTTTAAAGAAGCCGAGATTTGACTCAGTAGTCGTGTTAACGCTGGGTGACCATTTGCTTTTTTAATGATATCGATACCGCGGTCAACACGTATACCACTTTCGAGCAAAAGCGCCAACTCGCTAGTAAAAAACTCTAGCTGATCAAGGCTTACTTTTTGTGAAAATAAACCACTGATGCTCGAAGCACTGGCTATAGGCTTAATAGATAATGCATTTAAACCATCTGCGAGGAGTTTTTTTTGTGCCTCTGCTTGGTTAGCAGCATTGACGACACCTTGATGCCGCGCCCCTTGGTTATCAATGGCTTTATATTCAAATTCCATTAGCCTGCAACCCGCAATACTTCATCTATGGTGGTCACGCCAGTAACCACTTTATACAAACCATCTTGCATCAGGTTACGGCGCTTCAATTGCGCATTATGGGCTTGTGCTTTAGAAATAAATTGATCATTTTTAGGCAGTTGTTTGATTTCGTCATCGCATCGCAAATATTCGTTAATCGCAATTCGGCCTTTAAAGCCAGTGTGATTACAATGTTCGCAGCCAACAGCTTGCTTGATGTTTAATTCACTGATTGCGGCATTTTTAGCAACTTGTTCTAACGGATACTGGGCAAGTAATTCGCTTGTATCTTCTAAAGGTGTCGCACAGTGCTGACATAGGCGTCTAGCTAAACGCTGAGCAACAACAGACACCAGCGCCGCATTAAGTAAAAACTCTTCAACACCTAAATCGAGCAAACGGGTGTAAGCACTTGCTGCGTCATTGGTGTGCACGGTACTAAAAACTAAGTGCCCTGTTAGTGCTGATTGCAAAGCGATTCGAGCGGTTTCTGCGTCACGTATTTCACCGACCATGATAATGTCTGGATCTTGACGTACTATTGAACGTAAACCCGCAGCAAAGTTAAACCCTATATCGTTATTAACTTGTACTTGGTTTACGCCTTCTAGTTGATACTCCACTGGGTCTTCAAGCGTGATAATTTTTACATCAGGGCGGTTAAGTTCATTTAAGAACGTGTAAAGGGTTGTGGTTTTACCTGAACCCGTGGGGCCCGTAAGTAAGATAACCCCTGTTGTTTTACGTAGGTCTTGCTGAATAAGATTTTGTGTGTCATTAGACAAACCAAGTACCGACATATCATAGCGAATTGAGTCTTTTAATAAGAAACGTAAAACAATACTTTCACCATCGTTGAGCGGTAAAGCAGAAACACGTATATCAAGCTCTTGGTTAGCGATACGCAGTTCTATTTTACCATCTTGAGGACGACGTTTTTCTGCGATATCCATGCCTGACAATATCTTTAGACGCGTTGTGATAGGTAACTGCATTTTAGGCGCAAGTTTATCTACTTCATGTAACACACCGTCTATTCGGTAGCGCACACGAAAGCGCCCTTGATGCGGTTCAAGGTGCATATCTGACGCGCCTCTTGCCAGCGCTTTGGTAATCAATGAGTTTAACAGGTTTACTGTTGGTGCTTCTGAAGCAAGCTCTCTTAATCTGGCCTCTTCATCACCGGTGAGTTCATCATCCTCAATATTATTTTCTGAGGTACTTTGAATCTCGTAAAAAAAGGTTTGTAGCTGTGACTCAGTTGCAACGAGTATGTTGACATCGACATCATGCTGCTGAATAAACTGTGCCAGCGATAACGAAAGCGGGTCCTTACAGGCCAAAGTCCATACATCACCCGCCTCAAGTAATACGCAATCTAGTTCCTTGAGCGATTGAAGTAGTGTTACATCAACCCCTTCAGGAAGTTGCCAATTAGGGTAGTCATCGACAGAAAACAGCGGATAGCCTAATAACTTACTGTACAAAGGGGCTAAATCATCTTCAGTTAAACAGCCCATATTAACTAAAATTTGCTCTAGCCTACCATCGTATCTACTTTGATATGACTTCGCTTTGTCTATGTCAGCGGCAGATACTTTAAATTGCTCAGCAAGTAATTGGCTAAGATCGATCATTTATGAATCACATCCTCGTTTTCACCTTCACCACCAGGTTGTCCATCTAGGCCATAACTCATAATGGTATAAGGTGCACCGTTTTCACCCGGTACTTTATAAATATATTCTTTGCCCCACGGGTCTAGCGGAATGTCTTTTGGTAGGTAAGGACCATCCCAACTTGCCGATTCGCTTCTACGTAATGCTTGTAATGTTGGTGGCACGGTGCCCATATCTAAACGATATGTGTCGATAGCTGTTTCAAACATCTGCATTTGTGCAACCGCAGTTTTAATTTTCGATGAGCTTACTTTTGAGAATAATTTAGGAGCAACCAAAGAACCTAATAGCCCAAGAATGATAAGCACTATCATTAGTTCCATTAAACTGAAACCTTTATTTTTTTTCATGAAAACTCCTTAAATTTAAATTTACTTGAGTATATCAAGCAGGAAAATAGCTGTCGATATAACGAATTTTCAAGCATTAAAGCTGCTTTAAAATATCTTTCGCTTGCTTTTTATCTGAATAAGGTATCATTCCTGAATTGGCGGGATAGCCTACAGCAATGAACATCACAACTCGCTTGTACTGCGGTAAGTCAAGTAACTTAGCGACTCGTTTATCTAAAGTGATAAGTTCAGGCCAGTTGATAGGACAACTACTCAACCCTAAAGTTTCAAGTGCTAGCATAAACTGCATGGATGCAAGCGAGCCATCTATATATATCACATGCCGATCTCGCGAAAATGGATAATACGATAAATCTCCAACGACGGCGATCAAATGTGGAATATTGTCTGCGAACCCTGCCGTCCCACCTGGTAAGTTAGCCAGTTTATTAAGCAAAGGTTGTTCTGTAATAGAATAAAATTCGAAAGGCTGCCTATTACACGCGCTCGGCGCTTGCAGTGCAGCAGCGAGTGCTTTTTCAATTTTTTCTAGCTCAACTTGCTTTTGCTCAAACCAACGTACAGAGGTACGAAACTTGGTTAACGCTAAAAACTGCTCATAGCTAACTTGGTGTGGCTCTTTTTGTTGGTAAGCGTACGGCTTTTTCAAACCGCTATATGCCGTAGATAGCTGCTGAAATACAGCATAATTTTTTGCGATAGTTAAATGCTGTTTATCTACAACAGAAAAATACTCGCTGAGAACATCCGTTGCCCATTGCAATTCTGACTGTTCTACATTTGATTGGGTTACTGCAAGTTGGTAAGCCGTTAATGTCTCTGTTAAATAATCGAGTGCAAATACACTACGCCTAGGCTGCATTATGAGCCCCTTTTCTAAGCGGTGTATATTGCGTCTTAATAAGGCACTTGATTTACCATGCATGCCTTGTTGATTGTTATATGCAAGACGAGCTTTAAGTATTGCTTGGTGCTCGTAAAAAAAATCTCGCGAGAAAAAAGTAAAATACAAGCCAGACAGTATTGGTGATTTACTGCATAAAGGTAATAGAGCAACTTGAAGTTGCTCTATTACACGTTTAAGTAATTTGATTACATAAGCTTTCATCAAATAGTCTAGTTACCTAATGAGCTAATTGCGGCAACCGCTACACCCATTTGATACATAATTTGTGTTGCTGAACTCCAAAGAGTTAAGTTATCAATGTAATCGGTATCAAGAGGTACAACAATTGTATCCCCAGGTGATAGCTCAAATTCGTTATTAACCGCAAACCAAGAACCTCGGTTTGGTACTTCTACTAGACCACTGGCTTTAATAATGTAGATGCGGTCTTCATCAGCACGCGGTTTTAATCCACCACTACGTGTTAGATAATCATCTAAACTCAGTTCATTTTGATATAAATGCGAACCTGAGAAGTTAACTTCACCCACTACATCAACACTGTTACGTTTTGAAGGAACATACAACACATCACTGTCTTCAACCTGTAAATCACGTTTACCGCTGGCAATGGCTGGTAAATCGATAACCAGTCGGCCAACTGCTTTCACTTTAGCTAAGTCTTTAATCAAGCTGTCCATATCTTGATAAGAAAGTGATGCATCAGTAATTGAGTTGTTGAAACTTTTAGACGCAATATCACGACGTAAGTCTTCTGATATTTTATTTAATTGCTGCTGTTGTTGTAGTCTGATTGCTTCACGGGTAAATACCGCCCCTTCAGGGAAAGAAAAATCAGTAAAGCCACCGGCACGTTTGATTACGCTCGATAAGCTTTCACCTTTTGCAATGCTGTAAATACCTGGGAATTTAACTTCGCCAAGAATATTAATTTTTCTGTCTTGCTGCCAATTAGGAATTGGGTAAACATTAATTGTATCTTTACTTTCTAAAGCAAAATGCTCTGTGCCTTGTTTTGTATTTAAGGTCGATAAATCAATACTAATATGCTGTAAGTCTGAGCTTTCTGCAAATCGCGTTACCTCAGCATTTTGTAAAAAAGCAGACTCTTTTAAGCCACCAGCAGCTGCAATCGCATCATGTACGTCCGCATTAACAGGCATCGGATACACGCCTTCGTAAAATACTTCACCACGCACACCAATAATCTGCAAGCCACTGTCTTTAGTTGCTTGCTGATTTAACTTGGCTAAAATTGGTTTTAGTAATTTCTTACGGCTAAATACAGCATACTCATCATCTTCTAATTCATCTTTGTTTGTGAGCATTTCTGTAATTGATAAAACTTCTTCCTCTTCTTCTTCAGCGACACTAAGTGCTAATTCTTTATCGAATGACGAGCCTAAGTCGATGAACTCATAAAACTTACGCTCTTCATATTCATCCCATAATCTGATTTTTTCTTGCTGCTTTAACTGCTCTTTAGTAAGTGCCATTGTGTTTAAAGCATTTTCTTCGCTTTCAATTGATTGAAAACGGCTAAATACCACAACGATATCACGCGGCTTAAGCTCTAAATCTTGCTTACCATTTACTGCATCTAAAAGAGAAAACTGATGGACTTCAATATCACCACGAACATTAATTTCACGTACAATGAGTGAGTAATCGTAATCAGCAATTGGCAGTAAATCAGATTTAAGCGAGTTAAATAACTGGCTAACCGTTTTACCTTCATGCCATGAATAGTTACCAGGATGAGAAACTGCACCAATTAGAGTCACCGCATCGTCTAGCTCTTGGCTTGATGAAGGCACTTTTACCGTGTCACCATTTTTTGGTGTATAGGCGTTTTTGTCGAATAGATTTAATTGCAATACAGTTTTTGAGCTATGACCTGTATAACGTTCTACTACTGATTTTTGAGGGAACGCAGCGGCACTAAAACCACCTGCCATGGCAATAAGATCTTGACTAGACTCGCCTTCTTTTAATTCAAAAATAGCAGGACGACGTACTTCACCATCAACCGTTACTTGCATACCTACAGGCGGAATAAATACCACATCGCCAGGCTTTAAGATTACATCGTTACTGCTATCACCTTTGATAAGCAGGCTATATAAGTCAAGTGTAGTGACCGTTTTGCCTGCTCTTTTTAGCTGTATATTACGTAACGAACCAATTTCTGAAATACCACCACTAACAAATAAAGCGTGGGTAATCGAAGCAAGTGAAGGAACCGTGTAAGCGCCTGGTTTATAAGATTCACCTAACACCATGATTCGAATAGAACGTGTTTTACCCATTGATACAAATGCTTCTGCACCAATCATTTCTTGCTGAACTTTTGCTTTAATTAACTGAACTACATCAGCATACTGCATACCTGCGACAGTCACAGGCTTAAGCGAACCAACCGTTAAGCGCCCTTCACGGTCAATCGTTGCCTCTTCAGTTGATGCTTCTTTACCAAATAGGTTAACCGTTAATGTGTCACCAGAACCTACGATATAGGTGTCTGGTACCAGCGCGCTCTCTGTTGGCGCGAATGTTGTTGGTTCACCTGAAAACAACTCATAACCAAAAGGCTTAAGTTCATCAGGTTGAGGTTTGAATTTTTCTTCATCCGTGAGTTCTTCTTTATTATCTTTTTTCTCACCGAATAAATCTCTTGGCATCACTGAGCTGTTATTCTCATCGTCAAGCGATTCGCCATCCTTGTTGGTAGAGTCCAGCATGCTTATATCCAAGCCATATTTCTTTGCTATAGCTTCTTGCTGTGATTTAGGTAGCTTTTTAAATTGTTCAATTTGCTGCTTGGTCGGAGTGACGGAGTGCGCTTCTGTTATAAATAAAAGCGATATAAAAAGAGCGATTACAAGCCTAAAAAACTTCACAAAGTTTCCCTTCTAAGAAAATAAAGATAACCGCCGCATACTACATCATTTTTTAAGCAAAAAAAATGGGTAAACAAGTTTACCCATTCAAACTTAAATTAAAGCGCTTAGAAACTATAAACTAACGTTAATGATGTTTCTGTGTCGGTATTTTCTTTGTCGTCTGCTACATCTGAGTTATGGGTGATGTTATACGCCACTTTCATTTGTAGAGAGCCGTTGATTTTCGCCAAAATAGCTGATTCAGAGCGTGTTTTGGTATTTGTATCACCGTATTCCACAGATACAAGCTGAGTAAAACGTGCGCTTTCTGAAATTTGCCAGTTGTAATCAACTTTACCTAACGCAATGACTTCACCTTCGCGCTCACCGGCAAGTGAATTACCGTTGTCATCCATTTCAGTGCTGTCATCAGGGTATTGGAAGTATTTATAACCTGGACCAATTTCAGCGTTCAGCCACATGTCTGAACGGTCGATTAAACGTAAACCGTAACCTGCTGAGATAACTGTTTCGTTACGATATGCACCAAAATAATCAGATACGTGCGAGCCGTAGATGAATAAGTGTGAGTGCTTTTCGTTTAATTTATAGTTACCTTGCGCAGAGAATGAGTACTTTTCATTAGTACGCTGCGTTTCTTTTTCGCCCGCATCATTCTCAACTTCATCTTCTTTATAAAGACCGTCAAGTTTATATTCGTTATTCCAGCTTTCAAGATTGTGTAATACCTTAATACCGCCTTTTAATGTGGTTGTTTCAGTATTACCGCTAGTGATAATTGCACCCAATTCGCTGGTTACATCCCACGTTTTCGTTTCGTCAGCTGCGAATGCGCTAGTTGCAGCTGATGCTGCAACTAGAATTGATAAAGCTTTTAATTTCATTAAAAAATAACCTTTACTGCTTTTTATTTGACGCTTGCGTCTTCTTTATGCAAATGAACATCCATTTGCGGGAATGGGATAGTGATGTCTGCATCATCTAATGCGATCTTAATGTTTTCTACTAGATCAAAGTACGTTGGCCAGTAATCAGACGAGTTGACCCACGGACGCACAACAAAGTTAACACTTGAATCAGCAAGTTCAGACACAGCAACTGTATAAGCAGGGTCTTTAAGTAAACGCTCTTCTTTATCAAGCACTGATTTTAGCACTGCTTTTGCTTCTTTTAGATCTGCATCATAGCCAACACCAATCACTAGATCGATACGACGTGTTGATTCGCGTGAGTAGTTAATAATGGCATCGCCCATGATTTTTGAGTTTGGCATGATAATCACTTTGTTATCAGGCGTGCGTAACTCTGTAGAGAAGATCTCAATCTTTTTAACTGTACCTGCTTTGCCACCAGCCTCAACGTAGTCACCTGATTTGAAAGGACGAAGTAAGATGATCAGTACACCTGATGCGAAGTTAGATAATGAACCTTGCAGTGCTAAGCCGACCGCTAAACCAGCCGCACCTAAAATAGCGATGAATGATGTTGTTTCAATACCTAATTGCGAAAGTGCCATTAGGATTGTTGCAGCAAATACGATCGCATACACAATGCTTGCTACAAATGAACCTACCGCTTTATCCACTTTTTTCTTGTCGAAAGCTTTTTCAGTTAACCCTTCACAAAACTTTGCGATACGGCCACCGATAAGGAAAATAATTAGCGCCAACACACCTTGAATGGCGTAATGTATGATTAAACCTGAATTCTCATTGATCCAGTTCATTATAGTATCCATGTTCTCTCCTGAAGTTCATTTTTAGCATAACGCTGTACAAATTATATATGATCTTTGATTAAAAAATCATTAAATTACAGACAGATTAAAAAATGAGTGATTGCTCTATTGCAGAAGGCGAAAGTCTAATCCGCAAAACTGAACACCAACTGACTAAATAGCCATTTCTGAATTTTCTGAGCAAAGAAACTTTTTTATAGTTTTTTCTATTTAGGGCTTCACAAGGTGATATTAATTATGTAATATGCGCGCCACACCAATCGAGGTGTATCTCAGTGGCGGCTGTAGCTCAGTTGGTAGAGCCCCGGATTGTGATTCCGGTTGTCGTGGGTTCAAGCCCCATCAGTCGCCCCACTTTTTCCTCTATAAATATCCTTATTTATCAAATTAAATTTCACTTACTTTTTAAACTTCTTTGAAGTGCGCAGTGTCGACAAAATTCCCTATTTGAAAGTAGCGTTTTTGTAGCAATAAGATTAAAAGCTCTCCCCCTAAAAATAAGCTCTAAGCCCTAATAATAAATATAATGTCATTTTCAGGCTACTTACTAGATACTAAGTAGCCTTTTCGCTGCAGGTTAGTTTTTGTTGAAGCTGTAATATCTAAAATGCACGTCTCATAAATAGCGTTTTAGAACAACGATACAGTAAACTCAACAGTGATTTAAAAGCTGCGCCTTGTGCACGATATTTATTAAAGTATTTTACTGACTCTAAATATTTATTTTGCAACACGCTTTGAGTACACAATTGGCCAAATATGTATTGTTTTCTTATTTTTACATTACGAGAATATTCAGGCTCAAGGTAACGCTCTAGTTTATCGAGAGACTCTATCATGCGTAAGTTATGCTTTTTTAATTTCACGGTATTATTTACTGTTTCAGAAGACCAAGAGTTCTGACTTTCACGTCTGTAGACACTCATTTTTTCATGTAGATAAACAATTCCATTAATTCCAGAGAAAGCCTCCAGGAAAAAGTCTCCGATTGGCGCATCATAAAAAAAGCTAGGTAGGTTATCCAAGACACTTTTTCTTATAAACATTGATGCTGTTGGGCAAAACTGTGAGTGTACTTTGTATATTTCAGCATAATCAATGATATGAGTAGCTTCTTTTCGTGTAGGAAACTGGTATGAAGAGTGTGGCTCCTCTTCAGAGTTTATAATGTATGCATTGTGTACACATAGGTTCAGATCGTTATGTTTTTTAAGTGCCAGAATCTGCCTCTGCAATTTACTACTATCCACCCAAAAATCATCCCCTTCACAAAGGGCAACATATTCTCCTTGCGCAATTGCTAACGAATGTTTGAAGGGCAAGTTAATGTTGATCGAAAACTGATTTACATCTTGTAGTATGAGTTTAATTATTGATGGGTATTTTTGCTGGTACTCTTGGATGATAGCCCGCGTGTTATCAGTAGAGAGATCATCGTGAATAATAATCTCAAACCGATACTCTGTAACTTGAGCTAGAAAACCTTCAATTGTATCGCGGATATAGCTTTCTTGATTAAATGTTGTGCAAATAATCGAAGTGAAAACTTGATCAGCATATAACCAGTGTTTAGTAACCTCTTTCTCGCAAGGTGCGACTAGTTTTTCGAACATAATTCATTTTCCAGCGTTTCACAATTTCTGCTGCGTTGCTTGATTTTTTTAGCGGGTTGCCCTGCATATACAAAACCAGCCTCAAGAGATTTATTGACCAAAGATAGAGAACCAACTGCAACGCACTCTTCAATTATCACCCCTGGCAAAATAATGCTTCCAGCTCCAATTAAACTATGCTTTTTGATTGTAACCGGTGCATGACTAACATTGGTATATTGACTTGGAACCGTTGGGTTCGTCATATATTCGCCTGAATAGTCATCATTACTAGAGTATACTGAACACCTTGATGACAGACATGTATAGTCCTCCATCGTAATTCTTCCTGCACCTATTAATGATGTATAAACAGCAATATGCACGTACTTACCTATACTAATTCCCTCTTTTCCCGCTGATAAAACGCAGAAGTCGTCGATTCTACTGTTATCGCCAATTTCTATGTTTGCCGCATTGTAAATAGATGCTAATTTTGACAATTTGACATTCTTACCTACATGCCTGAATCCCAAAGCTTCTAATTCAATTTGTGTATAAAAAGCCATATTTTCTACAATCCTTTTTTTACATTTTCGATAACGGTTGCAATATCGTGTAGTTTTAAATGCGCATGTAAAGGCAAACACAAGATACTTTCTGATGCTTTTAAGCTATTGGACGTTCCATAATTGTGTTCATCTACAAAGATTCGGTCTAATGAAGGAGCAAAGTAATTGCGGCTTTGAATATTATTTTCTTCTAACGCTTGAGTCACTTTCTTTAGCTGTTTCTCACTGTCTAACAAGATTGGCATATAAGCACCATTAGCATTTGCTTCTGGATGCCAAGTAGGTAACTTAACTACATCCTTTAAACCTTGTCTGTATGCATGAAATAATTCAGCTCTATGGTCAAGCACATCATCTATTTCTTCAAGGTTAACCAAACCAACAGCTGCTTGATACTCATTCATTTTTGCATTTATGCCAACATGGTTCGAATCACTTGGGTTAGATCCAAAATTAATGAGTCGCTCAGCTCTTTCATAGCTGTCTTTATCTTTAAAAATAACAGCTCCACCTTCAACCGTATGAAAAACTTTGGTTGCATGGAAACTCAATGTACTCGCATCCCCATACTTTAAAATTGATTGTTCATTGATTTTCACACCAAAAGCATGCGCAGCATCATAAATAATTTTAAAGTCTTTTTGTTCGCCAAGATCTTTTAATTTAAGAACATCACACGGGTTTCCATACACATGTGTGGCAACTAAAGTATCAGCTTTACAGCCTTGTTCGTAAGCAGCTTTAATTGCATCTGGGCAAATATTTAAACTACTTGAGTCAATATCCGCAAATGCCACTTCATCTTTCTGCCATTTAAACGCGCTAACAGTAGCTACAAAGCTAAATGGTGTTGAGATTAGAGAGTGGCTGTTAAGTGCCCTACCTGCGATTTGAAGTGCTGACGTACCATTATTTGTCAGTAAAAGGTTTTCTACACATAAATAATCCTCTAACTTTTCAGTTAATTCTTTATGCATAGGTCCAAAATTAGTGAACCAACTATTATCATTTATTTTTTCGAGTAATTTTTGGAGCTTTTTTAAGTTAGGTTTAACAGGGTTGTTTAAGGCAATCATTTATAATGACTCCATATAGGGTTAATTTTTTAATGTGTTTTTTAAGGCAGTAAGCAATGATCGCTGCATCAGAATTAGAATTAGAATATAGCTTCCTAGAGCAACACCTAACATAGTGATAATTTGAATAATATTGCTGCTGAAGTTCATACCAACGCTATATCCCAAAAAGGCCGAAAAAGCGGTAATAAGCGCAATCGGAAGTAAAGCTATCAGCTGCTTATAAGCCGTTAAGCTCGAAAGCTTACCTGTGTAATAAGTATTGATAAATAATGCCAAATAAGAGCTGACAACCATACCTATACACATTGCTTTAATACCCATAGGTACCGTCACAACAAGTATTAAGGTTATCGTTATCTTCTTAATTATTTCTAATTTTAAGAAGAGGTCAGAACGTCCCTTCACTTGTAACATGTTTAAATTAATAGCGTGAATTGGATAAAGCACTAGCGCCATTGTAATGATACTGACAAGCTCTGCGGTACCCTGCCATTCTTGCCCTAATAAGATCTCAATCAACGGCTTGGCAATAATGCATAAACCAAACATAACTGGGAATATGACTACTGCAGCAAATTGCAAAGTTAATAAGTACGATGCATCAAGTTTCTTCGTATCGTGCTGTATCGCACTTAACATAGGAAAAGTAACTTTTTGAATTACCCCTGTCAAAGTAACCGCAGGTAAACTAGACAGCCTATTCGCTTGATTGAATAAACCAAGCTGAACGGCTGTAAACTGCTTACCGATAATTAGACTATAAATATTATTGTAAATAGTATCTAACAGGCCAGATAAGAGTAGCTTTGAACCAAAACCAAATAGATTTTTAAAGGATTCTTTAGAAAACTTGCGCTTAGGCCTCCAAGGCACCAAAATATTTAGCATCAATACATTGATGATTGCTAATGCTAGTTGTTGAGCCACTAACGCCCACACACCATGATCAAAATAAGCCAAAGCCAATGCTAATAGACTGCTACAAGTAAGTGCAATGAAGTTGCACTTAGCTTGCGTTTTAAAGTTTAAGCTTACACTGAGTTTGACAATGGGAATTGCCGAAAAAGTATTAATCACGACAACGAGTGCAATAACTCTGGTTAGTGTAGTTAGCTCTGGTTGCTGATAGAATTGGGCAATATAAGGGGCGCAGAAAAATAGTAATAGGTAACAGCCTATAGATACACCAAGACTGAAATAGAAAGTAGTCGCAAAATCAGACTCATCTCTGTCTGTCTTTCGTATCAATGCAGCGTTGAACCCGCTATTAATAAACACATTAGCAACCGCAATAAATATTGCTAGCATGGCAATTAAACCAAATACTGCCGGACCTAAGATGTTAGCCAGAACTAAGCTTGTAGCTAAAGCTATTGCTTGTGTGCCTAAACTATCTAATGCACTCCAAATAAAACCACTTTTAATTTTTTTCTTGTCGTGCATGAACTTAATTACTGACTAATTGTACAAGGTACTTACCATACTCATTTTTTTTCATCGGCTCCGCCAGCGCAAGTATTTGTTCTGCCGTTAACCAATTATTACGCCATGCGATTTCTTCTAAACAGGCAATTTTAAGCCCTTGGACATGTTGAATTGTCTGTACAAAATTAGAGGCTTCATGAAGACTTTCATGTGTTCCCGTATCGAGCCAAGCAAAGCCTCGACCTAATAGCTCGACATGCAGTGTACCTTCTTCTAAATACATCTGGTTAATACTGGTTATTTCTAACTCTCCTCGTAATGAGGGCTTTACTTTTTTAGCTTTCTCAACGACTGAATTATCGTAAAAATATAACCCTGTAACGGCAAAATTAGATTTCGGTTTAGCTGGTTTTTCTTCAATAGAAATAGCTTTTAAGTTCTCATCAAACTCAACGACTCCAAAACGTTCCGGATCCTTAACATGATAACCAAATACAGTTGCACCACTTTCACGGTGACTTGCACTTGCTAATGTTTTAGGGAAACCTTGACCATAAAAGATATTATCACCTAAAACCAAACACACAGAACTGTTACCAATGAACTCTTCACCGATAATGAATGCTTGGGCAAGCCCTTCAGGATTAGGCTGTACTGCATACTCTAGTTGAATACCAAAATCTGAGCCATCACCTAAAATTCGCTGAAAACTCTGAAGGTCTTCTGGCGTGGTTATAATTAAAATATCTTTAATTCCAGCCAACATTAAAGTAGATAATGGGTAATAAACCATAGGTTTATCATATAAAGGCAGTAATTGTTTGGAAACACCACGAGTTAAGGGATATAGGCGTGTGCCAGACCCCCCAGCTAGAATAATCCCTTTCATATTATTGCTCCGTTTTGTTGAGATTTATTTCACCAAGGCGTTCTCGTTGGTAGGAACCATCTTGCACATTTTGACACCAGTCGAGGTTATTTAAGTACCACAGTACTGTTTTTCTAAGGCCCGTTTCGAATGTTTCAAGTGGCTTCCAATTAAGCTCTTTGCTCATTTTGGTTGAGTCTATAGCGTAACGTCTATCGTGACCTGGGCGGTCATTTACATGCTTTATAAGTGAAGAATATGTAGTTAATAATTCACCCTCTTTCGATTTCAGCTCTTTATGTTTAATTGGCGCTAACTCATCTAAAAGATCGCAAATCATTTTTACGACTTCTATATTCTGCATTTCATTATGCCCGCCAATATTGTAAGTTTCTCCGACTTTTCCTTCTGTCACCACTTTATATAAGGCACGGGCATGATCTTCTACATATAACCAATCACGGATCTGATCACCTTTACCATAAATCGGCAGCTCTTTCCCCTCTAAAGCATTTAATATCACTAATGGAATAAGCTTTTCAGGAAAATGATAAGGGCCGTAATTATTTGAACAATTGGTGACGATTGTTGGAAAGTTATAGGTACGAGCCCAAGCTCTTACTAAATGATCACTCGATGCTTTACTTGCAGAGTATGGGCTACTTGGTGCATAAGCTGTTTGCTCTGTAAATAATGGCAAACTCTGAGGTTGCTGCTCATTTTCTTCCAGAGCAAGGTCTGCTGGGTGTGGCAGATCACCATACACTTCATCTGTCGAAATATGATGAAATCTAAATTTTTCTTTAACATTACCTTCTAATGTATTCCAGTACTGACGAGCAGCTTCAAGTAAATTATAGGTGCCGATTATATTTGTTTGAATAAACTCTGCAGGGCCTGTAATTGAACGATCAACATGACTTTCCGCAGCCAAGTGCATCACAGCATCTGGTTGATATTGCCTAAAAATGCGATCAAGTTCTTCACGGTCACAGATATCTACCTGCTCAAAAGTATAACGCTCACTCGAATCAACCGATTTCAATGACTCTAAATTACCTGCATAAGTCAGTTTATCAACATTAATAGCGGAGTCTTTTGTGTTTTCAATGATATGGCGTATAACCGCAGAGCCTATAAAACCAGCTGCACCTGTTACTAAATATCTCATTTTAATCCTTTTAGGGGCTCTAGAGCTTACCCTGCTCTAAAGCTTTTACTTATAGCTACTTGATAAAGACTCTATTGCCTATACCATTTTGCTTATCTGCTGTATTTGCGAATATTACCATATTCGATGGCGTTTTAAATTCATCTAAATTTTTAATTAGGTAAAATGGCTGGGTATTCCTTAGCGTGTTAGCCAGCAAAGCATAATATCCACAAGTACTCATCTCAATGCGTTCCCCTGATTTCCATCTCTTCCATTCATTTAGTAAGCACCTTGCTTTTTTAATAAGCTTGGATAATGTTTGAGGAACAAAGACTTGATTTGATAAATAGCTATTTGGCTAAGTTGACTAAGCCGGAGATAATCTTGAAATTATTGGCCTTGGATCATAAAAATGAAGGGATAAAAACGAAAAAAGTCGTTAAAAAACAAGTAAAAGTATCTTATTTCCGTACAGCAGTTTTACATCAATTTTCGTACCATTTAGCTTTGACAAAAAAATGCCACCTTTCGGTGGCATTACACACGGGATTATTTCTATTTACTAGAAATGCTTTTCACAGCTCAAGGTTAGTGTTTGTATAACTTAACCTTAAGCTTATTATTACTTCCAACTTTTCATTTTATGCCCTTTTAAAGCATAGAAAAGGATAAATAAATAACAAGGCAACATCACAATATAGGCTGCCTGTTGGGCATCAGCGCTTTTAACTCCGCCACTTGCCAAACCCCAAAATAACGGGCCAAATGCTCCACCGGCTATACCCATCACAAGTAAGCCCGAGCCTACACTCGTTAGCTTGCCTAAACCTGATAATGCTAACGGCCACACTGCTGGCCAAACAATCGCATTAGCAAAGCCTAGCACAGCGATGAGTAATAAGGTATCAGGAAGTACCGATTTTAGGCCTAGCAATGTTGAAATAAAAACAGACTCATTGCTTACTGTAACAATTGCGATTGTAAGCGCACAACCCAAAATCGCAGAAATTGTTAGTGCAACTTGCTGCGACAATATGCGTGGAATTAATAAAATTCCTAAAAAGTAACCCAATACCATACAGCCCATGGTGTATGAAGTCATAACACTATACTTTTCGACACCTAATGAAAGTGCGAAGCTGCCAATTGTATCGCCTGCGATTACTTCAACAGCTACATAAACGAATAATGCAACAATACCTAACGCAAGGCTTGGGTGGCTCAGCGCCTCCTTTACTTGCCCTGGTTTTTGCTCATCAGCATCGTCGATTAGCTCTGGTAATGGCATTTTAGTGACGGCAAAACCGAGTACACCAATAAAAATTGCCATTCCTAAATAAGGGAGTATTAAACCATTTGCCATGGCATCGATATCAGACTGGGTTAATTCTTTACCAACAAACCCCGTAAAATCACTTAAAATCAGCGCGGTAAAAACAATCGGTGCAATAACCCCAGCTCCTTTGTTGAGTATCCCCATGACACTCACGCGTGCTGCCGCGGACTCTTCTGGTCCAATTCTCACTACGTATGGATTAACGGCTGTTTGTAGCAAAGTTTGACCTGCGCCCATAACAAGTTGAGCAAATAAAAACAGTGCAAACACTTGCGTTTTAGCCGCAGGAATAAACAATAACCCTGCTACCATCATGGTTGCCATTCCCAGCGCCATGCCATTTTTATAGCCCACTTTTCGAATGATCATCGCCGATGGGATCGCTGTAAATGTTACTGCAATATAAAATGAGAAAATTATCAGTGATGCTTGAAACGGTGAAAGCTGTAAAATTTGTTGTAAAAACGGCATTAACGAGCCATTTAACCATGTGGCAAAGCCTAAAATAAAAAACAGTGTCGCAACTATTGCCATTGGCACTAAGCTGCTTTGTTTATTCGTTTCTGACATAATGTTTCCCAATCACAGCATGCATTGGCCCTACAATGCTGCTCATTTAGATTAATTATATAAAATTGATATTAAATATTTATAACACTATCGCAACAAAAATGACAGCGCTGACATATTTCTTTTAGATATGAGCTTAACTCACGCAAAGGTACACATTGTGAAACCGCTAAAACACATCACGTAGGCGCGAATTTATTTCGCGCGAAGATACCACACTTAGCAACCGTTAAAAACGCGCCATATAATAGGCGCGAATTTATTTCGCGCGACATACCTTAAACATTACTCTCCAACAAAAGTAACGCGACTGGTTTGCTGCTCATTTAAGCGAGTACGCAGAGCTATTTTTGCCTTACTATCAACCTTTACTGGCTCAACATAAGACTGCCAGCTTTGGCCGTTATCGAGGGTGTACTCAATGCTCAAATAAGCAAATGCGCTGTTGGCATACAGCTTACCATTTTCAATCACTCCACCTGGCACAGGCAAGTGTAAATTAATGCCACCTTGAGCTAGTTTTTCAAGCTCTTTTAAGCCAACGGCACTTGAAAACTCCGCCCAATCTTTTGCTTGTTTTTTACTATCAACGCTTTGCCCTTCCCAATCAGCTTTGTGCCATGCACGCTCTGCAACCGATAAAATACGTGGGAAGATCATCGCTAGCACTTGATCTTTGGTACGGATTGTTTCTGACCAAACTTGACCTTGCATACCTAAAATATTCTCAGGTTTTTCAAGCTTAGGTAACGGGCGACCAACTAACGCCTCTAGATTAACAATTGGCTCGCGAGTGCGTGTGTAATCAGCATTGGCATACACATCATCTGGCATGTAGTTGAACGCTTTTTTGGTGTCGGTGTAACGGGTTGCCCAGTAATAACCACGCTCTTCAGGGTTTGCCTCGTACGGGTGATCAAAATACAAATGCGTACCATGCGATAACACCACTTGGTAACCGGCATTAGCTAAGCGATACGCTCTATCTGCAACACCCCACTCCCAGATGTTATCCCACGTATTAACGGTAAAGGTTTTATTTGGAAACTCATCACGCTTAAACGAGTTTTCACGATCATACATGATGCCATCTTCCCATATACCAGGAGAGATGCCACGTTTCTCAAGTAAGGTCGCAACACGCTGAGTAAAATAGGGTTTTAAATCTGCAGGGCCTGCAACACCATTATTAGGATCAGCAAACAGCGCCTGACAAATCGGCGAGCCAATCCACGAACCAGCCCCCACTTCATCACCACCTATGTGTAGATTTTTTAGCTGCACACCTGCTTCGCGGTACATCTGCTGTAGTTCATAGGTCACTTTATCTAAGAATGCGTAGGTTGAATCCATACATACATTCATCGAGTTATCTTTGTAGTTTTGAACTGTCATGTACACAGAGGTGTCTTTAGGATCGGTCAATAAATATTGTGTTGCAGGGCCAATATCTACTTTTTGAATTTCCTTATTAGCTGACTGTGACTTGATGTTATTTTTAGCTGTTTTTTCAGCTTCTTCAAGCAGGTTGTGGTATCGCGCTTCCATTGCTTTAATTGAGGCACGCGCATGACCTGGTCCTTCAACTTCTGGGATAATTTGAATATGACGATCTTTGGCAAATTTTAATAGCTCAACAAATTCATCACGTTTTAAGTAACCATTACCTGAGCCTGATTTAAATGGCCCCGTACCAAGTTGCGTTAATAAACACTCGCGCTCTTCTAAATCAAAACAGCGATAGCCGCCAACATCGGTAAGCTCAGGTAAGCCAGGGATCTCAAGACGCCAACCTTCATCTTCTGAAAAGTGCCAATGTAGCTTATTCATTTTATAGCGAGCCATTTGCTCAACAAGTTTGAACATGGCTTCCTTGCCATGATAGTTACGACCGTTATCGTAATGCATGCCACGCCAGCCATAACGCGGAGCATCTTCTAATTCAAGACGTGGTAAATTTGCAGAGTCTTTACTGCCTGCTGGAATTAAGTTTAATACACTTTGCATCGCATAAAATACGCCAGCATTATCACTGCCTACGATATTAATGACATCATCGTCAATTTCCAGTGTATAGCTTTCTGCTTTACCTGTATTTAAAGAAGGATCAACGTTTAGGCGAATGATTTTTTCTTTGCCAAGGCTTATATGGTCAGGTTGAGCTTTTAAACTAATTCCATAGTCATCTTGTAGGTCTTGCATGAAGACCATGACTTCATGTTTAAGCTGGCCTTGGTAACTAATTTGCCAATCACTGTTTAGTGTTGTTGTACCACGGTTAAAATCAACTTTTTGCGGTTTTGGAATAATTCGTTTTAATGCATCCTCTTTACTTACTTCGACTTTACCTTCCTTGTTTCTTTCAAAACGCACTTTTGCCGTTGCCAAAACAGATAAATCTTTTGGTTCGTTGTAACGGTATAGTTGGTTATCACGAGTGAACGGCGTAACAAACTCTTTAAAGTCCTCAGTGTCTGTATTGGCAAAGATGGCTGGCTTACTCTTACCTGCTACAAAAAATGCACGCGGCATAAAATCACTGTATGCAACAATCCACACTTGCGCATCGAAAGGAATATCTAAACTTTCCCCTGCCGCTAACCCTTTAAATGAACGGGTTGGCACAAGACGATGTAAGTCACCATTAACATGTTCAATATTAAGACCTGCGACATGCTCTGTTGAAATTTTACGAACCGAATGGATATAAAGTTGCCAATCACTTTCGCCTGCAGGTAACGCAACATCAGAGCGGTTATTAAGGGTGATTTTTCCTAAAAAGCCCGCGTCTCTATTACGAAAGTTATCTTCAACTGAAAACAGTAACTCGGTATCTTTAGCAAACTGATTTACCTGCGACTGTGTGAGTGCCGCGTTTGCCATTATAGGCGCTGCCATTATCATTGCAGCGAGTGCAGACTTTTTAAAACCCATTACTTTCTCCTCGTTTATGCCCTGAGTTTACGGTATTTTTTCCGTATTACTTGTCATTTTTGTTTATTATTCATACCTATCATATAAAAACTAAAATGACAGCGCTATCATTTTATCGGAAATAAACAGGAAGATATCGACGTGGAACTTGTTTCGCGTGAAGATTTAAACGCGCCATACAAGCATGACGCCTACGGGGGTAGGCGTGAAATTTATTTCACGCGAAGATGCATGTTGCGACACCTTTAAAACGCGCCATGCAAGCATGACGCCTACGGGGGAAGGCGTGAAATTTATTTCACGCGAAGATGCATATTGTGAAATCTGTAAAACGCGCCATGCAAGCATGACGCCTACGGGGGTAGGCGTGAAATTTATTTCACGCGAAGATGCATGTTGCAAAACCTTTAAAACGCGCCATGCAAGCATGACGCCTACGGGTGTTGGCGTGAAATTTATTTCACGCGAAGATGCATGTTGCAAAATCTGTAAAACGCGCCATGCAAGCATGACGCCTACGGGGGTAGGCGTGAGATTAGACCTTAATGCAAAGATACTTTTCTTCAAGGTACTCATTTAATCCTTGATGACCACCTTCACGGCCTAAGCCAGATTGCTTTACACCACCAAATGGCGCTACTGGGTTTGAAATGAGGCCTTCGTTAATACCAATCATGCCGTATTCAAGTGCTTCGCTTACGCGATAAACTTGCTTGATATTTTCACTGTAAAAATACGCAGCTAAACCATACGGCACATCGTTAGCAAGCTGCAAGACTTCTTGTTCATCATCAAAAGCAATTATGCTCACAACAGGGCCAAACACTTCATCATGGTAGATATCCATCTGTGGTGTCACATCAGTTAAAATTAGTGGTGCTTGAAAGCTACCTTCAAGCTCGCTGTTATCACCTATTAACGATGCACCTTTATCAACCGCATCTTGCACAAGCGTTTGAACTTTCTCTTTTGCTTTAGGGTAAATTAATGGGCCAATATCTACCCCGTCATCAAGTCCATTACCTACCTTTAACTCAGCCACTTTGTCCGTGAGTTTTTCAAGCACCGTTTCAAGTACTGAACGCTGAACAAATATGCGGTTTGCGGCGACACAAGTTTGCCCTGCGTTTCTGAATTTAGCGCCCATAAGGCCTGCAACAGCTTCATCTAAATCGGCATTTTCAAAAATAATAAACGGTGCATTACCACCAAGTTCCATAGACGTTTGCTTAATTGTAGATGCGCACTGCGATAGTAACTGCTTACCTACACCGGTTGAACCTGTAAATGTGAACTTACGTACACACTCAGACCCGGTCATGATCTCGCCAACCATTTTAGCATTCTCCGAGACCACCACATTTAATGCCCCTTTTACAAACCCTGCTTTATCGGCAAGGTAAGCCAAAGCAATTGCACATAAAGGGGTATGCTCAGAAGGTTTAATCACGAAACTACAACCCGCTGCATATGCAGGGGCAACCTTACGAGTGATCATGGCGATTGGGAAGTTCCACGGTGTAATGCCTGCAACGACACCGATTGGCTGCTTTATGGTTGATAGACGATGTTGGCCGTCTGTAGCTGGTATGTTGTCGCCGTAACTACGCTTTGCTTCTTCACTAAACCACTTAATAAAGCCTGCACCGTATTCAACCTCCCCTAATGCTTCTTCTAAAGGTTTACCTTGCTCTTTGGTCATCAGCTCAGCAAGTTGCTGTTTGTGCTCAATAACCAACTCATACCAGCGACGCAACGTTTCACTACGCTCAGTCGCCGTTGTTTGTTTTAGCTTGCTAAATGCCTCGTCAGCACGTTTAATGGCCAGCTCAACCCCAGCTTCATCAATATCAGACACATCGGTAATTGCTTGTCCGGTTGCAGGGTTATCTACACTAAAACGCTGGCTCGTAGAATAAAAGTCACCATCGATAAACGAATCAGAAAAAACTAAATCAGACATAAAACCTCCTAGTAAAGCGGACCGCAAAAAACAAAAAACCGCTGTAGAGACCAAGCAACTACAGCGGTTTTTAGGTATTCAAAGCCGTTAAGAATTAATGCTCTTCATTAACGATATTGAGATTATACTTTGGAATTTCAACTACCAGATCTTCGTCTTTAATAATTGCTTGGCAACCAAGACGAGACTCAGGCTCAAGACCCCATGCTTTATCTAACATGTCGTCTTCTAGCTCATCACTTTCATCTAAAGAATCAAAGCCTTCACGAATAATTAAGTGGCATGTTGTACACGCGCATGACTTTTCACAGGCATGCGGAATACTAATACCATTTTTAAGCGCAACATCTAATACGGTTTCGCCTGTAGGAGCTTCAATTGCAGCGCCTTCTGGGCATAACTCTTCGTGTGGAAGAAAAATAATTTGTGGCATACCTTACCTCGTTAAACTTCGTCTACTGACTGCCCTTGCAGCGCTTTTTTGATTGATGCATCCATTCTACGCGCAGCAAATTCGCTACTTGCATTGTCGACAGCTTCAATTGCTGCTTTAATTTCTGCCGGTGTTGTTGCGCTTTCGCGTACCGCAACAAGTTTAGCAATTTCTGCTTTTAACGCAGCTAATTCTTGTTCATCAAGTAATGCACTGTCAGTTGCCAGTGATGCTTCTAGTGCTTCAACAACGCGTAACGCTTCAACTTGCTGCTCTTTAAGCATACGCGCTTGCATGTCGTCTTTGGCATTACTCATTGAGTCTTTTAGCATGTTCGCAACTTGGTCATCCGATAAACCAAATGATGGTTTTACTTGGATTTCAGCTTGCACACCGGTTGATTTTTCCATTGCCGATACACTTAATAGGCCATCTGCATCAACTTTAAAGGTTACGCGAATATGCGCAGCACCTGCTGCCATGGCCGGAATACCTTTTAAGCTGAATTTTGCCAGCGAGCGGCAATCATCAACAAGCTCACGCTCACCTTGTAGTACATGCAGTGACATCGCCGTTTGACCATCTTTAAACGTGGTGAACTCTTGTGCACGTGCTACAGGTATAGTGGTATTACGTGGAATGATTTTCTCAACCAAGCCACCCATGGTCTCAAGACCCAATGACAGTGGTAATACGTCTAATAACAACATGTCTGAATCTGGCTTATTGCCAACCAATACATCTGCTTGTAGTGCGGCACCGAGTGCAACTACGCGATCTGGGTCGATAGAAGTCAGAGGCTCTTTATCAAAAAATGCAGCAACTTGAGAGCGTACAATTGGCATACGTGTCGAGCCGCCAACCATAACTACTTGTAGTACTTCCTCGTTCTCGATACCCGCATCTTTTACGGCACGACGACAAGAACGTAGTGTTTTCTTCACCAGACTAAGAGCAAGCTCATCAAACGTTTCGCGAGTTACTTCAACTTTGTGGCTTTGACCATCAAACTCTAAACCAACATTCACTGTTTGGTATTGGCTTAGCGCTTCTTTACAGGCTTTTGCTTTATTAATGAAAAAACGCAATACCGATGCAGAAAGCTCGCTCACACCCGTTTGTTTTTTGAAGTAATCAACTAATAGCGAGTCAAAATCGTCACCACCAAGGCTTGAGTCACCGCCAGTAGCAAGTACTTCGAATACCCCTTGGTGTAAACGTAAAATAGAAATATCGAAGGTACCGCCACCTAAATCATATACGGCGATAATGCCTTCTTGGCCTGAATCAAGACCATACGCAACAGCCGCAGCGGTTGGCTCGTTTAATAAACGTAATACCTTAATACCAGCAAGCTCTGCGGCATCTTTGGTGCTTTGACGCTGTGCATCATCAAAATAGGCTGGCACAGTAATAACGGCACCCATGATGTCTTGACCTGCAAAGCTGTCTTCTGCGCGAAGTTTCAAGGCTTTTAAAATTTCACTCGATGCAGTGACTGGGCTAATTGCGCCCGCAACGGTGCTGATTGCTAACGAGCCATCATGCTCACAAAATTGATACGGTAATTGACCATAGCTGTTTTCGATTTCAGCCTGCGTTTTACCTAAGAAGCGTTTTACCGAGATTAATGTGTTTGCAGGGTCTTGAGTGGCAGCTGCAGCTGCTTGTTCGCCCACCACAATGCTATCTGCTTGGTATTGTACAACTGATGGTAACATCGCATTGCCTGCTAAATCAGTCAGTGTACGAGCTTCGCCGCTTTGTACCGTTGCAACTAACGAGTTAGTTGTACCAAGGTCAATACCGACTGCTAATTTGTGCTCGTGTGGTGCCGCGCTCTGCCCCGGCTCAGCAATTTGCAATAATGCCATAATGCTCTTTTAAACTCTTAAATAGCTGTTGTGTAACAACTAACGATTAATCATCAAATAAACTGTCTTCAATACGCTCTAGTTCTTCGCGTAGCTTATAAACAAACTTTAATTTACGAATATTATCAGCAGCAGCCTGCCATTGTTGCTCATCACTGCTTGCGAGCTGAGCGGCTAATTCACTACTGTATTGCTTGTCGAGCTGTTTAATTTGCGCTTCGAACTGGGCAATTGCTGCATCAGGATCTGCGGCATTTTCAAGTTCTTCTAATTCTTCACGCAGTTCCATTTGCTGCATTAAGAATAGCGGGTCTTGTAAGGTTTGCTGTTCAGCGCGAATATCAACACCAAGCTCGCTTAGCATGTATTCAGCACGCTTTACGGGGTGTTTTAAAGTTTGTAACGCATCATTGATTTCAGCTGCATTTTGCACAGCAAGTAACTTATCGCGGCTGCTTGAACTGGCATGGCGATCAGGGTGAACTGCACGTTGCAGCTCAAGGTAGTGTTTATTTATCGTCGCTAAATCAATATTGTAATCAACTGGAATTGCAAATAATTCAAAGTAACGCATTACATTATCCAACTAGGTGAACAGGAAATAACAAAGCCCTACATAGGCAGGGCTTCAAGCGAGGAAAATTTTTTGAGCTTAAACCGTGAAGCTTTCGCCACATCCACACTCATCAGCTTGATTCGGGTTATTAAACTTAAACCCTTCATTCAAACCTTCTTTGGTGTAATCAAGTTCAGTGCCATCAATGTACACTAAGCTTTTCGCATCAACGATTACTTTTACACCACGGCTTTCAAAAATTTCGTCGCCTTCTGCTAAGTCGTCAACAAACTCAAGAACATAAGCAAGACCTGAACAGCCCGTCGTTTTAATGCCAACGCGTAGGCCAATGCCTTTGCCGCGATTTGCTAAAAATGATTCTACGCGGTTTGCTGCCGCATCTGTCAATGTCACTGCCATGAAATTATCTCTTACTTCGCTTGTTTGCTTTTGTAGTCAGCAATTGCTGCTTGAATTGCGTCTTCCGCTAAAATCGAACAGTGAATTTTCACTGGCGGTAACTCAAGCTCAGCACTGATATCAGTGTTTTTGATTGTTGCCGCTTCGTCTAAGGTTTTGCCTTTTACCCACTCAGTTACAAGTGAAGAAGAAGCGATTGCACTACCACAACCATATGTTTTAAATTTTGCATCTTCAATAACACCTTCTGGTGATACCTTGATTTGCAATTTCATTACGTCACCACACGCTGGTGCACCCACCATGCCTGTTGCTACTGACGGATCATTTTTGTCTAATACACCCACGTTACGCGGATTTTCAACATGATCGATTACTTTATCACTATAAGCCATAATACTATCCTCACTACCTGCTAGCGGCGGTTCATCACTAATTAGTGATGCGCCCACTCAACTGAATCTAAATCAATACCTTCTTGATGCATTTCCCATAGAGGAGACATCTCACGTAAACGGCCGATCGAGTTTTTGATTAGTTCAACGGTGTAATCAATCTCTTCTTCAGTCGTAAAGCGGCCAATGCTGAAACGAATTGAGCTGTGTGCTAACTCGTCATTACGGCCTAATGCACGTAGTACATAAGAAGGCTCTAAGCTTGCTGAGGTACAGGCTGAACCTGATGAAACAGCAATGTCTTTAACAGCCATTAATAACGACTCACCCTCAACAAAATTGAAGCTGATATTTACAATACCTGGCACTGACTGGCTTGGTTCACCATTGAAGTAAACTTCGTCCATATCAGCCATGATGCCATCAATCAAACGCTTACGTAGTGCGCTGATATGTGCATGATCTTTTTCGAAATCTTCTTTCGCGATTCTAAATGCCGCACCCATACCCACTAACTGGTGCGTAGCCAGAGTGCCTGAACGCATACCACGCTCATGACCACCACCGTGCATTTGTGCTTCTAAACGAGCACGTGGCTTACGACGAACATAAAGTGCGCCAACACCTTTCGGGCCATATACTTTGTGGCCAGAGAACGACATGAAATCTACTTTTAACTGTTGCACGTCGATAAGTACTTTACCTGCGCTTTGTGCAGCATCTACGTGGAACATAATTTTGCGCTCACGGCACATTTCGCCGATTGTCGCGATATCTTGGATAACACCTAGCTCGTTATTTACGTGCATTACGCTTACAAGTACTGTGTCATCACGCATTGTTTCTTCAAGCTTTTTAAGGTCTAGAAGGCCGTTTTCTTCAACGTCCATGTAGGTTACTTCAAACCCTTGACGCTCAAGTTCACGACATGTATCGATAACAGCTTTATGTTCTGTTTTAACCGTAATAACGTGCTTACCTTTCTTTTTGTAGAATTGCGCAGCACCTTTAATAGCGAGGTTATTTGATTCTGTTGCGCCAGAGGTAAACACGATTTCGCGTGGATCAGCATTAATTAGATCAGCAATATCTGTACGCGCTTGATCAACCGCTTCTTCAGCTTGCCAACCAAAACGGTGTGAGCGTGATGCAGGGTTACCAAAATTACCGTCCATAGTCAGGCATTGCATCATTTCTTTTGCCACACGTTCATCAACAGGCGTGGTTGCTGCGTAATCTAAATAAATCGGTAACTTCATTTCTCTCTCCGCTTTCGTCAAGCTACAGTTGACAGCTTACTTGAATGTTTTCCAGTTGCTTAATTGCATTATTGATGCTGTTATCTTGGCGAGATGCGACTTCTTTCACGTCTGATTTCTCAACCAATTCAGCAAGGGTAATACTATTTAAAAACTCTTCGATACGTGCGCTCAAATCAGACCACAAGGTATGGGTCAAACAGCGCATGCCGCTTTGGCAGCCACCCGTTGCACCGTGACAACGAGTTGCATCAACAGATTCATCAACAGCATTAATAACATCACCAACAGAAATTTTATCTGCGTCACGCCCTAATAAATATCCGCCACCGGGGCCACGCACTGAACTCACTAAGCCATTTTTTCTGAGTCTGGCAAATAGTTGTTCTAAATATGATAAGGAAATCTCTTGTCGTTCTGATATATCGGCCAGGGGCACTGCACCCACATTTGTATGGAGTGCAACATCCAACATGGCGGTTACTGCGTATCTGCCTTTTGATGTTAACTTCATGGAGCCCCCGATGTTACTGCACGCTAAGGTGTGCAAATTTTAATTACCAGACCAAAATAGTCAAGTATTATCATCTGATAAAAATAGATGTTCACCATTGATAAAACCAAATACCCGACAAAATTAGTCAAGTACTAGGTGTCATTGTAATTACCTGAGTAATTTAGTCAAGTATTATACTTATAACCAGTGATTATTTTATAGACTTATTAATTGAGGTAAGAATACCGCGTAGAATATTCATCTCGGCTTCTTCAGGACGTGCGCGATTAAATAAACGACGTAATTTGGTCATCACTAAACCTGGGTGTTGTTTAATGATAAAGCCGGTGTCATTCAGTGTTTGCTCTAGGTGCTCATAAAACAACTCAGTTTGTTTAGCACTTGGGTAGGTTGCTTCATCTTCTTCTTGTGCTTTTGGCTGTGTATTCAAATAAGCCATGCGTGTTTCATAGCATAGCGTTTGTACAGCCATCGCTAGGTTGAGTGAGCTATATTCAGGGTTTGCAGGAATACATACATGGTAATTACATTGCTGTAGTTCTTCGTTAGTTAAACCACTATTCTCACGACCAAAGACAAGTGCAACTGGGCCATTTACAGCCTCTGCCACGAGCTTTTCACCGCATTCACGCGGCTCTACCATAGGCCATGATAAGGTACGCGAACGCGCGCTAGTACCAATTGTTAGAGCACAATCAGCAATGGCATCGGCAAGGGTATCAACAACCACCGCTTTGCCGAGCACATCGGTTGCACCCGCTGCAAGCGCACTCGCATGACTATCGATTTCACAAGCAGGATCAACAAGATATAAATTTGATAAACCCATCGTTTTCATCGCTCGTGCTGCTGAGCCAATATTACCAGAATGAGATGTGTTAACTAATACGATACGAATATCATCAAGTGTCATTGCGTTGTTACTTACTGAATGTCAAAAATTGCGCGAATTCTAGCACGAAAGCAATTCTGGAGGCTATATAGATCGTGCAGTCAATCATAATTGATCGTAGATCATGTTTGCGGTTTATCACTTTTATTGGAGATAAATCGGGTTGAATTGGAGCACTAAACTGCGCTAAAAGTTTTTCGCTGTTAAAATTTATAAGGTCGAAATTTAATTTAAAATCAGCTCAGTACAAAAAACAACCAAAACTATTTCTGCTTTGTTGTTTACTTTGCAGTAAAAACCGCTAGAATACGCCGGCTTAAATATATTCGTTCTTTTACAACCCAAAGGTAATGCTATGCATCCAATGTTAAACATTGCGGTTCGCGCTGCGCGTAACGCAGGCAAAATTTTACTTCGTGCAAGCGAAGATTTATCAAAAGTTGATGTACAACAAAAAGGCACTAACGACTTAGTGACTAACATCGATAAAGAAGCTGAAGCCGCAATTCGTGACACTATTTTAAAATCTTACCCAGATCACACTATCGTAGGTGAAGAACTTGGTGAGCACAAAGGTAAAGATGCAGATTACCAATGGATTGTAGACCCTCTTGATGGCACAACAAACTTCATCAAGGGTATTCCTCATTTTGCAGTATCAATTGCACTTAAAGTTAAAGGTCGTTTAGACCAAGCCGTGATCTATGATCCAATTCGTGGTGAATTATTCACAGCATCACGTGGTCAAGGCGCACAGCTTAACAGCAAGCGTTTACGCGTCACTAAAACTAACGAGTTAGCAGGTTCTATCCTTGCGACTGGTTTCCCATTCAAGCAAAAACATCACTTAGACGCATACTCAGAAGCGTTTAAAGCACTTTTCGTACACACTGCTGATATTCGCCGCGCAGGCTCTGCTGCTTTAGATATGGCTTATGTTGCTGCGGGTCGTGTTGATGGTTTCTTTGAAATTGGCCTTAAGCCATGGGACACAGCAGCGGGCGAGCTTTTAGTAAAAGAAGCTGGCGGTATGGTTGTTGATTTCGCAGGTGGTATTAACTACAACCAAAGCGGCAACATCATCTGTGGTGCACCTAAGTTAACACAAGCGATCATTCGTGAAATTCGCCCAGTATTAACTGAATCACTACTTCGCTAACAGCGGTTGTAATCTAAAAAAGGAGCTAAGGCTCCTTTTTTTGTGGCTGAAAGTACTCATTTTCCAATGCAATTTCAATCGTATTACCTTCTTTAAATGGCAAGCTCGCTAAGCCTTCAGCAAAGTATCGATTAAACATTTCATCAAACTCTCCCGATGCTTGCATCGTTTGTAGTCCTTTAAGCAACGCTTTCGCTAACGCAGGCTTACGATGACTGACAAAGAAATAAAATGCAGTTGGGTAACTAATATAAACATCGGGAACAATCACTAATCGCTCGTCATTTATCTGCTCAAGCTCAGACATAACTTCTATGAAAGAGCGAGGAAAATAGTCAACGCGCCCTGCAATAACTAAACTAAACATGGCTTGATAATTAGCTAATGGCCTAACCGATAGACCATTTTGAGCTAAAATTTTTGTATCAGGCCAGTCATGCCCCTGTATAGCAGTTAACTGAGCTAGGTCACGCTTATTTTTAAGCTGGGTAAAACGAGGTAAAAATGACCGCTTTGTCAGTAATGCCCGCTTACCAATATACCCTTTGAATAAAGGGACTGGCACGGCAATGGCTAGTTGCTCACGCTCTGGGCTGGTCATACTCCAGTAGATATCAGCTTGATTAGCATCAAGCCTTAGCAAGGTTCGTTGCTGATGGGGGTGAACCAACACTTTGTTTATCTTAACAGGGAATTGAGCAGCCTCTAAGGCTTTCAGTAACAGCTCATTAAGGTAATCATCACGTTTATACAGAGGACGTTGTTCAACTGCTAAATTAACAACGGTATCAGCATACACAGTTGGGCTGCACATTAGTGTGATTAATACAAAGGCTACGGCTGTTAATTGCTTCATTATTATTTTTATCGTTGTGTTTTTTTTAAGCTACACCTAGCCTGTAAATGGTACAAGTGAAATTAGCCCAACTTAAAATTAATTCATAATCCAATATGTGCTGTTTCATCACTCACACTGCTGAGCCTCACGACCGCAGGTGCAGGACAACTGCGTTTACAGACAAATAAATGACTCGTTTGATAACGTTTAGCTTCTTTTTTGGCATCAGTTGCCAATGCAGCAACTTGATGGCTATTGATACAAAGCTCTAAATCGGGCTTCACAAGGCCTATAGAAAGTGTAAGTAAGGGAACAAACTGCTTTTTACCTTCTCGATTGCTTGCCCAATAACCGCCCTGTGCAATATGTTCTGGGGTGAAAAAAGCACGTGATTTTTGCTCAAATAAAGTAATTATGTTGTGACAAACAGTCTGTGCATCCTCTTTATCAAACACCACCATAAAGTCGTCACCCCCTATGTGGCCAACAAACCCTTTACTGAGACTAGATGCATCAACAATAACCTCTGCCAATAATTTAATAACACTATCACCGCTGGCATAACCGTATAGATCATTGAATTGTTTAAAGTGGTTTAAATCAACGTACGCAAGTGAGAACGGATAATTATTACGAAGTCTCAGCTCAATCGCTTCGTTAATAGCGACATTACCTGGCAGCATAGTCAATGGGTTTGCATGTTGAGCATGGCGGATTTTTTCTTCGGTAATGTGTTTTAAGATATTACGCAGTGGCGCTAAACCTAAGTATTCGCCATTTCGGGTGATTACTATGTGTCGACGAATATCAAATTCAAACTCGGTAATTTGCTGACTTACCGTGTCCAGTAACTCATTTTCATCAACTACCAGAGGTTGTTTATCCATCAAGGATGTCACCGGTTGTTTATCATAAAGTGCATGCCCATAAGGTGCGGCGAATACTTCTGTTAGTTGGTCTCGGTGTAGTAATCCAACGGGAATGTTGTGTTCAAGAACAGCAAGACTTGTAAGCGATTTATCTTGCTCAAAAAGACTATGCGCATCTTTGCAGCGTGTGGTTGTTTCGATACTGGCATATTCCACAGCTAACCAGCCAATAGCCATCGATTGCTCAAAACTACTCGGATTATCAGGTGACTCTAAGTGTGCTAAGCACTGAATATTAATTTGATAGCTGGGCTGCAAGCTTGGCCTTTCCAGTAAAAAACCTTGTGCATGTTGAATACCCAATCCCTCAAGCAAACGTAACTCCTCTGCCCGCTCGATTCCCTCAGCGATAACTTGCGTATTCGTTGCTTTGGCAAGCACGATAATTGATTTAAGAAACTCTTTTTTCACCACACTCTGGTCGCAGTGATCAATAAAGTAGCGATCTATTTTTACAAAATCAGGACACAATTCTGACCACTGCTTTAGACCTGAATAGCCTGCACCTAAATCATCAATAGCAATAGAAAAACCAAGTTCACGATAATGAGCAATGGTCTTTAGTAGTAAAAAGCCATCTTCCACTTTTTCTTGCTCAGTGACTTCAATCACAACGCGATTCGCCGCCAAACCAAAGTGTTCAACAAGATGTAATGTTTCTCCTTTAGGATGGCATGGGTCGAGTAGAGTCTTTGGGCTTACGTTTAAAAAGAGCTTACCTTGTAAGTTTAATTTAACGAAGTTTTCTATCGCCTTACTTCGACACAAGAGCTCTAACTCTGAAATTTTATTGCATGCAATTGCTTCGCGAAACAAAGCGCTAGGCATTTCTAATTCAGAGCCTTTTGGACCACGGCTAAGGGCTTCGTAGCCCAAGATATGCTGATTAGAAATATCAAAGATAGGCTGAAATAGGGTTTTTATTTCATTGTTATCTAAAATTCGCTGTAGTGGCTCACTCACCTTTCACCTAGCGTCTGTTTTAAAAGTAGGCGATTAAAGTAGCAATTCTGTATGACAATTTTATGGCAACTTAACTTATCATCATGATGATTATTCAATTAAGTTGTTTAATACGTGCAATACTATCAATCATTTTTAACTTAGCTTGATGGTAGTCTTGTTCAGTCATTGCGGCCTGTTCAGCAATAGCAAAAACAGCTAAAGAATTGAGCAGTAATTGTTGCGCATGGTAACAGCGAGGCTCTGTAAAATCAGGTAACGTAGGTGTAAGCTCCATAGGCGTCGACTTTGTCGCTTTCATCTTAGACATATAATCAGCCATTACTAACAAACTAGCTTCACATTCTGGTAGCTGTGTTTTCATTGCTAAAAATAGCGACTCAGATGAGTGTATCAAGCTATCAATAGCTTCTTTAACCATTAATTGATCCGACTCGGCTTGCAGGCTAGTTAACACTTTCCATGCTAAGCCTTCATAGGCTGTTAGTGATTGCTGTGCAATCGCCTCTTGTGATTGTTGAGTTGCTGTTGATTGCTGCTCTTGCTGGTCTTTACAGGCACTCAATAAGTAGATAATACATAGACTCATTAAGAGATGTTTCATAAATTTCTCCCAATAAAAAACCGCCCAACTGGGCGGTTCTTGTCAAGCTAGGCTTGTTAAGGCATAGGATCCAGATCCGCACCTTCTTTTTCAATTACTTCTGGAATTAGGTCTTCTTTGCTTACACCCATTGCAATCGCTACTGCTGAAGCAACGTATACAGAAGAGTAAGTACCGATGAACACACCAAATAGTAATGCTGTCGCAAAACCGTGAATCGTTTGACCACCCCATACGAACAACGCAATCAATACTAAGATCGTGGTGATTGATGTAACTAATGTACGGTTTAGGGTTTGCGTTAATGAAATATCGATAATTTCAATCGTGTCATCAACACGTACTTTACGGAAGTTTTCGCGGATACGGTCAGATACAACGATGGTGTCGTTGAGTGAGTAACCAATTACCGCCAAAATTGCCGCAAGAATCGTTAAGTCAAACTCAAGACCAAGCACTGAGAATAAGCCTAACGTGATGATAACATCGTGTAAAAGTGCAGATACCGCACCTACCGCAAAACGCCATTCAAATCGAAACGCAACGTAAATCAAGATACAAATAAGCGCAGTTAACATGGCAAGGCCACCCTGCTCTTTTAAGTCTTCGCCTACGCTTGGACCAACAAACTCGATACGGCGCATTTCAACGCTTGAATCTGTTTGCTTTAAAGCCGTAATGATTTGATTACCAATCACTTCAGCTTTTACGCCATCACCTTGTGGTGCAAGACGTACTAAAATCTCTTTACTTGAGCCAAACAGCTGTACCGAAAAGTCTTCAAAGCCACTTTCAGTAATGGCTTCACGCACTTTTTTCAGATCGGCAGGCTGTGCAAAACCCACTTCAACCGCAGTACCGCCAGTGAAGTCGAGACCAAAGTTCAAGCCTTTAGTAAAAAACGAAACGAAAGAAGCCAAGATCAACAAAGTCGACACTGTCATGGCAAACTTACGTAACTTCATAAACGGCAGTGTTTTACCACCTAGTTTTAAAATTTGCATGCTGACTCCTAAATCGACAACTTATCAATACGCTTACCGCCAATGAATAAGTTGATGACCGCACGGGTACCAACAATGGCTGTAAACATAGAGGTGATAATACCAATCGCAAGTGTTACTGCGAAACCAGCAATTGGGCCGGTACCCACTGCAAACAGGATCACTGCAGCAATAAGTGTTGTGATATTAGCATCGAAAATGGTGCTAAATGCGCTGTCGTAACCAAAATGAACGGCTTGTTGCGGGCTACGGCCATCAGCAAGTTCTTCACGAATACGTTCAAAGATCAGTACGTTGGCATCAACGGCCATACCGACTGTCAGTACAATACCTGCAATACCCGGTAGCGTTAACGCAGCACCTGGTATTAATGACATAACACCCACAATTAGCACTAAGTTAGCACCTAGGGCAATATTAGCGACCATGCCAAAGCCTTTGTAGTAAGCAAGCATAAACACAAGTACGAACGCAAAGCCAAGTGCAACCGCAGTCATACCCGCTTCGATATTCTCTTGACCTAAGCTTGGACCTACTGTGCGCTCTTCAACGATTTGAATTGGCGCAACTAAAGCACCGGCACGAAGTAATAGGCTTAAGTTATGTGCTTCAGCAGGGTTATCGATACCAGTAATACGGAATGAACGGTCAAGACGGGCTTGAATCGTTGCCACGTTAATGACTTCTTCCACTTTAATTGGTGGCAGTGCTTTACCATTTTCGTCTGTTTTACCTGATGGCTTGTATTCAATGAATACCGTTGCCATGCGTTTGCCGATAGCACGCTTAGTGAAGGCATTCATTTTTGCGCCGCCTTTACTATCTAAGCTAATGCTTACTTGTGGACGCTGATATTCATCCATACCTGATTGCGCGCCCGTGATATGGCTACCTTCAAGAATGATGCGTTTTTTCAGCACTACAGGATAACCTTCACGTGCCATAATCACTTCTGTGCCTGGCGGTACACGACCTTGCATAGCGGCACTGGCATCTGCATTTTCGTCTACTTCACGGAATTCTAGTGTTGCTGTTGCACCCAGAATTTCTTTTGCACGGGCTGTATCTTGAACCCCTGGTAATTGCACGATAATACGCTCAGCACCTTGGCGCTGTACGTTAGGCTCTGCAACACCGATTTGGTTAATACGATTACGAATGATTGTTTCGTTTTGCTTGATAGCGTAGTCACGAATTTCTTTAAGCTTTTGCTCGCTCATACTGGCGTAAAAAGCGTTATCACTGCTGCTATCATCAATATAAACATTCAGTGGGTAACGGGTTGATAAGAAACGTTCTGCCGCATCTTTGTCTTCTTCGTTACGCATTTCAACTCGGACACGATCGCTATTTGCTACGCGGCGAATGGTGCGATAACGTAGCTTTTCTTCGCGCAAGTCACTTTTAAAATCTTGTTCCATTTGCTCAAGCTGAGTATCAACCGCCGTCGCCATGTCGATTTCCATAGTAAAGTGAACACCACCGCTTAAATCTAGGCCTAGCTTCATTGGGTTACCGCCCAATGCTTTTAACCACTCAGGTTGAGCTGGTGCCATATTGATTGCTGAGATGTAATCTTCACTAAGGGAATCACGCAGTAGGTCTTGCGCTTTTAGTTGCTCTTCAACATTCTTAAAACGAACGAGGATCTGTCCGTCTTCAAGTTTGCTTGATTTAACAGTAACGTTATGTTCTTTGAGGGTCGCATTTACTTTGTCGAGTACGCTGAGGTCAGCATCAGTACCTTTAGTGCCTGATACTTGTATGGCCGGATCACGGCCATACAAGTTAGGTGAGGCATATAAAATACCAACGACTAACACAACAAGAACAAGTAAATACTTCCATAATGGAAACTTGTTTAACACGTGTGAGTCCTTATTTTTATTGTTATAGCGACTTCATAGTGCCTTTTGGCAGTACTGAAGAAACAGCTGATTTTTGTACTGTTACTTCAGCTTGATCGTTTAATGAAATCACGATGAAGTCTTTATCATCAGCGATTTTAGTAATCTTACCCACTAAGCCACCTTGCGTGAGTACTTCGTCGCCTTTCGCCATCGCACTCATTAGGGCTTTATGCTCTTTTACACGCTTAGCTTGTGGACGGTAGATTAAGAAATAAAATACCAAACCAAAAATACCTAGCATGATTAGCATTTCCATGCCACCACCTGCTGGTGCTGCACCTGCCGCACTTGCGTGGGCGTTTGAGATGAATAAACTCATTTCTCTTCCTCTTTAATTTTTCTAAAAATTTAATCTGATGTATCTGCAAGCTCTGGCACTTCTTGGCCGCGGCGTGCATAAAAATCTGCAACAAATTCGTCTAGTTTGCCATTACTGATGGCATTACGTAAGCCTTCCATCACGCGCTGATAATAACGTAAGTTATGAATCGTGTTTAGTCGTGCGCCTAAGATTTCATTACATTTATCAAGATGATGCAAGTATGCACGTGAATAGTTTTTACATGTATGACAATCACACTCAGGATCCAGTGGACCGGTGTCTGTTTTATGTACTGCATTACGGATTTTAACAATGCCGCCAGTAACGAATAAGTGGCCGTTACGGGCATTACGCGTAGGCATTACACAGTCAAACATGTCGATACCACGGCGAACCGCTTCAACTAAGTCTTCTGGTTTACCAACACCCATTAAGTAACGAGGCTTGTCTTCAGGCATTTTGTACGCGCAGTGATCAAGAATATTGATCATTTCGTTTTTCGGCTCACCAACCGATAAACCACCTAATGCATAACCATCAAAGCCGATTTCTTCTAGGCCTTTTTGTGATTGTGCACGAAGCTCAGGGTACATACCACCTTGAATAATACCAAATAGCGCAGCAGGGTTATCACCATGGCCTTCTTTTGAGCGTTTAGCCCAACGAAGTGATAACTCCATCGAATCTTTCGCTTCTTTTTCAGTGGCAGGATATGGCGTACATTCGTCAAAAATCATCACGATGTCAGAGCCTAAATCGCGCTGAACTTGCATCGCTTTTTCTGGCGAAAGCATGATTTTTTCACCATTTACTGGTGAGCTAAACATCACGCCTTCTTCGGTGATTTTGCGCATTGCGCCTAAGCTGAATACTTGGAAACCGCCTGAATCAGTTAGGATTGGGCGATCCCAATTCATAAAATCGTGTAAATCACCGTGCTGCTTAATGATTTCTGTGCCAGGACGCAGCATTAAGTGGAAAGTGTTACCTAGGCAGATTTGCGCGCCAGTATCTTTCACTTCGTCAGGCGTCATACCTTTTACAGTGCCGTAAGTACCTACAGGCATAAATGCGGGTGTTTCTACTACACCACGCTCAAAAATCAAGCGGCCGCGGCGCGCTTTACCGTCAGTGCGGTCTAATTCAAATTTCATATTATCCTCAGTGTCGGAAAAACAGTCCAACAAGCTATAATTTAACCGCTCGATTCTACCCTGTTTGCAGGTTTATTACTATTAATTGGGCTAAATTCGAAAATAAAAAGCCCGCTAGCTAAACTCTTCCCACGATGCAGAATTCAGCGTCGCACTGAGGCTTCATATCAACACATAACTTAGTAAGAATGGTTAAAAATAAAAACCCAGTGAAATGCTGGGCTTTTTACGGGGTGATAAGATGACTAACGCTTATTTACGCGTTAAGAACATGGCATCGCCATAACTAAAGAAACGATACTGTTCTTTAATCGCCGTATGGTAAGCACCCATTATGTTCTCTTGGCCTGCAAAGGCACTGACTAGCATGATTAACGTTGATTCAGGTAAGTGGAAATTTGTTACCATGGCATCAACCACATTGAACTGATAACCTGGGTAGATAAAGATATCGGTATCACCAAAGTAAGTATCAAGTTTACCGCCATGTACTTTAGCAGCAGATTCTAACGAGCGTACTGATGTAGTACCTACGGCAATGACGCGACCGCCTTTTGCTTTGGTTTCGGCTACCGCTTTAACCACATCATCAGGTACTTCAATGTACTCTGAGTGCATTACATGCTCATCAACTGAGTCAACGCGCACAGGCTGGAATGTACCCGCACCGACATGCAAGGTCACAAATGCCATATTAATGCCTTTCTCTTTTAAAGCGGCCATTAATTTGTCATCAAAATGCAGGCCTGCAGTTGGCGCGGCAACAGCACCAGGCTTTTCACCATAAACCGTTTGGTAGCGCTCACGATCTGACTCGTTATCAGGGCGGTCAATATAAGGTGGTAATGGCATGTGGCCGATGTCGTTTAGAATATCGAGGACATTTTCGTCTTTGGCAAATTCAAGCTCAAAAAGCTCGCCATGACGTGCAACCATGGTTGCTTCTGCCTTACCTTCAAGAATGATTTTTGAGCCTGGTTTTGGCGATTTGCTAGCTCGCACATGCGCAAGCACACGGTGCTCGTCGAGTACACGCTCAACCAACACTTCAAGCTTACCACCTGACTCTTTTTGCCCAAACATACGCGCAGGGATCACTTTGGTGTTATTAAAAACCAATAGGTCATTTTCATTAACAAGCGATAAAATATCGCTAAATACTTTGTGCTCTACTTGACCAGATGGGCCATCAAGCGTGAGTAAACGACTGCTTGTACGGTCCGCTTTCGGAAAACGAGCAATTAATTCATCTGGAAGGTCAAAGCTAAAGTCGGCCACGCGCATAGAGTGTATCTCTTATAAATAAAAACGCGCCAAGTTTACTCTGATACGCTCACTACCTCAAGCAAAGCCAAGCGCATATTGACCTAGGGTAAAAGTCGTGCAATTTTAACAGGCTTATTAGCCATTTTAGGTAAAGTTTGCTTGTAGATTAGACAAAATGTCATTATTCTAACTTATTCATTAAACATGGGTTAAGTTAAGAGGTAGTAGCGCCATGGCAAAGCAGTTGAAACTGCTAATTTTAAACGCTAGCGTTGCAGAACGTGAGACAATTAAGTCAACACTCAATAAACTTAACGTCTTTTCGTTTATTGAAGTAAATGACTCTCAAGACGCGTTAAAAATCCTCAAAACTCACCCTGTGGATATTATAATTACAGGCCTTGAAGTCGGAAAAATAGACGGTTGGCGCTTCTCTCGCATGATCCGCTCTGGGCTATTAAAAACACCGAAAAATACCCCCATTTTACTTACGCCGCCGATTTATTGTGAGCGTATTGCTGAGACCACAGCTCGCAGTTACGGTATTGATGCTGTATTACCATTTGAACGCCAGGATATGCTGCCACAAGTGTTAGCGAATGTGCTTTCAACTCATTTAGAAAAAAGTAGTCGGCTTAATTTATTACTTCTCGAAACTGATAACAGCAAAGCGCATAGCATTACTGAGCAACTTAAGTTGAGCTTTGCAGTGACGCATACAACATCGACAAAAACAGCACTTGCTACTTACTTACAGCAAAAGTTTGCAATCGTGTTGATTGATGCAACTCAGTCTCAGTCTGATCCTGCTGGCACGTTAATTAGTGAAATTTTGCAGCATAATCCAAAACAGGCGATCGTCACCATCATTGATAACAATGATGCGGATTACGCGGAGCAGTTGTTACTTTCTGGCGTTACTGATTTTATTCGTGCGCCTTATGATCAGTCTTTATTGAGTAAAGTGTGTGATCATGCAGCGCGACGTGAAGACTTTATGGTGAGTTATGCTGAGTTTGCTCAAAAAGTGGAGCAATTAAGTCAAAGCCAAAGCCGTTATAAAGAACTGTTTTCAGCTCACCAACGTATTTTGCTTCACCTTAATACTGTTGTGCTTGAGTTTGATCAACAAGGCCATATTCGCTTTATAAACCCAGCATGGGAAAGCCTGACTGGCTACGGTATAAAATCAAGTTTAGCGAAGTCGCTTGCTGACTTTTGCCTACCTGAGTGCCAACACAAATTACAAGATACGGTACAAAGCATTTTGCATGGCGGCGCACAACAGCAGCAAGTTGAAATACAACTTAAGCATAAAAATGGCAATGCTATTTGGGTTGAGTGCCGTATGCAACTGATCAAAAATAGCCGCAACTCAGCCACCATCACGGCGACGATAGATAATATTCATGAACGCAAACAAGCTGAGTTACAATTACGCCACTTAGCCCTTCATGATACCTTAACTGAGCTGCATAACCGTTACTACTTTGACCAGCAATTACAACGTATTTGCCAAGCTAAATATACCAATAACGATGTAGAGCACGCACTGATATACATCGACCTAGATCACTTTAAAATTATCAATGACAGTAAAGGTCATCAGCAAGGTGATATTGTTTTAAAAGAAGTGGCTCAGTTATTTACAGCCAATATTAGCGAAGAGCACTTAGTGTGCCGTATTGGCGGTGATGAATTTGCAGTTATATTGAAAAATACGACCCTGCTCGATGCTCACTTAGTCGCAGAAAGTATTTGTATGGCGATTGAAAAGCATCAATTCCATTCTGAAGGACATGTTTACTCAATTAGCTGTTCAATTGGTCTGACGCAGATTACTGCACAAAACAACGACCCAAGCGAGTGCCTTAAACAAGCTGATATTGCGCTTTATGTAGCAAAAAGCCTAGGCCGAAATTTAGTGCATTGCTACTCAAAAGAAGACAGCAGCCATAATAACTTGCAAGCGGGTTTAGAGTGGGGACATAGTATTCGCCAAGCACTGCAGCATGATTCAATTGAGCTTCATTATCAGCCAATATGGGACTTTAAACGTAGCCATGTAGCCTATTTTGAGACCTTATTACGTTTAAAGCTGAATGATGAACTGGTTTACCCTAATCAATTCATTCCAGCATTAGAGCTACTTAATGATACGTATTTGATGGATCAGTGCGTTATTAAAAATGCAATTAAAAGTGTTGCCGAGTACCCTGAGCTGAATCAAATCGCCATTAACTTATCGGCACAATCATTTTTAGATGAGCGCTTATTACCACATATCGAATCAAGCTTAGCAGAATACAACGTTGAGCCAACGCGTATTATTTTTGAGATCACTGAATCAGCCAGTATTAATAATCTAGCCGCAACCAGAGCAATGATAGAACGCCTTAATAGTTTAGGCTGTCATTTCTCTATTGATGATTTTGGTACAGGTTTTAGTACCTTTAACTACCTTAAACAACTACCCGCACAGCATGTTAAGATTGATGGATCATTTGTACGTGACATGCTCAACGACCCCATCGATTTAGCGTTAGTGAAAGCAATTAATGATATTAGCCGCTCTCTGGATAAGCGCTCAGTTGCTGAATATGTTGAAAATAAAGAAATATTTTTAGCACTAAAAGAAATAGGCATCGATTACGGGCAAGGTTACTTTATTGCCCGTCCAGTACCTGTTGAAAAAATTAATAGCGAGCTTGAAAGAATATCTACGGATAAACTTTTTAGCTAACAATTAGCTAGCAAACGCGCACCTAAAATTGATACATTTTTAAACAATTTTATTGGTTTTTTAACTTTCATCCTGATAATACTCATCTATAATTAATTCACACCAACACAAAATGTCACGCTTTTATGGTGATACAACCAAAAAAACATGACATTAATTATTAGATTATACATACTGAAAATAACTTAACATCGTTAAGTTCATGTATTATCGGTATAAAGGAGAAAGTGATGACACAATTAATCGTTTTGTTGCTGATCATTAACCTAGGGATAGCTTATCAATGTTACCGTAATGCAACTTTTAAGGGGTACCCAGTTAAAGTATTCACAAGCTTAGGGCTAGTGCCCTACTTTAATCTGGTTGTATGGGTTTACTTACTCTTCTTACCTAACTTAAAACCTTTTACAATGGATGAAAAGCAGCCGCTATAGGCTGCTTTTTGTTAGTAAGGTTTTTACCACTTTAAAACTCATACTGGGTTGCGCGATTAAGTAAGGCATCTGCTTTAATATCACCCACCACACATTTTTTAATGTCTGATTTTTTAAACACTTTAATTTGCTCGCCCTTATTTTCGCTAATACCACGAATAATAAAACTAACATGTTCATCATTCGGCAGCGTTCTTAATCCACTACCGTAATCACATAAAGTCAGTGACAAGCTTTTATCCACCCGCTGTGTAAGCTCTGCCAACTGCTGTTTTTGCTCTGTAATACGTGCTTGTTTTTTTTCCGCTAACTCTTTACGCATTGCTTGTTGCTGTAAAGACAACTTTTGCTGCTGTTTTTCCAGCTCCTTAATTGATGCTTGCAGCTCTTTTTTGCGCTGTTCAAGCTCTTGTTCTTTGGCATCTTTATCGTGGCGGCGATCAAACTCAAGGTCACGTTTTTCACGCTCAAGATCACGAATTTCTCGACTAACATCACGCTCTTGCTCTGCAACTTCGCGCACACGCTCTGCGCTTTCACGCATCACCTCCATCGCGTGTTGATAGGCTTCTTGCGTTTTAACAACAACGGCATCGCTAATAACTTGTACATGTTCACCTAATACTTCAATTTCGCTGATCTCTTCAAAGTCAATGTCAGGCAGCGGTGGAAGTGGTGCATCGGGCACGGATGCGAATACACTTGACCAGCGAGAATGGCTTCGCACGTCAAAGCTAAATACCACACCTTGGTGCTGTAAATAACTTGCTGAGACATTTCTGACTTTGTTATCTGTATCCTGCTTTAGAGCCGCTGTTAGGATTTTTTCCATGATCCCGACTTCACGCTGGATTCGATCTAACTCTTCAGTACTTTGGGCAGACACAGGGTTGACTGCTATACCACATAACAATAGCACTGCACTGGTTATCATGTTCTTTGACATTTTAATACTCCACATTGTTGGCAACGGTTGGCAATGGCCTGCCGTCCACTTGCTCTGCTAAATCATTCAACTGCATACGCAAATATGCTTGGTCTTGAGCACGCTGCGTTTTGATATACGCAAGCACGCTGGCAATATCTTCTTGGCGCTCTATTCGCCCTGTTTTGATTGCTTCTTTGGCTAGTTGATACATATGTTGCTGCTGTACTTGGTTTTGCGCCGTTAAAATATTTTGTAACTGATCAATTTGCTTTTGCTGCGACTCTAACAAATTCGTTTGCTTTGCCACTTGTTCAAGTAACTGCTGATTTCCTTGTTGCGGATTGCTCATAAATAGCCAAGCACATAATGCAATTGAGGCAGCCATCGCCCACATCCCTGAACCAAAAAACAGATGCGATTTTTGTACTTTTGGCATGCTTGATTCTCTGTCCCAGTGAGGAACGGGTACTGTTTCATACTCTTGGCTTTGCTGTTGCCACTTACTTGCATTGTTCATCATTAATGCATACTCAGCATTGGCTTGTAACAATTCAATTTGTTCGTCTGTCAGGCTTTCACCTTCTAACCATGCGGTAAATAATGAATCTAAATTAGCCATCTACGGCCTCCAAATGCACTTTTAACTTGCCCAATGCACTGTATAGTCTTGATTTAGCTGTATTGGTCGAAATACCTAATTGCTCAGCTATCTCTTCGAATGTACAGTGCTGAAAAAATTTTAACTCCACAACCAAACGTTGCTCCCAGGGTAAATTGTTCATCATCTCTTTGAGTTCATGATGCTGCTGGTATTGCAATTGATTAGTCTCTAATTCGCTATGCTCACAACTTTCTTCTGGCACACCATCCAAGCTTTGATGCAGTTTACGACGGCGATAATATTCAACACTACGCCGGTGCACGATTTGATAAAGCCAAGTATTGAAACTCGATTCACCACGAAAGCTCGGTAAACTCTTGTACACAGAAATAAATACTTCTTGCATCAAGTCCATTGCATCATCAGGATGGCTTAACATCCGTAAGCAATAGTTATATACCTGTGTTTCGTGTTGTTTGACTAATTTCAACCACGCTCGTTTATTGCCCTGTTGCGCCTTGGCAATTAATGTTTCAAGTGATTGAAAAAACACACTAGCCTCGTCATCTGATCTGCCTTTAATGGTTTTGTTATTATGTTAGTCGAGGGAAGGAAAAAAATAGTTTGTTTAAATAATAAAAAACCCCAAATTTTTATTTGGGGTTTTTATCGCATTGACCGTCTAAGCTACATTGCTTATTAAGAAACAACTCCAACTGTTGACTAAATAGTCTGAAGTCCCTAATACGCCCAGTGGTTTTTCGCCACACAATACCTATGTCACGATAGGCATCAGCTTGTGAAGGTGTTGCGACCATCTCTTTCTTATCTAAAATGCCCGCATTGATCGCCATTTGTGGTAAGAAGGTAACACCAAGTTGATGCTCTACCATACTAAGTAAAGTGTGTAAGCTTGCTGCCTCAAACGGGTTAATGCAGCTTGAGCGATTTAAATGGCAAGCACTTAATGCATGGCCTGTCATACAATGCTCACGTTCTAATAAAAAGACACTGGCATCGGGTAGTAAATTAAAATCTTCGACACCATTAGCTGGCGTGTAATCTTTATGGTGCACTAAGCTGAAGTGATCTTTGGCAAGCACTTGGGTGTGAAATTTTTCAGTATCGTACGGCAATGCGAGCAGTGCCATATCAATTTGCCCATGCTCTAACTTATCAAGTAATTTATCGCTGGTATCCTCAACCAAAATTAACTCTAACTCGGTAAAGGTTTGCTTGCAGAAATGATACAAAGGCGCTGCAATAAAACTGGCAATGGTAGGAATAACCCCTAATGTCAACGTGCCACTTAAGGGGGTAAGGAAGCTTTTCGTTAGCTCTTTTAAACTTAAAGTATCATCAATGATTTTACGTGCTTTCTCGACGACCTCTTCACCGATTGCCGTGAACATTAAGCTGCGATTTTCTCGCTCAATCAACTGACAACCCAGAGTTTCCTCTAGATTTTGAATAGCACTACTTAATGTAGATTGGCCAATAAAACACGCGCTCGCAGCACGACCAAAATGCTGATATTGATGGACTGCTAGTAAATACTGTAGTTGTTTAATACTTGGTAAGTTATTCATACTCTTTTTTACTACCTGCAAATAAAAAGACCCCAATACCTAGGGCATTGAGATCTTTTCAAGCTAAAAGTCTGTTAGTACTTTTTTATACCCCAAAGGCAGTTCTCAGTACGTAGAAAATAACAATAGCAAGGGCTGCGCCAACTGGCAATGTAATTACCCAAGAAACTACAATGTTTCTTACAACACCCATGTTAAGTGCCGCAATACCACGTGCCATACCAACACCTAATACCGCACCAACCAGTGTTTGTGTCGTCGAGATAGGCAAACCCGTACCTGAAGCGATAACAACTGTAGAAGCAGCAGCTAGCTCAGCAGCAAAACCACGGCTTGGTGTTAAGTGAGTGATACCTTCACCAATTGTCTTAATTACTTTCTTACCCAAAATAGCAAGACCAGCAACAATACCTAAGCCGCCTAACGGTAAAATCCACCATGCGATAGCCGCTTTCTTCGCGATTTCACCGTTGTGCTCCACAATATTAACAACAGCAGCAAGTGGACCAATCGCGTTAGCAACGTCGTTTGAACCATGTGCGAATGCCATACAACATGCTGTTAGTACCATCAGTACTGCGAACACTTTCTCAACGTTGTTGAACTGCATTTTCTTGTCAGCTTTAGGGTCGATTTTAAGACGCGAAATCGCAAACTTACCGATAATACCAACCACGACCGCAATGGCGATTGAAAGCGCATAGCCTTCAACGGCACCTAAGTTAATACCAATATGCTTCAAGCCTTTCTTGATTGTAACAAGTGACATAATGAAGCCCGCAAGACCCATGTATACAGGCACATAACGCTTGGCATTTTTAAGTGGTGCATCGGTATCAAAGATGAGCTTTTGCGCACTCATGAAAATGAGGTAAGCAATAAAGCCTGAAATTGCAGGCGTGACAATCCAACTACCTACAATGCCCATTACCTTATTCCATTGAATTGCTTCGCTACCTACCGCAACAAGCGCAAAGCCTATAATAGCACCGATAATTGAGTGAGTAGTCGATACTGGCCAGCCAAGGAAAGAGGCAATCAATAACCAGCTACCAGCAGCAAATAATGCGGCGATCATACCAAGAATCATAAGCTCAGGTATGTCTGCAAATGGTGCCGCGTCGATAATACCTTTACGAATGGTAGAGGTTACCTCACCACCGGCAAGATAAGCACCTGCGAATTCAAACACCATGGCAATGATGATTGCTTGTTTAATAGTAAGTGCTTTTGAACCTACTGATGTACCCATCGCATTAGCTACATCATTCGCGCCAATACCATAAGCCATGAAGAAACCGACTGCTGCGGCAATTAAAACTAAAAACGTGCCGTAATTTGCAATGATATCCATTGTGTGAAACCTTTAATTTTTCGTATTTGAACTGATTTTAAATTATCGAGCTAACATCAGCTCAAGACGAGAACCTACGCGCTCAGCAATATCAGCTAAGTCGCCAACCCATTCAATGATCTTGTATAAGAACATTGCATCAATAGGGTTAAGTTCATTTTCGACGGCGCGCAATTGACGGCGTATTTTAATTTGCATGTCATCCGTGTCTTGTTCAATTGCGTCCAACTCAACGAGCATTTTTTCAACTAAAGTAACTTCACGACCTTTAAAGCCCGTTTCTAATAGCTCATCTAGCTCATTAATTGCTTTTGATGCCTGTTTAGTTGCATCAACACAGCGAACAACATAAGCAAGGAAATCTTCTTGAATTTCAGCAGGAATAGTCATTTCTCGACCAACGACACGCCCTGCAATATCTTTCGCTTTATTCGCTATTTTGTCTTGTTGAGTAACAAGTTCAAGTAAATCGGTACGCTCGACTGGCATAAATAAGCCACGCGGTAGTTGAAGGCGAATATCACGTTTCATGTCATCCGCTTCACGCTCTAAATTACGAATGTTTAGACGGATTTCTTCCGCTTCTTTCCACTCTTCTTTAAAAACGTGATTAAAGAAAGGGATCAAGGCCTTACTTGCTTGATGTACTTTCTTAATGTGATCTTCCATAGGCTTAATAGGAGATTTAGCAAATACCCCTAAAAATGCATTTGTAGGCATAACTGACCCTTTAATAAATTAGTATGCTTTGGCAGGTTCGAATTTTACAGCATTGTGTTCGATTGTGAACGCTTTTTCTGCCTTACATAACCAATAATAGACAAAGCGGCCACTGGGCCGCTCGGTTAAATATTGAAAAGTAGCGGATAATTTACAGCGACTTTTCTATATCCTCTTGAGATGTATGACGAATATCTTTGCCGTTAACAAAATAGATAATGTATTCAGCAATGTTTTGACAACGGTCACCAATACGCTCTAAAGAACGTACAGACCATACTAAATCCATAATTTTTGGGATTGAGCGTGGGTCTTCCATCATATATGTCATAATTTGACGTGTAATAGCTTCATATTCACGGTCAACTTTGGCGTCTTCTTTGTGCACTTCAAACGCACATTGCACATCCATACGAGCAAATGCATCAAGTACATCGTGAAGCATTTTTGATACTAGACGACCCATATTTTCAATATTCACTAATAAGTCTTGCTGGTCTTTAGTGAATGAATCTAAAGCAACTTTTGCAATCCGCTCTGCTTCATCACCAATGCGCTCTAAATCAGCAATGGTTTTGGCTATGGCAATGACTAAACGTAAATCACTGGCAGCTGGCTGACGACGAGCAATAATACGCGTGCACTCTTCATCAATGTTCACTTCCATCGCATTAACTTTATAGTCATTTTCACGCACTTTTTGCGCAAGTTCTGCATCACCATTGCTTACTGCATCTAATGCGCTATTTAGTTGCTGCTCAACTAGACCACCCATGTTTAAAACATGGTTGCGCACATTCTCAAGCTCTTGATTAAAGCGACCTGAAATGTGTTTATTAATGTTATGTTCCATTGTCTACCTCTATAAATTCGTTGACGTTCACTAAGCTAGGCAGTTGCTAGCCGTAACGGCCAGTGATGTAGTCTTCAGTTTTCTTCTTAGTTGGCGTCGTGAATAACGTGTTGGTATCTGAATACTCAATCAGCTCACCCATGTACATAAACGCTGTCTGATCAGATACACGTGCAGCTTGTTGCATGTTATGAGTAACAATAACAACGGTAAACTTGCTCTTTAAATCATTAATTAGCTCTTCGATCACTAACGTCGAAATTGGATCAAGTGCTGACGTTGGCTCATCCAGAAGAAGTACTTCAGGTTCAATAGCGATTGAGCGAGCAATAACTAGACGTTGTTGCTGACCACCAGACAAACCAAATGCACTATCGTGTAAGCGGTCTTTCACTTCGTCCCACAACGCTGCACCGCGCAAAGACTGTTCAACCACTTCGTCTAATTTACGCTTTTCTTTGATACCTTGTAAGCGTAGGCCATAAACAACATTTTCGTAGATTGATTTTGGAAATGGATTCGGACGTTGGAAAACCATCCCGACATTTCTACGAAGCGCTGCAACATCGACGTTTTTGTCATAGATATTGTGGCCTTGAAGCAAAATTTCGCCTTCGATACGACAGCTATCAACCAAATCATTCATTCGGTTGATACAACGTAAAAGTGTTGATTTACCACAACCTGATGGCCCAATAAACGCGGTTACCTGACCTTTCGGAATATTCATATTTACGCCACTTAGCGCTTGCTTATCACCGTAGTATAGATCTAAGTTTTTAATCTCTAATGCTTTTTGTTCAGCCGTTAGATTATCTAAATCTAGTTTTGCCGCGCTTTTTGCTTGGTTTACCTGTGGTGCAACTGTAATCATCTCTGTCTACCTATAAAAATTCTGTATTAATGCTCAAGAGCTCTAAACTTTTCGCGTAAATGGTTACGAATACCAATCGCAGTGATATTCAGGGCGATAATTACTGATACCAGTAAGAATGCCGTCGCATATACCAGCGGACGTGCCGCTTCTACGTTAGGGCTTTGGAAACCAACATCATAAATGTGGAAACCTAAGTGCATAAATTTTCTATCTAAATGTACATATGGGAAGTTACCGTCAAGTGGTAATGTTGGTGCCATCTTCACAACACCTACCAGCATGAGTGGTGCTACTTCGCCGGCCGCACGTGCAACCGCTAGGATTAAACCTGTCATAATCGCAGGGCTTGCCATTGGAATGATGATACGCCAAAGTGTCTCTGCTTTAGTTGCGCCAAGAGCCAATGAGCCATGTCGTACTGTACTAGGAATACGTGATAAACCTTCTTCTGTTGAGACAATAACAACAGGTAACGTTAAAATCGCTAAGGTTAATGCAGACCAAATCACACCCGGTGTACCAAATACAGGGCTTGGCGATGATTCTGGGTAAAATAGTTGGTCAATACTGCCACCTAACATGTATACGAAGAAGCCTAGACCAAATACACCGTAAACAATTGATGGTACACCCGCAAGGTTGATTACCGCGATACGGATCATCTTAGTTACTGCATTTTTCGCAGCGTATTCGTGTAAATAAATTGCTGCAACAACGCCAAATGGTGTCACAATAACAGCCATTAATAGTACCATAAAAACAGTACCGAAAATGGCAGGGAATACCCCCCCTTCCGTGTTCGCTTCACGTGGGTCATCCGATACAAACTTACCTAGTTGCGCAAAGTAATGACCAAGCTTAGCAAAGAACCCCATGTCATTCGGGAACCATACATCAAGCACCTGATAAAGAGGTAAAGTCACCACTTCACCACGCATGTCTTTAACTGTAACCTGATCACGCTTTGCTTCTTTACGTAGTGCAAATAATTGCTTTTCAAGTTCTGAATACTCAGCACGAAGTTCAGCACGTGCTTGTGCAAGCTCAGCGACACGCTCATCGGTAAGTTCATTATCAAGCTGGTATGCTTTTTCTTTTAAACGTAAACGCTCAAGTTCATAGTTAATGTGACCAATGTCGCCATTTTGTAGATCCAGTGCTTGGTCATTTAACTCAACTGCACGCTCCACAAGCTCATAAAGTACTTCAACTTTATTTTCAGTAATCACTTCACCATCTTTAAAAACCTGCTCGACATAACCGTAAAAATTACCATTTTTACTGCGTTCAAATACCGCTAATGCAGCAGGTGCAGTACGCGATTGAATATCCGTTTCCAATACCCAACGGAAATCCAGATCAACGTACTCACGGTTACCGGTTTTAATTAATAATCGCTCTAACTCGTCTTTTTCGTAATGAGATAAATCAACGCCCGTCGCTTCAATACGAGATTTTGGAACAAGTTCACGGTCATAAATTTCACCAATTACCGTTTGCTTGGCTACAGAACCCTGTAACTCAAGCTGCACAACTTCTGATGGCCAGAAAAAGCTTAAACCTTTCCAAGCAATCATGGCTAATAAGCCAAGAACCGAGATTAAACTGATGCTAACCGCACCGCCGGTCATCCAAATCCAAGGAGAACCAGACTTAAACCACTGCTTTACCATGTCGTGTCTCTCCACCTACATTGAACTATATTTATCACGCAGTTGCTGACGTACAAACTCAGCCACTGTGTTGAAAATAAATGTGAATATGAATAATACAAACGCTGCTAAGAATAGGATTCGATAGTGCGAACTACCTACCTCAGATTCTGGCATTTCTACTGCTATGTTCGCTGCAAGGGTTCTCATCCCTTGGAAAATACTCCAATCCATAATTGGTGTATTACCTGTAGCCATCAGTACAATCATGGTCTCGCCTACCGCACGACCAAGTCCCATCATCACCGCCGAGAAAATACCAGGGCTGGCTGTCAATAACACAACACGAACAAGGGTTTGCCATTGCGTAGCTCCAAGCGCTAAAGAGCCATTTGATAAGTGCTTAGGCACACTGAATACGGCATCTTCAGCAATAGAGAAAATAGTCGGAATGACAGCAAAGCCCATTGCGATCCCCACAACAAGTGAATTTCGTTGGTCGAATGTCATGCCTAATTCGTTAGTCAGAAATTGACGCACATTACCATCAAACATCCAAAGTTCAATTGTGCCGCTCATAGCAAATGATAACCAGCCAATGAATAACACTACTGGAATCAATAAAATAGAGTGTGAACCTTCTGGAATGCGATGACGAATTGAGTTCGGTAACTTATTCCAACCAAAAGCAGTTAATAAAATCCCTAATGGTAAAAGAATTAATAAACCGATAATCGCTGGTAAGTGCTCTTCAATTAATGGTGCCAACCAAAGACCGGCTAAGAAACCAAGAATTACCGTTGGTAGTGCTTCCATGATTTCAACCGTCGGCTTAACCACTTTACGTAGTTCGCTCGACATAAAGTAGGCTGTGTAAATTGCCGCAGAAAGTGCAATTGGCACGGCAAATAGCATGGCATATAACGCTGCCTTAATCGTACCAAATGAAATGGGTACCAATGAGAACTTAGACTCAAAGTCATCACTTGCAGAGGTTGACTGCCAAATATAACCTGGCTCTGGGTAGCCTTCGTACCATACTTCTTGCCATAGTGCAGACCAAGTCACCTCAGGGTGTTCATTGTGGATTTCTACAACTTTTAATGCATCATCCGCTAAAATAAGTGCAGCATTTGAGCGTGGTGCAATTGCAAAGTTTTGAATTGGGCCGTCACTTACTTTACCTTGCCACAGTTTTGCATCACTTGTGGTGTAATAAATACCTAACTCACCGTTAGCACCTGCGGTGAAGAAAGTACGACGATAAAATTCAGTAAAAATATTTAACTTAGACTGTTTACTGGTTTCAAAAGCACGAATCTTTTTAAATTCACGGCCATCTTCTGTATTTACTTCAAACCACTGTGAGACTTCGCCATTATCATTAGCAAGCATTAACGAGTTAGCACCAGCTAATAGCTGAGTTGAAACAAGATTTGCGTTCTCTTCATTTGCAGCAAGCAATTGGATTTGCTCAACCTCTGAAGGGTAACGCGTATCATAAACATAAATTTGATTTGCAGAGCGAACGAATGTACGCGTTGTATCAGGTGAGATTAATAGCTCATCAACACGTCCTTCAATATCAAGCTCAGTACGCTCAACAACCCACTCAACTTCGCCTGTGAACATATTTTCTTCACCCACAAAGCTGCTAAATAAAACGCGCTTGTCTGCTGTTAAAGCAACAACCGCGGTTTTATCTTCATAGTGGCTAAATGCAAATTTAGTAATCGCCGCACCCTGATCATCAACCTCAAGGGCAATGTCACCTAAAGGATAATCTAAACGCGGTGTTAACTGGCGCTGATTATTCGGAAACGTGACTAAAAACTTTGGCGCTACGACAACCACAGAGCCATTTTCAAGACCATAAGCGTATTGACCTTGAAACGGTGCTGAGCTTGCAAAACTGCTCACATCGCTTGGTAATTCTGTATTAAGAGTGGTGATCTTCTTACCAAAGTGGTCTTTTTCAATATTATAAAAGTCCACATTACCTGTTTCACCTAATAAGAAAGCAACTTCGGTTTGCTCCTCCATGCCCAACCCTACAACTTGAGACGCATTCGTTAGCTTCACACTGTTACGTGTTTCCACTTTTGCTGACTCAAAAATAGGCTGAACAACATAAAGAAGGTAAAAGAAAATAAGTAACAGTGCTATCAGCACCATTACACCACCTGCGGAAATACCCCATTTGGCAAACCTGTCTTTAAATAGACGGCTTCTATCCGTATGAAAGGTCGGTTTACTCGGATTGGAAGTCATCAAAACACCCTTAAATCTTAACGTTGGGCGGATTATATTTCACCAAGATGACAGTATTGTTACAAACGTCATAATTGAGTGTAATAAACGACTTTATTTGGGGAGTTAACATCTTTTTAAAGTATGGCTTAATCGTATCGCTAGAAAGTTCAATGTCTTTGACTAAGATTTTGTTATAACTAATCTTTTATAACTATATGAAAAAAATTGGACAAATACTCAAACAGCATCAATACTCAATATGACTTATTTTTCAATAATAAGAATCATTTTAACCAAAGCCTCCCTCCTTTTTCATTTTTTTCAGAGGCATTTTATAGAGATTTAAGCATGAAGCAGTTAGTAATCACCATACTTGGTCCCGATAAACCGGGGCTCGTTGAAGATATTTCGGCCACAATTTTAAGCCATCACGGCAATTGGCTATCGAGTAATCTAAGTCATTTAGCAGGTCATTTTGCAGGCATTATCGAAGCTGCTGTACCAGAGGAGCATTTACAAGAACTACAAGATGCTTTGCACGGTTTACCTCATTTAGAAGTACGAATCGAGCGTGGTTCAGATATCCTTCCAGAGGTGTCGACGGAGCAAATTAATTTTGTAATAACAGGCAACGATAGACCTGGAATCGTACAAGAGCTCGCCAGTGTAATACGCCATAAAGGCGCAAACATTACACACCTGAACTCAAAACAGCAGAGCGCACCGAACTGGGGAGTCCCTATTTTTAGTGCTGTTGCAACGGTAGCCTTGCCTGTAGGCATGAACAAAGATGAAGTAATAACAGCGCTTGAGTCAATTACCACTGACTTGATTGTTGATATTGAGGATGCTTAAACCAAGTACCACTTCTACAACTTAAGCTAGATTAAGCGTGTCACAAAACTGACACGCTTGTCATACTTGTGTCATCTGTATCCTCTATCTTTTATTTAATAATAGATATTTGAGAAATCAGATGAATGCCACCCCTTCCTCATCACCAGCAATGAGTTATTTCGCCAAAGAACTGAGCTGGCTATCTTTTAATGAGCGCGTGCTACAAGAAGCAAAAGATAAATCCAACCCAATTATTGAACGCATGCGCTTTTTAGGCATTTATTCAAATAACATGGATGAGTTTTTCAGAGTACGTGTTGCGGATGTGAAACGGCGAATTTTACTTAATAAAATTCCTGATGCGAACTTTGAAGAAGATGAGATTTTACTTCATCAGATCCAAAGCAAAGTGCTACAGCTTGGCAAAAAATTTAATCAGATTCATAAAGATATTTTAAATGATTTAAATGAGCACAATATTCACGTAGAACTCCCTGAAAAACTATCTGAATTTCACGTAACCTGGCTTAAAAAGTTTTTTCACGACAATGTGCTGCAATATATATTGCCGATTTTACTCTCTGAAAAGAAAGACTACTCAGATCAAATAAACGACACCATGACCTATTTTTTTGTCGAAATGACGAATCAAAAAAGTCATTACGCGATGCTAGAAGTTCCCACAGATCGCGTGTCTCGCTTTGTTATTTTGCCACCCGAGAAAACACGCCGCCACAAAACCATTGTGATGCTAGATGACATCATCGCTTATTTCATTCGCGATGTGTTTAGCAGCTTTTTTAGTTTTGATGATATTCAATGCTACGCCATAAAACTCACCCGCGATGCTGAATACAACTTAGATGATGAGCTTGAAGAAGGTTTACTCGACAAAATGTCGAAAGGCCTGAAACAACGAATTTCTGCCGAGCCTGTGCGCCTCGTTTATGACGAAAGTATGCCTGATGACATGCTTAAAGTGATGAAAAAGCGCCTTAATATAAGTCAACATGATGCATTGATCCCAGGGGGTCGATATCGTAACTTCCGTGATTTTATTGCCTTTCCTAATGTTGGCCGTCAGTATTTAGAAAACAAGCCCCTGCCCGCATTACAAAGCACTGCTTTTACTAATCACTCGAGTGTGTTTGATGCCATCTCAGAGCAAGATATTTTACTTTATTACCCCTATCACACCTTTAATCATTTACTTGAGTTTGTGCGCCAAGCAGCTTTTGACCCTGATGTTACACAAATTAAGGTCAATATTTATCGTGTAGCCAGCCAGTCTCGCCTTGTTTCTACGCTAATAAATGCAGCAAAAAACGGTAAACACGTTACGGTAATGGTAGAGCTTAAAGCGCGCTTTGATGAACAAAATAATATCGAATGGGCGAAAACGCTCAGTAATGCAGGTATTAAAGTTATCTTTGGTATCCCTGCTTTAAAAGTACACAGTAAATTATGCGTCATTCATCGCAAAGAAAAGCATAACATCGTTAAATACGCGCACATTGGTACGGGTAACTTCCATGAAAAAACCGCAAAAATTTATACCGACTTTAGTTTGTTTACTAAGCATGAGGGCATAACGGAAGAATCTGACAGCGTATTTAGGTTTATTGAAAGTAGTTACAAACCATTCCAATTCGATCACTTGATGATTTCACCTGTCAATGCCAGAGAAACAATCACCTCATTGATCAATAAAGAAATAACTCATGCTGAGCAGGGTAAAACGGGTCGAATTACAGTAAAAATCAATAACCTTGTCGATAAAGAACTCGTTGATCACCTTTATTTCGCCGCAAGGCGTGGGGTAAAAATACGCATTATTGTACGTGGCATGTGCTCTTTAGTTCCGTCATCACTTAGTAGCAATGATAATATTCGTATCATCAGTATTGTAGACCGCTTCTTAGAGCACCCCCGGGTAATGGTGTTTCACAATAATGGCAAGGAGAAAGTCTATATTTCCTCAGCCGATTGGATGACCCGAAACCTCGACCACCGTGTTGAAGTGGCCACACCAATATATGATGCAAAATTAAAGCAGCTCATTATTGATATTCTTGAGCTACAGTTTAAAGATAGAACTAAAGCGCGCATAATCGATAGCGAACAAAAAAACAGCTATGTGCGCCGTGGCAATCGTAAGAAAATACGTTCGCAAATAGCTATTTATGACCACCTCAAAAAATGGGAAAGTAGCTATAATAATGAATGATTATTCCTCTATTGCTGCCGTTGACTTAGGCTCAAACAGTTTTCATTTAGTGGTGGCAAGAGAGGTTGATGGCTCTTTGCAAATCTTACATAAAGAAAAGCAACGTGTTTATTTAGCTGATGGTTTAGATGATAAAAATCACTTAAACCAAGCAGCTATTGAACGTGCACTTGCCATTCTTAAACAATTCGCCACTACCTTACAGGACTTCCCCCTTGAGAATGTCAAAGTAGCCGCCACTTACACATTACGCCGTGCTAAAAATATTCATTCGTTCCTAACCCAAGCCAGTAAAGTGTTTCCTTATCCAATCGAAGTAATATCAGGGCAAGAAGAAGCGCGTTTAATTTATCAAGGTGTTGCTCATTACATCCATCACGATGATAACCGCTTAGTCATTGATATCGGTGGCGGCAGTACCGAACTCATCATTGGCAAACACTTTAAGCACACATTACTGGCGAGTCGAAATATGGGCTGTGTCAGCTATACCAAGCAGTTTTTTGCAGATGGGCAAATTACCGCTAAGCGCTTTGCCAAAGCTGAGGTGCGTGCTGAACAAGAACTCGAAGTGATATTTGCAAACTACTTATCGGTAGGCTGGCAATCCGTGGTGGGTACATCGGGCACGATTAAATCTATCCTTGCCATGATCAATGCTAACGATACCGAGCAAGAGCTAATTACATTAGAACGATTATTAGAGCTAAAAACTCAGTTCATTGCTGCTAAACAAATACCCGCACTACACATTGAAGGTCTCACAGCTGAGCGACAAGTCAGTATTTGTGGTGGTTTAGCTATTTTAATTGCCATATTCAGGCTATTTAAGATAAAAACGATGCAATACAGCGACTTTTCACTTCGTGAAGGCTTGCTTCATGAAATGCAACAAAAGCTCGCCCATAGAGATATTCGCACGAATACCATAGCGAACCTATCTGAGCGCAACGCCATAGATAAAGAACACGCTATTCGCGTATCGACAACCGCAAAGTGGCTGTTAGAACAGGTCAAAGAAGCTTGGCAACTTACCGACCCTGACTACATAAATCTACTGGATTGGGCTGCGCAATTACATGAAATTGGCTTAGGGGTTAATTCGTCGGGATTACATAAACACAGTGCCTATATCGTGGCGAACAGCCAATTACCTGGCTTTACACAGCAACAACAAATTCTACTAAGTTGTATGATCCGCTTTTACCGTAAAAAAATTCGTTTGGACGAGTTCCCTACACTGCATACCATGAAGCATTATGAAATATTACGGCTCATTGTGATTTTGCGCTTAGCAGTACTACTGAATCAAAAACGCACAACCGATCAAGGTTTTACACTTGAAATCACAGCCAAGCAAAATAGTATGTTCTTAAAATTTAATACTAACTGGCTTAAAGAACATACCTTGCTTTTGGCTGACTTACAGCAGGAGCAAAAATACCTCAAAAAGGTCGGCTTTTTACTCGATTTTCATTAAGCAGATTAATAGGTTAATCGATTACATATCCATATGACGGTTAGAGCTTTGCATCATTTGCTTTAAACCTTGTTGCTCTAACTCAAGTAAACGCTCAAGCTTCTCAATCGTTTCAGGGGTCTCGGCACGAGATACTAAATATTCATATAGATCAATAACCTTCTGGTGTTGTGAGGTTAAATAGACTTGAATAGCTTTCTCATCTATTTGCTGATCAGTACTGATGTCTTTAAAAGTAATAAGCTCAGGATTTTCAGCAAAATACTCATAGCAATACGTATCTAGGGTATTAATTTCAGTAATCGCTTTAAAGCCAACGAGATCTTCTGCTAGTTTTTTCTCATATTGCAGATAATAATCCACCAGCATTTGATTATGCTCGTCTAATAAATCTTTAACACTGTGAAAATTCGCTGCCATCTGGGTGTGAAACATCACAGTCCAATCATAAACTTGTTGTATTGTTTTAACTTGCATGTGCATTCCTTACTAAAATCAATTTAATAAGACTCTGCATAAATCACACCAGCAAAAAACTCATCTAATATCAAAACGTTAAATATAAAGGTATGTAACTTATAGTAAGAAGAGCGTACAAGTTACACACCCACTGTAAAATTTATAGGTGTCGTTTACGCCATATAAAATAAAGCGCAGGCAAGACTAAAAGCGTTAACACAACAGCACTTAGCATACCACCGACCATAGGCGCGGCTATTCGGCTCATCACCTCACTGCCCGTTCCTGTACCATAAAGCACTGGCAGTAAACCAATAATAATGGTTGCCACTGTCATCATCACAGGCCTAACCCGAAGGCCAGCACCATTAATAATTGCTTGGCGCAGCTCTGTAACCGTAAACTGTGCTGATTGCGCTTTGGCATCTTGATAAGCTTGGTTGAGATAAACCAGCATGATTACGCCAATTTCAACGGCAACCCCCGCAAGCGCAATAAAGCCGACTCCAACGGCAACAGAGAAGTTAAAACCTTCAAGGTACATCAGCCAAATACCGCCTATCATCGCAAGCGGTAAGGTCAGCATGATCATTGCCACCTCAATAAAACTTCTAAAGTTGAGGTATAACAGCACCACAATTATCGCTAAGGTTAATGGCAATACATAACTGAGTTTAGCTTTAGCTCGCTCCATATATTCGTATTGCCCCGCCCAAGTAATTGAGTAACCAGCAGGTAGCTCGAGTTGCTCATGCAGCGCTTGTTGCGCACGCTCAACGTAACTGCCGATATCACTGCCTTCAATATCAATTAAGCTCCAGCCATTGATACGCGCATTTTCACTTTTAATACCCGGCGGGCCATCTTCGATAAAGACATGGGCTACGTCGGCCAATGCGATACGCTGTCCGTTTGGCGTCACTATCGGTAACAACTTAAGCTCTTCAGGCGAGTCGCGATAATCTTGCGGATAACGCAAGTTAACTGGATAACGCTCTTGCCCTTCAACGGTTTCAGTCACATTCATGCCACCAATAGCAGTGGCAACAACCTGTTGCACATCAGCAATGTTCAAACCGTATCGCGCTGCCTTTTCACGGTTGATATCAACTTTGATGTAACGACCACCAGCAACACGCTCTGAATAAACCGAAGCCGTACCCGGTAAATCTTTTAAGATGACTTCAATTTGCTCACCGATTTTTTGAATTTCACTCAGTTTTGGCCCTGCTACTTTGATCCCCACAGGCGTTTTAATCCCAGTGGCAAGCATGTCAATTCGCGTTTTGATTGGCATAACCCACGCATTAGTGAGCCCCGGGAACTTAACCAGATTATCGAGCTCTTTTTTCAGTTTCTCGGTTGTCATACCTTCGCGCCACTGTGATTTTGGCTTTAACTGAATAAAGGTTTCGATCATGGTGAGCGGCGCGGGATCTGTCGCAGTATCGGCACGACCTACTTTACCAAATACTGATTCAACCTCTGGCACACTGGCAATTAACTTATCGGTCTGCTGTAAGATTTCACGGGCCTTACCAATGGAAATACCTGGGTAAGTCGTTGGCATATACATTAAGTCGCCCTCATCAAGGGGAGGAATAAACTCGCTACCAATTTTATTAACTGGATAAAAGCCGATAGCAGCCAACACTAAGGCCAGTACCAATGTTGTTTTCGGCGCTTTTAATACTGCATTTAACAAGGGTTTATAGGCTGCCACTAATAAGCGGTTTACTGGGTTTTTCTGCTCCGAAATTACCTTACCGCGAATAAAGTAGCCCATTAATACTGGCACCAGTGTAATCGCTAAACCAGCGGAGGCTGCCATCGCATAAGTTTTTGTATAAGCCAGAGGCGAGAACATACGCCCTTCTTGAGCTTCAAGAATAAACACTGGCATAAAGCTGACGGTAATTATTAATAGACTAAAGAATAACGCGGGCCCGACTTCTGCGGCTGAGTCCATCACCACTTGCCAACGGTTTTCGTCGGTCAGTGGGGTTTTCTCCATATGCTTATGCATATTTTCTATCATTACGATAGCACCATCTGTCATGGCACCAATGGCAATCGCTATCCCGCCAAGCGACATGATGTTGGCGTTTATACCTTGCCAATACATCACCACAAAAGCCGTTAAAATACCCATTGGCAGCGTGATAATGGCTACGATCGATGAGCGTATATGGAATAAAAACACCACACACACTAAGGCCACGACGATTAATTCTTCAATTAACTTTGAGCTTAAGTTATCAAGTGCTTGGGTAATTAGGTTTGAACGGTCGTACACAGGGATGATTTCAACGCCCTCTGGCAGGCCTTTTTTAAGCGACTCTAGTTTTTCTTTTACTAGTTTGATGGTTGCTTCGGCGTTTTCACCAAAGCGCATCACCACCACACCACCAGTTACTTCACCCTCACCGTTAAGCTCGGCAATACCACGGCGCATTTGCGGCCCAAGTTTTATATCAGCCACATCGCGTAATTGCAGTGGCGTGCCATTGGCATTAGTCCCAAGCGGAATGGCTTCTAAATCAGCCACACTTTTAATATAGCCTGTGCTCGATACCATGTATTCGGCTTCAGCCATTTCGACCACCGAGGCACCACGCTCTTGGTTACCTTGCTTAATTGCTGTTTGAATTAAACTCAGCGGAATACCATAAGCACGCAATTTATCGGGGTCGACATTCACCTGATACTGCTTAACCATGCCGCCAACAGACGCTACTTCTGATACGCCCGGCACAGTTTGCAGCTCAAATTTTAAAAACCAATCTTGCAGGCTTCGTAGCTGGCTAATATCGTGCTTACCGGTTTTATCCACCAGCGCATACAAGTAAATCCAACCCACCCCTGTTGCATCAGGGCCAAGTTCAGGCCTCGCTGAATCAGGTAAGCGAGCACTTACTTGACTCAAATACTCTTGCACTCGACTACGGGCCCAATAAAGGTCAGTGTCTTCGTTAAAAATAACGTATACATAAGAGTCACCAAAAAACGAAAAGCCCCTTACCGTTTCAGCCCCAGGCACCGACAACATCGCCGTGGTGATCGGAAACGTTACTTGGTCTTGTACCACTTGTGGCGCTTGTCCTGGGTAAGAGGTTTTTACAATAACCTGTATATCAGATAAGTCAGGCAAGGCATCAACTGGGGTATTCTTTAAAGAAAAAATCCCAAAGCCTGCCAACATTAAAGACAGCAGTAATACAAAGAAGCGATTACCGACTGACCAGCGGATCACGGCTGCTATCATTGCATTTCTCCTTGCATAGGGTGGCTCATGGTCATGATGTCAAAAATCACAAACTCACCGTCCACCAATTTAAAGGTAAAATGCACTTCATCATCACTTTGTAAACTAGACATATCGATACGCGGAGAAAAATGAAACTCCATGGTTGCAGCCTCGCGGCCCCACTTAGGGATAGCCTCACGACTGATCACAGCAGTTCTGGCTTCACGGTCAATGCTGTTGATCACGCCATTCACCATTGCGCTCTCGCTATCCGGTTCTTGCATACGCATAAAGTCAGAACTCTTACTTGATTCGGAATCTATTAAGAACTGCGCTGAAACCACTACGTTATCGTCTTTCAATAAGCCTGATAAAATTTCAACATCATGATTGTCACTACGACCTAACGTCACGGCAACTGATTTAAAGCGCCCTTCGCCTAAATCAATCACGACACGGTCTTGGCTACCGGTGCGGATCACCGCTTCTTTTGCTATCACTAACTGTGGTTCAGTTGGTTTAGTAGTAATGCTGACTTCAGCAAACATATTCGGTTTTAATAAGCCATCTTGGTTGGCAAAGCGCAAACGCACGCGCAGGGTACGGTTTTTCTCATCAAGAGTTGGATAAATATAATCGACCTTACCCTGCCAGTGTTGTCCTGGTAAGTAATCGAGTGTCATAGTCACTGGCAAGCCTTTATGAATAAGCCCTGCTTGACGCTCAAAAACTTCAGCTTCAACCCACACTTCTTCTAGGTGAGCAATACTCATCATGGTTGTGCCTGGTTTCACATAAAAACCTTCGCGGATATTTAGCTCATCCAGTACACCACTTTGCTTGGCATAAAAGGTAATGTTTTGCCTAACCTTTTGGCTTTGCTCTAATCGCGCAATAAAATCATTAGAAACATTCAGTGAAGCTAAACGAGCTTTTGCCGCACGTATAAGCACCGCGTTGTTACGTTTAAGGGCAAGCAATAGCTCTTCTTGTGCGTTTACTAATTGTGGAGAATACAAGGTATAAAGAGGCTCACCTTGCTTAACTTGGTCACCTGCAGCTTTTACATATAAGGTTTCTATCCAACCTTCGACACGAGGGTGAATATGCACGAGTTGGTCTTGGTCGTATTGCACATAACCAACCGTATCAACCGTCGTTTGTAATGATTTAAACCTTACGGGCGCTGTTCTTACCCCTAAATTATTAACAACTGCTGGTGAGACTCTCACAGTACCCGGGCTGTCTTCAGCGCTACTTTGCTCCTCATAAACAGGTACCAATTCCATACCCATTGGCGATAACCCCGGTTCATCACGGCGGTAATTGCTGTCCATGGGCGCCACCCAATACAATGGTTTTTTCTCAGCGCTTAGCATTTGTGCATGATCTGGCTCAGCAAACTTATTTACAGCCGTTGCCAATGCTGCACCTACCGCCAAAGCGACAACTAATTTCACTGTGTTATTCATTGCTAGCTCCTTGGCTTTGTGCTGCATTTATGCGGTTATCTTTTGCTGCTGCGTAATAATTGAGGCGAGCGAGGGTTATTTGTTTATCGATTTCGATGTTTAACGCATCAATTTTTGCGTTTAGTTCGCTAATGCGAGCACGCATCACTTCTGAAAAGTCGCCATCATCGTTGGTGTATGCATTTAGAGTCGCCTCGGCTTGCTCAGCCATTTGCGGTAATAGCTGTTGCTGATACAGCGCTTTGCGCTGGGCTAGTCGGCTTAGTTGGCTAAGCTCTTTAAAATACTGACCTTGCAGCTTTTGTAGAGTAATAAGCTTGTTAGTTTTTACCGCCTCTGCACTAGCTATTGCCGCATTCACTTGTTGATCTTGACGATTATCAGTAAATAGCGGTAAATCAACACTAACGCCAATTGAGAATAAGTCAGCGCGAGAGTCCCCCATAGGAGTATCATCACGATAGCCATAACCTAGGTTCATTCCAAATTGCGGTTTATACGCTTCTTTAGCCACTTGCACTTGGGTGTTTTTAGCACGTAGTGCATGTTCAATAGCAATAATTGCTGGGTGACCCATCAACACTTCAGTGACACCCGATGGGGCGAGCTCTTGATAAGGCATTAATGCGGTCACTTTGGTACTTTCATCACTCACTGCACCATTTAGCATGTCAATAGGTAGCCATTGCGCCAGTCGCTTTTTGGCACTATCAAACTGCTGCTCAAGTATCACCAGCTTATCTTCAAGACGTGTTAGCTCTAACTGAGCGCGAATAATATCTTGCTGGCGAGTTGCACCAAGTGTATTAGCATAGCTTGCTTCTGTTATATCAATGAGTTGATTGAATAATGCTTTATCTTGGTTAATCAATTGAATGCTTTTTTGTGCGCGATAAGCGTTTAGCCATGCTTCGCTAACAATGGCTTTAACCTGAGCTTGGCGGTCTGCTCTAAGCCAAGGGTATTGCTCAGCCGATTGCTGTAATGCTTGCTGCTGTAGGGCAAGACTATCACCACGACTAAATTGTTGTGATAAGCCCACTTTGAATTGCGTCATACCTTCTTGGTCAAAGGCAAAGCCATCGGTTGGTAGGTTCATTAGGCCAACAGTTAATACCGGATCTGGTAAGGTACCCGCAGCAATGCTTTGCGCTTCTATTGCCTGTTGCTGATATTTATTTGCCTGTAACCAAGGCTCATGAGTCAATGCATAATCAATCACCTGATTGAGTGCCAACGGCTCTGCTTTCACTAAACTTGAGGTTATCAATACTGCGCCTAGAGAAAGCGCCTTAATCAATTTGCTGTGAATCATCACATGCTCCAAAAATCTTAAATAATGGTAAAAAACAATAGATTTAGGGTGCAGAATGAGGTGTTCTTGCAGCGTGATGCTGAATTTTAGACAGACCTATCCTGCTTAAGCAGTAATAGGTGGGCGGTATAAGGAGCTTATATGAAAGCTGAGTTGGCTTACGCCTAACACGATGACTTTTTCAGATTGCTTAATTGAACTAACAACTAAGCTATTTAGAGGAAGGAGTGAGTGAGCTGTACAGGCATTGAACGGACACGCACAATCGCTGTTATCCATGATATCTTCATGGCAACAATCCATATCACTCATGTCGCTGTCAGCGCTCATATTTGCGTGATGGTCCATTTGCATGCTGGCATGTGGCATATCACACACCATAGCAACAGACGCAACTGACTGACCCACAAAAGTGAGCAGCATCATAGCTATCAATAAGTAGCTTGAAAGTCGCGCCATCATCATACCTTAAAAATTAACTGCCCAAATTGTAGCCCGAAATTTACGCGCTCGACAAGGGTTTATCTATCTTTATGCTGCTAGTTGCTGCAATAGCAAACAGACAATAGCCGGTAAAAAACCAAAATCCATCGCCCAGCTCGGCATGCATTCTTATCAGCTCACCCATTTGCCCGTCGGCATTACCAGCTAGATAGGCCACGATCAATGCAATCACAAATACATCAACCATGCTCCATTTACTTAAGCCTTGTACTAGTTGGCCAAGTACGCACTTAAACTTGGTGGCGGGTAAAAAGCAATAAACTAACTGCATCAATAATTTTAATGTGGGGATAACAATTGAAAACACAGCAATCAGTGCTGCCACCAAATAATTTTTATTGTTGGCAAGCTCATTCACTGTGCCCCAGATGCTGCGTGTTTTTTTGTAGGCATCTATTTCACCTTCAAGCTTATCAAGCCCCAACATGCTTGAAGCCATCATTAATACACTACGAGTATTTCTGTCGCCTTCATCGGCAATCATTTCAATACCTGTTTTAGCCAGCTCCGACTTGTTTATTTTACCTTCTAAAGTCAACACTGGCTGAGTTACACCCGGGATTAGCAAAGCTAAAGCAACGATAATGGCGATAACTGGGAAGATAACACGCATTTTAACTAACCAAAAAAATATATAGGCTAGGTATAATAACTAACTTAACTAGTCGAGTCAGTAACTAAGAAGAGCGTAGAAAATACATCATCAGCATAGGCTCTTGATTCATACATGGCTGCATAAACAACATCCATTTTTGAGGCAGGGCGAATCATCACAAGTAATTCATCTGCTGACTGCCAATGTTCTTCCTCTACGGCTTTAACGAGTTTCAATGTTCCGCCAAGCATACCGTTAAAGCTTAACAGCGCACTGGACAACTCAGCACCTAACGAAAACTCTTTTGCTACAAGGTCAATCTCCATATCCAAAATAGCGTCTAAAACAGATAGCATGCCGACCAAATAGCCTTGCTCTGCCAGCTCCTTTCCACCAGGTGCTAACATTAACGAAATAAATTTAGCACGCATTAACCCTAACTTTGTCAGCTCAGAGGGTTTATCATTACCCAGTTCACTCAAGGCAAGCACGCGGACAAATTGTCTTATGGCGTCTTCACCCAAGTAGATAACAGCTTGTGAAATAGATTTGATAGTCTGCTGGGCACTGCTTGAACGTGCATTCACTAATTTTAAGATGCGTGCAGTCAGCCCCAAATCTTTTGCAACGCGCTCTTGTACAGCAGCAAAGTCTATATTCGGTTGAGCCGTACAGTTTAAAAGTTCTAATACTGCGACTTTAGAAGGCTCAACATTGCCATACGTTAATAACTCGGGGCGAGCAAAAAAGTAACCTTGAAATAAGTCACAACCTGCCGCTTTTAATTGCTCAAACTCTTCGTAATTTTCAATTCGCTCAACAATAATTTTAGCTTTAGGGAAACTACGTTTCAGTTTTTTGATCATCATATTTGTTTTAATGATCGGCTGTTCAACTTCAAGTTTAATAAAGTCCATTAATGGCAAAATAGGTTGCCACTTTTCGCATCCGTCATAATCATCCAAAGCAAAAAAGTAGCCTTCATCTTTTAGTTGTTTTACACGTTGAGCGACGTGAGGAATGCTCGTTGTACGCTCAACAATTTCGATGACTGCACTTTGAGGCTGCAATAACTTTGGAAAATCATCCAATATTGCATCGGTAGACAAGTTGATAAATGCAGGTTGAAAGCCAGTAAGTTTCTCTAGCCCCATTAACATGAGCGCATTAAAAAACAACCGCCCTGTCGCTTGACCATCGCTTGTGCCTTGAGGAAATACGTTGTCAGTTGACTCTCTGTATAGTAGCTCGTAGGCATATAGAGTTTTATCAGCATTAAATATCGGTTGCCTAGCTATATACTGAGTCACACTTTGACTCTTACTTCCTTCTATATTTAATTCTGACATTTTACATCCCGCTTAATTGTAAAAATCAACACTACAACTGTTCTTAGTATAGTGAAAGGTGTTTTCTTGCCAAACAAGAAAAATCCAACCACACTCAGTGTATGACAAACTTTTAATATAACCCATTGCGACTAACTTACTCATTATTTTTACTTTTATTCTTTTTAGGCTCTGAGCAGGTAGTACATGCCGAACAATTTCCTGTGTTAAAATATAATGTTACTGGCTCTGGAAATTTTTTCCCTTATTACATAGATAATAGACGCAATCCGGGTATTCTTCCTGAAGTTATTGCTCAAATACTTACCCGCGCAAATATTGATGCTGAACACATAGAGCTGCCTGCTAAGCGTACGGTTAAATACCTTCATTTAGGCAATATTGATTTTGATGTTATCAGCCGTGCGTGGCTAAGTGAGCAGGAGCAAAAAAGTGATTTGTTTCGTTATTCTGAGAACTTATTCGCAATTGAGGAATACCTCGTTAGCCTTGAGGAAAATATTCAAAACTGGCAACAGTTAAGGGACCTTACTAAACAGCCTGTCGGAACCGTACTGGGTTATTACTATTATGATGATAAACGCTTTAAACGAGTGGACTTTCATTCAGAAAAAGAACTAATAAAAGCGTTAAAAATGAATAGAATAGAGGTCATTATAATCGACAAGCTTAGTGCGAAGTACTGGGCAAACCAATTGGATGCCTCGATTGCGTTTGGTGCACGTCACTCAAACGGCTACTTACAAATAAGACTTAGATCAGAGCATCAAGCCATGCTACCAGTTATAAATGACGCCATTCGCAGTCTAAAAAAAGATGGCACTATTGAAGCCATTATTAGTAAGTACACAAAAACCATACCCTTACACTAAACAAGGTTATTCCGCTTTAACTGCGGTTTTGTTATACTAGGACGCTGTTATTAGCGACTTGCTTTAAGATAGATCATTTAACTAAGCAATTGGCATTAGTCTTCCAAACTGAAAAGAGCCTCCCATGAGCATTGAACAAACCCTTATTGAACGTAGTAATAACCAATGTGAACTTTGCACTGCCACAGATAACTTATCTGTGTACGAAGTGCCACCTGTTACAGAGGCTCACTCTGATAAATGCATTTATGTTTGCCAAACCTGCAAAGATCAAATTGAAAATAATGCCGACCTTACTGCAAATCATTGGCATTGCTTAAACGACAGTATGTGGAGTCAAACACCCGCTGTACAAGTTGTGGCCTATCGCATGCTAAAACGCCTAGCGGCAGATAACGGCTGGGCTCAAGATGCATTAGACATGATCTACCTTGAAGAAGACACACTAAAGTGGGCGCAAACAGCTCTTGCTGAAGATGACGATATTAAACATATTGATAGCAACGGCGTTGTACTTCAAGCAGGTGACACAGTCACACTTATTAAAGATCTTGATGTTAAAGGCAGTAGCTTGGTCGCTAAACGCGGCACGGCGGTTAGAAATATTGGCTTAACCAGTAACCCTGAACATATTGAAGGGCGCGTAGATGGCCAACGTATTGTCATATTAACTAAATACGTTAAAAAATAACGAGTGATAAAATGGGCTTTATGCCCATTTTTTATATAATTAAGCTATGATTAAGTCAGCGAATTTTAAGCTATTTAACAGATAGTCCTCCAAACGCAAGGAAAACATCATGGCTTCGGATACCTTCTCCTCTTTTAAACGTGCCTCACTGTGTAGCTTAATGATATTAGGCAGCAGCTTAGTATTAAGCGGTTGTAGTGAAGATTCAGCTGAGCCGCAAGCTGAGCAATCAACAATGAAAACACTCAATACCCAAGTGACTTATTTAGATCGTAGCATGTTGCCACCAGGCTCAGTGCTAAAAGTACAGCTGGCCGATATATCAAAGATGGATGCAAAAGCAGATGTGATCAGTGAGCAAGAAGTACAATTAAATGGGGCTCCACCTTATAACGTGGCACTAGAATATGACGAAAGCAAAATTGCCGATCGTCACCGCTACAGCGTCAGTGCGCGCATAGAAAACCAAGGTAAGTTGCTTTACATAAGTACAACCCATAATAACCCATTTTCAGAAAACACAATGGACGATGTATACAAAGTAACCGTCTCTAAGGTATCCGCTAAAAAGCCAGATGTGACATTAACCAATACCTATTGGAAAGCAGTGACAATTGCTGGTGAAGCGCTCAACGTTGAAACAAAGGAGCCCTTTGTTCAATTTAAAGATGATGGCTCAACTCATGGCTTCTTAGGTTGTAATAGTTTCTCTGGGAGCTATGAAATCAATGAGCAAACTCTCACCTTTAACCCACTTGCAAGCACTAAAAAAATGTGTGTGGAGCAAATGGATATCGAAGCTGCAATGTCAGCCTTACTGGCATCAACAGCACAGTTTTCAATTAATGGTGAGCAATTAATTTTACTCGATGATAGCAATGAACCATTGGCAACGTTTATTGCAACCTATATGAACTAGTTTACAAACAAAAACGCCCAGCAGAGACTGGGCGTTTTTGTTTAGAATAAAGTTATTCATCTACCAGTTGTTCACTGCGATAAAAACCGCTGTTTTGTGCAAGTAATTGTACTAGCTCAGGCAAGATAGCGTCCATGGTTTGCTTTAATTTCCAAGGTGGATTAATGACTATCATGCCAGAGGCCGTCATACCATGCACTTCGGTATCAGCTTCAGTTGCTAATTCAAATAACTGAATATTGCGCACACCAGAATCAATTAAACCAGCTTCCATTCTATCGATACGTTCACGGTCAACAACCGGATACCAAATCATATACGTACCCGTAGCAAAACGTTTGTAAGCCTTAATAATAGTATTAACAACCGTGTCGTAGTCAGCTTTAATTTCGTACGGTGGATCAATTAATACACAAGCACGACGTGACGCAGGAGGCAATAAGCCCACGAGCCCTTGAAAACCGTTCTCGCCACGTACCCGAATAGAACGCTTACCTTGCATATTATTTTGCAATAGTTCTAAATCACGTGGATGTAACTCAAAGAACCAGCCTTTATCTTGACGACGTAAGAAGTGTTCAGCTATTTTTGGTGAGCCTGGGTAGAAATCTAAATCACCCTGTTGATTAAACCACTTAATTAGTTCGATATACTCATTAAGTGCACTATGCTCACTGCGATGTTGCCATAGTTTAGCGATCCCTTCTAAATACTCTTGTGTTTTTTGTGCATCACTTCCGGCAAGTTCAAAAAAGCCAGCTCCAGAATGCGTATCAATATAATCAAGTGGTTTATCTTTGATTGTTTGATATTTAAGAACTTCAGCTAAAACTAAATGTTTAACTACATCAGCAGGGTTTCCTGCATGAAAAGAATGTCGGTAACTAAGCATATTTATAAGTCGCCAAATACGAGTGTGCGCAAAAAATAGATGCCCTCATTGTACACGATAAACCGATAATGATCCTAAATACTCAGCACTGAGTGAATCATAAATGAATAAAAATGCTCCGAGGCTGAATTGAAGCTTAACTTTTAATAAAAATGCGCTAAAACAGGCGTAAATGCTGGCATATCGATACAGTTTCCTTTACATTTGCATGACAATAATCACAGTTTTATGAGCGCATTTATGAATAACGAAACTCTTTCCCAACTCGAACAACTGATCGACAAACTAATTAACCGAAATAGCGAACTTGAAAGCGAAGTTAAAAGCTTAAAAGATCAAACCGCCAAGTTACTTGATGAAAACGAAACACTACAACTTGAAGTACTTGAAAGTGAAGAAAAGCAAAAGGATGCCAGCAGCACATTAACAGGCTTACTTGAAAAACTACAAAGCGCTAATCAGGCTAGCTAATGGCCACTCCACAAAGTCAGCGTGTCACAGTCGAGCTACTTGGCAAAGAGCATGAGTTTTCTTGTCCTGAAGGGCAGGAAAAAGCGCTCATTGGTGCAGCTCAACATTTAAATGACTTAGTGGAACAAATGAAGCAACGCTCTGCTGTTCGTAACGAACAAAAAGCCTTATTAATGGCCGCGTTGCACTTAAGTCATGAGTTGCTCGAAGTCAGATCGCAACAAGCAAAACAAGAGCAACAGCATGACTCATTAATCGATAAGCTAAGCCAACATTTAGATCCTTAAAAAAGCGCATTTCGCGCTTTTTTGTTTACACTCTCCATTCGAATAATAAACAAGCGAATTAACAATGCGTACACGTGCTTTTCTAAAAGGAATTATAACTGCTTTATTTTCTGTCTGTTTTACCGTGAATGCTAATGTTACTTGGCATACCATTACACCAGAAATTCAATTTTTAGAGCAACAAGCTAAGCTACGCTTTTACGATTCGAACCAAGTTCTTATCGAAGGAAAAGAGTGTGCGTTAATGTTCGATGCCAGTGGCGACTTTGCAGCGGTAGAGCAACTAGCCAGCACCCTCAAACAGCGCTTGAAAACACCTTTATGTTATTTGGTTGGCAGCCATTATCATGACGACCATCTTCTTGGCATGGCCGTACTGCAAGCCCAATTTCCCAAAGCAAAGCTCGTTGTTCATCAACAGGTTGCAAAAAACTTTGCACATGTACAACGTGCGTTTACTGATAAACTCGATAGCTATGAAAAAAGTATTGAGCTTAGCTACCAACGCCTTGCTAATCTGCCCAAGGAACAACAGCACACATGGCGAGAAAAGTTAACACTTGCGAAACAGCGTTTGCTACGCTGGCGTGAGTTATCGCTTAAAGAGCCCGCACTTATCATCTCCGAACAAACCAAGCTTGATCTAGGCAATTACCCAGTTACCATTGAACCCTATCACGCGCATACATATGGTGATTTAACCTTACTTGCTGATAATGGCCAAATTTTATTGGGTGGCGATATGGTTGATAGCCTGCCCTATCCAGGTCATGGACAACTAGTGCCATGGCTTAACGCGCTCACACAGCTTGCGCAAAGTAAAACCATCACAACCATTTTACCTGGCCATGGCGAAAAGCTCACACCCGCGATGCTTGCAAAACCAATAGCATTTTTAAGTACGATTGAAGAGCAGGTAAAAGCTCAGCCGAATGCCCCCGTAGAAGAGTTAATAACAACATTCCCTATAACCATAAAACAAAGCTATCAGAGCGACGAAATTGGCGAACGTGCATTTAATATGTTTCTTGAGGCTGGACTAAAGCAGGCTAAAACTTCAAAATAGCGCTAAAATAATAAAGGGATTTTATTATATGGCTCTACTACGTTTGAAATATTTTCTATTGCTGTGCATATTTATTAGTTTACAAGGATGCCAAACCACTAAGAAAGAATCGCCACAAAATCAAGATGATAAGCCAAAGATCTTTAACCACTTTGAGCCTAACTTAAGCTATCAAGAAAAAACCAGTGAGCAATTAGATGCTTCACCCACTGCCGCGCTACCGTCACCCAAAGTAACTGCCTCTAAGCCAACTTCAGATGACTTATGGCAACATATAGCAAATAATCTTTCTTTGGTTTTTCAGACCAATAAACAGACTACTGCGCGTTTAAAGTGGTATTTAAAACAGCCTGAGTATCTCGAAACAGTAAACCGTAGAGCCGCTCCTTATCTTTATCACATTGTTAAACGTGTCGAAAAGCAGAACCTCCCTATGGAGCTTGCACTGTTACCCTTTGTTGAAAGTGATTTTAGACCTACAGTTCGCTCTTCAGAACATGCTGTGGGAATATGGCAATTGGTAGGCGCAACAGCCTATCATTTCGGTGTGCAAAGCGACCAATGGTATGATGGTCGTCAAGATATTTTAGCTTCAACCGATGCTGCACTCGCTTACTTAAGCTACCTACACAAGCGCTTTAATGGTAATTGGCTTCATGCATTAGCAGCCTATAACAGTGGTGAGGGTCGAGTAAAGAAGGCCATTAAAGACAATCAAAAAAGAGGAAAAAAAACAGATTACTGGTCGCTCTCATTACCAAAAGAAACCGCAGACTATATACCCAAATTATTAGCCCTCAGCTACTTAGTAAGGCATCCCGAAAAAGGCTTTAAGCGCCCAAAACTGGTAAATAAACCACTCACAACTGAATTTAATGTTGGCCAACAATTTGAGTTTTCTGTGATTGCAAACCTATCAGGAATCGGCCGCAGTCAATTGCACAAACTTAACCCTGGTTACTTAAAAAACCAAAGTTCGCCGAATGGCCCACATACTTTATTACTCCCAATGGAGCAGCAAACTATACTACAGAGCAAACTATTCCGTAATAACTTTGCAGGCCAATACACCGTACAAAAAGACGATACTTTATACAGTATTGCACGACGCTTTAGCATGTCAGTCGAGGCACTGAAAAAATTAAATAATAAAGCCTCAAACCTAATCAAAGTTGGTGAACAGCTCCATTTAAATAAACCACAGACAATACAAAAGTCCTTGTTGGTCGATTATAAAATTAGTCCTTACTTAGAGCAAAATGAACCAACAATCCCCACTATTGCCGTTGATTACCAAGTCAAACCCGGTGACTCTATTTGGAGCATTAGCCGGCTCTATGATGTCCCCCACAAGGATGTCGCGATGTGGAATAAGTTAAATGCAACAAGCGTATTAAAGCCAGGCACGATTTTGACATTACATTTGCCACAAGCCGAGCCCACAAAACATAATACACCAGCGAGCGAGACGATACTGTCGGGTATCGAAAGCTCTTTAAAAAAGCCTTGATTGCTCAGCCAAAGCGGTTAGCGTAAAATCGGCATTTATATTTAAATTCTAAAGAGTAAAAACATGCAAATCAGCAAAGACTCAGCGGTTGAGTTTCACTACACATTAAGTGAAGCAGGCGAGCAAATCGAATCAAGTAAAGATGGCGAGCCGCTTTCATATATCCATGGTACTGAGGGCATGCTTCCAGGTCTTGAAAAAGCCCTTGAAGGTAAGGCAGCTGGTGATAACTTTAGCGTAACACTTGAGCCTAGCGAGTCTTACGGCGAACGCGTTGATAACCTAATCCAACGCATCCCACTTAAGCACTTACAAGGCAACACAAAAGTGTGGAAGCCAGGTATGACTGCAATCGTGCATTCAAACCAAGGTCGCCACCAAGTGACTATCGTGAAAGTAGGTCGCTTTAATGCGGATTGTGACTTAAACCACCCTTTTGCTGGCAAAACACTGACATTTGATGTTGAAGTGATCAATGTTCGCCAAGCAACAGCCGAAGAGTTATCACACGGCCACGTGCACGGTGAAGGCGGTTGTGGCCACAGCCACTAAGGGTAAATGATGACAAACGTTGCAATTGTCACTGGTGGCAGTAAAGGCATAGGCAAAGCGGTTGTTGAGCGCTTAGAGCGCGAAGCATACACAGTTTATAACTTAGATATCACGCCATCAGAGGGCAACTATCGCCACTGTGATGTCAGTGATGCTCTGCAAGTTAAATCTGTGATTAGCGAAATAATTGCAGAAACAGGCCGAGTTGATGCGTTAATATCAAACGCAGGTCGCCATTTAAGTGCCAACATTGAAAACACCGATGAAGCAACGTTTGATGCCCTTTTTGCGCTCAATGTGAAAGGTGCCTATGCTGCAATTCAAGCTGTATTACCTAGCATGAAAAGCCAGCAAGGGGGTAGCATCGTATTGGTTGCCTCTGATCAGGCGATTATCGGCAAACCAAACTCGTTTGCTTATAACCTAACCAAGCACGCGCTAGCTTCCATGGCAAAAACCACTGCGCTGGATTATGCCGCGTTTAATATTCGCGCAAATGCAGTTTGCCCAGGCACTATTGAAACCCCATTATTTCATAACGCGATTGATGCTTACTGCCAAAGAAGCGGCGCTAATAAAGCTGACATTGTTGCCGAAGAAGCTGCATTGCAACCTTTAAACCGTTTAGGGCAGCCTGAAGAAATAGCTGCTTTGATAAACTTTTTAATAAGCCCTGAAGCGAGCTTTATTACTGGCAGCTTACAAAGCATTGATGGTGGGTACACCACGCAATGAGCGACAAAATTATTGACCCCCATGTGCACTTTTTTAACCTCAGCGAGGGTCAATACACTTGGCTACAAGGCGAACGCCCCCCTGCGTGGCCTAACCTTACACAAATAAAAGCACCTGTTACTGTAGGGCAACTGCAATCAGCCTGTTCATTTGAGCTAGAAGCGCTGGTGCATATTGAAGCTGGCTTTGATAACCAAGCGCCAGTGAATGAGCTTAATTGGCTTGCAACACATTTAAAAGATATTGCTTATAGAGCGATTAGCTATAGTCAGATTGATGCCCCTGATAGCCAGTTTATAAACGCAATAACTGAGCTTAGGCAACCAACGCTTGTTGGTATTCGTGATATTACCGAAGGTGATGATGCAAGGCGATTACGTGCACCAAATAGCCTTGAAAATCTTGCCTATCTAGCAGCCGAAAACTTACTGTTTGAAGCCCAATTTGAAATTGAAAACCATGTAGTAACCGAACAGCTCATTACATACTGCCAGGCTCTTCCCTCATTACGTGTAGTGATTAATCATTTAGGCTTTATTAGTGATGAGCAAAGATGGCTTGAAGCAATCATTAAACTCAGCCGCTGCAGTAATATTGCTATTAAATTTTCAGGACTAGAATTTAGCTCATTGAGTAAAGACACGCATCGATGGCTTCTTAAGAATTTACTAAATTACTTTGGTGAGCAACGTATTATGTTTGCCAGTAATTTCCCTGTTTGCCAAATTGACGTAGACTACAACAGTTGTTGGCAGCACTATTTTTCATTGTGTGATACACATCACATTTGGCAACAGCTAAGCAACAAAAATAGCCGTTATATCTATCAAATTAGTTAAAGACTAACTATACATAAAGGAAGTCTTGCTCGTTAGGAGCCCCTATGAAATTGCAACTTAGCTGTTTTGTTTTATCCTTTGCCCTATATAGCTGTAGTCATCAAACACAGCAGCCCACTCCAAAACTCCAACATGCACAGCTTACAGAACCACAAAGTGAGCTCATAGCACAGGGAATCTCCCGACTAATGCACAGTAAGCCAATCATCCTTGATAAAGATGCTTTTTTAAACAATAGCGTGTTGGTAATAGGTAATATGAAAAGACATGAATCACAAGATAAAGGGTTTAATAACACACCGGACAGCTTTGAGCTGCTGATCAAAAATAAGCAATGTTTTATCCGGCATTTAGATAGTAAAGCTACCGAGCTACTACCAGGTGTGAGTTGCGAGGCAATAAACTAAACTTAGTAAAAAACGCTTTCTGAAAAAGAGGGTGTTATTGCTATAAAATCCCGACTACAGCGGTTTCTTACGCTTATTTAATATCTACATCCTGATTAAATGTGCTCGTAAGTTTTCAGACAAAACCCCAATGATAATTACCACCTTCTGAAGTAATTTAGAGCCGAAAATAAAAAAAGCCCTTGCGGGCTTTTTTACTGTTCTCACATTAACTAAATATTTGCTTAGAAACGCGCTTCAAAGCCTAGACGAACATAGCGAGGTGTTTGCCATGAGTAAGCTGAACCATAATAAGAGTTAACTTCACCCTCATTTTGCTCATAGTGCTCATTCGCAGACGTAATTGACTGGCTATTAAGTACGTTAAATACGTTAATAGACGCACGCATATCAATGTCTGATACAGTGAAGTCATATGCTGCAGATAAATCTAGGTTAAACGTCCATGGTGTGCGTCCGGCAGTACCACGAGTGTGCTTTTCATAGATTTTTTCTTCTTGTTGACACTCACCATCACCATTCGTGTCAGGGCACTCATTAGTATAGATGTAGAATGTGTCACCCCAACCGCCATTTAAGTTAGGATCCTTTGATGGATAACCTTGACCAAATAAGCTTTGAGGACGGCCACTTTGCAACGTTGCATTCCAACCTACAGTCAGGTTTTCAACAGGTTCCCAACTACCGAAGAATTTAAATGTATGACGACGATCGTTCGGCTGATAGCCTTGTGAACCATCCATTACAGCAGGGAAATCGAAGTCTTGCGTAATACCAGCATCAGCTTGACCGATATCTGATTTAACAGCACCTTCAAAGTTACCTACACTGCGTGCCCATGTATAACCAAATTGATAACGAATAGTATCAGCTTGATAATCTAGGCTAAATTCTACCGCTGTATATTCATTGTTCGCTTTTGGAAGACCAATAGTTTCAGCAGAATACGTTGTTAATGAACCTTCATCTGGAACACCGTCATTGTTAAAGTCTGAGTCACCCCAGTCTGTACCATTCCAGTAATAGCCATCGCTATACCAGCTAGATGAAGAGCCCGGATTGATCATGACGCAGTATGGGTATGCATAGCGGCCACAGTAATCATCAAGCGCCGTTGCAACTTCACGATAAATACCTTTAACACCTACTGTATACTCTTCATTAATAGCTTGTTGTACACCAAGGATATATTCATCTTTAGAGAATGGGTCTGCTTCTTTAGCCTGGAAAATGTCTTTTTCAGGAATAACCGGAACACCACTTACTTGCTGTGAGTTTGCAAGGCCGCCATTACCAATAGAATCAGCTAAAGGCGCAAGACCTGTTGGCGCACCGGTTGTTGGATCAACACCTGTGTAAGTATAAGCTGTCGTGATATCACTTACGCCAGATGCAGCACGGAAAATCGTGTTATTCGCAACTGGTAAGTAGTAACGACCATAAGTACCATAAATTTTAGTATCACCCGTTGCAGTAGGATCCCAAGTGAAGCCTAAGCGAGGTGCGATATCCGTTTTAAAGCTTGTTAATAGCTTGCCTGTTGTACCCCAGCTATCAAACTCATCGATACGGAAACCCACTTTCACTGCAAAATCATCAGTCACCTGCCAGTGATCTTCAATATAATATGCTGTTAGCTCAGACTCAAAGCTACCACCACCATCAAAGATACGATCTTCTACATAATCAAGCGCAGCACCAGTATCATTGGTAAGCGCACCATTATCTGCTTGCCAGCTACCATTCGCAGCTAGAGTACGATAGTCATAGCTGTGACCGCCAATAGGCTGACTAATTCTTTCTGACTTACGCTCTTGGTAATCGATACCGAAACTAAATTCATGATTTTCCCACACATATTCAACATCTAAACGATATTGTGTGTTTTCATCATTATTTGCACCAAAACTACCGCCTGCACCACAGCCAGTAATCGGGTTTGAAGTACCACGTGAGTCAGTTACACTTGGGCAATCAAGGTTTTCAGATTGAGTTTCATATTCGGTTTCAATCTTACCTGCCATAGCTGTCACTACTAGGTCATCTGTTAAGATACCTGTATAACTTAGGCTTTGTGCTTCACCACCGCGTTTTAAAATAGCACCATCAATACGGTCACCAACTACACCATCGCTGTAACCGTAAACTGAGCGTTCAATATCACGACGGTTTGAGTATGCAAAATAGCTCAAACGATGGTTATCCGTAATATCCCAATCTAGTTTACCGCCCCAGAATAGGTTATCACCGCCAGATGCTGACTCCTTACGATATTGATCATTTGGAGAAAATTCATCACCACCCCATGTATAAGTAGACTCTGTATCACGAGGGTTTATTAAACCATAAAAGAATAATGTATCTTCAATTAACGGGCCACCAACAGCTAAAGTCACATCAGTTTTGCTATCTGACGCTAAACTTTCATCTCTAAAGATTTGACCTGCACCTTGGTTACCACGTGAAATAGAGCCTTCTTCTTGAAGTGAATCTGGTTGATATTGAACTACAGCTGAAAACTCCCACTCATTGGTACCACTTTTTGTTGTCGTATTAATTGTACCACCGGTCGCACGACCAAATTTAGCTGAGTAGCCACCTGTTTTTACTTGGAATTGGTCATAAAATTCAAAAGGAACTTCACCACAACCAAGACCTTGACGTGTATTGGTTACTTCTAATCCATTAATATAACATGCATTCTCTGCAACTGATGAACCACCAAATGACGCGGTGTTACCAAATGCACCATCACCTTTCACTGCGCCAGGTGCGAGTAATGCAACTGAAGTTAAATCACGGCTAATCGGCATGCGATCAATCTCAGCATCAGTAACAACTAAACCAGAGTCAGCTGTTGATAAATCAATTGATGAGATTCGTGCTCCAACAACTTGGATAACTTCAGGACCTGAGTTAGCAACACTGCTCAAGTCAAAGTTTGCACGAGAGTTTGCACCTAAAGATACACGTACTTTATCTTCTGCAACCACATTACCATCTTTTAGAACTTGGATGTCGTAGTTACCCGAAGGTAATGATGCAAAACGGAACGTTCCACTTTCTGAAATATTTAAAGTACGTTCCAGACCTGTTGCTGGGTTTTTAACTTTAACTGTATAAGAAGAGGTATTTTCTACGTTTTGTACTGCACCAATAACATCTGATGCAGACGCAGGAAGAGCTAAACCGAGTGAAGCAGAAACAGCAACCGCTGCTATGCTTTTTCGAAATAAAGATTTCATTTTGTTTTTCCCTGTTAAACTTGTTGTTATTTACCTTTTAAAAAAGGTTCAACAACATTATAAAATAGAAAGCAAAATGTAAATAAAAAAGGGTATACATTATGAATTTTTTGTACTTTAAGTTAATTTAGTACCAATAAAGTAAACAAAAGAAACACTTATGTAGATAAAATCTCTTTAAGAACAGTGCAATTTCATGTTTTAAGATAAAATGATAAAATTAAAAAGTTAACTTTTTAACAATAAAAACAACCAAAACATGTTAAAAAACACTTAAAATATATTAAATAAAATTCATCATTACGGCTCTTGAGTTTCTTTTTTGGCAATAAAAAAGCCTCACAGGCTTATTATTGTTAGCCAAATTTACTTAATCTCAACACGTTGAGAGCGCATAACAACTTCATGATTTAGCTCAATACCGATCCCTAGCTCTTCTGATACTTGGAAGAAACCATTTTTAGGTTGTGGATCTTGTATACATAGCTCACGGTTCCACTTTTTAATCGCATAGGTGTGATGCTCGTGAATTAAGAAGTTTGGGGTCGCGGTCTCTAAGTGCAATGAAGCACCTATAACTGTATAGCAACTGGAATCAACCTGTTCATTTGAGCTAGAAGCGCTCGTACATATTGAAGCAGACTTTGACAATCAGCCATAAAGAATCTCCCGACTAATGCACAGTAAGCCAATCATCCTCGATAAAGATGCTTTTTTAAACAATAGCGTGTTGGTAATAGGTAATATGAAAGGACATGAATCACAAGATAAAGGGTTTAATAACACACCGGACAGCTTTGAGCTGCTGATCAAAAATAAGCAATGTTTTATCCGGCATTTAGATAGTAAAGCTACCGAGCTACTACCACAGGTAAAATGTAAAGAAGTTGATTGATATCTAATAAAAAACCAGCCACGTAATAATCTGTAATAACAACCTAAAACAGATCTATCTATTCTTTTCCTTGCACAAACAGGCAAAAAGCAAATTAACTTTTCAGAGGTTCCTTTGCTTATTGCCACCTTTAAAATTAAGCAAGGAGAATTTTACCATGTGTGACAGTGATAAAAACAATAGCCTAGTGCCGGATCTAACCCAAGATCATTCAGTTAGTCTAGCAACAAACGAAGCGGCATCTAATCAGCCTCTTGAGTTTCATCCATCAACTTTAGCCGCACAGATTTCAGCATGTGTTGGTGCAAGCTATGAAAATGGCAAAATTTGCGTAAACTTTCCAGTGGTCGGCAATATTTGCTTTTCAGTTAGTTTACCCATTCCAAGCGGTACATCGGTTAAAGTATGTATGCAAACGTGTGGTTTCCGCATAGGTGTTCCACCCTTTAATGGTATTAAAGCTACGGTATACGCAAATAACACTCCGTTATGGACTGGCACGATTTGGGGTTCTTGTTAGATAGCCTATAGTAATAGCTGCTTGTCAAATAAATAAGCAGCTCCTCAATTTCAAAACAGGACTTTATATCATGAATGATCTCAGCTTTTTTGTTATTCCCAATGACCATGGCCAATGGGAGCTCACTTCTCAGTCTGGAGCAAGTGCAGAAGAAATTAAAGTAAATTACAAAGATCTTATTGCAGGTGGTAGTTTGAATCTCTATTTCGAACTTGCAAACAAATCAGAGTGGGCTTTTGCCGAAAACGGTAGCTATTTCTCAGATGCTAAAGACAACTTTAATTACCAACTCAATAGTATTGTTGCCAACGATGGAAAATCATTAATTGTCACAATATCCAGTATTTTACCGCATCACGCTTTATCAACGGAATTGAGTAAACAATTAGCTGATAATCCAAAAAAAGCGGTATCTGGCAAGTTAGATCAAGGTGCAAATTATGAAATTAATTTTCGATTAATTGCGAAAAAGAGCACTGACGCTAACTCTCTTATGCGTTATTTTTCACAAGATCCACGGGTTATAATTGAAGATATGGAGCCAACCCTTTAAAACTCCAGCGCAGAGGTTACTCTGCGTTATTTTTTACAGAACATAAAAAGTAATAATGCTCTTTACCTATTAAGCCCATTAACTTACTTTCAGAACATAACCCCTTAAACCAAGGTAGACGGTAAAAAACTGGACTCCATCCCAAATTTATACTTTGCTCTACCGATGCGAGTGCTGAGTATTTTTCATTCAATAAGCTTTGCAGCATTGCTTTGATAAAATATGCCTCAGCCAAATTGGGCTGAACAGCTAACAGCTGTTCAACCTGATTCATCGCTTGTTGATTCCTATTTAGGTGAATCAACACTTGCGCTTTTTCAAGCTGGTCTGCAACATTTTTCGGCGAAGAACCAAGCTGCTCGCTAATTTTTAAATATAAGCTTTCGGCCTCTGTAAAGCGGCCTTGCAAATAAAGTAAATCAGCATAATTAAGTTGTAAGGTGGTTGTTTTGGTATCTAACATCATGGCTTTTTCAGCAAGGTTTAATGCTTTTACAAGCTCACCTTGTAAAGAAAGAACAATTGAGTAATTACTATAAATAGAGGCACTTTGCTGTCCCGAATCTATCAATTTTTGATAATTATCCTCTGCCGCCGTCAAGTCGCCTGATAACAAAGACACATCCGCGACTGTTTTGAGCGTTACAACATCATCAGGGTTATAACTTAATACTTCCTTTAAATATTTTAATGCGTCAGCACGTTTCCCCAAGGTGAGGTACGCGATTGCAAGGTTTCTGGTTGCCAATAAAGTGGGTCTAATTTTATATGCCATCTTCGCGTGCTTTAAAGACTCTTCTAGGCGACCTGTACGCTTAAAATAAATAGCCAAAATAATTTCTCTTTGGTATTCCTCTAATGATGAGCTTTGAATTCTGCTAATAATTTTTTCAGCTTTAATGTGCTCTCCCGTATGCTGGTATATTTCAAGTAGATCAACTAAATAAGCAGGGCTTTCACGGTATGAAGTGGGCGATCGTTCAAGTTGAAATTGTAACTTTGTTATGAGCTCTACATTTTTTGACGATTTATAAAGGCGTAACACTATTTTTCGATATAAAGGATATAAAGGCTTAAAATCAGGCTGTTGCAACAACAAAGACTCAGCCATGGCGCGTTGCTTTTGACTGCTACCTAAATCATTAGCAGTCAGAGCAACTAATGACACATATTGCCTGATAAACTCATCTGACAATAACAGCTCTCTATTCGACAAGCTGCTTGGAGTAAGCAAGCTTTGTATCGAAGATAGAGTTGAGTTATAAATATTTAGATAGTTTTCTTTATCTGTTGCACTTCGTGTTGTGCCTATCATTGTGGCGTTTTGATCTAGTTCGTTTAGTGTGAAATCACACGATAAAAGGTTGCAGTCTAATAAAGGTATTAATAGTTTAGTAGCTCCAAGCGCAGCAGCTAAATCATTTAGGCCAGCTTCTTTACCAAGTATTAATTGTGTTTGTTTAACTTCCCTGCTCGCAATTAAAGCAAGCTTCCGATCAGCAAGTACATATTCGGTTATTGCATCCTTGACGCCAAGACTGAGTAAACGTTTTTGTGCATCCGTAACTTGGCTATTTGCTATAAATTCTACGGGTAATAAAGCTATTCTTTCTATTGGTTTAGATGAATACCAGAACCAACTGCCACCGCTTAATAACAGAAAAAGAATCACAACAAGAGATAATCTTTTATTGAAAAAATTTTTGCTTAGGTTGTTATGATTTTTGTAACTTGTAACATCTACGGTCAAGTTGTCGAAACTAAGCGAGGCTAAAACGTCTCTAAACTGAGATGCGACGGCACGAGCGCTTTCAGGACGTTTGTCCACTTTAAATGCTAATAACTGTTTTAGTAAAGGCACTAAATCAGCAGATAGCTCTTTGATCGGTTCATAATTTGCGCAACAAGGGAATGATTTGATTTGTTTTGCTAAATCTTGCGCTGTACTGCTTGAGGCTTGTTTTGAATAAGCATGATAGCCCGTTAATAATTGATAAGCGATTAACCCTAATGAAAACAAATCACTACGAAAATCGATAGTTTGACTATTCAATTGCTCAGGCGACATGGCGTTTAAACTGCCATAATCATTGGTTATATCGGTTGCTTCTACTCCTTTGATTTTTGAGATACCGAAATCAGTTATTTTCACTGTGTCTTCATTACTAACTAGCACATTAGCCGGTTTCAAATCGAGATGTAATATACCTTTATCATGAATTGCAGCTAAACCATCACTAATATGAATGAGTATTTCTAGCTTTTCAGTCAGTGTAAGCCTCTGCTCTTTCATTATATGAGCTAACGTAGTCCCTTTAACATACTCCATTTCTAATAAAACTTGTTGGTCTCGATGAATGATTTTATAAAGCTGCACTATATTTGGGTGATTAAAACTCGCTATTAATTTTGCTTCACTGATGGCTCGCTCAGTATTGTCTTCAGCTAATTTCATGACTTTGAGTACGACTTGCCTATTCAGCTCTCGATCCGTTGCAAGGTATATCGTACTCATCCCTCCTTGCGCCAATACTTGTATATTTTTATAGTAATCCTCTAACACAAACTACTCGATCCATCACATATAAATAATTAGTTTAGTATTCAATGTTAATTAAATGCAAAATTAATGTACACACTATGATAGAGTTATATTTCTATTCAAGGACTAAAAGAGAGCTATATGGCTATACTGGCTAGTTTAAACTCAGATGTGAGCTTTTATCTGCGCGACTTTCATCGCTTTGGTCGGCTAGCCCACTCTGTTGACACACTATTAAACTACCCAGAAGTGACACGTATTCATGCTGTAATAGAATGGGTCGAGCCACACTGGTATATTCGTGATCTAAGCAAAAATGGTATTTGGCTAAACGGGAAACGGCTTGATAAACAAATCAACTCCCCATTAGCCTTAAATGATCGTCTAAGCTTTTCAGAAATAAATAACTTAGATTACCAATTAACTTCTATCGATCCGCCCAGAGATCTTTTACTACCTATCAATGGCACAAACACACATTGTATTTTGCTCGAACGTTATCATTTTTTACCTGATAGCCAACACCCAACAGCCGTTATTTTTTACGATCCTGATAGGCTCTCTTGGTGCTATGAAAATACTGAAACTCACCAATTAGTTACTTTAGAAGATGGTCATCAAATAACAATAGGAGAGCAGCTGTGGCAGTTTTTTCAAGCTGAAATGACATCACAAGAAAATACTCTGAATTTAAGCCCAACACCTATTAATGACCTTCAATTTATATTCAACTTGAGCCTAGATGAAGAGCAAACTGAACTCAAAATAAGACAACACAACACATTACTTGACCTAGATGTTCGCTCTCATCACTATCTCACCGTGCTGCTGGCTCGCAATAAACTGGCCGATATTGAAAATAAATTTGAGAAAGATGTACAGGGCTGGGTACCAGTTAAGAAATTAGCACGCGATCTTGGTATTAATGAATGCCATGTCAATATTCAGATCCACCGTGCGCGAAAACAATTTATGGAATCTTTCAATAATACACTCTCTGCTGATGTTTTGATTGAACGTAAACGAGGTAAAGTTCGTTTTGCAGGGAAGTGTTTTACAATTGTAAAGGGGCCGAATTGTGAATCAACAGAGCCTAAAAATTAAGAAATGGCTGTGGCAACGAGCTGAGCTACAGCCATTCATTGGTCGATTACTGAGCTATTATTTGTAGCGAACAATTGTAACTTACAGCTTTATTTATCAATGATTTAAATTCAAGGCTAAATGCCACAAGCGACTTATTCATAGGATAACAAGCAATACACTTATCAAGCTCTTCTGTAAGCTGATTAAGCATACTTACTTGTATCGGATTTTCAGCCTCTAGGCCATATTGATGCTTCCAAAATCGCTGTAGTATAGGAGCATCATCTAACATCATTACATACTCATAACCATCATGCCAAAGTTCATCTGTCAAAGAACATTGAAATTCAGGCTCATCGAGATTTAATGTTGTAGATGATAGAACGACCTTTCTCATAATTATCTATTCCAAAATTAACATTAAGAACAGTTTCCTGGTGCACCATTTAGTTCGGGGAACTGAGTCACGACCTGTCCATCTGGTCTAATTATCAAGCGAGCGCACTTCTCTTGCTGAGTACCAACGACTATCCCCAAGTTAGCATCATACCTAATACGACCATCAGGCTGTACCGTTCGTGATTTATTAGTTGCATTTTGCACTTGTTCGCAAAATTTTTGTGCATCTTTAATTGTTGCACAATACTGAGGTAAAAATTGACTGGCTTGTACACCTGCAGTGCAATGCCTTAATTGAATATGAGCAAAAGATTGTGCTGTTACATCACATTTTGGGTCTGCAGCCGCCTGAGTCGCAGAAATAAATAGGCAGCTGACAAAGCTGCAATAGATAACCGAATTAATTAATTTCATTACTGTCTCCTTTGTAATCTAAATTGATAGGAAGTCACTCTTCCTTTCTCAATCTAGATACTAGGGAGAAATAATCCATAACAAAGTATTACACAGTGCTGGTAATACTTCGTAATAACAATCTCTAAATAGAAGACCTACCTTTTGCTGACTTGGTTGGCATACCAAGTACACACCTACTTACACGATGTAACACAACTAAAAGGAAACGAGGATGTCTATTTATAAATTATCAGTTAAAAACGACTCAACTAACCCAACACGATTTGCAATTTTCCAAGAAAAGCCATCATTAGATGTTGGCGGTAATGTATTCACATTAGCTTGGTTTAGCAAGTACGCATATCAAGGAACAACTGCCGAATTTGCTTGGGAAATTGACTACAGTGCAATTTGGTCAAGACCAGGTCAAGAGCTTCGCCCTGGCGTTATCTGTAAAACATCACAATCAAAACGAGTTGATTTAGATGGTGCGAATACAGTCAGTTTAGGCTACGACAATGTTAATGATGCCTTTAACATGAGCTCTCCTGTAAAAGGCAATAGTGGTAGTATTTTTACAAATTGTGACGAGACAGTACCTAATTCAAACACCACGCCATCAGCTGCTGCGGGGATCGGTATTGCTATGAGTGGTGCGGGTACTTTTTTAGTCAGTACGCAACCAAATATGAATTTAACATGGACACCCAAGCCTAAATATTACCTTATTGCTGGTAACTTCAAAACTGGCGAAATTTTAGATACGCAAACAATCATGAACAGCGGCAGAGCCCTCGAAATTCCATATCAAGGAATTTTAACGCAGAGCGCAACCTTAAATAGCCAAAATGTTTTAGTACTAAATTAACGCTAATTTGTGTGCGCTGCTTGATGGCGCACACATTAATTGGAGGGAATCAGATATGGCTGTTCTAGATAATCAACATACTTATGATATAGATAGTTTATTATTTGCAATGCAACAAAGAAATTTAGTGTATAACCACGATTTTCGTTATTTTAGTAATCAAACAAATACCCAACCTATTAAGTATAACCACCCCGATGGCTGGGTATACAGTGATCCAGGCAGTGGTTCACAAATTAGCTCAGAAAATAACGGCTGTCGAATCGTTACCAGTACAGAAGAAAACGCCACAATGCGCTTTCGACAAAATATTCACGAGTTTCCAAGATGGAAAGAAACCCTATGTTCTGAACACATTAGCTGTCTGGCACAGTTAAATGTTAAAGGAAAAGGCGAGCTTCATTTTTGCTTGTCAGACGGTATTACATATGTCCAAAGAACATATACAGTCCAAAACAGTCAAGAGCTCAATATATCTACCGAATTAGATATTGCAATGGATGCGAAAACTGTTTTTGTTGAACTTTCTTGTTCTTCCCCGTCTGTCGTTATTTCTGTAAAAAAAATATTCGCAAACAAGGGCTATATAGCTTTAGCTAGCCTGCCTTGCATTGTTACAGGTGTCATTGGTGAGCGAAAACAATACGTAGCAACAGAACAAGCACCAGCGGAAGAACTACCTTTATGTGCTATACCAATTGCATTGAACAGTGATCAAACACGGCTAAACTCGGTCATAAACTATCGCTTTGGCAAGCAAGGAGAGTTCTCTTTATTACCTGATTTAGAGGATATTTCAGCCGTGCTTGGGATAACTCAGCAGGTAGAGATAAAAATGCCAAACAACGTAAAATGTCAGGTGATTCGAATAATACGGGGGATCTAGTGGGTACAACAGAGCCCGACATATTTAAAGAGCATCAACATACCATTACTTTTAAGCCTGTAAATATGCTTAATCCTGAAAAAGGAGCCCCTGCCTATGGTGTTAATCCTACAGCGAGCACTCAAACTCAGATCACGACAGAGGGTGACCTTGAAACACGTCCAATCAATATTGCAGAATTATTTACAATTAAGTGGGCTTGATATCTTTTAGGAAGGTGTGCCAGAGCAATGACTAACTATACTTTAAAAGTTAAAAATAACTCCAGCAATGCAACGAGTTTTTGTGTCTTTATGACGTTGCCTGAAGAACAAGCTCAGAATAGTTCGTTCTATACACTGGCATGGATGGTCAAATATGCAGAACCAAATACAATGGTAAGATTTTCATGGAGCGATATCTTCAATGTTATTTGGTCACAACCTGGAAGCCATTTACAACCAGGTGTTGTTTGCGATGTTAGGGAACCTAGTTTCTCATCATTAAGTCGAAACATTAAAATAAACGCCGCTGCATCTCAATGCCTTGACATTAACCCGCCTGAAAAAGAATGTACGACATTACAATACAACAAAAAGCAGTTAAGTTACTGTTTTAGCACACTTGAAAAAAGCAACAATGGTCAAATAACGATCACCTGTGATTCTAAAGTACCTAACTCAAAAACTACATCACCTCAAATAGCCGCAGGTATTGGAATAGGGCTTTCGGGCTCAGGGTTATTCTTAGTTGATGCCCAACCTAATTTAGCGTTTATGTGGCCTGTGCCACCTTTTAAGTTTTATCTATCTTTTGGTTCTGTCAAATGGGGAGAAATTATTGAACCCGAATCATGGCTAGAGAGAGCTGTACTCGTTTCATTTAATGATACGACCGAATGTGAAGCCATCTTAAACATTAACAATCGCCTCGAAGTTATCAGGTAATACCCCACTTAACGGGGCATTACCTAAACGCTTTTACTTTATCTCAACACGCTGTGAGCGCATAACAACTTCATCATTTAGCTCAATACCGATCCCTGGCTCTTCTGATACTTGGAAGAAGCCATTTTTAGGTTGTGGATCTTGAATACATAGCTCACGGTTCCACTTTTTAATCGCATAGGTGTGATGTTCGTGAATTAAAAAGTTAGGAATAGCGGTTTCTAGGTGTAACGAAGCAGCTGTTGCTACTGGGCCGCCACACACGTGAGCTTGAATGCGCACATCGAAGATATCTGCATAATCACACACTTTTTTAGTTTCAGTAAAACCACCACACAGGCCCAAGTCTGGCTGTAATACATCAATACTTTGATCTTCTAAGTAAGGGCGCACACCCCAGCGGTTATACAAACGTTCACCACCTGCAATTGGCACCGCTACTTTATCAGCAACTTTTGCATGTAATGAATGATTTAAGTAGTTCACTGGCTCTTCGTAATACATACAATCGAACTCTTCAGCAATTTCACCAATTTGAATTGCTGATGTTGCGCCAGGTAAGCTGTGACATTCAAAAATAATGTCAACTTCATCACCTACCGCTTCACGAATGGCTTGCATACGCGCGCGATATAGCTTCATTTCTGCGCGAGAAATAATGTTAGTGCGATCGTAATAAGTATTGCCGTTTTTATCGTACTGGATTGGGTCAACTTTTACCGCATCATACCCTTCAGCCATGGCTTTTAGTGCTGCTTCTGCGTATTCCTGTGGGTGAACAAGTGCTTTGAATTCACTATCCCAGTCAAATTGTAGTTGCGATGCATAAGTACGAAGCTTATCGTTAACTTTACCACCTAGTAACTGGTAAACAGGTAAACCTAGCGCTTTACCCTTAATATCCCAAAGTGCGGTATCAATGGCACTCATTGCTGCATACACAACAGGCCCGCCACCTAAACCCCAAAAGCTTTCGCGTAGCATTCGTGACCATAGTTTTTCTGTTTGAAATGGATCATGACCAATTAAAAAGGCATCAGCCATTTCTTTAATCATTGCCGCAGCTGCGCTATGACCTAAATCATAAGCCAGACCCGCTTCACCCACACCGCTAATACCTTCATCGGTGTGAATACGCACAAAAACAGGTGTCCAAGCAGGTCTGTCTGGACAATGAATATCGAACACTTCGACGCGATTAACTTTCATGGTTACTCCTTACTGAGCAAAACTAGGATCAAGACGATAAGCTTTACGTAGCATTGACGGCCAAGCTAGCTGTCCACCGGTGCTGCCGCTGTGCACGACATTCGCTTGATTATAAATATTATCGATAATAGGTTGTGGTACAGGGATTGCCGTTTGACCACTGGCTTGAATCGCCAATTGAATTTCACAAGCACGCTGCAAATCATAAAAGCGCATAAACGCATCACCGACTGTTGGGCCAACAGTTAAGCCGCCGTGGTTAACCAATAGCATGTGATTGGTGGTGCCTAAATCATCTTGCAAACGCTTTTTCTCGTCACTGTTTACCGCTAAGCCTTCGTAGCCATGATAAGACAATGAAGGTAATGAAAACATTGAATACTGGCTTAGTGGCAACAGACCTTTCTCTTGGGTTGCCACAGCAATGGTTTCTTTTGTGTGTAGATGAATAACGCAGTGAGCATCATCACGTACTTCGTGAATAGCACTATGAATTGTGAAACCTGCAGGGTTAATCTTAAACGGCGTGTCATCAAGAATATTACCGGCTAAATCAACCTTAACTAGGTTGGATGCTGTCACTTCATCAAAACTTAAACCAAAGGCATTGACTAAGTAATGATCTGTACCTGGTAAACGTGCCGAAAGGTGAGTATAAATTAGATCACCCCAACGAAAGTGTTCCACCAAGCGGTAACATGCCGCTAAATCGACACGTAACTGCCATTCTTGTTCAGATACTTTATTTTTTAAATCGAGTTTTGGTAAGTCAAACATGGAAAACCTTGTATATGTGACACTGCACAAATAGATGTATAGAAGTCTAAATAACTATTTAATGATAATCAATAGCTGATACAAAAAGGCCACATCAATTGATGTGGCCTTTAAAAATAACAAACGAAGATTATTTTACTTGCGATAAGTAGTCTGCGATTGCTGACATTTCTTCTTCAGATACATTTGCAACCATTGCTTTCATTGCTGCAGCCATACCATTACTACGCGCACCAGACTTAATGTCTTTCATTTGTGCAAGTAAATATTCTTTATTTTGGCCATTTAATTTAGGGTATTGCGCCATAATTGGTGCTTTACCTTCTGCGCCATGGCAAGTTTGACAAAGTTTTGCTGTGTAAAGTGTGGCACCATCAGCTGCCATTGAGTTAAACGAAAAGCTAGCTGCCATTGCAATGCCAGCCCCACATAGTATTTTAGTAATCTTGCTCATTGTATCTTCTCTTTGTGACGGGTTAGAAAACATTTTCTTTAGTGTAGACCATGATTTAGGAATATTGCACCCGAAAAAACACATTATTGTTACCGCAACTTAAACACCCTATACAGTAACTGTATTTACCAGATTAAATCATCAGGTACTTCGAAATCAGCATAAGGATCATCTTCATCCTTTTGCTTATCTTCAGGTTCAACATGGAACACTATATATTCTTCGCTGACTTCAGCGACTTTTCGTGCTGGTTCATCTTCCAGTACAAAAAACTGTCCTTCTAAAACACAAATCGCGAGGCGACCACCCGCAAGGGCTTTTTGTGTTTTTTCATTCACGTCCAACTCTTTCACTTTGTTTTGGTACGTAAAATTGAAAGTGCGATCACCACGGATCTCATCTTGGTTGTGGTGCTCTAAAATTTGCTTAACGCGTGCAACTTGTTCACGCTGCTTCTGCTCTTCTAAACGCGCTTTATTTAACTCATCTGCTTTTTTTTGCTGTTCGAGTTTAGTTTGCTCAATGTGCTTTTGTAAATCGCTGGGGTTACTGGTGGCGCCTTTCTTTTTTTTCTTTTGCTGTTTGCGCTTTTCAGTTTTAGCTACCTTAGCTTTATGCGAAGTAGTAAGCCCCGCCTTAAGTAATTGATCTTGTAATGAACCCATAACGAAATTCCAATAATAAAATGCCTAATTAAGGCTATTTTAATCAGCTATGCAAACAAATAACAGTATTGAGTCAACTTGATTCCATGATATCTACTTTAACGCCTTGAGATTAACACGCGATGAAATCATGACACCTTGATTTAACGCAATATTTATTATCTTAATCGCCTTTTAACTTGTAAAAAAAACCATACCCGATAAGCTTATGCTTTATCTTTAGGGAGCTAAAAATGCAGCTGCGACATTTGTTACTTTGCTCTGTATTTATTTTCTTTGTTTTATACGCCCCACAACCCTTACTCGGATTATTTGCCAGCCATTTTTCTGTATCACCTGCCACTGCTGGCAGTTTAATGACTGCGACTATGCTACCGTTAGCCATTGCGCCTTTAGTGTATGGCTTGTTTTTAGCTAAACGAAACCCCTTAACAATTTTAAAGATTGCCATGTTTGTGTTAGCTGTAAGCTGCGTTGCGTTCACCTACGCACCAAGCTTTGAGCTATTGCTATTGGTACGCTTTATTCAAGGGATTACTCTACCTGCAGCACTCACCGCCATGACAAGCTACATTGGTGTAACTTATCAGGCCGATGAGCTACAGCATAATATGACGCTCTATATTGGCAGCACGATTGTCGGTGGTTACTTTGGTCGTATGCTTGCCGCTTTATTTACTGACTTTTTAAGCTGGCAAAGTTTTTATTATGTGATTGCGTTAGGATTAATCATATTTGCAATCGCCATTCCCAAAGCAAGCAAAGGTGCGAGCATTCATGCAGCTAAATCGCCGCTATTGTATCTAAAACAATTAAAAGATCCGCTGGTATTAAAGCTCTACGGGGCGGTGTTTTGTATGTTTTTTTGCTTTGCAGCATTACTAAACTACCTACCATTTATCCTGCAAGACAGTTTCGCTATCACGAATACTCGAGATATTGGCCTTGTTTATAGCGGTTATTTGCTTGGTGCACTAGCATCTATAGCGACACCTTGGCTATTACGTAAATCATCAACACCTTGGCGCTTACTAACTTGGGTATTTGTATTTTATAGCCTGACGATGGTGCTATTGATGAGCCAACAGTTATTACTTTTTGTGATTGCTTTTACTGGCTTTTGTGGCGCAATGTTTGTGATCCACTCAAGTGCTGCGCCTTTAGTAAATAAAATCAGCAGGGCACCTGCCAGTGTAACGAATGGTGGATATGTCTCTTTTTATTACAGCGGCGGTGCTTTAGGCTCTTTGCTGCCGGGGCTGGTATACCAACATCACGGCCAAGTTGCATTTATGGCGGTATTGCTGTTGGTATGTTTAGTCGGCCTCAGCTTAGTTTATTTAGCTGGTAAGAAAACAATACGGGCTTGATGCCCAGTGCTTTCGAAAAATAATTCTAAATCATCTTTTTTCATTAGCCATGTCGCGGTATTTTCAAACGGATGGCAATGAAATAGTTCGTTAAACCACACTTCTTGATCGAGCCACAGTGTGACATTATTTTGTTTATCGTTTAACAGTGCCAACATGGACACACAACCAGGCGGCACTTTTAAGTAACGCGCTAATCGCTCATCGGATGCAAAACCCAAACGAGAAAGCCCCTGCATTTGTGCTATTGCTTTTAAATCTAATTGTTTGTCATGCGCTGTGATCACTAAAAAATGGCGTTTTCCTTCATTATCACGCAAAAATAAATTCTTTAATCGCGTGCCAGGTCTATTAACCATGAATTTGTCAGCATCTAAACTGCCATGTAATGGTGGGTGCTCAATCACATCATAGTTAATATCTAACTGAGCTAATGCAGCGGCAAGCTTGGTTTTATCTGCATACATTTACAAACAACGTCCTCGTAGTTGTACACTTAAGTCACGCCAAAGCACATCATCAATAATATGCTCATCGTTGCAATACTCTCGCGCCTTAAGTTCTTGGTTTAATAATTCAACGGCTTGATCTTCAAGCATCAGTTTTAAGCTGCTCGATTCTTCAAAATACTCTTGCTCGGCAAAATCTTTAAACTGTCTTCGCGTTAATGGCTTATCAAGGTTTAGTGGCTTCCTGCCTTGTGCTTTCACCGACACGACGTATGCAAAAATTTTGCTACCTTGTTCATCATTTTTGCCGTAAAACTGTTTGTTATTAATTTCGAAAGGAGGCGCGTCGTCTTGACTGGCGCAAGCCGTTAGTAGAATAACCAAAAGCCATGCTATTTTTTTCATTATTGGATAAGCCTTGAACAGTATATGCTCATTAGTCTATCAAAAATAAAAGACTTAGGTAAAAATTCGATGATTTTTTAAAAAACACTTGACCAAATAAACAAAAATAATTAAAGTTCACCCCGCTTGAGACGCAAGACTTAAGCATCCTGTATTTTAGGAATGTGGGGCTATAGCTCAGCTGGGAGAGCGCCTGCCTTGCACGCAGGAGGTCAGCAGTTCGATCCTGCTTAGCTCCACCACTTTCCTACTCTTCTTTAGGCAATCTGCCGAGTTACCAACTAAAAGCATCATCTATTTAGTCAGTCTTATTATTGTCTTAGTTTTATATCAGACATAAAAAAACCGAGCAAAGCCCGGCTTTTTGGAAGTAGTTACTTTTTAGCGATTATTCACGAATTTGACCTTCGCCATTCACTAAGTATTTTTCAGTTGTAAGCGACTCTAGCCCCATAGGACCGTAAGCATGTAGCTTAGTGGTCGCAATACCAATCTCAGCACCTAAGCCTAACTGTGAACCATCAGAAAAACGCGATGACGCATTAACCATCACAACAGACGCATCAACACTGCGCTGGAATAACTCTGCTGCTGCTTGGTCCTTAGTACAAATGACTTCTGTGTGGTTTGAACCAAATTGAGCAATATGATCAATCGCTCCAGCAAAATCTGGCACAACCTTAATGGCGATTTCTAAGTCTAAGTACTCTTCGCCAAACTCATCATCAGCAAGCACTGTCGCGTTGTCAAAATATTCAGCCGCTTTTGCATCTGCATTTACTTTCACGCCTTCTTGACGAAGCACAACAGCACACAGGTTTAAAAACTCATCAGCAATATCTTGATGTACAACTAGGCCTTCTAATGCGTTACACACACCAGTACGCTGAGTTTTACCATTTAACAGCAAGTTAATGGCTACATTCAGATCAGCCTCTTTATCAACATAAAGGTGACACACACCTTTGAAGTGTTGAATAACAGGAATGGTACTGTTTTCAGTTACAAAGTTAATTAGACCTTCGCCACCTCGTGGGATGATTAAATCAATTGTGTCACGCTGCTGCATAAGTTCCATTAATAAGCCACGATCAGGGTCTGGGATCACTGAAATCAATGCAGCAGGCAAGCCATGCTTTTCAAGTACTTTATGCATCACACTCGCAATGGCTTGCGAGCTACGTAGTGCTTCTTTACCACCACGTAAAATAACACCATTACCAGATTTAAAGCATAGGGCACCTGCATCAGCCGTCACATTTGGACGTGCTTCATAAATCATACATACAACACCAAGTGGTACGCGCATCTTGCTAATCTTAATACCATTTGGACGCTCTGAAATTTCACGTAATTGACCCACAGGATCATCAAGGCTAACAATTACTTCGATGCCTTCAGCCATTGCTTCAATACGCTCGTCGTTAAGCGTTAAACGGTCAATCATTGATGCTACAAGGTTGTTATCACGTGCTGCCGCTAAATCGCTTTCGTTCTCTTTGATGATAAAAGCTTTGCTTTCGCGTAACGCCTGTGCCATCTCAGTTAAAACTTGATTTTTAGTGGCTGTATCAAGCAAAGCTAACTGGGTTGCAGCTTTTGCAGCTTGACTCGAAATATCCGTAATTAAACTCATGACTTCTCCAATAATGCGATATCTTTCTCTGAAACAACGGGGCCGATTGAATCTTGCATTTTTTCGCTAAATTCACTTTGCTCGTTGTCAGCAATAAAATTCAATAAACAGCTACTGTAATTCGCTGTTGCTTTTGCTAGACGTGTACCATCGTCACTACGAACTAAAATAGTATCGCCTACGCCAAATTCTCCGTGCACCGCAACAATTTCATCACTGCGAATACACCCATCCTCATGACTGTCAGACTCATCAAACGAGCCTTCAACGACAACTTCGCCCTGCTCATTCGCAGTGTGTGTCATCCAATGCACCGCTTCTTGCATTGGTTTTTCATAAGGCATAAAAATAGTGCCAGGGTTGTCACCTTCAAGCAGGCGATTAAAGGTTTCTTCTTTGAAACCATTTAAAATAAAGGTTGTAATTCCGTGCGATGTCGCCTTCTCTGCCGCTTCAATCTTGGTTTTCATACCGCCTGTACCAACTGCACTGGTTGCACATCCTGCCATTGCATAGATTGACTCATCGATACTTTCTATTTCAGGTAATAATAGAGCATCATCATGCAAGTTCGGGTTTTTGTCATAAAGACCATCAACATCTGAAAAAATCATCAGAGCATCTGCGTCTGCTGCTGCTGCAACCATCGCTGATAAATTATCATTATCACCTACTTTTAAATCATCCGTAGTGACCGTATCATTTTCATTAATGATAGGCAGCACACCGTGTTCGAGTAAAGTGAACACCGTTTCACGAATGCTGGTATAACGCTCACGATCTCGTAAATCACCGTGTGTTAATAATATTTGCGCAGAAGGGAAGTCGAAAAAACGATCCCACATAGCCATCATTTCTGTTTGACCGGCAGCTGCCATTGCCTTTTTCATCGTTACCGAGCGAGTTTCTTGCTCAGGAAATAAGTGCGAACCTGCTGCCACCGAACCAGATGATACTAAAATCACTTCGATACCTCGTGCTCGACAGCGAACGATGAACTGCGCAATGGTCAATAAATAACGTGAACGACACCCATCTTGTTCCGGTGCGATCAATGCGCTACCAACTTTAAGTACAATACGTCGCCATTTAAACTTTTGCATAACTGTTCAACTTTTCCATTTTACTATCTGTTCAGCGTCATCAAAGCCGCTGATTAAAAGACTCACGTTTAGAAAAACTAAACGTGCTGAGTATTCTCACTTTGTCACAGACACTTATCTGCACACGCAACTAGTCCGCGCATGGACTGCGTTTAGATATAGCACAACTTTTATTCAGTCAGTAGACCAAACGGTTATAAACCATAAGTTGATAAAAAAAGATAAGTGTTGTTTATGTATCGCTGTAAAAAGCTGTGTGCGGCTTTTATTAATAACAACATACATAGAGCCTATACAATCTGGTACACCGACAGATAGGGTGTAGATTGTATGACCGAGATTTAGCCGCCACGATGGGAGCTAAACATTGATAAGATAATGAACTTTTATTGTATTCAACTCGTAATAAATACGCACTGAATAATCGTCAGCTCATTTCTATTTAATTAGAAAACAAAGTGTATAAAACACGATATATAAAGCAAACAACTGATTTCTTAGAGCCTACACTCTAATTACTAATGAAAAGTAAAGTTAATCATTTAGATATCAAATTGTTTGAACACGAAATATAATACGGTATAAAGAGGTGAAAGATCAAGGGCAAATATTAATCACTAATTTTATACTTACCATAAATATAGAAAATAGTTCATACTTAACAAATAGTTAAATGCATACATTTTATTATTAATAATTTTTCATCACCTTATGGCAGTTTTGTTTTCAATAACAGCCCAAAAAGTATTAATAACGACTAAAATCGTAGTTAGAGTAATAAGTTTTCTTGTGTCTATGGCGGTGAGTAAGCTTTAATAGGTAAGCAATTTTATTTGTAAGTCAGCGACAATTTATCGTCATCAATAGCAATTATCTATGATGTTGGTGCTTAAGCTAAAAGGATAATTCATTCTATGTCAGCAATTTATATAGCAGGGATCGCCTTGTGTTCTGTAATAGCACAGTGGGTAGCGTGGGCGTTTCGTGTACCGGCTATTTTATTTTTACTTCTAACGGGTTTATTACTCGGACCTTTCAGTGGCGTTCTTGAACCCGACGCCCTTCTGGGTGACTTGTTGTTCCCCGTGGTCTCGTTGAGTGTTGCAGTCATTCTCTTTGAAGGCTCGCTGACATTGCACTTTAAAGAACTTAAAGGCATAGGAAAAGTTGTCCGAAATCTCTGCTCCATCGGCATGATAACCACCTGTATTATTATTAGTTTAAGCGCATATTGGATCTTAGAACTTAATTGGCGAGTTGCCGCAGTACTAGGGGCTGTGCTTGTTGTTACAGGACCCACAGTTATCGCACCTTTACTTAATTCAATGCGCCCTAACCAAGATATCGACCGCATCCTCAGGTGGGAAGGCATTGTCATTGACCCCATAGGAGCCTTATTCGCAGTCCTTGTCTTTGAAGCTGTTATGCTTGTTGGGCAAGGGGAAGTATTAAGCCATACAATTATTGCTTTGTTTAAAACCTTAGGGGTTGGCTTAACGATTGGTGTAGTCGCAGGTTGGTTAACAACCTTACTGATTCGCCGTGAATGGTTACCTTTTGAGTTACATAAATTTGGTATTTTGGCATTGGTATTGATTAGCTTTACCGTATCAAATCACCTCAGCCATGAATCGGGATTATTGGCTGTAACTGTGTTTGGCATTTGGCTAGCCAATCAAGATGACTTAGAAATAGACTCCGTGCTTGAGTTTAAAGAAGACTTATCGATGATCTTAATCTCATCGTTATTTATATTACTTGCCGCACGTTTACAGCTTTCAGACTTAATGATGTTACACAGTGATGTGTTTATTTTCTTAGCTATCGTGCTATTTATCGCGCGCCCTGCATGTATCGCTATTTCAACTATTGGCTCAGACCTGCCATTAAAGTCTCGCCTTGTACTTTCATGGATAGCACCAAGAGGTATCGTCGCAGCCGCTGTGGGTTCAGTGTTTGCACTGAGCATGGTTGAAGCAGGTATCGCGGACGCAGAGAAAATCGTGCCGCTGATTTTCACGGTAATCATCGTCACTGTAGTACTGCAGAGCCTGACAGCTACACCACTGGCTAAACTATTAAAAGTGCGTCAACCTGCACCAAATACTATTTTAATTATTGGTGCAAACCATGTTGCACGTGCCATAGCATGTGGACTGAAAGAACAGAATATTCCTGTGCATCTTTCTGATCCAGCATGGGAGAACTGTAAAATGGCGCGTATGGATGGCCTGCCCTGTTACTATGGTAATCCACAGTCTGAACATGCCGAACGTTATTTACCCTTAACAACCATTCGTAGTGTTTTAGCACTTTCACCAAACCGTCACCATAATGCATTGGGTGTGCAGTATTTCTCGCATTTGCTAGATGAAAAGGATGTATTTTCTCTTCGCTCTTCAACTAACCACGCTAAAGCAAACAAAGATAGCGCAACATTTTTGTCTCGCCAGATTCTATTTGGTGACAACGGCGCATATGCACGTTTAAGCAGTCTAATTGCCAAAGGCGGTAAAGTGAGTGCCACACGCATTTCAGATGAGTTTAGCTGGGAGCAATATAAAGAAGTTAATAGTGAAGCTATTCCGTTATTTATTTTAAACGGTGAAAAAGATGATGATGACGACTCTCCTATTCGTATTAGACCGTTTACTACAAATATGGAGAAAACACCACAAGTAGGTGAGCGCATCGTTGCTTTACAACCACCCAAGTTATCGGTTCTTAAAGACCCTAGCCAGAGCAAAAATAAAGATAAAAAAGAAGATAAATAATAATAGGCCAGCATATGCTGGCCTTATTTTTAGCAGTTTAAATTACATAGGTAAACGTGCGCGCCGAACCACACTATCAGGCATTTTTTGCGCAAGTTTTGCTAATAATTGCTCAACTTTTTTATGCTGCGCTTTATCTGCAACCATAGAGTGAAACAACCAACGATAAGCATCCTCATAGTCTCTTGGACTACCATATCCTTGGTTAAATAGCTTAACTAAGCGCATTTGTGCTTTTAAGTTGCCTTGTGCAGATGCTTCACGCAAATAGGTCACGGCCATGGCTTTATCTTGCTGAACCAACCGCCCAACATCATAATAGCGGCCAAGTTGTTCTAACGCGGCTGCCAACCCTTGCTCAGCAGCTTGACGCATATAATACACACCCAGCTCTACGTTACGATCAACACAAACGGCATAGGCCAGCATATCGCCATACAGGAACTGATACGATGGTAGCGCCATTTTATTGGCTCGCGCTTCAATATCTTGTACTAACTGGCAATCATCTGCCTTCACACGTGCTAAATGTGTATTTTTATTAATAAGCCCTATTAGCTCGCTCTCTGTATACAGAGGTACCGCAGAAATAGGCTCTTCAGCCATACTTAGGCTTGAAAAGAGTAATGTTAAAGGCAATAAAACACGCATCAAAATCACTTAAATAAAGTCAGTCTTAGCAAATAACATACAAATATTATACCAATTCGCTTAATTAAGTGATCTATTTTGAGGCAATAAAACCTCGTTGATAGCAAAGCAAAAATTTCGTTATTTAGTTGTGCTCGGCAATTGCTCCTGCATTGCTCTACCTTCTGCATCCATGCAGTCGTAAATCAGAAATTTTTAACGCAGATAGCGACAGGTTTAATCCCTCAAAATGATTAAGTATTATTGCGGATTGGTATTATTACCAAGTGAATTTTAGGCACAAAAAAAGCTGCCGAAGCAGCTTTTTAGTATCTATGATGATTATGCAAACGGGTTGCGTAATACCATAGTCTCTACACGATCAGGACCAGTAGAGATGATATCAACTGGAACACCCGTGATTTCTTCAATACGCTTGATGTAATCAAGTGCCGCTTTAGGCAACTCATCAACTGAGGTTACACCTACTGTGTTTTCTGACCAGCCTGGCATCTCTTCGTATACTGGCGTTACTTTCTCGTAGCCTTCAGCAGCTAATGGCGTAACGTTCGTTACTGTGCCATCTTCTAACTGGTAACCAGTACAGATTTTTAAGGTTTCTAAACCATCTAGAACGTCTAGTTTAGTTAAACAGAAACCTGAGATGCTGTTGATTTGAACCGCACGGCGCATTGCCACTGCGTCTAACCAACCAGTACGGCGTAAACGACCTGTCGTTGCACCGAATTCATGGCCTTTCTCACCTAAGTGCTTACCTACTGAGTCTTGCTTATCAAGACCATCGTAAAGCTCTGTAGGGAAAGGACCAGAACCCACACGTGTTGTGTAAGCTTTGATAATACCTAGTACGTAATCAAGGTGTAATGGACCAAAACCAGCACCTGTTGCTACACCACCAGCCGTTGTGTTTGATGATGTTACATACGGGTAAGTACCGTGGTCGATATCAAGCAATGTACCTTGCGCACCTTCAAATAAGATGTTGTCGCCCGCTAAACGCGTTTGATCAAGTAGCTCAGTTACATCAACAACCATTGCTTTTAAGATATCAGCAATAGCCATTGCATCATCAAATGTCTTCTGGAAATCAACTGGCTCTACTTTGTAGTAATGCTCTAGCGTGAAGTTATGGTATTCCAATACTTCTTTTAATTTACTCGCGAATAATTCAGGATTGAATAAATCGCCAACACGTAAACCACGACGTGCTACTTTATCTTCATAAGCTGGACCAATACCACGACCTGTAGTACCGATTGGCTTATCGCCACGTGCTTTTTCACGGGCTAAATCTAATGCAATGTGGAAAGGTAAAATAAGCGGACACGCTTCACTAATTAATAAACGCTCACGCACAGGCACGCCACGCTCTTCTAGCATGCCAATTTCTTTCATCAACGCTTCTGGTGATAAAACAACACCATTACCAATCACACACTTAACATTGTCACGTAATACACCCGATGGAATAAGGTGTAAAACCGTCTTTTCACCGTTAATTACCAGAGTGTGGCCTGCGTTATGACCACCTTGATAACGAACTACTAAAGATGCTTTGTCTGTAAGGAGGTCAACTACCTTACCCTTACCTTCGTCACCCCATTGGGTGCCTAGTACAACAACGTTTTTACCCATTGCAAATTCACTTAGAAAAAATTAGGACGAGATTTTACCAGAAAACGAGGTGAAAGATCACCCCGTTTAGCTTATTTTTTCTGCGGTCGGCTTTTTATCATCATACTCACTAAAACAACCACAGCCAGAACAGGGGCTTATAAATCTATAACCCGTAGAAATTAGTTTAGAACTGAAATAAAAAAGCCCTGCAAAAGTGCAGGGCTTTCATCATCAGATGTTTAATTACTGGGCATTTGCGCCTTTCATGTAATTAAAGAAATCACTATCTGGAGAGATAACCATAACATCTTGCTTATCTTTAAAGGTCTTCTTGTAAGCTTCGAGACTACGCACAAAACCAAAGAACTCAGCATCTTTGTTATAAGCATTGGCATAGATACCCGCCGCTTCTGCATCACCTTGACCACGTACAGTACGCGCATTACGCTCTGCATCTGCAAGCATAACTGTTACGCGACGATCAACCTCAGCACGAATTGTTTCTGCCTTTTCTTGACCTTCAGAGCGGTGCTCTTTCGCCACAGCAGTACGCTCTGCACGCATACGTTGGAAGATTGAACTACTGACTTCTTGTGGTAAGTTAATTTGCTTAACACGCACATCAAGTACTTCAATACCTAACTCTTGCGCACTTTCAGAAGCTTGTACTAACGCTTCTTCCATAAGCTCACTACGCTCACCTGAAACAATTTCTTTAATGGTACGAGAACCAAAGTTAGTACGTAAACCATTGTTTACCTTTTGCTTTAATAGCGTTTCAGCATACTGCTTATCACCACGAGCACGTAGGTAAAATGCACTAAAGTCGTTGATACGCCATTTCACGTATGAATCAACAATTAAGTCTTTTTTCTCGCTTGTTACAAAACGATCAGGTGCACCATCTAATGTTTGGATACGTGCATCTAAACGGCGTACTTGACTGAAAAATGGCACTTTAAAGTTCAAGCCTGGGCCGTAAACTACTGCTGTGTCATTACTGTCTTTCTGCACTTTACTGAACAACAATACAATCGCCTTTTCACCTTCTTGTACGACAAAAATAGATGAAAAAGACATAACAACCGCAAGGGCAAGTATTACTAAACTAAAATTTTTCATTTTGCTTATCTCCCCTCATTAAAGCGATCAGTTGCAAAACGGTCATTACTCGAGTTAACCGTACTGTTGCGTGATGTATTCAACTTGTTGCGCAAATCTTTGATATCACTTGAACTTGGCAGTGCAACACGGGTCGCGGTGCCTTGCTTTTCCATAATTTTATCAAGAGGTAAATACATCATGTTATTACCGTTTTTCACATCAACAAGTACTTTAGAGCTATTACCAAGTACTTCTTCCATTGCATCGATGTACAAGCGTTTACGCGTTACTTCTTTAGCTGCTTGGTATTCTGGTAATAGCTTTTCAAAGCGTGCTACCTCACCTTGCGCTTCTAGTGTAATGCGCTCGCGATATGCTTCAGCTTCTTGCGTCATACGTGTTACTTGACCACGGGCACGCGGCTCTATTTCACGGGCATAAGCTTCTGCTTCACGGATGAAACGTTCTTCATCTTCTTGTGCTGCAATGGCATCATCAAAAGCATCTTTTACCTCACCTGGTGGGCGTGAGTCTTTAAAGTTCACGTCGCTGACAATAATACCGAGGTTATACGGCTCGATAATTTTGTTTAGCTCATCCCACGTTTGTTGACGAACGACCTCACGACCTGTTGTTAATACTTGGTCCATTTTCACATGACCAATAACATAACGAAGTGCGCTATCGAGCGCTTGTTGTAGGCTGTGATCAGCATCCGTTACACTGAACTTATATAGGTGAGGATCGATAACACGATACTGCACTTCAAACTCTACATTTACGACGTTTTCATCTTCTGTCAGCATAAAGCCTTTCGCAGATAAAGAGCGTACCGCCTCAATATCAACCGGAATGACACGTTCGATGAACGTCATTTTCCAACGTAAGCCTGGCTCTGCAATGCGACTAAACTGACCAAATTGTAAAACAATACCGCGCTCAGCTTCTTTAACTGTATAAATACCACTTAATGCCCAAACGATGATGGCAATAATTAATATGAAAGAAATGCCTGCGCCACCAAGTCCGCCGCCGTTTTTACCTGGCTTGTTACCACCAAATAAACCGCCAAACTTGTTGCCGAATTTACGCAGTACCTCGTCTAAATCAGGTGGGCCTTGATCTTTTCCGCCTTTGTTATTCCACGGATCTTTATCATTGCCATTATTACCCGGTTCATTCCAGGCCATAGCTATACTCCATTGTTATCTAAATGAATTGGGTTAAATCTATCAAATCTACAGCATTTCTCATACTAAAATTAACAAATGCTGACGATTTTTAGTCCGTAACTATAAAAGAATCGAGATCCTGTCCCATTTCTTTTTTCAAACGATTCCACTCAGCCATCGGTAAACGAACCGAAAGCAACCAGTTACCATGTTCATCAAAGCACTCTTCATGAACGGCATTTAGGTTAAATAGTGCAGCTCGAATACGACCATGCTGCGGAGGTAATTTAAGTGACTCTGCCAGCATTTTCTTTGCTAGCAGCTCATTAATTGCCTCTGACAATAACTCACAACCCACACCCGTTCGAGCAGATAACCACACTCTAATCGGCTGGCCTTCATCGTTTCTATCTATACGTGGCGCAACGTCATCTAGCGCATCAATTTTGTTATACACTAATAATTGCGGCACTTCATCTGCTTCAATTTCTTTTAAAACTGACTGAACTTGCTCAATATTCTCTTTACGGCGCGGGTCTGCTACATCAATAACATGTAGCTGTAAATCAGCTTCACGGGTTTCAGTTAATGTTGCTTTAAAAGCTGCCACTAAATCATGTGGTAAGTGACGAATAAATCCAACTGTATCCGCGAGGATTACCGGACCTACATCGCCAATATCTAACTTACGCAATGTTGGATCAAGTGTTGCAAATAATTGGTCAGCTGCATACACATCTGAATCTGTTATTCTATTAAACAGGGTCGATTTGCCTGCGTTAGTGTAACCAACTAACGAGACTGTGGGTATTTCATTACGGGTACGCGCTCGTCGCCCCTGTTCACGTTGCACAGCAACCTTATCTAAACGTGCACGAATATTCTTAATCCTTGCACGTAAAAGTCGCCTATCGGTTTCAAGCTGTGTCTCACCAGGACCACGTAAACCTATCCCACCTTTTTGGCGCTCAAGGTGAGTCCAACCACGGATCAAGCGTGTTGAAATGTGACGTAGCTGAGCCAACTCAACTTGAAGTTTACCTTCATGAGTACGCGCTCGCTGGGCAAAAATATCAAGGATCAAACTCGTACGATCAAGTACACGACACTGACAAACGCTCTCTAAGTTACGTTCCTGTGACGGGCTTAGTTGATGGTTGAAAATGATGACATCTGCATTGTGGATTTTGACAGTTTCAGCGATCTCTTCTGCTTTTCCGGTACCGACGAAAAGTTTCGGATGTGGTGCTTGACGACTGCCTTGCACAATCGCCAAACTACTAACACCAGCAGAAGATACCAACAACTCTAATTCATGAAGATCTTCACGATCCCCTTCTTTAGGTAAGTCGATATGAACTAAAACTGCCTGTTCGCCGGCTTCATAACGGTCAAACAAGCATTACGCTCCTAAATTTAAAAATTTCCAGGCTCTTGCTCTTCTGAATCATCGCTTCCTTGTGCACCTTGGAAGTTAACAGTACGCGCTGGAACTACGGTAGAAATAGCGTGTTTATACACCATTTGATTCACGGTGTTTTCAAGTAAAATAACAAATTGGTCAAATGACTGGATTTTACCCTGTAACTTAATGCCATTAACCAAAAAGATTGATACTGGAATGCGCTCACGACGTAACGCATTCAAAAATGGGTCTTGTAACGACTGGCCTTTTGCCATGTTATTTTCCTTCGTTCTAGGTGTTATTATAATTAAGTAGCTGAACTAATTTAACAAAGCTAAAAATTTTTCAACTACTACTAGCTTAGCGAACTTACTACACGTTGCAAGTTTTCTTCATCACCCGTGGCCAACCATGTAACATCAGGCCAACCTCTTAGCCAAGTTAACTGCCTCTTGGCAAGCTGGCGCGTGGCAGCAACACCACGAAAGACCATTTCATCATAGTCAATTTCGCCTGCAATGTAATCCCACATTTGTCTATAACCTACGCAACGAATCGAAGGTAGATCTGGGTGTAAATCCTTACGTTTATATAGGGATGAAACTTCATTTTCAAACCCCTGTTCAAGCATTATTTTAAACCTTTTCTCAATTCGCTGGTGTAAAACGCTGCGATCGGCAGGCGCGATAGCAAATTGATGAAAAGTATAAGGAAGCGCTGGCTGCTTTTGTTTTTGTAGCTCTGTCATTGTTTTGCCAGTTATACGAAAAACTTCGAGCGCACGATTAATACGTTGTGAATCATTTTCACTCATTTTATTCGCAGCCTCAGGATCGATTTTAACGAGCTCTGCGTGCAAATGTGGCCAACCAAACTGCTTTGCTTCCTTTTCGAGTTCAGCCCGCACTTCGGGTGATGCCTCTGGTAGTGGCGACAAACCATCAATCAATGACTTAAAGTACATCATTGTACCGCCAACTAATACAGGTACTTTACCTTGCTTGTGAAATAGATCAATCTTTTCAATCGCATCGCGACGAAAATCAGCAACTGAATAACTTTCCGCAGGATCAATAATATCAATTAGATGATGAGGCGCTCGTACTAATTCATCAGCATCTGGCTTGGCTGTACCGATATCCATATCTTTGTACACCAGCGCTGAATCTACACTGATTATTTCTGTGTTTAAATGCTCACACAGCGAAATTGCTAAGTCTGTTTTCCCTGCAGCGGTTGGTCCCATTAAAAAAATCACGGGTAAGTTATTCAAGCCTAAATACCTTGCTTAGTTTAAAAACTGAGATAGTTCTATTTTAACCGCTTTTTGACGTAAACGTTGCATAGTTTGTGGATTATTTTCTAACCGAGCAACTTGCTCCATAAAGGCTTGGCTTGTGTAATAACGTGTCGGAATCTGCTGAGCTAACCAATTTAGCCATGCATCGAGGGAACTTGGCGAAGTTTTGCAAGCAATGATGAGCCGCTCAATAGCATTGCTAACATCAAGTAAATAGACACACGGCGGAAGCTTTTTAACCATCACAAATTGCTTTTCAATCACTAAATCAAAACCTAGCAGGGTAAACCACGACTGCTGAGCATTTAAAGCACTAATATCATCAGCACTTGTGTTTACTCGCACAGGTAACAACAAAGCTTTGCCCTCAAGGCTACCTGCTTGCTCTACGTACGCTTGCCAGTCGAGTGCTAAAGCATGCTTAAAATGCGCAGCAAATAGTTGGTTATCTTCACTAAATACGCATTCACCTTCGTGCACGTGAATGAGCTTAGCAAGTTTTGTCTGCTCCACAACCGGTGTGGCAATGCTTGGCTCAGGCCGTACTTGATCAAAATGCGCAGCATGTTGCTCACTGATCCCTTGATAAAATGCATTGACATCTTGATGTGATGTTTTACTACGCCCTTGGCTGTCGCGACTAACACCCCCTTTGGAACGCCCTGTTGTGCCAGAGTAACTCGCTGAGCGTGTTGGCTGTAAATCTGATTTAGGATAATCATAGTGCTCTGTAGGCACTGATGCAGTATAGCTTAACTGCGTGCTGCTCTGACTCGACTCTGCAAACGGGGCCTGCTGAAAAGCCGTGTCATTGTGCTCAGTAAAACCAGCTTCATGCTGCAGCGGCACCACAACTTGTTTTATTGCCTGCAAAATAAAGTCATGCACTAAACGGCCTTGATGAAAACGTACTTCATGCTTGGCTGGATGCACGTTTACATCGACCTGACGTGGGTCAATATCAATGTAGATAACAAAGCCAGGTAATTCCTCAGAACCTGCAACTTCTTCAAATGCTTGGCGAATTGCATGCAAAATAAGTTTGTCGCGCATCATGCGGTTATTCACATAGGTATACTGAGTCGTATTGCTTGAACCAACAGGCAGTACCCACCCTCTTAGCATTAACCCTGCTTCACCAGATTGAATATGCAAACCTTGTTCACTAAAGACTTTACCGGCAACTTGTGCAACACGGCTAATTGCTTGTTCTGGGCTAGGCTTTGCACGGTATTGACGCACAACTTTGCCGTTATGCGTTAACGTAATTGAGACATCAAACCGGCTCAATGCAATCCGCTTTATAAGCTCATCAATATGTGAAAACTCTGTTTTTTCTGTGCGCAGAAATTTGCGTCGTGCGGGGGTGTTAAAAAATAAATCTTTAACTTCAATAGTGGTGCCATCTGGGTGAGCTGTTGGCTTTATTTGCACAGCCATATCACGCCCTTCAGCAAAGGCTTGCCACGCTGCTTCTTGATCTTTTGGTTTTGAACTTAGCGTTAATCGCGATACCGAGCTTATTGAGGCCAAAGCTTCCCCTCGAAAACCCAGTGAGCAAATATTTTCAAGGTCATCGAGTGACTTTAATTTGCTGGTTGCATGGCGTGAGAGAGCTAAAGTTAACTCGTCTTTACTGATGCCGCTACCATTATCGCGAATGCGTATGAGCTTATGGCCGCCTCGTTCAATATCAATCTGAATTCGTGTGCCACCTGCATCTAAACTATTTTCTACAAGCTCTTTGACAACCGAGGCGGGCCGTTCCACCACTTCCCCTGCTGCAATTTGGTTAGCCAATCGTGCAGGTAATATTTCAATACTCATAATCTTCCTAACACAAAAATTGATTAACTTTGCGGAATATCAAGCTCTTGACCAATGAACAAGGTGTTTGATTTTAAATTATTAACCGTTTTGAGTTTATTAACGGATGTGCCATAACGATTCGCTAACATACTTAATGACTCACCTGGCCTTACTTTATGCTTGGTAGGGTATTGCGCCTTTAACTTCGCAAATAATGAGTCGTCGGGTGGATTTTGTAGATAATAACTTTTTAGAGACTTAAAGATTGCTTCTGCTAGACGCTCTTGGTAATTAGCTGATTTTAATAAACGCTCTTCTCTAGGGTTAGAAATGAACCCCGTTTCTACCAAAATAGAAGGGATATCTGGCGATTTAAGAACAGCAAAGCTTGCTGCTTGAGGACGTTTCTTATGCATTTTAGCCACTTTTTTTAGCTCATTCATCACTTCTTCTGCAACGCTAAAGCCTGTTTTCATTGAGTGGTCCATTGACATATCAAGCAGTGCTTGGGCTAAATACTTTTCGCTTGCTGTGTCTTTCAACACACCGGCTGCGCCACCGAGCAACTCTGAATGTTTTTCTTTATCCTCTAGCCACTTACCAATCTCTGAATTGGCACGACGCAGTGATAGCACCCACACTGATGCACCACTAGGCTGAGGACTGGTAAACGCATCAGCATGAATTGACACAAAGAAATCTGCTTTTTTCTCGCGAGCTCGACTAGTACGGGTATTTAAATTCACAAAATAATCGCCTCGGCGTACCATACGCGAGATCATGCCTCGTTCAGCGTCAATCATACGCTCGAGTCGCTTAGCAATTTGTAATGTAATATCTTTTTCATAGGTACCAGATGGACCTATTGAGCCTGGGTCTTCACCACCGTGTCCCGCGTCAATCGCAATCACAATATCACGCTCTTGGTTTATTGCTCTTTTCTTAACTGGTGTGCTGTTTGTCGCGGCGGGCGCCGATTGATAGCTTTTATCATGTAAGTCAACAACTAAACGATGCTTATAAGGACCTGTTGGTAATAAAGCAAACACAACAGGCTTCGCTGCACCGGCTAGTTCAAATACAAAACGAACGCTTTTTGCATCTTTAGGTTTTGAGTAACGTAATTTAGATACAATTTGATGTTCTTTAGGAATACTTGGCAACGTTTTAAGTTTGTCAGTGTCTTTCAAGTCAATGACTAAACGGCTTGGGTTTTTCAGCATAAAATAGCTAAAGTCAGGCTTATCATCTAAGTCAAACACCACCCGAGTGTTGTCTGGGGAAGGCCACACACGTACGCTATTAATTGTATTTTGTGCAAGCGCAACTTGGCTTACAACCAAAAACATTAAGATAGTTAATAGTTTAAATGTACAACGACCCATTTTTGCTAATACACCTTTATTTTTATCTGTTTATTATTGCGTGCTCTTCAATTTCTCTACAATCGAATGGCCACGCTCAGTTAAACTATTTATTAAAATAGCACGTGCCTCACCTTCATAGCGTAATGTAACATCAAGATCTGGCGTGGGTATAAACTCTCCCCCTTTTTCAGGCCACTCTACTACGCAAATAGCGTGTGGAGAAAAATAGTCACGGATCCCCATATACTCAAGCTCTTCAGGGTCGCCCAAGCGATATAAATCAAAGTGATAAATATCAGCTTTAGCTAATTGGTACGGCTCAACCAGTGTATAAGTGGGACTCTTAACCTTACCTTGATGACCAAAACCTTGCACAATACCACGCGTTAAGGTGGTTTTACCGGCACCTAAGTCTCCATGTAAATAAATCACAGCCCCTTGCTCCATTAATATTGCAAGTTGCTTGCCCATATTTACTGTGGCAGCTTCATCTGCCAATGGAAAGCCAACGCTGTTGGTCATTATTACCTCATGAAATACTTGAAACACATTACTTTATTAATCATACCAGAATATTTTTTTAAGGCGAGAATCCAGCATACCTTCAATCAGACACAAAAAAGCCGGCAAAGTGCCGGCTTTTTCAATTTAAAACGATTTACAGACCTAATTTTTTCTCTAAATAGTGGATATTGGTTCCACCATTTTGGAAGTTTTCATCTGACAAAATTTTCTTGTGCAGTGGTGTATTCGTCTTAATACCATCAATCACTAATTCGTTCAGTGCATTACGTGAACGGGCAATTGCTACATCACGGTTTTCACCATAACAGATAAGCTTACCAATCATTGAATCGTAATGAGGTGGTACTGTGTAATCTGCGTAAATGTGGCTGTCCCAACGAATACCTAATCCGCCAGCAGGGTGGAATCGCGTGATTTTACCTGGTGATGGAATAAACGTTTCAGGGTCTTCCGCATTTATACGACACTCAATTGCATGACCACGAATAACCACATCTTCTTGTGTGAATGATAATGGTTGACCAGCTGCAATTTTTAGCTGTTCTTTGATTAAGTCAACGCCAGTGACCATTTCTGTTACTGGGTGCTCAACCTGAATACGGGTATTCATTTCGATGAAATAGAACTCGCCGTTTTCGTATAAGAATTCGAACGTACCTGCACCGCGATAACCAATTTCGATACATGCACGAGTACAGCGGTCGCCGATGAATTTACGCATTTCAGCCGTGATACCTGGTGCTGGCGCTTCTTCAACTACTTTTTGGTGACGACGCTGCATTGAACAATCACGCTCACCTAAATGAACCGCATTACCTTGACCATCGGCAAGTACTTGTACTTCGATATGACGTGGGTTTTCAAGGAATTTCTCCATGTAAACCATACCATTACCGAAGAACTGTTTCGCTTCTTGCTGTGTAAGTGCGATTGAATCAATTAGCTCTTTCTCATTACGTACAACACGCATACCACGACCACCGCCGCCGCCTGCTGCTTTAATGATTACAGGGTAACCAATACGCTTAGCGATTTGGATATTACGTTCGCTGTCAGCCGTTAATGGGCCATCAGAGCCTGGTACACAAGGTACACCGGCTTTACGCATTGCTTCAATTGCAGAAACTTTATCACCCATTAAACGAATCGTGTCGCCTTTAGGACCGATAAATACAAAGCCGCTTTGCTCAACTTGATCAGCAAAGTCTGCATTTTCAGATAAGAAACCGTAACCTGGGTGAATCGCAACCGCATCTGTTACTTCTGCCGCTGCAATAATGCGCGGAATATCTAAGTAACTTTCAGTAGCTGCTGGTTTACCAATACAAATTGTTTCGTCTGCCAGTAACACGTGCTTAAGATCACGGTCTGCCGTTGAATGCACAGCAACAGTTTTGATCCCAAGCTCTTTGCAGGCGCGCAATACGCGAAGTGCAATTTCACCTCGGTTTGCAATGACTACTTTATCTAACATAGAGTTGGCCTTTTGTTGCACTATTATTCAATGATGAATAAAGGTTGATCGAATTCTACCGGCTCGCCATTTTCAACTAAAATAGCTTTTACTGTGCCTGCTTTATCAGATTCGATTTGGTTCATCATCTTCATTGCTTCAACGATACATAACGTATCGCCAACATTTACTTTAGAACCTACCTCTACATAAGGTGCTGCTTCAGGAGAAGCTGCTGAGTAGAATGAACCTACCATAGGTGATTTAACTTGGTGGCCAGTCGGTGCAGCTGGAGCAGCCGCTTCTGCTGCTGGTGCCTCTGCTACTGGAGCTGGTGCCGCTGCTGGCGCAGGTGCTGCAAACTGTTGTGGTGCATACTGCATTGCAGGTGCTGCAGACATATTGTTACGATTGATGCGTACTGACTCTTCACCTTCAGTGATTTCTAATTCAGCAATACCAGATTCTTCTACTAATTCGATAAGTTTTTTGATCTTGCGAATATCCATTGAACGACCCGCCTGTTAGTTTATTTAAAAATTATTGTGTGTTTTGCAATCGGTTAACAGCAGCTTCCAACGCTACTTTATAACCCATTGCACCTAATCCGATTACAACGCCTTGTGCTACATCCGAAAAATACGAATGATGACGAAATGCTTCTCGAGCATGAACATTACTTAAATGCACCTCGTAAAAGGGAACGTCTATACTCAATAATGCATCTCGCAATGCGACGCTGGTATGCGTATAGGCTGCAGGATTGATAATAATTGCATCAACCGCTTGCCAAGCTTGGTGAATACGCTCAATGAGCGCGGCTTCACTATTGCTTTGAAAATGTGCCAAATCAACATTGTGACTAACAGCAACCTTGCTAAGTTCAGCCATAATCTCGCCAAGAGACTGTGTGCCGTACTTTTCAGGCTCTCGCTTGCCAAGCATGTTTAAATTAGGCCCATTTATAACTAAAAGCTTTAATTTTGCAGCCATAATACGCGATATATCCTTTAAGTAACTAGTTTAACTATATTCACTCTAAACCCTTCCTTAACTTAAGGGCTCAAATGAAAAATAGCAACTATTTCTCACGTTAACCACCTATTATAGATATTTCGACGTAAATAGCAGCAAAATACTGGTCTAATCACTATCCAAATAAGTGAAGAGCAGGTATAGCAAGGCACACAACTTCATTAGGAAAACGCTTTGAGTCTAAACAAAACTAGTTATCCTCAAAAAAAGCAAACCTAATGTATTAGATTTGCAAATTGAAAGTGGTATAAAAAACGAAAACGCCACTCGAGTGAGTAGCGTTTTAAGATTTCGCTGCAAAGTTACGCTTATTTTGCTGTTTTTCGTACTTTTGCTAAATGCTCAGCAAAATCTTTGGCATTTAAAAAACCTGTAACGCGTTGCTCAACTAACTCATTACCTTGTGTGTCGAAGAATAAAATACTCGGTAAACCAAATACGGTGTACTCTTCCATCAGCTCGATGGTTTTAGCGTCACTTTCAGTTAAATCAACTTGGATCAGTTCAAAATGTGCAAACTCGCTTTGTACAGCTGTATCTGGAAAAGTGTAATGTTCAAACTCTTTACACGCGACACACCAGTCGGCATATAAGTCGACCATCACTAAACGCCCTTCGCTACTTGCCTGAACAATCTCTTCTTTCAATTCAGTTAAATTAGCAACTTGTTTAAAGCCATGTGTTTGCGCTGATGCTCCAACTACAGAAGTTTGGCTGGGCCAAAAATAATTTTTTGTTAAACTCGCACCAGTAACAACTAATAAAGTTGCAGCAAACCATAATGCAGTTTTTAACTTGCCTTGTGATTGCCCACTTTGCCAATGGTGTAAATAAAGCGCTGTTGCAAGTGCTAACAATCCAGCCATTAACCAAATAATGTCAATATCGACAATACGCTCTAGCAGAATAAGCGGCACAACGAGCATGATAAAACCAAACAGGGTTTTTACTTGCTCCATCCAACCACCCGCTTTGGGTAATAGCTTACCGCCTGATGTACCTAACAATAACAAGGGTATGCCCATGCCTAAACTCAGCACATACAAGGTTAAACCACCCACTAGATAGTCACCGCTTTGCGCTACATATAAAAGCGCTGCCGATAGCGGTGCTGTTGTACACGGTGAGGCTATCAAGCCAGATAAAACTCCCATCATAAAGACGCCCACATAGTTACCGCCTTTTTGCTGGTTGCTTACCTGAGTGAGCTTATTCATCATGCCACTTGGCAGCTTAATTTCGTACCAACCAAACATCGACATTGCTAAAAGCACAAATAAAATACTAAAACTAATAAGCACTGTCGGATGCTGTAAATACCCTTGCACTTGGCCACCCAGTGACGCAACCACTAACCCTAATGCAGCGTATGTGACGGCCATGCCTTGCACATAAACAAACGACAACGAAAACGCCTTTTTGGTTGATAGGTTTTGTTGACCCGCGATCAAGCTAGACAAAATAGGGAACATCGGAAATACACAAGGTGTAAACGCAAGGCCAATACCCACTAAAAAGAAAATAACTAGATTGGTAAGTAGTCCTTGTGATGCCAATTTATCAGTATAAGATTGCTCTTGAGCTGGCTTGGCGCTCTCATCAATAGTCGTTTGGTTTACAGTAGCTGACTCAGCATTTACACCTAATGCAGCCAAGGCGTTACCCGTTGACGCATTGTCAGAAACTTGCTCACCAGCAATCACAGATAAAGGGATAGTACGCACTTCTGGCGGATAACAGAGCCCCGCTTCAGCGCAGCCCTGAAAACGTACTTTTACAACCGCTCCCTCAGTAACATTACTGACTTTATTGATAATACTGAGAGAATTAAAAAATACCTCAGTCTTACCAAAAAACTCATCTTCGATGATGACTCCCTCACCCAGATCAGGCGTTTCAATGTCAGCGCCTTTTGCGATAATTTCAATTTTCTTTTTATACAAATAGTAATCTGGCGCAATATCCCAACCAATAAATAACGTTTTGCCTTGCTGATCAAAGTCAAAAACAAATGCTTGATCAACGGGTAAAAAGGTTTGCTCAGCAGGGTGCTGTAATAAGTTTCCAAGTAAGTTGCTATTACTTGCACTGGCTGGCATTAGCCATAGCGCACAGAGTAATAAAAAGAACGATCGCATTAACTGAGTACCTCATCCATCCAATTAAAATAGGCTAAATTGCCTGTAGCAACATCAACGACCTGAATTTCAGGTATCTCATAACTATGCAACTTTTTGATAGTTTGGATCACCTCATTCATTTTTTCTGACTTAGTTTTAATAAGTAACTTGCTTTCTGTTTCACTCGTTACCTCACCTTCCCACATGTAAATGGACTCAACAGTTGGCAAAATGTTCACACACGCAGCTAGTTTCTCTTTCACTAAATGTTGTGCTAACTGACGAGCCTCTGCTTCATTTGCGCAGGTCGTAAAAATAAGTCGAAAATGCGTTGTCATAAGGAACCTTTATTTGATTACTTGAGTCGCACCATAGTAGCCGATAGCGGATACAATGTGTAGCGGCGACAGTGATCCATGGTTCCACCTTGAAAAAAGACCTGTTCACCCTTATTTATATTTCATTGACTCGTAAGAGTGGCATTTTTAGAGAGTGTTATGTTTAGATTTTTGTTTTTATTATTTATTTTAGTGCCCATCGTGGAGATTGCTTTACTCATCCAAGTGAGTGAAGTGATCGGCGGCTTTGCCACCATAGCACTTGTAATTGTGACCGCCATAGTTGGCGCGAAATTAGTGAAGCAACAAGGTATAGGTGCCATTCAAAGCGTGCAATTACAGATGGCACAAGGGCAAATGCCAGCAAAAGAGTTATTTACAGGGTTATGTGTGATTATTGCCGGTGTTTTACTCGTTACACCAGGCATTATGACTGATGTTTTTGGCTTTTTATTGCTAACACCTGCGATTCGTAACAAGCTTGCTGCAAGCCTTGCTAGTCAAGCAACGGTGCGTATGAGTTCACAAGCAAATCACAGCTCTGCTCACTTTCAATACCATAGCAAAACCCCACAACATGAAGAGCCCACTCACCAACCAACAACGATTGATGGTGAGTATGAAAGAAAAGATTAAAATTTTTTAATTTTTATACTTGGATTTTTTTAAGCCACCCCCATTATTGAAGGCAATGAAATGCATCGGGTAGCTCAACCTCCCATGCAAAACACACGATTTTTTCTGTACTGTTCAGAAACTGTTAGGAGAACTAAATAAATGAACATTCGCCCTTTACATGATCGCGTCATCGTTAAGCGTCTAGAAGAAGAAACTAAGTCTGCTGGCGGTATTGTATTAACTGGCTCTGCAGCTGAAAAATCAACGCGCGGAGAAGTAATCGCTGTTGGTAATGGCCGTATTTTAGACAACGGTGAAGTAAGAGCTCTAGAAGTAAAAGCTGGTGACACAGTGCTATTCGGCTCATACGTTGAAAAAACTGAAAAGATCGAAGGTCAAGAGTACCTGATCATGCGTGAAGACAACATTCTAGGCATTGTAGGCTAATCCTACTTTTCGTTTAGCAACCCGTTTATAGAATTTAAGAGGAATTTAATCATGGCAGCAAAAGAAGTACTTTTTGCAGGTGACGCACGTGGCAAAATGCTAACTGGCGTAAATATTTTAGCAAACGCAGTAAAAGTAACTTTAGGTCCTAAAGGCCGTAACGTTGTATTAGACAAATCATTCGGCGCGCCAGTCATCACTAAAGATGGTGTATCAGTAGCTAAAGAGATCGAGCTTGAAGACAAGTTCGAAAACATGGGCGCACAAATGGTTAAAGAAGTTGCGTCTAAAGCGAATGATGCTGCAGGTGATGGTACAACAACTGCGACAGTATTAGCGCAAGCTATCGTAAACGAAGGCTTAAAAGCGGTTGCAGCGGGTATGAACCCAATGGACCTTAAGCGCGGTATCGACAAAGCAGTTACTGCAGCAGTTGAAGAGCTTAAAGCGCTTTCTGTTCCTTGTGCAGACACGAAAGCGATTGCACAAGTAGGTACTATTTCTGCTAACTCTGACAAAGAAATCGGTGACATCATTGCACAAGCAATGGAAAAAGTGGGCCGTGACTCAGGTGTTATCACAGTTGAAGAAGGTCAGTCGTTAGAAAACGAACTAGACGTAGTTGAAGGTATGCAGTTTGACCGTGGTTACCTGTCTCCTTACTTCATCAACAACGCTGAAAAAGGTGCGGTAGAGCTAGACAGCCCTTACATTCTACTTGTAGACAAAAAAGTATCTAACATTCGTGAGCTACTACCTACATTAGAAGCGGTTGCTAAAGCGAGCAAGCCACTACTTATCATTGCTGAAGACCTTGAAGGTGAAGCACTTGCAACACTTGTTGTAAATAACATGCGCGGTATCGTTAAAGTGTCTGCGGTTAAAGCACCTGGTTTTGGCGACCGTCGTAAAGCAATGCTACAAGACATCGCAGTATTAACCGGTGGTACTGTCATTTCTGAAGAAATCGGTTTAGAGCTAGAAAAAGCGACAATCGAAGACCTAGGTACAGCGAAGCGCGTTGTGATCACTAAAGATGACACAACAATCATCGACGGTGCAGGCGAAGAAGACGGCATCAATGGTCGTGTTGCACAAATCAAAGCACAAATCGAAGAAGCGACGTCTGACTACGATAAAGAGAAACTACAAGAGCGTATGGCTAAACTAGCTGGCGGTGTTGCAGTAATCAAAGTTGGCGCAGCGACTGAAATCGAAATGAAAGAGAAGAAAGATCGTGTTGAAGATGCACTACACGCAACTCGCGCAGCGGTTGAAGAAGGTGTAGTACCAGGTGGTGGTGTTGCACTAGTACGCGCAGCAAGCAAACTTGCTGAACTACTTGGTGACAATGAAGACCAAAGCCATGGTATTAAAGTTGCACTACGTGCGATGGAAGCACCACTTCGTCAAATCGTGACTAACGCAGGCGATGAAGCATCTGTTGTTGTTAACTCAGTAAAAGGTGGTGAAGGTAACTACGGTTACAATGCAGCATCAGGCGAGTACAACGACATGATTGAGATGGGTATCTTAGACCCAACTAAAGTAACGCGTTCTGCACTACAGTACGCAGCTTCAATCGCGGGTCTTATGATCACAACTGAAGCAATGGTTGCTGAGATCCCTAAAGATGAACCAGCTGCTCCAGACATGGGCGGTATGGGCGGCATGGGTGGTATGGGCGGCATGATGTGATAAACATCCCTTCCTAAGCTCTTTGCTTTAAAAACCCAGCTTCGGCTGGGTTTTTGCTTTTGATTTATCGTTTAAAAGTAAATAGTTACTTACTAGCGGAATAAGTTATTTAAAAAACACAGTTTAGTTATCACTCACCTACTAAAGTCTTAAATTTCTATTTTACATACTTGTACCTAAGTATATACTGGTCAAAGTACGTCACACATGCACTAAAAAAGCCTTCAGGATAATAATGGATTCAGCTGTATTACACGCCACCGATATAAATACTAAGGATAGCAGTCAAAGTAATATTCATACTTTTATAAAAAAGAGTACCGACCCGCTTCACTCTCGCGTAGAAAAACAACTCGGTGCGGTATTGTTCGATAAAAATATGACGCAGCAATCGTATTTAAACATTTTAATCGCGATGCGTAATAGCTATTCAATAATGGAGCACTCTGTATCAGCTTATGGTGCCACCCAGCAACTGCTTGTTGGCCGCAGTAAGCTTGAATGGTTAAAGCAAGATATTGCTTATTTACAGGCATCCCAAAAAGCCCCACCTGCTAATTCAAACAAGCACGTTGATCTAAATAATATCCATAACGTATCACAAGCATTTGGAATGATGTATGTAATGGAGGGTGCCACTATGGGTGGAGGTCACATATTTAAAGCGCTTAAAAAGCACAGTTGGATAAATGAGCTTGAAGGGATCCGCTTTTTTTATAGTTATGGCGATCTTAGGGGTGAAAAGTGGGCTCAATATATACAAGCACTAAAACAGTATCATAACCATAATCCAAATTCGGCTGATGATATTTTATTGGGAGCGAACACCGCATTTAGCGTAATCTCTCAATCACTTGGAGATATAAATTGAGCAATAAGTTTGAAGTCTCATTAGATAATTGCCATAAAGAACCCATTCATATTCCAGGCTCTATTCAACCGCATGGCTACTTGCTTGTTGTTGACCCTCAAACACTCAAAGTATGCTATTTCAGCGAAAACATTTTAGCACTTTTAAACACACAAAAAGAGCGCTTACTGGGCTCACATATCAGTGATGTGTTTGCAGCAAATACAGCCGACATTATCGAGAAAAATAAAGCTGAAAAAGACTTTCATGCAATTAATCCTCTTAATATTGAGATAAAAGGAATATCGCCCGATACCTCGATTAAAGGCGCTATTTCTCGTAACGATGAATACCTACTTATTGAGCTTGAGTTTAATAAAAAGAAAGAGCACTCAAGTTTCGACCCTATGAATTATTTGATGAAACAATCACTTCATTTGATTGCGGATTCAAAAGAGCTAAGCTCATCATACGACACGGCGGTAAAAGAGGTTCGCAACTTAACCGGCTTTGATCGCGTGATGCTCTATCAGTTTGACCATGAATATAATGGTCAGGTCGTGGCAGAAGCCAAAAAAGATGAGCTAAACTCATTTTTACACCAACATTTTCCCGAGTCAGATATTCCTAAGCAAGCGCGCGCTTTATATTTGCGTAATCCTATTAGGTTACTTGCCGATGTAGATGCTGAGGTATCCCCTATCTACCCGCAAGATAAACCGATAGATTTAAGCACGTGTATAATAAGAAGTGTATCCCCTATCCATTGCCAATACTTGCGCAACATGGGGGTTAAGGCATCAATGTCCATCAGTATTATTATTGCCGGTAAATTATGGGGACTGATTGCTTGCCACCATTATTCAAGTCATGTTGTTCCATTTGAAGCACGACAAGTTGCGCAATATATGGGCTTGATGCTTTCTTATATTATCTCACTGAAAACACAGTCAGTTGAAGCAATCCAAGAGGCCAATGCCACTTCAATCAGTGCAGAAATAGCAGAGCATATGTCTGAAGAGGTCTTTTTTATTGATGGTTTACGCAAACAGGCCCCTGCTCTGCTTAGCATGCTAAACGCAGATGGCGTTGCATGGCGACTAGAAAAAGATATTGAAAGTTTTGGTGATGTGCCCGCAAACGATGATATTAATGATTTGTTTGAATGGATAAAAGAACACCATCTAGAAGATGAGTTACTTTATCATAATCATCATTTATCTAATGAGCATGCTGACTTTAATAAGTTTGCTAATGTAGCAAGTGGCGTACTTGCTATGCCCATCTCTACGAATGAAAACCTATTTATTATGTGGTTTCGTAAAGAGGTCATTGAAACAAAGAATTGGGGAGGGAAACCCGAAAAAATAATTGAGTTTCTTGATGACGGTAGTCACCGCTTGATGCCTCGCAGCTCGTTCCGTTTATGGCAAGAAAATGTTCGCAATAAGTGCACTCCTTGGAAAGCCAACGAAATCTCTTGCGCGTTAAAGTTTCGCAATCATTTGATTAATCATGTAATCGAAAAATCAGAGCGACTTAAAAAGCTAAACAACGTGTTAGAAACTAAAGTGAATGAGCGAACCGTCGCTTTAAAAGCGGAAATACTGACCCGACAACAAGCCGAGCTTGACCTTGAAATCGCACTTCGAAAAGCGGAGGAGTCTAACAAAGAGTTAGAACGTTTTGCTTTTGTTGCATCTCATGATTTACAGGAGCCGTTACGTAAAATCCAAATGTTCGGCGATCGCCTACAAAATTCTAAAGAGCAGATTGGAGAAAGAAACGCGTCGTATATCTCACGCATGATGGACTCTGCTGAAAGAATGCAAAAACTCATCAAAGGAGTATTGAGCTTTTCTAGGATCAATCGAAAAGGTGAAGATTTTCGTCGCTTTTTAGCACAAGATATTTTTGATGATATTCTTGATGATCTTGAGCTAATTATAGCTGACAAATCAGCGGTGTTTCACATCGAAGAGGTGGGTGAGATTTATGGCGACAAACGACAAATCCAGCGCTTGTTTCAAAACTTAATTCTCAATGCACTTAAATTTAGCCATCCAAATCAACCACCCATTATAGAAATTAAGTCAGTTGAGCGAACAGACGAGCATATTGTTATCGCTGTCATTGATAACGGAATCGGCTTCAATAGCGAGTTTAAAGACAGAATATTTAACCTTTTTGAACGGGTTCACTCTAAACATGCCTACGAAGGAACAGGCCTAGGCTTAGCAATTTGTAAGAAAATAGTTGAACGCCATTATGGCTCAATTACAGCACAAGCGAGTATCAATGAAGGCGCGCAATTTTACGTTACTTTGCCGCTAAGAGAAGTAGAGTTAACTCAACTTTAGTATTTTACCGCTACGTTTGTGGCGGTAAAACTCTACTAATATGCTCTTTTAGTTGTCTAATTTCATTTTCAATGGACTGAAAACGCTGATTTTGAATATATGATTCCTGATCAGTTATTGAGCTTATCTTTGCCTTAACATGCCAGATCTCTAAAATATCATCTCCCTGAATAGAGTATGTTTTGTATTCAGGGTTATCACTCTTAAATAAGTAACTGACAGGATTTGTGTCATGACGGAAAAGGCGCTTAGCAACAATGCCATCCTTAGTGACAACAACGCAAACAGAACCGTTTTCTAACTGTGTGATATCTTTAACTTGCTCAGTGATAACCGTTTCTCTCGGGCGAATAGTGGGTAACATGCTGTCGCCTTCTACTTCAAAGAGTCGATAGTTACCATTTTCAAATCCTGGAATTTTATAGACATCTAAGGTTTTGATGTAACCTTCATCATTGCATTGATCTATATAACCAGCATGAGCCTCTTCCTTTACAAGTGGAATGAATGAAGTCTCTAAGACTTTTTGATAGCTCTGAAAATGCGAATCATCATACCCCTCTATCCCCAAAATAAGCCAATTGCAGTCAACATTAAACACTTGGCTGATTTTAGTAATCGTACTGAGAGATAAGGTCGACTTGCCAGATTCTAATTGCGATAAAGCACCTTGAGTTATGCCTATTTTATCCGCAAACTCTTGTTGAGAAAGGTTCAATTTTTCGCGTAGAGCTGTCACTCTATTTGTACTAGTGTTATTTAATATCATCGCGTTATTAATAAACTTATGTTTGTATTATAGGTATAAGCAAGTTAATATAACACTTGCTTAGCTAAAGTATATACTACTCGAGTAACTAATTATTTAATTTGTTGTTTTTTATGAAAAAGTAGCTACATAACACAGATAAGCCACATTCTATAAATTCAGGGGTTTCCAATGTTTAACGACAAATTATTTACTAAAAAATTACGCTCTGTGAGCTATATTTTAGTTGCTGATGATGATCTTGATGATCAAGAGCTCATCCGTGATGCCCTTGTTGAAAACAATGTCGACGAAAATAAAATTCAATTTGTCGATGACGGCATGCAATTACTTGAGTCACTTGATAAAAATAAAATTTTACCAAGTCTTATTTTATTAGATTTAAACATGCCAAGAAAGGGCGGAAAGGAAGCATTAGTTGAGCTAAAAAAATCAGAGCGTTATCGTCATATTCCGATTATTATTTTTACAACCTCTGACTCAGAAATTGATATTAAGCAATGTTACAGCTTAGGTACGAATGCTTTCATGACCAAACCATCTAGTTATTTTGATTTAGTTGAATCAATGAAAATGTTAACTCAATATTGGCTTGTTCAAGCTAGGATTGTGTTAGACTGAGCCGAAAACTTTTTTGGCTCACCTGCTACACTTGTCATTGCTCGCCAATTCCTTAATCAACTGCCTTACAACGCTAAATAAGTCACTGGGTAACATTCCACGCTCTCCTTCAGCCTTTGCTAAAATATCACCCGCTTTTGCGTGTAAGGTAACACCTAAAGTGGCCGCTTGCGTTGTATTAATCCCTTGTGCAAGCAGCCCTGCAATAATGCCAGTCAGAACATCACCACTGCCACCAACAGCAAGTGCTGGGTTACCATCGGTACACACCCATACTTGGTTTTTGTTAGCCATTAAGGTTCCTGCACCTTTTAGAACACAGGTTGTTGTGTAGCTATGTGCAAGCTCACTTACCGCAGCAAAGCGATTTGCTTCAACATCACTTGCTTTACAGTTAAGTAAGCGGGCAGCTTCACCAGGGTGTGGAGTGATCACCGAATTGACAATTGGAAATGAAGAGGCGTGCTGAGCCAACAATGTCAGTGCATCTGCATCGATTACCAAAGGTTTGTTATGCGTAAAACAATACTGCATAACCGTTTCAAAGACCTCTTCTGACCAAGTATCCAAACCAAGTCCTGGGCCTATTGCTATACAACTTGCCCACTCAAGTGCAGCGGTTAAGTTTGCTGCACTCACCATCAGCTCTGGCCTGCCAATACTCACACTAAGCACAGATTCTGAATGCGTGAACACTTTAACCATACCCGCACCGGTACGCAGAGCTGCTTCTGCTGTTAAACGAATTGCTCCTGCAGTACCCGTATTACCACCGACACATAGTAATTTGCCATGACTTGTTTTATGACTATTGTTCTCTCTGGCAGGCAGTGCATCGGAATTTTGATAGCTAATAAGCGCTGCCGTTGGCTCTGTAAGCTTTAAAAAGGCCTCACCAATACCTAGGTCGGTAAATTCACATACGCCTGCTTGTGCTCTTCCTTGCCCCGTAACAAGGCCTTGCTTAATCCCAACAAAGGTAACAGTAACAAAGGCGTTAATCGCGACACCTAACACTGAGCCAGTATCAGCATGAATACCCGAGGGTAGGTCTATCGCAATTATTGGGGCACGGCTACTATTTGCTAATTGAATAAGTTGACTAAACGACGTGCGAACTTCGTTTTGAATACCCGTACCAAGTAAACCATCAACGATGACATCGGCTTGATCGAATGCGCTTAAACTCTTCGTAATTGTACCACCAGCATCAAACCACGCTTGTTGAGCAGTGAGTGCATCGCCTTTTAATGGCTTGTCAGGCAAGGCGGCGATCACTGTCACCTGCTTACCCGCTTGTTTTGCTAATCGGGCAACCACATAGCCATCACCGGCGTTATTACCCACACCGACTAATACCACGTACCTGCTAGCATTAGGAAAGTAAGCACACGTATGGTCAAAAACGGCCTTTCCTGCGCGTTCCATCAATTCATAAAGAGTTACTGCGCTTGTTGTAGCAGCAAGCCCTTCATTTTTGCGGACTTGCTCTGCAAGAAATACAGAATGAGAGAGATTAACTGTCATAGTTGTCCTTAACAGAGGCTTTTTATCAGCATATAAGTCCTTAAAAGCGCAGTCAATTCAGTGCTCTATTAGAAGCATAAAAAAACGGCGTATAAGCTAACTTATACGCCGTTTTTTAATTCTTCCTGTAACTTACTCTGTATCAGGTAAATTACGACCGTAGAAGATTTCTTGCATCTCACGGGTTAATTTAGAATAGATAACTTCTTCTTCTTCTTCAGAAAGATCGGCTGTAGAAACCCCGAATAAATAAGTATTCAAGTCAGTTTCTTTTAACATCATCTTAGTGTGGAACAAGTTCTCTTGATACACGTTTACGTCCATCATTTGGTACGCTTCTTTTGTATCTTCAGTCATGTAGTTCTGAATTGAGTTAATCGCGTGGTCGATATAATGCTTAACGCCATCTACGTCACGGGTAAAACCACGTACACGGTAGTCAATTGTTACAACATCAGACTCTAGGCTGTGGATTAAGAAGTTTAACGCTTTTAATGGCGAAATAATGCCACAGGTTGATACTTCGATATCGGCACGGAACGTACAAATACCGTCATCAGGGTGAGCTTCTGGGTATGTATGAACACAGATGTGGCTCTTATCTAAGTGTGCTACAACCGTTTCAGGAAGAGGACCTGGGGCTTCATCAACGTCATACGTTGTTTGTTGCTCAATTGGCTCTTCAGAAATCAAAATAGTTACACTGGCACCTTGCGGATCATAATCTTGGCGAGAAACATTCAAAATGTTTGCACCAATAATATCCACAACTTCACCTAAAATATCGGTAAGGCGATCAGCACTGTACTGTTCGTCGATATATTCAATGTATTCTTTACGTTGTTGTTCCGTCTTTGCGTAACAAATATCGTAAATACTAAAGCTTAAGCTCTTAGTTAAGTTATTAAAGCCATGAAGCTTAATTTTATCGAAGGGTTTATTCATGCTAAACCAACCTTAAAACGAGTGAAACCTGCACCAGCAGAAATAAAAGTTCGCGGATTTTATACGAATTTTCTGCTCGGAAAAAGCGTTATTTTACCTGTTCTTGCACAACTTCATGGCTGTGAGTGATTTCTACTGTTTTATCAAGCATTAAGGCTACCGAACAATACTTTTCAGCAGACAGTTGAACAGCACGGGCGAGGTGTTTTTCAGAGACATTATCGCCAGTAACCACAAAGTGTAGATTAATCTTAGTAAACACGCGAGGAGCTGACTCAGCACGCTCAGCAGTTAACTTTACTTGTACATCACTAAACGACTGTTTGGCTTTTTTAAGAATGCTTACTACATCAACAGATGAGCAACAGCCCGCTGACATCAGCACCATTTCCATTGGGCTTGGTGCAGCACTATCACTACCCGCATCAAATACTACATTGTGGCCTGAGTTTGAAAGGCCAATAAAAGTGTCACCTTCTACCCATTTTACATTCGCTTGCATATGTTTGCTCTCTTACAATTATTTTTGCTTGATTGTAAGCAAGTCACACTGATATGCAATCGAAAAACGATATTAGGTTTTGAAAGGTTATACGCTCTCTATAACGGCATTGTCGAACAAGTTTTTCACAAGGCCAGCAAACTCATCGATAAACGCATGCTGCTCAACAGTGACTGGCTGATTAGTTACACTACTGAGTACTTCTTGTAAGTCATACACGATACCGTCAACTTCACGGACTATTTGGCTTCGCTGTTCTGTGTTTAGCTCTGTATGTTGTTCACAAAGGAGCATTACATTCTCAGCAATAACATCTTCAATTAACTCTAAAACGGTAGGAGCTCCTGGTTTTATTTGACCAGGCTTCTCAAATAGCGCTAAATTTTGAGTGAGATACATGACGAGATCATCGTATCCTTGCCTATCTAAAACCATACCACTGTACACCTAATAAAATTTATAACTCTATTGATTTAAGCAGAAAGCGCTTTTAATTGCTACCTTTGCTATAAAGCTAATACAAAAAAAGCAGCCTAGGCTGCTTTTTTAACTATAAGTACCGATTAATCAATTTTTAGACCTGGGCTTAAGGTAGCCGGCATCGCTACTTTTTCTAGCTCAACCGAAGCAACTGGATAAGCACAGTAATCGGCCGCATAGTACGCACTCGCTCTATGATTACCCGACGCGCCAATACCACCAAATGGTGCAGCACTTGATGCGCCCGTGATTGGTCGGTTCCAGTTCACAATACCAGCACGAATACGACGTAAGAAGTGGTCGTAATCTGCTGCGCTGTCACTTAATAAGCCTGCTGATAAGCCAAAGCTTGTGTCATTCGCTTTATCAATAGCAGCATCAAAATCAGTGAAACGGAATACTTTAAGTAGTGGTCCAAAGTGCTCTTCGTCTGGGAAGTTAGCTACATTTGTACACTCTAGGATACCCGGTGTTACAAAGCCGGTATTTTCTTTGTGCGTTAGCTCAACTAGCACCTCAGCGCCAAGCTCAACAAGTTGCTGTTGCGCAGCAGCCATACCGGCAGCAGCCGCTGCTGAAATCATCGAGCCCATGAAAGGTTGATCTTCAGCGTCGTAGTCACCCACTTTAATCGCTTTAGTCGCCTTAATAAGGCCTGCAAGGATTGCATCACCCTGCTCACCTGCTGGTAAAAACAGCTTACGCGCACACGTACAACGCTGACCTGTAGAGATAAACGCTGATTGAATAATATCGTGAATAGCTGCTTTTGTATCTGCAACATCTGTAACGATTAGCGGGTTATTACCACCCATTTCTAAGGCTAAGATTTTACCAGGCTGACCTGCAAACTGTTCATGTAAAATGTGGCCTGTGCGTGAAGAGCCTGTAAAGAATAAACCGTCGATCCCTTTATGAGATGCAAGTGCTTTACCGGTTTCAACTTCACCTTGCACAAGGTTGATAACACCTGCAGGCAGACCCGCCTTTTGCCATAACTTTAACGTTAACTCAGCGACTGCTGGTGTTAGCTCAGACGGTTTAAATACCACAGTATTACCAGCTAATAATGCAGGTACAATGTGACCATTTGGTAAGTGACCTGGGAAATTATAAGGGCCAAACACAGCTACAACACCATGAGGCTTATGGCGAATCATCGCACGGCCCTGTGGCATTGGGTTTTCAACATCACCTGTACGCTCTAAAAATGCTTTTTCAGAGATAGCAATTTTACCCACCATAGCACCTGCTTCAGTGCGTGTTTCCCAAAGTGGTTTACCGGTTTCTTGTGCGATAGCAACCGCTAATTCTTCGCTGTGCTCTTTTAATGTTTCTGCGAATGTTTTTACAATCGCTAAACGCGCTGCAAATGATTTGTCAGCCCAGCTGTAGAATGCTTCACGCGCAGCACTAACTGCGCTATCTACTTGTTCGGCAGTTGCTGTGTTTGCTTGCCAAATAACGTCGTTGTTTGCAGGGTTTACAGATTGAAATGCATGACCAAGGCCTGCTTGCCATTGACCATTAATAAATTGCGCTGCATGCGTCATGACTGTCTCTCCTAAATTTAAAGTGCGGCAACTGATACACTGTCACCTGCATTGAGGTGCAGTGCTTTTGCAAGTTCTGCTGATAATGTGATTGTATCTGCATCACATGGCAAATTAACTTGCGCTACAGTCGCTCTAAAATCGACAAGTTTATCGTTTGCTATCAGTGCGGTAGTTTCACCTTGGCATTCACCAATTTCTACGCTAAGTGTTTTAGCGTTACGAATGGTAGCGATATTATCTACTTTTGCTTCCACTGTCGGGCCTGCATCAAAAATATCCACATAGCCATTAAAGGTAAACCCTTCACTTTTAAGCAGTTCAATGGCTGGACGTGTGTTGTCGTGCACTTGCCCAATAACTGCTTGTGCGTCTTTGCTCAGTAAGTTGACGTAAATTGGGTATTTAGGCATTAACTCAGCAATAAAGACTTTCTGGCCAATACCTGTTAAGTAATCGGCAGTCGGAAAATCCATTGAAAAAAAGTGCTCTTCTAGCCATTGCCAAAATGGGCTTTCACCATTTTCGTCTGAAACACCGCGCATTTCTGCAATAACTGTTTCTGCAAAACGTTGCTTATGTTGATTAATAAACATAAAACGCGCTTTTGAAAGAAGCTTACCGTTATTATTTTTACGGTAACCATCTTTTAAAAACAAAGTACAAAGCTCTGTTGCACCCGTGTAGTCATTACATAGCGTAAGAATATCAACCGCTTTGTAAACATTCAGTGTGCGCGATGAATGAATTGCCTTGCTCAAATGATAGTGATAAAACGCATCATCCAAGCCAACCGCCGCTTCGATACCTGAGGTACCAACCACTTCACCTGTTTCGCTATCTTCAAGAACAAACAAGTAACCTTCATCACCTGGTTGCGATGCAGCTTTTGCAAACGAGCTTACAGAGTGATCAATTTTCTTTTGTAACAACTCTTCATTATTCGGCAAAGACGTAAAGCCATGGCCTGATTCATCAGCAATTTTTACTAATGCTGAAAAGTCGTTTTGCTGGATTGGGCGAAGGATCATCATGAGTCCGCTTGCTCCCTTATAAATAACGGTAAATAAGAAATGTGGGCAAGCAAATACTTGCCCTGAAATGACAGTTGGATAATTAGCCGTTTACGACTTTAGCCACTGCTTTTTCGAAACGAGCCATACCTTCGCGGATATCAGCTTCTGGAATAACAAGTGACGGTGTGAAACGAACAACATCTGCACCAGCAACTAAAGACATAACGCCTTCTTCTGTACCAGCAACTAAGAATTCTTTTGCACGACCTTTAAATTGCTCAGTAACAACAGCACCAATTAAAAGACCTTCGCCACGGATTTCAGTGAATACATTGTACTTGTCGTTAATATTCGTTAGTAGCTCACGGAATAATGCAGATTTTTCTTTAACGCCATTAAGTACTTCTGGTGTGTTTACTGTATCAAACGCTGCTTCTGCTACTGCACACGCAAGTGGGTTACCGCCATAAGTAGAACCATGCGTACCTACTTTTAAGTGCTTAGCGATATCAGTTGTCGTGATCATCGCACCGATTGGGAAACCACCACCTAACGCTTTTGCAGTCGTTAAGATATCTGGTGTTACATTAAGACCTTGGTACGCGTATAGCTCACCAGTACGACCAACACCCGTTTGTACTTCATCAAAAATTAATAATGCATTGTGTTTCGTACATAGCGCACGTACACCTTCAACAAACTCAGCAGTTGGAGAAATAATACCGCCTTCACCTTGCAGAGGCTCCATCATTACCGCACACGTTTTATCTGAGATAAGCGCTTCAAATGCTGCTAAATCGTTGTAATCACAGTGAACAATGTCACCGGGCTTAGGGCCAAAACCATCAGAGTATGCGGCTTGACCGCCTACCGTTACTGTGAAGAATGTACGGCCGTGGAAACCTTTATTGAATGAGATAATTTGTGACTTTTGCTCACCATAGTTATCAAGTGCAAAACGACGTGCTAATTTAAGCGCCGCTTCATTTGCTTCTGCACCCGAGTTAGCAAAATACACTTTTTCTGCAAACGTAGCGTCAGTAAGTTTTTTAGCAAGACGCAGTGCAGGCTCATTGGTCATTACATTTGATAGATGCCAAATTTTCTCGCCTTGTTCTTTTAATGCATTTACTAGAGCTGGGTGACAATGGCCAAGACAGTTAACAGCAATACCACCTGCAAAGTCGATAAACTCACGACCTTCTTGGTCCCACACGCGAGAGCCTTCGCCTCGAACTGGAATAACACTTGATGGTGCGTAGTTTGGAACCATTACTTGATCAAATAATTCGCGATTGACTGTCATTTTATATCCTCATAATTGTAAGCACACACAGAGTAAGATGGCACTAGCAAGTAAAAAACAAGCCCTTTTAATGAGCCGATTGAGCTTAGCGCAAAATCACCAAAATTACTCTTTGGTTCAATTTTCATTCATCCATTATTTCAGAAAATTTGCCATCTGTCTCTTAGAAAACTTTCATGCAGCCCTTGAAAATAAAGGGCTTGAGATATTTTTTCATAGATAGTGAATAAGTATTTGAAAGTGATTTTATCAGTAAATTACAAGAAAAAGGCGCGATACTAGGAGGGCAAGCTTATATAGATTAGCGAAACATTGTTGATGAATTGAACTCAACTATGAATGAATAGTCGCAAAAAAAATGTTAATTTTTTTAATTTATTTTGATATTGAAATTCTCAAAATTGCACTTAGCCAGATGTTTTAGCTCTGTTTGAGTAAAACCAAAATACGTAAACCAAGACTGAATTTCGTCTTTTTCAACTAACTGATGTTCGTTCAAGCTCAAAAATTGTGCATAACATCGTGCTTTTAAAATAACACGAGTTAAAGGTAAGCTTTCATCGCTAATCGGATGTGGCGAGATAAGTTGCTCCATGACCGCTTTGAAAGGCAAATAACGAAAAGCCATTTGTTCAATCACTTTAGCAGTAATCGTCATTGATAACTTACTCAATAAAGAACTTAAAAATAATGGATCCGGTTTAAGTTCAAGCAGGGCGGTATGAAGATCCTTATTCTGCTCTTCACGTGCCATAGTCACTTTACGTTGCCATACACGTTCGAATGTACGCAAGTACAATCTTACCAAGGCAATCTTGCCTACATCCATTAGCATGCCAAGAGTAAATGCCTGTTCTTCATTAACGTCATTCAACTTTGCTATCTCTTGCGCTGCAATCGCACACGCCATCGAATTATCACGTAAGCGACGCTTTAACAATGGAAATGGTTCAGTGCTATGAGGCATCCAATGACGTACAGCAAACGTAGGCACAACAAACTTTAAATTATCCAGCCCGATATAACGTAGTGCTAATAACGGGTTATCGACCTTAACTGATGTATTTTTACTGCGTTGCTTACGATAAAAAGGCAAATTAACAAGCGCGACCAACTCTCGCCCTAACCAAGATAAGTCTTGTACCAAAGGCTCAATTCGCCCTACAGAAGCCGATTTTACAGCGAGGATATCAATAATTGCTGGAACAGCATCCTGTATACCAATTGTTTCATGGATAACAGAATCAATATCCTCAAGCTGCTTGTTCATTGCCGTTTCGATAACTTGGTGTAATTGCTTACTCGCTTGTGCGCGGTATTTATGATGGGCCGTGCTGGATTTCTGTCGCTTCTTATGAGCGGCAACTTCCACCTCTAATAAAGTGCGTTGCTCGATTTTTTCACCATAGTCAATTTCAAGTGTATGAATATAACCAATTTGACGTTGTGCAAAACTATGACCAAGCAATAAGTCATGCGCACGCTCGTCGAGCATCATTGCAATCCTTTGTTGGCGATCTTTTTCAGTTATTTGCACAGGCGTTTTTTCGTTCATAATTGTTAATTCAATAAACTTAAGATTAGAAGCGAGTTAAAAAGTTAGCAAGTAGTTCAAGTCCCTGCTCTGTCAAAATTGCCTCGGGGTGAAACTGAACCCCTTCGAGCGCTAAGTTACGATGCATTAAGCCCATAATCTCGTCTAAATCATGGTTTACTTCAGTCCATGCGGTAACCGTCAATTCATTGGGTAATGTTTGCTTATCAACAACCAAAGAGTGGTAACGACACACGCGAAGCGGGTTTTCAAGCCCAGTAAAAACACCTTGATTGGTATGCTGAATAACGGATGTTTTACCATGCATCACCTGCTTGGCCCGAATGATCTTTGCTCCAAGAGCTTGTGCAATAGATTGATGACCAAGACAAATTCCCAAAATTGGCAACTGGCCTTTTAATTGTTCAACAACCTCAAGTGAAATACCAGCTTCGTTGGGAGAGCAAGGCCCAGGTGAAAGCACAATATGCTCAGGCTTGAGCTGCTTGATTTCAGCAATACTGATTTCATCATTTCGTTTTACCAATACATCTTGATCTAAGCGCTGAAAATACTGCACTAAGTTATAGGTAAACGAATCATAATTATCAATCATTAACAGCATTGCATGTAACCCAGAAATACGGACTCAAAATAATGAGCGCGTATATTACCTCAAGCACTAAAGAATGTCGGCATAAATGCCCTATTCTGAAGCGAATAAATGTGCTGCAAGTGCCGTTTTTTCATCTTCATCAAGCTTTTTTGAGCATTTATTATTAAAATCATAGCGCACCAACACTGTTTTACCGACTGCACAACATGTGCCCTGCTGCCAAGCTTCTTGCCTCACTACAAATGAACTTGAACCGATATGCTCCACGCTTGTTTTTATTTCAACCTCATGGCCGTAAAAAAGCTCGCCGACGAAACTGACTTCAACCTTAGCAATAATCAATTTCCAGTCGTGAGGGTTTAAATCAGGTGTAAAAAATTTAAAAATAGGGACACGCGCTGCTTCAAACCATACGGGGAGTACGGTATTGTTGATGTGCCCTAGAACATCCGTTTCGCTAAAACGAGGCGAGATTTTTTCTGTAAACATAGTAACCCTATAAAAAATATAAATAAAAGGTAGCTCATGACGGACTTTATTCGTGTATACGAAAACGCCCTTAGTAAAGAATTTTGCGACAACTTTATCACGCTATTTGAACAAAGCGCGCATTTAAAGCAGGGCATGACCTCTGGCGGCATCGATTTAGCAAAGAAAGATAGTCATGACTTATATCTGAGTAATCATCCAGAATATGCTGAACAATTAAAACACATTCAGCAAGTTACTGCTGGTTACGTCTTTAAATACATTGAAGAGCACATATTCATGATGATTGGTGCCTTTGGGTTGAAAGTGTATCATCCCAAAACAGGAAAACCAGTTGATTTAACACAAGATAACTATGAAGAAGTCGGTAAACCTCAACTGCCATTATTAGTCCAGCAAATTTTTAGAATGGGTCCTATTCAGGCACAAAAGTACGACATTAATAAAGGTGGCTACCCGTATTGGCATAGTGAGGTATACCCACAAATTGGCCATAACGAAGCCTTGCATCGTGTGTTGTTATTTATGTTTTACTTAAATGATGTCGAAGAAGGTGGAGAAACAGAGTTTTACTATCAACAACGTAAAATATCGCCAAAACAAGGCTCTATGGTAATAGCGCCAGGTTACTTCACGCATACTCACCGTGGCAACAAGCCCATTTCAAATGATAAGTATATTTTAACGTCGTGGATTTTATTCAACCGCGCAGAACAAATTTATGGACAGCCGCAGTCCTAAACTTGTTATATTAGCTATCAGAAACGACATTCTGATAGCTAACTAGTAACGTGTTTACATCTTTAATAACTGATCAAATAAATCGAAAACCTGATCGAGTTCTTCAATAGTGTTGTAATGCATACAACCAATACGTACTACACCGCCGGTATCTAATACACCTAGCTGCTTACATAAACCTTGTGCATAGAAATTACCATCCCACACACAGATATGCTGTTTGCCTAAAAATTCAGACACGATACGCGGCTCGATACCTTCAAACGTTAAAGCAAAAGTCGGTGTACGCTCTTCTAAACGCGCCAAATCATTAATACCAAATAACTTAATACGTGGATAATCTGCTAAGCGAGTTAAGAAATGCTTACTGAGTGACATTTCGTGTTGTTTAGTGGTAGCAAATGCAGCAGCGAGCTTTTCTCGGCGTGAATGACTATCATCAAGCTCACTAATTGCAGCAATGTAATCAACCGCAGCAATAAGGCCAGCCAGGGCTTCAAAGCTTTGTGTACCGGTTTCCCAGCGACCTGGCGCAACATCTTTTGCAGGTTCAACTTTGTATGGTGTGAAACCTTCAAGGTGCTCACGTTTGCCATAGACAATACCAAGGTGAGGACCAAAAAACTTGTATGCAGAGCACGCTAAGAAGTCGCAATCAAGTGCTTGTACATCGACAAGCTCATGAGGTGCATAATGAACTGCATCAACATAAACGAGCGCACCAACGGCATGAGCAAGCTCAACGATGCGTTTAATGTCATTAATTGAACCAGTGGTGTTTGATGCATATGTCACTGCAACAAGCTTTGTTTTGCTTGATAAAAGGCTTTCAAAGTGTGCCATATCTAAGCTGCAATCAGCTTCGTTGATAAGCGCCGTTTTTACTGTTACACCTTTATCTTCAGCAGCTTGCTGCCACGATGAAACGTTTGAAAAGTGATCAGCATTCGTGACAATAATTTCATCATTTTCAGTCCAATCACGCGAAATCGCACGGCTAAAGCTAAACGTTAAGCTTGTCATGTTTGCACCAAACACGATTTGCTCTTTAGCTGGCGCATTTAATAAATCGGCTGCGGCTTGGCGAGCGTTTGCCATTAGCTCAACAGTTTTATCACTTGAGAAAAATGCACCGCCTAAGTTTGAGTTGTAGTACCCCAAATAAGCAGTCATGGCACTTAAAACTGACTGCGGCACTTGCGAGCCACCAGGGCCATCAAGGAAAATCGGCGACTGACCTGCGACTTGTTGCATAAGTGCAGGAAATTGGCGACGTAATTGCGTTAAGTTCATACTATACCCTTACGCAGTGAGTACGAAGCAATCAAGGTAACCTTCTTTGCTTGCGTCTAATTTATTCATTGGTGTAGCGTTGTGCCATACTTCACGATCATTAATCAGTGCGAACATACCGTCTTTAATTTCCATTTTGAAACATGGCTCTGCTTGCTGGTGTTCATAAACAAGTAGCTCACCGCCTTCTAAGTTTTCGTGCGATACACCACATACACACACGTGATCAAAACCATCTTGATGAACACCTTCTGGCGCAGCAGGTGTGTCGCTGTCGATCGCAAGCATTCTGAATTGGTGAATTTCAATATCGCGGTCATCGCTAATACCGGTCATATCGCGGAACTGATTAACGATTTGCTTCATGCCATCAGTAGCTAATAAGCTATCTTCTAAGTTCTCATAAGTACGTTCAACATTACCTTGAAAGGTATTGATTGAGTCGTCTTGTACGAATGCTTTTGTTGCTTGTAGTTTTAGTTCGCCATCAACAACTTTAATTACTGAATAACGACGCTTACGAAATTCACCATCTGCGTATGGATTAGCAGGAAGGTTAGCAAAAGAAGGCTTTACTGCGTCAATATGTGCTTGGCTTACAAAGCGAAGTTGTAAGAGGTTCTGGTTGTTTAATGTAGTCATAAAGATCTCGCCTTAAATGTTGAGAATATTGGCGAGGATTTTAATGCAATTGAAGGGAAAATATTGCGTTATTATGTAAACTCAATGCAGTTATTGATCAATTTTAAGATCGATAAAGTCAAAATAATGAAAATTTAATCTAAAATATAAAAAGCCCGCAAAAATGCGGGCTTTAAAGTAAAAATACGCTATTTACTTATTAAACAGCTTGCTGAATGATTACTTCATCTGCCTTTTTCGTATACTGAGGCATACGGTGGAAGTTTAAGTAACGGTAAGTATCAGCTGCCGTTGCATTGATCTTAGCTGCGTACTCTTGGTACTCAGCAGGTGTAGGAAGTTTACCTAAGATTGCTGCTACTGCAGCAAGCTCTGCTGATGCTAAGAATACGTTTGCGCCAGTACCTAGACGGTTAGGGAAGTTACGCGTAGAGGTAGACACAACCGTTGCTTTATCAGCAACACGCGCTTGGTTACCCATACATAGTGAACACCCTGGAGTTTCGATACGAGCACCTACACGACCAAAGATACCGTAGTAACCTTCGTCAGTAAGTTGGTCTTTATCCATCTTCGTTGGTGGTGCAACCCAAAGTTGAGTTGGGATACGACCACTGAAACCATCTAGTAGTTTACCTGCAGCACGGAAGTGACCGATGTTAGTCATACAAGAACCGATAAATACTTCATCGATTTTCTCGCCAGTAACGTCTGAAAGAAGGCGTGCATCATCAGGGTCATTTGGAGCACAAAGAATAGGCTCTTTGATGTCTGCAAGGTCGATTTCGATTACATGTTTGTACTCTGCGTCAGCATCCGCTTCCATAAGCTCTGGATTCGCTAACCACTCTTGCATTGCGGTGATACGACGCTCAATAGTACGAACATCGCCGTAACCTTCAGAGATCATCCACTTAAGCATTACAATGTTTGACTCTAGGTATTCAGCAATAGACTCTTTAGAAAGTTTAACTGTACAACCTGCCGCTGAACGTTCAGCTGATGCATCAGAAAGCTCGAAAGCTTGCTCAACAGTTAGGTGCTCAACACCTTCGATTTCTAGTACGCGACCAGAGAATTCGTTGATTTTGCCTTTCTTCTCAACTGTTAGAAGACCTTCTTTGATACCAAAGTAAGGGATAGCATGAACTAGGTCACGTAGTGTGATACCTGGCTGCATTTCGCCTTTGAAACGAACTAAGATTGACTCAGGCATATCAAGAGGCATTACACCTGTTGCTGCTGCGAATGCTACCGCACCTGAACCCGCTGGGAATGAAATACCTAGAGGGAAACGAGTATGCGAATCACCACCAGTACCTACTGTATCTGGTAATAACATACGGTTTAACCATGAGTGGATTACACCGTCACCTGGACGTAGTGATACACCGCCACGGTTCATGATGAAATCAGGAAGTGTGTGGTGAGTGTTTACGTCGATTGGTTTAGGATAAGCTGATGTATGACAGAAAGACTGCATTGTTAAGTCTGCAGAGAAACCTAAACAAGCAAGATCTTTAAGTTCGTCACGCGTCATAGGACCTGTTGTATCTTGCGAACCAACAGTGGTCATTTTCGGCTCACAGTATTGACCAGGACGTACGCCAGGCATGTTACATGCTTTACCAACCATCTTCTGAGCTAATGTGAAGCCTTTACCAGAATCAGTTACAAGAGCAGGTTTGCGGAAGATATCTTCAGCTTCCATACCTAGTGATGCACGCGCTTTATCCGTTAAACCACGACCGATGATTAGTGGAATACGACCACCAGCACGCACTTCATCAAGAATTACGTCTGATTTTAAAGAGAAAGTAGAAATTACTTCATCAGTACCGTGACGCTTAACAACACCTTCGTATGGGAAGATATCAATTTGGTCGCCCATGTTTAGCTCGTCAACAGGAAGTTCGATTGGCAATGCACCTGAGTCTTCCATTGTGTTGAAGAAGATAGGCGCGATTTTACCGCCTAAACATACACCACCAACGCGTTTGTTTGGCACGTGAGGAATATCATCACCCATGAACCAAAGTACAGAGTTAGTTGCAGATTTACGAGAAGAACCCGTACCAACTACATCACCAACGTAAGCAAGAGGTAAACCTTTCGTTTTAAGCTCTTCTAGTTGTGAGATTGGACCAACTTCACCTGGTTTTTCAGGGTTGATACCTTCGCGCTCATTTTTTAGCATTGCTAAAGCGTGTAATGGAATATCAGGACGAGACCATGCATCTGGTGCAGGAGAAAGGTCATCTGTATTTGTTTCGCCAGTTACTTTGAATACCGTAACTGAGATTTTTTCAGCAACTGCAGGCTTGTTTACAAACCACTCTGCATTTGCCCAAGACTCGATTACTTGCTTAGCAAATTCGTTACCTGCTTTCGCTTTTTCTTCTACATCGTAGAAAGCATCGAACATTAATAATGTGTTTGATAAACCTTTAACAACGATTGGTGCTAACGCTGCGTCATCTAAAAGATCAATCATAGGAGCGATGTTGTAACCACCTAACATAGTACCAAGTAGCTCAGCAGCTTTTTCTTTTGATACCAGTGGAGAGCTTGCTTCACCTTTTGCAACTGCAGCTAAGAAGCCTGCTTTGATGTAAGCTGCATCATCAACACCTGGTGGTACGCGGTTAACAAGAAGATCAAGAATAAACTCTTCTTCGCCTGCTGGTGGATTTTTAATTAGTTCAATAAGATCAGCCGTTTGCTGAGCATCTAATGGCGCTGGTACGATACCTAACGCGGCACGTTCTTCTACGTGTTTACGATATTCTTGTAGCACAATATTGCCCTCTTGGTGACGTGAAAGTACTCGGTAGTATTAAACTAAATACCAAATATATAACCCAGTACTTATAGTATTCTGACGATTGATTATAAAGCTTTTAAGTATAGATGAAAATCCATGCTGCGGTTAGGCACTTTATATTCACTATAAATAACATGAATAGTAGTTAAAAAAAAAGCTATTCAGATGAATATTTATTAAGTAAGAATCATTCTTATTTTAGGCATAAAAAAACCCAGCCATATGGCTGGGTTTCTCAAAACTTACAACTCACTATTAACGCATAACTTTTACACGTTGAGTTGATGTTAATTGTGCTTCAACACGACGGTTTTCAGCGTGAGCTTCTAAAGTGTTGGCTTCATTCTTCAAACGCTCTTCACCATAGCCTTTTGTTGAAATACGATCTTCAGAGATGCCGTCTTTGATTAATTCATCAGCAACATCATCAGCACGCTTTTTAGATAGAGTCATGTTGTACTCAGCATCACCTACTGCTGAAGCATGGCCTTCTAAAACAACCGTTGCGTCTGTATTTTCCTTCATGAAGGTAGCAACTTCAGCAATGTCATCAAAGTAGCGTTGTGGAACAGCCGCTGAGTCATGAGCAAAGCTAACTAGTAAGCTAATTGTTACTGGCTTCTCTTCATACAAAGTACAACCCGTTGCATCTACAGCGTCTGTCATCGGCGTGTTTGCACATTGGTCATCAGCATCAATTACACCATCGTTATCAGAATCTGAATCTGTTGGCTCTTGAACAACAACTGGAGCTGGCTCAACAGGTGCCGCTGGCTCGCTTGATTGACCGAATAAGTAGCTTACACCAAACTTAGCATTTAAGTCTGACTCACTGAACTCTAAACCTCTGTAGTAAGATGTTTCAAAGTTAACTGATAGACCCTCAGTTACAAAGTGTTGGTAACCTAGACCAATATTTGCAAATGTGCTTTTCTCGTACACATCAATTTCTTTAAGACCTAACACACCGTAGAATGGACCACCAGAAAAATGGTGCAGCATGTCGATGCCGTATCTATCCATGTCCATGTCGTACTTATCACCCGTGATTAGGTGTTCAGTATCAATATTTCCATCAGCGTACTCTAAACGAGCGCTCCAGTAATCTGAGAATCGGTAACCAATCTCAGCACCGAAACCTGTTGCATAACCAGTTCTCACGTTAGGTGAGTAATCTGTTGCAATCCAAGATGCATCGTAGTAGTCACCGAATACACCGATATAAAAACCTTCTTTCTCTGCAGCAAATGTTGATGCACTAGTTGCAGCTAATGCAATCGCCATAGTAAGTGATTTTAATTTCATTGTTTCCTTCCCATTTTCACAATTAAAATTTTCAGCTAAGTCATCCCAGCCCATTTTATAAGCAGAATACTCTTCGATTTGTTAACCTATACTTAATAGGTAACAGGTTATACTACTAACTCAAATCATAGTTTGATTCAGGTCATTAGAAACTATAGGTGATAATATAAAACTTACCTAATACTATAGTTAAATCGTCATTCAAATTAACAACTCGTTATTATTGTTAATTAACAACGACTATAAATTAACTAAAAAATAGACTTAATAACTAGGTGCGTTAACTTATATATAAAAAGTGTTCAGTCATATTTCTTAGCATAGGTGTTAAATATTACACTTAGGCACAGTAGCTAACAATCAGCCTTTTCTGGAATTTTTTAAGTTCCACAAAAAGTTTGATAATTCGCATCACCTTCCTTAGGAGGCTCATACCAATGTGTATTTTCAGCTTTATAAATATAAGGATTTGATATCACTTTCAAAAATGCTTCCAGTGAAGCGCTTTTTCCAGAGTTCTCATATTCACCTATAATCATTTCGATATTATGGTTGCGTGGAATGACTGCAGGATTAACAGCACGCATCGTTTTATAACTTTGAGTAGATGTTCTTAAAAACCATTTTTTATACCATTCTTTTATATTGGCAGGTATGGTTACCGGAGACTGTAATGACTCAGTCAAAAGATTAAATGTGTTGGTATAATCCAATTTATGTTGCTTCATTAACGTCAACAATTCAGAAACAAGTATATGGTCATCTTCTTCCAGGCTTTCTAAGCCCAGCTTTTTTTGCCACATAAAATTAAAGGCGTCATTGAACCGAGTTGAAAAGCTATTTATAACCGTTGAAAGGTCTGTAAGCGCTTGTTTTTCGTCTTTAAATAAAAGTAATAGACTTTCAGCTAGGCGTGCACAATTCCAATTAGCAATCGTCGGCTGATTGCCAAATGCATAGCGCCCTTGGTGATCAATTGAGCTAAACACAGTATCAAAATCAAAGTTGTTCATCATAGCGCAAGGACCATAATCAATGGTTTCACCACTTATCAAGGTGTTATCAGTATTCATAACACCGTGTATAAAACCGACACGCATCCAACTTACTATCAACTCAATTTGCTTGTCTTGTACAGCTGTTAAAAAGTCGATATAGCGCTGTTCTCCAGTGCTATTAATTTCAGGAAAATGATAACAGATAGCGTAATCGACAAGCTTTTCTAACCCTTCTATATCACCCTGTGTTGCTAAGTATTGAAATGAACCAACACGGATATGGCTTTTAGCTAAACGCGTGACGACCGCACCAGGTCGAGGAGGATTTCGATATACCGTTTCACCAGTAGTCACCACAGCTAAACAGCGCGTAGTCGCGATACCTAGCGCATCAAGCGCCTCACTCATAATATACTCACGCACTGCAGGGCCAATGGCACAGCGACCATCACCACCGCGCGAGAACACTGTTGCTCCTGCGCCTTTTAATTGCACATCCCACAATGTGCCATCTTTATCTGTAATAGCGCCAAGCAAATGCGCCCTGCCATCACCAAGACGCGGTGAAAAATGACCAAACTGATGACCTGAGTAACCAAGTGCAACCGGTGCCACGGCGTTATCTATCGCTGAACCAGATAGCAATTTAGCTAAGAATTCGCTGTCGTGATTAATCGCAAAATTATCAGCGAGCTTGTCATTAAACAGCAGTAATTGCGGCTCAGCTACGGCGCTCGGCATATCTTCAATAGCGAGCAGTTCACTAATATCTGTGTATCGAGTTTGCAGTTTCATAACTGTCCTTAACGTGTGGCTACACCTACGCGGTTATCACCTACCCCATAGGCCACAAGCTGACTAAGTGCTTGCAGGCTATAGCCACTTTGCTGTTGTAATTCATTGAAAAAATCTTGTGCTGCTTGTAACGATTTTTTAGTTTGTAAGCCGCCCTCTATCAACTCGTGGGCACGCAAGTAGGTTTCTACATCGCGAGAAAGTAAAAAGGTATCTTTACCAAGCGCTCGCAAAGCGTAAGGGCCTGTATTTCCCCCTAAACGCGCACCATGTTTTTTAAGATAGGCCCACAAGCCAATAATATTGTCAGTTGGCCAATCCGCAATAAACTGGCTAAAGCTGCCATGTTTTTCGGCAACTTCGTGGATCATGTATGCGTTTTCTGGGATCGTTTGTACTTTTTTAAAATTACGAACAATTCGCTCGTCACTGGCTTTTTGCTCAAGCATATCTGGCGGCATCATCAGCAGTTTCTCTACACTGAAATCCCAAAACACGTCGCGAAAACCTGCCCACTTGTTATTGATAACAGACCAATAGAAGCCACTTTGAAAAACTTTACGCGTGAACTCTTCTAACCATAAATCGTCATGCATTTTGGCAATATCAGTATCATCGAGCGGGTTTGATAACAGTGCATGCAGCATTTCCTCGCTGCCCTTTCGAGATACGGCTCGTCGATAAATATCGTTAAATTTTTCCATCATTTTTCCAATTTATTTGGTTAACGCTAAGTGTACGTAAAAACACGCTTATACGTAACCATGTTGCAAAATCGGTCACTAAAAAACAAATCCTTCGCCTTGACACCTAGATGGCTAAAATGCTTTAATCGCCGAATATACCCTATTTAACTATGTTGGCTTTAACCTTTAAAGCGAGCATAAAGGGCTGGAAGAGGTGCGTTATTCAGGTAGCGTATGGGAAGAGCACAGACTCTGTTGATCATACGTGAGGGGAATTAACGCCGAGAAGTAACACCGTTTGTGAGGTGCTTATTTCGGGCGACTGGGCTGAATCCCAGCGACTGTCACCAACAATAGCAAATTGCTATTGATTAGTTTGGTGGAGAGCTTCTGGTCTTAGTATAATAAGGCCGTCGCGTCTTTATTATTTTAAGCCCATTCGCTCTTCGAATTATACCTTGTTCGAACGACGACATGCGGCTCCATTCAAATGTTCCCGCATAAACTCTTCGAATACCTTATAAGTTCGTGAGAGATGATCAACAATTTTGATTTAAACGACTATCCATTATGGACAGCGCTTGTCACGCCATTTTCTGAATCTGGCGAGGTCGATTACACGGCCCTTGAACAACTGGTCGCTGAGCAGCAAGATGCAAATAACGGCATTTTATTGCTTGGCAGTACCGGTGAAGGACTGGCGCTTTCACTTAAAGAGCAACAAGCCATTGTTGAGCATGTTTGCCAATTAGCACCGAGAGTACCACTCATGGTTGCTGTGGGCGGTATGAACCTTAAGCAACAAATTGCTTGGGTTGAATACTGCAATCAACTACCTATTCATGGCTATCTATTGGGCTCACCTCTGTATGCAAAGCCAGGGGTTGTTGGCCAAACACATTGGTTTGAAAGCCTACTTAACGCAAGTCATCACCCTTGTATGTTGTATAACGTACCAGGAAGAAGTGCAGTTGAGATTGCACCGCAGGTGATCAAAAACCTTGCTGAGCACAAAAACCTTTGGGCTTTAAAAGAAGCCAGTGGCGACATTAGTAAATTTGAAGGTTTTAGAACGGCATCACCAACTCTGGCTATTTTCAGTGGCGATGATGCACTTATGCCATATTTTGCTCAAGCTGGTGCAAAAGGTTTAGTGTCGGTTGCCGCGAATGCTTGGCCGAGTCAAACCCATGAGTTTGTTAAACGCAGTTTAAGTGGTCAATACCCAAATCTATTCACCGATTGGTCGCAAGCAATCCAAAGTTTATTCGCTGTAGCAAATCCAATCCCCGTAAAAGTACTGATGCACCTGCAAGGTAAAATAAATACCCCGCATTTACGTCCGCCGCTTACGCATTTAGAGCTTGAGCAAACAGACAGCATCACCCACGCAAACAACACAATTTTATCTTGGAACTAAAAACAGGTTTTATCATGAGCTGGTTAGAATTATTAAACAACTTAGAATCAGGCGCAGTTCGCGCAGCAACACAAGACGAGAACGGCAACTGGCACGCCAATGTAGAAGTTAAACAAGGCATTTTAGAAGCTTTCAAAAATGGCACAAATACTGAGTTCCCAGGTGGTTTTGTTGATAAGCACAACTTGGCACCACAAGGCTTTGCAGCAGATGCAGGCGTGCGTATGGTACCAGGCGGTAGCAGTGTTCGTCGGGGCGCACACGTTGCCAAAGGCACGATTATTATGCCACCAGCGTATGTAAATATTGGTGCATTCATCGACGAAGGTACGATGGTCGACAGCCACGCATTAGTAGGGTCATGTGCACAAGTGGGTAAAAATGTTCACCTAAGTGCAGCAGTACAATTAGGTGGTGTACTTGAGCCAATTGGTGCCAGTCCTGTGGTGATTGAAGATGATGCATTCATCGGCGCAGGCTGCGTTATTGTTGAAGGTGTGGTTGTGAAAAAAGGGGCTGTGCTTGCGCCGGGTGTGCGCTTATCTGCAACCATTCCTGTTTACGATTGTGTGAATGAGCGCCAACTAGATAAAGGTGAAGCAATCCCAGAAAACGCGATTGTAATCCCAGGTTCTCGCCCAGCTTCAAATGCATGGGCTCGCGAGCAAGGCCTAAGCATGTCTTGTGCACTGATCGTAAAATACCGTGACGAACAAAGCGATGCATCATTACTGTTAGAAGAGGTTTTACGTTAATGAGCTTTTTGAGCACGCCCATCAAGCAAGCGGTTGAACACGTTTCAACGCATCTTGATACGCCATTTTTTATCTATGATTTAGATAAATTAACTACACATTTAAAGCAACTAACTGCGCAAACCGATGTGAAACTTTGGTATGCCGTTAAGGCCAACCCACTGTCACGCATTATTCAATGTTTAGACAGCGCAGGGTTTAACTTTGATGTTGCAAGTAAAGGTGAACTTGAGCAAGTACTTGCTCAAGGCATCGATAGCGAGCGCGTGCTCAACACAGGGCCTGCAAAAAGCCCTAAACAAATTTCACATTTTATTGCTCGCGGCGTACGTACTTTTGTGGCCGAGAGCATTAACCAAGTTCGCTGGTTAAATGAGCAAGCAACAAAAGCAAATTGTCAGCTGCAAATTCTATTGCGTGTACAACTTCGTTGGCCAGACAGCGAAAAGAATCCACTTGGCGGCGATAGCCTTACTCCTTTTGGTTTAGGCTGTGATGAGTGGCAAGCACTCACTGCAAGTGATTACCCAGCTCTTAGCTTTGAGGGTCTGCATATTTTCCAATGGGGCAATATGCTGAGCACTGACAAACTCGCCGAGCTATGGCGCGCGATGATTGCGCCATTACAACAGCTAGCAAGCTCATTAAATATTAACCTTCATATTCTCGATTTAGGGGGTGGTTTAGGCATTCCTTATACCCAAGATGCTAACCGACTTGATTGGTCTGCACTTATCGAGACACTGGCGAGCATTAAAGCAGATGCTGGTGTCAAAGAGCTTTGGATGGAACTTGGCCGCTATGCGGTTGGCGAATGTGGCCATTACGCAACACCGGTTGTTGAGCGCAAAGAGAATTACAATCAACAGCAGGTGATTTTATCAGGCGGTATTAACCATTTACTTCGCCCTGCTGTAACAAGCCAAGATTTCCCTGCGGCGTTACTACGCGAATCAACGGCTGAACCTAAGGCAATGACTTTATACGGCCCGCTTTGCACCGCCCTTGATTGCTTGGGTGAACACCAATTAGCAAGCGATTTAAATGAACAAGACTGGTTGGTATTCAGCCAATGTGGGGCATATGGCTTTACCGAAAGTATGCCGTACTTTTTATGCCACGAATTAGCGGCTGAATACATCCTTGAACAAGGCAATATTGAGTGCATTCGTAGCGCTGAAGATGCCAGCTATTATTTGAGGTAATCGCCATGAGTAAAGAATTCATTAGCCAAGAGAATATTGTGGTTGGCGAGATTGCCAACGGCCTACCACTGACAATTCCTGTGTATCGCTTAAAAGGCGATGGCACAGGCCCAAACGTATATATACAAGCCAATATGCACGGTGCTGAGGTGCAAGGTAATGCAGTAATTTATCAATTGCTAGAGCAGCTAAAATCACTCAAGCTGCGTGGCGATATTACCCTAGTGCCTTATGCCAACCCAATTGGTTGTAACCAAAAGTCAGGCGAGTTTACGCTAGGTCGCTTCGATCCAATTACGGGCACCAACTGGAACCGCATGTACCGCTTTAACAAAGCCTTACCATCACAAATTGCTGAACAGCACAAAGACAGTGATGATGCGATCCTTAAAGCGGCGTTTAAAGAAGCACTGGTTGCTGATATCGACAGCCAACTAACAGGCCCTGATTACAGCCTAACAACGGGTAAGCGTATTGCCCTTAACTTACAAAAGCTTGCCCATCAGGCTGATATTGTTTTAGACCTTCACACTGGGCCTATCTCAAGTCAGCACTTATATTGCCCTGAATACGCCAAAGACAGCGCGCGCTATTTCAACATAGAGCATGTGTTATTGATCCCGAATGATTTTGATGGCGCGATGGATGAAGCGAGTTTCTGTCCATGGTGGTCGTTATCTGAAGAGCTTGGCAAACAAGGCCGTGAATTCGCTGTCCAAGTCGAGGCATTCACCGTTGAGCTAGGTAGCCAAGAAAAAATCGATTTAAGTGCAGCTCTTGAAGATGCAAATAGCATTTTAAGTTACCTCAACCACAAAAAGGTATTAGTTGATGCAGCGTATCAACCCAAAGCGATGACACGTTATGCCTGTATGCTTAAAGATTATATTGCTTACTACGCTCCCATGGGCGGCATGGTGGAGTACCTAGCGCCACTGGGTGGCCATATTAAAGCAGGTGAACCTATAGCCCATATTTTAAGAATGGAGCGCTACCTATCAGAACAACCATTACAAACACTCAGTTTTGATAAAGATGCAATAGCCATTTTACATTTTGCTTCAGCAAGCGTGAATCAAGGCACCGAATTATATAAGTTTTTTACCAACGTATTTGAGCTATAAGCTCACCCCTTCTCATTGCGTGAGAGTCACGGCTTAGGCCGTAACAGCAGAGTCCCAAGTTTCGCTTGGGGCTCTATTTACCTAAAAATTTAACAATTCAGTACAAGTTCACGGTTACTTATGTAAAAATCGTTATACTTATCTTAACTTCACCTCTATTCAATAAGGAAATCGCAATGGGATGGCGCACGTGGCTAGCTGTCGCTAGTTTATTTTCTGTACCTGTTATGGCGCAGACAGAAGAAACAAAAACCAATGAACAAGATGACGCGCTCGAATTAGTAAAACAATGTATTTTAAATGAAGCGATTGGTGGTGACGGTAAACAAACGCTCGAAGAGCTTCGAAAAAAATGCTCTGATTTAGATGAAAGTAAAAAACTTACAGCACTTGATAAACGAAAAGCACGCGAAGAAGTAAGTAAAAAAAACCGCAATGTAATCACGCCACATAAACGTAACTATATCCTGCCACTGTCTTACGTATCGCATCCAAATACTCGCCCTTTTGACGGTTTAAAAGATCTAGCAGAAGAAACAAATGGTGAGCCACTCGACAACCTCGAAGTAAAATATCAGCTGTCAATTAAGGTACCTATCTTTGAAGGCTTCTCAGATAAAGATCAAGGTGTGTACTTTGCGTTTACGATGCAGTCGTTTTGGCAGTTTTACAACAAAGATATCTCTTCACCATTTCGTGAAACCAACTATGAGCCAGAGGTATTCTGGATAAACTACCTTGATGAAGAAAATGTCTTATGGGGAGATGAAATGGCAATTGCGATTGGTGCATCACATCAATCAAATGGCCGAAGCCAACCGAATTCTCGTTCATGGAATCGCATTTATGCAGACTTTTTATGGGAAAAAGATGGTTTTGTGTTTAGCTTTAAACCTTGGTACCGCATCCCAGAAGATGAAAAAGAAGATGAGCTAGAAGCCAGTGGTGATGACAACCCTGATATCTATAAATACATGGGGTACTTTGAGTTTTCTGGCGCTTATCGTTATAACGAACATGAATTCAGCTTTATGACTCGTAATAACTTAAATTCAGATAACCGTGGTGCAATCCAATTAGATTGGTCTTTCCCTCTTTGGGGCAGGTTACGAGGTTACGCACAGTACTTTAATGGTTATGGTGAGAGTTTGATTGATTACAACGCTGATATTGAACGCTTTGGTGTGGGTATTCTGTTAACTGACTTACTTTAAGTTTCATTTTTAGGTTGTATTAATTTAGTTGATTTTAAGTGAGAAGCAAAAAGCACTAAACAATTCTACGTTTAGTGCTTTTACATTTTAGCTTAGTTAACTATAAGTTAAGGGCATGCCCCCTGGATGCTCGCCATTGGATGGCCATGATGATCATAATAGTGGTGGGTACACGTGCCGCCACCTCCAGAAGTGCCTAATCTACCACCACCTCTTACAACTGGTATATTTCCCCAACCTAAAGGTGCACTTCCTGATCCTGCAGGAGTACCTATGGCACCACCTCCAGGACTACTTATTGACTTTGGAAATTTTTTGTCAAACAACTCAGCTAAGCAGTTTGAAATTTGTGAAACAGAGAAATTAACTTGCTTCAATACACCTAGAGATATACCGTCGAGTATGGTGGCATTTTTATTAAGTTCAATCCCGATAAATCCAGCACTATCTAAACTTAATTCATAGGCAACTTGATTTCGCGGATAGTTTACTGGCACGTCAGTATTTTTAGTATTTAGTGTAAAATTTTGAATGACAGTTCTATTTTCAGGGACATACTCCCAAGTCCCACCAACAGAAACACCTCCTGCGCTAACCCCAAAATTAACTCCAGTGAAGCGTGTCTTATGAAATGAGCGAGTATCTAATTGTTTTTGCCTTGCGTATTCTTGTGCACGGTTTTGAACATTCGCCATATTTCGTCCGTCAAGCATCGCATTCATAGCTTTAGCCTCAGGCGCATTATCACAAGTCGCATTTGTTGTGTTAGCAGTACTGTATGTATTGAATTTTAATTTTTCTGTACTACTTGGCATCGTCCCTTGATTAAAGTCAGCTGTAACTTGCGCTGCGATCTCATCTAGCTGAGCATATGTATCTAGTACGTCATTAATCAAAGTATCAACTGCTGTAGGGTAGCTACTCATATCTCTAAGTGTATTTGACATATTGTAACGCGGTGTACCTTGATTACTATGCTCATTATAAAAACCGAATATTTCACGGGTAGCTTGGTTAACCACTAATACTTTATTTGTTGTTGAATAGCATTGCTCTTCACTTCCAAATACAGGATTAGGATTTCTACCAACTTGCTGGCATACAAGTTTTGGCTTTAACTTTTTCGCAATTTCTTTAGCTTCTGAATAAGTACAGTCTTTACAGATCCTAGCCTTAAAATCCTGACTAAATGCTTTCCCTGACACGCTTAGCAAAACTAAGCAGATAATAAATTTATACATAATATCAATCCCTATTTCAATGTATCCATAATCGGAACTTAAACTATAGCCAAGAAATCTAAGAGATCAACATAAAATCAACTAATGCTACATAACCACAACAAACACCCCTTCAAACTCTGCAACAACGTCGTTGCCATCAAATATAGTGACAGGCACTACATAACTGGTTTTGCCTTTTGTTTCCAGTTCGCTAAGGTTACCTTTACAAGTTTTCACATCAACACAACCTCGAGGGTCGGTATTAAGTGGTTTTAAGTATTTAATGTTAGCATCAGCTAACACGATATTTCCTTCAAGACCTGCTTCTTTCAGCGCAAGGTAAGTTGCTCCCCACCCTGTTAAGGTAGCTAAGCTATAAATAGAGCCAGCAAACATAGTGTTGTGAAGGTTTAAGTTCGCATCTAAATCAGCGCGGGTAGTAAACTGCCAATCAGTATAACTTTCAACTTTAATACCCATCGCATCACTAATTGGAATTGATTCACGCCATGTATTTTGTAGTACTTGTGTCCAGTTTGGGTGGCGGAACCAGCCTGGTTCAGAAGGTTTTTGTTTAACCATTTTCCAGTGCTGTACGTCATCATAAGCTAAATGCGCTTTTTCTTTTAACTCATAGCCATGACGCTTATAGAAATCAAGAGCTCGCTCACGAGCAAACAACACGAGCTCATCGGCATCTTGAGTCCATGCGATTTTTTCTAATTCATGTAATAAACGGCTACCAATATGCTGATTGCGGTTACCTTCGGCTACCGCCATGTAACGTACTTGCGCTTGCTGATGATTATTAAAGTGAAGGCGTGCCACACCTAATACTTCACCATCATTATTTTTGATAAAGCGGTGCTCTGCGTCTTGTTCTAAATCATCCTGTTCAGAACCGCGCGGCTCGCCCCATGGCGCTCTTAAAACCTGCCAACGCAATGAATAATACGCTTGCCAATCTTCGCTGCTTTGTGGGGTGGTCACTTTAAACATAAATACTCCTGTGATAATTCAGCCATCTCATGTTGTTTTTTCGTGGCCTAACGAATGCAAATTACGATACGCTATCTTCCATCAAGTTGGAATAATACTTTGGTGACCTAGCCAAAATTATTATTCTTCGCTGTAAAAACTACTGCACAATTGGCACTTTAGCGAGGCTAGTCTATGCTGAAGTAATTGTCATACTTTATACATAAAAAGTTAAAGGCCCGAAATATGGAACATTTTTTTGAACCCAGTGGCGCGATAAAACAGTGTTTTATTGAAGATTGCCACAGGCTCGGGCAGCTTATTTATTGGCATAAGCAAGGTAGAGAGTCTATTCAAGTAAGACAAATGAATCAGTTTCGCTGGCTGTTAATTAATGAAACATTACAATCTGTAGTCGAAAAGCGCCGCCCAGCACGATTACTTTTCCCTCACTTACAGTACCTTGCAAGACTTTGGCAAGAGTTAGAAGAACCCAACAAAATACTCGAGCTGGGGTTAGGTGGAGGTGCCATCCGAAATTATTTACAGCATACCTACCCACAAAGCCACTTAACTTCTGTTGATAAAAACCCCGATATTATTCACTGCTACAAACGTTATTTTGGTGGTCATCATGATAATAATTTACGCTGTTTCGATGCTCAGCAGGTGTTAGAGCAAGGGCATGAGTATGATTGGATTATTTTAGATTTATTCAGTGAAGTAGATGCACCATTATTTTTATTTAAACATCAATTTTATGCCAAGTTACGTGCAGCAATGGCAAAAAATGGCTTACTATTCATCAACTTTTTATCTAACCACCCATCACAACTGAAACAACTTGAGCATTTACTCATCACTGAATTTGGTAAACGCCCAAGTATTGAAAAAATCCCTAACTACGTCAATCATATCGTCATGATCACAAAGTAATCATACTGATAGGTTAAACGTTACAGGGCCATCGTTGCACAAGCTCACTTGCATATCTGCTGCAAATTGCCCAGTCGCTATACGTAAACCGGCTTCTTTTGCTTGAGCGATAAAATACTCATATAACTCATTTGCCTGCGCTGGTGTGCCTGCACTTGAAAAGCTTGGACGCATGCCCTTTTTAGTGTCAGCCGCTAGCGTAAACTGCGAAACCACTAAAAGCTCTCCCTTGATATCATTCAAACTTAAGTTCATCTTTCCGTGTTCATCGGTAAAAATGCGGTAATTACTAACTTTATGTAAAAGCTTCTGAGCGCTTTGCTCAGTATCTTGTTTTTCCACACCTAATAGCAGCAAAATACCTTGTGAAATTTCACCCACTACTTCGCCTGCCACTTCTACTTTCGCTTGTGTAACTCTTTGAATTAAGCCTTGCATTGATCCCTCGATAACTTGATATACATTAAATCTGCGGCACGTCGCATTGCCGCCAAATATACCTGATTATCACTGCTGTGCCCAATGCCATCTAATATCAACAATTGCGCATTGAGCTGCTCTGCTAATTGCTGCACCGCACTGTAACGACACACCAAATCAGCTCGACCATGAATAAACCAAGTAGGAATATGTGCCAATATATCACTGTGTTTCGTAATATAGTGATCCTCAATAAAGCAACGATGACGAAAGTAATGAACCATTAATCGTGCTTGATTCAGTGCTGAGTGGGGTTCAGATATACACCAGCTTGTACATGGCTCGGCGTGACATAAAACCTGCTCCCAATGACACCATCTTTTTGCATACTTATTAGCATTTATTTGGTCTTCACTACTAAGCTGGCATTGATAAAAATCTAATAGCTGCGACCAATCGTGTAGTTCTCCTGCAAATTCTCTATAGCTTTCTGGGTAAAATTGGGCGCCTGCACCTTGCTGTGAATACAACCATGCAAAATCACTTTCACAGGCTAAGAAACTAGCTCGTAAAAGCAGCCCTGCAACGGATTCAGGATGACTAATAGCATAGAGCAAAGCCAATGTTGCCCCCCAAGATTCACCACTAACAAGCCACTTTTTAACGCCAAGTTGGATACGTAAAAATTCAAGATCAGAGATCAAATCCTGTGTCGTATTCGCTTGCGTATCGTGAGGTGTAGAGTGACCGCATCCTCGCTGACTAAACATGATTACACGATAGCGCTGAAGATCAAAAAATCGGCAGTTTTCAGGACATAGTCCAGAACCTGGTCCCCCATGACAGACAACGACAGCAATGCCACTGGGCTCTCCGAATTCCTGAACATGAATTTGATGACCATCCCCTACACTCAGATGATAGTCGCGGTTAGCTATGTATTGTGGATGAAACTGCACCTCGTTCTCCTTAGGTGCAGTCAGTTTAAATATCTATATCAGGGGTGTCTTCAATATTTTCTGGGCTGATACAGACCGTAAACTCTGCACCGAGTAATACAACAATCCACGACAAATATACCCATACAAACAAAATAGGAATGGTCGCCAGGGCCCCATAAATAACTTCATAGGATGGGAAATGACTGATATACAGTGCAAAACCTTTTTTAGTCAGCTCGAACAGCATAGCTGCAAATAAAGCCCCTGGTATTGCCGCTCTAAATGGAACTCGTGTGTTAGGTACTAAAGTATAGAGCATAATAAAGCCCACCATAGAAATAACGTAAGGTAAAAGCTTTAATAGGAATCCACTAAAACCGGGGATTCCTTGATCAGCAAACGACACTAACGACACAATATAAGAGGTCACGCCAATACTTGCGCCCAATAACACAGGCCCTAAGCTTAAAACCATCCAATACACGGCAAAAGAAATCATCATCGGCCGCTTTTTCTTAATTCGCCAAATGCGATTGAGAGTGGCATCGACATTTCTAATCAATAACAACGACACAGCAGCTAAAAAGCCCACACCAACTGCCGTCATCTTATTTGCGTTACCAGCAAAAGAACTGATATGCTCCTTAATCACATCGGTCGATGTGGGAACTAAGTTAGTAAATAGAAAGTTTTCGATTGTCACTAAGGTACTCTCAAACCCAGGAAATGCAGAAAATATCGCCACGCCTACGGCAACAAGTGGCACAATCGATAGCAAGGTCACATACGCCAAATAGCCAGCATTAACCGTAATTTGATCATCGATACATCGCGTCAAATACTGCATCCACCAACCAGGTTGCTGCTTTAGGAAAATACTTATTTGCAGCTTATAACGACTGAGCTTCTCATCCATAGAATCAACTTTCTGCTAAAATGTTTTGATAATCATAGCAATCCGCCACATAATTTGAAATGACAGGCATCCAAAAAGGGAACTCAATGAAAAAACTGACACTTTTAAGCGCACCACTATTTGCAGTTACCATGGCATTATCAGGCTGTCAGTCAGCTTATTATTCAGCCATGGAGTCTGTAGGTGTCCATAAGCGCGATATTTTAGTTGACCGTGTTGAAGAAACTAAAGAGTCTCAACAAGAGTCACAAGAAGAATTTCAATCAGCATTAGAGAGACTGACCACATTAATCAACTTTGATGGTGGCGAACTACAAGATGCCTACAACCAACTCAATGATGATTATGAATCAAGCCTTGCAGCTGCGAATCAAGTAACCACCAACATCAACAAAGTTGAAGATGTAGCCGAAGCGCTATTCGATGAATGGAGCGATGAGCTTGAACAATATAAAAGCGCTTCTCTAAAGCGTGAAAGCAGCAAAAAGCTTAATGCAACCAAGCGCCAATTTGACCAACTGTTACGCTCAATGCGCAGTGCTGAGAGTAAAATGGAGCCTGTATTAACATCGCTTCACGATAACGTGCTGTATCTAAAACATAATCTTAATGCACAAGCTGTAACAGCTATCAAAGGCGAGTTTACGAATCTAAAACGCGACATCAAAATTTTAATGGATGACATGAATAAGTCGATTGAAGACTCAAATAAATTCATTGAGCAAATGAATAAAGCAAGCTAGTCATCTTACGCACATTTCACTAAGCCTACTTAAACGTAGGCTTTTTTATGTAACCTCTTGTTACTTTTTAATGATTTATCTTAAATCTTATTTTGCTAAACTCATGGCAAAGAATAAAAAGTAAGCATGTTATGCATTTAAAAACACTTCCTACACTTATCGCCGCTGCACTTTTAGCAGCGTGTAGCAACTCTAACACTGTTGATGTTATTGCTGGCGAAGGTACGATTACCCCGTTAAAAACCGAAGGAGAGCAGGCAGGTCGTTACCATAACCTTTACCCCGGTGACAAAGAATACCCAACAACCTGCACCGACAATTGCTATGAAACGTCTGAACTGCTTGTATGCAACGACAGCAACTCACAATGCCACTATCAAGGCGAACAAATAGTACCTAAAGTCGATTCAGGCTTTACAGTTCGCTGGTTGGGTCATGCAGGCTTTTATATTCAATCACCCAGTGGTGAGCAGTTGTTGTTTGACCCCGTTAAGGATCAGTTTGACTCACCTGTAGACTTGGCCTTCAAACTCGCAGGCGGTATCTATCGCAAACCTGGTTTTTGGCCAACAAAAGTAGAGCTTGATGGCCTAGATGCGGTGATGTATTCACACATCCATTATGATCATTTTAACAAAGCGGATATAGAAGAAATTGGCAATGCTCCACGCTATTTAGTGCCTTTAGGATTTGCAGATAACTTTCCTACCGGTGGTTTTACTATCTCAGAGATGGCGTGGTACGCAAGCACTAAAATTAATGATTTAACGATTCATGCCGTGCCAGCTCACCACTTTAGCAGCCGTATCTTAGTGCCTTTTATTTATGAAGATCACAATAAAGATTTATGGAATGGTTGGTTACTCGAACAAAACGGAAAAACCTTATTTTTCGCTGGCGATACCGGTTACTCAAAACATTTTCAGGATATTAAACAAAAATACGGCGAAATTGATGTGTGTTTGATGCCGATAGCGTCCTATTTCCACCAAGAAAGCGGCAAGTGGTATCGCTATGTACACACAACACCTGAAGATGCGTTAAATGCAGCTGAGGAGCTAAGCTGTAAAGTGATGATCCCATGGGGGTATGGTAACTCAAGCTGGCAAATGGGCGACCATTCTAGTCACTCTGCATTACTGCGATTACTGCACATGCAAAAGGCCATGAGCAGCCAAGTTCCTCTATACATATTGAATGAAGGTGAGCAAGTGTCACTGTAGTAAGATCTTGCCCCTATCAATCTAGCACACTAAAGCGGTTAGACTTTCGTCTCTTTTATTAAACTATGAAGTAAGTCTAATCGTTTATGTAATTGTTTATCTGCATAGTATTGGGCAGTACTTACATTAAAAATCATTAGTAAAATAAAGTAGAAAACAGGCTGGTCAATCGTTTCAGGAAAGAAGTATTGCACAACTAAAAGCGTGAAAATAAAACTTGCATACTTACTGATAATAGACCACCACTTAGGCCTGAGCGCATCTATTTTCTCATTGATGGATTCATTATGCTGCATCTGAGAAAAAGCAATTTGCGCGTCCACTTGATCCTTGTCCATTAAATCGATTCCTTTGTTTTTGTAGGCAGCCTTATTTTACAAGTTAAAGGTTGGAGCTAGAAGTTCTTTATTTTAAAGGCCTAAAAAACCGCCGTATTTTTCAATACGGCGGTTTATATTTTTTTAAAACTAAAAGACGTTATTAGTCTTTAGCTTGACGGCTCGCACGTTTACGATCACTTTCAGTTAAGTGACGTTTACGAATACGAATGCTCTCAGGTGTTACTTCCACTAACTCGTCATCATCGATGAACTCAATCGCTTGCTCAAGCGTGTAGTTTAGTGGTGGCGTTAATGTTTGCGCTTCATCAGTACCTGATGCACGAACGTTTGTAAGTTGCTTACCTTTAAGTGCGTTTACAGTTAAGTCGTTATCACGGCTATGGATACCGATAACCATACCTTCGTAAACTTCAACACCGTGACCGATGAATAGCTTACCACGGTCTTGTAAATTGAATAACGCGTTAGTAAGTGCTTTACCCGTTGCGTTCGCAATCATTACACCATTCTTACGTGCACCAATAGTACCGCCTTTATGTGGACCATAGTGATCGAATGTATGGTAAAGAAGACCAGAACCAGAGGTTAATGTCATAAATTCAGTTTGGAAACCAATTAAGCCACGGCTTGGGATCATAAAGTCCATACGTACACGGCCTTTACCATCTGGAGACATGTCTGTTAGTTCACCTTTACGAAGACCAATTTGCTCCATGATAGAACCTTGGTGCTCTTCTTGACAGTCGATTGTAAGAGTTTCGTATGGCTCTTCTTTTTGACCATCAACTTCACGTAAAATTACTTGTGGACGAGATACAGCAAGCTCGTAACCTTCACGACGCATGTTCTCGATTAAGATACCTAAGTGTAATTCACCACGACCAGAAACACGGAAGCTATCAGGGTTGTCAGTTTCTTCAACACGTAGCGCAACGTTGTGAACAAGCTCAGCTTGTAAACGCTCAAGGATGTTACGTGAAGTTACGAATTTACCTTCTTTACCAGCAAATGGTGATGTATTTACAGAGAACGTCATTGTTACTGTAGGCTCATCAACGCTTAGTGGTGGTAATGCTTCAACGGTATTTACATCACAGATAGTGTCTGAAATTTTTAACTCGCCAAGACCTGTGATAGCAATGATGTCACCCGCGCCGGCAGATTCTGCTTCGTGACGCTCAAGACCTAAGTAACTCATTACTTGGCCAACTTTACCGTTACGCTTAGTACCGTCTGCACTAACAATCGTTACTTGTTGGTTAGGACGAACAGTACCACGCTTGATACGACCTACACCGATAACACCGATGTATGAGTTGTAGTCAAGCTGAGAAATTTGCATTTGAAGAGCACCTTCAGGATCTGCATCCGGTGGAGATACTTCGTCAACGATCATCTGGAACATAGGTTCCATGTTGTCAGATGGCGTGTCTAAATCCATTGTTGCCCAGCCGTTGATAGCTGATGCATAGATTACTTTAAAGTCTAACTGTTCGTCAGTTGCACCTAGGTTATCGAATAAATCGAAAACTTGGTCCATAACCCAGTCAGGACGTGCACCTGGTTTGTCGATTTTGTTGATAACAACAATCGGCGTTAAACCTTGTGCGAATGCTTTTTGCGTTACGAAACGCGTTTGTGGCATTGGACCTTCTTGAGCATCAACAAGTAGTAATACTGAGTCAGCCATCGAAAGTACGCGTTCTACTTCACCACCGAAGTCGGCGTGTCCTGGGGTATCTACGATATTGATATGGTAGTCATTCCAAGAGATAGCTGTATTTTTAGCTAAAATGGTAATACCACGCTCTTTCTCAATGTCGTTTGAGTCCATTACGCGCTCTTCGTTACCGCCGCGCGTTTCTAATGTGCCTGATTGCTCAAGCAGTTTATCAACCAAAGTTGTTTTACCGTGGTCAACGTGGGCGATAATCGCTATATTTCTTAACTTTTCGATGCTCATATTTTTTCTCAGAGAAATTGAATCTCATTGATCCTGCAAGATCTACGCACTCATCTGAGTTTTCACCAGATGTCCCAGCATAGGATTTAAAAGGGCGCATATTATCCCTTAATAATGGCATGGATGAAAGTTTATCCAATATAAATTTATAAACTTTCTTCAGGCTTTTTCTAAGTATCTGTTTTATAAATGACAAATTTATGAAATTTATTCATTTCAAATAGTAAAAACTGGCGATATTCTGAGTAATGAGCCATATTTTGAGAGTAAATTAAGCGCAGAGTTCAACGATTAGGTATGTTCAATTTCTGTGCATTTGGCATCGTGAAAAAGCAATGCACCACAATGAAACTTTTACGCACCAAAGTTGTGCAAAAAGTTTTAACAAAACCCTATTCTATTTTTTTTTATAAGCCTAAACAACATGTTAAAAATATGGCATGAAATCAGCTTATATAAAACAAAAGCAATAATGCAGCAAAAATAAAACCCAACAATTGGAGGACACATGTCACAATCGGTTTTAGATTTTATCAAAGAAAATGACGTTAAGTTCATTGATTTACGCTTTACTGATACCAAAGGTAAAGAACAGCATGTTTCTATTCCTCATCACCAAATTGATGAAGAGTTCTTTGAAGATGGCAAAATGTTTGATGGTTCTTCAATTGCTGGCTGGAAAGGCATCAATGAATCAGACATGGTACTAATGCCTGTACCTGAGTCTGCTAAAATGGACCCATTTTCTGAAGAAGCTACTTTAATCGTACGTTGTGACGTTGTTGAGCCTTCAACACTTCAAGGTTACGAGCGTGATCCACGCTCTGTTGCAAAGCGCGCTGAAGAATACATGCGTTCAACAGGTATCGCTGACACTGTTTTATTCGGCCCAGAGCCAGAGTTCTTCCTATTTGATGATGTAAAATACAAATCAGACATGTCTGGTTCTATGTACAAAATTGATGATATCGAAGCTGCATGGAACTCAGATAAAGACTACGAAGGTGGCAATAAAGGCCATCGTCCAGGTGTTAAAGGTGGCTACTTCCCATGTTCACCTATTGATTCATCACACGACTGGCGTTCAGCTACATGTTTAGTTCTTGAAGAACTAGGCCAAGTTGTAGAAGCTCACCACCACGAAGTTGCAACTGCGGGTCAAAACGAAATCGCAACACGCTTCAATACCATGGTATTAAAAGCAGATGAAATCCAAGAGATGAAATATGTTATCCATAACATGGCTCACCTTTATGGTAAGACAGCAACCTTCATGCCTAAGCCACTTGTAGGTGATAACGGTTCTGGTATGCACTGTCACCAATCTTTAGGTAAAGATGGTGTAAACATCTTCGCTGGTGACAAATACGCGGGTCTTTCTGAAGAAGCACTTTACTACATCGGTGGTATCATCAAGCACGCTAAAGCAATCAACGCATTCGCTAACGCGTCAACTAACTCGTACAAACGTCTAGTACCAGGCTTCGAAGCACCAGTAATGCTTGCATACTCTGCACGTAACCGTTCTGCTTCAATCCGTATCCCTGTGGTACCGTCTGCAAAAGCACGTCGTATCGAGGTACGTTTCCCTGATCCAACAGCTAACCCATATCTAGCATTCTCAGCAATGCTTATGGCTGGCCTTGACGGTATCAAAAACAAGATCCACCCTGGCGACGCTATGGATAAAGATTTATACGACTTACCAGCTGAAGAAGCTGCTGAGATCCCACAAGTTGCCTCTTCACTGAGCGAAGCACTTGCTTCTTTAGACGCTGACCGTGAGTTCTTAACCCAAGGTGGTGTATTCACTGACGATCTAATCGATGCGTACATCTCACTGAAGAACAAAGAAGTTGAAAAGCTTAACATGACAACTCACCCAGTTGAGTTTGAAATGTACTACAGCGTGTAATTACGCTGTAGCAGAATTATCTATATCAGATAATAAATGTGTGTTCTCAAGCCCGCTTTGCGGGCTTTTTTAATGGTAATTCGACGTATTCTCCTCTACAGTTTTAAATAGATTAAGAAATGCAGGGTTGCAGAGTGAAAAGCATAACTTTATTGTTAGCAATACTAACTTTTGTTAGTACTTTTAGTCATGGTACCGCTCAGAAGAAAGTGTATTCGTGGAAGGATAGAAATGGTGTTTTAGTCTTTTCTGATACACCACGTCCAGGCGCAACTGAAGTAAAGCTAAATACGCAAAATCTCACTATGCCAGCAACCGATACGAGCATTCTAGATAGCAGCCCTAACGTTACACCGGTTAATTTTAAAGTGACAATAGCCTCACCTGAAAATGAAGCCACCGTTAGAGAGAATACCGGTTCCGTTTATGTAACGACTCGTATTAGCCCACGCTTTGCAACAGGCTTTAAGGTACAACTCTTTGTTGATGGCGCTCCTTTAGGTGTTGCCAGTAGCAGTACAACCTTTGCACTTAGAGAAGTCAATCGAGGCGAACACACACTGCAAGCTAAGCTTTTTAATGAGAATAATAAACTCGTTTCGGTTAGCCCAGTAAGCACCTTTTTTATGCATCGAGCATCTGTATTAAACAGCAATTAACATTTTAAAATAGATACCTCACAATGCAGAATGGCTGTGCTAAGCTATGCTTAATCGCAACGCACTAAAATGGTGCAAACATGCTCAGTAATACCCCCTTCGACTCAGAAATACTCGACAGTATCTGGAAAAATTTAAGTACTGCAGTTATCTTGCTCGACCGAAACTTCAAACTGGTTTATGCAAATGACAGTGCAAGTGAGCTTTTAGGTTTAGGCCCAAAACGTATTATCAACCAACCATTCGATAATCTATTTAACTATCACTCAATTGATTTAAAACGTATCGCCCAGTACTCGTTGTTCGATGGTGTTGATTGCCACCAGCATAGAGCTGACGTGGTGTTCATCGATTCTCGTCATGCTAAATTAACAATCAGTACGCGACGGCTCAGCAGCAAAAATGAAAACTACATTTTGTTTGAATGCCGCCAAATGGACGATGAAATTCGTCACGATCAAGCCTCCAATCAAATGCATCAATATCAAGCTGCGCGTAATTTAATACGCGGTTTAGCGCACGAAATAAAAAATCCGTTAGGTGGAATTCGCGGAGCGGCGCAATTATTGCAGTACGAGGTTGATCAGCAAGAACGAGATCAATGTGCAGAGCTTATTATTGAGCAAGCAGACAGATTGCGAGAGCTAGTCGACCGATTACTTGGTCCGAATCAGTTGCCACACAAATCCTATGGCAATATTCACCAAGCACTTGAGTCAGTAATCAAGCTAAGCATGCTAGATAATAGTGCGAATATCACCTTAGTAAAAGACTATGATCCGAGCATACCTAATGTGTATATAGATCAAAGTAAAATTCAGCAGGTGGTGTTGAACATTATTCGTAATGCCCAACAGGCTCTCGTTGATGGTGGTGAAATTAGAATAAAAACCCGTATTAACCACCAGCATAGACGTCCTGGTAAAGCGCCGAAAAAAACCTTGCTGATCCAAATTTCGGATAATGGTCCAGGTATAGATAAGAATCTAAAAGAAACTTTGTTCTATCCAATGATCACCAATAAAGAAAATGGTTCAGGGCTTGGTTTATCCATCGCGCAAACCTTGGTTGACCAACATGACGGACACATAGACTGTGACAGTTGGCCTGGTCATACAGAATTTAATATCTATTTGCCTTTTACGGATTAATGGTTTTTTGGAGTAATCATGAAAACAGTCTGGTTAGTTGATGATGATGCCTCAATACGCTTTGTATTAGAAAAAGCGCTGGCAAGAGCAGGATTTGACACCCAAAGCTATGCAAATGCACAAGATGTACTTAATGCATTAAAATTTAGCCAGCCCACAGTGCTCGTCTCTGACGTGCGTATGCCAGGTATGGACGGCATGGCATTGTTAGAAACAATTGCTGAGCAAAACCCTGGTTTACCTGTGATCATCATGACTGCCCACTCAGATCTCGACTCAGCAGTTAATGCGTTTCAAAAAGGGGCATTTGAGTATCTTGCCAAACCGTTTGATTTAGATGAAGCCGTAGCATTGGTAGAAAGCGCATGTCGTGCTAACTCAACAAAAAAAACCAAACGTAAATTAGCACCGCAAACCAATGCCCATATCATAGGTGAAGCACCTGCTATGCAAGAGGTGTTTCGGGCGATTGGTAAATTATCAGCTTCAAGTATGAGTGTGTTAATCAATGGCGAATCGGGTACAGGTAAAGAACTTGTCGCCAGCGCCCTACACAACCACAGCCCACGCAAAGAAAACCAGTTTATCGCCCTTAATATGGCTGCCATTCCTAAAGAATTAGTGGAGTCAGAGTTATTCGGCCATGAAAAAGGCGCATTCACAGGAGCTGACAGCATTCGTAAAGGCCGCTTTGAACAGGCAAATGGCGGCACATTATTTTTAGACGAAATTGGTGATATGCCACTTGATGTGCAAACTCGCTTATTACGTGTACTCGCCGATGGTGAATTTTACCGTGTTGGCGGTCATCAAAGCATTAAGGTCGATGTACGAATCATCGCCGCCACCCACCAAAACCTTGAAGACTTGGTAAAACAAGGAAAGTTTCGTGACGACTTATTCCATCGTTTAAACGTGGTGCGTTTACGCCTACCCGCCCTGCGTGAACGTACCGAAGATATTGAGCGCCTCGCACAACATTTTTTACATAAAAGTGCTAAAGAACTGCAAGTCGAAAGCAAAATATTAAGCCCTAAAGCCACTGAGCAATTACGCCTATTCAATTGGCCTGGCAATGTTCGCCAACTAGAGAATACCTGCCGTTGGTTAACTGTTATGGCGCCAGGTGAGCTTATCAGCGAGCAAGATTTACCTCCCGAAATTATTGCCGCAGCCCCTACAGAGCATGAAGGCGACTGGCTAGATGCATTTCAACAATGGCTTAATCTTGAACTTAAACAAGGTAAAGAGAATATTTGGCCTGCCATTCAAGCACAATTAGAAACTCGCTTAATTAAAACCGCACTAGCAAACTGTGCAGGCCACAAACAAGAAGCAGCCATCAAAATTGGTTGGGGGCGTAATACATTGACCCGCAAGCTAAAAGAGCGCAATATTAGCTAAATTTCACACTATGAACACAGTGAATCAATGAAGTTAATCGAGCATATTCCGCTTATTAAACAAATGGAAATTATTAACAGGCTGTCGTTTTTTAGAGAGTTTTCTCTTAGTGAACGACAGGTGTTATTAGAATCGTTTAGTCACTTATATTTAGTACAACAAGGCCGTGCGGTTTTTAAACAATTTGATAATGACAAACGTCTTTATATTGTACTAAGTGGCTCTCTTACCGTGTTTAAGCAAAGCCATTTAGTTGAGCTAGGCAGTATAGAGCCTGGTGAATTTATTGGTGAAGGCGCGTTTATCAATAACCGTGAACGAAGTACCAGTGCGCGGGCTAAGATCGATACTATCGTACTTGCAATCACACCAGAAGCGCTTACTCGCCTACCAAACGTAATACGTGAGAAAATAAAAGATCGTATCATCGAAGGAATGAGTGAACGCATCATTAAGCTCAGTAATTATTTAGAGTCACGCGGCTAATCCATATACACAATTTGTAACGAGCAATTCAGCCAGCTTGGTTCATTAACCCGTGCAGTAAACCAATAGGTGTCTGAGGGCTTTTCACCAAATGGGGTGTTAATAAAAGGCTGAGAATGCGCATACGTTTGCGAGTAATTTTTATAGTAAATAACTAGGTAACCGTATAAATACTCCCAGTTGAGCACCACTTTCGTACCGCTTCTAAGTGTGAACTCTGCCTGTGTATCTGTGAATGTCACAACAAGATCATTGAACTTATCTTCATCACACCCCGTTGTTAAAACGCGACTAGGCATTGAAAACTCGCCTTGCTCACTTGGCTCTTTCAAGTAAAAGCCGATGTTACCATTTTTGTAAACATGATTTGCTTCAGTGATGTATTTAATAACGGGTTGATAGCCAAGCTGCAGCATAATGTCACCTAGTTGCTCTGCTTCATGAGTCAGTATTTTATCTTGCGAAAGCATGAGTGTGGCTTCAGAGAACTCCCGTGGAATATCAAGCTGAACATACTCGTAAGGCAAACTTTGGTTGCGTAGTGCTAACTCTAATTGACTCTTTTTTTGTGCATCAAGATTTTCGGTGTAAACGTAGACCGTAGGTTGCTGGCAGCTAGCTAACAGAAACAGCATGCATAGTATATAAATCTTCTTCATAGTGCTCCCTCACAAAGATTACAAATGTAATCTAAATGAGAAAACAATACAATTAATTTAAATATTTATTTAACCACTTATCAAAACTTTTTCGTGTGTATAAAATCTCTTTGAATAAACGATGGGTCTGGTATTCGAGTAGTTTTTCTTTATTACTTTCACCAAAAACCAGTTGACTGTGATTATCATTAAATCGTGAAATTAACGCGAAGCCTTGTTCTGACTTTTCGGGCTTAGCTTTGATTGCTTTTGTAAGCAAAGCTCGCACATCATCTGCGGCTAATAGTGACGAATCCTGTAACCCCATTAACTCTTTTCTTAGTGCTGTTCTTACGCCCATTACTACTTCTCCAGAACGAATTTAAAATGAAACGAGATTGCTTATAGCAATTAGTACACCAATTTAGAACGGGCGCAGTGTACCCAGCAAATGCTGCAATTTTTTTACTACTTTTGAAAAAATATCATTATTTTTCCGAAAGCAGTTTTAACCCTTTTAAGAAGTTAAAAATTTAATCTTGGTTCAATCCAGTGCTAGGCTTTATAATGGCTAGGATTAAATGACGAGAGACCAACATGAACGAAGATTTCATAGAAATTGAACTAGAAGAAGAGCCTATAGAGTTATGCAATTTGCTAAAAGTGCTCGACCTAGTCGAAACCGGAGGCCAGGCAAAAGCACTAATAGGTGAAGGTTATGTTGGAGTAAACTATGAAATTTGTACAATAAAACGGAAAAAATTATACAGTGGTGATGTGCTCGCTTTTGATGGTGAGTTGTTTCAATTAACATTAAGCGAAGATGCAACACCGAACCCTCGTCCACCAGAAACACCGAAAAAAGCGCAACCGGAAACGAGCGAAACGGCACCGAAAAAAACAAAACGCAAGCGTACTAAAAAACCAAAAGTGGACGAAAAAACAGGCCGTCGCCCTATTTCTTTTGGTTAACTAGAGCTTGCTTAGTTAACATAAATCACCTTTAATTGAATGCGATAATAACAACAATAAAAGGTGATTTATGACTCCTCCCGCTTGGCTTAAGCCACTTGCTTGGGCAGCTCTTGTTTGGAATTTTTTAGGCGCCATTGCATTTATAATGCAGCAATTAATCACACCCGAAATGATTAACCAACTCCCACTTAAACAACAAGCTGCATACCGTGATATCCCGCTCTGGTCAACGGCTGCCTTCGCGATAGCCGTATTTACAGCAAGCTTCGCGAGCATTTTATTACTAGCAAAAAAAGCGCTTGCGCGCGAGCTATTTTTAATCTCGTTTATCGCCGTATTAGTCCAGCAATATTATAATTTTGTGGTGATTGATAGCCTTGCTATGTTTGGCGTAAGCGCATTAGCAACGCCATTTTGTGTCATTATTATTGGCTTAGTACTTATGTTTGTCAGCCATATAGGCAAACAGAAATACTGGCTCGACTAAAGATACTTACTTATCTATAAAAACCTTACTTAGTTAACTGACCATTTATCTTTTTGCCCTTGAAATAAATCGTGTCGGCATCAACACTATTTAAGTAGCATACTTTTTCGTCAGCAAAATAAATTTACTAGCTGGTATTAAGTTTGCAACAGGCTAGTGTATATCTCGAAAAGGAAACACAAAACAAGCTCGGCTTGTTAAAACCACAGGGGCAAATAATGAATAACAGTTTTGATACCCAAAAACAGCTTACAATCAATGGTGAACAATACCATATTCACTCTTTACAAGGCTTAGGCGATAAAGCAAAGCGCTTGCCATTCTCGTTAAAAATCTTACTCGAAAACCTATTACGTAATGAAGATGGCGTTAATATCAAAAAGCAAGATATTGAAGCTTTATTAAACTGGGATCCGCAAGCTAAACCATCAGCAGAAGTAGCGTTTACGCCTGCCCGTGTTGTCATGCAAGACTTCACAGGTGTACCCGCCATTGTTGATTTAGCCGCGATGCGTGACGCCATGGAAAAACTCGGTGGCGATCCAGCAAAAATTAACCCACTTTCACCCGCTGAACTTGTGATTGACCATTCGGTGCAAGTTGATGGCTACGGTGAAGATGGCTCATTCGACTTAAATGCGAAACTTGAATACGAGCGCAACAAAGAACGTTACGAATTTTTACGCTGGGGACAAACCGCTTTTGATAACTTGAAAGTTGTGCCACCAGCAACCGGTATCGTTCACCAAGTCAACTTAGAATACCTAGCCCGTGTGGTGTTCAATGATGAAAAAAATGGTAAATCACTGGCTTATCCAGATACCCTTGTCGGCACAGACTCACACACAACCATGATTAATGGTCTTGGTGTACTTGGTTGGGGCGTAGGTGGTATTGAAGCCGAAGCCGCCATGCTAGGCCAACCAATCAGCTTATTGATCCCACAAGTTATCGGCTTTAAGCTAAATGGTCGTCTGCCAGAAGGCACGACTGCAACTGACCTTGTGCTAACCGTAACAGAAATGCTGCGTAAGCATGGTGTGGTGGGTAAATTTGTTGAGTTTTATGGTGACGGACTCGCCGATTTGCCACTTGCTGACCGTGCTACTATCGCCAATATGGCACCAGAATATGGTGCAACCTGCGGTATTTTCCCTATTGATGATGAAACCATTAACTATCTGCGCTTAACAAACCGCGATGATAAACAACTTAAACTCATCGAGGATTATGCAAAACATCAAGGCTTATGGCGAAACTCTGGCGATGAAGCTCATTACACCGATACTCTTGAGCTATCGCTTGATGATGTGGTGCCAAGCCTTGCGGGTCCTAAACGTCCACAGGATAGAATTGCCCTTGATAAAGCGGGCGACATCATTGGTGAGCACTTAAAGGGCTTCCAAGATGAACGTATGCAGCATCGCGATAAAAGCGATATTCAAGAGGCGCGCATTGAAGATGAGGGCCCTACGACTAACCCTGATGAGCCAGTAAACGAAGCACAATTTATGGGGGCGGCTAAGGTTAACTTTAAAGGCGAGGAGTTTGAGCTTAATGACGGTGCGTGTGTCATTGCTGCAATTACAAGTTGTACAAACACCTCAAACCCCAGTGTTATTTTAGCAGCGGGTTTAGTCGCTAAAAAAGCAAAACAATTAGGCTTAAAAGTGAAACCTTGGGTTAAAACCTCATTGGCACCTGGCTCTCAAGTAGTGACTGACTACCTGAAAAAAGCAGACTTAATGGATGATTTAGATGCGTTAGGCTTTAATCTTGTTGGCTATGGCTGTACAACCTGTATTGGCAACTCTGGCCCACTGGCTGATGAGATCAGCGAAGCCATTCAAAAGCACAAACTGGTAGTCAGCTCTATTTTATCAGGTAACCGAAACTTTGAAGGTCGTATTCACCAAGATGTGAAAATGAACTTTTTAGCTTCGCCACCACTTGTTGTAGCCTACGCTATTGCAGGCCGCACAGATATTGATGTGTACAACGAGCCGCTAGCACAAGACCCTAATGGGAATGACATTTACCTGAAAAATATCTGGCCGAGTGTCAGTGAAGTCAATGAATTAGTAAAAGAGACCGTGACCAAAGAAATGTTCGCATCAAGCTATGGCAATGTGTATCAAGGCGATGATCGCTGGCAGAAAATTCAAATTCCTGATGGCAAATTGTACGACTGGGACGATGCATCAACCTACATCAAAAAAGCGCCCTTCTTTGATGGTATGGAGATTGAGCCACCAGGGATCCCAAGCATTAGTGGCGCGCGCTGTTTAGCAAAATTAGGTGACTCAGTAACCACTGACCACATCTCACCAGCAGGTGCGATTAAAGCGGATGCCCCAGCAGGTCTTTACTTGCAAGAGCACGGTGTGCAAAAAGCACAATTTAACTCATATGGTTCGCGTCGTGGTAATCACGAAGTGATGATGCGAGGTACCTTTGCGAATGTGCGTTTACGTAATCTATTAGCCCCAGGCACCGAAGGTGGTGTGACCCGTATGCAGCCAAGCGATGAGCTTGCCAGTATTTATGATGCAGCGATGCAATATCAGCAAGATGGCACGCCACTGATTATTTTAGCGGGCGCGGAGTATGGCACAGGCTCATCACGGGACTGGGCTGCTAAAGGTTCACTTCTGCTTGGTGTTAAAGCCGTTATTGCACAAAGCTATGAGCGTATTCACCGTTCAAACCTAATTGGTATGGGTGTTTTACCCCTACAATTTAAAGAAGGTGAAAGCTATGAGTCATTGGGTCTAACGGGTCAAGAGTCATTCGACTTTGAAGGCTTATATGACAAAACCAATGAAGTCAGTGTGATTGCTACTAACAGCGAAGACAAACAAATTAGCTTTAGTGTTGATGTGCGTATAGATACTCCTAAAGAGTGGGATTACTACAAACACGGCGGTATTTTACAGTATGTACTGCGTAATATGCTGGCTGAGCAGTAATTGCTTTTAAGTTAACTAAGGGGCTGAATTTTCAGCCCCTTTTTTTGTTTAAATCACTAATAAGTTGCAGTTTAGACCAACACTCTTATTTACAAAAAATGAAAAGAATATAAAAATCAGCATGTTAAAATTGGATCATAATTTGCAAATGTTAACCAGATAAAAATCACAATAATTTTGGAATCCATATGACTATTGCATCATTCAAACGCGCAATTTGCGCAACGGCCATCTCATCAAGTTTATTATTAACGGGCTGTGTTATTCATGTCTCTCCAAGTCAGATCGCAGAACAAAAACAACAAGACTTAAGCGTGTCGGCTGCCAATATCAACGAATTAAAAATTGATGCTGAAGCAGGTTCACTGATCATCAAAGGCGACAGCAACGCCACGGCTATCACAGTGAATGCTAATATTTATGCAGCTAAAGGCGATGAGACCTATACATTAACACTCGAAAAGCACGGCGACAGGGCTGAGCTTATCAGCAAGCTCAATAATGGAAGCTTGTCGTTTTACAGTGGCTCATCCCCTCATATTGATTTAATTGTCTCTGTGCCTAGCAACCTTAAACTAGATATTGATGATGACTCAGGTGATATCGTGATACGTGAGATGCAAAACGATATCAGCATTGATGATGACTCAGGATCAATTGTGATCGAAGGGGGTCGCACTATTAATATTGATGATGACTCGGGGGATATTCGCATTAGCAATGTCAGCGGCAATATCAGCATTAAAGACGATTCTGGCTCAATTATGATAGACCAAGGCCAAGGGCGTATTGATATTGAAGATGACTCTGGTGATATCGGCATCGAAAACAGCCAAGGCCCTGCACGTATTATTGATGAATCAGGTAGTATCAGCGTTAAAACATTGGCTGGTGCGCTTACTATTGAAGACGGCTCAGGTGATATAGATGTAAGACAAATCAAAGGGCTGGTTACCATTACCGATGGCTCTGGCAGCATTTATGTGGATGACACACTCGGCCTGACAATTATCGAAGCGGGTTCAGGTGATTTAAGTATCGATAACATCAACGGCCCAGTAAAATTGGACAAATAACCGACAATTACTTGATTTAGAACAATCCTATTAATGACAACAGCACCTACACTTTAATTAAGGCTAAAGTGAGGTGCTTGTATGACTGAACAAACCATCATTCGAATCTTAAAAACCTTTATTATTTTAGGTATTTGCCTAATTGTACTGGGGCATTCTTTATTAGCTGGTAATTACTTAGGTGATAGCATGGGTGTGCATGGCATTATGATCAGCGCAGCGTGTATTGCTGTTGGCGTGCTGCTCTCTTTGCCCACCAAAATTTATCTCACTATTTTACTGATGAAAATAGAAAGCGACCTCACAGCACAAAACAAACAAAGTTAATTCCCACCTTGCTCTTTTAGCTGCTGCTCAAGTTGCTTGGTACGCTGCTCCATAAGCTGTTTTACTTGCTCTGCGTCTTTCATCATTTTTTGTACGTTTTTAGGGTCGTATACGCCAAGCGCTGAAGGAGCTTCGTCAGCTTTAGCAGTTGCTGGTTGCTTCTCATTTGCCTGAAAAGTCTCTGCGGGTAACACTGTTATGTCGTTAGGATCTAAACTTACCGCAGTACTTACGTAATTAGGGTGAGGAGTATCAGCATAGTGCCACTAACCATGTTCATCTTGCCATTTATACACGACAACAGGTGCATGTGCGTCTTTGCTAAAGCTCAATTTCTCGGTTAACTTTTTAGCTTGTGTACTTAATGCATCGGCACCTTGCGAAGCAAAATCACTCACATTACCACTCACTTTTTCAGAGTAACGTTCGAACATACTAAGTTCTAAGTAAGGCTTACCATCTGGCTTTTTAATATAAAATAGCAGCGCAACACTAATCAGCAGCAACATGACTGCAAAATAACAAAAACGCTTCATCCTTCCATTTACCTACTATTGATAGCGACTTACAATCTTAGCAAATTCTCCTGAGGCTTTAAGACTTTTTATAAAGTCATTAAACTGCTCTTTGATTAAAGATGTTTTTGCTGTTGCTGAAAACTGTAATTGAAGTGGCGCTTTTCCCACGTTATAGGTGCTTACAGTTAATTTTTTGAATACTTCATCTCGGCTCACATACCAGTTTAATGCATCTAGAGAAATAACGGCAATACGCTGATTATGATCCCAGTCCATTAATGCTAAGAGCATCTCTCGTTCTGAATAAAAATTCTCACGGTGCATCACCCCGCTGTCAAAATAATGCTCAAATTCGGGATAAGTATAAGCATAACGACCCATAAATACATAGCCTATTAGCTCATCTATGGGTGGTATATGGCAGCCATATGGCATGACTAACACATCCTCTACAAAGCTAATCGCCTCACTCCAATAGTACTGGTTACTCCCTGTATACCAATCTATAGATTCAATGCGCCCATCGAGTAACCCATCATCAAGCATTTTCTGCGAGCGCTTTTCTGGCGCATACGAATACTGTACCTCAATAGCATATTGCTCACTAAAGCGTTGCAGTATGTCCTGAACAATACCGCCTTGTTCGGCATTCATAAAATGATAGGGAGGGTAATCGCTGTCTGGTAGCCCAACCCGCAATACTTCTGACTGGCAAAACGGTACTACAAAAAATAAGAAAACTACAAAACGACTCATCGACGACCCCATGCTACTACTAAGCCGCGAATTGTACACAAAAGACACAAAAAAAGCGCAACCTAAGTCGCGCTTTATGAATTTTCTGATAGGAAAATAGGATTAAATACCATCACCATCAATGTGCAAGCCACATTCACGGTTTAAACCGAAGAAACGCGTTTCTTCTTCTGTCATGCCTGGTTCAAGTTTACGGGTTGTATGAACATCGCCCATAGATACATAACCTTGCTCCCAAAGTGGGTGATAGGGTAAATCATGTTTAGTTAGATACTGAAAAATATCTCGGTTGTTCCACTCAATAAGTGGATACACTTTCACAGTACCACGGCTAATTTCAACAATTTGCTTGTCAGCACGACTAGATGATTGCCCGCGGCGCAAACCACTAAACCACGTACCCGCTTCAAGCTCGTTTAAAGCACGGGTCATCGGCTCAACTTTATTCAGTTGATTGTACTGCTTAATACCGGCTTCACCTTGTTCCCAAAGTTTACCAAACTTCGCTTCTTGCCACGCCGGGCTAAGCTGGGCTTTATAAACTTTAAGATTAAGCGAAAGTCGCTCCGTCATTTGCTCGATGAACTGATAGGTTTCAGGGAACAAATAACCAGTGTCAGTCAGTACCACAGGAATATCTGGCTGCTGCGATGTCACTAAATGCAACATCACCGCCGCTTGAATACCAAAGCTCGACGACAAAAAGTGCGTGCTTGGTAAGTTTTCAAGTGCCCACGCAACACGCTCCTCTGCACTTTTATCAGCCAGAAGACCATTAATATCAGCCAGCATAGCTGTTTGGTCTTCTTTGCTCATCGTTAAGATGTTTTTAAATTCACTCATGGTTAATTCCAAACCTTAAAGCGGTGTCGCTTATAAAATTATGCGTGAAAATCGGTTACTGAAACTTTAACTTCAGCAACAATGCCTTTGCGAATTACAAAATCACCAAAACACTCGCCTTCATTACGCTCACTTGCCCATTGGCCAATAAGCTTATCGAATGCCTCTAGGTAGATGTCTTCGCCAACATTTTCTAAATACAATTTTGGAATACGCGTGCCTTCGCGGTTACCACCTAAGTACACGTTGTATTTACCCGGACCTTTGCCAACCAGACCCGCTTCTGCCAACATTGCGCGGCCACAGCCATTCGGACAACCCACAACACGCATGATAATGTTGTCATCGCTGATGCCGTGCTTAGCTAATAACGCTTCAGTTTTCTCAATTAAGCTTGGTAAATAACGCTCAGCTTCAGCCATCGCTAACGGACAGGTTGGTAATGCCACACACGCCATTGAGTTTTTACGCTGCTCTGTATGGCTGTCATCAATTAAGCCATGGTTGCGAGCAATTTCTTCGATTACCGCTTTTTGATCAGCCGGAACACCTGCGATGATTAAGTTTTGGTTTGCAGTCATGCGGAAATCACCTTGGTGAATTTCAGCAATTTTACGACAGCCTGTTTTAAGAGGTTGATTTGGGTAATCTAAAATACGGCCACTTTGGATAAACAGCGTTAAGTGGTGCTTACCATCAATACCTTCAACCCAACCGATACGGTCACCACGGTGAGTGAACTCATACGGGCGGCTTTGCTGAAATTGAACACCGGCACGTTTTTCAACTTCTGCTTTAAATACATCAGAACCTACACGGTCTAGTGTGTATTTAGTTTTTGCATTTTTACGGTTTGAGCGGTTACCCCAATCACGTTGTACAGACACCACGTGTTCAGCAATTTTCAACGTGTGCTCAAGTGGAATGAAACCAAAGTCATCCGCTTTACGAGGATACGTTGCTGTATCACCGTGAGTCATCGCAAGACCACCACCCACTAACACGTTAAAACCAACTAACTTGCCGTTTTCTGCAATTGCCACAAAGTTTAAGTCGTTAGCATGCACATCCACTTCATTGTTCGGTGGAATTGTCACAGTGGTTTTAAACTTTCGCGGTAAGTAAGTTGAACCTAAAATTGGCTCTTCTGTGGTTTCGCTCTTTTCACCATCTAACCAAATTTCAGCGTATGCTTTGGTTTTTGGTAACAGGTGCTCAGAGATCTTCGCTGCCCACTCGTACGCTTCTTGGTGAAGCTCAGACTCAACAGGGTTCGTTGTACATAATACGTTTCGGTTTACGTCGCCCGCCGTTGCAATTGAATCAATGCCCACGCTATTAAGCATTTGGTGCATGCCTTTAATATTTGGCTTAAGCACACCATGGAACTGGAACGTTTGACGCGTGGTTAAACGAATGCTGCCATAGCTGGTTTTCTCTTCAGCAAACTTATCAATCGCTAACCATTGCTCTGGCTTGATGATACCGCCAGGCATACGAGCACGTAACATTACGTTATGTAACGGCTCTAATTTTTGTTTAGCGCGCTCAGGGCGAATATCACGGTCATCTTGCTGATACATGCCGTGGAAACGGATCAGTTGGAAGTTATCAGCAGTGAAACCACCGGTGATCTCGTCTTTTAAATCTTGCTCAATTGTGCCACGTAAAAAGTTACTTTCTCTTTTCAAACGCTCGTTATCAGAAAGCTTTACGTTTTTGTCTTGTTCGCTCATGGTATTTCCTAAATTTGTTACAGTGACGGCTGTTAGCTTTAAACGTGATTAGTACACGTCTTTCTGATAGCGATTTGCGCTACGTAAATCTTTTAAGTATTGCTCAGCTTGTTCATCATCTTTGCCGCTATTTTCTTTGATAATGTCTACAAGCGCCTGATGAACATCTTTCGCCATACGGTTTGCATCACCACAGATATACAAATGTGCACCCGCTTCTAACCAAGCAAATACTTCTTGGCTGTTTTTGCGAAGTTTGTCTTGAACATATACTTTTTCCGCTTGGTCACGGCTAAACGCCACATCTACTTTAGTCAGTAAACCTGACTTCAAGTAACCTTGAATTTCAACTTGATATAAGAAGTCTTGAGTAAAGTGTGGGTTACCAAAGAATAACCAGTTTTTACCACTTGCTTCACGAGCATCACGCTCTTGTAAAAACGCACGGAATGGGGCAATACCCGTCCCTGGACCTACCATGATAATGGGCGTTTCATCATTAGCCGGTAAACGGAAGTTATCGTTGTGCTCGCTAAATACTTTTACTTTACAGCCTTCTTGTGCGCGACGTGCTAAATAGCCAGAACAACCACCTAAATGCTCGCTACCGAATGCATCAAACTCAACCAGACCCACAGTTAAATGAACTTCTTCTTCAACTTCTGCTTGGCTAGATGCAATCGAATATAAACGTGCTTGTAGTTTACGTAAGCAGTCTACTAAGGTTTGTGCTTCAAGCTGAGCTGGGTTTTGACGAATAATATCGAAGATTTGGCGAGGTTCGATGTACTCACGCATTGCCGCTTTATCTTCAACTAACTTTAATAATTCAGGGTTGCCCGTTGCTGTTGCGTATTTTTCAACAAAGCCTGGGTATGACTGAGTTAATTCTAATTTTTCGATTAATGCATCACGAATAGTTAGTTCTTCGTCGCCGAGTTTAACCGTGCTAGATGCATCGATTTGTGTAAGCGTAAGTACTTCATCAACAAGTGCTTCGTCATTTAAGAAGTAAACGCCTAGCGAATCACCCGGTGTATAAGTGATGTCTGAACCTTCTAATGAAATTTCTACATGACGCACATCTTTGCTTGAATCACGACCGGTAATTTTTTGCACAACGCTTAGCTCTGCAGCAAATGGATTTTGCTTGGTGTATTGACTTGCTGCTGGTGCCGCTGCACCAAATGGCATTGCCACAACTTGACCACCACTTGCTTGTTGCTGCGCTTTAAGATCAGGTTCAAACGCATCAAGTGCACCATCAATCCACTTAGCAGCTTCATCATCGTAATCAACATCTAAGTCGGCACGCTGGAAAATAGTTTCTGCGCCAAGCTTGTTAAAACGCTCTTCAAAATCTTTTGCTGTTTGGCAGAAGAATTCGTAGCTTGAGTCACCTAACCCAATCACAGCAACTTTAACACCATCTAGTTTTGGTGCTTTTTTAGTCGCTAAAAACTCATGCAGGCTTTCAGCATCTTCAGGTGGCTCACCCTCACCGTAAGTTGAAACAACAACCATGATGAACTTTTCTTTTTTCAGGGCAGTTGGCTTGTAGTCAGCCATGTTGACTAGCTTAACCGATAGACCACGTGACTCTGCTTGTTCTTTTAACTTGCTCGCCACGCCTTTAGCGTTACCCGTTTGAGAGCCGTATAAAATAGTCAGCGGTGCATCACCTGCAGCTGGAGCGGCAGTAACACCACCGGTTAATGCACCTGCGTTGGCACTCGCAGCTAAGTAACCACTTACCCACGCTTGCTGAATTGGATTAAGTTCAGCCACTAAGCCTTGCAGCTTTTGTACTTGCTCTTGCGATAGCGGGCTCGCCGCTGCATTTAGTTGACTTAACAACATGAATTTATTCCTCGTAACCCTGAAAAGTTAACTGCGAAACGAACTTGCTACTGTCATTTCGCGAACAATTTTTTCGACTTTAAAGACTAAATAAAAACGCTTTAAAGGTTTATCTAAGCGTGAAGAATAACGAGGTCTCGCGCGATTAAAAAAGAATAGAATCTGCTTTGATATTCCATTTAGTTATTAATTTTATAAATAACTAAAAAAAAGACACTAACATATAAGTAAGTGTCTTTTTGTTTAAACGGATTTTTACTTAAAAATCAATAACAACATTTGCAAAAAAACGACGACCAATAGCATCGTAAATTGCATCATTAGCTCCACTGGCTGCAATATAAGCTGGTGGTAATTTATCGGTTAAGTTACGAATACCTAAACCAACTCGCGTGTTTTGAAATAACTGGTAGCTAGCAGACAAGTCATGGGTCACGATTGATCCCACAAAGGCAGGGCTCAAATCTTCAGGTATATCCCCTTCAGGTGATAGGTCGATACGAGCAGAACGATCTATTAAACGTGATGACCAGTTTACAACTAAATCGTTAATAGCATAGGTTGCTGAAAAGCGAGCTTGCCATTCAGGATCCCCCACTTCACCGTCTTCCACATTTACTTTATCTGGTCGACTTTGGAACTCAAAAACCTCTAGCTCTAAAAGATGATTTACAAATAAGTTTAAACTTAAATCCCCTGCCAAACCATAATCAGACAGCTTCATACTGTAATCAAAGTCAGCTTCAAGGCCTCTAGTTGTCAAAGCTGCTGCATTTAAAAAGCCAGATCGAACTAAAGTCACATTATTCGTTGTAGGGTCTCGCTCAACTTGCGAGCAAAAACTTTCGTCCGGGCCTCCTGGGGCATCTACACAATTATCAGCAATACTTTGTGTCGCGATAAATGAAATTGCGTCTTCTATTTCAATATCATAGTAATCAAGGGTCATTGAAAAGTTTTCAAAAAAGCTCGGTGTCCAAACGATACCTGCCGTAAATGAGGTTGAGGTTTCAGATTCAAGTTCAGAGTTACCACCACTAATAGTATCTATACTCGCATTATCGTTTGCTTCAAAGCCTGCTGGTATGCCGATTGCTGCACAATTAGCAACGCGATTAGGGTTATCGAGAATACTATCAGCATCGCATGGATCGGCTACACGGCCAAAGCCTGGAGAGATCGGTGAGAAGGCTTCGGCTATATTCGGGGCACGCACCGCTTGACCATAAGTACCTCGCAAACGAATATCCTCAATAGGCTGATACAACACACCAACCTTCCACGCGTCAGTATCGCCAGCATGCGAGTAATCAGCATAACGATATGCGGCATCTAAGGTAAGTTCTTTCGCGTAAGCAAGGTTTGCCAATAAAGGCAAGCTCACCTCTATAAAACCTTCAGTTACATCATACTCACCAAATGCATCGGGTGTAGCTGCCTGTGCTAAAACACCTGATTTTGTCAGCTCATCTGTACGTGTTTCTGATGTTTCTTCACGGTATTCAAAACCAGCAGCTAAACCGATTGGCCCGCCAGGTAGCTCAAAAAACTCCCCAGTATCAAATGTTATATTACCGCCAATTAATTCTTGCGTTATTTCATCTGTACGCGACACATCGGCCGTTACCCAGTCTTTTGCTGCCTCTGATGCTTGGTCAAAACCAAACGCATTGTATGGAACACAATCTGCGGGATTTAAAGTGGCAGGGTTAACATACTCATTTCCATCCTCATCTGGTAATTGTAAGTCGGGTACTTGATTGCGACATACTATTTCGCCCGTATCAGGGTTAATAACAGCATCAAGCGCAGCATCAAGATTACCTGAAATTAAATCGTTTAATGAGTTCCGACGGTTATCTGTTTGCCCATATACATAGTAAACATCATAGTTAAAATCAGTTTGGCTTAGAGTAAATAAGCCTTGCACCCCACCAACAAATCGAAATAGCTCACGGCGGTTATCAGCACTTCGATTACCGAATTCAGCAAAAAACTTAGACATTTCTATTGTTGTAATACCTTGGTTAAGGTAGGACTGGCGTAGCGTTTCATCAAGGTAAGGGTTGTCTGCTACGTTAATAAATATATCACCAAAGCGAAAAGATGGCTGAAACTGTTGTTTAATGTCTGAGCGAACGAACTTAAAGTCACTGTAAAATGTATGGTTGTCAGTAATATTATAATTAAGTGTTGATGCGATGGTTATTTTATCCTGCTCAGGTAATACATTTTCATAGTCTTGAAGTTTAAAGCAGTGCTCACATCCATCAGGGAAATTACCGAATGCAAAGCTATTTGTGAACTCACGAATTGGCATTAATTCAGGTGTGCCATTATCTGCAAACGTGGTAATTTCACCAAGCGCACCAAATGGGTTTAGCACACCATTTTCACTTATACGATCCGAATAAACACGAGGCCTCGATAAACGATCAGGGATACCATCTTCCTCGCCTTGACTGAGCGGATTATCAACTGTTCCCCAGTTATCCGACTGGCGTAAGTCATTTGCCATCACTTCGTTAATATGGTCTTTGCCAGCAAAGAAAGTGATATTACCCCGACCGCCGGCAATATCTGTCCCCGCTAAAATACTTAATGAGGTATTTTTAGAGCCGACTCCTTCGGTTGAATTACCAACTGATGCCTTTAATTGTAAGCCATCGAAATTGTCTTTTAGAATCACGTTTACAACACCGGAAACCGCATCAGAACCATATACTGCCGATGCACCTCCTGTTATTACTTCAATTCTGTCAATAAGTGCTGCTGGAATTGTTGATAAGTCTACCTGAGATGACCCTGGCGACCCTGCAACATGGCGCTTGCCATTAACCAAAACAAGTGTACGTGCGGCTCCAAGGCGCCTTAAATCAGCAGAGCTGATACCTGCATCATCATTGTCATCATTATTACCAAAGAGAGTATCGGTCGCGCCTATAGACGGAAACTCAGCTAGAATACTCCCTAAATCTGGTGTACCTGCTTTGGCTATTTCAGCCGCCCCAATTGTTACGATTGGCGTAGGCTGAGAAAGCTTTGGTTTTGCGATACGAGACCCTGTGACTTGAATTCGCTCGACTTCATCTACTCCCTCTTCAGCTGCGACTGAATAACCCACAGTAGAAAGTGCAGTTAATGACAAAGCAAATTTAACGCTATGCGCCAATAAATTATATTTCTTCATTTTGACCCCTAAACAAGCTGTTATTATTTGATTATTGCTGTTGAAGTCGGGTGATCTTTACACCACAAAACTATAACAGTGCTTTTAGAAGTAACACGGCAAACCCGAAATAGGAACAAAACTAGAAAGTGAGCAAAATATAAACAATGTAGAAATGTAAATTTTAATTAACAAATGCGTATATAAAATAATCCAAAAATTATCAATTCTGTAAAAAACCTGTCATTGTTATCATCTATTGTCCACCATTTAAAAACACGTAATAGGGAAAATCTATGTCATACGGGATTAAGAAAAAGCTCATACTTACTAGCAGCTTACTTTTTTTAAGCAACACAGCGTTTGCAAATATTCATAATGCAGACTTTGAAACTTGGTCAGCAAACACACCAACAGCTTGGAGCACGATTGATAGTGGCATCAGCATTACTGCTAACAACAATGTGGTTTACTCTGGCGAGTATTCAGCACAAGTCACAGTTAACACTGGCACACAAAGCAATACCGATTTACAGCAGCTCGTTGATGTTGTTGCGGGCGAAAGCTACGAGTTTTCTGCTTGGGTTTACCATACCGAAGGTGGTGTGAAAGCACGCTTAGTGGTTGATGGCTATCAAGATTATTCAAATTCAGCATTAACCAATCAATGGCAAAAAATTAGCTACCAGTACACAGCTCCAACAACAACCGCTATTAATGTTGGCTTACGTTTTTACGACGTAGCAGGTTTTGATGGCAGCGAAGTGGTTTATGTTGATAATTTCGCACCTAGTACAGGCACAACCCCACCACCGACAGGTAGTTGCACTGATAATCAAGTTTCGTTAGCGCTCACAACTGACAACTATGGTGAAGAAACAAGTTGGCAAATAACGAATGCCCAAGGCAGTACGGTGGCATCTGGCGGCAGCTATGCAGCGAATACTCAGTATAATGAGCAAGCCTGTTTAATTGATGGTGACTACACATTCACTATTTTTGATAGTTACGGTGATGGCATGTGCTGCTCGTTCGGTAATGGCAGCTACAACCTCTCTCTAGGCCAAACTGTGCTTGCCAGTGGCGCAAGCTTCCAAAGCTCAGAGGCTACACCGTTTACATTAGGTGATAGCGCTGGCGGCGGTGATGATGGCGGTACAACACCACCTGATCCCACAGGCTATTATGTAACTACACAAGGCCTTACAGGCTATGCTCTAAAAACAGAGTTGTACAACATTATTAAAGATCACAACTCACAAGGTTACTCTGCTATTTGGAGTTTTTATGACATTGCCTCACGCGATAAGTATTTTGAAAACGATAACTCAATTCTAGACCGCTACTCAGAAAACCCGACAGGTCAAGATAGCTACAACTATGTAGCCGTAAGCGATCAATGTGGTACTTATAACAGTGAAGCTGATTGCTACAACCGTGAACACTCTTTTCCGAAAAGCTGGTTTGGTGGCACTGTTGAGCCTATGAACTCTGATGTACACCACATTTTCGCAACCGATGGTTATGTAAACTCTAAACGCAGTAACTACCCATTTGGTGAAGTAGGAAGCGCAAGCTATACCTCTAGTAATGGTAGTAAATTGGGCAGCGCAGCGAGTTCTTTAAATTACTCTGGTACTGTATTTGAACCTATTGATGAGTTTAAAGGCGATTTTGCAAGAGCCTATTTCTATATGGCAACACGCTATCAAAATGTCATTGCAAGTTGGCAAAATAAGACTACTTACAGTAACGCTGTACTTAACGGCACTTCAAATCAAGTATTTGAGAATTGGGTAGTCGCAATGCTACTGAAATGGCACAACGAGGACCCTGTTAGTCAATTGGAGCTTGATCGCAACCAAGCGGCATATGAGCACCAAGGTAACCGTAATCCATTTGTCGATCACCCTGAGTTTGTTGGGATGATTTGGTAACATCATAAGCCAGACGCTTAGCTCAACTAGGTGTCTGGTTTAACTATCTAACAATATAACTCGTTTTTCGGCGACGAGTTGCTCCACAAATTGTTTTTCGAGGTTCCAAGGATGACGCTTCCAACCTTGAAAACCAAAACCAGCGATATGTATGTATTTAAACTGCGCTAAAAAGTAAGCAATTGCCAAAGTACCAGAACTAACACAACGAGGCCGATGTATCGGTGAACCAAGGGTTAATAATTCATTTAATAATGATTGGCGAAACTGTGCTGTTAAACGCTCTACTTGGCACTTTTGCGCATAGGCTGAGATTAGAGCTTCCCCGAAATCTATCTTACTTTTACGTTGTATCAATTTAAAAAAACATTGCGCTACAGGATTAGGAGTTGGATCGGTGATCATAACCTGGCTCAGCCCTTCAAGAGACATTTGTGGTGTGTTTAATAAACTCAGGGCTTGTCGGCCACGCCCAACCAACCACAAGTCAGTACAACGTTGCCCTAAATAATCAGGCATTGCTGCACAATGGTTAAACCTAACCACTCGTGGGCAATTGTTTACCTGTTCAGTAAGATCTGTATTGATAGGACCATTACCTAAAATAATGATTTTTGGCTGCTCTTGCATAAACTAAGCGACTTTTCTCTCTTTTTAAAACAGCTTATTTGACGCTAGCAGTGTTACTTGTGAATGACAATTCAAGATAAATTTAACCAATGAGCGAGTCGTTTATGCTCTATCAACAGCTTGTTGTCGTGTTGCTGCTTGGTCTGATAACCAAGTAGCGGCAGCACGTGCTTTAATAACTCATGGTGTTGCTGTTGTAGTGAATAATGCGTGACCTGTAATGTTTCTAACAACTCCCGAGCATAAAGCGATCTCGATTGCAGCGACTGCCAAGTACGAATCTGTATTTCGACGATTTGTGAAATTGAAGTGTTATAGTTATTAAGTTGCAAACTTAATAAGTAGTTTTCTAATGAGTTCATAATAGCGTCCTTTTAAAAAGGCCACTTTAAAAGCTCAAGTTAAGTTGAGGTAAAGTGTTTTGTTATTTTTTGCGCCATTTATTCATTATTTCCTTAAATAATTTAGCCTCTTTATCCTCACAGGGTCTGGGCGATCCGCTTGGTACTCCAGATTTACCAAACACCGAATTGAAATCGATATCGTAACATAGCCCATTGAGCATTTCTGTTCGCTTGCTGCCATTGCCATTTTGCCAAAGTATTGTTGCTTTATCAGAGACCGTTAATTGTGTAGGCACTGTAACCCTGCCTACAGGCAAATTATTATTTGCAGCATTAACCTGACCAAATGCTGAAGCATTAGAAAAGCCATTTTCAAACTTAAGTTCTGGGATTGGTGCATAAGGATTCAGCTTTTTAAATGATTTTTCAGCTGTTTCTTCACTATTCGTTTTAGGCTCAGCAGCTAAAGTTTCTACCCCTTTACTGGGTTTAGCGGCTACAGCTTGAACTGCTTTAGGCTCTTTCAAAGAGCGATTAGCCGCTTTTGTATCAGCTGACTGTCCTAACTGACTGGGTTCAGCCTTTTTTGTTTGCGGTTTCAGCCTTGGGTCATTCTGCTTTTCTTTTGAGGTTATTTTTTCACTTTTTTTTATACTAGGTAAAGCCGTCAGATCAACACTAACGTACGCGTGTATTACATTCACAGAATCAGAGACAGGAGATACAGACCGCATATGCTGCGCAAATAAAAACAAGATTACAGCATGCAGCGCAATTGAAATCATCCATGCTTTGTAGCTTCCCTTTAACACCTAAACTCCTCATTTTTTATTTTAAGAGTGTTAAAAAAACGAAATAGTTCAGTGCCCAAAGCTTTAACAGATACAAAAAACAGTACCTTTTTGAGTATGTGAGTTAACGCAATCAAAAAGCCCCAGCATTTGCTGGGGCTGTCTAAACACTTAAGGATTAAAACTTATAGTTAACACCTAGTGTGAAGGTGCGACCGTTCAAATCAAAGTATTCACCGTCATCATAAAGACTTGGATGTCTTGGTGGAGTGCGGTCAAATACATTTAACATACCACCACGCACTTGTAGGCCATCAGTAATATTATAACGCGCAGTTAAATCCCACTTCGTATAAGATGAGATATCGTTATAGTTACTATCTTCAGCTACCCAGTCGTTTGACCAAACAGTACTGTGGCGATAGGCACCGATTAAATTTACCTGTAAGTTTTCATAGGTATAGTTCGTTGTGAAACGTGCCTTCCAGCGTGGATCTGTATACTCGCCTGCAGCATTACGTTTATCAGCTTCTTTACCTGTTAAGTTTTCATCGTTTTTAGACATGTAAGTGGCAAGCATATTCATTCTGAATGAGCCAAATGTTGTATCAAATGAATACGTTACTTCCATATCCGTACCCGCAATACTGTTACTTGCAGAGTTAATAGGTTTCAGATCATACGAATCAATTTCAAAGGTATCTTTATTACGATAAATAAGTGGGCAATATGGATTATCTGTACTCTCAAATTCATAACAGCTTTCAATCACTGTTTTTGCTTTAGGTGTACGGATCATATCTTCAAGATCGAACTCCCAATAATCAAGAGTAATACTTAAACCGTCAACAAATGAAGGTGTGTATATAACACCAACCGTTAAATCGTGCGCACTTTCATTTTCAAGATTAATATTACCTAAATTGAAACCAGAGTGGTTAGTACGCTTCCAGTCTTCACTTGGAACCCAACCTTCAGGAATGCCTTGCGAACGACAGTTATTGGTGATGTTTTCTTTATACTCACCTGCATTATCAATTTGGCCTTGTTCACATGGGTCATCAAAGCTTTTAAAAGTCTCTGAACGGGCTTGATAAAGCTCATTTATGTTCGGTGCACGAACTGATTTAGACTTATTAATACGGAAACGAATATCATCATTAAGTACATAGTTAAAACTTAACTTCCATGCGTCATCAGTGCCTGTTGATGAGTAATCCATGTAACGATATGCCGCTTCAAGGAAAATTTCATCGGCAAATGATGCATCTACAACAAGCGGAATAGAGAACTCTGCTGCGGCCTCACTGACATCAAATGAACCTGATAATGCCTCAGATTGATTGTTAAAAATCAATCCTTTACGCATAGCGGGATCAGGCAATGTTGATGATGCTTCTTTACGATGCTCAATTGTAAATGCTGTAGCAATTGGTCCCGCTTCTAGCTCAAATAAATCACCGCTAAACGTTACACCATAAGTTGTTTGATCAACTGTTGCACGGCGAGTTGCATCTGTCTTTACATAATCAAGCGCTTCTTGCGAGGCAAGGCCTGTTCCCCAAATATTAAGAGGCACACAACCTTCACGGGCCGTTACTTCATCTCCAGAACGATCGGCACAGACAATATCGCCATCAATTTCAACGGCATCTAATGACTTATTAAAATTGTCGACAAGCATTTCACCGTGCCAAGTTGTATCCGCTTGTACTGAGCCTCGTTGCACATAAGCTGAGTAAAACCAGTTATCAGTTATTTCACCTTCAAAGCTTAAAACACCTTGAATAAGCTGACGCTTTTGATCGTATACGCGGTTACCTAGTGCGTCTGTAGTAATATACGCTGTATATGTGTCCATATCACGATCAGAGAAAAACTGTTTTGTCTCATCACTAAAGAACGCATTATCTGTACGCATACCACTTAAAGTATGGAATGCAGGCGAGCTTTCACCATAGGCATGCGTATTTGAATACGTAAGCTCAAATGCCATTGAATGAGCATCACTAAACTCATAGTTCACATTCGATGATAAATTTAAACGCTCAAGTGGTGTACGCACATATTTATGATTTAAGAAATGATAGCCATCGCCTTCGTTACCAACATAATATTGCGTATTACGGCTACCTGGCGTTGAACTTGCTGGTAAATATTCGCCACTTGCAAATGGACGAATTGAACCATCATCAGCAAAGATATAATGACCATCAGATGTGAAGAAATCACCTGTTGGACTATAAAAGCCAAGCGTTGTGTTACCTGTTTGATCATAAATGATTCGACGAGGAATGCCATCTTCATCATTTAAGTTATCAGGGTGGTCTAAAGAAATAACACCGTTACGAATAAAGTCTCGTTGATCGCCACGTAATTGTTTTGAATCCGAATAAGAGATATTCGTTACAAAGCTTGCTTTTTCACCTTCGTTACCAAAAGTGAATGATACATAAGACTCCTCACCGCCGTCTTGTTGAGGCTGCGATGTTGATGCATCAAATTCAAAGCCTTGGAATGATTTCTTAGTAATAATATTGACCACACCAGCGACCGCATCTGAGCCATATACAGCAGAAGCGCCACCTGTTGAGATTTCCATACGCTCAATCATTGCGGTTGGAATATTATTTAAGTCGACGGCGCTACTGCCAGGAGCACCCGCAATAAAGCGGCGTCCATTAACAAGTACGAGCGTACGTTCTGCACCTAAACCTCGTAAGTCTGTATTACTGAGGCCATTAGCAAAAACGTTATCGTTTGTTGTCTCAGGTGATAAACCAACTGTAGCAGATGGCATCTCGCTTAATAGTTCAGCGGCATTAGTAATACCCGCATTAACCATCGCATCGCCCGTAATAACAGTAACAGGAGTTGGAGACAAATCACCAATACGCTTTATTTTTGAACCCGTAACTTGAATACGCTCAACTTGCTCATTAGCTTCATCTGCAGCAGTGGCAACATGTGATAAACCAAGCCCTGTTATACATAGGGCAGCCTTTATATTAAATGATAATGTGTTTAACTTGCTCATTTTCCCTTCCAAATGATTATTTTATTTTTTATTTGCGTTTTACATCAATACACCTATATCAATAACCAATAAAGGTACATAAACGCAAAGCTCATTATAAATTTAAAAAGGAACAATTAAATAAAACTATTGATACATATGTAAATATATGTAAATCAAATAAATTACCAATATAATCAATATGTTAAAAAACAAAAAATCTCCACGCCTCACATTATTAATTATAATATTATATATAAACAATAAATTTACAAAAGCATAAATATGGATAAAAAATACATATAAAATTAAAAATAAACAATAAGGCAACAATATAGCTCAAAAATAAACCTATTATTTAAGATTGATTATAAAAAAGGGTTTCATCACTTATTTTTGGCAATAATAATTTTTGTTCCAGCTTATAAAAAGATGATTAAATATCTCTTTCTTAAAACAACACGGTTAACTTTATTACTTCAATCGTTATTTTCTATTTAATTGAGCGGTCTATTTTTTGATCAATATTGCGAATTGCTGCAAATCAAATCACGCAAGCTTTTTCATACCAAGATGAATTACAGTAAACACTGACTAAATGGTTTTTTAGAGTTCGAAAACAAAAAGCCCCAGCAAGTGCCGGGGCTTTTTAAAAGTAAACTTAATTAAAAATTAAGCTTTCTTTGGACGCTCAACAACGTCTACTAAAGTCCAAGACTTAGTCTTAGAAATAGGAGCACACTCAGAGATAGTAACTACGTCACCAGTTTGAGCTGTGTTGTTTTCGTCATGTACGTGTAGTTTAGTCGTACGTTTGATGAATTTCCCATATACTGGGTGCTTCACGTAACGTGCGATAGCAACAGTGAAAGACTTATCCATCTTGTCGCTGATTACACGGCCTTGAAGAGTACGGATTTTATCGCTCATTATTGACCTGCCTTCTGGTTAATAATTGTTTTTACACGCGCGATATCGCGACGTACTGTTCTTAGCGTGTGTGTCTGAGCTAACTGACCAGTGCTTGCTTGCATGCGCAGGTTGAACTGCTCACGAAGAAGTCCTAGAAGTTCAGCGTTTAGCTCTTCTACGCTTTTGTCTTTTAGTTCGCTAGCTTTCATTACATCACCGTCCGAGTTACGAAAGTTGTTGTGAATGGTAATTTACGCGCTGCAAGGTTAAATGCTTCACGAGCAAGCTCTTCAGAAACACCTTCCATTTCGTAAAGTACTTTACCAGGTTGAATTTCAGCAACCCAATATTCAACAGAACCTTTACCTTTACCCATACGAACTTCTAATGGTTTGTTCGTAATTGGCTTATCTGGGAATACACGGATCCAGATTTTACCTTGACGCTTTACGTGACGTGTCATAGCACGACGAGCTGCTTCGATTTGACGAGCAGTCATACGGCCACGACCAGTAGCTTTCAAACCGAAAGTACCGAAGCTTACTTTGTTACCGTTTTGCGCTAAACCGCGGTTGCGGCCTTTGTGCATTTTACGGAATTTTGTACGTTTTGGCTGTAACATTACTCGCTACCTCTACTTAGCACTTTTTTTGGCTTTCTTTGGCGCGCGTTTAGCTGGCTTCTCTTGCTCTTGTACTAGTGGTAAACCACCAATAACTTCGCCTTTGAAGATCCAAACTTTAACACCAATGATACCATAAGTGGTTAAGGCTTCAGAAGTTGCGTAGTCGATATCAGCACGTAAAGTATGTAGAGGTACACGACCTTCACGATACCATTCTGAACGTGCGATCTCAGCACCGCCAAGACGACCGCTAACTTCAACTTTGATACCCTTTGCACCAATACGCATTGCATTTTGTACCGAACGCTTCATAGCGCGACGGAACATAACACGACGCTCTAGCTGTGACGCAATACCGTCAGCTACTAGTTGTGCATCAAGTTCAGGCTTACGAACTTCAGAAATATTGATCTGAGCCGGAACACCTGCAATCTTAGTTACTGCTTGACGTAGTTTTTCAACGTCTTCGCCTTTTTTACCGATAACAACACCAGGACGAGCTGTGTGAATTGTTACACGGATAGATTTAGCTGGACGCTCAATAACGATTTTAGACACAGAAGCCGCTTTTAATTCCTTAGTAAGGAATTTACGTACTTTGTGATCGCCAAAAAGCTGATCAGAGAAATCTTTTGAATTCGCGTACCAGGTAGAAACCCAAGGTTTAGAGATACCTAGGCGAATACCAGTAGGATGAACTTTTTGTCCCATTACTTATACTCCTAGCTATCTGAAACCACAACAGTGATGTGGCTTGTACGCTTAAGGATGCGATCTGCGCGTCCTTTAGCACGTGGCATAATACGCTTCATTGTAGGACCATCGTCCACAAAGATCGTAGCTACACGTAGCTCATCAATGTCAGCACCTTCGTTATGCTCTGCGTTAGCAATAGCAGACTCAAGTACTTTCTTAACTAATACAGCCGCTTTTTTAGGGCTGTACGCCAGGATTTCTAGAGCGCGATCAACCGGAAGTCCGCGGATCTGATCTGCAACTAGACGAGCTTTTTGCGCCGAACCAGAGGCGAATTTATGTTTAGCTAATGCTTGCATTTATCATTCCCCTCTTAACGTTTCTTCGCTTTCTTATCCGCAGCGTGACCGCGGTAAGTACGAGTTGGTGCAAATTCGCCCAGTTTGTGACCGATCATTTCGTCTGTGATAAACACAGGAACGTGCTGACGACCATTATGGACAGCGATGGTCAATCCGATCATGTTAGGTATGATCATTGAACGACGGCTCCAAGTTTTAATTGGCTTCTTGTCACCGCTTTCCAACGCTTTCTCTACCTTCTTCAGCAAGTGTAGGTCAATAAAAGGACCTTTCTTGAGAGAACGTGGCATGGCTATTCCTCAACTATTATTTAGTACGACGACGTACGATAAACTTATCAGTACGCTTGTTCTTACGTGTCTTAGCACCTTTAGTCGGTTTACCCCATGGAGACACAGGATGACGACCACCAGATGTACGACCTTCACCACCACCGTGCGGGTGATCTACCGGGTTCATGGCAACACCACGAACTGTCGGACGGATACCACGCCAGCGATTTGCACCAGCTTTACCTAGTGAACGAAGCATATGCTCAGCATTGCCTACTTCACCAAGTGTTGCGCGACAGTCAGCTGGAACTTTACGAACTTCGCCAGAACGAAGACGTAGAGTCACGTATTGACCTTCACGTGCAAGGATTTGAACGTATGCACCAGCAGAACGTGCGATTTGCGCGCCTTTACCTGGTTTTAATTCTACGTTGTGAACAGTCGAACCTACAGGCATGTTACGCATTGGTAATGTGTTACCAGCTTTGATTGGTGCATCAACACCAGACTGGATTGAATCACCAGCTTTTAAGCCTTTAGGTGCAATAATGTAACGACGCTCACCGTCTGCATATAATACAAGAGCGATGTTTGCGCTACGGTTTGGATCATACTCTAGACGCTCAACAACAGCTGGAATGCCATCTTTAGTGCGTTTAAAGTCGATTACACGGTAATGATGCTTGTGACCACCACCGATGTGACGAACCGTGATACGACCTTTGTTATTACGACCACCAGACTTAGAGTTTTTCTCTAGTAGTGGTGCGTAAGGTTTACCCTTATGTAGATCTGGGTTAACCACTTTAACCAGGTGACGACGACCCGCAGAAGTTGGTTTACACTTTTGAAGTGCCATAATTCTAACTCCCCTTATTACTCGGCGCCGCCGACAAAGTCTAGCTCGCTACCTTCTTTAAGAGTAACGTAAGCTTTCTTCCAGTCTGAACGACGACCGAAACGCATGCCAGTACGTTTTGTTTTACCCTTAACGTTTAGTGTGCGAACACCAGTTACTTCTACTTCAAAAAGCTTTTCTGCTGCAGCTTTGATTTCAGCCTTAGTTGCATCAGAAGCTACTTTGAAAACAATCGTGTTGTTCTCTTCAGCAGCGATAGTGCTTTTTTCAGAGATGTGTGGAGCAAGGATCACTTTTAAAAGACGTTCTTCACGGATCATGCTAGCGCCTCCTCAAGTTGCTTAACAGCAGCAGCTGTAATAAGTACCTTATCGAAAGCGATTAGGCTTACAGGATCGATACCAGCTACATCACGCGTGTCAACCTTGTATAGGTTACGTGCCGATAAGAAAAGATTCTCATCTACTTCTTCAGTCACGATTAGAACATCTTTAAGCTCAAGTTCTTTAAGCTTAGCAACTAGTTCTTTAGTTTTTGGTGCTTCAAGACCAAACTGTTCAACAACGATTAAACGCTCTTGACGAACTAATTCAGATAAGATGCTTTTGATCGCACCGCGGTACATTTTACGGTTTACTTTTTGGCTGTGATCTTGTGGTTTAGCTGCGAAGCTAACGCCACCTGAACGCCAAATTGGGCTACGAATTGTACCAGCACGTGCACGGCCAGTACCTTTTTGAGACCATGGTTTTTTACCACCACCGCTTACTTCAGAACGTGTCTTCTGAGCACGAGTACCTTGACGAGCACCTGCTGCGTAAGCAACAACTACTTGGTGTACTAATGCTTCGTTAAACTCACGTCCAAAAGTAGCTTCAGAAACTTCAAGAGCGCCAGAAGCGTCTTTAATTGCTAATTCCATCACTAAATCTCCAGGACTTATGCTTTAACAGCTGGTTTAACGATAACGTCACCGCCGATAGCGCCAGGTACTGCACCTTTAACTAAAAGCAAGTTACGCTCAGCGTCAACGCGAACTAGTTCTAAGTTTTGAGTCGTTACACGCTCAGCACCCATGTGACCGGCCATTTTCTTACCTTTAAACACCTTACCAGGTGATTGGTTTTGACCGATTGAACCAGGAGCACGGTGAGATAGAGAGTTACCGTGAGTCGCGTCTTGCATGCTGAAGTTCCAGCGCTTAACACCACCTTGGAAACCTTTACCTTTAGAAGTACCGGTTACGTCAACTTTGTTGATTTCGTTGAATAATTCAACAGTAAGCTCAGCGCCTACTTCAAAATCGCCTTCACCACCATTTAGGCGGAATTCCCACAGACCGCGACCCGCTTCAACACCAGCTTTAGCGAAGTGACCCGCTGCTGCTTTGTTTACACGGCTTGCTTTTTTAGTGCCTGCGGTTACTTGAAGCGCGTTATAACCGTCAGTTGCTTCAGATTTGATCTGAGCAATACGGTTAGGAGTCGCTTCGATAACTGTCACAGGGATAGATACACCATCTTCAGTGAAGATACGTGTCATACCCACTTTACGACCGACTAGACCTAATGCCATTTTCCTAAAACCTCTCTAATCTTCCGATTAACCCAGGCTGATTTGAACATCAACACCAGCAGCAAGATCTAAACGCATAAGAGCGTCAACAGTCTTGTCAGTTGGTTCTACGATGTCGATCAGACGTTTATGGGTGCGGATTTCGTACTGATCACGCGCGTCTTTGTTAACGTGCGGTGAAGTTAGTACAGTAAAACGTTCAAAGCGTGTAGGTAGTGGGATTGGACCACGTACTTGTGCGCCAGTGCGTTTCGCAGTTTCCACGATTTCCGCCGTTGATTGGTCAATCAAACGGTGGTCAAAAGCTTTTAGGCGAATACGAATGCGTTGATTTGACATTCTTAAACCTCAATATAAAGAGCATTTAAAAAGAGCATAAAAAAACGACCGAAACAATCTTACTAACTAAGATGTCGGCTGCTTTCTTATATCTACGTTGAACTCCAAATCGGAGTTCCTGTTTTATTAGCTTGAAATCCAAGCTTAATCTTTCCTTCCAAGTTCCCGAGGGAATTTTGAAAGCCTGCGTATTATAGTGATATTGGTGATAAATGCAACAACAATTTTGAAAAAATCCACAGGCCCAATTAAAATTTGTTTAATTTTCGAACTTTATCAATCACATTGCCGTCTTTACTTTATACTTGTGCAGTCTGAGGCGCGCAAGCATCGCTTTTAAATGGTCAGTCCAGTTAATAATTGCTATTCTATTGCGCTTATTTTTGCCTCTATTACTACTTTATTTACTTTGGTGAGTTGATGCGTATCATTAATCGTTGTTTGAATTTTATGTCAGCAGGTATGAACCGCTTGTTTGTAAGAAGCAAGGTGCTGCCCGACAACCCCATTGAACAATATAACCTAAACCCAGCTAACCCGACTTTCTATATAGTTAAGCTTAATGCCCGCTCAGATTTGGCAGCACTCGCACGCGTGTGTAAAAAATACGGCTTACCTAACCCGACTGAAGAGCAGTTATTAGGTAATGCGGAACTTGATCGCTTTATCGGTATTCAAAACCCACCACCGTTATTTGGTAACAAAAGCAAACCAAGCAATGCCCTGCAGCAAGGCAAACAAATTATTGACCACCTGATGCAATCAGGTGAGAAAAACGTACAAGTGATCCCTGTTACTATTTTATGGGGTCGTAACCCAGGTAAAGAAAAACCTGGCTTAGGGACGTTAGTATCTCACTCACTCACACCAAGTTGGTTCCGCAAGTTCTTTGTGTTGCTATTCTCTGGGCGCGATAATTTTATTCGTTTTAGTCAGCCCTTGGACTTATCACTGCTAGTGAACGAAAAAGCAGACGTAGATGAGCTACCACACAAACTACTACGTGTTGCTCGCGTTCACTTTAAACGTCAAAAACTGGCCGCGACAGGCCCTAAAATGCCATCGCGAGAGCAGCTATTCAATTCGCTACTTGCTTCACCAACAATTAAAAAAGCCATTCAAATTGAAGCAAAAGAAAAGAATATCAGCCAACAGCAAGCACGCCAAAATGCGCTGAAACTTCTTGATGAAATAGCGGCAAATTACAGTGATGCAACCATTCGTGTTGCTGATCGCGTTTTAACTTGGCTATGGAATAAGCTTTACAACGGTATTGATATTAAGTTTTCTGAACAAGTCAATGAGCTGACTGATAAAGGCCACGAGATTATTTATATGCCGTGTCACCGCTCTCATATGGACTACTTATTACTGACCTACTCTATTTACCATTTAGGTTTGGTACCGCCGCATATCGCTGCAGGTATTAACTTAAACTTCTTCCCAGCAGGTGGTGTATTCCGCCGTAGCGGTGCGTTCTTTATTCGCCGCTCATTCGCGGGCAATAAACTGTATTCATCAGTATTCAAAGAATACCTGAGTCAGCTGTTTATCAAAGGTTATTCAGTAAAGTTTTATACTGAAGGTGGCCGTAGCCGTACTGGTCGTTTGTTACCGCCAAAAACAGGTATGCTCGCTATGACGTTGCAAGCCATGCTACGCGGTATTGATCGCCCTATTTCGATTGTACCTGTATACATAGGTTATGAGCACGTAATGGAAATTAATACCTACTTAAAAGAACTTGCCGGTAACGATAAAAAAGGTGAGTCGATATTAGGTATCTTTAAAGCGATTAAAAACCTGAAAAACTATGGACGTGGTTACTTAAACTTTGGCGATCCTATTTCGATAAACCAATATCTGAATGAGCAGCAACCTGATTGGCGTGAATCTATTCACCCAACCGATGTACAAAAACCACAGTGGCTTGGGCCACAGGTCGCCAACCTTGCTGATAAAGTCATGGTTAATATTAATAGCGCCGCGGCACTCAATGCGGTGAATCTACTGGCCATGATTTTATTGGTTAATGATAAACATGCGTTAAGTAAGCCTAAATTGATTGCTCAGCTTGAGTTTTACCTACATTTACAACGCAGCGCGAGTTATAGCGACAAAGTAACAACACCTGACGAAACGGCTGAGCAGCTATTAGAGCATGCGCTTAAGCTTAATAAATTTGATGTTATCAGCGATGAGTTTGGTGAAATTATCGCGATTAACGACAAAGAGAAAACGTTATTCAACTATTACCGTAATAACGTATTGCACTTATTTGCTGTGCCAAGCTTGCTTGCACTGCATTTATTTAAAGCGCATAAAACGACGATGGCAGATTGCCACGCCTTGATTGCACGCTTTTACCCACTATTTGCCAAAGAGTGGTTCTTACATGAGTTAGATGAAAACTACATTACTCGTGTTCTTGCCAGCTTTGTTGATCAAGACCTAATTGAAATTGACGGTGATAATATAAAAATCACCAACAGCAGTGATTGCTTGGCAAAACTAGAAATACTAGGCCGTGCACTGAGTTTAACCTTACAACGTTATGCAATCGTTATTGGTTTTATTCAAACCAGTCATGGCATTGAACGTGCTGAACTTGAGCATGAAAGCCAAGTATTGGCAGAGCGTTTAGGGACGTTACATGGCATTAAAACCCCTGAATTCTTTGATAAGAAAGTACTCATTGGTTTTATTACAAGTTTACGTGAGCAGAAGCTGATCACTGAAACAGAACAAGGCTTAACGGGTAGCAGTGAGCTGTGTGAAGTGTATATATACCTTAAGGCATTGCTGCCAGCACGCGTCTGGCAGTCAATTGACGACATAGTGCAAAGCCAAGCTAAGCACTCAAAAGGTTAACGCTGACGCATGACCCCTTCTTGGATCGTTGAGGCAACCAAGTTGCCTTGGCGGTCAAAGAATTGGCCTCGCACCAAACCACGCCCAGAGCTCGCACTTGGGCTATCAATCGAATATAAAATCCAATCATCAAGTCTAAACGGGCGGTGGAACCACATTGCATGGTCAATCGTCGCAACCTGCATATTCGGCTGCATAAACGATACACCGTGGGGCTGTAAGGCTGTTGGTAAAAATTCAAAATCCGATGCATACGCAAGTAAATAATTATGAATGCGCTGGTCGTCAGGCATCTCGCCATTGGCTTTAAACCAAATATGTTTCACTGGCTCCATAACTTGTGGCTTAAATGGATTATGAAAAGTCACAGGGCGCATTTCAATCGGCACTTCGCGAATGAACTTATTGCGTATAGGTTCAGGAATAAGCTCGGCATTCGCTTGATAAAATTCAAGAGACGACTTTAGCTCTTCAGGCTGTGGCACACTTGGCATTTGCGCTTGATGAGATAGCCCTTCTTCATCACCTTGGAAGGACGCCGTCATATAAAAAATAGGTTTACCGTATTGAATGGCTTTAACTCGACGAGTACTAAAACTTTTACCATCGCGAATATTCTCTACATCATAAACAATCGGTTTAGCAGCATCGCCTGGGCGTAAAAAGTAAGAATGCAAAGAGTGAACAATACGCCCCTCGGGTAACGTTTCTTTGGCTGCCGATAAAGCTTGGCCCATTACTTGACCACCAAAAACGGCTCTAAACCCTAAATCTTGGCTTTGGCCACGATACAAGCCTTGTTCAATTTCTTCTAGCGCCATTAATGACAGCAAATCATCTAATACTTGGCTCATTTATTTATCCTCAATCCCGACAAGCGTTTAATGATACTATAGACTAATTGGAAGTAAATCTTTGTAAGAGCACCTTATTATGGCTTATTGGCTTTTTAAAACCGAACCCGATGCATTTTCAATTGATGATCTAAAAAACGCACCTGAGCAAACCTCTATGTGGGATGGGGTGCGCAATTATCAAGCCCGCAACTTTCTTCGCGATGATATCAAGCAAGGTGACTTGGTGATGATTTATCATTCAAGTTGCAAACAGGTGGGTGTTGCAGGTATCGCTACGGTGACTCGCGAAGCCTATGCTGACCCAACACAGTTTGATTTAAATAGCGATTACTACGATGCCAAAGCAACCGCTGATAACCCGCGCTGGTTTGTGGTCGATGTGAAATATCAAGCACACCTTAAAAAGCGAGTTAGCCTGCAAGCGATTAAAGCCAATGACTCAATTACCGAAATCGCCCTTAAAAAAGGCGGCCGATTGTCAGTCATGCCTGTCACCGAACATGACTGGCAACAGATCATAGCAATGAGCGAGCGCTAAGCATATAAAGTAGTGGCCATTTTTAATGAGCTGCTATTTTTGCTATAATTTCGCCCCTTTATTTTAGAGGTACAAAGGGCATGCATGAAATTATTATATTGGTTAGAGGAATGGACCAGCCTCCCCCGCGATGAGCAACAAAGCCTTGTGCCTATGGCTGGCGGTGATTTGCTCGGCGATGTTTATGTAAAATATCATATCATTGATGCCAACAAGCCCCTGTTAATTACCTTCTCTCCTGCTGGAACAAATTATCAAGAACATGATATTACTGATGATTTTTCGCCTTGGGCTTATAAGCTCGCGAAAAAGCAAGATGTAAATATTATCGCCTTTCAACATTTAGGCATTAGCAACTGGTTTAGGCACCGTAACCTGTTGTTTTTCATTGAACAGTTAGCGCCTCTCATTAGTGGGTTTAAAGAACGGTTAGGTTATGGTTTGAGCCGAGGTGGGTTTGCTGTAGGCGCCTTTGCCAACTTATTAAAGCTTGATAAAGTTTTATTATTTCACCCTGTCAGCACCAAAAACAAAGATAAAGCGCCATGGGATGATCGCTCCAGCACAGATATCGCACAAAAATTTGATTGGAACGGCGATTACCATGACTTAGATTTAGGCCACGCTAAAGGCTACATTATTTACGACCCAACGAATCGCATCGACCGTGCCCACGCTAAGCGCTACCCACAGCTTAATCATTTAAGGGTATTCGGGATGGGACACAGTGTGCATGCCACTTACCTAAGTAAGTTTGGATTTTATAAAAATGTCGCCGTTGACTTTATGCGCCACCAGCAAGTCGATATTGCGCAGTTCCGCCAGCAAACACGTACATTGCGTTTTAAAGAAGACTACTACCGCCGTCTAAACAAAGCGAATGCAAGTTCTGCACACCGCTTGGCACTATTGAGTACAGCCCATAACATTTTAATTGATGAAAAAGCGGAGCATGTAAAAGAAGAGCAAGAAAATGTTGATGTGCAACCTTTGTTAGATGTTGCTCTAAAACACCAAGAGCAACACCCTAAAGATGCAGTAAAATTGCTTGAAGTAGCGCAACAACTGGCTCCTGACGATCCAGTTATTGAACACAAACTAAAACAGTTAAAATAACTTAGTGTTTACTTTTCACCTTTTTATTTTTTTTAACGTGCCCATGCTTGGGCACGATGGTTAAGTACATGATGAGTGCTAACCACGAAAAGAAGATAATCCCTATTAACCATGCATTTTTTTCATGCCCCTGAGTCCGTTTGCTGTTTAAAACAATCACTACAGGCAAAATATACGCACTCAATACAATGATTAAAAACGCAACTTCATTCATTCGCTCACCAATGAAGACCAATCAACTTCATTACTAAGTACACGTTCAACAGCGATATAGTGCAAAATATCCCCCTCACTGACGGTATAATCAAGAGGTGGATTTAAATCCATATTCTGAGCACTCAAGTTATGCGCCACACCAAGCAAAATCGCATCATGACTTTGTTTAAAGTGATGGAATAAATTACCAAACGTCATGGCTTTTACACCTTTAGGTATTGGCAAGCTAAATTGCGTGTCACCGTGTAGCGTAGATAATAATTCTTCTTGCACACGGCTTGAACCTGGGTCTTGCATCGAACGTACAAGAATTTCTGCAGACTTAGAACTACTGCATTCAACATTATTACAATGCTCAAGTAGCATCTCAATTTTAGTTTCATCATCAAAATGAGCACTAATATGACACTGCTCATTGACCAATTTACTAATGCGTAATGCCGTTGTGAATGTTTGGTCATCGTCTTGACCATCAATGATGATTTTATCTGCCCGCTCTATAGCCACACGTTTTAACTCATCAATATCGGTAAAACTACTTAAGCGAGCAAAATCAACATGTGTATTGTCTAGAAATGGATGTTCCATTTGCTCGGTGACTGCTAACAATATGCGTCGATCAAGACGCTTGTTATCTGCCAAAATATAGTCAATCATCTTTTTTGTCCGCGTATCATGCCAACCGAAGATAATTATATGATTGTTAATATGTGAGAAGCTTTTATCACCCGTCATAGCGCGCCTAATCAAGTAAGTAACTGTTTGCCCTGTTTTTCCTAACAGAACACCAAATAATGCCAAACCAAAAGGAATTTGTAGAAGTGCAACGATCCAGCGTCCTAACTCTGTACTGGCACTAAAGTCGCCATAACCGACTGTAGAAGTCGTGACAACATAATAGTAAAAGTAGGTGCTAATTGGCGTGAGATCCTGCTCCCCTGCAAGCACGAGTAACCACCAAATAAGCAACATATGGAAAAGTGTTGTTATTACCACAGCCTGCCAGCTAACCTGATCAATATGACTGCGTATAAGTACCACTAAGCGGTTAAAAATATGATGCATAATCCTTGCAATGTATCTTAGAAGAAATTAACCGATACGGTACTGTAATGCATAGGTTTTAGCAACTGGTGGAAAATTCCTAATGCATGTCGATGAAAAATAATAGTAGACTATACTTTCTCTGTATTAAGTATTAAGGGTGCAATATGTCTGGTGTTCTAGCTTCAGTCGATCAACGTACACAATTAGTTGGTGAAAATCGTTTAGAGCTCTTGCTGTTTTATCTACACAGCCGCCACTTATTTGCGCTCAATGTATTCAAAGTAAAAGAGGTTGTTAAACTTCCTCACTTAAGCAAAATACCTAATTCACATCCGAAAGTATCTGGTGTTGTCGATATCCGTGGTGAATCTATTCCCGTGATCGATTTGCGTAAAGCGATTAACATGCCAGAGGCGAAACACATTGAAGATACTAACTTAGTAATTACTGAGTATAATCGCACTGTACAGGGCTTTTTAATTGGCAAAGTCGATCAGATTATCAACATGACCTGGTCTGACATAATGCCGCCACCTACCGCTATTGGTAAAAACCATTACCTAACTGCACTGACAAAAATTAAGCGTGATAATCAAGAGCACCTAGTTGAAATTATCGATGTTGAAAAAGTCTTAGCTGAAATAATCGAATACGAAGTGCAAATCAGCGATGACATTTTAGATCAAAATATAGTCAACGAGTTCACAGGTCGTAAAATTTTACATGCCGATGACTCCCCGACTGCGCGCAAACAAGTAAGTGATACACTCACTCAATTAGGTATAGAAATAATTCCTGCTCGTAATGGTCTTGAAGCATTAGAGATGCTAAAAGGCTGGGCAGACGAGGGCAAGGATGTTGAAAAAGAATTACTGATGGTGATCACCGATGCTGAAATGCCGGCAATGGATGGTTATAGGCTCACCCACGAAATTCGCCAAGACAGTCGTCTGAAAAACTTACATATTGTTTTGAATACCTCTTTAAGTGGTAGTTTTAACCAAGCAATGGTTGAAAAGGTAGGGTGTAATGCGTTCTTGTCTAAGTTCCAACCTATTTTGCTTGTCGAGGAAGTACAATCTCGTTTAAGAACTGTACTTGAGCAGCAAAAATAGTCTTTTAAATAATTGTCTTTTAAATAACGCAAAAAATGCTGATGGGCACTTTTTAAGAGTGCTCAGTTTAAACCCCACCGCGACGTGTCAATTTGCCAATTAGTTGTTTTCATGATTAATTGGCACAATCAATTTACTGACAACAATAAAAATTATGCTAAATCATGTTGCAAAGCCATTCACAAAACTGGTTGAGCGTTACCTGCCAGATCCATTTATTTTTGTAATTTTATTAACTTTTTTAAGCTTTATCGTTGCGGGTATTTTCACACCATCGACACCGGTACAAATTTTAACGGCTTGGGGAAGCGGCTTTTGGAATTTATTACAATTTGCCATGCAAATGCTGTTAGTACTACTAACCGGTTATATGCTGGCAAGTACGCCTGTAATGCGACATCTATTAACCAAGCTTGCGGCCTTAGCTAGCACACCTGCCAAGGCAATTATACTGGTTACGTTCGTTTCATTATTAGCAAGCTGGCTCAACTGGGGCTTTGGTTTAGTAATAGGTGCTTTGTTTGCAAAAGCGATTGCCAAACAAGTCCGCGTTGATTACAGGTTACTCGTTGCCAGTGCTTATTCAGGCTTTATTGTCTGGCATGGTGGCTTAGCAGGCTCAGTACCACTGACTATCGCAACTGACGGGCACTTTTCAGAGCAAAGTATCGGCGTAATAGGTACAGACAGTACTATTTTTTCAGGGTTTAATATCGCAATTGTCATTGGCTTATTTATTGTCATGCCACTTGTAAACCGCTACATGCTGCCAAGCAACAAAGACAGTATATATATTGCCCCTGCAAAGCTAGATGATGAACCGACTCAGTCGGTAAGCCCTAGCCGCCCTGCTGAAGTGATTGAGCATAGCCGTATACTGGGTATAGGAATGGGACTCATCGGCCTTGGCTATCTAGTTTATTACTTTGTACTGAGTAACGGTGGCTTAAATTTAAATAGTGTTATCGCCATTTTCTTATTCAGTGCTATTTTACTGCACCAAACACCTCATAACTTGCTCACAAGCCTACAGCAAGCAATCCCAAGCGGTGCTGGAATCGTAGTGCAGTTTCCATTTTACGCAGGCATTATGGCTATCATGGTTAACACCGGTCTTGCCCAGCAAATTTCCGAAGGCTTCATCGCAATAGCCACAGCCGAAACACTGCCATTTTGGAGTTTTTTAAGCGCTGGCTTTGTGAATATATTTGTGCCATCGGGTGGAGGCCAATGGGCTGTTCAAGCACCTATCGTCATACCTGCGGCACAAACACTTGGTGCAGACATACCCCGTGTTGCTATGGCCGTTGCTTGGGGTGATGCATGGACAAACCTCATTCAGCCTTTTTGGGCCCTACCTGTACTTGCAATTGCAGGACTAAAAGCAAAAGATATTATGGGCTTTTGTTTAGTGCAACTGGTGATCACCGGTGTGTTTATTGCGCTAATGCTGAGTTTTTATCCCTAGCTCCTAGTAACGGAAGCATGACTCAGGCTTCCGTTATAAACTAACTTGATAGGATTTTCATTGGCAGACTTAAGATTGCGCTTTGTGAATCAGCAAAGTGCATCATTACGGCTACGTGGCCTGCAACCACCAGCGCATACATCACAGTCGAGAAGGTTTGCCCATAAGTATCTAATGGTACAAGATGTGAATTATGTCGTTCACGCCACTCAAAAAGTATTTCCAGTGCACCAATAAACAAGAAAAACACTAACAACATCAGTCCGAAAGTGTAGCTAAGCCAAAGGCCTAATAACACACCCACTAAACACATTGTTAGGCCAATCCACGAGCGCATTGAGAAACTAATACTTTTTAGCACATGCCCTCCATCTAGAGGGAGAATTGGTAATAAATTGAAGAGATTGAGCAATGCACTTAATACTGCTACACCCGCGAATATCTCCATCTCAGTTGCGTAATAAAGCACCACACCAAGCACTGATGTGATCAAACCAAATGCTGGCCCCATCAGTGAGATAACAACATCTTGCCAACGAGTCGTAATTTTATCGTCTGAAACAGCAAGCCCGCCGACAAATGGAATTAAGTAAATACCTTTGGTTTTTATACCAAAATACTTCATCGCTCTGACATGCCCATATTCATGCACAACCAAGCACCCTATTAGCATTAACGCAAACTCTATCGAGAATAGCCATGCATAACCCGCTACGGATGCTCCAGCAAGTGCTGCTTTAACAACTTTTGCACTTTTAAATAATTTAAACGCTAAAGCGACAAGGCCAATAACGCTTCTTTTAGGTTTGGTCGGTGTCATCGTGGGTATCACTAATCGGTGAGCAAACTGCTGATTTATGTAAATAGCTAAGCAGCGGTTATCAACATTACACGTATCTAAGCCGACTCGCTCACCTCGAAAGTCAAACTCATATAAATACTGCTTGGGCGACTCAAAGGCAATAGCTTGTTGGTGATGAAAAAGTCCTACTAATTGCGAACCATTAAGGTGCAAGGTAAAAATTTCATCTGCTAGGCTTAGCTGTATCGTTATCATAATGATTTTAAACGCTATTATTGTATTAAGCTATTACATTTAGAAAAAGCATAATTCCAGATTACTGACAATATTTCTAAAGTAGCGTTTTTTTTCATCACTGACCAGCATAAAACATGACGAACTACTTTTTTCCTACTACTTTTAAAGAAGATTAATTTATTCATGGAGTGAATAAGGTGAAATCAAACCGACACATACTTGTAGTAGATGACTCCAAAGCAATTTTAATTGTTATGCAAGCCATATTGAATGAGCTCGAGATAACAAATATTACAACCTGCTTAAGTGCAGCTGATGCGTTGGAGAAAATCAAAAAAGCACCCCATTACTTTGATGCCGTATTTACAGATTTAAATATGCCAGATATGGATGGTATGGAGCTTATTCGACACTTAGGTGAAATGAAATACAATGGTGCGATAGCCATTATTTCTGAAATGGATCCAAAAGTCATTGATTTAGCGGCAGATTTGGCACGTAAGCATAACGCCCACCTGATTGGCAACATTTCAAAACCTGTACAATTGAATCAGGTTTATTTATTGCTGCAAAAGCTTGAGCATTTTTCTGTTCACATTGAACGAACAAAATCACCTATTTCAGAGTCGTTGCTTTTGCATGCGATAAGTCACAATGAAGTGCTTCCTTACTATCAGCCCAAAATCAATCGCCATGATAATCGGGTAGAAAGCATTGAGGTATTGGCACGTATAAACACCAGTAAAGAAGATGAAGTCGTCTTGCCTGATCGATTTATCTGCATTGCTGAAGACTTAGACCTCATTAACCTCATCACTTTTCAGTTATTCGAAAAAGCAACCAATGACTTTAATGAGATAAAAGAGCATTTTGACCCTAACTTAAAACTGGCATTTAATTTATCCCCTTCCCAGTTAGAAGACTTAAGCTGCCCTGATAAGTTAGCCCTGATCCTACACCTTAATAAACTCACTCCCAGTGAAGTGATATTAGAAATAACAGAACAATATGCTTTACGAAGTGCGGCACAGTTAGAAACGCTTAATCGCTTACGCATGAGGGGCTTTGGAATATCCCTTGATGATTTTGGTACAGGTTTTACCAATGTGCAGCAACTAAAAACGCTGCCCTTTACTGAAATAAAAATAGATAGAACCTTGATCAGCAATATTGAAACCGACCAATTTTCACAAGTTATCGTCAGTAGTTTAGTAAATATTGCTATACAAGAGGACTTATCGATTGTTGCAGAGGGCATCGAGCGCGTTGAAGAGCTTGATTACCTTGATAGGTATAAAGAGTTCATTCTTATGCAAGGTTTTTTACTATGCCGACCAAAATCCAAAGACGACTTTTTAAATTGGTCTTTATCATGGCGGCAAATGGTTAAAACAGCAGCTGGCTATAGGCGTTAAGGCTGACGCTTATCATCACTGACAATCGTATTGCTACTTTCTAGGCGCTGTCGCCAACGCTGCTTGGCGACATGCTGCATATTAGCTGACTGATCATGTTCATCAACTATTTCGAGGCCCATCAACGCTTCAATGAGATCTTCAAGCGTGACAATTCCCTGCACATCCCCGTACTCATCCACGACTAGGCAAATATGAGTGCGTTCAGTCAACAGTGTTTCAAGCAAGGTTGGCACGTGTAATGTTTCCGGCACAGTATAGATAGGTTTTACTAACTTACTGATTTTATAGTCTTCACCTAATCGGTGGTAAGCAAGCATAATATCGTTCTTATGCACAAAACCAATAATGTCATCGCCATTTTGATCATACACCAGTACACGAGAAAATGACGAAGAGCCATATTCAGACAAGTACTGATTAACGGTTAAGTCTTTATGTACTTTGAACAATACAGTACGTGGTGTCATTATCGTATCGAGCTTAGCGTGGCGAAAGTGTAATAAGCTTCTTATTATTTCAGATTCATCCTGACCAAGCGCTCCCGATTCCGTTCCAATATCCGCCATAGCCTCAATTTCTTGACGAATATAATAGGCCTCATCGTAATTACGACCCAAGAAACGAGTAAGAATATCTGCAAACCACACAAAGGGTTTTAACATAAATACCAAGCCAACTAAGCCAAGGCTGACAATAGGCGTGAGAGCGCGCCAATAATTAGCGCCTAATGTTTTAGGGATGATCTCAGACAGCACCAACACTAATAACGTCATAATAGCTGATGCAACGCCCACAGCGGCATCAGAAAAAACCACGGCTGCTTGAGCCCCAACTCCCGCAGCACCTGCGGTATGCGCAATGGTATTGAGAGTTAAAATAGCGGCAAGCGGCTGATCTATATTATCTTTAAGTTTAGAGACACGTTTAGCTAAATGAGGCTGTTGTTTACGTATTAATGCAACATAACTGGGCGTAATGCTTAATAACACCGCCTCCATCACAGAGCACAAAAACGAAATCGTAATGGCGACGACCATGTAAACAAGTAAAAGTGTCACTATCTATCCTCACTTTGGGGTAACTTGCTCACCTTAACAAGTGTATGACTTAACCTCAAACCCTGATTGCATTCTAACGCAGAGCACTTTTTGGCTTTTTTAGCGCGTGCTATATTAGCTCAAATTACCGACTATAGGCTCAATTATGACGTTTAGAAGAACTTGGCAGAATAAGTCTACCCATTTAAAAATAACACTTGGTGCATTCGTACTCAGCGCCTTAAGCACAACCTCTTTGGCTGACCCAATCGACAAATCAGCCATTCAGTTTATTGGCCCACTTGCAGAAGATATGCAACTTAAGCCGTATCAAACCGATCATCGCGATGCCATCATCGCAAACTTATTGCCAAGCTTACAAACAAGCAGTGACAGTATACATTTGTTTGGTAATGACGTTGACTGGCAAGCATTCGACAAAGTGAGTGCGTTAACTCTTGGTGGGTTACAAGCACTTAAATTCACAGCCTCAACAGATCGATTCAGCCAAGGCACATTGACCTTAAAAGGCATTGAAAACGCTCAGCTATTTATTGATGGCGAAAAACAAACAGAAAAAAATCAAGCCTATGAATTAGCCTTAAGCCAAGGCGATCATCAAATTGTTATCATTACGGAGCAAGTCGCAAACTGGAATCAGGTTGAGCTTGATTTTACGGCTAAATCTGAACTAGACACTTTACAATTTAGCGCTAAACAGCAACATGGTTTATCAGCTAAGCAATTATTCGATGCGCCAACAATTAACTTTGTGTCAATGGCACCCAATGGCGATTATTTCATCACTAGCAAACGTCATTACGAAGATGCCACCGCCAATCAAGCTCAATATGTTACAGAGCTTAAAGACGCCAAGAACAATACTTTGTATCGTTTCGAGTCAGCTCAGCCAAGTAGTATAACTTGGAGCCCTGACAGCAAACGTTTAGTGTATCTATTAAATGGTGAGCTTAAGCGCTTGAATCTAAAAACCATGCAGCTGAGTGTCATCGCTAAAAACCTCTCTGGAGCGAACGGCTTTCAATTTTATGACTCAAACAGCTTGATCTTTAGCTGGTCAAAATCACCTGAAGATAATGGTAAGCTCACTAAGCACTATCAAGGCCTACAAGATCGCTGGTCGTATGCTCGTACGACATCGCAAGTCTATTTGCTCGATATTGCCACAGGTCTTAGCAAAATAGTAAGCCAAGGCCCACTTAGCCACTCACTTGAAGACTTTGATGCCAAACGCGGCAGCATATTAATGAGTCGCTCAGCACAAGCTATGCAACTATCACCCGAGCCTGCAACTGAGCTGGTTGAATTAAACCTAGCTACATCAGCGCTGAATGTACTTGGTCAATTTAAAACCTTTAATCAGGCTAAATACACAAACGAGGGTATTTATGTAACGGCAGGTCCTGACTTTAACAATGGTTTAGGGCGTAACCTACCACAAAGCATGCTTGCTAATAACTACGATGGGCAACTTTACCTTTTAAGTCGGGACGGTAAAAAAGCCACAGCGTTAAGCAAAGAATTTAATCCTGCAATTGGCCAGCTCAATGTACTTGAAAATGGTGATGCACTTATAAAAGTTACAGAGCAAGATACAGTACAACTTTACCAGTATGATCTCAGTAAAAAGCGCTTTAATAAGGTGAACGCTGGCTTTGATGTTGTTGAGCAATTTAGTTATTCAAAAGAACGTAACCCCAGCATTTTGCTCACTGGCACTACAGCTTCAACACCTCAGCAACTGAAACAACTAAGCCTAGGTAAAAGCCGCGCGAAAATATTGTGGGATTCAAAACCGATCGCCTATAAAGATACTGCCATTGCCTCACTTGAAGAGTTTAACTTTACCAATAAAGACGGTGTTGAAATTAAAGGCCGCGTTTACTTGCCGCACAACGTAGATAAAAGCAAAAAGTACCCTGCACTGGTCTATTATTATGGCGGTACATCACCTGTTACTCGTGGTTTTACAGGTCGCTACCCATTTAACTTGTGGGCTGAGCATGGCTACGTTGTTTATGTTGTGCAACCAACGGGCGCAACAGGCTTTGGCCAAGAGTTCTCAGCTAAACACGTAAATGCATGGGGTGAGTACACCGCGAACGATATCATCGATGGCACAAAAGCGTTTTTAAACCAGTATCACTTCGTGGATAGCAAACGTGTTGGCAACTTAGGTGCGTCCTACGGTGGCTTTATGACTATGCTACTGGCTACCAAAACAGATATGTTTAGTGCCTCAATCGCTCATGCTGGCATTTCTAATATTACGTCGTATTGGGGCCAAGGCTGGTGGGGGTACTTATACTCTAACGAGGCGTCTAAAAATAGCTACCCTTGGAATAATCCAACCCTTTACAGCCAACATAGTCCTGTTTTTCATGCCGACAAGGTGACCACACCATTATTATTACTGCATGGTGATTCGGATACGAATGTACCGGTTGGAGAAAGTCACAATATGTACACGGCATTAAAGTTACTAGGAAAAGATGTCGAACTCATTGAGTACAAAGGCGCAGACCACCAGATATTTGCACGCGACAAACGCTTTGATTGGTGGGACACCATGCTCGCTTATTTCGATAAAAATCTAAAAGAGCAGCCACAATGGTGGCAATACCTTTACGCTGAAAAGTAGATTTTTATATAGTTGAGTACTACAAAAGTACTCAACTTTTCTTTCACTTTACGACACCTAACTAATTAAATTGTAAGAAATAGTTATAAACCTACCCATTACACTTCTCACTCTTTGTCATACAGTGCTAACATAACAACAAATCAAGTGTGAAATAGAAGCTAATGACTATTCAAGTTTTATTGGTTGAAGATGATGAGCTACTCGTCAAACGTATTCTCAACCATTTTAAAGAGACTGAATTTGAGATTGAGGTAGACTCAACAGGCGCCGATGCACTGAGCATTGTGCAATCTCGCGCCCCTTCACAAAATGCAATCTCTTTAGCTATCATCGATATAGTACTGCCCAAACGTGATGGTCTGCTATTAGCAAAAGAACTCAACGCGCTCACAGAGATTGGCGTAATTATGCTATCAAGCAGAGACTCTCAAGCCGATCGCATTGCAGGGCTTGCCCAAGGTGCAGATGATTACATATGTAAGCCCGTAGACTTACTTGAACTCGAACTTAGAATGCGTGCACTTCACAAACGTCTCAAGAGCTCTCAAAACGATGATGAAAGCGAAGAGTTTATTGAATATGCCGACTTCAAGTTACACCCTGATAATCGAACCTTGATTACCCCTAATGGTGAAGAGTCGCGCCTAACAGAAGCTGAACACAAAGTACTTATTTGCTTAATTGCAAATGCAGGTAAAGCGACATCACGTGAAAAGATCTCAGAAGAGATTGGTCAACCAGATTGGAGCCCAAGTGATCGCACCGTCGATGTATTGATTGGTCGACTACGTAAAAAATTAAGTGATGAAAAGGATCAGAAGCGTATTGTTACAGTTCGTGGTAAAGGTTACATGTTATCGATTTAAGCTTTTAGAGTTGCGTTAGCTGACTAATTAGCCGCTCAAATGCCCGATAATTTAATGCTTCTTTTAGTTCACTTAAGGTTATATTTGGCTGAGCTTTTAAATCGCTGATGGTGCGTGCCACTTTAATCACCCGATGATAAGAGCGAGGCGATAAAGCCAGTTTTTCACTGGCTTTAGCTAAAAACTGAAGTTCTGCAGGTGCTAAAATACAGTACCGATTCATTTCTTTATTATTCAAGCGCGCATTCACTTTGCCTTGTCTTTCAAGCTGAATTGCGTAGGCACGCTCAACACGTGAGCGAACTTGCTCACTGCTTTCTTCTATTTCAGTACTTTGTAGTTGGCTACTGGTCAATCTTGGCAACTCAATTTGTAAATCAATACGATCGATAAATGGCCCAGACACCCGAGATAAGTAACGTAGCACTTGATCAGGCGTTGCTCGCTTATCTGTGTGGCTACCTGTTGGGCTTGGGTTAAGAGCTGCAATCAACTGAAATTGCGAAGGGAACTCCATTTGCCTCGCAGCTCTTGATATCGTTACTACGCCCGTTTCCATAGGTTCACGCAATGAGTCGAGTACTTTTCTCTCAAATTCAGGCAGCTCATCCAAGAAAAGCACTCCATTGTGGGCTAATGAAATTTCCCCAGGCTTTGGATTTGACGAACCACCAACAAGCGCGACCGCTGAACACGTATGATGAGGATTGCGAAAGGGACGCTCCCGCCAATTCGCTAAATCGACTGATTGACCAATAATTGAATAGAGGGCTGCGGTACTAATCGCTTCATCGTCAGACATTGCGGGCATAATTGTCGGCATACGCTGTGCGAGCATAGATTTACCAGTCCCTGGAGGGCCTAAAAATAGCAAATTATGCCCACCAGCAGCTGCAATTTCTAATACTCGTTTCGCGCCTGGTTGCCCTTTAACATCGCTTAAATCGAGAAGAGATTCCCTATCTAATTCCTGCTCTGGGTATTCAATATTCAAAGGAAGAGGTTGCTGGTTAAGTAAATCGTTCCAGACATCCTGAATAGAATATACTGCTTTTCGTGCGACCCCTGAAACAAGACTCGCCAAGGAGTCATTATCGGCAGGAAGAAAGCAACAACGGCCTTTGTCTTTAGCACCGAGCACGGAAGGCAAAATCGCATTCACACCTCTTACTTCCCCATTTAAGGCAAGCTCACCATAAAATTCATAACGATGAATATCGGGACAACTAATCTGCCCTGATGCCACCAAGATGCCTACGGCGATGGCTAAATCAAAGCGCCCTCCCTCTTTAGGCAAGTCTGCGGGCGCTAAATTAACAGTGATCCGCTGATCAGGAAAGCCAAACTGTGAGTTTTCAAGTGCGCTTCTTACGCGATCTTTCGCTTCCTTCACAGATGTTTCGGGTAGACCAACTATATGAAAAGCCGGTAAACCATTACCTAAATGCACTTCAACTATAACTTCAGGTGCTTGTACGCCTATTTGTGCACGAGAAAAAATACGAGCTAATGACACGTTTAATCTGTCCCTATAACAAGTCCTAAGTTATAGTTTAATCAGAATATTTAAAAATATGCAACGTTAGCCGCCATTTCATCGCCGCCAGTCGTAAAACAAGCGTCACTAGCATTGCAATCACCATCGCAAGCTCTGTTACAAAACCAAAAGAAATACCCAGCGTATAAGCGACTCCGCCTGCAATACAGGTAATTGCGTATAACTCACCTTTTAATAGCATAGGCATATTACCTGCGAGCACATCACGGATCATGCCGCCGAAGCAACCTGTAATAACGCCCATTATAATAGCCGTTGTATCAGGCATACCTGCCAACATTGCTTTTTGAGCACCCATAACAGCAAAAAATGCTAGGCCAAATGCATCTGCTATCTGTAGCGTATTAAATTCAATCGAACGCTGCTTATTAATTAAACGTGTAGTAACAAATACCGAAAATAAAATAGCCCAAAAATAGCTTTGATCATGTAGCCAAAAAACAGGAACATCTAGGATTAAATCACGTAACGTACCACCACCAATTGCCGTTACGGTGGCAAGTACAACAACCCCAAAGCCATCCATTTTTTTATCATAGGCCAGCAGCGTACCTGATACAGCAAATACAGCCACGCCAATTAAGTCAAACCAGTGGTAAAGTTCAGTCATACTTGTAACTAAAAAGTAATTTTACCTACCTTGTAACATAAACTTTTCAATCTTTTAAGAGAAGATTATGCAAGTCACTAAACGTAGCAGAAGGAAAATATTAATCCGTTTAATAAAGAGAACTATTTTGAAGCAAGAAACCATATTATTAATAGGCAATGATTTCGTATTATTGCCTATTAATACAAACATTATGATGAGATAAAAGATTTTTTCGATACTCAAGAGCACCTTCACTTTTTTATAGGCGTAAAAAACACGCTTTAGCGTGTCTAGTATTACATATTAATTTTAATTTCAGTTGGTTGCGGGAGCTGTGAATTTTGAGAGTGAACCGACGACCTTTAAGGTTATAAGCCTGAACACCTGAATTTCAGGCATAAAAAACACGCTTTCGCGTGTCTATTATGTAATTTCAGTCGGTTGCGGGAGCTGTGAATTTTGAGAGTGAACCGACGACCTTTAAGGTTATAAGCCTAAACACCTGAATTTCAGGCATAAAAAAACACGCTTTCGCGTGCCTATTTTGTAATTTCAGTTGGTTGCGGGAGCTGTGAACTTTGAGGGCGAACCGACGACCTTTGGGCTATAAATCTGAATTTTAGGCATAAAAAAAACACGCTTTAGCGTGTCTAGTATTACATATTAATTTTAATTTCAGTTGGTTGCGGGAGCCGGATTTGAACCGACGACCTTCGGGTTATGAGCCCGACGAGCTACCAGGCTGCTCCATCCCGC
>SGPE01000043.1 GCA_004208945.1 Pseudoalteromonas sp. CO133X | reverse complement strand
AAGCTTTGTGAAAGCCCTTCTCTTTCAACCCATCTTTGCAACGAAAAAAAAAAAAAATAAAAAATAAAAAGACCAAATAGTAAATAGTAACTTACATACATTAGTAAATGGTACACTCTTACACACTATCATCCTCATCGTATATTATAATAGATATATACAATACATGTTTTTACCCGGATCATAGAATTCTTAAGACAAATAAAATTTATAGAGACTTGTTCAGTCTACTTCTCTCTAAACTAGG
>SGPE01000042.1 GCA_004208945.1 Pseudoalteromonas sp. CO133X | reverse complement strand
CCGGGTGTGGGTCGCGCGCTTGAGCGCCATCCATTTTCGGGGCTAGTTGATTCGGCAGGTGAGTTGTTACACACTCCTTAGCGGATTTCGACTTCCATGACCACCGTCCTGCTGTCTTAATCGACCAACACCCTTTGTGGGATCTGGGTTGGCGCGCAGTTGGGCACCGCAACCCGGCTTCCGGTTCATCCCGCATCGCCAGTTCTGCTTACCAAAAATGGCCCACTTGGAGCTCTCGATTCCGTGGCGCG
>SGPE01000041.1 GCA_004208945.1 Pseudoalteromonas sp. CO133X | reverse complement strand
AAAAGTGGCGGACGCGGGAGGATTCGAACCTCCGACCGCCTGGTTCGTAGCCAGGTACTCTATCCAGCTGAGCTACGCGTCCGCATTATGTTCTGCATGTTTAAGTCTTGCATTGACTGTGCCTTAAAGACACAAAAAAACCGACTGCTTGTCGGCTTATGTCACTTTCTAAGAGAAAGTGGCGGACGCGGGAGGATTCGAACCTCCGACCGCCTGGTTCGTAGCCAGGTACTCTATCCAGCTGAGCTACGC
>SGPE01000040.1 GCA_004208945.1 Pseudoalteromonas sp. CO133X | reverse complement strand
ATGGTGCCCAGAGGCGGAATCGAACCACCGACACGAGGATTTTCAATCCTCTGCTCTACCGACTGAGCTATCTGGGCAATATTTAGTTTTATGCAGAATATCAACAAGGATTTTCAATGCAATTCCCGATGGCTCTACCGACTGAGCTATCTGGGCTAAGTTCCTGACTGCAATTTGCTGCCTAGGATAATAAATGGTGCCGACTATCCGAGTTGAACGGATGACCTACTGATTACAAGTCAGTTGCTCTACCAACTGAGCTAAGTCGGCA
>SGPE01000019.1 GCA_004208945.1 Pseudoalteromonas sp. CO133X | reverse complement strand
CCCCTGTTACCGCCGTGAAAGGGCGGTGTCCTAGGCCTCTAGACGATGGGGACACAAAATGTGTCACTAGGACAACTAAATAGTTAGACTCGATTCAGACGAGTTTTTAATAACACAGCACTTAAAGTAAGTGGTGTCCCCAAGAGATTCGTACTCTTGATAACGTCGTGCATAGATTGCGCGGTGTTCACCGCCCCACTACACATAACCTACTTAGATAAGTGGCGTCCCCAAGGGGATTCGAACCCCTGTTACCGCCGTGAAAGGGCGGTGTCCTAGGCCTCTAGACGATGGG
>SGPE01000008.1 GCA_004208945.1 Pseudoalteromonas sp. CO133X | reverse complement strand
TTCGAACCCTCGATAGAGCTACAAACCCTATACTCCCTTAGCAGGGGAGCGCCTTCGGCCACTCGGCCACCTCTCCATCTTGTGGGGCGTATAATAAAGATTTCAGGCAATATGTCAAACACTTTTCAAGGAAAATAGTGTAGATGGTCACAGAATGGTCATAACAACAAAAAACAGACAATTTTTTGCTCAGTCTTTCGCTGGTTTTTCCTTATTAGTCAATATATCCAAGCCTGTTAAAGGAATTAGCTCATCAGTCATTTCTGCGAGATATTGATCTTGATAACCCAATTGTTGAAATTCGGCAATACACGCACGATAAAACGCATCACGCTGGTGATCGCTTTTATTCGCTTCAGTAGGCAACTGCGAAGGCTTCTTTTTCATTATTATAAAGTCCATTTACGCATTGGATGATAATCGCGCAATTTTCTCATAACCAGGTTAAAAATAACACTATTACAATTACACTTTAGAATAAAAAGTTAAAACTAAGTTACTATGAAAAAATAGCAATTCAGTAACTCTTTTTAGATCAGCTAATTAAAAAAAGAATGTAAGGGGATAAGTGGAAAATTTCAGAATTTTCTGATAACAAAACGCCGCTTAAAAGCGGCGTTTTAAAGACATTAGCTGATTAATCAGCTTGAGGACGCATGTGTGGGAATAAAATCACGTCTTTAATTGTTGGTGAGTCAGTAAATAACATCACTAGACGATCGATACCAATGCCCTCACCCGCTGTTGGCGGTAAGCCGTACTCTAACGCACGAATGTAATCTTCGTCGTAGTGCATTGCTTCATCATCACCGGCGTCTTTCTCTTCAACTTGACGCGAGAAACGCTCAGCTTGGTCTTGTGCATCGTTAAGCTCAGAGAAACCATTGGCTAATTCACGGCCGCCAACGAAGAATTCGAAACGGTCAGTTACAAATGGGTTTTCATCGTTACGACGTGCAAGTGGTGACACTTCCCACGGGTAAGCTGTGATGAAAGTTGGTTGAATTAACTTGTGCTCAGCTGTCTCTTCGAAAATTTCACATAAGAACTTACCTGGGCCCCATACGCAGTTTTCTGGCACTTTAACGTGTACTTGCTTCGCGTACGCTTTAAGTTCTTCAAAATGGTTTTCAGGGTCATTAAATACAGCCGCATCAAAGTCTGGGTTGTACTTAAGAATAGCTTCGCTCATTGTTAGGCGTGCAAAAGGCTTCCCAAAATCATACTCTACTGAGTCTACCACTTCACCGTTTTCATCTTTCGTTGTGTTTACAACAATAGGTGAGCCAAGTACGTCTGTCGCAACAGTGCGTAGCATGTCTTCTGTGATGTTCATCAGGTCAATGTAATCAGCGTATGCTTGGTAGAATTCGATCATTGTGAATTCTGGGTTATGACGCGTTGATAAACCTTCGTTACGGAAGTTACGGTTAATTTCGAATACACGTTCAAAGCCACCAACAACTAAACGTTTTAAGTAAAGCTCTGGTGCAATACGTAAGTACATGTCGATATCAAGTGCATTGTGATGTGTTACGAATGGACGTGCAGACGCACCACCTGGGATCACTTGTAGCATCGGTGTTTCAACTTCCATGAAGTCACGCTCTGCTAAGAAACGACGGATACCTTCAACAACTTTTGAGCGAATACGGAATGTTTCACGCGTCGCATCGTTAGTGATTAAGTCAACATAACGTTGACGGTATTTAGTTTCTTGGTCAGATAAACCATGGAATTTCTCTGGTAATGGACGTAATGACTTAGTAAGTAACTCGTACTCTGTCATTTCTACGTATAGGTCACCTTTACCTGACTTATTAAGTGCGCCTTTAACACCGATGATGTCACCGATATCAAGTTGACCGTATTTTGCTTTTAACTCTTTTTGTACGTCTTTTGACGCGTACGCTTGAATTTGACCTTTCATGTCTTGCAGTGCAAGGAAAGGACCACGTTTCGCAAGAATACGACCCGCTACTGATACAACGTGCTGCTCAGCAACTAATTCTTCTTTCGATTTATCACCAAACTCAGCTTGCAAATCAGCCGTGTAATGTTCACGACGGAATTGGTTTGGATGACCGTTGGCAGGGCAATTTTCGCGGATTGCGTCTAATTTGCCACGACGCTCAGCGATTAACTTATTTTCGTCTTGGATTTGATCAGTCATTTTTTAGCTCTTTTTTAGCTTGGTGGTTATAGGCCAGATTTAAGGCTGGCTTCAATAAATTTATCTAAGTCGCCGTCAAGAACCGCTTGAGTATTACGATTTTCAACGCCTGTACGTAAGTCTTTAATGCGCGAGTCATCAAGCACGTATGAACGAATTTGACTACCCCAGCCAATGTCTGACTTTGCATCTTCTTGGCTTTGTTTCTCTGCATTTTGCTTTTGTAGCTCAAGTTCAAACAATTTCGCTTTTAGCTGTTTCATTGCTTGGTCTTTATTCTTGTGCTGTGAACGCTCATTTTGACACTGAACAACCGTATTGGTTGGCACGTGAGTAATACGCACCGCAGATTCAGTGGTATTTACGTGCTGACCACCGGCACCAGATGCACGATAAACGTCAATACGTAGGTCAGCCGGATTAATATCAATTTCGATATTATCGTCGATTTCTGGGTAAACGAATGCCGATGCAAACGAGGTATGACGACGACCACTTGAGTCAAACGGGCTCTTACGCACTAAACGGTGAACACCTGTTTCTGTACGTAACCAACCGTATGCATATTCGCCAACGAAGCGCACTGTTGCGCCCTTGATACCAGCCACATCACCATCAGTTGCTTCAACAAGTTCAACTTTAAAGCCTTTTGCCTCACCCCAACGTAAATACATACGCAGTAACATGTTACACCAGTCTTGTGCTTCAGTACCGCCTGAGCCTGATTGTAAATCAAGGTAAGCATCGTTTTGATCTTGCTCGCCAGAGAACATACGACGAAACTCAAGCTTTTCAAGTTGTGCATTTAAATCTTCAAGTTCAGCTTCAGCTTCTTGGAAAGTTTCTTCGTCTTCAGCTTCCACTGCAAGTTCAACTAAACCTTCAACATCGTCTGTGCCCGTAACGAGATTATCAATGGTCTCAACGATAGCTTCTAGTGATGACTTCTCACGGCCTAACGCTTGCGCACGCTCTGGCTCGTTCCATACTGCTGAATCTTCAAGTTCTGCGTTAACTTCTTCTAACCGCTCTTTCTTAAGAGGGTAGTCAAAGGTACCCCCGAAGCAGTTCAGTACGTTCGCGAATTTCCTTGATTTGGTTAATCACAGGATTCACTTCAAACATGTACATTACTCCAAAATGGCTGATTTACCGCGCACAGCTTACGACAATAATTACGGTAAATTATCTACAAATATTAAAAACGCCCGATTTTAACAAAAAACCGAGCGTTTTATTAGCCTTTTATGCCGATAAAGACGATATTTTTATGTCACTTTTTGTAGCTCTCGAATAATCAGTTGTAACGAAAATTTGCCACGGAATTCATTTATATCGAGCTGATAAGCAGCTTTGACGTATCTCACTTCAGTGTCTGGCCATGCTCGTACGTCAACACCAAATGCAATACCGTCAACTAAGCGCCCTGATTGATGCTTTAAAACCAGTTTTAAGTGCTTTTCACCGACAATACGCTGCTGTATTACTTCGAAAACATGTTCAAACACAGGTTCTGGAAATTGCTGCCCCCAAGGTCCTGCATTTTTTAGCTGATTGGCGAACTCCATCGAAAAGCAGTCATTGGGCAGTTCACCGTCGGTTAGCAAAATGCTTTGTTTATGCTCATCAGTCAGTGTGTCGGTCACCATTTTCTCAAACACCGCTTTAAATTCATTAAAGCATTGCTCATTGATACTCAGCCCCGCCGCCATAGCATGACCACCAAATTTACTGATCAAATGCGGATAGAGTGTATTTACTCGTTCTAGTAAGTCACGCATATGCAGCCCTTCAATAGAGCGGCAAGAGCCTTTTATTTCGCCGTTATCGCCAGCGGCAAAAATAACCGTAGGACGGTGATACTTCTCTTTTAAGCGCCCAGCCAATATGCCTATCACACCTTGGTGCCAATCGGCTTGGTATAAACAAATGGCATCCGGCACTAACTCAGTTTTAAACGCTAAACGGTCAAGTACGGCTTGTGCTTCAGTTTGCATGCCCTGCTCTATTTCACGGCGCTCATGGTTAAGGCTATCAAGCTCGCCGGCAATACGGCGTGCTTGATTTATATCGGTTGATAATAAACAGGCTATGCCTAAACTCATATCATCTAAACGCCCTGCTGCATTTAAGCGTGGCGCCAATGAAAAGCCAAAGTCACTGGCACTTAAACGAGCTGCATTGCGATTTGCCACTTCGATTAACGCACTGATCCCAGGGCGTGTTTTACCACTTCGAATACGTGCTAAACCTTGATGCACTAAGGTGCGGTTATTGGCATCAAGCGCAACTACATCAGCTACAGTGCCAAGAGCAACAATATCAAGTAATTCGGCCAAATTAGGCATTGGATTATGCTGAAAATACCCTTGTTCACGTAAATGGCTGCGCAGTGCAATCAATAAATAGAACGCCACGCCAACCCCAGCAATGGATTTTGATGGGAAAGAGCAGTCATGGCGATTAGGGTTCACTATCGCATCGGCATTTGGTAATGCCTCACCTTGCAAGTGATGATCAGTGACCAGCACTTTAATACCTGCTTGCTTTACAATAGCAATGCCATCAATACAGGAGATACCATTATCGACGGTAATCACCAGCTCAGGCTGCATTGTCACGATTTGCTCAGCAAGTGCAGGGCTCAAACCATAACCAAGGCTAAACCTGTCCGGCACTAAATAGTCAAGGTTCTGTAAACCAAACATAGCCAAACCTTGCATCAAGGTTGCGGTGCTCGTTGCACCGTCGGCATCAAAGTCACCCACTATTAGCACACGGCTTTGTGATGCCAGCGCGTCTTGTAATAACAACACAGCTTTGTCTATGTCTTTAAACAGCTTAAAGTCATGTAATGTTGCTGCACTATTATCTAATTCTTTGGCATCTTGAACCTGACGAGAGGCATAAATTTGCTTGATAACAGGATGTAAGTGATGTGGAAGATATGAGTCATCAACACGAGGGCGAACTTGGATTATTTTTTCCATGTTGGACGTATTACTTTCTTAGCTTAAAGCGGATTAAAGGCCTACCTAAATAGGCCTTTTTATAAAAAGATTATGAAGATGTTTTTGGCAATGCATCAAGTGCTTGGCTGATTTGCGCAGCTGATTGATAACCGGGGATCATCGTACCATCTTCTAAAATAATAGCCGGCGTACCTGACATACCAAAGCTTTGACCTAATTGGTAATGCTCTGCTATTGGCGCACTGCACCCTTCAACAGCGGCAACATCTGCACCCGCTTTGGCTTCTGTAAGCGCTTCAGCAGGGTCTTTTGCACACCATACATTCATTAAATCTTGGTAGCCTTTTCCACGTAAACCACCACGTGGGAAAGCAAGGTATTTAACTGTGATACCTGCATCTAAAAAGTCATCTAATTCACGGTGTAATTTACGACAGTAACCACAGGTGATATCAGTAAATACGGTAATTGAGTGTTTCTCATTCTTTGCTTTGTAAACGATCATTGAATCTTCATATTCAGCAATACCGGCTTTACGTACATCGCTTAATGCATGTTCTGTTAGGTTTACGCGATTTTCTAGATCGATTAATGTACCTTGCATTAAAAATTGACCATCAGGGCTTGCGTAAAGTACCCCTTTATCTGTAATCAGTTCTTTAAGACCAGCGACAGGGCTTGGATTTACTTGCTTTACGGTTACACCTAATTCGGCAAATTTAGCGATGATAGGCGCATCTGCAGCGTCGGTGGTCGATACACCATTGGCAATCACATTAAGACTTGTGCCAAGCAATGCCGTGGCTAAAACTAACTTTTTCATAACTATCCTATATCCTGATCATTTCTAGTATAGACCGGTACATCTTTAAAAATCTTGCACTACGCACGTGGGTGATGTTGCTCGTGTACCGACTTCAATCTCTCATTGGCTACATGGGTATAAATTTGGGTTGTTGATAAGTCACTATGACCTAACATCATTTGTACCACCCTCAAATCAGCTCCATGATTAAGCAAATGCGTTGCAAACGCATGACGCAGCGTATGTGGTGATAATGGCGATTCAACTGATGCCAAAATAGCATAGTGTTTAATACGATGCCAAAAGGTTTGTCGTGTCATGCCGATTCCACGTTTAGATGGAAACACAAAATCAGTGGCATGCTTAATCATATGTGAACGGCCCACTTTTAAAAACTTTTCAAGCCAATACATGGCTTCTTCACCTAGGGGAACTAAACGTTCTTTATTACCTTTACCTTTTACAAACACCACAGCTTGACGCAAGTTAATCTGCTCCATTCGAAGCCCCACCAGCTCTGTAACACGAAGTCCTGTTGCATATAAAAGCTCAAGCATAGCTTTATCGCGAAGCCCCATTGGATCTTCGATATCAGGAGCACCAAGGAGTGCTTCAACCTCGGCTTCAGACAGCGTTTTAGGTAATGACTGCCCTGCTTTTGGCTGAGCAATATTGACCATCGGCGAATCAGCTATCGCTTTTTCGCGAACAAAATACTGATAAAAACGTTTAAGTGCGCTAATACTACGCGCGGTACTGCGTGATTTTAGCCCTAAATCAACGCGATATGCTAAATACGCTTCAATATCTTCATTACTCACAGCTAGAAGATCTTTATCTTTTAAAAATTGACAAAACTTTTCAAGGTCGCTGCGATAAGCCGCGAGTGTATTTTCGCTGACTCCCTGCTCAAGATACAGCGTATCTAAAAATAACTCTAAATGTTCGGCGTTATTTGCTGTTATTACACCTTTTTGGGCTTGTGAATTATTATCAGCCACGCGTACTCTCATCCTTATCAAGGTATCAATTGATTATACCTTACGGTAAACTTGCGCCTATCATATCAGGCAAATACACAGTGATAAATACGATGCAGATTGGTTTATTTTATGGTTCTACAACCTGCTACACAGAAATAGCAGCTGAAAAAATTCGCGATATTATCGGCCAAGACATAGTGAGTCTTCACAATATCAAAGATGAGCCATTAAAAAATGCTGAGCAATTCGATTTTGTTATTTTCGGCATTTCAACGTGGGACTTCGGTGAATTACAGGAAGATTGGGAATCAATCTGGGACGACATTAAAGATGTTAACCTAAATGGTAAAACCGTGGCTCTGTTTGGTATGGGCGATCAACAAGGTTACGGCCAGTGGTTTCAAGATGCGCTCGGTATGTTACACGATGAAATTTGTGACCAAGCGATCACTTTATTAGGTAAGTGGCCAAATGATGACAGTTATGAATTCGAAGCTTCAAAAGCACTCACTGAAGATGGTAAACAGTTTGTTGGCTTAGCACTTGATGAAGACAGTCAATATGAACTGAGCGATGAACGCATTGCCTCGTGGGTTGAGCAAGTCATGACTGAGTACAGCGAAAGCTTGTAAAACTCACGCATATTAAGCCAAGCATTGCTTGGCTTTTCTCTTGTTTACTCTACACGCTGCCAATACTGGTTACGGTAGAAAAAAGCAATATAACCGCGAACTTCAAGTACTTGACCTTGCTCTTGTGGCGTTAGTTTTAAGGTATAAGTCTTACCGCTATTCGGGTCAAGAATCTCACCATCTTGCCAGCTTCCATCTCCCGCATCGGTTGCACCTTCAATTATTGTCATGCCAAGAATTGGTTGGTTTTTTTTATCACCATCGCATTCTTCACAAATAGCATCCTGCTTTGCTGGATTGAGAATTTTTTCTACTTTTCCTGTTAATACGCCATTTTGTTCGCTAATGCGTACCAGTGATTTTGCTTCGTTTGTCTCTTCATTTATTGTTTTCCAAAGTCCCACAGGACTCAACGCAGCAAAAGTATATTGAGAGAAAAGTAATGCACTTAAAGTTATAGATAAACGTAACATAAACAGCTCTTATAATTTTAAAACGCCACCACTATAGCAAGGCTTGAGTAAACACTCTATTTTTAGATAGTTACATTTTTAAATAGAAATCCTTACACAAAGAAACATACTCATCACTATAGCCGCCTTCTGCAGCATGAATAGTCAAAGAACTTGTCTGACAAACCTCAGGCTGTAAAGAAAATAACATTAAACTTCGGCTAGGTGATTTTTTTAATGTGGTTCGTACATTACACATACGCGCCAAGTTCCACCCTTTACACTTAGCTTGTTCAATAAAAGAAGATGCCTCTTTGCAGGGTAAAATTACATTGAGTAAGGTGTTGGCGTGACTTAACTTAGTACAACACTCAATTAACTCAGAAAAACCAAGACCATCTGTATGACGCGCCGTATTACGTGCTTCATTGTCCCCTTTTAGACTCGCATTAAAATACGGAGGGTTAGTAATAATTACATCAAAGGGCTGTGTTGATTGAAAAGACTGTATGGCACCATGATGTAAACAAATCTCAGGCCAAGGACTATTTGCAAAGTTAAACTTAGCGTCAATGCACGCCTCAGCATCTACTTCGATTGCCACCACTTTCGCCTTTGGAGCACGCTGTTTTGCCATCAAAGCAAGCAACCCCGTTCCTGTACCTATATCGAGAAGGGATTTTGCATTTGCCAATTCAGCCCAAGCACCTAATAAAATACCATCTGTCGAAACCTTCATCGCAGAACGAGTTTGCTCAACTGTAAATTGTTTAAACACAAAGCCTGACATTTTTTCACCTTTTCATTCACCACAGTGCTGATAGCTAGTATAATCAAGTCTAATTGTCCTCTATTTATGTCACTCTATGCAATTTTCTGAATTTGATATCGATAACAAGCTGTTAAATGCCATCAATAAAATGGGTTTTGATACGCCAACAAGTATTCAACAACAAGCGATCCCTGAAGCACTACAAGGTCGTGATATTTTGGCATCTGCCCCTACTGGTACGGGTAAAACAGCCGCGTTTTTGATTCCTGCAATTCAATACTTGCTTGACTTCCCACGTCGCGATCCAGGTTTTGCACGGGTGCTGATCATGACCCCCACTCGTGAACTTGCTTATCAAATTCATGAGCAATGTGAACTGCTAGCTGCACAAACGCACTTAAAAATAGGTGTTGTAACGGGCGGTATTAACTACGGGACACATAAAGAGATTTTTGAAAGCAATAACGACATTCTTATTGCGACACCAGGTCGCTTAATGGAATATCTCGAAACTGAGAACTTCCACGCTGAAAACGTCGAAATGCTTATTCTCGATGAAGCGGATCGCATGCTTGATATGGGCTTTCGCAAAGAAATGCTACGTATCTGTGATGAAGCGCGTAATCGTCGTCAGTGCTTCTTATTCTCTGCCACATTAGAAGGCGACAGCGTTGAGTTATTTGCCGAGCGCATTTTGAATGATCCTGCACTACTCGAAGCAGAATCGTCACGCAAAGAAAAAGGCAAAATTCATCAATGGGTGCACTTAGCAGATGATTATAATCACAAATTAAAGATGCTCATTGATACGCTTAACAGTGACGATCTGCAAAAAGCCATTGTCTTTGTAAAAACACGTGAGCGCCTTGAAACTCTGATTGGCGCTCTAAATAACGAAGGGCTTCGTGTTGCTTGGCTACGTGGTGAAATGCCACAAGATAAACGCATGAAAGCAATGGAAAACTTCCATTCTGGTCGCAACAAAATTTTAGTTGCAACTGACGTAGCGGCGCGTGGTATTGATGTAGCTGATATTAGCCATGTAATTAACTTTGATATGCCCCGTACAGCAGATGTGTATGTGCACCGAATTGGCCGTACCGGTCGTGCAGGTAAAAAAGGCACAGCAATTTCATTTGTAGAAGCACATGACGTTGCTATTTTGGGCAAGGTTGAACGCTATATTGAACAAAAGTTAAAGCGTCGTGTTATTAAAGGATTGGAGCCTCAACACAAAGAAGCAAAGATCCCGTCGAAAAAGAAAAAGGATCCTATAAAGATGAAGGCTAAAAAGAAAGCAAAGGTAAAAGCGAAAAAGAAAAAATAACCTTCGTAGATGCTGTAATAACTAAAAAATGCCGTGCTTGTCACGGCATTTTTGTGTGTACTTTTTGCTGCCATTTTTACTAACTAGTGTGTAATTAATTCATAGTTTTTTTACTGAAAAAACTATAAACAATATATTACTTTTTAAAATCAATGCATTACATCTTGGAATAAAAATTGTAACTGGTTCAGCATATGCTCATCATTCACGAGGGAATCGTATGAACCGTTTCAAACTAACAGTAGTACTTACATCATTTTGTTGTATTTTTTTACTTGCATGCGCAACACAAGTTAGCGCTAATACCAGTGTATTAACTACTAGCACATCGGCTCAGCCTCGACTTCAGCAATTAGCTCTTCAAAAGCTGATGAGTAATCCTAATTTTTCTATCGAGAACCTACAAGTTATTGTTAACGGCGATACGATTGAATTATATGGCTCCACGGAAACGGGCTTTAAACGCGCATTAGCACAAAAGTTTTTAGAGCACAGTCAAGGAGTTAACCGAGTGAAAAACAACCTTAAAGTTAGCCAGTCTAATACAGCTAACCTTTAAGGCCATTTTCTAGAAGAATAAGTAACTTAACGTTAGTTACTTATTCTCCTTTAGCGTCTAAATTAATAAATTTAGCAAGTTCTTCTGGTTGACCAGCTAGGCTCATAATTTGTTGGTTAATTTCTAGCATCGTTTTGCCCTCAGGTAAACTTGCAGACAAAGATAATGAAGATAAACCATTGGCAAAATTAGTAATCGCTGTCGCTAAATCTGCGCTAACAGGGGCCTGTTGCAGCTGCATTGTGACCATTTGCTGAAATTGCTCATGTGTCATACCTTGCGCTTCTAAAAAGCTTTCTACTACCGCTTTTAATTCACCTTCGTTTTCAATCGCAAACTCAACGCTACGCGGTTCTAACTCTGACATAGCAGCCATCATTTTTGACTGCTGCTGAAGCTGCTGCTCAAGGGTTGGTTGTGCACCGCCAGAGGCTTTTTGTTGTTGGCTAATAGCAAGGGATGCTTCCATCAAAGGGGTAGACTTGGCTAATCCTAAATTAAACGTAACATCAGCTACATCTGCTGCGGTTACTTTCAGTGCAAAGTCACTATCACCTGAGTCTTTATTGAAATCAAGCGATGAGTTTACGTTGTAGCTCGTAGAGGCTAGTTTACTATTGGCACTTTGTGGCAGTTGCGTTAAGAAAGAATCGCTAAAGCGAAAGTTAGTCATTACAAACCCAGTGTGTGGAGGAATGGCATCTTCCTCATAGCCTGTCACTTCAATGGTATCAATACTGGCAACTTGCTCATCCCCTTCAACACTTTGAACTTTGATGCCAGATAGCTGCACACTGTTACTAAATACACTCGCTGAAATATCGTCATACATCACCTCAACACCACTTTGAGCTGAAAGTGCAGCGATTTGCTGATCAACCACTTTTTTCACTTCCTGTGTTGCTGTGTAGTTCGCATAATATGCGCCACCTGCAACAGCTGCGACAGCAACTGCAATTACTAACTTCTTCATTTTATTTCCTTTAAGTTGGTGCTAATTTCTTGAGAGTGTTGAGCTTAAAGGTTCAACACTGCCCTAGCTTATCAAATTGCCACTAATTAATTAATGACAAGAGCTCATGCACCGTTTTCACTGGTGTAATTTTTGCTCCTAAACCTTCCATTGATTTATGGTAGTTTCGATATGGAATAAATATCTCTGTAAAACCATGCTGTGCAGCCTCTTTTACTCGCGGCACGCCACTATCTATTGGTCTGACATCACCGTTTAAGCTCAGTTCCCCCATGATGCAAGTTGTCCTAGGCACAACAAATTCATTGAGGCTGCTTAACAGTGCCGTGACTAAGGCAAGGTCAATACAAGTCTCTGACTCATCTATCTTTAAACCGCCAACAATATTGAAAAAAGTATCATGGAAAATTTTCGTTTTTGTATGTTTGCGTAAAATACCTGTCAGCATTTTAATTCGATTCATATTCAATCCAACGCAAACACGTTGCGGAAACTCGGCTTCAGTTTCTGTTGTTAAACATTGAATTTCTAGAAGGAGGTTACGGTTCCCCTTGCGAATACAGGTGATTGCTGAACCTGGCGACTCAGTGCTTGAACCCGATAAAAATATCTCACTTGGATTATCAACACTGAGCATACCGCGCTCACACATTCTGAAAATACCCACCGTATCAATATCACCAAAACGGTTTTTGTTGGCACGTAAGGTACGTATTTGTCCGTCGTTAGTGTCTATATGCAGCAGTGCATCAACAATATGCACTAACGTTTGCGGACCCGCTATTTCATTATTTTTATTAACATGAGCAATGATAAACATAGTCACGTCATGTTGCTTACAGTATTGTGTTAACGCTTGTGCTGCGCTTTTTACTTGCGATGGTGAACCTGGGCTGCCGTTTGCTGTTTCAGTTACCACAGCTTGAATTGAGTCAATAACAGCAAACTTAATTTTATTTTTATCAAGCTCTTCGATAATCGCTTCAACACTGGTTTCAGAGAGTAAGTAAAGCTCATCTTGGTTATAATCCAAACGCAAGCGATTAACTCGATTTTTAAACTGCGATAATGATTCTTCAGCAGTACAGTACAAAGAAGGCATTAATTTTGACATACGCGCAATTAAATCGGACAACAAAGTCGTTTTACCTGCCCCTGGATCACCAGAAATAATATTCACCGAACCTGTCGTTACACCGCCACTAAGCACGCGATCAAGTTCGCCTATTTCAGTCAGACGTTTTTCAGCTTCCGCTGTTTCTACCTCATTAATTTTTTTGGAACCGCCACCAGCGCCTCCCGCATAGCCTGCCACCGCAGCGCGACTTGCAGCCTGTTTAGATTGCCCTGCTGAAGGTTTAAATTCTGCCAGCGTATTCCAAGCACCGCATTTACATTGCCCCTGCCAACGCTGATAGTTCATGCCGCACTCAGTGCAGACAAATTCGATTTTTGCTGATTTTGCCATTGAGCTTTACCTATTTTGGTCGCTGATTTGTGATGTATTTAAATGTACAATAGATAACAGAACTAACGATTTAAGATGTCGGCATCTCTAGTGACGACACACAACGGACGTACCTCAAATCAATTCCCTTAAGGCTTTATTCGCTTAACTGCGTAATAACGCTATATTTTAGGGCATAGTTTTTGCTTACAAATAAAGTTTTACAGTGCTTGCCATTTATTTGGCGAATACCTATAACAATAACTAATGAAATAAAAAGTGGTTCGCAAGGCGTTTTAACACTGTGGTTGCCTGCTAGTATACCTACTTTTTTCGATTGACGGTGATGGTTTTATAAATGGCTGAAGACATACTGCTTAAATATGAAGACCTTGTTGAAGAACTCAAGGCACATTTAGGCACTCCCCAGTTCGACAAACTATTTAAATCAAAGACAGCTAGCTTAACAAAGCCAGAGCAGTTTTTGATCAAAATGGAAATGTCACGTTTATCTCAGCCTGTGGCTCGTTTTATTGATTTACGAGGTCAAGTTACCGGTCAAGTTAGGCCTTACGAACACGAAGGCAAACAGCATTTTATGGACGACATGGCCATTGAGGTGTTTGAAGACGCAATTAAACGCCACGGTGGTTACACGCTTGCTGTATACGAAGCGGTTATGAACACCGAAAATAACCACAGAGTAATGCAAAAAAAAGCAAACGAAAATACCTCTTCAATCGAAGATAACGGCGACTTACCTGCCAAGGTAATTAAATTTGCCTCTTATGAAAGTCGTCGTGAAGAGCGCATGAACTACTCAATAAAAATTACTGTTGAGCTAGATAAGAGCGGCAAAATATCGGCTTCAACTTCAGACATCTCCCTAAGCGGCGCAAAAATCAAGCTCTCACCTAAATACAAAGTCATCAAGGGACAATTAATTGGTTTACGCTTAGTTGGGCTTGAACAAGACTTTGAGTTAGGTTTAAAAAACGGCATTCAATACGAAGTTGTTGCTGTAGAGCAAGTGTCGCGTGAGTACAATCATGTTCGCTTAAAACGCACCTTTATTGAGAATAATGAACAATTCGATAGCTTTCTAAAAAGCTTTATTCACGGCAATAAGCGCCGCTACAAGATTAACCTCGATAACACCTTGGATGCGGTTGTTTCGAAAGGCTATGAACAATTCTATATCCCGCGTGTTACCTCGCTTTACACTTTTTTAAGCTTACAAGGTAATAAGTTATACCCCACTTTAGCATTAACAACCGAAAATAATGCGTTTATACATCGTTATTTTTGTGATGAACGTAAGCTGTCATGCTTATATAGCATTATAAACCAACAGCGCATAGGTCATCTGTTAAGCACTACCGATGCGGTAAAAGAGGAGTACCTGTATACCTTTACGCATGTGGTCGCTGGAAAGATTTACTATTACTCAGCCACACGAACGGAACTTGATAGCCAACCTGAAATTCGCAATTTATTTTTTGGTTTTGGTAGTCAAAAAGAGAGCTGGCAATGCTTTAAGTTACAATTAATGCCAAGCCACCCTGAAGATTCATATATTCCGCTATCTTTACCGAGTAGTGCAGGTAAAGATATCGAAAAGCTAAATAAACCACCAAGCCCTAGAGTTCAGGGGCTTATTAAAGATGTTAAGTACTTATTGATTCTAACCGCTGTTGGTTCGAAGTATGAGCAACACACTTACCAGCAACGTACATTCGACAAGCGCTTAGTGAATCAATTAAAGCAGTTTGGTCATACTAAACATAAAACACCGCCACCACTTACACCTGTCGCACTTGAGTACGTCAATTTACGCGCTCATAAACGCTATTTATATAAAACAGCGGTCTCTGTTGCTCATAATGACAAATTAATTTCAGGTTATACTCGTGATCTATCGGTCATGGGCCTACAAATTGAGTGTGATAACCCTGTTGAGTTTAAAAAAGGCGATGTAATTAAGTTAGGCCTTCCCGATTTACAAAAAATAACTAAAAAACATGACTTATCAAGCCTTGCTTATGAAGTGATGGCGATAAGCAAATCACTAACAACTGTTAACTTAAAAGTACACCGTCTTACTGACTTACCCCATATGGGCATTCAATTTTTTACGGCTCTAATTGAAAACAATAAAGATAAGTTGCACGCCTGTGAAGAGTCCCCAAAAATTCCAGGGCTTTCTACAGCACTAAGAAACATGGTGACTAAAAGTGTTTGCCAGCTTCCGTTGTACTTCCATAAAGAAGCCGCTCATTTTAAGGCAGGCGCGATCGGGCTTGGCTTGTATCCGACGCCATTACATATACTTTTACAAAACTTTGCCCTGCTAAATGAGCAAACTCAGATCGATGGCTTTTTATCTACCGATCAGATCACAGAGGTGATCACACCACTGATTAAAGATCGTAGTCGCCAAGATCCGCCTTTACCATTTACTTTATTTGTACGTTTTGATCCACGTAAAGCAACAATCAACGAAGCAATAACCAGCCGCTGTATTAGTGAAGATGACTATCAGCCACAAACCTTATTTATAAAAAAAGCACTCAAAAATGATTTAGTGTTTATCTTTCGTTTATATGTGTCTCGCACCGGCCGCCCAGATATAGACTATTTATCAAATGAGCTTAAATATGTAAGCCAGTATGCGCTACATAAAGCAAAAGACCTTGAAGAAGCACTCTGGGCTGTTGCAGGGGTTGGTGATGTAATTGACATTACGGATGAAGCGCTTACTCATTTTGATATTGATGAGGTACTCAAAACTGAAATGAATAAGCGTAAAAAAATATGGTTAAAGCGTGTAATCTAATGGGATTGCAAGTAGATATGCAACTTGTAACAGAGAACCTTCATTGATAGCTGTATCTGCCTGTTCAACTACCTTAGGTTTACCATGAACAGCAACACCAAGCCCTGCTTTAGCCATCATTTTTAAATCATTAGCGCCGTCACCCATGGCAACGGTTTGACGGTTATCAAGCCCGAGTCTTTGTTGAATTTGCTCAAGAACGCGTGCTTTTTGCTCGGCGTCAACAATCGTTCCAGTTACTTTACCTGTTAGGCGGTTATCTTTAAATTCGAGTGTATTTGCGTGTACTTCATCAAGACCAATAAGTGATTGAACGTGTTCTGCAAATGGTACAAAACCGCCAGAAGCAATAGCAAGGTGCCAATTATGCGCTTTTAGATACTGGCACAATTCGGTAATGCCAGGCATCAGAGGTAGATTTAGTTTTAGCTCATTGATTAACGCTACATCGATACCTGCAAGCTTTGCTACTCGTTGATTTAAGCTTTGTGTAAAGTCAAGTTGACCAGCCATCGCTTGCGCAGTTACAGCTGCAACATCATCGTACACATCAGCTAAACGTGCTATTTCATCAATGCACTCAATCGTAATCGCTGTAGAGTCCATATCCATTAATAAAAGCCCTGCTTCATTCACGTTAGCAGGGTTTGTAAGTTGCACTAACTGATAACCTTGCTCAGCAGAAAACGCCTGCAATAACAAAGGACTCAATGGCTTTTGTGAATCACTGTATAGGCACCATGCTGGTAACAATGTTTCTGTAGGCTGGTAGCAACAAATAGATAGATTACTAAAACCATGTTGCGACAAAAACTCTACAAGATTAAGCAACTTAGCCGCTGAGAAGTCACAACCAAATGCAACACTTGCTACGCCATGATTTGCTTTAGGTAGTAAATTGGTTTGAATAAGATGATTATTTTTAATTTCATACCAGCAATTTAGTATTATTTCTTCGGCTAAATTTGCTGAACTGGTTGCAGCTAAGCTAAGCTGTGACATAGTGGCTCCAATTAGACTTATGTCTGTGATTAAACGCGTATTTGCTACTCGTAATCAATTAACTAATAAGGTTATTATACAGACTTAGTTGTATCATCAATCATAAAAGCTGTCAGCAGCGCATTCGGTGACTATGAAAAATAACCATCTTAAGCCTCCTTTTTCCGCCAGCTATCGCCAACGACTTGTGCGATTAAGCTTAGCGGCCGCATGTTTTGTGCTTTTAAGTTGGGTTGCGGTTAATAGTAGTTTTCAGTCTCATCAACTACTTTATGACAGCTCAAATAGCACCGCTATCAGCCTAACTAAATTTATGGCTCTCAATGCTCAGACCCCTCTACAGGAGAAGAATAAGCCTGCGCTAAATATGCTGTGCAATAACATAGCTGAAGATGAGTTTGTTTTAGCAGCAACGATTTATGATCAACAAGGGATACAAATAGCCGCAAGTGATAACTGGCAAAGCCATCACACCTTTGGCTTACTGCCAGATTCAACACCTGGCATTAGCCGCTTAAAAACCCCTTTCGTAGAACCTGTGATAAGTGATGACGAGCGCCCTATTGGCTTTGTTGCTATTACTTATTTAACACAAGCTTCAATAGCGACAAGCCACAGCAGCTTTCATGATTTAGGCCGCCAAGTGCTTCTTATGCTTGTAATTACTTGTATTTTTACTTGGCAACTTGGCCGAGGGTTAAAACGCTGGCAAGTTAATCGTTATATGCGAAAAAGTGCGGAGCAAGATTCATAAAGTGCCTGAGCAAACTCTTCTTGGGCATCGCCCGTTATACCTTTAAGTTCGCATAAATACCTGAATACATCACGCACTTTAAGTGGTGTATTTACCAGCCCTTGAAAACCAGCTAGCGGCATTGAGGGTGAATCGGTTTCAAGCACTAAATGCTGTGGCTCAATTGCGCTTATAACTTTACGAGTTTTACCCGCTCGCGGATAACTTATCACGCCACCGACCCCCAACTTAAACCCTTGTTTTATATAACTCTGGGCTTGTTGTTCAGCGCCTGAAAAGGCATGAATAACCCCACCGTATTTGGGTTTACAGCGCTTAAATGAGCGAGCTATTAAATCATGACTTTGTCTGTGATGCACAATGAGTGGTAAAGCAAGTTGGTTGGCAAGCTCTATTTGTCCTTCAAAAAGCTGCGTTTGTTTATTTAGGTCATCAATACTACGATCTAGGCCACACTCACCAATGGCGATAAATTGCCCTAAATGGGCTTTTGCTAGCTGCTCTAATTCAGCAAGGTGATGAGTTTGGTGATCAGATAAAAAATAAGGATGTAAGCCTAAAGCAACTGAGATACTTGGCTCTGATTGAGCAAAAAAGAATAGTTTTGTAGATTGTGCCAAGCTCACACCCGGCACAATAAAATGCTCGATCCCCACTTGCTTACATGCTTTGATAAGCTCTGTGCGAGTCTCATCAAATTCGCTAAAATCAAGGTGGCAGTGGGAATCGATAAAACGCATTTACGGGTTTAAACGACCAAACTGCCAACTACTATCAGCTAGGCGTTGATACATAAAGCGGTCATGTAAGCGATGTGCGCCGCCTTGCCAAAACTCGATTTTAGTCGGCTCAACACAATAGCCCCCCCAAAAATCGGGGAGTGGAATTTCACCCTCAGAGAACTTTTGCTTCATTTTCGCGAATGTTTCCATCAACACCTTGCGTGATGAAACAGGACGACTTTGCTCTGATGCCCATGCAGCTAACTGGCTTTCTTTTGGACGCGATAAAAAGTACTTCGCCACAGCCGTTGTTGGTAAGGGTTTAGCCTCACCGTAAACAATGACTTGTCGCTCCATATGGTGCCACGGAAAGTGCAGAGAAATTTTGTTATTACCTTTTAGCTCCTGCGCTTTGCGCGAGCCGGTATTGGTAAAAAACACAAAGCCATTTTCATCAAGATGCTTTAACAGCACAATACGCTGCGAAGGCTGGCCATACTCATCAACGGTTGCTACCACCATCGCCGTAGGATCAGGCAAATTAGTTGCAACAGCTTGCTCAAGCCATTTTTCAAACTGCTTGATTGGAGATGCATCAAGCATTTCTTCAGATAAACCATCCTGTAAATATTCACGGCGAATATCTTCAAGTTTCATAAAATTCCCTCTATCGCTATCAGCTAAAGATTAATCAAGGTTATTGAGCTGTCAATTTGTTGGGTTTCGCTTAGCTCTACCCAACCTACAAAGCTATGAGTTCTTAAATGTTCTGCAAGTGTAGGAGTGCTTTCAAAGCGAACTACACGAAGCAGAATTCACCTAAGTAGTTTAGCCTAAGACAAGGCGGAAAACCGACTTATCCCTATGAGCATACGTGGCTTGTATGTGATTAGGGTCAGTCGGTTTGACAACGCAGTATTAGGTTAAAATACGACGGTGATTACATTTGCTCCATGACTTCGATACCTAACAGATCCAACCCTGAGTGCAGTGTCTTCGCAACCAAATTACACAGTACTAAACGGCTGTCACGTACACTTGGCTCTACACCTTCTTTTAGAACTGGGCATGCTTCGTAGAACGTCATGTATAGGCTTGCTAGTTCATATAGGTATCCACATAATACGTGCGGTGTTGCTTCGCTGATCATTAGATCAAGTACTTCTTCTAACTGAAGAAGTTTAAGTGCCAGCGCTTTTTCTTGTGGCTCGTTGATTGCAACATCAGCTGTTAATGACGCCGCATCAATACCTGATTTACGGAAGATACTGCGAACACGCGTATATGCATATTGTAAGTAAGGCGCTGTCGCACCTTCAAAGCTCAGCATTGTGTCCCAGTTGAAGATATAGTCGCTAGTACGGTGCTTAGACAGATCCGCATATTTCACTGCGCCAATACCTACTTTACGAGCAATTTCGCTACGCTCTTCGACACTTAAATCAGACTCACGCTCAGCAAGTTTAGCTGCTGCACGGGTAATTGACTCTTCAAGTAAATCAGCAAGTTTAACTGTACCGCCCGTACGTGTTTTGAATGGCTTGCCATCTTCACCCATCATGGTACCGAATGGGCAGAATTCATAACTTGTTTCATCACGTAATAAACCCGCTTTACGTGCTGTTAGCTCAACTTGATTAAAGTGTAAGCTTTGACGCGCATCGACAAAGATTAAGATACGATCAGCACCCAGTTTATTTGAACGGTAATCACAAGCAGCTAAGTCAGTTGTTGCATATAAGAAACCACCCCCTGATTTCTGTACGATAAACACTGAAGGCTCGCCGTCTTTGTTAGCCAGCTCATCTAAAAACACCACTTGTGCGCCTTCAGACTCAACGGCAATATTTTTGTCTTTTAATAGCGCGATAATGTTGGCAAGTTCGCTGTTGTAGGCACTTTCTGCCATGATGTCATCTTGCGTAAGTGTTACGTTTAGACGCTTGTAAACTTCTTCAGAGTGCTTTACAGACGTGGCAATGAATAACTTCCACAGTTTTTCACAGTGTGCATCGCCACCTTGTAATTTAACAACGTAATCACGGGCTTTATCAGCAAAGCCTTCTTCATCATCAAAGCGCTTTTTCGCATCACGGTAGAAGGTTTCTAAATCAGCTAACGCCACTGATTCTAAATCAACACCTTGCTTGATTTGATCTTCTAAGTGCGCGATTAACATACCAAACTGTGTACCCCAGTCACCCATGTGGTTTTGACGAACAACGTCATCGCCACGGAACTCAAGGGCACGAACAACTGCATCACCAATGATGGTTGAACGTAAGTGACCTACGTGCATTTCTTTGGCAAGGTTAGGAGATGAGTAATCAACCACTACTTTTTGCGCCGTTGCATGTGGTGCAACAGCCAGCTTTTCGTCTTCGTTTGCCGCTTTTAAGCTTGCCGATAAAAACTCAGGCTTTAAGTGAATATTGATAAAACCTGGGCCTGCGATTTCAGTTTTTTCTGCGATATCAGCAAGGTCTAAGTTATCGATAATTTTTTGTGCAAGTTCACGCGGGTTTGATTTTAATTTTTTAGCCGCGCCCATTGCACCATTGATTTGGTAATCACCAAACTGTGGGCGTGTGCTTTGCGTTACCGCTGGGTTAGTGTCTTCAGGTAACCCTGCTGCAACCATAGCAGCAATTGCTTTGTCGATTAAAAGAGTACGAATATTCATTGTAATTTTTACCTTTATGGCCCGCTGTACGGGCACTTAAATTTGAAGCAGACTTAGCGTATTAGTTTTCGCGCGTATGGTTAAACTTGATGTCTGGATAGCGCTCCATCGATAAGTTTAGGTTTACACGGCTTGGCGCGATATAAGTAAGGTTATCGCCACCATCAAGCGCTAAGTTGCTTTCGCACTTACGCTTAAACTCTTCAAGCTTTTTAACATCGTCCGAGCTTACCCAACGTGCAGCGTTAACACTCACACCTTCGTAAATCGCATCTACGTTGTATTCTGCTTTTAAGCGCGCAACAACCACATCAAACTGTAGTACACCGACCGCACCAACGATAAGGTCGTTATTGATAAGCGGTCTGAATACTTGCACAGCACCTTCTTCAGAGAGCTGAACTAAGCCTTTCAACAATTGCTTTTGTTTTAATGGATCTTTTAAGCGAATACGACGGAATAATTCTGGTGCGAAGTTAGGAATACCGCCAAACTTCATTTTTTCGCCTTGCGTGAAAGTATCACCAATTTGAATCGTACCATGGTTATGTAAACCAATGATGTCACCTGCGTAAGCATCTTGCGCTCGTTCACGATCACCGGCCATAAAGGTTACCGCATCAGAAATACTCACTTGTTTACCAATACGCACATGGTTCATTTTCATACCTTGGCTATATTTGCCAGATACAATACGCATAAAGGCAATACGGTCACGGTGTTTAGGGTCCATGTTCGCTTGGATTTTAAATACGAAGCCAGAGAAGTTATCTTCAGTTGCTGAAACTTGGCGGTCTTCTGTTTCGCGAGGTAATGGCGCAGGTGCCCACTCAGTTAAGCCATCAAGAACATGGTCAACACCAAAGTTACCAAGTGCCGTACCAAAATACACAGGTGATAGCTCGCCTGCTAAGAACAGATCTAAATCAAACTCGTGAGATGCGCCAATAACAAGCTCGAGCTCTTCACGTAGTTGCTCAGCAAGTTCACTACCAATTGCATTATCAAGTTCAGGGTTGTCTAACCCTTTGATAACGCGCACTTCTTGAATTGTGTGGCCTTGGCCTGTGCTGTATAAAATCGTTTCTTCACGGTGAATGTGATACACACCCTTGAATTCTTTACCACAACCAATTGGCCAAGTAACAGGTGCACAAGCGATGTTTAGCTCAGTTTCGACTTCGTCTAATAACTCCATTGGGTCACGAATATCACGGTCACACTTATTCATAAAGGTTACAATAGGTGTAGTACGTAAGCGTGTTACTTCCATTAATTTACGAGTACGATCCTCAACACCTTTCGCCGCGTCGATTACCATTAAACATGAATCAACCGCAGTCAATGTACGGTAAGTATCTTCAGAGAAGTCTTCGTGTCCTGGAGTATCAAGTAAATTAACTAGACGCTCATTGTAAGGAAATTGCATAACAGACGTAGTTACCGAGATACCACGTTCTTTTTCCATTTCCATCCAGTCTGATTTTGCGTGCTGGTTTGAGCCACGGCCTTTTACGGTACCGGCTTTTTGAATCGCTTGTCCGAATAACAGAACTTTTTCTGTAATAGTGGTTTTACCCGCATCTGGGTGCGAGATGATCGCAAAGGTGCGTCGTTTATTAATTTCGGTAGTTAAATTAGACATGTAAGCCGCTTTTAGTCAGAACAAAGTGCCACTGATACTCACTCCATAAAAAGTAAGCAGTGCACACTGTAAAAATAAAATAGAATTGCGGGCATTATACCCTGTTTGTCTTAGCCAAAAAAGCAGCGATTGTAAGTAATTATTCAACCTTTTTGTTGTTTTAGTTGTTCATCTTTTTCTAAGCTTGTGTAATCAAGTTGTAACGCATACTATTGGTAAATTACACGGAGGGAAATAAAGTTAGGTCATGAAAACCAGTAAACTCAGCATTCGATTATTATGGTATATCACGCCGCTTGTGATCTTACCTTTGTTATTTTTAGGCGGGTTTACGCTGACCAATGTAACTAACTCCACAAAAAAACAAGCTGAACTTATTGTCAGCCGCTTTGTTGAGCAACAACAACAAAAAATATTTAACTATATTGACTCCTTCCACTCGATCACCCGACTTTTATCAACATCCCCCGTGCTTGCTGATTTTTTAGCTCGCGATACAGACTCAAAAACCCAATATATTGAACATTTGGGTGAATTAATGAATGTATTTGCAAGCTATTCGGAGGCCTATCCTGATATTGTAAGTATTAACTACTTAGCGCCAGATGGGACAAGTGATGCCTTCTATTCGAGTCAATTAACACCCGCTCCAAAAGAGTATCCATTTTTTAAACAAGTACAGCAGTCAAACTTACGACAACAACAGTTTATGATCCCAAAAGAGGATGGCTCCACCAGCCTGTATTTTGTGCATCCAATTTACAACATAGACTATTATTTGAAGCGCCCGCAGCAACTAGGCTTTATTGTTGTACATGTTGAGCCCTCGATTTTAAACACCAGCATTCTAGAAGCGCCTTTTAATAACACCTTAAATTTGTTTTTAACCACTAAAGGGCAAATTCTTTTTAGCTCTGACTATGATTTACGGGGTAGTTATTTAAGTGAATATGAACTAGAGCAAATTAAGAGTCTTGCTGACTATGGCAAACTTGCCAGTATTGAACTTTCTAGCATTGATAAAGAAGAGCGTATTATTTACGCAGTACAAATGACCGATGGTGATTACTTTGTATCAACCACACCTAAAAACCTTCTCTACCAGTCTGGCAAAGCGATTAGCCTGATCACAGCTTTAATTGTCATTATTTCAGTGATCGCTTTACCCATTCTTATTTATATTGTTGTTCGCAACTTACTCCTCACCCCTGTTGAGTTACTTGGTGAAGCGAGCCACCGTGTTGGGGATGGCGATTTATCCGTGTATTTGCCAGCCCATACAAACGATGAAGTCGGCGTGCTTTTCAACGACTTTAACCACATGGTGAATCAAATTCGTCATTATCAAGACGAGCTTGAAGAATACAAACATCACTTAGAAGAAAAGGTAGAAAGCCGTACAAAAGCCCTTGAAGCTATGAACAGCAAGCTTGAGGTGGCCATTGCGCAAGCTGAACAAGCAAACCAATTAAAAAGCCGCTTTTTAGCTAATATGAGTCATGAAATTCGTACACCACTCACCGCAATTATGGGTTTTACAGAGCAACTTTTACATAATAAAAATGCAGTCAATGATGAGCAGCACTTAAGCACCATTTTACGTAATTCAAAACACCTACTTGAACTGATTAATAATATTCTCGACTTATCTAAAATTGAAGCCGAAAAACTGGCCGTAGAGTGTAGTCCTTGTCACGTTGTGCAGCTTGTACATGACATAGACTCAATTATTCGCCCTCTGGCAAATGAAAAACAACTGCAATTTGATATCGATTACAGTTTACCTATCCCCAAAATCATCAACAGCGACACCACTCGTTTAAAACAAATTTTGATCAATATTGCTAGTAATGCAGTGAAATTTACCGAACACGGCTCTATCTCTATTAGTATTTGCTATAACAGCAGCAAACAATTCTTAGAGTTTGCAATTAAAGATACCGGTATTGGCATGTCTGAGCGTGAAGTTGAAAGGGTATTTAAGCCATTCGAACAAGCCGATGCCACCACAACTCGTCGCTTTGGTGGTACAGGACTTGGGTTATGTATTTCAAAGAATTTAGCGCAATTATTAGGGGGTGATGTCCATCTTGTTAGTGAACCTGGCAATGGAAGTTGCTTCACAATTCAAGTAGCTTGCCATCTAAACGCTAAGCAATTACAGGATGACGCCTTTATTTATGATAGTAAACAGCTGTCGCCTGGAAAAGATTTACTCTTATCATTTGCTGAAAATAACTTTGATGCCAGTATTTTGGTTGCTGAAGATAATCCCGATAACCAGTTACTGATCAAGCTATTATTACAGACATGGGGGCTTGAGCCTGATATAGCCAAAAATGGCGCAGAAGCTGTAGAAATGGCATTAGTTAATGACTACCAACTAATTATAATGGATATGCAAATGCCTGTGATGGGTGGCTTAGAAGCGACCCAAATGCTTCGACACGCAGCCTATGATGGCCCTATCATCGCATTAACAGCCAATGTAATGAAGACCGATGTAGACAGGTATATCAAAGCTGGCTGCAACGAAGCTTTGGCAAAACCCATTGACAAAAGTGCCCTAGAACAAGTTTTAGTAAGTTATTTAAATATAGAAAAAGACAGCCAGAATAAGTGGGAAAACTTACTAAAAAGTGAGAAATTCCAACAAATTAACGAAAACTATCGTTCAAAGTTACCAGACTATTTGGGTCAAGTCATTCAGCTTTATCGTGCTAAGGAATGGGAAGAACTGCGCTCATTAGCACACAGCTTAAAAGGCAGTGCGGGATGTTTTGGCTTTGAAGCTATTCATAAAACCGCAGGGCAACTTGAAAGCGCGCTACGTAGTAATGATACTGAGCAGGTTGATGCAAGCTATGAATCACTTATTAGTGCACTTGAAAACGCCGCTTAATGGGCTTAAAAACGCAGCGTTAACCCCATTAAAATAGCGTCTTCATTGCCTGTTGCAGTTGGGTAGTAATTTTTTCGCACTGACATATGTGAGAAGCCCGCACGTTCATATAAAGTAATTGCACGATTGTTAGATTCGCGTACTTCCAAAAATAGGTTCTCAGCTTCATGCTGTTCACCATATATAATAAACGCCGTTAGTAATTGCCTTGCTATCCCCTGCCCTTGGTATTTAGGCGCAACACAAATATCCATCAAGGTATAATCAGGGCCTGCCTTCTCACCAATATAGAAACCCAGCATGTCATCGCCTTGAAAAGCAGCCAAATTAAAATAACGACCCGCTAAACACGATAACATGGTTTTTTCTGTCCACGGATGACTATGACAGGCATTTTCAATGACCATTAGCTGTGCAATATCGTTTGCATCAACAGATTTAAAGTTTATCAAGTTGTTCACCAATTAAAGACCAAAGTTGCTTTTTCTGCTCACTAGTAAGCTTATCGCTTGGCAAGCTTAAACAGCCCTCTTGCCAACTTATACTGGTAGCCTTAACAATTTGCGTTATTACTAAAGGAGACAGCGCTTTTTCAAGATCTTGATGAAGCTGTAACGGCAGCGTTATAGGCGTTTGTTGAGGCGTAGGTATGTGCTCAAGCGAAGCGTCAGACACAGTTTGAAAGTGTTGATTTAATTCTAAAGGTTGTACAGAAAATATCGCAGCGTAACTTGGGTTCATAACAACTCAATCATGATTAAGAGCAAGTAATATAAGAAGATTTGCGATTAAAGTAAAGTAGGAAGAAATGGCAGGGGCGGAGAGATTCGAACTCCCAACCGTCGGTTTTGGAGACCGCTGTTCTACCAATTGGAACTACGCCCCTGCAATGACGATGAATTATATAGAGCTTTTTATAAAGGTAAAGTAAAAAAACACGGTTTGCAGTTCAATTGCTTTCAAAATAAACAAAACGGCGAATTAGCAAGCTAACAAAGCCCTTTTTTAAACATACCCAAGCTATCTGCAAAAACTAAAAGAACCAAACACAGTTATAATCATTTAAAGCGCTTCATTCGCTTGAAAGATAATGTTGCTGAATAACAAGTTGAAGGTACTCAAGAAATGCTTTTACTTTTTTGAACGGATATCTACGCCCAGAATAAAAAGCATACAAAACCAAATCTTCAGGCTCATCTGCTAAGGAATCTATTTTAGTTAACAGCCCTTCTTCTAACTCTTGTCTGCACGCATCATAAGGAAGTATCGCAAAACCTAACCCTTTAAGTGCAGCAAACTTTGCCATATGCCCACTATTTACTTTGTAACGGGATGCAACATTAACTGTGCCTGCTCGTTTGAATTTCCATGGCATTCCTTGTAAGACTGATAAGCTTGTAATACAAGGAAGCTTACCAAGTTCAGTCGTTGAATTTGGTTTAGGGTGTTTATCTAGTAAATGAGGAGAAGCTACGACACAACTTGGCCAACGCACTAGCTCTTTTGCAACCCATCCAGAGTCCTCCACAGGGCCTCGTCCAAAACGTATCACTATATCAAACCCTTCTAATAGCCCCTCTTCGGGATTAAGCTGAGTATCACAACTTAACTGAATGTTAGGGTGTTTATAACAAAACTCAGCCATAGCCTCTGCCAAAAACGGTAAATCAGGTGTAATGACTTTTAAATGCCCTGAAACTAAGTCACTATTTTGATAGGTTTCTTGTAAAACATCCCCCATCGCAACAAGCAGCGGAGTTAAGTTTTGGTAAAGAAGTTCTCCCGCTTCTGTCGCAACCATTTTTCGTGTTGTACGTTCCAATAACCGTACATTCAACGCTTGTTCTAAAAGTGCAACATGACGGCTCACATTTGATTTGGGAATTTGGCACAGCTCTGCGGCCCGCTTAAAACTTAATTGTTCAAATACTTTCTGGAAGCTAAGAAGCCACTGTAATTCAATATTGTTTAGCAAAACTATCTCAAAAAATGGGATTTATAAACCAAAATTACCATATTTATCCTATTTATTGGACCAGTGATAATCATTTTTTTCTTAAAAACTGGGAAGATTTAAATGAGTTCAATTAAACATATAGCCATTATAGGTGCAGGTATTGCTGGCCTTGCGTTAGCGATATTTGCAAGAAAACAAGGTATCAAGGTTACCTTATTCGAAAAAAACAACAGCTTTTCGACAATCGGTGCAGGTGTTACGTTATGGCCTAATGCGACCTTTGTGCTTGAGCAGCTAGGTTTAATAGATGATTTCAGCCAGCATGGTGGTCAACCAGTTGCTATGCGACATTACGACAAACAAGCTATTCAGCAAAGTGAGTTTAATATTCAAACACTAAACTCTCTGTGTGGCTTTTCAACTATTAGCATATTACGTCGTGACTTAATAAAGATACTTGCTGAGCGACTAGAGAAACTGGGTGCCACTATTCACTTCAACCAAGCCGTCAATACTCAAGACATTGCGCAATTAAAAGATAAGTTTGATCTTGTGGTGGGATGTGATGGACGAATGCAATCGAAAGCTCGAGAGTATCTATATAAAGTGCCTATGCCAACTAAATACCAAGGCTTCATTAATGTAATAGGCACCAGTGAAATTGATCTGACTTCTTTTGAGCAGACAATTCATGACTTTAGAGATAATAATGAACGCTTTGGTATAGTACCTGTAGCAAACCAACATTGTTACTGGGCTGCTGCTTGGCCTAGTAACCTTGATAAAACGAAACCAATGGAGCAGTGGTTTGAAGAAATGCATGAGCGTTTTCAAGATTGGCCTAAAAAAGTTCAACAGGTACTTAATAGTTATAATCCACGCAGCTTAAAGCGCATATTTGTACATGATATTGACCCACTTCCCTATTGGCACAAGGAGAATCTCATTATTATCGGAGATGCTGCACATGCTTCCTTACCCACATCGGGGCAAGGTGCTAGCCAAGCACTTGAAGATGCTTGGCACCTAGCTCAATTATTTAAGACCGAATTTAGCCTCAAGATTATTTTGAAGAAGTTTTATGAAACTCGTATTCATAAAACCTCCAGCGCCCAAAACATGGGTAGACTAATCGCTCAGCATATCTTTCAACAATCATCTAATTCGGCCACAGATGCACCAAGTATATCCGCAGAAGAGCTCTGTCAACTCTATATGCAAGGACTAGAGTGTTATACCAAATGATAACGACTAAATAACAAAAAACCCGCTTATAAAAGCGGGCTTTTGTGTCTTTATAAATATTCAGTACAAGTGACTAGCTTAAAGTGAATTACTCCCACTCGAATATCAACGGGCACAAAATACATCGAAATAGCAGCTATTTAGAAATACCACCTTTCCCGATACCATCATCTATACCATCCGCAGAGTTTTTTTGATTTTTTGCGTCTCGTCGGCGTTTGAGTTCTGCTTTGGCCCAAGCTGAGGATTCTTGCATATCACGACGAAGCTCTTGTATCTCTTCAACACTAAGCCGCCGCGGACCCGAGGTAATTCTATCCATCTTGTACCCCCAACTTGTCGCAATACATTTTAAAACGCATCAAAACATGAGTAACCAGCAAGAAACCTTGGTGATATTTTTAGATTATTTTTCATACACATCTTGAAAGCCATCAATACTGCCCAAAGATTATACAACGAAGAATAACCTCGTTAAATAAAAGGATCAAATCATGGGTTTGAAACCAGGACCAAAACCAATAGCCAAGTCGACTGGTAAACCAGATCAACGTCGACGTGACAACAAAAAAACGCCAGGAAACACTCCGGGACTAAAGCCGAGTAAGTCCTCGAACAAGTAACGCTACCTCAATATCGAGTCAGTGTAAGTGGTACTGACTCTTGTTGCTAAAACCCAAAACACGCTTTTGCCCCATTACGCGTTAGCCCAAATACTCTAAGGACGGCTTTGAGCTATCAGATACAGTCTTATTCATCTAATGATATTGGCTCTACTCCATAATCTGATATTCCACTAACTTTTATGTTGGTGATGACATAAACAACTGTGTTAATATACAGTATTATTGTTGTGCTCCCATATTCAAGAAAATGAGCGACGAGCGCATTTTCTTTTTCTGAATACCTTTAGTGTCAATAAAAATATTAAAGTTGGCAATACATTACGTTATTTGTTAAAAATAGATTTATTAATACATGCGCGTAACATCGGCAGAAAGATGCGCGACGAGCGCACTATAAAATTGTTATGTTTTAAAGGGAATCTATGACTAAATTGCTAATTACGCTAAAGGTAGCTTTGTTAATAGCTCTTTTTAGCTCTATCTTCTGGTCTCAAAATTTGGAATTAGGAGATACCTGTAAGCTTTTGGTTGTATTAGCTTGCGGGGCTTTAATCCCTTTTGTTTGGAGCTCTTCTGTTGCGGCTCCTTCTTTCAACTTTACCTTGCAGGGGAGTGCCAGTCGGATTCCAAAAGGTTTGGCTTTTTCAATACTTCCTTTCTTAATTCTGATACCTTTAGGCTTTCAGCCAGAGTTAATGGAGTACTTTAAGTCTTGGCTTGGGTTATTGAGAAGCTTCCAAACATTTGGTTCTCTTTTTTCTGAAAGTGGGCTGGCACTGGTTCGCTCATCCATACCACTATTAGGTGGGGGCTTGTACTTACTGTTCGTTTTCGTGTCTTACCAAGTTGTGTCTAAAATCGTGGTTGATTTCTTTTTTGAGTCTCAGAACCAACCACCTGCATAAGACATAACAAAGCGTTGAAGGCGGATTCGTAATAGTTGGCTCGGTTCCGCTTCGCTTCACATTTTAGCCAACAATTACTCACCGCTTAACGCGGCGTTAGGTAACAAGGAGGTAATATTGGAAGAATGGCGAAAGGTTAGGATACTACATGATGAATTAGGTGATCCGTTTAAGATTATGCCAATGACTAGTGCTGCAGTTTCTCTGCGAGATGGTGTCAATGAAGCTGAAAATCATTTCCAATCTTATATGGGAGAGTATGGTGTATCAAGAAAGTTTTGGACTGTACCTTGTGAATTAATCTATGAAGAAATGGGAATTATCATTGGAAATGCATTTGTATTAGCTCAAGTTCCTATATCACAAGCTGTTTCTCTGTTCTCAAAAATTAGAGAATCATGTAATGAGAAAGATAGGTTTCCAAATCGAAAAAGTGGGATTTTAAAGTATGAATCGATGTTTCTCGACTCATGCACAGTTTCTCAAATAGAAGCTATTGATGCTGTAGCTAACTATTTCAAACATTATCATGAGTGGCCGGAGAGTTGGGATGAAAATGAAGCAAGAGGTGTTCAAAAAACTACCTTGGCAGTAGTAAAGGAGCTTGGTTTGGTTAATCAAGAGCTTACTGACAATATGATGTATTCATTACAGTTGTTAGGTATTTACGATAACGACTTACCTAGGTTATGTCATATCGTTGGGGAGTGGAGAGAAAGTCTAGCAAAGTCATTTTGCTTGGACCCATTTATACGTGACTGTCTTCCTCCACAAATTGAACCAATAGATCTACCGGCCTAATATAAATGTTACCTAACAAAACTTTACAATTGACCTCCTACTCTCACGAATTTTGGTTCCCAAATTAGCGCCAATAGTTGGCAATTGAACTTGGCGTTACTGACTAAATACTCTAACTCATTTTTGTCCAAAAACGAGTTACAGCTTCACCATAATCGGTTTGATGTATGTGAAAATACGGGCCGGTGCACCATCACTGGCCCGTGTGCTTTCTAATTACTTGCGTCGGCCAAACGACCAGCGTCTCGTTTTGTCAATTTGATCGACCGACCTTATCATGTTCTTGTAAACATGCCCTGCCAACCTATGTTGGAATACCTCCATTTTGTCGGCAATGGCTTTCATCTTCTGGCCGTGTCCGGTGTTGTGCAGCCACTGGCACCAAAATAGAAGGCCAGCATCACAATGAACATCTCTGCAAAGAAACCAAATACCTACGCAAAGCTTTTAGAAAAGTAAAAATCCATAAAAAAATGCCAGTCAGAAAACTGACTGGCATTTTTTATTAGCTTAAGACTTTATCCGCTATTGATAGCGAGCCCTACTCCCACTCAATAGTTGCCGGTGGCTTACCTGAAATATCGTAAACAACACGTGAAATACCATCGATTTCGTTGATGATACGGTTAGAAACCACACCTAAGAACTCATAAGGTAGGTGTGACCAACGTGCCGTCATAAAGTCGATTGTTTCTACACAACGTAGTGATACAACCCAGTCGTATTTACGCGCATCACCCATTACACCTACCGATTTAACTGGTAAGAATACAGTGAAGGCTTGACTTACTTTGTGGTAAAGCTCTGCTTTGTGTAGCTCTTCAATGAAGATAGCATCTGCGCGACGTAGTAAGTCACAGTACTCTTTCTTGATTTCACCAAGTACACGAACACCTAAACCAGGACCTGGGAATGGGTGACGGTAAAGCATGTCGTAAGGTAGGCCAAGCTCAAGACCAATTTTACGTACTTCATCTTTGAATAGCTCACGTAACGGCTCTACAAGGCCCATTTCCATGTCGTCTGGTAAACCACCTACGTTGTGGTGAGACTTGATTACGTGTGCTTTACCTGTTGCTGATGCAGCAGATTCGATAACATCTGGGTAGATAGTACCTTGACCTAACCATTTAGCGCTTTTCAGCTTTTTAGCTTGCTCATCGAATACTTTAATGAAGGTATGACCAATCGCTTTACGCTTATCTTCTGGGTCTGATTTACCAGCTAAGTCTGCTAAGAATTGATCTTCAGCATCAACCTTAACAATGTTTAGGCCGAACTTGTTGCCAAACATGTCCATAACTTGCTGACCTTCGTTTAGACGAAGTAGCCCGTTATCAACGAATACACATGTTAGCTTGTCGCCGATTGCACGGTGAATAAGCATGGCAACAACAGATGAATCAACACCACCTGATAAACCTAGGATAACTTCGTCATCACCTACAGTTTCCTTAATACGCTCAATCGCATCATCGATGATTTTAGCTGGTGTCCATAGCTTTTCACAGCCACAGATATCAATTGCAAAACGCTCAAGTAAACGTTGACCTTGATGAGTGTGAGTTACTTCTGGGTGGAACTGTACGCCGTAGAAACGCTTTTCTTCCCATGACATTGCCGCATGTGGGCATGTTGACGTTTTAGCCGTTGTTTTGAAAGTCTCTGGTACTTCCATCACTTTATCGCCGTGGCTCATCCAAACGTCAAGTACGCCAGCACCACCGTCAGTAATGTGGTCTTCGATAGCGTCAAATAACGCACAATCACCTACTTTTTCAACCTGCGCATAACCAAACTCTTTCTTATCAGAGCTGTGTACACTACCACCCAGTTGCGTTGCCATTGTTTGCATGCCGTAACAAATACCAAGTACTGGAACGCCTGCGTTAAATACATACTCAGGAGCACGTGGGCTGTTTTCAAGTGTTGTAGACTCAGGGCCACCCGACAAAATAATACCTTGTGGATTAAATTCGCGGATTTGCTCTTCAGTTACATCCCATGCCCATAGCTCACAGTAAACACCAATCTCACGTATACGACGTGCGATTAACTGTGTGTATTGCGAACCAAAATCTAAAATGAGAATTCGTGAATCGTGAATGTCTTTGCTCATGGAGTATCTCGTTAGTCAGGAACTGCTCTCCCAAAGGGAGATGATAAATAAATTAGGGCTAGCAAAAGCTAGCCCATTGTAATTTCAATACCTTAAGGTTATTAACCTAAGCGGTAGTTTGGCGCTTCTTTAGTGATTTGCACATCGTGAACATGTGATTCACCCATACCAGCTGAAGTAACACGAACAAATTGAGGTTTAGTATTTAACTCTTCAATTGTTGCACAGCCAGTTAAGCCCATTGCACTGCGAAGACCGCCCACTTGTTGATGGATGATTGTCGCGATAGGGCCTTTATAAGCAACACGGCCTTCGATACCTTCAGGAACAAGCTTGTCTGCTTCGTTCGATTTTTGGAAGTAACGGTCTGATGAACCTTCTTTTTGGTTCATAGCGCCAAGGCTACCCATACCACGGTAAGACTTGTAGTAACGACCTTGGTATAGCTCAACTTCACCTGGTGCTTCTTCAGTACCCGCTAACATTGAACCCACCATTACACATGATGCACCGGCAACAAGTGCTTTTACGATGTCACCTGAGAAACGAATACCACCGTCAGCGATAACAGGAATATCGCGGCCTTTTAAGCCTTCAACTGCGTCAGAAATCGCTGTAATTTGTGGTACACCACAACCTGTTACGATACGAGTAGTACAGATAGAACCTGGGCCAATACCTACCTTAACAGCGTCAACACCCGCATCAGCAAGGGCAATCGCACCTTCAGCTGTTGCAACGTTACCTGCTACGATTTGTAGATCTGGGTATGCTTGACGTGTTTGAGCAACACGGTCGATTACACCTTGTGAGTGACCATGTGATGTATCGATAAGTAATACGTCAACACCTGCTTCAACAAGAGCTGCGATACGCTCGTCAGTACCTGCGCCAACACCAACAGCTGCACCTACACGTAAACGACCTTGCTCGTCTTTACATGCGTGTGGCTTGTCTTGTGCTTTTTGATAATCTTTTACAGTGATCATGCCTTTTAGTTTAAATGCATCATCAACAACAAGAATTTTTTCGATACGGTGCTCGTGCATTAGACCTAAGATCTCATCACGGTCTGCACCTTCTTTAACAGTCACTAACGATTCTTTTTTCGTCATCACTGTAGAAACAGGCTGCTCAAGTTTCGTTTCAAAACGCATATCACGGCTTGTAACAATACCTACAAGGTTATTGTCAGCGTCGGTTACAGGGAAACCTGAAAAGCCTTTATCTTCTGCTAATGCCATGGCATCAGCAATTGTTAGATCCGCAGTCACAGTAACAGGGAAAGAAACAATGCCCGCTTCGTACGTTTTAACTTTACGTACGTTTTTAGCTTGCTCTTCAATTGTCATGTTTTTGTGGATGAAACCTAAACCGCCCTCTTGCGCTAGCGCAATCGCTAAGCGTGCTTCAGTTACAGTATCCATAGATGCTGAAACTAGCGGCAAGTTAAGATTGATACCACGCGTTAAGCGAGTTGAAATATTTGCCGTGTGTGGCAAAACAGTAGAATGACCAGGTACTAGTAGTACGTCGTCAAAGGTAAGAGCTTCTTTAGCAATTCTAAGCATATTGGCAACTTCTCACATGTGGATCTGAGTATAAGGAATTGCGGCCAAATTTTATCAGCGTTCTAAACCTGAGTAAATAAAATTGTGCAATTATTTATGATAAAGTAGCCTTAGTTTATGGCAAAGAGATTAAATTTAGCTGCAATGGGTAATTCACAAGACATTTATACCGTATCACGCCTTAATAAAGAGATCCGAAGTGTGCTAGAACGCGGCTTTTCTTCTTTAGTGTTAAGTGGTGAAATTTCAAACTTTATTGCGCCTGCTTCAGGGCATTGGTATTTCACATTAAAAGACGATCGCGCACAAGTAAAAGCAGCTATGTGGCGCGGTAATAATCGTGGCCAAACATTTCGCCCAGCAAATGGCGCACAAGTCACTGTGCGTGCCCGTGTATCTTTGTATGAACCACGTGGTGATTATCAACTGATTGTTGAGCATATGGCACCTGCTGGTGAAGGCTTATTAAAACAAGAGTTCGATGCGCTTAAAATGCGCCTTGCCGCCGAAGGCCTGTTTAGCTCGGCTTATAAAAAGCCATTACCAACAAATATCAATCGAGTTGGCGTGATTACCTCGGCCACAGGTGCGGCCATTCGCGATATTTTAACCGTTTTGAAACGCCGTGCTCCCCAACTTGAAGTGGTGATTTATCCGGCCATGGTGCAAGGCGCTGATGCTCACAGCCAGCTAATAGAAAAAATAAACATCGTCAATCAACGTAACGAAGTAGATGTACTGATATTGAGTCGTGGTGGAGGTTCATTAGAAGATTTATGGTGTTTTAACCATGAGTTACTGGCACGCGCCATTTATGCCAGCAACCTGCCTATTGTCAGTGCTGTGGGTCATGAAGTAGATACCACTATCAGTGACTATGTTGCAGATATACGCGCAGCCACACCTTCTGCAGCAGCCGAGTTGGTCAGTCCAAATAGTGAAGAGTTACATAGCAGAGTAAATCAGCTTGTTAGGCATTTAAATCATGCCTTTAAACACGCTTTGGCAGTTAAACGTACTACAGCGACGCAATTTGAGCATCGCTTACAACTTTGTCACCCTCGAAATCAACTCAATCAGCAGGCACAAAAGCTGGATGAATTAAGCCTTGCTTTACATCGTGCTATGCAAAGTAAAATTCAGCGCCATGAACGAGTACTTGGCAACCTTACTCCTCGTTTAATGCAAAGCTCACCAGAAAAACAACTTACTCGCTATGAGCACTTGCTTACACAGCTTCAAGGTCGTTTAACACAAGCTATACAGCACCAACTTACAACATCCCGTAATCATCTATCACTGCAGGCGAGCCGCTTAGATTCAGTCAGTCCACTAAGTGTATTAGCACGTGGTTATAGCATTACTAAAAACAAACAAGGTCAGGTGGTGAAATCAGTGTCACAGGTTAATAGCGGAGAATTGCTCACCACTGAATTGGCTGATGGCCAGTTGCAATCAAAAGTGGTTTGATTAGTCTGTACTTACAACGATGACTAGCTCATCGTCACTCGATGTGGTGGAAGTATATTTAAACTGTTTCCACCAGCTTTGCAGCATTAAATCATCTGTTATATTTCGCCAATAATGCTCAGGAAGTACTGCAACGTCATCTGGGCGTTGTAACTTAAACTGACAAACAGAACTTTTACACTTAGAGATGCTAACATTTGGCTGTATAGGTAAGTCAGCCATAATTAAAAAGTCACTCATAGCTGTTTCAACTTGGTAGGCCCATGCTTCATTGCGTTCTTGCTGTGCTAAAAGCGTGTAAAGCTGATCAAGGTGGGAGTCTATTTCATCGGATGTAAGTGCGTTAGTGCGATAACTTGCAATCACAGCCTGCTGGCTCTCGACTTGTAATTCAAGTTCGGCAATTTGCTGCTTAAGCGCTTCTTTAGTTAATTCTTCAGGTGAAGTTTGATGCCCAACCTTAGAAACTCCACTCACACTAATAGGTGCAACTGGTGCTGCTTGCTCAGAAATAGCCGGCTCTATAACACTTATCTGCGTCCGCTCTGAAGTTGGTAAAACGGTGTTAGCAGTTTGAAGCATAAACATGATGATAGCGCCACAAATAAATGACGCTACAATCGACAAACCAAACGCTAATTTAGACAAGGTACTTTTGCTCTTTATTATAAAGAACTACAGCATTGCACTGGTATGAGATGCATTGCTTGCGCTTGTGGTGCTGTCATCCAGAAAGTTTTGATTCATACTTTCCGCTGGACAAGGGCAGCTCGGTTTACCCACCACTTTAGCAGGTACTCCAACAACGGTTGTATGTGCTGGAACAGGGCTTAATACCACAGAGTTTGCACCTATGCGTGCGCCCTCTCCTACTTCAATGTTACCCAACACTTTCGCACCGGCACCAATCAACACACCCGCACGAATTTTAGGATGGCGATCACCTTGTTCGTTGCCCGTACCACCTAAAGTAACTGATTGAAGAATCGATACATTATCTTCAATAACCGCTGTTTCACCGATTACAATCCCTGTTGCATGGTCAAACATAATACCATGACCCACTTTACAAGCAGGGTGAATATCAACACCAAACACTTCAGAAGTTCTACTTTGAATAAAGCGAGCAAGTTCTTTTCGGTTCTGTAACCAAAGACAGTTTGCAAGTCGGTGTGCTTGTATTGCATGAAAGCCTTTTAAGTTAAGTATCACCGTTAAGTAGCTATCTGCGGCAGGGTCACGATCTTTTACTGCTTTTATATCATGAGCGACATGTGTCAACATCAAATCACACTTAACAAAGGCCTGGTCAAACAATTCACGAATTGTGAATGCTGAAACCACTGCATCCGCCAACTTATTAGCAACAATAAAACTTAGCGCCGAACCCAAACACTCATGATTTAACACACACGAATAAACGTGACTTGCTAAAAGAGGTTCACGAGTAACGACTTCGTTTGCTTCTTCGCGAAGCTTTTGCCAAATTTCATGACGCATAATTTTGCCTTTCTGGTTGTACCTAACTGCTATTACTTAAGTTTAACGGATTTGTAGCAAGATGTACTAACCCGTTGTTTATTTGTTCTGGTTATATCTAATAACCAGAGTGTCATCGTTATTTGCTATTAAACATAAAAAATGCCCCTAGGCAGGGGCATTGATTAGTTATTATTGAAATACTTTTTCGACATCAAGTACTTTAATATTTTTCGCCGGTATCGCAAGTTTATAGTCTGCAATCACTTTATCTTCAGCAACAAGCTCTGCTGGTTTTTCAGCGTTGTACACCATAGGCGATCTTTGCTCTGATGCTAAGCGTTTTTGCATGTCTTTGCCGTCACCAGTAATAAACACATAGTGGATATTCTCTGTTTGCAGGTTATCGCGAATAACACGGTTAACATCATCAAGGGTTAGCTTTTCAAGCTTGCCGCGCACATAGTCCACAAAGCTCTCTGTATTATAGAACTCACTATCAAGTGCATAGCCTAATTGGCGATCTTGGCTTGCAACCATTTGTGGCACAAAGTTAATTAAGAAGTTACGCGTCGCTTCAAAATCTTCTTTACTAATACCCTCTTTAATTAGCTTATCAAGCTCAAACAGCGCCGTACGTGTTGCAAAGTGCGCGTCGTTATTTGAACGAAGCGGACGTAACCACACTTGGAAAATTTGTTCTGAACGACCTAAGTTAGCATCAGGTTTAGTTTGGAACATACCACGCGGGAAGTACTCAATATATGCATAGTCACCATAGTTCATACCACGGGTTTGACGAATACGCTGATACAAGAAGCTGTTTGAGCTGCGATGTTCACCAAAGTAAGAGCGTACTAACCAAAGTGCGGTCCAATCATCACTGCTACGAATAGTATCGATTGGGAAACCAAATGACACAGCGGTAGATTGCGCTGATTTTTCAACAATCGTTGCATGATGCCCTTTTAGTACTGGCGCATCTGGGATCGTTAGGCGGCTTTCTTTACCTTGTGGAAGCGATGTTAAATCTTTCAGCATAGTTGATTTAACATCACTCGGAATCGCACCAATTAAACCCACAGTTAGCTTAGATTGGGTAAACTGATTAGCATAAAACGCTTTTACATCGTCAAGCGTCAACGCTTCAAGATCTGATAAATCACCATAGTTATAGCTTTCGTATGGATGGCCTTTATAAAGCTGATGATAAAGCACTTCTTTACCTAACTCTTCGTCATTTGACGCTTTCAGACCCGCTTTAATGCTATCAATAAGCTCTTTTTTCAGACGCTTGAAATCATCTTCTCTAAAGCCAGGATTTAACAATTGATCGCTAACAAGTGCATACCACTTGGCAGCATTGTCTTTATGCACACGACCACGTAGTGAAATCATCTCTTTATCGATTTGATAGCCAAAGCTTCCCGCCAGTGGGTATAACGCTTTTTGAATATCTTTGTAGCTCATCGTTTCTGAGCCACCTTGCGCTAGCATTGCAGCAGTGAGTGCCGCTAAGCCTTTTTTGCCTTGTGGATCAGCCGCTGCACCGGTATTGAATAACCAGTTAACATCAACCAGTGGCGAGCTATTTGTTTTATCAAGTACTTTAAAATGACGCTCTGTTAGGGCTTGCTCAATACTCGCCACTGCCGCGTTTAAGTCAACCTCGTGATCAAAGCCTGCCACTTTATCAAGCGCCGACATTGTCACTGTGGTGCGGCTTGAATCAACAAAATATTTGTTTGCTACCGCTTTGATATCTTCTGGAGTGATGCTATCAGCAGTTGCATACAGTTGGTTTATCACTTCAGGGTCGCGCTCAAAATGCATGTAGCTTGCAAGCGTTGAGGCAATTGACTGCGATGAATCAAGACCATTAATAAAGCTGTATTTTAAGTTAGATTTTAGATCCGCTAACTTTTGCGCATCAACAAGCTCTGTGCGCGCTTGTGCATAAGTACGGTTAATCGCATCACGGGCTTTAGCAAGGTCTGCTTCGTTTTCGACTTTTACAAACACATGTAATAAACCAGGATCTTTAGTATCTGGGTTATAGGTAAACATTTGGCTGGCAATTTGTTTATCAACAACAAGATCTTGATAAAGTGCCGAGTTGTTTGAGAAATAAAGCTGCGAGATCAAATCAAGGGCTGCACGGTCTTTTTGAGTTGGATCCCATGCGGTGCCTTTGTAAGACACAAGCAACCAGTGACCTGGTAAACCATCATTTTTTTCATGCACATATTTTGCTGCTTGTTGTTTTGGTTCAACAGGAATATCAGCTTGGTAATCACCTTTTTCCCAGTTGCCCCAGTGCTTTTTCACCATTGCCATGGTTTCTTGTGGATCAACATCACCAACAATAACTAAAGATACATATTCAGGTTTATAAAACTTAGCGAAGAACTCTTTACCATACGCCATTTGATCAGGCATAGCTTCAATGTCTTCAAAAAAGCCCATAGTGGTATGCTTATACGTATGCTTTTCGAATGCTTCATTACGAACAGCAGAAAGTAATTTACGAATTGGGCTGGCATTATTCTTTAGATATTCCCCTTTTACAGTCAGCGCTTCAGTGCGGAACTGCTCTTCGCTGTAAGTCAGGTTTTGAAAAATATCCGCTTCAATTTCGAGTACTTTATCTAAATGTTCTTTTGAGAAGTTTAAGTGATAGTTAGTGTAATCGTTGGTTGTGTATGCGCGATTATCAACACCTGAGTTTTTTAGAATATCTGAATACACATCTTGCGGGAATTTTTCAGAGCCTTTAAACATCATATGCTCAAAGAAGTGTGCAAAACCGGTTTTACCTGCTTCAACCTCATTACGTGAACCAACCGATACTGGAATTTGCAGTGATACAACATCTGGGTAATCTGTTTTTACCACCATTACACGAAGACCGTTTTCAAGCTCTTCTAATAGGTAATCTTGGCTAAATACACGATTATCACCTTGGCTTACTGACTGCTCAACCTCGACTTCTTTAACCATCGTTGACTGTGAATTACTTGCGCATCCGCCGAGCGCTAGCGTGACAGCAACGGCTGTTGCTAATAATCTAAATTTCATTATGTTCCCTTGTTAGTTATTTTTCTCATAGTTATTAACCGTTGATTATGCACCAAAGTACCAGAAAATATGAGGGTTGAAGGCAGAATTAATGTAAACAGGTGTGTCAGTTTTTACGAACAACGGCCTTTTAAGTTGAGCAAAATTCATAGTCATTGAAAAACTTTCACGAAAAAAATCTATCTAGACGTCTAAATGGCTGCTATATTATCCTCATAGACGCAACTACAGCTGGAATGAGGATTATGGCTTTATCATTACAAGAGAAAATTGAAGACACCAATCAAGGTGTTTACCTTATTGGTACCACACCGCCTAAATCTGGCACTGATAAAGCTCAGCTTGAAACCATTGCGCAAAAGCTATTAGGTCGTTTACACGAAATTGAATACGATGGTGTGATTATCTATGACATTCAAGATGAAAGTAGTCGTACGGCAAAACCACGCCCATTTCCATTCAAAGAAACCGTCGATCCACGTGAGTACTCTCATTTGTTACGTAACTTGTCTCAACAAGATGTTATTACGTACAAAAGCGTTGCTCAACGCGGTGAAGCTGAGTTTAACGAATGGCTAGCAGAAACTCGTAATGATTTTGATTTAAAAAACTTAGTGTTAGTTGGTAGCCCATCATCTCATGGCGATATCAAACTGAGCCTGCCAGATGCTTATAAAACACTTAAAAAACAAGATAATGATATATTTTTAGGTGGCGTTACCATAGCAGAGCGTCATGCTAGCAAACGCAATGAGCATGAGCGACTGCTTGAAAAAACTGAGCAAGGTTGTCAGTTTTTTATCTCCCAAGCTGTGTATAACGCACAGGCTACAATCGACTTAATCACCAGTTATGCGCGTAGCTGTAAAGCACTTGGCATTTCACCGAAACGAATCATTCTTACTTTCACACCCTGTGGTGGTGAAAAAACACTTGAGTTTATGCAGTGGTTGGGTATATCTGTACCAGAGGCAACAAAATGGCGCATGCTTGATTCCGCTAACCCACTAAGCGAGTCTGTACGTATTTGCCGTGAAAACCTCGACCTAATATTGCAAAGTTGCGCTCATTTAAATGTACCGCTTGGCTTAAATATTGAGAGTTTAACTAACCGTAAAGAAGAAATTGATGCATCTATCAATCTTTACCGTTTACTTAAAGCAACGATGGAATTAAACCTGGCAGAGAAGCAAATAGCCTAATCACGTTTATAGGCTTGCTTTTTCTCATACATATCTTCGTCTGCACGTTTTAGAAGATCAGCAAATGTTTCATTATGTTGAGTAAGCATCGCATAGCCGATACTGAGGCTAAGTTCTGGCAAGCCCTGACTTTGCAGGTTTGCCTTAAACTTGGTCTCAAGCTTTTTCATAATCGTATCGATACAATCACCACTCGTTGCTTGAAGAAGGGCAACAAACTCATCACCACCTAGTCGACCGATAATATCAGCCTCTCGTAAGGTGCCTTTCATTGAGTCAGCAAGGCTAATTAGAGCTTGGTCTCCCACCTCATGACCAAAATTATCATTAAGCGGTTTAAAGTTATTAATATCAATAAATAAGCAGCATACTTCAAAGCCTAGACGAGCTGCTAGATTTAATTTATGTTGCGAGAGTAAGTCCAAGGCGCGACGGTTATAAATATTCGTTAATGGGTCTAGCATGGCAATTTCACGCATTTGTGCGAAGCTATCTAACAATGCTAAATCATCTTCAACCATGTCTCTGAGTTGCTTTATAAGTTCTATTAGGCTTGGTTGATAATCAGTTTGTTCAAAATCCATCACACAAAATGTGCCAAATGGTTCTCCATTAGGCCAACAAATTGGCACACCTAAATATGATTCAATGCCATCTTTACTATAAGGACTGTCATGCCATTGACTGTCCTCACTCACATGAGGAACATAAAGCGGTGCTAAGTCGCGCAAAACTTGCTTGCAAAAGATATTATCGTCAGCATTTGATTCTGCCCCCACATCATAGGGGTTTTCTTGTTGTTTGCTTGACACAATGATGCGATACGCACCATTGTTTTTTTGCACGATAAAACCAGCTGGTGCGGAAAATAGCTCAGTCATTAAATCAATTGTTTTTTGCCACTTTTGTAGCGAAAACTGGTTGTCCGGTTGACGAAATGCACATTTATTGGCTTCAAACATACTACACACTCAAATTAACCAGTGGATAGTTTAAATATACGCCAAATTTAACGACGTCTCGGACTTTTTTTTCCTAAAATACGTTTTTTATCTCGTGAACGACGTGCTTTATTGGTGTTTTTTCTGATTTGTTTCGGCTCTTTGCTTAAATCAGGTTCATAACCTGGTAACCATTGCGGTGTAAGGCGTGTATCGAGCAAAATATCAATCTCATCAAGCAGGTATTGTTCATCAATACTCACCAGCGACATTGCAAAACCTTTCTCACCCGCTCGCCCTGTGCGGCCAATTCGGTGCACATAATCCTCTGCAACATAAGGCAGCTCATAGTTTATCACGTACCTTAAAGAGGCAATATCAAGACCACGTGCAGCAACGTCTGTTGCCACAAGCACACGCGTTGCGCCAGATTTAAAGTTTTGTAGTGCCTTGTCACGTGTGCCTTGGCTTTTATCACCGTGAATGGATTCTGTTTTTAAGCCGTCTTTGCACATTTCTTTAGCAAGTAAATCAGCGGTTTGTTTGGTACGGGTAAATATCAGCACTTGTTGCCAGTTTTTCATACCTATCATATGTGACACCAGTTCACGCTTACGGTCTTCATCAACCGCATAAACAACTTGCTCTACTTCTGTCGCAGCGGAATTACGTTTATTCACCTCAACCAGCTTAGGGTCATTTAAGAGCTGTTTACTAAGGTTAAAAATACTATCGTCAAATGTGGCTGAAAAAAGTAAGGTTTGACGCGCTTTTGGCACATGTCGCAAGATACGTTTTATCTCGTCGATGAACCCCATATCAAGCATGCGATCAGCCTCATCAAACACCAAGGCATTAATGTTTGAAAGCTTAATACTGCCTTTAATCACATGATCAAGTAAGCGCCCAGGTGTTGCTACCACAAGCTGTGCGCCTTTTATGGCTTTGATCTGTGGCCCAATACTGGCACCGCCATAAGCAAGAGCTGCTTTTATATCAGTATGCGCAGCATAGCGCTCTACACTTGCAAATACTTGCTGAGCAAGCTCGCGAGTAGGCGTTAAAATAAGTATTTTAACCGTGTCAGGAAGTGTCTCTTCAGATAACAAATTATGCAGCAGAGGTAACACAAACGCTGCTGTTTTACCTGTTCCTGTTTGTGCACTGCCCATCACGTCTGCGCCCGATAAAATAAGCGGGATTGTCTGCGCTTGAATTGCAGTTGGGGTTTGATAATTTTCCGCTTGCAGAGCTTCTAAAAGTTCGGGGGCAAGGTTTAATTCTGAAAAAGTCGCTACTGACATGATATGAAGTACATTGGCTATAAAGCGAGTATTGTACGCACATGGCCACAAACAAAAAAGGCGCTAATGCGCCTTTTATCTAAAACAGTACTATTAAGCGTGGTTTAATGTACTTTTACGTTGATTATAAAAACTAATTAATTCATCAACCGTTGCTTGGCAATACTCGCGAATGCCAGAAACAACCATGTGTTTTTCACCTGAGCCGACTTTCTCACCATTTTCTAGTAAATTAAATCGTAAGATAATTTTTCCGCGCTTGCCTGTGTAAGTAAAATCAGGTTCAACAAACTCAAGCTCTGGCTCTTCGATATCAAGACGCTCTAGATTAATTAGCATTGATTCATAAATAACCATAGGTCTTGCAGGGTTAATCATTACATCTTGTTTCGCCATTAATGGGATAATAACATGCGGAAATGCGGCACCTGAAAACTCAACATAGTTCTTAATCAAACTATTTGTAAGTTTAGCGCATTGGCTTACAGCCCCTTCACGCTTCACTTTAAGCATGATTTTATCACCATCAGTAATGGCAAATTCATCAGCCCCAGCAGGAAAAGTTAATTGCGATGTCTCATCCACCATGCCTGCAAAAGTAAATTCCATTTTCTCACTGATGCCGTATTGGTTTAATACAAGTGAAAAAAGAAGATCACCGGGTACACAAAACTTTTTTGCATCGATGTCGTGAAGAGGATTGAAATCATCCGCTACAGACTTAGCAAAACGACTTCCCTGCTCACGAGAGATAGAAACGTAATCAGCGTGCTGCTGATAATAAGGACTTAACATAATTGTTCACTGCTTAAACTACTCATAACCTGACTATACTACCAGAAAAAACATGTTGAGAGGTCGAATCTGTTCACAATTCAACTTTTGAGAGCAAAATATATATGAATGATTACGAAGAATGCTTGAAAAACAATCAGGGGTATTTTGTATCTTTTTGTACACAACTGTTAACAAGTAAAGACTAATGAACAATTTTCACACAAAGTAATTTAATAATAAATTACTAGCCAAGAATAAATTGATATTCATTTTTCTATAAAAAACAATCCCCTATTTTTTACAGCAACATCTCCCTTAAGTGAGGTCATATATAACAAGCGTCAATTTGTTGCAAAAGTTTAAAATAAGGTATGATAAACATGCTTTTTTATTATGTATTCACCACACTCTCCCTGCTACAAATTAAAATAACAACAGAAGTAATTGGGCTCATACATTGAGTTTGGCTGAAAAAACAGTATTTAATGGTTTATATCACTTTGCACAAACACATCAAAAAGAGAAAGGTTTGATTAAATGATCAACCAATTAAGTTGGATATCACTGCTTTTATGTTTATCAGTAATATCAACAAACTCTCAGGCACAAAAAACCGATGCTCCTTTTTTTAAGGTATCACCCGTTTTGTGTATTACTGATGTAAAACAAAAAATGTGTGAATTTAAAGTACAAATACACTTTAGAATTGCACCATACCGTGAGCTTTGCTTAGAAATAACACAACGTCCACAGCACACTCAGTGTTACACACAAACAAGTTTGATCATTGAAAAGCTGAATATCAAAACAGAGCACCCACTAACAATAAAGTTAATCAACCCATTAAATAATAAAATTGTTCAACAACAACTTCTATCGATAGCAAGTTATGAAGCTAAAGATTTCCGTATAAAACGACGCTTTGGCTGGAGTTTATGATGCAGCATATTTTTTTAATTGAAGATGATATTAAGCTAGCCAGCTTAATCCAAAAATTTTTATTAAAGCACGGCTATACAATTGATGTTTTCAATACCGCTCAAGCTTATCACAATGGTGAGATCACGTTTCTACCCTCTCTAATTATCTGCGATATCATGCTACCTGACGGGAATGGCTTTGAGTTAATTACTCAATTAAAAGAAAAGTATAGTTGTCCTGTGATTTTTTTAACCGCTTTAGACTCAGTACAATCTCAGATAAAAGGCCTTGATCTCGGCGCTTATGATTACCTGATTAAGCCAATAAAACCGGAGCTTTTATTAGCAAAGATTAAAACAATTATTGCCCACACAGTAGGTCAAAGTGATAACTCTGACACACATGGTCCTTTGCGGATTGATAATCTTAAGAAGGACATTTATTTCCAATGTACGGCACTTAACCTTAATGAAAGCGAGTTTGAAATTATCGCCTATCTTGCAAAAAACAGCCCGTTACCCGTCTCCAGAGAAATCCTTTTTAAGCATGTTATAGGCCGAGAATATGATGGTTTAGACCGTGCTATAGACTTAAAAATTAGTCGCTTACGAAAAAAACTAAAAGACACTATCAACCAACACAGTAACTCTCTTGATATTAAGTCTGTTCGCGGCAAAGGGTATAGCTTGGATATAACATAAGAATGAAACAGCAATTCTTTAAGCTCTATCTGATCATTACCGTTAGTCTAATCGCTTTGGTGCTTGCATTTGGCCAATTATACAATGAGTTTTTTTCAGAGCATTCGCCGAGTATACAAATCAGCGTAGATGAACTGGCTCAAATTGCACAAGATAAAGACGCGCGCATTCAATCGTTTAATGCAAGTGAATTAATACTCCCAGAGAGTTTGCAAATTGCTTTTAATAAAGATGGCATTATTAGTGTTACAGAAAACGACCAGCAGTTTATTTATTTAAAGAGTAAAAATGGGAGTATTCAACGTATAGGTCCTGTCGAGCTAATGACGCAAAGCTCAACTGATTGGTTGGCTTTTTTTGCTTTTTACAGCTTATTAGCTGCAATGATCCTAGTCTTTATACGCCCTGTGTTTAGGGACTTAAGCCTATTACAACAGGCAGCCTATCGCTTTAGTAAAAAACCACACCCCATTACTTTAGATATCAAGCCTAGCTCCTCAATAGCGCCACTGGCTAATACGTTTACTCATATGTCAGAGCGAATAAACCGGTTTGTACAACTGCATAATGATTTATCACGCATTATTTCACATGAAATTCGTACGCCTCTGTCTCGTATGCGCTTTGCACTTTCAATCACCGACATAGAGTTAGAACAAAGTAGTCAAATTGAACGAGACATTGATGAAATTGAGCTGCGTTTAGAGCAATATCTTTCATTTGCACGACTAGAGCATCAACAAAGCGTCTTTACTCAAGAAAAAACCAATCTTCATGAATTAATAAGTTATGAAGTGAGTAAATTTGACCTCTATAAAGAGTTCACATTCGATCTCCAACTGCACGAAACGAGTGCATATTGCGAAAGCAGCTTTATGGCAATTGCAGTACAAAACCTGCTTATAAATGCAACAAAATATGCAAAACAAACGATTACTATCCAAAGCAAAAGTGAGCAAGGCTATTATGTTATCCGTGTAATAGATGACGGCCCAGGCTTACCTGTTAACGCTGATGCACTCATAGAGCCTTTTAAGCAAGGCGAAGGTGATAAGTTAGCCAGTGGTTATGGTCTTGGATTATATATAGTTTATCGTATCGTCAGTTGGCACGGAGGAAAGGTTTCTTTAAATAATAACGGCCCAACTGGCGGAGCTGCTATCTCTATTACTTGGCCTAAAAGTGGTAAGTAACTCCTGCAAAACCTGAGAAATATCCCCCTTTGTCTACCATCTGTGAGTGGGCAAGGTTACTATCAAGCCAAGTATGCTTAAGTTTTAAATCAATGCTTACACTCTCGTTTATTGGGTAACTATAACTTGCTTTAACATGGTAATTAATGGCACTGGTTAAATTATAATGAGGCAGACGTGTCTTACTTTCCCCAGCTGCCACAGTATAATAATACTCAATTAACTCGCTATTTTTATAAACAGCACCTATTTCAAGGCTGGCCAGTCCAAAAAACATCTCGAAATTACGATACACATTAACAAAGAACTCATGGCCATTGTGTACATCAGTTACATCTTGCACGAATGCCGTGTTCAGCCACACATCGTCATACAACTGAACAGCAGAAGATAATCCCACCATATAAGACAAATCACGCTCTATCGCCGTCAGGTTTATTGGTGTTGCTGAAGGGATACTCGGCCTACCGCCTGATTTACTAGAGACTGCACTTACCGCAAATAATTTGTCGATGCCATCCAACTCAAAGAAAAAACCATCGTCATTAAAACGACCAAAGAGATCAAGGTAGTAACTAGGCGTTTCTAATAGACTGTAGCCAACTGAAAAATCATCAAAATACCAATGTTCTCCATAGTAAGCCAAGCTTGGTAAAACAGGTGAGGTAATATTGTCAGCATTGATGACTGGGTTTTCTATGCCACCATAGCCAAGCGTTATACTGGCATTCAAGGTAGATTTTTCGATGTAGTGAGGTTGCTCTAAATCTGTCTGCGCATATGTGATTAATGAGGTTAAACAACATGCTATGCCAAGTAAGTTTTTTATCAACTTTATTCACCCTGTTGGTATCAAAATGTATTTATATGGCAACAATTAATGCGACTAAAAAGCGCCTCTACCCTTGCGATCATAACGTTTGAATACACCTTTGTATATTTCTTTAGCCCAAGGTGAGCGACTTATTCACACACCCGTTAATGAAATTATCACACTAAAGAAAATATGAAATACCTTGTACATTTTGCTACATAGCTATTTCAACATTTTATATTACCTAAAATACAAAAAGGGCCCGTAGGCCCTTCTTAGCTGTAAACGACACTTTAAACTATTACTAACGATTAAGTGCTTGCTTTGAAATCATTTCAGCGACACTTCCAACCTGTACCGACATACTTTCTTGGCTTGGTGGGAAAGCTTTGAAGGTTTTCACAAACTCTGCAATTTGATTGCCCGCAGGGCCTAAAATCCAGCTACGGTTTTCAGCCCATTCATCATAACCCCGAGCATCAATAAAACGCTCAAATGGATCCATTTTTAAGTTAATAATGTAAGGAGAAGTAAGTGCATTTTGTGTAGATCTAAACCAGTGGTTTTGCTCAGTGAAAATAAGCTTCCAATCACCATAACGCATGCCATGGAAAGTAGTTTCGGTGAAATAATAAAACTCTTTACGCTTTGTTTTACCGTTATTTAGTAAGATATCACTTTGATCAAAACCGTCTAAATGCACTTTGTACTTTTGACCATTAATTTTGGTGCCTTTCAATAAATTAGCTTTGAGATCTTTATCACCCACCCATGACATAATTGTAGGCATCCAATCTTCCATTGTCATGAACTCACCGGTGCTTACACCTTTTGGAATATGACCAGGCCACTTCACAACTAAAGGCACTCTGAAGCCCCCTTCCCAGCCACCAACACCTTTTTCACCGTGAAATGGTTGGTTACCACCATCAGGCCAAGAGTTTGATGCCGCGCCATTATCAGTCGAAAACATCACGATCGTGTTATCTGCGACTTTTAACTCATCAAGCAAGTTAAGTAATTCACCCACATCGTCATCCATTTCGGCCATACCATCAGCGTATAAACCATAGCCAGTCTTACCATCATACGCTTTATTTAAGTTAGTTTGATAATGCATACGTGTGGTGTTATGCCAAACAAAGAAAGGCTTATCTTGTTTGACTGCATCACGAATAAAACGCTTTGATTCAACAAGTACTTCTTGGTCTAAGTTGCGCTGACGCTCTTTACCAAACTGTCCTAGATCTTTAATTTCTTGCTTACCGTTAGCAAGCGCTTTTGAGTGGATCACACCACGCATTTTTAAACCAAATTTCTCTTGTGTTTTAGCGTCTTGCGGATAATCTTGCTGCTCAACATATTCACCAGCATTGAGGTGATACAAAATACCAAAGAACTCATCAAAGCCATGATTAGTTGGTAAGTGCTCATCAAGGTCACCTAAATGGTTTTTACCAAATTGACCTGTTACATACCCTTTGGATTTAAGCATAGTTGCAAGTGTTGGATCTTTCTTTTGCAAGCCTTGCGGTGCACCAGGAAGGCCTACCGTACTAAGTCCTGTACGCATCGGGTACTGACCTGTGATAAATGCTGCACGCCCTGCGGTGCAAGAGGCTTGTGCGTAGTGATCCATAAATATCATGCCATCATTGGCAATGCTATCTATGTTAGGGGTACTGCCTCCCATCATACCGCGATGATAGGCACTGATATTCCACATACCGACATCATCCCCCCAAATAACGAGTACATTGGGCTTATCGGCGGCGTAGCTGGGTAGACTAAAAGCCAGTATGGTCATACAGACCACAAGATACTTAAACATCACTTTCTCCTTGAAAATAAACTGATTTTAATAACCAGTAATTATTTAAATCCTCGCTTGCAGCCACCTTATACTGCTACTTAAAGTTGTTTCTACAAGTGATAATTGTACATATTTAATACTAAACAAGTAGTATTATATTTCAATGAAGAAGAGAAAAAAGTTTGATTTAGCTACAAAAAAGCCGAGCGATGCTCGGCTTAAAATAGATTACCTAGTAAAACTATGCTTGCGGATAATCCCGATAAGCACGCTCAATATTTTTCGCTTGCTTTTTCGACACACCAATATGCGCCAGTGCAACACGTAAGCGAGCACGAGATAGGTCAGAGCCTAAAATTTCCATCGCATCAAGGACTGATGTTGATGAAGTCTTCCCTGTGATAGCCACAAAGATTGGCTCAAGAAAGTCTTTAATCTTCAATTCATGGAAAGTTGCAACCGCTTTTGCAATCGCAAAAATCTCTGACTTCTCCCAGCTACGTAAGCCTTCTAGTTGCCAGATAAAGAACTGTAATGCTTGACGAGTTGCATCTTCACCCGCTTTACCCGCTGTTAATAGCGCAGGGTCGTAGCTTGGAATACCACCCACAAAGTGACCCGCAAGGTCAACCATGTCAGAAAGCGTATTAATACGCGTTTTTGCTTCTGGTAATACTTTAGCGAATAGCTCAGTATTAAACTTCCAATCAACAAAACGTTGCATTAATTCTGCATCAGATAAGTTTTCACGGATCCACATACCGTTTAACCAGCTAAGCTTATCGATGTCGAAAATTGGGCCGCCCAGCGACACACGTTTCATATCAAAGTGTTCAATCATCTCTGCTAAGGTGAACTTTTCACGCTCATCTGGCATTGACCAACCCATACGGCCTAGATAGTTTAATAGCGCCTCTGGTAGGTAACCCATTTCTTTATAGTAATTGATTGACGTTGGGTTTTTACGTTTCGATAATTTTGACTTATCTGGGTTACGAAGTAACGGTAAGTGGCCAAGTACTGGCGCTTCCCAACCGAAGTCTTCGTATAATTTTAAAAGCTTAGGCGCTGAGTTGATCCACTCTTCACCACGGAAGATGTGGCTAATTTGCATATGGTGATCATCAACAACGTTAGCAAGGAAGTAAGTTGGGAAGCCATCTGCTTTAAGTAGCACTTGCATGTCTACGTTTTCCCACGGGATCTCAATTTCGCCACGTAGGTAGTCGTTAAACTTAAACGTGCCCTCGCTTGGGATCTTCATACGTATTACGTAAGGCTTACCTGCTTCAAGATTCGCTTTGATTTCGTCTTCAGAAAGATTTAAACCACGACCATCGTATTTAGGGCGTAGGCCTTCGGCCATTTGCTCTTCACGCATTTGGTCTAGCTCTTCGCTGGTTGCAAAACAGTAAAATGCTTTACCCTGTTCAACTAACTGATGCGCAAATTTCTTATATAAATCGCTACGCTCAGATTGACGGTATGGACCAAACTCACCGCCCACATCTGGACCATGATCCCAGTTTAAGCCTAACCATTGTAAGCTATCCATAATAGCTTGCTCTGATTCTGGTGTACTACGAACTTGGTCTGTATCTTCAATACGTAACACAAACTCACCGCCTTGCTGCTTAGCAAAACAGTAGTTAAATAATGCGATGTATGCAGTACCTAGGTGCGGGTCACCTGTTGGCGACGGAGCAACACGGGTGCGAATTGTCATGGTTATATCTCTCAAAAGACAATTAAAAATTTGCCCAAATGCTAGCACAGCACGGGCTATAATCGAAGTGAAAAGCCGCTTTACGCAGCGACTTTATCTAAATAAGCAATGATATCGTTTGATTCGTACAACCAAGTTACTTGGCCGTTTTCTTCAATACGTAAACAAGGTACTTTAATTTTTCCACCCTGCTCGTGTAACTCTTGACGAAATTGCTGGTTACCTTTCGCATCACGGGTTTCAATGGCTAGGCCATGACGCTTAATAGCACGGCGTACTTTTACGCAAAAAGGACATGCTTTGAATTGGTATAATTTAAATTGCGATGTCACTGAATCAAGTGCAGCTTGCTCAGCCGCAGGACGTTTTTTACTGCGTGGTGTAAAAATGAAATCAAAGAATAAAATAATGCGACCGAGTAACCAACGAACAAACTTCATGTAAAATCTCATACTGATTAAAATTGATGGTGGGCAATTTTAACACAGCAATAATCGCGACAACAGATTCAAAAAAGCTCTATTGAGTCATCAGAGCGTTTGCTATCTTGAATCCCAAGCTCAGCGTACGATGTCACCTGATTACGACCATTATTTTTAGAATGATATAGTGCAACATCTGCTTTTTGAACAAGGCTTGCGACCATTTCAAACTCACAAATAGGTAAAAAACCGCAACTGACGGTTAGATTTCCAACTTGAGGAAAAGGATACTCTGCCACACAAGCACGAAAACGATTAAGTGCATTGCGCGCATCAGTTTCATCAGACGCTTGAAACAAAACAGTAAATTCCTCACCACCGTAACGAAAAACATAGTCTTCAATGCGAAAATTATTTTTAAGCAATTGGGCTACCAGTAAAATAACTTCATCACCAATAACATGACCAAAATTATCATTAACACGCTTAAAATGATCAATGTCCACCATCGCCAGATACCAGTGAGGATGGTATTGATGATCTTTTGGCTCAAGTGTCGCTTCTGCTGCGATATCAATCACCTTTTTATCAAAGGTTTGTCTATTTAATAACTCAGTAAGGGGATCTAATTTAGACTTGTGTAGCAATGACAATTGGTTAGCATAGATATTTAGCATATAAATGGCTAACATACTTGAGCGCTCTGAAAGCTCTTTTTCAGACTCTATCACCAGCACCCCCATCACATTTCCTATATGGTAAATAGGCACATAGGTAGAAATAACCCCATAATTACGGCTAATGCGAATTTTGTTGCGACTGACTTTCTCTATTAACTCACTGACTTCATGCTCATTTAACTCTTCAATAACGGAGTCTTTGTTGAGTAAACGAGCTGGTAGCCCTGGTTTGAATAACTTGTTCACATAAATAGCGAACCGAGAAAACTCTTCGAGCTCCGTCACCGCATTGATAAGCGCCTGATCAAGTTCAGGCTCTTCTTCTTGTTGCGTTATTGAGATTATCCAGTCATGTCCGCAAGCGTTTGCTGGCATTTAGAAAGCCCTCTAAACTAACTATAACTTTAGTCTAGTTAACTTTATAAAAATTACTAAAAAACTACAGTAAAATCATATCATCTCTGTGAATGACTTCGCTGCTAGGTGCAAATGCAAGCAACTGGGTAATTTGCGATGAATGGCAGCCTTTAATTTGATCAATTTCTTGGTGATTAAAATTAACAAGACCTTTAGCAATACACTGTCCTTGATTAGACACTACTTCAATCACATCGCCGCGCTCAAACTGTCCTCGCACAGTCTTTACACCTTTTGCTAGTAAGCTCGCGCCACGCTCTTTAAGCGCAAGGCTTGCACCATCATCAATCACTAATTGCCCCGTACTTTTAGGCCCTGCAAGTAACCACTTTTTGCGGCCATCTTTTGGTGCAGTGAGCTTTAAAAAACGTGTACCAGGAAGCTTGTCGGCCATGCAATTTAAAATCACATTTTTACCAGCACCTTTGGCAATGATCACCTCAACACCCGCGCGACGTGCAATATCGGCAGCTTGCAGCTTGGTTGCCATACCTCCGGTACCTAGGCTTGTACCACTGCCACCAGCAAGCTCTCTGAGCTCATCATTAATATGCTCAACTTCATTGATAAGTGTCGCGCTGGCATCAGAGCGAGGATCGCCTGTAAATAAGCCTTCTTGATCAGTTAACAATAACAGCTTTTCAGCATTCGCTAATATTGCGACTAAAGCAGATAAGTTATCGTTATCGCCAACTTTAATTTCGGCGGTGGCTACAGCGTCGTTCTCGTTAATAATTGGCACCACATTGTGCGCTAGAAGTGCATTTAAGGTATCGCGGGCATTTAAGTAACGTTCACGGTCCTCGACATCGGCGCGGGTCAGTAGCATTTGTCCAACATTCACACCATACAAAGCAAACAGACTCTGCCAAATATGAATAAGCTGTCCTTGGCCGATTGCGGCGAGCATTTGTTTTTCAATCAAAGAACGACCACAGGGGGTAATGAGTTGCTCGCGACCTGCAGCAACCGCGCCGCTTGATACTAAAACAACCTGATAACCCTGTTTTTTTAATTCACAACATTGGCGAACAAGTTCAACCATGTGTGCTTTATCTAATTTGTCGGTACCGCCTGTCAGCACGCTTGTGCCCAGCTTTACAACAACGACGTGTGGCCTTTGCATTTGATTCTTATATTCTGTAATTAAAATAGAGAATTTATATATACCAGCTAACAGTTTTTGAACAAGTTAAAAAAATTCATGCTAGGATCGCGCTCTCGTTTTTTTACTCAATAGCGACACCTATGCCAGCCAGTTTATGCTTAATTATCGCGACCTTTTTATGGGGTAGCTCCTACATTGCATTAAAGCATGCAATCAATGTTTATGATCCTGTGTTAGTCATTTTCTTAAGAATGCTAACCACGTTATTGATTAGCTTATGTTTATGGCGCTATGTGATCCGCTTTGAGTTCAAACCAGGTGACTGGAAGTATTTAATTGGGATGTCACTGGCTGAGCCTTGCTTTTATTATTTATTTGAGGGGCATGCCCTAGAGTACACGTCAGCATCGCAAGCTGGGGTTATTGTCTCTTGTTTACCAATTATCGTTGCTATTTTGGCGTTCTTAATATTAAAAGAGTACATCAGTAAAGCCATTGTCGTTGGTTTTACCTTATGTATTGGTGGCAGTATTTTATTAACGCTATTATCACCAAGCACTGAGCAAGCCCCTAACCCTTTGCTTGGTAACTTTTTAGAATTGATGGCGATGGTGTGCGCGGCATTTTATACCGTGAGTGTAAAACACTTAGTCGCTCGTTACTCGCCGCTTACCTTAATTGCAATTCAAGGGTTTAGTGGTAGTTTGTTCTTTGCGCCTTTTTTATTTTTCATCGAACTACCGAGCGAAAATCAGCACGATTTAAGTGCCCTACTGAGCATTTTATATTTAGGCTCATGTGTCACGTTAGGTGGCTATGGCATGTACAATTACGCCATCAGTAAAGTGTCGGTGTTAACCGCTGCCGCCTACTCTAACCTTATTCCAATTTTTGCGTTAATTTTGTCAGCCATTCTACTAGGCGAGGTGCTGACTGTTTGGCAATGGGTGAGTATTGCAGTGGTATTTGCAGGTGTTATTGTTAGCCAACGTCATCAAGAGCTCAAAGTTGAAGTAGGCGACGATAATTTATCAGCCGATACCAATAGCCTAAACTCAGTGCCTGACGCTAACGAGTCAAAAGGGTAACAGGTTAATAAATAAAGGCCTGATTGCGCTAAAAAGCCCTGTTCGCTTTGATGAATAACATCAATGCTGCGAACTTGATAGTGTTCAATCTGGCCATTTTGCAACTGCATAGAGAATTGTTCACCCACTGCGACATGTTTTAAAAATGCAAAGTGGGTGTCGTTATGGCCCGCAATCAACACCCCTTTTGTGCTGCCAAGCTCTCCACTTGGCAAAAAATGCCCAGGGGCAAACGCAAGGTTTCGCCCCGACGCACCAGCAAGTACTGTTAACTCTTGCTGCTGGCTTGGCCAATTTATATGTGCGGTGACATAACCATCGGCGTAAAACCATGGCCTTACTTGCTCATTAGGACTTTGCAAAGCTTGCTGCCAAGCCGACTCAATTAGCGCCTGAGCAAGCCAAGCTTTCGCCTGCATATATCCACCATTCACAAACAATGCGATGCCAAGTAAGGCGCTGCATACTGGCAGCGCTTTTTTTAGCGTCGCCATTGCCATAACCACGAAAAAGCGAGTAATAGTAACCCGACTAGCATAAACACGCGGCTTTGTCCGTCGGTTTGCGGTAGCGTCATACCGTTAGGGAGTTTGTTGCGTACTTGCATTGAACGCTCTGCAATCTCATTACCCGCATAGTTATCAACCGCAATAAAGGCAGTAAAAGGGCTAAGTAAATGGTGCTGAAGTGCTAATGTCTCAACTTCTGCGCGTACCGCATCCTTTTCATTATAAAGCAGTAGTGACTTAATTTTTTGTCTTGCCCAGAGCCTAGCGATACCTTCGCCGTTTGCGGCATTGGCCGTTGCTAAGTTAATGGTCAAAGGTCCTAAGTTTGTTTGCCCTTTTAACGTTAAGTGCTGACTGCCATCAAGCTTTATGGCAACCAAAACCGGCTCTGAAAAATACAAGTCAGGTAATGGCGATGGCCAGTATTCAAGTGCTGCTTTATCGCCTTCAAGAGCAAGCTCTGTAACAGCAGGATGTGCCAGCTTATCAAAAAGCAGCTGCATTTTTGGCTGTACTTGGCTGGTGCTACTAATAAAAGTGAAAGTACCACGGCCAATATCAGCCGCTCTTGTCATAAAAAAGCTATTAGGCGCACTGCCAATACCCACAGTAAAAAGCCTGCTGTCACCTAAGTCAGATTGAATTTGCTTAAATAACTGCGTTTCGTTACCCACACTGCCATCGGTTAAAAATACCACTTGGCGTACAAAGCCATCATGCTGTTTACCATCAAGTACCTGCGTCAGTGCTTTTGCGATTTCGGTGCCACCATCGGCTTGTAAACCATAAATAAAGCGCTCAGCGCGGCGAATATTAAAATCATTAGCAATCATCGGCGTGTCACTTAATAGCGAGACTTCGTTATCAAAACCTATGATATTAAAGCTGTCGTTTTCATCCAGTAACGATAAGGCATAAAACAAGGCCTGCCTTGCCTGCTCCATAGATTGACCATGCATTGAACCTGAAGTATCAACAACAAACACCATTTCGCGAGGCAGCCGTGTTTGCGAGGTAAAGTGATCGCTTGGCGGCACTAGCATTAATAAGCCATACTTTTGCCCTGCGACTGTTTCGGTAAAAAATGCAGCCTGTGAGTGAGCTTTATCAAGGGGCTTAAATGTTAGCTCAAAGTCTCTATCCATCGGAATGTCACGATTAAGCGATAATTGATAACGGCCAAAACTCGGGTTATCGACTTGCATACCGTCTAAGTTGGCGTTGATGTAACTAAGCTCTAGGCCAATATCCATCGAAATAGCAAGGTTTAGGCTCGCATCAGACTCTTGGCTTTTAGCATGGTGAAAAACAGGTTTTAGCCACGCTGATGCCACTTGCGCTTTATTAGCCACTGGTTCACTCTGTTGTTCTGTGTCTTTTTTTTCTAGATACGTTTTTTGCTGTAATTCTGCCGTTAAAGGTTCGTATCGCGGCGTAATAGTGGTCGGAAAACGCAACGAAAACACACCATCACGAAAGCCGATGATCTCTTGGTATTGCAAAGTAATTTCAATTTCTTCACCAGCTCCAAGATTTGCCACATCAGTAGAGAAAATATTAGCACGTTGCTGACGCACTAAAGCGGCGCGTTTACCCTGCTTTTGAGCTTGTACAAATTGCTGTTCAGCCTGCTGCTTAAGGGCAATATTGCCTGTGATAATGCGATCACCTATTTGCATTTGCATGGCATGCACAGCACTTTCATCAGGTAACGGAAACACATAGCGAGCATTGACAGCAAATGGATGCGGGTTTTGATAACGCTGTTTAACAACAACATGATTAATCAGCCCCGTGAGTGTCATAGTGACATCGTTTTTCACTAATAAACCCGACGACACTTGGCTATTTGAATCATCATAAAAACGCAGTTCGGCACTGGCATTAGCAGCGAACACAGGGTTAACAGCATAACCTAACAGCAGGATAAAAAGGCTCATATACATGAGCCTTTTGGTGCGTTTACTCAACATAATTAGTCACTCCATCGACCGATGAATTAGTGGTTACTTTGCGCTGTACGCAAACTACTTTGTGTCACAGGGCGCGTCGTCAATGTTACGCGGCGGTCAAAGATGTTGTCTTCGTAGTTATTTGAATCAGCAACACTTTGCTGCTCACCAAAGGCGGTTGCGGTTAAGCGGGTATGCGGCACGCCTTGTTTAATTAAGTAGCTTTGCACGGCATTTACACGCTGCTTTGAAAGCATTAAATTAGCCAACTCATCACCGCGCTGATCTGCAAAGCCATTTAAGTCGATAGCCAGATTTGGCTGGGCAATCAGTAACTGAGCTACTTTGTCGAGTTGATTAGCAAAGTGCGGGGCAATTTCACTAGAGCCAGTTTTAAACTGCACCGTCATGGCTAGTAAAGTATTAAGCTGGGCTTGCAATAACTGCTCTTTTTCATCCGCTAATAATTCAAGCTGCTCACTTAGGGCGGCGTTATCAGCAATCACTTGTTGGTAATCAGCGGTTTGCTCTTTCATTACGACTAATGCGTGAGCTTGTTCATCAATGGTGTTTTCTGCCGCTTCTTTTTCACCAATTAAGCCGCCAGCAAATGCCCCCACAAACGCGCCAATTGGACCACCTACTAAGCCGCCAACAACGGCACCAGCACTAAGGCCTATCGCTGTTTCTTTTGGTGTATCTTGCTTTGTTTGATTTGCAGCAACCGCATACTGTGTTGTTGATAAAGCAGTGGTAATGACAGCGGCAATAATTAATTTTTTCATGGTTTAATCCTTTTTGTACTTAATTGCTTGGCAACATTGGTTGGTGTTGCGAACTTGGTATGGAGCTATTAAAACAAGTCGAAATGGCAATAAAGGGGATCAAAAAAGGCAAACTGCTGAGCAATTGTGGCAGAAAAATGGCAATCGCGTTTTTGCCAGTACGCAAGGCAAAAAATTAGGTATAGTTCGCTATAGAAAGAATTTAAGTAAGTATTAATAATGAAGAAAATAGCAATCGTTGAAGATGAAACAGCAATCCGCGAAAACTACACAGAAATGCTCAGCGCTCAGGGCTATCAGGTGGTAGGTTTTGCTGACAGAGCCAGTGCTGAATTGGCGTTTAGTCAATCTTTACCAGATTTAGCCATTGTTGATATTGGCCTTGGCCATGAAGTAGATGGTGGTTTTTTACTTTGCCAAACCCTACGCAGCCTTTCTAAAACCTTACCGATTATATTTTTAACCGCCCGCGATAGCGAAATTGATACCGTGTGTGGCCTGCGCATGGGAGCAGACGACTACTTAACCAAAGACATCAGTATGGCGCATCTTGCTGCTCGCATTGGCGCATTGTTTAGACGCCTTGATGCCTTCGATCAACCCGCTGATCAAACCGCTCTTTTACATCGCGGCCCTTTAAAGTTAGATACCCAGCGCATGCAGGTTTTTTGGCAAGAGCAACTGGTTGATTTAACTGTGACAGAATTTTGGATGGTGCATTCACTTGCGCAGCGTCCAGGTCATGTAAAAAGCCGCAACGAATTAATGAGTGATGCGAAAATTTATGTTGATGACAGCACCATTACTTCGCACGTAAAACGCATTCGTAAAAAGTTTATTGCTTTAGATGATGCATTTGATTGCATTGATACCGTTTACGGTATGGGTTATCGCTGGGAGCAAGCTTAATGCTGCGTTTGGGGCTTAGAACAAAGTTTATTTTCTTATCCTGCTTTTTATTTTTATTGCCTTGGCTTGGCTATGAGTATGTATGGGAAATGGAAAAGTTCTTAAGACAAGGGCAAGAAAAAACCTTAGTGGGCACAACCCGCGCACTCGCTACCGCATTACATGAGCGCCCCGCTTTGTTTGACTCACAAACCAACTTTTTAGATCAAGTGGTAAAAGGCCGAGATTTATATGCTTACAACCTAAATAATCCGATTCAACTTGATGGCAAACTGTCAGAGTGGCAGCCTTATCAAAGCTTATTTTGGCATTACGACAAGCGCTACTTACAGGGGGTAAATAATGATCATCAAGATAGTGATCTAAGTTTTGATCACATGGTAGGCAAATACGAAAACTACCTTTATGCGGTGTTTAAAGTCGCAGACAGCTCCCTTGTATATCGTGCTAAAAATGTGCTTAGCTTTACCCGCAATGATCACTTACAGATCATGTTAAAAACACCTGAAGGTGAATTTAAACGTTATGTGGTAGCTGCTCGTCAAGATGGTTGGGTCAATGCCTTTGATGCTATAACACAACTGCCGGTCACGAAAATTCAAGGCTATTTTAAAAGCACCGACACGGGTTACAACATAGAGCTGCGTTTTCCGCTTTTGATGTTAGGTAACAAGCTCGGTTTTGCGATTGAAGATTGGGATGAAGGCAAAGCTGAGCCTCAGCTTATGTCGACCTCAAACCTACAAAACCCCAATGATATCGGCTCAGTTTTAGTGCCGTCACCAGAAATTAACCGTATTTTGAAAGGCATGGGTCACAGTGGTAGTCGAATATGGGTCGTAGATAACCATCATCGTGTACTTGCGCAATCAGGCTCAATTCATCATGCTGATGGCGTTTGGGCAGATGGCCTTAAAGATGCGCCTGCAACAACGTGGTGGCAACGCTTTGAGCAAGATTATTTGCATCCTCTTTACTATAAAATATTAACTCGCCCAGAAAATGAATTTATTGATACCTTACATGATGTCGCCGCGATGCAAGGCACTCACATAGCCAGTGCTTTAAATGGTAAACCCGCATCATCATGGCGTTTAACCCCAGATAACAAAGCCGTTATTTTATCTGCCGCCTACCCTATTTGGATCCAAGATAAAGTGATTGGTGCAGTAATCGCAGAAGAAACTACCAATGGCGTGCGCACTCTGCGTAATAAGTCGCTAGAGAAGCTCTTTAATGTCATTTTAGCGGTGATGCTTGTTGGCACTGTGACACTGTTCTTTTTTGCGTCACGAATTTCCAGCCGTATTCGCCGCCTGCGTGATAATGCCGAACAAGCCATTGATGCCCAAGGGCGGATCACCGGCAAAATAACCTATGCCGATTCGAATGATGAAATTGGTGACCTTTCTCGTAGCTTTGCCAATATTGTTAGTCGTTTAAGTGGTTATACTGATTACTTAGAAAATATGTCATCACGACTTTCCCATGAACTACGCACGCCTGTGGCTGTTGTTCGCTCATCACTTGAAAACTTACAAATGCAGCCACAATCTGAACTAAGTCAAAAATATCTCGACCGTGCCAGTGAAGGGGTTGAGCGGTTGGGTAAAATTATTACCACCATGAGCGAAGCAACGCGTCTTGAACAAAGTATTCAAAGCGCCGAAGCTGAAGAATTTGATCTGACCAAGGTGATCACCGGCTGCATGCAAGGCTATCAAATAACCTACGGTGAAAGTCTATTTACCTTGTCGCTTTGTAAAGAGCCGTTAAATGTCAGTGGCGCACCAGAGTTTATTGCCCAATTGCTTGATAAGCTCATCAACAATGCACTTGAGTTTAAAACTCCACAAAGCACAATTTCCGTTAGCTTAATCAAGCAAGAGCAACATGCATTATTAAAAATTAGCAACCAAGGACCTCTGCTACCTGACGGTTTAGTTGAACACATTTTCGACTCAATGGTCTCGGTGAGAAGTCAGCAACATCAACAGCAGCCTCACTTAGGCTTAGGTCTTTATATTGTAAGGCTTATTTGCGATTACCATCACGGTAAAGTAGCCGCTGAAAATTTAGATGATGGCACGGGAGTTGTGTTTACTGTGGAGCTGCCTATTAAATAAGCAAATTTGTGTTACACATGATTACAGTTTAATGACGCATTATTCACCGATAATTCAGCTTCAACTGCTTAGTATTTGTCGTATAAATGGCAAATTCGACATTGAGGGGGGTATCATGCAGTCTGGATTACAACGCGAGGAAATAGAGTTTATTATGGGACTGTATAATTGCAATGATACAGCCGACAAACCAGTAAAACCTAAAAAGCCAGTAAAAAAAGCGGCCAATAAAAAAATTGATGCAGCGCAATATAAGTCACCAAGTTATTTGACCTAATCAATCTTAGCTCATTACAATAGCGCACCTTTGCAATGTGACGCTTTGTTATGAAAAAACACTCTCCAAAAAAAGAACTGATCTTACTACCTGTTTTATTCGTCGCTATTCTGCTTTGTGTCGTAGGACACTTCTTACTTCAGCCAAATTATCAAGACAATCATACTGTAGAGTATTTACTTGCGGCATTGCCTTTTGCTTTATTTGGCCTAGTGATTATCGCCTTTAAAATTGCTAGTAAAAGCGATAATCAGGATTAGTTTATAAAACGTGATAACCAAACCAATCCGGTTTCATTGCTTGTGATTCTCCGCTTGGGGTTAATTTGATTGATAAGTTACTATCGAGCAAGTCAATCGCGAAACAATCATCGACATCGTGTAAATCATCCTTATGGAGATGGCTTAACCCTGCAAGTAAAGACTCTTTTGCACGTTGTTTAGCTTCTTCACTGCTGCGTGCAACATAGAGTGCAAAATCATGCTGCTCTGCCAACCTATCAGCACGATAGGCACCTAGATTCACAAAATATAGTTTTTCAGGTTGTGAATGCGCTTCTTCAACAACCTCTACCTTGTATCCATCAATGTGCTGGATTTGCATGTAACTATCCATGTGCACATTGTTTTTATCACCGACCCACTGTGCTTTTAATTTTGAGTATGTTTGTTCAATCGTAGTTCCCACAACAAATCGCACATCATGCATTTCTATGTGGCAACCTTGAATACGTCCACCAAGGTAGACTAAAAAAAGCGACATGAATTTTCCTTATGCTAGCTCTACATTAAGTTTTCGACATTAATGTTGTGTTTTTTTATTAACTTATAAAAATCTGAACGGTTCCGTTTTGCAAGCTTAGCGGCCTCTGCGACATTGCCGGCTGCCATCTTTAAGGTATTGATTAGATAATCTCGTTCAAACTCTTTTTTCGCATCATTCAGCGAAAGTGGTTCCGCAATACTTACATTACTATTGAGTGCAGACTCCACCAGTTGAGCAGAAATAACTCCGCCTGGTGTCAAGGCTACAACTTGTTCAATCACGTTTTGTAGTTGGCGAATATTACCCGGCCAATCATACCTCACTAGCGCATGCATCGCATCGCTTGCAAAGCGTTTTTCGTCTTGATTCATGCGCTTTGCTATCTGCCCTGCAAAATGCTGTGCCAACAAGCTTATATCTTCACGGCGTTCACACAGAGGTGGTAGCTTTAAATTAACAACGTTCAATCGATAATAAAGATCTTCCCTAAATTGTTGGTTATTTATCGCTTCGGGAAGGTTTTTATGGGTGGCAGATACAACTCTGACATCAATTGGAATTTCTTCTTGGAAGCCAACAGGGCGAATCGTTTTCTCTTGTAATACGCGTAATAACTTCACTTGTAAGTTCAGTGGCATATCACCAATTTCATCTAAAAACAGTGTGCCGCCTTGTGCTTGCTGAAATAAACCTTGATGATCTTTCACAGCCCCTGTAAACGCGCCTTTTTTATGCCCGAATAATTCCGACTCTAGTAGCTCACTGGGTACTGCACCGCAGTTAATCGCCACGAATGGACCGTCACTAACGTGACTATGCTGATGGATTGCTTGCGCAAGTAGTTCTTTACCTGTACCACTGGCACCAGATATGAGTACGTTAACCTGTGTCGGCCCCAGTAGCTTAACCTGTTCAAGTAAATGCAGCATCGCCCCGCTTCGCGTCACAATATTGGTTTGAGTTGGCGCTTCCTCCCCATGCACTCCATGGATCTCTATTGCTTTTGCTAAGCTGTCAAATAACTCATCTTTATCAACAGGCTTTGTGATAAATGCAAAAATTCCCTGCTTTGTCGCCTCGACTGCATCTGGAATCGAACCATGGGCTGTCATCATGATGACAGGCATAGATGGGTAGCGGCTTTGCAACTGACGATGCAGCGCCATTCCGTCCATTTCGTCCATTCTTAAATCGGTAATTACCGCGTCGTAGGTTTTATTTTTAAGCTCTTGAAGAGCCACAATGCCACTTTCAGCAGTACTCACTTGATAGCCTTTAGACTCGATTCTTATTGCTAACAGCTTTAATAAACTCGCGTCATCATCCACTAGTAACACGCGAGGTTTACTTACTTCATTCATACTTACTGCTCCTTAGTCTCTTCGCGAAGAAGAAGTTGCTGTTCAATCGTAGCCAGTGACGACAATGTTTTTTCCATTTTTTCGGTTAATGCTTGCTTTGCTTGTTTCGCTTTTAAATGCTGCTTAACACTTTGCTTTTGAAGCCAAAGGTATTGCTTTATATCATCTGGCCAATAGTAAGCTTGATCTGTTTTGTCTAGTAAAGCCAACGTTTTTTCTGGACTTGCTTCGCTCTCTAGACACAGTGATTTAAACAACGCTTTGATTTCTTTTTCACCTACATAACTTACTTTTTTATGTGTGCTCTTATAGCCTCCACATTGCTGGGCATGCCAAGCAATAACAATATTTGCAGGTGGATACATCGGCTCACTTTTCGGACGCGGCTTGGGATTAGGCTCTCCCTCTTCGGGTGTTACATGTTTTTTATTAACTACTTGCTGCGCTTGCTCTGTTACGGGCTTAGTTTCTAGCAACGAACAGCCCGAGAGCATTAGTGCAGCAATCATCATAAAACTGGCTTTATTAGCTAAGCCCATATCAGTTAACTCCCTGGGTTAATTGAATTGGTAATATTACGGTAAAACAGCAGCCATGGGGGTCATTGTCTTCGAGCTTTAGCTCACCGTTTAGTTGTTCAACTGTTTCTTTCACAATAGTAAGTCCTAAGCCACTGCCCATCTCAGCTTGGCTTTTGGCATTTTTACCTTGATAAAATGCACCAAAAATAGACATTTTTTCGGATTCATCAACACCAATGCCAAGATCGCTCACCGACACCATAAGCTTACTGTGTTTAAATGTCACCTTAATGGTAACTGCTTCTTTTTCTGGTGAAAATTTTAATGCGTTGGAAATAAGCTGCACTAAAATCATTTCTAATAATTCCGTTGAAATATAAAGAGATCGGCTAGGTAATTCATTTAACCAAAGCAACGATTGATCTCGCGCTATTAGGCGATGTTCAAAATGTCGCTCTATTTTGCCCATCATCACCGAAAAGTCTAATTCGGTGATACTCTCCTTACTGGTGCGAATTGCATTATAATTTAAAAGGCTTTCAATCATAATGCGTAACCGCGCCATACTTTGTGTAATAAGCTCTAATACAGCTTGCTGCTCTGCATTGATAGGCCCCACAATTTCATCAGCGAGGAGATCTGTTCCTTCAACCATAGAAGCCAATGGGGTTTTTAATTCATGTGTAACATGGCGTAAGAATGTATCTTTTTGCTGCTCAAGCATATGAAGTTGTGCTTGTACCCATTGTAACTTATTGCCTAACTCAATAAGCTCAGAAGAGCCTTTAACAGAAATATTTTGTTGCCAATGACCTTGTCCCAGTTTATCGATAACAAATGTCAATTCGCGTAAACGCCCACTGATCCGCCATAAAAACCCGCCACTCACCAGCAAAGTAATAGGGATCAATGCCAATAGCCAATTTATAAATGACGCTTGTAAGGTTTTTAAGTGTTGTTGGTTTTTCGTGATGCGTAATTCATTCTGATCACGTAGCCACACCGTTTGCTCTGCAATCAGTTTACTGGCTGGTGCAAACAGCTCACCATCTTGTTTTTGTTCATGTACCAAGTGTTGCTGAGCAAAGCTCAACACATCGGCTAGCTGCTGCCATTGGTTAACGTAATCAGGTGAAGGACTCAAAAAAATTAGCTCATCAATGCTTTGTAAAGATGACTGCCATTTATTTGCAATTAAGGTGTCAAGTGATTCACTTTTCAACACCCAGTTTTGCCTTGTTGCTCTCTCAAGGCTATTTAGGTCCTGCTTAAGACTATTAAATGTTTTGGTTACTAAGTAGTTATCGCTCACTATTTTTTGTGTGACAGCAAGCTGCTTGTTGAGCGCATTTAAAAATAGGATCACAACCAAAGATAAAGGCAATAATGATAAAAGAGTACTAAACACAAATTGCCCGATTAAATTGGGACGCCAATCGAGTAGATGTTTGAACTTACTGCTAGCTTGCCTTTGCATAGGTTTCCTTCAAGGTGTGACAGGTATAAATTATCTATGAGTTAAGTTATACACTGGCTGAATTTTATCTGAAATTCAGCACTATTTTCACTAAAAAATCAATATCGTTGCAATTTGGAGACAAACTAAACAACTGATTTTAAAAGGTTAAATTTAAAAATTTATTTTCCCGTTGCAAAAAAGACACAAAACCATGTAAGAATTTCTACCGACACACGCCCATAAATACATAACAACATGATAATTAACAACTTTTAACTTTGGCATTGTTTTTGTATTAGAGTAAATAATTAATTTTCTTAGGAATTAAAATGAAGAAATTGGCCATTACTATGCTGACGCTTGTGTGTTGTATTTCAACAACCACGTATGCCCTTAACTTAAATGATTCTTTTAAAGAATTGGACAAAGACAGTAACGGCACTTTAAGTGAATCAGAGGCATCGGAAGACGCGTTGTTACACGACAACTTTTCACAAATTGATACGAATCAAGATGGCCAAATTTCTTTTTCAGAATTTCAATTGTTTGTTCAATAGGAGATTGTAATGAAACAACTTATTGCCGCTTTCTCGCTGATGTTTTTAGTGATCAGCGCAACCGTTTTAGCATCACAAATGGATGTACGTTTCGCTAAATTTGATACGAATGCCGATGGTGAAATTTCGCTTACAGAAGCCACACAACATGATGACTTACTGAAGCAATTTGCTGATCTAGATAAAAATGACGATCAGGTTTTATCAGAGCAAGAGTTTGAGAAATTCAAACTTTAACGACTTAAAGTGTTTGCCATAATCCCTGAGGGAGTGTGTAAACGGATTTAATTTTGGGAATTAAATTATGGCAAGCACTTTCACTAACAAGGAGCGCAGTATGAAAATAGTCTCAGTTATTTCACTAATCCTTATGACTTTTAGCTTTAATAGCTTTGCATTAGATGTAAAACAACGTTTTAATCATCTCGACAAGAATAAAGATGGCTATTTAAGCCCTGACGAACTTACGCCTCAGCCTCATCTTAAAAAGCGTATAAGTCAGTGGGATACAGATAATGACAAGCGCATATCACTCCTTGAGTTTAAAAATTATTTAACAAGTAAGAGCTAACAAACAATGACAAGATTAACCATCACCAGCTTAGTTTCATGTTTTCTTTTTAGTACTATGAGCTTAGCCTCTGGCAGTATTGGTGAGAAGTTTAAACAACTTGATCGCAATGATGACGGCTACTTAAGTCGCTCTGAATCAGCACGAGACCCAGCACTTTGGTCTCGTTTTCAAAGTTACGATAAAGACAAAGATAACAAGTTATCACTCGCAGAGTTTGAAGTTTACGCTAGCAAATAAATTAAGGGTGTGCCAAGCACCCTTCCTCTGTCATTTTTGTTCAAGTAGTTGCAGTTTATGACAACTCTGATACTGTTTTTATAAATCAATAAAAACAAGACAATTATGAAATTCATCATCGGCTTATTCGCATCAGCATCACTATCCTGTTTTGCAAACACAACGGTTATCTATAACGTCAATGGCTACACACCGACCTATAAAGGGGATACCAAACAGTTTTCAACATTGGTCATCAAAGATGGCAAGGTGGTTAAAACAGGTAATGACTCCTTAAAAGCCAGTTATCCTGATGCAACAGCCTTTGATGGTGAGCAGGCGACTTTGCTACCCGGCCTTATTGATGCCCATGGCCATGTTATTGGCCTTGGTAACAACCTATCGCAACTGGATGTTAGAAATACCCGATCAGTTGATGAGGTCGGAAAGAAGCTCGCAGAATTTGCGAGAGATAAACAAGGCTGGATCATTGGTCGTGGCTGGAACCAAGAGCAATGGCCAGGCGCACAATTTCCTACGGCAGCAGACTTAGACCGCTATGTAAAAGATAAGCCTGTGGTACTGTCTCGAGTTGATGGCCATGCAGTGTGGGTTAATTCGAAAGCCATGGCACTTGCTGGTATCGAAAAAAACACTCGCTCTCCTGCCGGTGGTGAAATATTAAAACTGGATTCAGGACTAGCTTCAGGTGTCTTCATTGATAAGGCCGAAACACTAATAACCCAACATGTACCAAAAGCAAGCCACGCTAGCATTAATACTGCTTTAGATAATGCAGGTAAACATTTGCTTAGCTTAGGCATTACATCAACCCACGATGCGGGTATTGATTATGATACGTGGCAAGTTTACAAAGAACGTGCAGAGCAAGGCACTCTACCGCTGAGAATTGTTGCTATGTTAAGCGCAAGCGACCCGAAACTAGACACCATGTTAAAAGCGGGTCGCTATAAAGATATGCATGACTACATGTCAATTAGAAGCGTAAAAGTATACGCCGATGGTGCGCTAGGGAGCCGTGGTGCTGCATTAATTGATGAATATGCTGATCGTAAAAATTATCATGGCTTAATGCTTGAAACACAACAAAAACTCGAACAACTTTTCACCTTAAGTTTTGAAAATGGTTTTAGTGCGAACACCCATGCTATTGGTGATAAAGCGAACCATATCGTATTAGATGCCTACGAAAAAGTGTTTAAAAAATCTGGGGGAATTTTATTACGTAACCGTATTGAGCATGCGCAGATTGTTACGCCCGACGATATTGTTCGCTTCAAATCACTAAAAATCATTCCCTCAATGCAACCTGTGCATGCCACGTCTGATATGCATATGGCTGAACAACGCTTGACCGATAAACAGCTTACCGGTGCGTATGCTTGGAAAACATTTTTAGATCAAGGCTCAATTGTGGCTGCGGGTTCTGACTTTCCTGTAGAACTAGCTGACCCATTCGATGGTTTATATTCAGCCATTACTCGCATGGATCACAACCAGTTACCAAAAGGTGGTTGGCGACCAAAAGAACTATTATCGAGAGATGAAGCTTTACGAGCGTTCACTTTAGGCGGCGCTTATGCTGCTCATCAAGAGTTTAAATTAGGCAGTTTAGAGCAAGGTAAATGGGCTGACTTTATTTTAATAAACAAAGACTACTTTACTGTTCCGGTATCACAGATTCATGACATCAAGGTTAAGCAAACATGGATTGGTGGCGAACTAAAATATCAACAAGAAAACTAAATGGTCACTATTTAGCGTCAGTCGATGACTGACGCTTTAATTTAATAATATGGTAGATATTTACAAACGTCAGTAGTCCATTTGTGAATGCAACAGGAATGGCATCAATCGCTATACCGTAACAAGTAAATGCAATACATCCAGCCAAATTAAACCAACGTAGCTTAACCACATCACTCATTGTTAAAGAAGCGACCAACAAGGCAGACGCTAAATAGCCTAAATATTCCCAACTCAATTGTTCTCTCCTAGGCTTTAGGTTAGCATTAGAGCTTGTCATTTTTTTTGACTTACTCATTGCTACTTTAACAATGAAAATAAAAAAGCTAACTTACTAAAAACCTTATTAAAGCACAGTAAATACTTTGCTTAAAATCATTAACACGGGAAATGAAGGTACAAGCAAGGCATGGCCTCGCTAGCAAGTTAGCGTGAATTCTTAGAATCTTAATGCTAGCGTCATTAAGGTGTAATAAATAGGACAATTGTCCGAAGAGCGGCGTTAATGTTTCAATATCATTTTTCAAGTTATCTAGTTGAGCAATTACTTACTTTTGCAGGAAGTCGATACCAACAAGCAAAAAAAGAAGTGCTGATCCATCAAGATCAACCACTGTCTAAACTCGTGTTAGTCAGAAGCGGAACGGTGTCGCTCAGTTATGACGTGGGTAATGGGCGTAGACTATTACTCGGCCAGCTTGATTGTAATAACACCTTAATTGGCGAGATTGAGGCACTAAATAACTTACCTTGTATTTACACCGTGACCTGCTTTAGCGATGTAAGTTATAACTTAATCGAGCTAAAACATTGGCGCTCACTGTTACTAGAAAAGCCAGAACTCAGCTTGTACACAGCACAAACTATCGCCGCTAAGTTTCAAGAGAATCAGAAAATTAATCTCGATAAACTCCTATTGCCACTGAGTTACAACATAGCAAAAGACTGTTTATTAAGGGCTGAGAATAATAATCCAACACTGCTACGTGCCTACCCTACGGTTAATGCAGAGGCTGAACGTTTCGCAACCACTGAACGCGCTTATCGCCGCGTAGTGACAGAGCTGGTAGAAAAAGGATTGATAGTAAGAAGCAACCAAGGACTTAAGGTTGTTGATATAGAAAAGCTAAGCAACTATGTTGATAGCTTTTCACAATTGTGAGTATGTGCCTACATACTCACTTTATTTAAGTAGCAATTTACTTATTTAATAATAAGTCTTGGATATTTGCTAAGTCTGACTTGCCTTCAATAATTTCATCTGGCGTTAAACCTGACAGCTCATGAGGGAAAACTAACCACTCATCAGACTCATGAATATAATACTCAGGCACCATGTCTACTTTTGAGTTTTTAGGCTTGTAATATGGGCAAGCAACACGAATATCGCGTGGCAGATTCAAGCGCATTAATTCAGAAAGTTTTTCTTTTAAAGCGAAAATACTACGTCCAGAGTCAAATACATCATCAACAATCAACAACGAATCATCTGCGTTGGCATTTTCGATGATGTAATGCAAACCATGTACTTTAATTTCTTTTGACTGCTGATTAATACCGTAATAAGACGATGTACGCACAGCAATATGATCTGTCTCTATGCCTTTGTAATCATAGTACTCTTGTACTGCGATACCGATAGGAGCACCACCACGCCAAATACCAATGATGAAATCAGGACGAAAACCATCTTCATAAACTTTAGCAGCAACGCGAAACGAATCTTCAAGTAACTGCTGCGCAGTGATATAGCACTTATCTGACATAAATAGAGACCCCAGTGTGAATTGATCATTCAAGTGTAGTTAATGAAATTTAAACTAACCACCTGATGAGAAAATGTGGGGCGAGATTTTATACTAAATGATGCCAAAAATCTTGTATCAGTTTGTAAATCACATTAAAAAACAAAAAAGCGCCTAATAAAGGCGCTTTTGATAATGTACTATGCGTAGTACTCAATTAAGCTTTTTCAAGCAACGTTCTAGCAACCGTACGCATACCTTGCGTTGTAGCACCCGCGGCCCACTCACTCGTGCTGCCCATATTAAATGCTGCAGCAAGGTCAATGTGCACCCACCCTTTACCATCGTTAGGAACAAAGCGCGATAAGAAGCCAGCAGCATTTGACGCACCGCCATAACCGCCGCCTTTTTGTGGGCGACTATTTGCTGTATCAGCATAAGGCGATGGGCAGTTTTGTTGGTGCCACTTTTCAAGAGGAAGTGGCCATGCAGCTTCCATTTCTTGCTCTGCAAAATCTTGTACTTCACGCACAAAGTCTTTATCAAGGCCAAATAACGCATTGTACTCTTGACCAACAGCCACAAGTGCAGCCCCTGTTAACGTTGCCGCATCAATGATTAATGGTGCGCCAGTTTCACCCGCAGCCATTAAGCCATCAGCGAGTACTAAACGCCCCTCAGCATCTGTATTAACAATTTCAACTGTTGTGCCATTTTTATAAGTAAGAATATCACCTAATTTATAAGCATGACCTGAAATTAAGTTTTCAGCACAACATAAGAACAGCTTAATGCGTTTATTCACACCACGACTAATAGCAAGCGCTAAACCAGCAGTAACCGTCGCCGCACCGCCCATATCGCACTTCATACCAAGCATGCCCTCGCTTGCTTTAATTGAATAACCACCCGAATCGAATGTGATCCCTTTACCCACAAGAGCAGCATCAACAGGGGCATTGTCGTCGCCCGTTGGGTTGTAATCTAGCTCTAATAATACAGGTGGACGCTCACTACCACGACCTACAGCGTGAATACCTATCCATTGATGTTCTAAAAGTGCATCACCTTTAATGATTTGGTAACTAACGTGCTCAGGCGCTAATGACTGAATAAACTCAGCCGCTTTACCTGCCAAGCTTTCAGGAAAAATATCATCGGCAGTACCGTTGATCATTTGGCGAGCCCATGTCGCTGATTTTGTTAATGCAGCCAGTTCATTGCTATCTGTTTTTGCGTTTTCGGCAAACTCAACTGAATCTAAATTTTTTGGCGATACAAAGCCTTGATAAAAAGCCCATTGTGTTTCAGTGCACCAAACATCACCCGTTAGAGCAACATTCTTTAAGCCTTGATTCGCTAACGTACGCGCTGCTTTTTGTACGTTTTTAAGTGTATCTTGCTCAGTTAAATGAACGGTTGCGCCTTGTTCAGTAAAAGAAAGAGAGGCTTTTTCACCCCAATGCGCGGCAGCACCCTGCTCGCTAAGTTGAACTAAAAATTTTTCCGACATGTTAGAATACTCTTTGCGCTGAAAATTGTTTATCGAGTTTACTACAGCGAACGCGACATCCCAACCGCTTGCGATAAATAACCTTTACTAAACAGACTAAGGGTGCATTCTATGTCGCTATTCATTTACAATGAACGAACGCGTTTAATCAAAACAAAATTATGCATTTTTTACCACCTTTACAATCTGCTAAATTGCTCAAACGCTATAAACGTTTTTTAGCGGATCTTGAGCTAGAAACTGGCGAGCAATTTACCGCTCACTGTGCCAATACAGGAAAGATGACTGGTTGTGCTGAGCCTGGGTTTAGCGCTTATTACTCAACCAGTGATAACAAAAAACGAAAATACCCACACTCTTTACAGCTTACTAAAAATCATTTCGGACAGTTAATTTGCGTTAATACCGCAATAGCCAATCAAGTGGTGCATGAAGCATTAACACATAATGTAATAAAAGAGCTTTGCGACTACAGCACAATTCAAGCTGAAGTAAAATATGGGCAAGAGAACAGTCGTATCGATTTTTTACTCACCGCTAATGACAAAGCAAATTGCTACGTTGAAGTAAAATCGGTGACATTACTAAGTGAAGATAACCCCCAATCAGGACAAGGCTATTTTCCCGATGCGCAAACAGTTCGTGGCCAAAAACATATCAGAGAACTTATCGAAATGGTGCAACAAGGGCATCGCGCCGTATTACTTTTTGCTGTGCTACACGAAGGAATTAGCCAAGTCAGTGGTGCCAAGCATATTGATGAAACGTATTGTTCGTTATTAACACAAGCCATTGATTGCGGTGTTGAGGTGTATGCTTATAAAGCTGATATCTCGGCCAGTGCTATTACACTGACCGAGCAAGTTCCATTTATTGCTTAGTCATTGAAATATCTATTTCATCAATTAAGTTAAGTGCAATATCAGCCTCTTTGTAAAATAGAGGCCTCAACTTGGCCGTTTGTGAATAATAACGACTTTGATCATCAAAATGCTCTGAACGTGAGTCAGAACTTTGCGACATAGTCAGTAATCCTTTTGCAACCGGCCCATCTTCAGTAAAGTTCATCACAAACATCCAACTTGAACCATAGTTCACTGGGTAACCTTGTGATGATAAATTAGAAGCCAAAGGCTTACCCGTTATTGCATCAGGTAATGTTTGATAGTCTGCATAAGGAATTAATGTAGAACGAGTTAGATTACTTCTGTCAAACCGAAAGACATTGAACCCTCCTTCAACATGCATCGGCCCAGCCCATGGCAATTGTTCACCCGAAGCATGACCACCAGCCAATGATTTTTCGACGAACTGCAAATCCGCTAAAGTATCTGTTAATGAGATACCATTTGACTGTAAATTAAGCATCGCGTGCGCCAATACTTTTAATGCAACTTTGTCTTGGCGTAAAGTATGGGGAGTATTTGCAGGGTCTGTAACATCAAAATTAGTGTATAAATGAGCAGACGGATTAAACAAGTGAGCAAATTCACGAATTAATGCTGCCCCCTGAGTCTCTAAATTCATAGCCCCATTCCAGTTCGATAAAATATCGCAAGCAGGGCTTACATCAACCGCAACATCGCTTGTAATCTGTACAGGTACATCACCTTGTGCCTGACACTGCATAGCAAGATCTGCAAATACAAGTTCGCCTAAATAAATACGGTTGCCTATCAGTGCTTGCTCTAATTCATCAAGAGTGAACTTCGCATCTTCGCCACCTCCATCTTGCAATAGTTTTAGACCCATCCGCGTACGTAATGAGAGTGGTTTATGAACGTCACCATACTGAGCCGCAAAGCCAACAAGTGGCTCGTTTAGGTTTGTAACCCAATAACTATCATTTGAATTTTGCACATAGTCGGTGCGGGTAAGCTGAGGAGCTTCGGTAAATGGCACCTTACCCTGACTTTCAAATAGCTTCATATTTCCAGGCACTAAATCAAATCCAGTTGATTCTCTTAAGGCCACAAGTTCAGGTTGCAGACGGATCGCTAAATTGGCTGTGTCATCTAATTTGAGAACGGTACTGTCATCCACATAAAATACATTCCCAGCTTTATCTGCCGCCATGGTGTTGTTGAATGACACTCCGTCAAACTTAGCGAACGACTCTTTCATATCATCAAGACTCACCGCCTGATTAAGCGCAGACCACTGAGCAACCACATCCATGTTAAATTCATTCGCATCTTTAATCGTAAATGCTTGGCTATCATTCCAGCCTAAACCATTAGCGGCGGGTGTTTCCAACATCAAACCATGGTGGCTATAATAAAATGGTTTTTGAAGCTCAATGGTCGTGTTGGGGCCAATGGCAACCTCAACTGAAATTGTTTTACTGGTTATCGTATGCTGCTCATCTTCAACACGGTAACTCATACGATCATCTTCATTTAATGCCAGTTGATAAATTAAAAAGTGACGTGCTGTTGAGAAGGTATGTGTCCATGCAACATGTTCATTAAAACCGATATTAATCACCCCCGGCATACCCTGCAAACTCCCTCCCATCACATTCATTGCACCGGGTACAGTTAAATGTGACTGCCAAAAACGTAGATTTCCTTCATGGGGAAAGTGAGGGTTTGCTAATAATCCACCTTTGCCATTGGCCATCATCTCTTTACCCAAACCCCAACCATTAGAACCTAAATGCTTAAATTTTTTGTCTAATTTAAATTGCTTTGCTTGTTGATTGACATTTTTAACCAAACTGGAAACAGCATTTGGCGCATTGCTACTTGGCACAGGTAAATACTCATCACCGTCACCAGGATTTGCAAAAAATGCGAGCTCTAAAAAGTTTGCTGAACTTGCCAACTGCACAGTTGCCATTGAATATGCCAGCATATCTTGTGCGGTTAAGCTTATCACCCAAGGTGCTGACGCACATTCAGGCGCTAGATTCGCAGCCCCTGTGTCATTGACATATTTATTAAAGCCTTGCACAAATCCCTCAAAGTGAGCACGGCTGGTTTCATCCAGCTCACCATAATGCTGTAATGCGTATTCATTAACCCCTAATGCTTTGTAACCAAAATCAGAAATTAAGTGTTTAGAGTCGCCGCTACCTGCGACTTGGTCAGGGCCATAATATTTGGCACGTTCGCCGCGAGTTTTAATAATTTGATCCATCAATAAACAAGCATGATCTTTGGCATATGCATAGCCACTACCAAATGCCAAGCTCTCAAGATTTGTTGCCGTAATATGCGGCACACCGTAACTTGTCCAACGGATATTGGCCTCAAGTACACTATTTTCGGCAAAGTTCGGAATAGCAACCTTTACGACCTCTTCAGGTTCTGGGGTTGTCGTGACAGGTGGTTCTGTAACATCATTATTGCTATCAGAATTGCAGCCTACAGTGAGTAATGCTGCGGCAATACTGAATACTAAAGGGTGGAGTTTCATTGTGCATCCTTATTATGGTTATTGTATCCATTGACCAGCTTGCCTTAATTAATTCACTAAATCTTGACTCTCTACGCAATATATTGACTTTGCGCGCCAACTCATGCAGCTTAATATTTCTAATAATAAAAAATGAAACCCTATGTTTTATGTCAGTAGTCAAATAATTCGCTCGTTGTTCTATTTTCTTCAGCGTCAAGGACTTGAATCAGAAAAGCTAAACTCATTACTGGCAGAGCGAGCTCATTATTTAGATGATACTTGCTATCGGTTCCCTGTTTCTGACTATGAATCGTTAATGTGCTTTGCAGATACTCAGCTTAGTAAAGAGCATATTGGCCTGTTATTTGGCCAATCTCTGAAGGCACAAAATTGGGGATTACTTGGTCATGTTGCACTTGTCAGTCAAAACCTTGAAAAAGCACTACAGCACGCGCAAAAGCTAAATTCTTTAGTGAGAAATATAGGTCATATTGAATTAGTACATGAAAACCAACAATGTCGACTTAGCTGGCATGCAAAAGAGACAATAAACCACTACATGGTTGATGAGTTATTCAGTAGCTGGTTATCCTTTGCTAAGCATTGCTGCCAGCAAAACGCAGAGCTTGCACTCGAAAAGGTACAGCTTACCAGAAAGCCTCCTTCACCTTTGTGTATGCAAACTTATCAACATACTTTTAATTGCCCTATCGAGTTTAATGCTGCCATAAACTGCCTGATTTTTGATGAGAAACTTCTTAGCAGCCCTTTACTGTCTCCTAACCCAGAACTTGAGCAGATTTTACTCTCTCAAGCAGGTGACGTTACCCCGCATACTGATTACATTAACGAATTAAATGCATTTATCGCCAGCCAATTTCCCTATATTCCAACAGTTGAACAAGCAGCACATCAACTTGGCTTTAAAAAGCGCACCTTACAACGTTACTTAACTCACCAACAATTAAGCTTTTCAAAGATAATTGACATACAAAGGAAGCAGCACGCAAAACAAATGCTATTACAAGGTTTTTCAGTGCTTGAAGTCAGCAATAAGTTAGGCTTTTCAGAACAAAGCGCGCTACAAAGAGCATTTAAGCGCTGGTATCAAACAACACCAAAGAAGTTTTTAAACGAACATAGTTTTTAAGTTGTATTATTTTTTTTTGCCCATATTACTAGGCAAGTTTATAAAAAATTGACTAGCAGCAAGCGTTAATCAAACCAAGTAATTACTTTTTCATTCACTTCTTGGTTTAGGCACACAGGATTAATTAAAAATAAATTTGCCTCAACCTGTCGTTTCTGCTATTTATAGCCGCCGGCTAACGCTGGGCAATATATTAAGGATTTAGGAGAAAGTTATGCCAGACCAAAAAAGACTAGGGTTATTGGCTCAGGCCGGGTTAGAGCCGTATCAGGAACAGCCAGGTGAAGAGTATATGAATGATGCACAACGTGCTCATTTCAAAAAAATTTTAGAAGCTTGGCGTAACGATTTACGTAACGAAGTAGACCGTACTAAATCGCACATGCAAGATGAAGCTGCTAACTTTCCAGATCCAGTTGATCGCGCTGCACAAGAAGAAGAATTTTCATTAGAGCTTCGTACTCGTGACCGTGAGCGTAAACTGATCAAGAAAATTGAAAAAACAATTCAATTAATCAAAGAAGATGACTTTGGTTTCTGTGAATCATGTGGTATCGAGATTGGCATTCGTCGTTTAGAAGCACGTCCAACTGCTGATCTATGTGTTGACTGCAAAACACTTGCAGAAATAAAAGAAAAACAATCAGGCCGCGGTTAATTATTTTTTAAATTAACCCATGTCTACCACAGCCGTTAATACGCAATCGCGTATATATCGTGGCCGTTTTGCGCCATCCCCGTCTGGGCCCTTACACTTTGGCTCATTAATAGCGGCTGTGGGAAGTTTTCTTGATGCGAAAGTTAATCAGGGTAAATGGTTAGTTCGTATTGAAGATATTGACACAACACGTGTTGTCCCTGGCGCTAGTGATGATATTTTACGTACATTAGAAGCTTATGGTCTGCATTGGGATGAACGTGTCATCTACCAAACTAACCGCCTACAAGAATATCAATCCGTCTTGGAGCAACTTATTGCTCAAGGTTTAGTTTATGCTTGCCATTGTACCCGCAAACAAGTTAAAGCAATGGGTGGTATATACCAAGGCCAGTGTAAGTTAAAAGGTCATTCCTTCGTAAATTCGGCACTTCGATTATCCCAGCAATTTGCCACTAGCCACTACAGCGATCTCATTCAGGGAAAGGTAGAAGTTGACCAAGCTTTAGCCAAAGAAGATTACCTTATCAAGCGTAGTGACGGTTTATTTGCTTATCAACTAGTTGTTGTGGTCGATGATATTGCTCAAAATATTAGTCATGTTGTGCGTGGTGCCGACTTATTAGAACCCACGGCACGACAACTTAGTTTATTTAAACAACTTAACCAAACAGCACCACAATACGCTCACCTACCCTTAGCAGTGGCAAAGCCGGGCTTTAAATTATCAAAACAAAATTATGCCCCTGCCATTTCAAAAACAGCACCTAAGCCTGCGCTTTTTGATGCCTTTCGCTTTTTAGGCTTAAACCCCGAAGCTGCTCTTTTGTCTGCAACGGTCGAAGAAATGCTAAAATGGGCTGTTGCGGCCTACCATCTTGAATGTGTTCCCAAAGTAAAAGAGATTCAAGTAAGTGAGGATCCACATTCATCTTTTAGTAAATTTCAATCCATCACAAAATAAATTGCCAATTTAAAAGGTCGAGTAACTTAATTTTTATGCCACGCTGGTATATGATAGCGACCCAAAGTGTGCGATTCATCAGCACCTTAATTTAGCGCCATTTTAAACACACTGATTACACGTCAATCTCACACCGACGAAGTGAAAAAACAAACGCTATACTTGATGAGTTGCAAAGACCATGTCGTAGGAGACAGATTATTATTTCCAAGCTTTTTCAATTTTGTCGGCAAATTATTGGCCCAAATGCCACTGACACACACAATGCCGTACAAGCCAGCGAATTGCCTTTGGTGATCGAACGTAGTGAACATGGGATTTCACGTAAACAATTTAGCCCAAATGCAATCAAAGTATTGTACCGCTTAAAAGAAGGTGGCTTTGATGCTTACCTTGTAGGTGGTTGTATTCGAGATATATTGTTAGGTCAACAACCAAAAGATTTTGACGTAGTAACCAACGCAACACCTGAGCAAATCAAAAAACTGTTTCGAAATTGCAGACTGATTGGCCGACGCTTCCGTTTGGCGCATATAGTATTTGGTCGTGAGATTATCGAAGTCGCAACCATGCGTGGACACCACGAAGCCGACGAAGTTAAAAATCAAATTAGTCAATCAAGCGAACATGGCCAACTGCTGCGTGATAATGTGTACGGGAGCATTGAAGAAGACGCCGAGCGCCGCGACTTTTCTATCAATGCCCTCTACTACTCAATTAATGATTTTTGTATTTATGATTACGCCAATGGTATTAGCGCAATTAAAGCGAAGCAAATTGAGTTAATTGGCGACCCAGAAACACGCTACAGAGAAGACCCTGTACGTATGCTGCGCGCTGTTCGCTTCGCCACTAAATTAGGGATGAGTATTGCGCCTGCAACCGAAAAACCTATTGCAGGACTGGCTAATTTATTAGACCACATTCCACCAGCGCGTTTATTTGAAGAGTCACTCAAGCTATTCTTAAATGGCAAAGCTGAAGAAAACTTCATTATGCTACGCCAATATGGTTTATTTAAAGCACTGTTTCCAGCACTTGATAAAATCTTAGATGCCAATCCTAATGGCCTTGAACATGCGTTTATCCTGCAAATGTTTAAAAACACCGATAAACGTATTAATGCAGATAAAAAAGTCACGCCGGCCTTTATTTTTGCTGCCTTGCTGTGGTTCCCATTACTGAGCATTGCTAAAAAATTACAACAGCGCGATCAACTGTCAGAGTATGATGCATTTGCACAAGCGATGAACAAAGTACTGAGTGAAAACGCCCAGCATGTAGCTGTACCAAAACGCTTCACGCTCGGTGCACGCGATATTTGGCATATTCAACAACGCCTTGATAAACGGGGTGGACAACGTGCTTACCGACTAACTCAACAACCACGTTTTAAAGCTGCATATGACTTTTTACTATTACGTGTTCAAGCAGGTGAAACTGAACTTCAAGAGCTTGCTAACTGGTGGACAAACTATTTAGGACAAGACATTAATGGCCAAAAAGAAATGGTCAAAGCGCTTGGTCATCAAGGTGGTCCAAAACGTCGCCGCCGTCCACGTAAGAAAAAAACAGAGCAATGATGAATCAAGTTTACTTAGGTTTAGGTGCTAACTTAAATGCACCACGAGAACAAATACACCGCGCTATCACTGAGTTAAAAGCACACTCAGATATCGAGTTTATAAGTGCCTCTCATGATTACGCGAGTAAACCTATGGGTCCACAAGACCAGCCTGATTATGTTAATGCTGTAGTATGCATAAAAACAAAGCTAGCCCCAGAACAACTACTCGATTTAACACAAAGTATAGAACTTAAGCACGGTCGTGTTCGAAAAGAGCAACGCTGGGGCCCGCGAACTCTTGATATTGATATTCTTTTATTTGGCGACCAAGTAATTGATACACCTCGTTTGACTGTGCCGCATTATGGCTTAACAGAGCGAGAATTTGTTGTGTATCCACTATTAGAAATAGCGCCAACATTGCTATTACCAAATAGCCAACCACTTGCTGATATAAAAAACACGTTGCCCTTAAACGATTTACAACAACTCCCTCAGCAGTAATTAACCAAGGCAAAGCCTCAGAGGAAATTATGTCTAAAATTACCGTTTCTACACTTAATAAAATGAAACAAGAACAACAAAAAATCACGGCATTGACAGCCTACGACGCCAGTTTTGCTAAATTGTTTCATGATAATGGCGTCGAGGTGATTTTAGTGGGTGATTCACTGGGTATGGTATTACAAGGCAACGACGACACCCTTGCCGTCACCAATACTGATATTGCCTACCATACCCGTTGTGTGCGTGCAGGCAGCCGCGAATTATTCGTTATTGCTGATTTACCGTTTATGACATATGCCAACCCGACAGACGCTTGTAACAACGCAGCTGAGCTAATGCGTGCGGGTGCAAATATGATTAAGCTTGAAGGCGGTGAATGGTTGCATGACAGTATTCGCGCCATGACTCAGCAAGGCATTCCTGTATGTGGTCACTTAGGCTTAACACCGCAATCAGTGCATGTGTTTGGCGGCTTTAAAATTCAAGGTCGTGAGCAATCTCAAGCAGATAAAATGGTTAGTGATGCAAAAGCGCTTGAAGCTGCGGGGGCGCAATTGCTCGTTTTAGAGTGTATTCCGAGTGAGCTGGCTAAGCGTATTACTGATGAACTAAACATTCCAACCATCGGCATAGGTGCAGGCAATAAAACTGACGGGCAAATCTTAGTAATGCACGACTTAGTAGGCATTTCAGCCGGTTACATTCCTAAGTTTTCAAAAAACTTCTTATTAGAGACGGGCAATATGCCTGCAGCTGTTCAAAAGTATTGTGAAGATGTAAAAAGTGGTGCTTTCCCAAGTACCGAACATGAGTTTAAATAAATGCAGTCAATCACCGAAATTAAATCGTTACGTAGTCAGATCAAAGCTTGGCGTCAAGCAGGCCTGAGCATTGCGCTTGTGCCAACTATGGGCAACTTGCACCAAGGCCACTTTTCGCTAGTTGAAAAAGCAAAAACATTAGCTGATAAGGTTGTGGTCAGTATTTTTGTTAACCCAATGCAGTTTGGCGCTAACGAAGATCTTGATAACTACCCAAGAACACTAAGTGCGGATAAGCAGGGGTTAGCCGATTTAAATACTGATATCGTTTTCACCCCATCTGTGGAAACCATTTATCCTAATGGCTTAGGTGAACAAAGCTTTGTCGATGTGCCAGGCGTATCTATGGGCTATTGTGGTGGCTCTCGCCCAGGACACTTTAAAGGTGTTGCAACGGTTGTCACTAAATTATTTAACCTTGTTCAACCTGATTTTGCCTGCTTTGGTGAAAAAGACTTTCAACAACTGCAAGTCATAAAAACCATGACGCGTGATTTATCTATACCCGTTGAAATTATTGGCGTTCCTACATGCCGTGAAATTTCAGGCCTTGCCATGAGCTCTCGTAATGGTTATTTATCTGATGAGCAAAAAGACACTGCAAAAGTGCTGTTTGCCACGTTAAATAATACAGCAACGGCACTCAAACAAGGCAGCGTAGACATCGCAACACTTGAGGTAGAAGCAAAAGCACAGCTTGAAGCAGCAGGGTTAAAACCTGACTACTATGCAATTGCCGAGCGCTCAACGCTAAAAGCTGCAACAAGCGAGGATAAACAACTCGTTATTTTAGCAGCAGCCTATTTAGGTACGGTGCGTTTAATTGATAATTTGCAAGTTGAGCTGGATTAAATACGCTTAATCTGGGTAAGATGGATTTAAAAGAACACAATATACTAGGGATCAGCATGAAAAAACTACCTGCAATTACAGCATCATTGTTCGCTTTGACGCTATTATCAGCTTGCTCAAATAAAATCGAAAACCCAGAAATGCAACAATGCGCACAACAGAACTATCAATGTGAAAGCAGTTGTGAACAACAAAGTACCGCAGATGGACTAGTCCATAAAGTATGTAGTAATAAATGTATTGAAGCTTACAATCAGTGTAAAGCGAATGCAGAAAAGCTTGGTGATGTACAATAGCTCACCTTTTTAGACACTGATTACCTTTACAATCAGTGTCTTACTCTCAAAAACTTCCTCGGTTACAATTTTTTAACCCAAATTAAGCGTCTGCTAATTTTGTTCATATTTTTGCTCATCCTTTAAGCTATTCATATTAGAGCAAGCTTTCGTTCATTAAACTTATCCATATTAGTGACGAACTGGTTAGCTAACAGTGTAATTATTTCCCACTAATCCCAAAATTACTTCTTACATTAGCAGTACCAACAAAAAAATCATTGATAAACAAGTGTTTATTTTAGGTCCGCTTTTTGCTGAGAACATTAACGCAATTACAACAGCTCGACGTGATTATTTTAAGGCTAAAGGAAAACAGAATGAAACCAGAAACCCAGATTAAGCTCTTCAGTGCATTTAAAAAGAAGACCTACTTGGGCGTATTATTAGCCACCTGTGCAGGCAATGCATACGCTACTGAAGAACAAACTCAACCACAAGCAACCAAAGCAGAGGAAGCGGTTGTTGAGCAAAAGCCTGCGATGATTACTATCCCACAAGAAAAGCTATTTGAAGTTATCACTGCACGTGCGAAAAAATTAGCTTCAGAGCCTTATGTTGCACCTAAAGATTTAGAACTTGAAGCTTTAACAAGTATTGGTTATCAAGATTATCGCGCAATTCGTTTTCGTACTGAACAAGCTATTTGGAAAGATGAAAGCCTTTATGAAATCCAATTATTTCACCCTGGCTTTTTATATAAATCACCTGTTGCGATCAATACCCTAGAGAAAAATGCCGAAGTTAAAAGCTTGCCATTTAAAACGGATTATTACCGCTACGACGCAACGGCAGCCCCTTTAGAGCAAGAAATCAGTAAAGCCACAGAAAATGCGCAGTTAGGTCATGCCGGTTTTCGCTTACACTTTCCTTTGAATAACAATGAGTACAAAGATGAAGTCGCTGTTTTTCAAGGCGCATCTTACTTTCGTCTAGTTGGCCCACATCAGGTATACGGTATTTCAGCGCGAGGCTTAGCGATTGATACGGCCTTAAGTTCAGGCGAAGAGTTTCCTGTTTTTAAAGAGTTCTGGCTAGTTAAACCCGCGCCAGAGGACACGACTATAGTGCTTTATGCGCTTTTGGATAGCCCTTCGGTTGCAGGAGCGTATCGCTTTGAGCTTACTCCTTCAACCAATACTGAAGTAAAAACCGAGATGCAAATTTTTGCTCGTAAAGATATTAAAAAGTTAGGTATTGCACCGCTTACAAGTATGTTTTATCACGGTGAAAACAGTACCAAGTTCTTTGATGACTACCGTCCAGAAGTTCATGACTCAGATGGCTTGTTAATGCAATCAGCACAAGGTCAATGGGTATGGCGTGCACTTAATAATCCGAAAAAACTGAGCGTAACCTCTTTTAGTTATGATAGCCCGAAAGGCTTTGGACTCGCGCAGCGTGACCGTGACTTTAACAATTACTTAGACACAGAGGCGCACTACCACAATCGCCCTAGCATGTGGATTGAACCTATCAATGATTGGGGCAAAGGACGTGTAGAGCTTGTTGAAATTCCGACAGACACCGAAACTAACGACAACATTGTTAGCTACTGGGTACCAGAGCAAGCTATGAAGGCTGGCGATAATTTAAGCTTCAGCTATAAGCTATCAACCTTCAATGCAACCCTTGCAACGCAAGATAAAGCGAGTGTGCTAAGAACCCGCATAGGTAGCGCGGCATTACCTGGTGAGAAGAATCCACCGCCTAAAAGTCATCGTCAATTCACCGTCGACTTTAGTGGCGAAAATATTAACCAATTGTCTGCAAACTTCGCACTGATGGCTGATTTAAATATTTCAGCTGGCCAAATCAGCGATAAAACAGTGCAGCAATTACCAAATAATCAAGGATGGCGCGTAGCATTTAAGGTGGCGCCTGAGGGAGATAAGCCCGTTGATATGCGCTTATCGCTAAAACTACGTGACAAAGAAATTAGCGAGGTATGGAGCTATGTCTGGTATCCAAATGACGTCCAATAGTAAAAAACTAACTGCAACTGCAATGCCGTTTAAAAAGACACGTGCTTGGCTTTTTACGTGCCTAGCACTGGCCATAACAGCGTATGGCGTGTGGATCATGTTCGATATTTTAAATTCAAACGGCATGACATTACTTGAGTACGCATTATTAGCATTATTCTCTGTAACCTTTGCATGGATTGTTACTGCCTTTTGTAGCGGTTGTATGGGCTTTATTTTACAGCTTCTACGCATTGACCCATTAACATTGAAACGTCAAAAACCAATCGACGTAAATGCTGATGCTATTGCCCAAACGAAAACAGCCATTGTTATGCCTGTTTATAATGAGGATACAGAGCGTGTTATTGCAGGCTTTGAAGTGAGCCTTCGCTCGCTTGAAAAAACAGGTCAAATGCCACATTTCGATTTTTATTTACTCAGCGATACACAAGATCCAGACATTGCCCGCAATGAACTAAAAGCATGGAATGCATTTACAACGCGCTTGGGTGATTTAGCGAAACACACATTTTATCGTCGCCGTGAAGATAACAAGCATCGTAAAGTAGGTAACTTAACTGACTTTTGTGAGCGTTGGGGTAGCCAATACGAACATATGATAGTACTTGATGCTGACAGCATCATGACGGGTCAATGTATGCTTGAGCTAACATCAAGCATGATCAATAACCCTAACACAGGCCTTATCCAAACGATTCCGATTCCGGTTCGCCAAGATACTTTTTTCGGTCGCTTTTTACAGTTTGCATCAATCTTATATAGCCCAATGCTCGCGACGGGGTCTGCTTTTTGGCAAACAAATCAAGCTAATTACTGGGGACACAATGCGATTATTCGCGTAGAAGCCTTTACACAATGCTGTGGTCTTCCAGTGTTAAAAGGTAATGCGCCTTTTGGCGGTGAGATTTTAAGCCATGACTTTGTGGAGGCGTCACTGTTACACCGCAGTGGCTGGGATGTGCTATTACTAAGCGACGTTGAAGGTAGTTACGAAGAAGTACCCAGTAATATTTTAGACTACGCAATTCGTGATAGACGCTGGGTACAAGGTAATATTCAACACTTAGGCCTGCTCCCTAAGTCGGGCTTGAAGCTGATGAGTAAAATGCACTTTTTATTTGGTGCTACGGCCTATATTTCATCATTAATTTGGCTATCAATGTTGGCATTAAGCACCTTAGATGCGGTAACACGTGCTGTAAACAGTGATGTGTATTTCAACCATGCGTACCAGCTTTTCCCAACATGGCAAATAGCAAAAACTGAATTAATTGACTCGTTATTATTCATCACAATTGGTTTGCTGTTACTGCCAAAGCTACTTGGTATCATTGTCACACTCGTACACCGCAATAAAGCATTTGGTGGCACGATGAAACTCATTGCTGGCGCACTCATTGAAACTGTATTTGCTATTATCATCGCGCCACTTATGATGGTGTTTCATAGTTACTTTGTAGTGTGTGTATTTCTTGGCAAAAAAGTAAGCTGGGATGCACAACCACGTGAGGGACGTATGGTTCCGTGGAAAGAAGCAATTGGCTATACATTATTCTCTACGATTACTGCGTTTATTTGGGGTGGTGTTGCGTATTACTACACACCGACTTTCTTTTGGTGGTTATCGCCTATTTTAGTCGGTCTAATTTTAGCTGCACCAATTGTTCGATACTCAAGCAGTATAGGTCTTGGTGTTAAAATGCGCAAAATGGGGATTTTCCTTTGCCCTAGCGAGGTAATTGATGATGATACTCTCGCAGCACTGCGTGTTCATCAGCAAGAGATTGCCTTACCTGAGGACTCACAGGCAAGTTTTGATGTGCCAGCTTTACCTGACGAGTCACCAACGGTCATGCCTATTCAAAGCTTTAAGGCACCTTCAGGTAAAAAGCGTAAGCAAGTTCGCCGCGCACAACAGCGGCTCAAAGCAAAGCTACTCGCTAAGCTCTAAACTGAAGACGAAAAAAAACCGCTCACTGAGCGGTTTTTTACTATGTCTGTTGGTTGTTACAGAAGGCCTAGCTTTTTAAGTTCAGCCATTGCCATTTTGCCTGAAAGTGGCACATAACCATCTTTCTCAACAATTTTTTGACCATCTACAGAAAGAACCATTTTTAAGAACTCTGCATCAATGGGTGCAAGTGGCTTGTTAGGGTGCTTGTTCACATAAACATACAAGAAACGAGATAATGGGTATTTACCAGTAGCAACGTTTTCTAGGGTTGCGTCAACAAAGTTAGACCCTTTTTTCGCAAGGGGTACTGTACGTACACCCGATGTTTTATAACCGATACCTGAGTAACCAATCGCGTTTAGTGACGATGAAATTGATTGTACTACAGAGGCAGAACCTGGTTGCTCATTCACATTGTTACGGAAATCACCTTTACACAGTGCTTTCTTTTTAAAGTAACCGTAAGTACCTGATACTGAGTTACGACCATAAAGCTGGATGTCTTTAGCAGCCCAGTCACCCGTTAAACCGACATCACTCCAACGGTTTGCTTGTGCGTCAGCGCCACATTTACGAGTAGAAGAGAAAATCGCATCAACTTGGTCAATACGTAAACCTTCAATAGGGTTATCTTTGTGTACAAAAACAGCAAGGGCATCGATTGCTACGCGTACTTCAGTAGGCTTATAACCGTAACGCTTTTCGAATGCTTCAATTTCTTTTGACTTCATACGGCGGCTCATTGGGCCAAAGTTTGCTGTACCTTCAGTCAGTGCTGGAGGCGCAGTTGAAGAACCCGCAGCCTGAATTTGAATGTTTACGTTTGGATAGAAGCGCTTGTACTCTTCAGCCCAGAACGTCATCATGTTTGCAAGTGTGTCAGAGCCTACAGATGAGAAGTTACCCGAAATACCACTTGTCTTAGTGTATTCAGGCATATCTTTGTCAACTGCAGCTGCTTGAGCTGATACAAATGTTGTTACAGCCACACCCATTGCGGCAACGAGGTTTTTGAATTTCATAGGGGTTACTCCGATTTGTTCGTCCCATTTCCTAACTGCCACCTACTTTAATTACACAAGATGACAGTTAGATTACCCTAAAATGACACTTTTATGACTTTGAATTATTTTCTGAAGAGCCTAGCAAACGAACAACTTTATCGCTGCCAAATGCAAACGAAAACGTTGAACCTTCACCGAGTTTACTTTTAATATCTAGGTGACTATCGTGACGTGTAAGCACGTGTTTTGTAATGGCTAAACCTAAGCCTGAGCCACCAGTCGTACGACTACGCGCCTTATCAACACGATAAAACCGTTCGGTTAAACGATTAATGTGTTCACTGGCAATACCATCACCATTATCCGTCACACTAAACGCAGCCAGATTATTTTTAAGCTGCCAATTAACCACTATTTTCCCACCAGGCTTGGTATAGTGAATAGCATTAAAAACTAAGTTTGAGAATGCGCTGCGTAGCTCATCCTCAGCACCTTTAATATCCAGAGTTTCATCCACATTAAATATGAGCTCATGGCCTTTGTCTTGATTAAGTGACTTAGCTTCAGTTTGAATATAGGTAAGTAACTGCGGCACATTCACAGGCTTGTCGTTATCTTGACGGCGCGCCCCTTCAATACGCGACAGTGAAAGTAATTGATTGACCAAACTATCCATACGCTTACATTGTTCAAGCATGGTTGTTTGTGCTTTTTCCCACATAGCCGGTGGCGGTAATGTGTCAGCATCAAGCATTTCCAAATAACCAGTCACAACAGTGAGTGGTGTACGCAATTCGTGAGACACATTAGCCACAAAATCTTTACGCATCTGCTCAAGTTGCTTTAAGCGGGTGACATCACGTACCACCATCATCAGCTGTGAACTTGCATAGGGCATAACACGAAACTCTAGCGTTTGATCATAGCTATGGCCACCATCCAGTTCGAGCGGTTCATCAAAACACGCTTTATGCATGTACTTTGCAAATTTAGGATCGCGAATAAGATTATCTAAACGTTGTCCGTGATCGGTTGGCCACTGCAAACCTAATACCTTAAGTGCCAATTGATTACACCAGATAATGCTAAGGTCTTTTTGTAACACCACCACCGCATCTGGAACGGCTTCTGCCCCGTCACGAAAACGACGAATTAAATCAGCCAGCTCATTACGTTTTTTACGATTACGATGTTGTAAATGATAGATCCCTTCAAAGACCTGCTCCCACGCTCCCTCCCCTTCAGGTGGGTTAAAACTACGTTGATTTAGGAGCCAATCGCTAAGGCGATATAATTGATGATAGTGCCAAATTAGTAGTGCAAAAGAGCCTAAAAATAAAAGCAAAAAAGGCGCACCAACTAGTACGCCAACTAATAACAAGGGTAAGAAATACATAAACAGGCGTTTTGCTAACGCCTGTTTATTGACTACTCGATACATACACTCACTTAACCTTAAGTATGTAAATTAGCTAACTGTTGTCGGCTAAGGCACTATAATTTACTAGAAAAACGATAGCCTGCACCGCGAACGGTTTGCACCAAACGGTCATGTCCAAGTGGTGCAATCGCTTTGCGTAAACGACGAATGTGCACATCAACAGTACGGTCCTCTACATATACATTTGTTCCCCATACATGATCAAGTAATTGCTCACGGCTGTAAACACGTTCTGGATGAGTCATAAAAAAGTGAAGTAGTCTAAACTCAGTCGGGCCCATATCTAATTCACTCCCTTGTGATGTAACGCGGTGTGAAATAGGGTCAAGACGTAAGCCATGCACTTCAATGGCTTCTTCTAAAGAAGTAGGAGACACTCGGCGAATAACCGCTTTGATACGCGCCATGAGCTCTTTTGGAGAAAATGGTTTAGTTACATAATCGTCAGCACCCACTTCAAGACCACGCACTTTATCTTCTTCTTCTCCACGTGCTGTCAGCATAATAATAGGGATTTGACGCGTATATTCGTTTTGCTTGAATTTTTTAGCAATTTGAATACCACTCCCACCTGGTAACATCCAATCTAATAAAACCATATCGGGGTATGGCTCAACCATCGCTTCAATGGCAGAGTCGTAATCTTCTGCTTCAATTGCTTGAAAACCATTTTGCTCTAAAACAAAAACCAGCATCTCTCTGATAGGTGCTTCGTCATCGACGACTAGTACTTTACGTGACATTCCAATTTATCTCTTTCGTTAGCGAACTGGTTTCATTATTATGACTAAGTATGACATTTTTATGAAAGTCTAACGAGTAATTCAAAAAGTACCAAAAAATCAAAGTATAAATCTGTATTTTTTAACTTTAAATGAGCTTTAATAACTAAAAGTCATACCTTAATGTGACAGCTAGATGGTCTTGATCGGCGTTATTATCTAGTGAGAATTGCGTATACCACATGTACATCCTTGCCTGTTTTGACAAACTTCGTTCAATACCAATAGACGTACCGGTGCCTGAATCTTTTAACTTACCAAACTCGCCTTCCGCATCTTGATATTGCGCTAATAACTTATATTTATTTAGCTTATAGGAAGCGCTAAATAGAAAGCCATCTTCACTATCAGAGTCTGATATTTTTTCACTTTGTTGGTACATTCCACCTAACGTGAAATCACCTAACTTACCTTGTGCAGTAAACCGTGTGGTGTCATAACCAGCCACTTTGCTGTCGTGGGCTACACTAACGAAAAAAGGTGTCTTTTTAAATTTACTGTCGCCATACATGAGTGCTGCTGATACGCCCGTTTCATCTTTTTGCTTTGAGTTATCTTCGGCAATATAGGTGACCACAAATTGCATATTTCCAACAACAGGCGAGTTGTAATGAAGTACATCTCCAAGGCGGTTTTCACCATTAAAAAGGGCTTTTACATCACCATTAAAATCATTCATTAAATCGATTTTTCCCTGTGATACTTTTAGCGCGGTATCGTGACGCCCTGCGACTATTTGTCCATAACGCCCTTGCAAGCCGACATACTGGTTACGTGCTGTAATATTTTCTTCTGTTTTGCCATCACTATCTTGATCAGCGGCATTTACAGCAAACTCAAACTTATAGATAGCTTTAAAACCATCACTAATATCACCGCTTCCCTTAATTCCTATGCGAGAGCTGTAACTCTCAACGGAAGTGTCACTCCCCTCCCCTGTGTCACTATTTGCAATACCTAAATGGGCTCGGCCATAAATATCAATCGCCTCGGCTGCACTATCAAAAGAAAATAAGCATATAGCAAAGCTCGACAACATAATGACTGGTTTGTTCATAGGACGATCCTTAATTTAAGCAGTAACTTAAAAATCGAACATAAACTGTTATTGGTCAAGATATAAGCAAATATTTAATATAAATATTTCAGATCACTGATCTACTAACTGAAACAGATCAGGATCAGGTTTTTACTAAGTTGATCAGTTTCAGATCAATTTTATACTTACATATCAGGCTAACTTATTGATTTAATGTTAAGGCTCTTAGTATTTCGTTTAAAAGCTGAGCAGAGAACAGGCTAAGATCAGTATTGAACTAGTAAAATAATGATCTGTGTAGTTTAAGGTTAGTAAAACGCTGATCCTAACAAGCTTGAGTAAGTAAATCGCTGATCCAACTTGATCAAAGACAATAAAAAGCCGGCATAGAAGCCGGCTTTATTCAATTAGTATCAATTACTTAATTTTTGGATCAAGCTCACCTGATAAATACTTAAGGTGCATATCATCTAAAGAAATAGCTTTGATCTTACTTGCTTGTCCAGCAGTACCGAATGACTCATAACGCGCTACACAGATCTCTGTCATAGCTTTGGTTGCTTCAGCTAAGTATTTACGTGGATCAAAGTTAGCAGGGTTTAAAGCTAAGTGACGACGAATCGCACCTGTTGATGCTAAACGAAGGTCGGTATCAATATTAACTTTACGAACACCGTATTTAATACCTTCGATGATCTGCTCTACTGGTACGCCATAGGTTTCAGGAATTTCGCCACCGTATTGGTTAATAACTTCTAACCACTCTTGTGGCACTGAAGACGATCCATGCATTACTAAGTGAGTATTTGGGATACGCGCGTGAATTTCTTTAATACGATCAATCGCTAAAATATCGTCTGTAGGCGGACGAGTAAATTTATACGCACCATGTGATGTACCACATGCAATAGCAAGTGCATCTACATGTGTTTTACGAACGAAGTCAGCCGCTTCTTCAGGATCAGTTAGCATTTGCTCTGTAGAAAGTTTACCTTCTGCACCTACGCCATCTTCTTCACCTGCTTCACCTGTTTCAAGCGAGCCTAAAACACCTAGCTCGCCTTCCACAGACACACCGCAAGCATGTGCCATTTCAACTGTTTGACGTGTTACATCAACGTTGTATTCGTAGCTTGAAGGTGTTTTACCATCAGACATTAATGAGCCATCCATCATCACTGATGAAAAACCTAACTGAATTGAGCGCTGACAAACACCTGGTGAAGTACCGTGATCTTGGTGCATTACAACTGGAATATGAGGCCATTCTTCAACGGCTGCTAAAATCATATGACGAATGAAAGGGGCACCGGCATAAGCACGTGCGCCAGCAGAACCTTGTACAATTACTGGGCTGTTTGTTTTATCAGCCGCTTCCATAATTGCACGCATTTGCTCTTGGTTGTTAACGTTAAACGCTGGAACGCCGTAACCATTTTCAGCTGCATGATCAAGAAGTTGTCGCATACTGATTAAAGCCATTTGGTATTCTCCAAATTGTATCGACAGTAGTTTCCTACTATCTAGTTTGAACGGATATGTTAGTTTTTGATGCATCACTGCATCACGAAAAGCCACAGCATTTACTATCGCTGACCGTTATAGCTGAAAATAAAATGAAGGTGAGAGGTATTTTATTAACAGCTAACCAGCATAACCAGACGACTGATTATGCTGGCTTCGCACTAATTACTTAGCACGTTCTTCAAGCATAGCAACCGCTGGCAGCTTTTTCCCTTCTAAAAACTCAAGGAATGCACCACCACCAGTTGAAATATAAGATACTTTATCGGCAATGCCGTATTTATCAATTGCCGCAAGCGTATCACCGCCACCCGCAATTGAGAACGCATTTGAATTCGCAATCGCATCAGCAATAGCACGAGTGCCGTTACCAAATTGGTCAAATTCAAATACACCAACAGGGCCATTCCACACAACAGTGCCAGCTTTAGCAATAATATCTGCAAGCTGCTTTGCTGTATCAGGACCAATATCAAAAATCATATCTTCGTCTGTTACTTCATTAACATCTTTTAATGTTGCAACCGCTGACTCTGAAAACTCATTACCAACAACAACATCAGTTGGTACCGGAATTTCACCGTTATTTGCTTTTGCCGCTGCACTTAATTTGTTTGCTTCATCAATTAAATCAGCTTCAAATAAAGATTTACCTACAGGATGTCCTGCTGCTGCGATGAAGGTATTAGCGATACCGCCACCCGTTACAAGCTGGTCAACGACTGTAGATAATGAATCAAGTACAGTTAACTTAGTCGATACTTTAGAACCACCTACAATCGCCACTAAAGGACGTGCTGGGTTATCAAGCGCTTTGCCTAGTGCGTCTAGCTCTGCCGCAAGTAGTGGACCTGCACATGCAACATCAGCAAATAAACCCACACCGTGAGTAGATGCTTGCGCACGGTGAGCCGTACCAAATGCATCCATTACGTATACATCACATAATGCAGCGAGCTTTTTAGACAGTGCTTCATCATTTTTCTTTTCGCCCACGTTAAAACGCACGTTTTCGAAAACAACCACTTCATTATCAGCAACGTCTACGCCTTCTAAGTAGTCTTTTTCAAGACGCACAGTTTGCTCAAGGGCATCATTTAAATAATCGACCACTGGGGCAAGTGAAAATGCTTCATCATATTCCCCTTCCGTAGGGCGGCCAAGGTGTGACATCACCATTACTTTAGCGCCTTTTTCTAACGCTAATTTGATAGTAGGTAATGCTGCACGGATACGTGCATCAGAGGTCACTTTACCTTCTTTAACAGGCACATTTAAATCTTCACGAATTAACACGCGTTTGCCGTTTAAATCTAAATCTGCCATTTTAATGACCGACATGGACTTCTCCTTAGTTAACGATACTAATATTATATTTATAAATTATTGACTTATAGCCACCATCGCACGCGCAGTATCGAGCATACGATTTGCAAAACCCCACTCATTATCGCACCACACCAACAACTTTATCAGTCGTTTATGACTAACACGTGTCTGTGTGCCGTCTATGATACAAGAATGTGGGTCATGATTAAAATCTACCGACACCAAAGGCTCTTCAGTGTAACTTAAAATACCTTCAAGACGGTCTTTAGCTGCCAGTTTAAGTGCTTGATTAACAGCCGCTAAATCAACATCAGAATTAACGGTAACACTCAAATCCATAGCCGTCACATTGATTGTAGGCACACGCACTGCAATGGCTTCAAAGCGACTATGAAACTTAGGTAGTATTCGCTCAATACCGCGAGCAAGTTTTGTATCTACCGGAATAATAGACTGGCTAGCTGCGCGTGTACGACGTAAATCATGATGATATGCATCAATCACTTGTTGGTCATGCATCGACGCATGAATGGTCGTAATTGCCCCAGATTCAATTGAAAATGCGTCATCTAATACTTTGATAACCGGCACAATACAGTTAGTCGTGCATGAGCCATTAGAAACGATAGTATGCTCTGCTTTTAATTCATCGTCATTAATGCCATATACTATGGTGGCATCAACATCGGCATCAGCTGGCTGCGAAAATAATACTTTTTTTGCACCGGCATTTATGTGTAGCTCAGCATGCTCTCGTGAGTGATATACTCCTGTGCATTCAAGCACTACATCAATATCAAGGGTTTGCCAAGGCAACTCAGCGGGGTTTTCTTCAGCAAACAGTGCTATAGAATCATTAGCGACTGTTAGCGTATCTTCACCTAGATTAACAGGAAATGAAAAACGACCATGAGATGTATCGTATTTAAGGAGATGGGCAATGCCCTTTGGGTCGGCTAGTTCATTTATAGCGACAATTTTAATCTGATCTTCAAGCCCTGATTCGTACAAAGCACGGACGATGTTGCGCCCAATCCGACCAAAACCGTTAATTGCAAGTTTGATTGCCATGAAGAAGAAAATCCACTCTAGTTGCTTGCAGATAAAGGCAGCTGCCTTTTAGATGGCGGTATTGTAATCGACCTTTGAAGTTTTTATAAGAGGTCAGCAAAAATAAAAATTGCTTAGCATGTTTTAGATGGCGCAGTTTTGGTAATCGACCTTAGACATTTTTATAAGAGGTCAAGTGAAATAAAAGTTGCTTAGCATGTTTTAGATGGCACAGTTTTGGTAATCGACCTTACACATTATTATAAGAGGTCAGGTGAAATATAAGTTGCTTGGCATGTTTTAGATGGCGCAGTTTTGGAAATCGACCTGAAGAGTTTATAAGAGGGCCAAGTAAAAAGAATTTCTTCGTTAGTAAATTACCACTCACCTTAACTCTAATTAAAAAGTAAGTTAGTTGCCCAACCCTCACTCTAGTGCTAACATTTGTACACACAAAAGTCAGGAGTCTAGCATGGATACCAGAATTCAATTTCGAGTTGATGAAGAAACTAAACGACTTGCTCAGCAAATGGCACAAAGCCAAGGTAAAACACTTAGTGATGCTTGTAGAGAGCTCACAGAGCAATTAGCTGAACAGCAAAGAAAATCGCTGTCTCACGACGCTTGGTTAACAGAGCAAGTAAATCAAGCTTTCGATAAATATGAGGCTGGTGAAAGTACTTTTATCGACAACAAAACTGCTAAATCCCGCATGGCTGAGCGTAAAGCAAAAATACGCAATAGAGGCAATCTATGATCCTATGGGAAGATGAATCTTTAAATGATCGTGAAAAAATCTTCGACTATCTTTATCACTTTAACCCAAGTGCTGCAGACAAAACCGATGAGCTCATCGAAGCTAAGGTAGAAAATTTATTAGCTCAGCCTTTGATGGGCGTAGAGCGTACAGGCATCAAAGGGCGACTGCTCATTATCCTTGAAATCTCGATGATTATTTCCTATTGGGTCGAGGATGGCATAATACGTGTCATGCGTGTTCTACATAAAAAACAAAAATTCCCTCAAGATTAACCCTTTTCAAGTAACGCCTTCTAATCAAACTAACTCCCCTACTTTCAGTGCTTTGCCACGACTGATTTGATGGCACTGCGCTAATAATAACTCAGCAGTCGCCATGGCATCCGTAAGGGCATGGTGCGAGCTGTAATGGGGTAAGTTGTAACGTTTGCGACATTCGCTAAGTGTTAAATCATCATGGCCAATTTCATGGCCTTGTTTATGGAGGCGCTTTTTTTCAATCGCAAAGGTATCAAGAATCAAGCGCGCTTTTGCCTTTAAACCAAACTTACGACACGCTTGCTTTAAAAACCCCCAATCCAGCGCCGCATTATGAAATACTAAAATACAGTCATCAAAGTACTGATGTAAGTTAGTCACAATCACTTCTAGGCTTTCGCCTGTATCTATATCTTGTTTTGCAATACCGTGATAAATCGGGCTTTGCTCTAAACTTTGCACGTCTTTATTTATTAAGTGCTGAGCGCCGCTTAGTTTAATACATTGATCTTCTATCATCACCCACGCCACAGAGACGATTTCATGCTTGCGAGGGTCAAGACCGGTTAATTCCATATCGATCACAATGTAGCGTTCTTTATAGGCATTAGACGCCAATAATTGCTTGCGTGCTAAATACCGACTTAACCAGCGTTTTACCATTGTGCTCTCCTATAAACTTCCGCGAGCAAATTTAAAGGCAGCAGCTTGCTGTGCTTGTTTAACCAAGTAAAACGCTTCTTTTAATTGGTGACGCTCTAGGGAGTTTAAGGCATTCGGGTTAATGCAGTTACTCGGTAGGCCTTCTTCATTTATTTGCGTGCCTAGGCGCAGCTGCGTTAAAAAACGCCAGCAATCTTTTAGGTTATACAAGTCATTTTTGTTGAGTAATGCAAACTTCATTAAGGCATCGATTCGCTCTTGCGTATTAGCCCGCTGAATACCCGCTTTAAGAGAATATAAGCGCACTATGTCGTTGATGATCACCACACCACGTTTTTTTAAATCAAGGTATTTATGCTGCTTGTCATCTTTTTCTAGCTTAAATTGATTAAACAATCCGATTGGTACAGGTGTATTTTTAATATCACTGGCCATAGCCGCATAGAATAAGTCATTTTTAGAAATACGTTTTAATTGTTCACAGAAGCTTGCATATAAGGTTGTTGAGCCTTCAATAAACCGTAAATCAAAAAATATTTTGCAATTGAGCATGGCCTCTGGCGTGGGTGAGGTAATCCATTTATAAAATTTTTCAGTCCATGCACTTATACCCATTCTGCACTGTGGGTTGCTCGCCATAATATTACCTGGACAACGTTTAATACCGCAATCAGTCAATTGCTCGCATACAAATTCCCCCATACGCCTGAAGTAATCTTGCTGCTGTTCAGTTAAGCCATCAGGCAACAATAAGCCATTGTCTTGATCTGAATGCAGGGTTTGTTCTTCGCGGGCCTGCGAGCCAAAACAAATAAAGCTAAAGCTGGTTGGCGCAGCACCATTATCTTCTTGAAACAAACGAATTAAGCGCGAGGTCAAGGCATCGGTTAAACCACTTAATAATTTACCAATCAGTGAAATATCATCGATATTATTCGAAAAACCTTTTAATAAGCTCGGAATTTCTTGCGAGTAGCGTTTTAAGTCAACCACACTATGCGCTTTATAAATACGACCAATCAGTTGCACAGGGTCACTTTTTTGCTGGCGCAATAAATCAGTGCTGGTTAGCATACCCAATGGTTTATGGTGCTCATCAAGCACAGGTAAATGATGGATATTGTATTTGAGCATCAAGTGTAACGCTGAAAACACCCGATTATTCTCAAAGATAAACTTTGGTTTAGCAGTCATAATACTGCTGACAGACTCTTGTGGGTCAACCTCATCGGCTAATACGCGATTACGCAAGTCTCTGTCTGTAACGACCCCCACTAAACGCTCATTTTCTGTGAGCATAATCGACGAGACACCCTGTTTTTTCATTTTCTTAGCGATTTGTCGAATGCTTGCATCAGGCGCTGAGATGACTGCTTTTCGATTCATCAACTCCGCTATTTTCTTTTCAGACCAACTCTCATTTTGACTCTTATAGTGAGATGAAAGCAGGCGATTCTTGTGAGCTCGCACAAAGTATTGCTCAAATACTTTGTATTCACGACGCAAATAGTCAAATGCCGCTTGGTCTAACATGTAGACAATGCCTTCCTTTTGCACAGAAATACTATTTTGAATGGCCTCGCCTGTTAGCAATGAGGGAAAGCCAAAGTAATCGCCAGCTGCCAACTTAGCAATCACATCGCCTTTTGCATCAACCAAATCGTAATCACCAGAGCGAATCAAAAACAACTTTGGATTTTCTGAGCTTAACCACTGATTTTGATTCTCACGGGTAAGGTAAATAATATCGAGATGGTTAACAAAGTACTCGCAGGCAGCCATATCAAGCTGATTAAAGGGGGTTTGCTGCATCACAAATTGGGCGACTTCCTGTTGCTCGGTATTCATGGTCATTCTCGCTATTTGATGGGGCAATATCTACACTACTCCCGTTTTAAATAAATAAAAAGCCCGACTTAAGTCGGGCTTTTAACCTTCAAGAGTGTGTTCTTATAAATGGCATTTTTAGTGCGCGTGTGCTGCGCTCGAACCTTTCGGGTTACGAATACCTTCAACCATTTCTTGGATTTCAACTGGCGTTTCAGCCGTTAGTTTAAGTACGATACCTGCCACTACAAAGTTAACAATCATACCAACTAGACCAATCCCCTCAGGAGAGATACCAAATAACCAGTGTGCAGGCGCATTTAACTCAGGACTTACGAACTTGAAGTAGATAATATAAGCCGCAGTGAAAGTAATCCCTGTCACCATACCCGCAATTGCACCTTCTTTATTCATCTTCTTAGAGAAGATACCCATGATTATAGCTGGGAAGAAGCTCGCCGCTGCTAAGCCGAATGCAAAGGCAACAACCGAGGCCACAAATCCTGGCGGGTTAATACCAAAGTAAGCTGAAATCACAATCGCTATCATTGCCGCTAATCGCGCTGCAAGGAGCTCTTGTTTGTCACTAATATCGGGTTTTAAGGTACGTTTTAATAAGTCATGGGATACCGAGGTCGAGATTACCAATAGTAAGCCTGCAGTTGTTGATAGCGCTGCTGCGATACCACCCGCTGCAACTAATGCAATCACCCATGCAGGTAAGTCTGCAATTTCAGGGTTTGCAAGTACCATGATATCGCGGTCAACATTCACTTCATTAGCGCTGTTTGGATCATCAATCTTACCTGCTGAGTAGAACATTTTGCCATCACCATTTTTATCATTAAAGGTAATAAGGCCTGTTCTTTCCCAGTTTTTAACCCATGCTGGCGCTTCAGCATACTCTGTACCGCTTCCATCTTTACCATTAATTGTATCGATCATGTTTACACGGGCAAACGATGCAACAGCAGGAGCCGTTGTATAAACAATAGCAATGAAAACAAGCGTCCATGCCGCTGAGATACGCGTGTCTTTAACACGAGGAACAGTAAAGAAACGAACAATTACGTGAGGTAGACCCGCAGTACCAACCATTAACGCACCTGTGATTGCGAATACATCAATCATGCTCTTCGAGCCTTCGGTATATTGCGCAAAGCCGAGTTCAGTACTGAGCCCATCAAGTTTATCAAGTACAAACTGTCCAGAGCCATCGCTAAGCGTTGCACCAAACCCTGTTTGTGGGAAGAAGTGACCCGTCATCATCATTGAAATGAAGATTGCTGGAACAAGGTAAGCAAATACCAGTACACAATACTGCGCTACTTGCGTATATGTAATGCCTTTCATCCCGCCTAATACAGCGTAGAAAAAAACAATCACCATGCCAATGTAAACACCGGTCTCAATATCAACTTCTAAAAAGCGAGAGAAAACCACACCTACACCACGCATTTGACCTGCAATGTATGTGAAGCAAATAAAGATGGCGCATAATATTGCCACAATACGTGCTGCTTGTGAGTAATAACGATCACCAATGAAATCTGGCACTGTAAACTTGCCAAACTTACGAAGGTAAGGCGCAAGACATAAAGCAAGAAGTACATAACCGCCTGTCCAACCCATTAGATATACACCACCATCATAACCCGCAAACGAGATGATACCCGCCATTGAGATAAACGATGCTGCACTCATCCAGTCAGCGGCCGTTGCCATACCATTGGCCAGTGGTGGAACACCGCCACCAGCAACATAGAATTCATTTGTTGACCCTGCACGGGCCCAGATTGCAATGCCGATGTAAAGCGCGAAGCTTAAACCGACAATAATAAACGTGAGTGTTTGAACATCCATTGCTTAGCTCCTATTCGTCTACGCCGTATTTTTTATCTAACGTATTCATTTTGAAAACGTAAACAAAAATCAAAGCAACAAAGGTGTAAATTGCGCCTTGCTGGGAGAACCAGAAGCCGAGTTTAAACCCAAAAAAACGTACTTCGTTCAGTACATCTACCAATAAAATGCCAAAACCAAATGAGACGACAAACCACACTGCTAACAGTTTAAATAGCAGTGAAATATTTTCCGCCCAATAAGCTTTTGCTTGTTCTTCATCTTTAAAAGCCATTTTTATCCCCTTATACATTACCAATGTAATGAGTGGTATTAGTTGTCATAAACTAAGTTAGCAAGGGTTCAGCAATATGGAATTGATACCATAGTCGTAACAACTAGTTTACGTTTACGTAAACTGCAAAATCACATTTAAAAACAATCAGTAAAAAGCAATATTTAACAAAGAGTTAACCTGTAATTATAAATCTGCGAAATACTGAAAATAGCAAAAACGAGTGATCTGCGACATTAGTCTAATAAAAATACAAAAAAACATTAAAGACAATATTTTTCAATAAGTTAAATATAAAACTTTGTATATACAAAAAATCAACACATCGAAATTATTCATAATTCTGATAAGGTAGAGTTATTACAATAATTACTGAATTTAGACATGACAGCTGCGCTTATTTTTGTTGCACTCGCCTACATTGGCGTGTTGTTCTGGCTAGCTAACTGGGGGGATAAAACCACTCCATTAGCAAAACGTATTAGCCACCACCCCTTTGTATACTCATTCTCTTTAGGGATTTACTGTACATCTTGGACTTACTACGGCTCAGTGGGCACAGCTGCTACCAGTAGTTGGAACTACCTCCCTATTTTAATCGGTCCTGCGCTGCTGTTTTTCTTCGGTCAGGGCTTTTTACGTAAACTCGTCTTAGTAAGTAAAAAACAAAATATCACCACTATTGCCGACTTTATTTCAGCCCGCTATGGCAAACGTCAAACTACTGCAATTATGGTCACTATCATAGCCTTACTTGCGACTATTCCTTACATCGCTTTACAACTCAAAGCACTTAGTAGCAGCTTTTTATTATTACAAAATGACAGCCGTATTTCGGGTTCTATGCTGGCACTGTCGGCGACCTTAATCATGGCAATGTTTGCTATCTTTTTTGGCACACGAAAAGTGGATGTAACCGAATATCGCTCAGGGCTGATGCTCGCAGTTGCATTTGAATCTATGGTGAAATTACTGGCTTTAGTTGCCGTTGCGGGGCTTGCTTTATACACATTATTTAATTTAAGTACGTTGCAAGCCGAGCAATTAACAGGCTCTATTTGGCAGCATTGGCATAACTTTGATTTTCTGAGCTTCAATTTTATTGGCCAGTCTTTAATGGCCGCAGCCGCTATAATCTGTTTGCCAAGGCAATTTCATGTAACCGTCGTTGATAACCAAGACAAACGTCACCTTTATACGGCTCGTTGGGCGTTTCCACTTTACTTACTCTTAACGGCGGCAATGATTTTTCCGATTGCGACAGCGGCTATTCATCCAGGCATTGGTAGTGGCTTTTCACCCGATAGCTTTGTGTTAGCACTGCCTTTAATACATGAAAATGCGTTTTTAACCACCTTTGTGTTTATTGGCGGTTTATCTGCTGCAACAGCGATGATAGTGGTCGCTACACTGACCTTAAGTACCATGATCTCAAACGATGTGGTTTTACCTTTAATGTTGCGCCGTAAGTTTAAACGTAACCTCATAACAAGTAGTTATAAATCACAGATTTTACTTGTGAGACGCTTCACTATTGCTGGCATTTTGATCTTATCTTATTTCTACCAGCAATGGTTTGGCCATGGTAAAGCGCTGGCAAGTATGGGGTTGGTTGCCTTTTCACTGGTTTCACAATTACTGCCTGCTATCGTCGGCGGTCTATACTGGCGTAAAGGTCATGCTTATGGTGTTTATGCTGGTTTACTTGCAGGTGTTATTTGCTGGATTCTATTTTTAATGCTGCCTATTTTAGATGCGGGTAACAGCCTAGATGCCGAGTTACAGCAAACACTTATAACCCGAGGTACGCTAATCGCATTATTTGCAAATATCGGCTGCTACATTAGCTTTTCACTGGGTGCCGATGAGCGCTTAATAGATAAGATTCAAGCCGCTGCATTTGTAAACCCGAAAGAGCAAGCGGTATTTGCAAGACGCTTAAATAAGAACGTTAAAGCCACGGTGTACGACTTTAAAGTACTATTACAAACCTTCTTAGGTATTCAGCGCAGTCAACAGGTACTTGCGCACTTTGCATTAAGCAATAAACTTGATGACAATAATGCTCACCCAGAGCCAGAGTTTATTGCCTATTGTGAGCGCGCTTTAACAGGCGTACTAGGCGCATCGTCTGCACAAGCACTTATTCATACTGTCGCCTCAGGGAAGCGCATGGCGTTTGAAGAGGTTGTTAATTTCTTTGACGAAACAACGCAAGCACTGCAATTTAATCAAAACCTGTTGTTCACCTCGCTTGAAAATCTCAGTCATGGCATTTCAGTTGTTGATAAAGAACTCAACTTGGTTGCTTGGAATAAGCGCTACGCAGAAATGTTTCACTACCCCGAAGGCTTTTTGGAAGTAGGCCAAGCGATTGAAGAGGTGATCCGTTATAACGCAGAACGCGGAGAGTGCGGCCCTGGCGAAATAGAACGGCATGTAGAAAAACGTGTACAACACCTTAAAAATGGCAGCCCACACCACTTTATTCGTCATCGTCGTAATGGCCAAGTCTTTGAGATGATAGGTAACCCACTGCCTGATGGCGGGTTTGTGACCAGTTTTTCAGATATAACAGCGCATATTGAAACCCAAAACGCTCTTGAGGAAGTCAATATGGATCTTGAAAACCGTATCGAAGCACGAACGCAAGAAATTCGAACGATTAACAAAGATCTGCAAGCGCAAATTGACAGTCGTGTTCAAACTGAGCAAGCACTCACTTTGGCTAAAAAAGAAGCTGAGCAAGCTAATGATAGTAAAACTCGCTTTTTGGCACTGGCCAGTCACGATATTTTACAACCGCTTAATGCTGCTAGACTTTATTTAGCAGCTATTGATGATAAAACACTCTCGAGTAATAACTTAAATAATTTTGAAAAACTCGGTGCAAGTTTAGATTCAACCGTCCACCTGATGTCTGCATTACTTGAAATAGCTAAGTTAGAACAAGGTGCGATGACGCCAACTCCACGCCATTTTAGTATTGACGATATTCTTGCTCCGCTTAAAAATGAGTACGCAATTATGTCGAGCGAAAAAGGTTTGAAACTCACAGTACGCTCTACAGGGATCATTGTACATAGCGACATAACTTACCTACGCCGTATTATTCAAAATCTTGTTTCCAATGCCGTGAAGTACACCGATAAAGGAAGAGTATTAATTGCGTGCCGTAAACGAAAACATCATCTTCGTATTGAAGTATGGGATACAGGCCCTGGCATATCACAGTTGGAACAAGCAAAAATTTTCAAAGACTTTTATCGTATTGAAGCAGGTGACAATAAAGGGGTCGGCCTTGGCTTAGGCGTGGTAAAAAGAATGGCAGACTTACTGTCTTTACGCTTAGATGTAAGCTCAAACCTAGGCAAAGGAAGCCGCTTTAGTATTGAAGTCCCTTATGGAGAGAAACAGTTTATACAACAAAAACAAACGCCGAAAAAAGGCATGGAAAACCGCTCTGCTATGAATATTGTCGCGGTAGATGATGACCCTGAAAACCTTAATGCAATGGCAAGCCTTCTACAAAAGTGGCAAGCTAATTATCAGTTATTCGATAACGTAAACGCGATTATGGCATATGCTAAAGATCATCGTGCCCCAGATGTAATCCTGATGGATTATCAGCTTGGTCACGATTGTGACGGCATTACGTTAATTAAAACATTACGTGAAATTTGGCAAAGCCCTGTTCCGGCAATCTTAATTACCGCTGTACGTGATGAAGCGCTTAAACAACAAGCAAAAGCTGAGAACATCCACTATCTTAGCAAGCCGGTAAAACCAGCGAAGTTAAAAGCACTGCTTAATCACAGTGCATAACCTACTCTCTATTTAAGGCAAAGCGTGTGGCTTTGCCTTAAATTTTTGAAACAGCCAACTTAGTGCAACCAATGAAATACCTAAGCCAATAAATGACACCGCTCTTAGCAGCCCTGTTAGATTTGCCATATCAATCAAGAATACCTTCAGCACCACTAAAGCCAGTAAACCTAGCCCAAGCTTTTGCAGATCAACTATAGAGCGCAAGTGCCCCGCAATCACCACTAATGCACCTATCAATAACCATATTAACGAATATGTGTATAGTTCGGCGTCTGAGGTCGACTGCGCTAAATTAATAAGCTCACCTTGCCAGCTGTGACGTATTTCAGCATTAATATAAAGTGCAAGAAAAGCACCTGCGAGGCAAATTAATGGCTTAACCAATTTAGTATTAATAGGCTTTATTAACTTTGCAACCCATAAGGTTATTAATGCAGGCACAAACCAGAGCAGTAATAACCAGTTAATAATTGGCCACTGACCTATGTCTATAGGCTCAAAGAAAGGATTCAACGCAGTGAGTAGTTTTAATGCGAATAAACCAGCTAGTGTTAAAAGTACAATCGCACTAGCCTGATAAAGCCTTACCAAATGTTGAGTAAACCTAGAACGCAAAAAATACACACAGCCTAACACGCCCCAGTTACAGGCAAGTAGAATGTGTTCATACACCGATAAATTATCAAAATCAGGATAACGTCCCACCAATTGATAACTTGTTTCAGTCGTTATAAACAAAGCGATACAATGTAAAGTTGCGCCTTCTAACCATACTCGAAGAGGCTGTTGATGCCAAAACCTTGCGGCCCAGTAAAACAAACATGCACTGACAGGGTAAACAATGAGACTCCAGTGAACACCAAACAGGTTTGTGTCATTATAATCCACTAACCAAGGGGCTACGCTCAAGCGCGCGAGTAAACCTGCAACTAATGCTTTTAATGGCCAACTTGGCATTGTGATGCTGTGCTTGTTCACATAAAAACTAATCAATAACACTTGCACCGTTAATGCGAGAGTTAAACTACTTCCTTCAAGTAGCATAGTTAGCGCTAAACTAATATTAGCATTAGCACCAAGCCAGTAGCAGAATACCTGTAAAGGATGGTTATTATTTACTGAGAGTTTAAATAGCAGCGCACTGACCGCTAACAACACAACACACCATAACGGATAAGCGCTCATTAAAGCATGGTCAGGGGTAATTAAATATAAACTTGCTACAATTACAAAGGTTGATAGTGAAGCTATTAATGTAAACCCTAAACGTTTTGGATACTTGCTTGAAAAGTACCACCCATAACTTAAAAACAACGCACTGAAAAACAGCCCTGCTCCGTAGTTTTGCCTAAAGACAAAAAGCTGCTCTGAAAAATCAACGGTGTTATTTTGTGCAATCAATAGCATTACAACACATGCCAAAGCGAGTAGTAGCCAGTTATCCCATACACTATTTTTTAAAATCAAAAATAGTAATAAAACAACAAATAACAAAGTGCTAAGCTGCCAGACAAGCAATGCATTGGTAGTGCTCATTAATAAAAGCACAGGGGACATAATTGCCAGCAGTAAGGGAGTATCTGGCAGTTGCCTTAGCATTTTTGTAAAGCGATAAGGGCGGTGCTCTACCTGCCTTAGCTTTAACCCTAAACGCGGTATCGCAATCAATAGTAGAATACTCAAAGCTGCATACAGATTAATAAACCATAAAAATTGGCTTGATGCAGTGACAGCCGCTAACCAAAACCAACCTAAGTGGCCAGCCCATAGCAAATACCATAACCAATGGCGTTTCACATAATGAGCCACTAAAGAGGCTGATACAGTAACAAAACCAACATAGGTCAGTAAGGCAATAAAGTCGTTACTTCCTGTACTTACCCAGACCGGTACACTATAGGCGCCAATTATGCCAATAACCGCGAGCAGTGGGCCAAACCTTAATGCCATCCAACTGGCAGCCAGAGATACAAAGGTCAAAATACCAAAAGCAGGTAAAGGCTGTAATAATCCGTAATGTGAATAAGCAAGTAAAGTTAAAGCAAAACAGCTTATAAAGCCGCCACTAGCAAGTGCCGCAGGTATATAATTACTAAACCCTTCAAAAACAATCCCTTTTCGATGCAACACCTCGGCGACTGTAATTAAACTTACACCAAACACGGCCCCTAAAATAACCCGCATAGACTCTGATAATAAACCTGCTTCAAGTGAATAACGGGCAAGGAAAATCCCACCAAACGCCAGCGCTATAGCTCCTACCCAAGTTAACCAATTGGCTTTAAATTGAGCAATAATTGGCGAAAGATAATCTGGCTTGGGCTGTTTTGAAACGCTGAGTTTAACATTATGAGAATCAACTTTAGGCTGTTCAAGAGTGGTTGAATCGGGCTCTGTGTTAGTGGGTGAAGGCTGTGCATGCTCTCTTAATTGCGATTCAACATGAGCTGATACTTTAGCTTCATCAGCAAGATGCGGCTGATACGACTTTGACGTGATCGTCTTCCTTAACGCTATCACTTCTTTTCTTAAATTTGAAAGCTGAAACAGGGCAACAATACCCGCCACTGATCCAAACAGAATTACTGCAACCAGTAACACTATTAACGCAATACCTTCATCCATACATCATCCTTGTTTCCATAAAGCAAACGCTCTAATTATTTATACAATAAACATTTGCCATGAGTAAAGCAACGAAGGTACTGCGTCAAACCTGTTAAGATTGTTCGGTGACAGTTCGCTCTAATGTCATTTTAAAGCCTGAATCTGCGGCATCATCATGCTCTATAATCAAAATGTAATTGCCTTCTTTGGTAAAATCCATATCACTTTGTTGGAGTAAAACAATTTGTTGCCCATTATCTTCAAATACAACATAGGTGGTGTAAATCTCATTATCTACGACTTGTTCTTCTTGATCATATTGATCGATACCATCAATAACATTACTCGTGTCTTCAACTGTTTCCCCATTGAGCGTGAAATACACGTCAACCTCATCGATATTCTGCCCTGCGTAACTGTCAATCAAATTCACGACTGTCACAGCATGGCTGTAACTACTTGGAGTTAAGTTCTCTTCAAGTGTCATCATACGCGGGCCGTACTCTTTATCTTTATAAAATACGCCCACAGCACTTTGCTCGCGTTCCAGAGTCAGTAAAAAGTTATCAACGATTTTATCTCCGGCCTCATCTAGCATAGCGACACTGTAGCTATTAGGTGACATATTGATGTAGTTTGAATACTGATCACTTGCAACAACCTCTGTGTTGTTGGTTGTTGTTCCGCGCGTTATCTTAAATTGTGTTTGTGGGTAGTCATCAATTGTATTTATAAAACGCAGCTGACCTTCGGCGTCTTGGTGATTAAGCTGAGTAACAGAGTTACTTGCTGTTACAACATCAAGGGTTATACCATCCTCTTCAGTCGCATAACTTGGGCGTATCATCGCAACATAGCTGGCTTCATCATTAAAATACACAGTAGGCGAGGCAAAAATGACATCTGTACTGCCACTCAAGGTAACATAAAGTGTGTAGTAGCCCTCCTCTAAAGTCGAAAGTTCCGGTACTGTAAGATATGGCGAGGTACTAATGAGCTCTGCTGTATCGAATAGACCATCGTCCGTTGCAATATAAACATCGTATAAATTATCTTCACCCACAATATTGAAAAAGCCGAGATTAAAGTCGTCTTCATCGGCAGATGTTGGAATACTCAGTTCAGTAAAAGTTGGCTCTGCAAAATCACCATTCATAACAACTAACTGAGTATAGTCATTTTTAATATTAATCGTGTCTTCATTAATTGTGATGTAACTATCATTCGCATCAATATATTCAAAGCTCAACTCATATTCACCAGAGCTGTAATTATGACGGGTTGATACATCTCCAAAATTAGTCCCCGATCGCTCGGTATCATCTACAAATAAGCGAGTATAAGGGCTGTTATATGAGCCATTATAAAGTTGTACATAACCACTATCACTGCCACTACTATCGTCACTTGAGCATGCAGTAAGTACACAGATCAGACTAGAGGCCGTTATTGTTTTAAGCAAAGTGCTTTTCATGAAGTTTTTCCTTATTATTTTAATGCTCCCTTTGGACTAGAAAAGATCAGAAAAATTTCATATTTTACAAACTATTACCTTGATTTACAGTTACTTACCAAACTGTTAAAAAACGTATAGAAAGATGTGCAAAGCTACGTATTTAATAAAAATTATGGACAAAAAATCACACTTATAAAATAACTACTTCACTTTTCCACAAATAACTAATAATCATTACACTTTGTAATACAGCAAAGAGAGTTCGGCTTTTCTTAAATTAATTATTAGATAGTTAAAATTGCGCTATGCAGCACTTAAAAATTAGCAAATAATAAAGGCCACACAAACGGGATTAGAATGAGGACTATGAACACGATTTTAACCACGCAATGCGATGATGATGTTGGCTTAATTGCCAAAATCACAGGCCTTTGTCATGAGCATAATTTAAACATCACACGTAATAATGAGTTTGTTGATAAAGACGCCAAGCGCTTTTTTATGCGTACTGAGTTAAGTGGCACTGTGTCAGATAACTTTTTACCTAGCCTTGCAACCCTACTTCCAGATGGTGCTGAGCTTGCACTGCATAGCAGCGAGAAAACCAAAGTTGTACTGCTTGCCACTAAAGAAGCACATTGTTTGGGTGGTGTTTTACTCAAACAATTTGAAAAAGCTTTGAATATTGAAGTATTGGCCGTTATCGCAAACTATCCAGACTTAGCCCCTTTGGCAGCCGGTTTTGATGTACCATTTCATGTTGTTTCTCATGAGGGGTTGAGCCGTGCAGAGCACGATCAGCAAGTGGGTGACCTAATTGCCAGCTACCAACCTGATATTATTGGCCTTGCTAAGTATATGCGAATTTTAAGCCCTGAGTTTGTCGCTCGCTTTGAAGGGAAAATAATCAATATCCACCACTCATTTTTACCGGCATTTATCGGTGCAAAACCCTATCATCAGGCTTTTGAGCGTGGCGTAAAAATCATTGGTGCAACAGCTCACTTTGTTAATAATGAACTCGATGAAGGGCCAATTATTTTGCAAGATATAACCCATGTTAGTCATGCTGATACCGCAGAAATGATGGCAAAAATGGGGAAAGATGTAGAAAAAACTGTTTTTTGCAAAGCCTTACAGTTAGCCTCTGAGCACAAACTGTTTATTAACGGTAATCGCACCGTGGTATTTGCTTAAGTTATTTTAATGAAGAGGCTAACCGCCTCTTTATTATTTTTATTATCTAATTACGAGTTCGACTCAATAGGATCAAGTTGAAGTTTTGAGGCAATAAGGACCGCTTGAGTACGGTTATATACACCAAGTTTTCTGAAAATAGCGGTGATATGTGCTTTTACCGTGGCCTCAGAAATATGTAATTCATAAGCGATTTGTTTGTTTAATAAGCCTTCGTGTAAGTACTGCAACACTTTATATTGTTGTGGCGTTAACGATGCCACCTGAGCGGCTATTTCTTTGTCTTCGCCATCAACCGCGGCGACTTTATCTTTAAGCTCTGTGGGTAACCATACATCCCCTTCAAGAATATGGTTAATAGCTATGGCAATGTCATCTGATGACGATGATTTAGGTATAAACCCCATCGCACCATATCCCATCACTTTAGAAACAATATTAATGTCTTCACTACCTGATACCACAGCTATGGGTAAGCTTGGATAGTCTTCGCGAATACGAATAAGGCCGTATAAATCGCCATTACCTGGCATGTGAAGGTCTAGCAGTAGAATATCAAGATCTTCTTGTTCGCTAAGCACTTGCAATGTGGTATCAAAGTTTTCCGATTCAAACACTTCTAAATCAGCGAACTTAGCACTCAATGCCCCTTTCAGCGCTTCACGAAATAACGGATGATCGTCCGCTATTAAAAACTGACTCATGGTTCACTCCTAATAAATTCGGCTGACACCTATTTCTAAGTGACAGCCGATATACTACGTTTAGAATCAACTTCTAATCAAGTTTTTAACGCATTTTTAACGATTTAATCTGTTCTCGATTAACTCATCAACCACACTCGGATCGGCCAATGTTGAAGTATCACCTAATTGTTGATGCTCATTTGCCGCGATTTTACGTAGAATTCGACGCATGATTTTACCAGAACGTGTTTTCGGTAGGCCTGGCGACCATTGGATCATATCTGGTGATGCAATTGGGCTTAGTTCTTTACGAACCCAGTTACGCACCTCTGCTGTTAACTCATCACTGACAGTCACGCCTTCATTTGGTGTAATATACACGTAAATACCCTGACCTTTGATGTCATGTGGATAGCCAACAACAGCCGCTTCGGCAACTGCTTCGTGAGCAACTAATGCACTTTCGATTTCAGCTGTACCTAGACGGTGGCCTGATACGTTAAGCACGTCATCAACACGACCAGTGATCCAGTAGTAACCATCTTCGTCTCGACGACAACCATCACCTGTAAAATACACACCTGGGTATGCTGAGAAATAAGTTTGCTCAAAACGTTCATGATCGCCATAAACTGTTCGCGCTTGTGAAGGCCAGCTATCTAAAATAACTAAGTTACCATCAACTGCACCTTCAAGCGTATTACCTTCGGCATCATACAATGCAGGAGCAATCCCAAAGAATGGGCGAGTTGCCGAACCTGGCTTCATATCTGTTGCACCCGGTAATGGCGTGATCATAATACCGCCAGTTTCGGTCTGCCACCACGTATCTACAATTGGGCAATTTTCATTACCAATATGCTCATAGTACCACGCCCACGCTTCAGGGTTAATTGGCTCACCAACAGATCCCATAATACGTAAACTGGTACGTTTTGATGTGGCCGTTGGCTCGTCGCCTTTCGCCATCAGAGCACGGATAGCCGTTGGTGCGGTGTATAGAATAGTAACATTGTGTTTATCAATTACTTCACCCATACGGCCCGCTGTTGGGTAAGTCGGCACACCTTCAAAAACAACCTGTGTGCAACCGTTAACTAATGGACCATATGCAATGTAGCTATGACCTGTGATCCAGCCCACATCGGCACTACACCAAAAGATATCATCTTCTTTTAAGTCAAATACGTACTCGTGGGTCATTGATGCATACACAAGGTAACCGCCTGTGGTATGAACAACCCCTTTAGGTTGACCCGTTGAACCTGAAGTGTAAAGAATGAAAAGTGGATCTTCTGCATTCATTGGCTCAGGTTCACACTCTGGTGGTAAATCCGCTACTAGGTCATGCCACCAAACATCATGGCTATTCCACTCAACGTCGCCACCTGTTAATTGATGCACGATGACATGCTCAACACTGGTTACCGAATCTTGCGATACAGCTTCATCAACGTTTGCTTTAAGTGGTACACAATTACCTGCGCGACGACCTTCATCAGATGTAATTACAACCTTAGCGCCTGAGTCGTTAATTCGATCAGCAATTGCTGACGGAGAGAAACCACCAAATACAACAGAGTGAATGGCACCAATACGCGCACATGCTTGCATTGCATAAATAGCTTGTGGAGTCATTGGCATATAAATCGCGACGCGATCACCTTTAGAAACACCTAACTTTTTAAGGCCATTGGCGAGTTTTGCTACTTCATCATGCAGCTTTTGATAGCTAATGTTTTCGCTTTGTTCAGGGTTATCACCTTCCCAAATTAGGGCTGTTTTGTTTGCATTTTTAGCAAGGTGACGGTCGATACAGTTATAAGAGGCGTTCAATTGTCCGTCTTCATACCAACGAATATTAATGTGACCTTTATCAAATGACGTGTTCTTCACTTTATTATAAGGGGTCGACCAATCAAGACGTTTACCGTGCTCTCGCCAGAATCCTTCTGGGTCATCAATAGATTGCTTATACAGTGTATTATATTTATCGTTATCAACGAGTGCTGCATTCTTGATATGCGCTGGAACTGGATAGATACTTTGTGACATTGTTGTCGTCTCCATGTTAATTACTTGCCAAAGGCTTACTTCAAGGATCACTCAGCAAAGCGACTTAAAATATTAGACCTTAGTTGTATATCTCACCAATAAACAAAAAACTTCGTAATCACCTTCTATAATCAAGTCCAATGTACTAATACATCTGACTAACTACCTTAATTTAAACAAACTTTGTTGCTCACTTAGTATTAGTACCACCTTAGTCTAATAGACCAATAGATAATTGAGAGAAATCACTTCTTAAACAACAGTGATACAACAACATACAAGTAGCTTTGACAGGAATACACATTATGACAACAACAAAAGTAACAGCCCTGAAGACATTAACTGCATCAGCAGTACTTTGTGCGCTGACAGGCACAGCACACGCAGCCACCATAGGTAATACTGATATCACCTATGGCGGTTATGTAAAACTCGATGCAATGTGGAGTGATTACTCATCAGGTATCCCTGATGGTTCAAGCGTTGGTCGCGATTTTTACGTGCCAAGTACGACTCCTGTTGGACCTGATACAGACAATGATGCTGTCTTTGATATGCATGCTCGCCAATCTCGCTTCAACTTTGGTACCGCAACCAAATTAGATAACGGAAAAACGATAAATACAAAAATTGAGATCGACTTTTTAGCATCTGCACCAGGTGGTAATGAGCGCGTTACTAATTCATATGCACCACGTATCCGACAAGCCTATGTCACGTATGACGGTTGGTTATTCGGTCAAGCATGGTCGAACTTCCAAAACGTAGGAGCTCTTCCAGAAACCCTTGATTTTGTTGGCCCAGCAGAAGGTACTGTGTTTGCTCGCCAAGCTCAGGCAAGATACACAACGGGTAGTTGGTCTTTTTCAATCGAAAACCCTGAAAGTACCATTACCACTCAAGGTGGTGCTCGCGTAGCAACCGATGATGCCGCAATGCCTGATTTTACAGCCCGTTATACTCACAAAGCGGACTGGGGTGAGTTAGTTGTGACAGGTCTTGCACGCCAATTAACCTATAAAAAGAATGGTATTGATGCCGATGAGTCTTCATTTGGTATTAGCGCGTCTGGTAAAGTAAACTTTGGTCAAAACAACCTTAAATTTATGCTTACACAGGGCTCAGGCTTAGGTCGCTACGTGGGTTTAAATGTTGCTCATGGTGCCGTGCTTGATGGTGATGATCTTGATGCCATTGATTCAACATCAGGCTTTATTGCCTATCAGCAACATTGGAATAGCCAATGGCGTTCAACATTCCTTTATTCATTCTTCTCTGCTGACAATAATAGTGACTTATTTGCAATCTCTGGCGACCCTACAGAAACGAGTCAAAGCTATAGTGCAAACATCTTATACTCGCCTGTTAAAAAGCTTACGTTTGGTGTTGAATATAAACATGCTGAGCGTGAACTAGAAAGTGGCACAGATGGCGATATGGATCGTTTGCAGTTCTCTGCAAAATACGTTTTTTAATCCTTAATCAGTTTTACTTCCTGAAGCGGCCTCGGCCGCTTTTTTTGTTTATTTTAAGCCAACACCGATAAACCTAATTGCAAACCATTTTCATTTAGATTACATTACGCATTAATTTACAATCTGAATTGAACTATTTGGGAATTTGCATGTCATCAACTAAATTTTTGCGCCTTTCACAATTGAGCTTAGTGACTTCAGCACTATTAAGTGGTCACGCTTTCGCTGCACAAGAAAAAGAACAACCTATTGAAAAAATAGCTGTTTATGGTCAGCATCATAAAAACTACATTACTGAAGAAGCGCAATCTGCAACAAAACTTGGACTAACAATAAAAGAAACTCCCCAGTCTATCTCTGTTGTATCTCGTGCATTAATGAATGACTTTTCACTTGATGATCTGAACTCAGTTCTTGAAAGTACACCAGGTGTCACTGTTGAGCAAATTGAAACTGATCGTACCTACTTTAAAGCACGTGGTTTTGAGATAACAAACTTTCAGGTTAACGGCATGGGTATGCCACAAGACAACGGCTCTATCCAGGGAACTTTAGATACTTCAATTTTCGATAGCGTTGAAATTGTCCGCGGCGCCAATGGTTTAATGACAGGTGCTGGTAACCCATCTGCAACTGTTAATATGGTTTTAAAACGCCCAACTTATCAAACACAAGTCAATGCATCTGTATCGTACGGCTCTTGGGATAGCAAACGCTTAGAGCTTGATGCATCAACTGCACTAAATGAAAATCACGCTGTGCGTGCTGTATTTACCAAACATAAAGCAGAGTCTTATCTTGACCGCTATGAGCAAGATAAAACAATTTACTACCTTGCTTACGAAGGCCAGTTAACGGATAGCACGGTAGTAACGGCTAACTACGTTAACCAGAAAAAAGATGCAGATAGCCCATTATGGGGGGCACTCCCTCTTTATTATAGCGATGGCTCGGCAACTAATTTTGATGAATCAACCAGTACAGCATCTGACTGGTCTTACTGGAACAACACAACAGAGCAGTTGTTCTTATCAATTGAACAAGCAATTACGAATACTTGGTTCTTAAAAGCAAGCTATGCGCACTTAGAAAATGAGCAAGATTCAGAGCTTTTTTATGTCTATAAAACACCTGATAGAGAAACAGGTTTAGGCTTAATTGGTTACGCAAGCGAGTATGACCATAAAGATAAGCACGATATTTTAGATATCTATGCAACAGGTAAGTTTAATCTATTTGGCATGGAGCACGACCTATCGTTTGGTGTAAATCAAGCGGATATGGATAACGATGATATGTCTCTTTATGATAATGAAAATGGCTTCCCTCGCATGCCTGAACTAGGTGGTTGGGATGGCACAGCACCCACACCGACATTTGATGATGGTTTAACAGGTGCTGATATTACGAGTCGTCAGCGTTCTGCTTATATTTCTACACGAATTCGTGCCACAGACTCACTGAGTTTCTTAGCGGGTGTTAGCCATGTAAACTGGGAAACTGAGGGCGAGTCATATGGAAAAGCGAAAGATAAAGACAGTGATCAAACTGTACCTTATTACGGTGTAGTGTATGACATTAACGAACGTTTCTCTACATATGCAAGCTACACAGAAACTTTTGTACCACAAACAGAGCGTGATATTAACGGAGATTACCTAGATCCAATCACAGGTAAAAGCAGCGAAATCGGCTTGAAAGCACAATTACTTGATGACAACTTATTCGTCACCTTTGCGTATTTCGATGCTAAGCAAGAAGGCCTAGCTATCGCTGTTCCTGGTTCTCAACCAGATGACACACGCTACTATGGTGCAGATGGCATCAATAGTGACGGTTTTGAAATAGAAATGAGTGGCCGACTCAACGACACGCTTAGTGCTAGCTTTAGCTATAGTAACTTAAATATCGATGGTGATGAATTAGTAAAAGATTACACACCAGAGAATCAAGTTAAACTTGCTTTAACCCAGAAAGTACCTCAAATAGATGGCCTAACCTTTGGTTTAAATTACCAATGGCAGGATGACACGCAACGTGTGCAACCGACACAACCTTCAGGTGTGGTACCGGTTACAAAACAAGATGCCTATGGCTTACTAAACCTGATGGCAACCTATGACATTAATGATAATGTGAGTGTTAACTTTAATATCAACAACGTAACCAATGAGAAATACCTTCACAGCTTGTTCTGGGAGCAAGGTTACTACGGTGCACCACGCGGTTATGCTATGTCATTAAACTGGCAGCTATAATCTTGCTTTAGCGTTTTTAATAATCCTATTAAACGCGCTATAAAATCGCAGCTACGCTCCCGTAGCTGCGGGTTTACCCCACGAGCATTCAAATAAGCACATAACCCGAAACGCGATATAAAATCGCGACTACGCCATCTTGTAGCAGTGGGTTTATCCCGCAACAATCCAAACACAACTAAACCTTGAGCACGATATAAAATCACGACTACGCCATCTTGTAGCAGTGGGTTTATCCCGCAACAATCCAAACACAACTAAACCTTGAGCGCGATACAAAATCGCGACTACGCCACCTTGTAGCAGCGGGTTAACCCCGCGACAACCCAAAAGTAACTCAAGCTAAAGCGAGATATAAAATCGCGACTACGCCATCTTGTAGCAGCGGGTTTATCCCGGCGACCAGTCAAATAAACAACACGACCACAGACTATTTCAACCATAAAAAAACCGCTACACAGGGTAGCGGCTTTCTTTTGTTAAGTGCGGGTCAAATCACGCTTAACGATACTCTTTAAAGCGATTTATAGCTCATCTTCTGCGATTAAGCCTGCATCTTCACCATCTTCTGGTTGTACAGTGGCTTGCAGTAATAGCATCTCGCGTAGTTTGCCTTCGATTTCATCTGCGATCTCAGGGTTATCTTTTAAGAACTTAATTGAGTTAGCTTTACCTTGGCCGACTTTATTACCATTATAGCTGTACCAAGCACCTGACTTTTCAACAAGTTTATGCTTAACACCTAAATCAATTAGCTCGCCATGTTTAGAGATACCTTCACCGTACATAATGATGAACTCAGCCTGTTTAAATGGCGGCGCAACTTTATTCTTAACGATTTTCACGCGGGTTTCATTACCAACGACTTCGTCACCTTCTTTCACTGAACCGATGCGACGAATATCTAAACGTACTGAAGCGTAAAACTTAAGTGCATTACCACCCGTAGTTGTTTCTGGGTTACCAAACATAACACCAATTTTCATACGGATTTGGTTGATGAAAATACACAGTGTATTTGAGCGTTTAATATTACCCGTTAACTTACGAAGTGCTTGCGACATTAAGCGAGCTTGTAAGCCCATGTGTGAATCACCCATGTCGCCTTCAATTTCAGCTTTTGGTGTCAGTGCAGCAACCGAGTCAACAATCACTACATCTACAGCACTTGAACGTACTAACATGTCACAAATTTCTAATGCTTGTTCACCCGTATCTGGTTGAGAAACAAGTAACTCATCAATGTTTACACCTAGTTTTTGTGCGTATACAGGATCAAGTGCATGCTCAGCATCAACGAACGCACATGTTTTACCTTGCTTTTGAGCTTGAGCGATAACTTGTAAAGTAAGCGTTGTTTTACCTGATGATTCAGGACCATATACTTCAACGATACGGCCTGTCGGTAAACCACCTATACCTAACGCGATATCAATACCAAGTGAACCTGTCGAGATAGCTTCAATATCAAGGGCTTTATTATCACCCAATTTCATAATTGAACCTTTACCAAATTGACGTTCAATTTGTGATAAAGCAGCGTCCAACGCTTTTTGTTTGTTATCGTTCATTCTGTTCTCCAAATCCGGCTAATGCAGACAGTATACTGTATGAAATCACAGTATCAAGCTAATTTTCTGATTTTATCAATTCAATTACTTTTTCTATAGCATAAACAATAGCTTGCTCTCTAACATTTGCTCTATTTCCAGAAAAAACCTGCTTGCTCGAATAGTTTTTCCCTGCAAAATGAATACAAAACCACACTAACCCCACGGGCTTATCCAGTGTTGCACCTCCAGGGCCTGCAATGCCAGAAACCGCAACCGCAATATCAGCTTTTGCTGCTTTTGCAGCTCCCGGTGCCATTTCAAGGACCGTTTGTTCACTTACGGCACCGTAGGTGTTTAATGTTTGCTCGTTAACACCAAGTAGTTCATGCTTTGCCTGATTGCTGTAGGTAACAAAAGCACGGTCAATATAATTAGAACTTCCAGGCGTATCTGTAAGCGCATAACTCACCCCCCCACCCGTACATGATTCAGCGGTAGTGATCCATAAGCGTTTATCCGTTAAAATAGCTCCTAATTTCGCAGCAAGTGTTTTAATCTCTTGATGTAATTCCATATTCAGCCTTTGGGTAAGTACATGTCGTTTGATCTTTATGCACCGCACACTATAAAACAACAAACCCCTATGATGCAGCAGTATCTTAAAATAAAAGCAGAGCATCGAGATATTTTGTTGTTTTATCGAATGGGTGACTTTTATGAACTGTTTTTTGATGATGCCAAACGTGCCGCACAATTACTTGATATTTCTCAAACTCACCGCGGCAAAGCCGGTGGTGATCCAATCCCAATGGCCGGTGTCCCTTATCACGCTGTAGAAAACTACCTAGCCCGCTTAGTGCAAATGGGCGAATCCGTTGCTATTTGTGAACAAATAGGCGACCCTGCGACAAGTAAAGGCCCTGTAGAGCGCAAAGTTGTGCGCATTGTTACGCCTGGCACAATTTCTGATGAAGCCTTACTGCAAGAACGTCAAGACAACTTATTAACGAGTGTGTGGCAAAGCAACAAGGGTGTTTACGGAATAGCTTACCTTGATATCAATTCAGGGCGCTTTAATATTCTTGAAGTCAATACTGATGAAGCATTTAGCTCAACATTACAACGTTTAGCGCCTGCTGAGCTGCTTTATAGTGAAACATTTGCAAATGTACACCTAATTGAGCATATAAAAGGCGCGCGTCGACGCCCTGAGTGGGAATTTGATTTAGATACTGCCCAACACTTATTGTGCGACCAATTTGGTACTAAGGATTTAGTAGGGTTTGGAGTCGATAAAGCTCATAACGCACTCATTGCTGCTGGGTGTTTAATGCAATATGTTAAGGATACTCAGCGCATTGCCCTGCCCCATATTCGTGCCATTACTCTTGAACAAAATGAGCACGCAGTGATCCTCGACGCTGCAACTCGTAAAAATTTAGAGCTCACGGTGAATCTTTCTGGCGGCTACGAAAACACCCTCGCGCAAGTGCTTGATAGAACAGCAACAGCCATGGGTTCTCGCTTACTAAAACGCCGTATTCACACTCCAGTGCGCAGCAAAACTGAGCTTAACTCTCGTCTCAATGCGATAAGTGCGATTATTGATGCACAACTATGCGGTGAGCTACAAGAGTCATTAAAGCAAATTGGTGATATTGAACGTGTTATTGCTCGCTTAGCACTTTGCACTGCAAGACCCCGTGATTTAACGCGCTTGCGCAGCGCTTTGCAAGCTTTGGCACCACTGCACGAACTACTAATGGATGCCAACAATCCACGTATTAGTCAGATCATCGCAAACTCGCAACAATTGCCTGAACTTCAGGATTTACTAGAACGTGCTGTTATAGAAACTCCGCCTGTACTTATTCGTGATGGTGGCGTTATTGCCCCAGGTTATAATAGTGAACTTGATGAATGGCGTGCACTGAGCCAAGGTGCGACTGATATTCTTGAAAAACTTGAAGAGCGTGAACGTGAACGCACAGGTATTAGTACGCTTAAAATTGGCTATAACAAAGTACATGGTTTTTTTATTGAAGTTAGCCGTGCCAATTCACATTTAGTGCCTGCGGATTATATTCGTCGCCAAACGCTTAAAAACAATGAACGTTACATCATTCCAGAGCTAAAGGAGCACGAAGATAAAGTACTGGGTAGCCAATCAAAAGCATTAGCCCTTGAAAAGCAACTTTACGAGCAGTTATTTGAATTTATTGCCCCGCATATCGAGCAGCTACAAACCATGGCTGCTGTGTTAGCTGATTTAGATGTATTAAACAACTTAGCAGAACGTGCACAAGCACTTAATTACGCTAAACCAACACTTTGCGATAACGACAATATTAGCATTAAGCAAGGCCGCCACCCTGTTGTTGAGCAGGTCATGAAAGACCCGTTTATTGCCAACCCAGTAGAGCTCAATAATGACCGTAAAATGCTAATCATTACGGGTCCAAATATGGGTGGTAAATCAACTTACATGCGCCAAACCGCGCTTATCGTACTAATGGCACATATAGGCTCTTACGTACCGGCAGATAGTGCCGAAATCGGTAACATTGACCGTATATTCACACGTATTGGCGCAAGTGATGATCTGGCATCTGGGCGCTCGACCTTTATGGTTGAGATGACAGAAACAGCCACAATTTTGAATAATGCTACCGCACAATCGTTGGTGCTGATGGATGAAATTGGTCGTGGTACGTCAACCTATGATGGCTTGTCACTCGCTTACGCTACTGCAGACTATTTAGCCTCAAAGATTGCAGCTAAAACCCTATTTGCAACTCATTACTTTGAATTAACAGAACTTGCTGAACAGCAACAAGGACTGGTTAATGTGCATTTAGATGCCATTGAGCACAACGACACCATTGCCTTTATGCACACAGTACTTGAAGGGGCTGCAAGTAAGAGCTTTGGCTTGCAAGTTGCTGCACTTGCCGGTGTGCCAAAAGCGGTGATTCAACAGGCAAAACAAAAGCTAAAAATGCTCGAAAATCACCAGCCGGTCACAGCTCCTGTGCAGCAACAGCAAGCACTGGCTTTTGATAATGAGCCATCAGAGCTTGAATTAACTTTACAGCAGCTTGATCCTGACAGCCTCACACCAAGGCAAGCACATCAGCTGTTATATCAGTTAAAAGATTTACTTTAATTACACAATAAAAAAAGCTGACGTTACGTCAGCTTTTTTGTGTGTTCTGAACCCGTAGGTTCTATACCCTTGATCAGGTATGCATTGTTGTCAAATTAAGTGAATTGGTCGAACAGGCTATCAGTGCTTAAACCTTCGTGTTGCAAAATATCTTTTAAGCGACGTAATGCTTCCACTTGAATTTGTCTTACACGCTCACGTGTTAAGCCAATTTCACGACCAACATCTTCAAGCGTTGATGGCTCGTAGCCAAGCAAACCAAAGCGGCGTGCTAATACTTCGCGTTGTTTTGGGTTTAATTCACCAAGCCAATCAACTATATGCTTGTTGATATCATTATTTTGTACTTCGCCCTCAGGGCCAGAGCCTTTTTCGTCAGCAATAATATCGAGTAAGGCTTTATCGTTCTCACCACCAATTGGTGTATCAACTGAGGTGATTTTTTCGTTTAGACGCAGCATTTTTGTTACGTCTTCAACAGGTTTATCTAAACACTCTGCAATTTCTTCTGCTGTTGGTTCATGGTCTAGCTTTTGCGTTAATTCTCGTGCGGTTCTTAAATAAACGTTCAGCTCTTTAACAACATGAATTGGTAAGCGAATAGTACGGGTTTGATTCATGATGGCACGTTCAATAGTTTGACGAATCCACCAGGTTGCGTAAGTTGAAAACCGGAAACCACGTTCTGGATCAAATTTTTCAACGGCTCGGATAAGACCAAGATTACCTTCTTCAATTAGATCAAGTAATGCAAGGCCACGATTGTTATAGCGACGAGCAATTTTCACCACTAAACGTAAATTACTTTCGATCATTCGTTTACGAGAGGCTTCACAACCTTTCAACGCCTTACGAGCAAAGTATACTTCTTCTTCTGCACTGAGCAGAGGAGAGAAACCAATTTCACCGAGATATAGTTGCGTTGCATCTAAATTCTTGGCGACTTCATCCTTTGCAAAAATATCTTCTTCGTTATCCACTTCCTCTAGTAAATCAGAAGATTCTTCTTCGACTACTGTATCGTCAAATTTATCGTCAATCGTTTCTGTTGTTTTCTCAAGTTTTGCTGTGTGACCCATAAGCGTCCTCCCGAGCAAATATGTGATTGAGCTAAATCACTTTATCAATACCCGTGGCTAAGGTAGATATTTAGCAGGGTTGACTGCTTTTCCTCGATAACGAATTTCAAATCTCAAAGCCGTTACTGAAGAGTCGGAACTGCCAATTTCTGCTATTTTCTGACCCGCCTTTACTTCCTGTTTTTCCTTTACGAGCAACTTGGAGTTGTGCGCGTAGGCACTTAGGTAATCATCATTATGTTTCAAAATAATTAAATTACCGTATCCCCTTAATGCGTTGCCAGCATAAACCACCGTTCCGTGTGCAGCAGCTAAAACAGATGCCCCTTTTTTATTAGCGATTTGTAAACCTTTATAACCATTTTCTTTAGTAGAAAAACGGCGAGTGACCTTACCTTGAGCGGGCCAACTCCATATTACTTTCGTACTAGATTTACTACTTCTTACACTAACTTTTTTGTTGGCTTGTTTTTGAACATACTCTCGTTGTTTTGGCTGATCAAGCTCTTTTTTTAATTTTTTGTTATTTTTTTGTTTCGAAACAGTAGACTTTTTACTCCATTTCGTATATTTTTTCGTCTTTTTTGGTTTTTCCGCTGCTTTTTTGAGCAAAATACGTTGTCCAGGGTAAATTGTATAAGGTGCTGGAATACGGTTTATTTTTGCCAAAGAACGGAAATCTTTCTGAGCGCTAAACGCAATTGAGTACAACGTATCGCCTTTTTGTACTCGATAACTTGAACCCGTGATAATCACTTTACGGGTAGTGGGATTAATTTGATTATCTAAACTACTGACCGGCGCGGGCGCATTGCGAGAGGAGCAACCAAAGAGCAAAATACTAAGAAACAAAGCAACATAGACTGTTAAATGCTTTCTCACCGTAAAATGCTCCTTGAAATGCTAATTAAAGGTTTTAAGTGCTATCGTAATAAAAAGTATGCAACCACAACTAAAATAACTAAACCCCAACCAAGTGCTTCAACATATTGACGTAATTTTTGCTCCATTTTAACCCCACCCCACTTCATTAAAGCGGAAACCAAGAAGAATCGTGCACCACGACCAATGGCTGAGGCAATTAAAAAGGGCAAAAAGGCCATCTGCATTAAACCGGCTCCGATCGTAAATACCTTATAGGGGATAGGCGAAAATCCAGCGATAAATACAACCCAAACACCATAGGTTTCAAACCAACTAAGTGCTAAGTCGAACTTTCCTTGCCAGCCCATTTGAGCAATAAAAGGCTCTACAACAGGCTCAAATAGCCAATAACCTAAAAGATAACCTAAAACACCACCAATGACAGATGCAATGGTAGTAAAGCTTGCAAAACGCCATGCTTTGCTTGGTTGTGCAAGCGACATTGGCGCCAGCATGACATCGGGTGGCACCGGAAAAAAAACAGATTCGGCAAAGCTCATCCCTGCTAAATAGCGCTCTGCGTGGCGGTGCTTCGCCCACACAAGTGCCATATCATATAACTTAGTAAATAACTTCAAAGTATGACGTCCTATTCAATGTCACCAGGTACCAAAGGTACAAATCGTACTGGTGCAACTACATGTTCACTAAATGTATCGCCATTTCTGACAACCATCATTAATTGCTGGTCTTGCTCGCCCACAGGGGCAATCATGACTCCGCCATCAGCTAACTGTGCTAATAACCCTTTTGGCATTGTTGCAGCCGCAGCTGTCACAATGATGCCTGAAAATGGTGCTTGAGACTGCCAACCTTGCCAGCCGTCACCATGTTTCATTGTTACATTATATAAATCGAGTTTGTGTAAACGCCGTTTTGCTTGCCATTGCAGTGCTTTAATTCGCTCAACAGAGCAAACTTTGCTAAATGTTTTGGCAAGTATCGCTGTTTGATAACCAGAGCCTGTGCCTATTTCAAGCACTTTGTCTTTAACGCCAGCCAAACGTAACAGCTCGGTCATCCGTGCAACAATATACGGTTGTGAGATAGTCTGCCCTTGGCCAATGGGTAATGCGGTATTCTGATACGCTTTGTGCTGCAATACATCATCAACAAATAAGTGTCTGGGTGTTGTTGCTATTGCTTCAAGTACGATAGAGTCCTCTACCCCTTCTCGCTTTAATAATTCAGCCAACGCTAATGCACTGCGATTATAATTAGTCAGCACTATTAATCTCCATATTTGCCAACCAGCTATCAACAGCTTGCAAGCTTTCTTTCGCTGTCATATCAACGCTTAATGGTGTCACCGATGCATAACCATTGTTGATGGCATAAAAGTCAGTGCCTTCACCTGCATCGCTTTCAGCGCCTAACGTACCATACCAATATATATCACGGCCCCAAGGGTCTTGCTGCTTAGTCATAGTTTCAGCTTTATGGCGAGAACCCAAACGCGTCACCTTCACACCTTTTAATTCTGTTAGAGGAATATCGGGAACGTTTAGATTAATTATTTGATCTTTTGGTAATGGATGAGAAGCCAGCTCTTTAATAATGCTCACGGCAACGGCCGCTGCTGTTTCAAAATGGTTGCCTTCTTTAGAACATAACGAAACAGCAATGGCTGGTAATCCTAAATGACGTCCTTCAGTTGCTGCTGCTACCGTACCAGAATAAAGCGTATCATCACCTAAATTAGCACCATGATTAATACCAGCTACAACTAAGTCAGGCAGCTCGTCAGTAAGCTCATTTACACCTAAATGAACACAGTCTGTCGGTGTGCCATTAATCGAAATAAACCCATTATCTAACGTAGTCGCTCGTAATGGATTCATTAATGTGAGTGAATTACTTGCGCCACTGCAATTGCGATCAGGCGCAACTAACGTTACCTCTGCGATTTGAATCAAAGCTTGGTGCAAAACTGCAATCCCTTTAGCATTGACCCCATCATCATTACTTAATAAGATTTTCATTTACGCATCCTTTTGTTTTTGTTCTCTGGGGCTTGCATCTTGATAGTCCACCAGCTCCCGTAACAGAGCGGTTGCAAAACAGCCTTTAGGTAGACCAAAGCTGAGCTTCAGTGTGCTCTCATCTATGGTTTCTACTGCTAATGAATCGGGTATTAAGCGTAACATTCTACGCTCATTCTTTAGACCCAATTCAGCAAGCCCATCAATCCACGACTGATAAGGTGTAAGCCATTTTTTTTCAGTCTCGGTCAGGCCTTTTTCACCTTTACCTACCATAGGCGCCGACATGACAATATCACCAGACGCTAAGCGTGCAATATTGTCATCGCTTATGTTGTCTTCAAAAAAGGCATTACTGCCGCTAAGCATAAACACTTCGCGATGCATTGTTTTAGCAAGGCCGTGCTCAGCAACACGCATACTCACTATTTCGTTAAACACATAAGAACGCGCAGCTGAAATCACTAAGCCACGCAGTTTTTTATCGCGAATGCGCTCTCCCGCAAACATTCGTTTAGCCATCTCAAGGTTATGACCGCCATGACCAAAGCGCTGCTCACCAAAATAATTAGGTACGCCTGCGCGCACAGCATTGATACGACACAAAATATCCAGCGGCTCAGTCACATTACGTAACGTAATAGTAAAGCGATTGCCTTTATGACAGCCGGTTCTGAGCTTACGGTTATGGCGCTGTTGCGATATTACAAAAAACTGCTCGTTATTCAGTTCACTAAATTCTATATGCTTTTTAATTGGTACTGGCACGCTAAACCACTGGGTACAAACACCATGGCGATCTTTTAGACCCGCATAGCTTACATCGCGCGGTGATACACCTGCTTTTTCGGCAATGCGTTTAGCAATAAACTGAGTATTTTCGCCTTTTTTTACAACCTGTAAGCAAACATGTTCACCAGAACCTGTAAACTCAATACCCAAGTCTTCATCAACCATAAAATCTTCAGCAAACGCTTTAAAGTCAGCCTTAGAAAGAGGTTTACCGTAAAGGTAATTTAACTCGCTCATGAATTGTGTTTACTCATAATAACGACTGCGTGGCTTGAGATGCCCTCTTTGCGTCCTTCAAAGCCTAACTTTTCGGTGGTTGTTGCTTTCACATTAACCTGTGAAATATCAGCCTCTAAATCTGCGGCTAAGTTTTCACGCATTGCTTGTATATGTGGCAGCATTTTTGGCGCTTGTGCAACAATCGTGACATCGGCATTGCCAAGTACGTACCCTTGCTGTTTAGCAAGCCCAACCACATGGCGTAATAAAATACGACTGTCGATGTTTTCGTATTCACTGGCTGTATCAGGAAAGTGCTTACCAATATCACCCATAGCCAAAGAACCTAATATCGCATCACATAATGCATGAATAGCCACATCACCGTCTGAATGTGCTAAGAACCCTTGTGGGTAATCAATTTTTTCACCACAAATAACCAGCGGGCCTTCGCCGCCAAATTTATGAACATCGAAGCCATGGCCAATTCGAATCATGGGGTACTCTCATTTTGTTGTTTATTTAGTAGGAACTCAGCTAAATCTAAGTCTTCTGGCGTGGTGATCTTAATATTGTCACTACGACCTAGCACCAATTTAACAGGCTGCTTAGCCCACTCCATTGCAGATGCTTCATCCGTGATGGTTACACCATTTTTAAGCGCATTTGTAAGGGCATCTGTCAGTGCTTGATAAGGGAAGAACTGGGGGGTAAGTGCCTGCCATAAATCATCACGCGGCACTGTTTGCTTACAATGCGTCTCACCACGCTTTATGGTGTCTTTTACTTTAGAGGCTAAAATACCGCCTTCATTCGTAGCAACACAGTCTGAGATTAAGCGCTCGATATCAGTTAAACATACCAGCGGCCTTGCAGCATCATGCACCAAAACCCAATCAGGAGGATTATCAGCAAGTGATAACAAGGCATTCAACACTGAGTCAGCGCGCTCTTTCCCCCCCGTTACTCGCTCTATACGGTTATCCATGTGCGGTAAATCAGCAAAATAGCCGTCACCATCGCTGATTGCGACTTTAATAGTGCGAAGGAGGTTAAGTTCAGCAAGCTTGCTAAGGGTATGTTCTAAAATCGTTTTGCCAGCAAGTTCAATATATTGCTTAGGCGTGGAATGTTGCATGCGGCTACCAACCCCTGCGGCAGGGACGATAGCGGTAATTATTTGCTTATCTTTCATTATTTTGTTGTCTAGGTAACACTCGAATAAATGTTTCACCTGGTTTAATCATTCCTAACTCATTCCTTGCACGTTCTTCAATTCCCTCTTGGCCGAGCTTTAAATCTTTTATATCAGCTTTAAGTACTTTATTTCGCTTCAAAAGCTTGGCATTGGTATCTTGATGAGACGTAACCGCTTGCTTAAGGCGAGCGTAATCCTGTACCCCATTATGGCCAAACCATAAACGGTACTGAATAAATAGCGCCAAACATAACAAGGCGAATTGAAAAACCCGCATTGAACACTCCTTCGCGGTTAAATTAAGTCTTTGGGCGCTTTAGGTTGCGCCAATTTATATTGCTTGCTAATAGCATTTCTCTTAAAGATAAACGCTTAGGTGTTACTCGTTTATTAAACTGCCATTGGTGACCACAGCACGCCGCTATCATTATCGTTTTTGAAGGCTTTAATAATTGAGCGTGCGTGTCTTCCAATGACTCACCCGAATGATTAAACCAGCCAAGCTCATTGCAATGTACCTTATTGTCGCTTACTTGATCTAAGCTGTCTATGCGAACTGTGGTACATCGACCGTCATTAATTAACACGGGAACAATTAACCCGCGCTTAGCGTATTGACTAAAAAAACGCGCTGACTCATTTTTACTATGCACAGGAGGCTGCGTTTTTTGCTTCTCGAGCCAACTACCATTTTGTGAATCAAGTTGTAGAGGCGCATCCCCACTCACAATTCGTATAGCAAGCCGTTCAATATAAAAAGGTAAACTGGCTAATAGTCGTCTTAATCTTGCGGCATCTGGCTCTTCAACTAAACGTGGAATTTCACGCGCATAAAAAGCATTACACAACTGAGCATACAAAGCCCGCTCGGCATCAGTTTGCCAAATTTCGGCTTGTTGTAACGATTTGCTCTGAGAGTTTGAAGTTGACAATGCGCGCTCTTATAAAACAATTGCTTGACTGTTTTATAGCATAGAGCGTTAATTGAGCGCTACTTTACTGCGCCTTTTTTACCCAGTTTGGCATTACCTGACTCTAAAAACTGCACAACTGCATCGCGTTTTTTGCCCATTAACAAACTGCCATCAGCTAAAAACATAAAGTTTTGCCAACAACGTTTAAAGACAGCAAAACTAGTTTCGATGATATTGTCGCGTGCCATACAAAAATACACTGTCGTGTTTGCTTCCCAATCAAGGTGCGCCAAAATAGCCTCGGGGAGTTGCTCTTCGCTGGCTTCCCATGCGTTTTCCCAATTAAGTGTCTCGATAAAGCTCTCTTCTTTGCCACACCAATCTGTTTTATCAAAAAAATCTGGGTGGTCATGCTCGCGGCTGACCATGGTAGTCCAAAGCACAGCTGCACGTTCACTTGTCATTGGCTTAATTTGCAGTGCATCATCTGCGCTGATAGGCATGTCTTTATGGCGAAAAACCCATGCTTTCTTGTATTCATCTAACGAAATATAATTCATAGTGTTGGCGATTTATTTAGCATTAAAAAGTGCAAAACGTAATTATACAAGAGATCAAAACATGACTACAGCAATAAAACCTCATCCTCTCAAATCAGGTATATATCAACACTACAAAGGCCCAAAATACAAAGTTGAGTATGTTGCCACCCATAGTGAAACCGAAGAACAACTTGTTATTTACCAAGCACTGTATGGTGAGTTTGGTATGTGGGCACGCCCACTTAGTATGTTTTTAGAAACCGTTGAAATCGATGGCAAAACTGTGCCGCGTTTTGCATACCTTTCAGACACAGAATAACTATGGCATCATAACGTTATTAATCACTGCTCAGACCAGATAAGGTGACATCGTGCTTTTTAATTCAACCGATAACTACATTGCAAGTTCTGCTTTAAAACAAGCCGTTAACGCGGCCATATTGCTCGAAAAACCGCTGTTGATAAAAGGCGAGCCAGGCACGGGTAAAACCATGCTGGCCGAGGAGCTTGCAAAAAGCTTAGACACCACCCTCATTCAATGGCACATCAAATCAACCACTAAAGCGCAGCAAGGCCTTTATGAGTATGATGCGGTATCACGTCTACGCGACAGTCAGTTAGGCGATGAACGAGTTCACGATATCGGCAATTACATTGTTAAAGGAAAACTATGGCAAGCCTTTACCTATGGTGAGCAACATAATAAACGCCCAGTGCTACTGATTGATGAAATCGATAAAGCCGATATCGAATTTCCCAACGACTTGTTATTAGAGCTCGATAAAATGGAGTTTCATGTTTATGAAACCGGTGAGCGCGTTATTGCTAAGCAACGTCCGATTGTGATCATCACGTCGAATAACGAAAAAGAGCTCCCAGATGCTTTTTTACGTCGTTGTTTTTTCCACTACATTGATTTTCCGAGTAGTGAAGAAATGGCACAAATTATCGATGTGCATCACCCTCACGTTAAACAAGATTTAGTACGCCAAGCACTCGAAGTATTCTTTAACCTGCGCGATGTGAACGGCATTAAGAAAAAACCATCAACAAGTGAATTACTTGATTGGTTAAAACTGCTGATGGCTGAAGATATTGACGCTAAAACACTGCACGACAAGAGCCAAAAAGGTGGCCTAATGCCCATGTTTGGGGCGTTATTAAAGAACGAGCAAGACATCAGCCTTATTGAAAAGCTTGCCTTTATGAGCCGCCGTTAAGATGTTAATTGCGTTTTTCTTTAAGCTACGCGAGTACCGCTTACCGGTTAGTTTGCGAGAACTGCTTGATTTAATCAGTGCGCTCAAGCAAGGAGTTATTTTTGCCGATGTAGACGCGTTTTATTACTTAGCGCGTACCATCATGGTGAAAGATGAAACCCATTTTGACCGCTTTGATAAAGCCTTTGCTGATTACTTTAGCGGAGTCGCCGACCTTGATCTGCTCGAAAGCTTAAAACAGCAACATGCATTGCCTGACGATTGGCTACGCAAAGAGTTTGAAAAGCACTTAAGCGACGAAGAAAAAGCGCAATTACATGCCATGGGTGGCCTTGACAAACTTATGGAAACCCTCAAGCAACGCCTTGAAGAACAGCAAAAACGCCATGCTGGGGGTAATAAGTGGGTTGGCACAGGTGGCACTTCGCCGTTTGGCGCCTATGGTTATAACCCTGAAGGTGTGCGCATTGGTCAAGACGGTAACCGACATCGCCGTGCGGTAAAAGTATGGGATAAACGTAGCTACCGTAACCTCGATAGTGACCGTGAAATCGGCTCGCGCACCATAAAACTTGCCCTCAAAAAGCTGCGTAAATTTGCCCGCACTGGCGCTAGCGATACACTGGATTTAACCGAAACCATCCGCGCAACCGCAAAGCAAGGCGGCATGCTCGATGTAAAAATGGCACCTGAACGCCACAATGCGGTAAAAGTGTTGATGCTGTTTGATATAGGTGGCTCAATGGATGATTACATTCATACTTGCGAAGAGTTATTTAGCGCCGCCCACAGCGAGTTTAAACACCTTGAATTTTACTATTTTCATAACTGTTTGTATGAGCATGTTTGGCAAGACAACGAACGTCGTCACTCAAACGTAATTGATACCATGACCCTGATTAACAAGTTCACCAGCGATTACAAGGTCATTTTTGTTGGCGATGCCACTATGGGCCCCTATGAAATCGCCTACCCTGGGGGCAGTGTCGAGCATTGGAATGAAGAGCCAGGCAGTGCTTGGCTAAACCGTATCACCAACCATTTTGATAAAGTCGCTTGGCTCAACCCACAACCCGTCGAACACTGGCGTTATTATCAATCAATTGATTTTATAAAGCAGTTAATGGATAACCGTATGTATCCACTCACGCTAGATGGGATTAGTAATGCAATTAGGGAATTGAGTTAATAAGCCTCAAGTACCTCTTGAGGCTTATTATTAGTTATTTTGCGTAATACTTACCACTAACTAACTTTTTGAACATTTGCTCATAAGGCTGAGCTTTTCTCTGAGTCGAAAACTGACGATTTTGCGCTGAAGTATACAAAATTAAGTCATCTTCAAACTTATTCACTTCGACAATTTCAACAGCCCCTGTTTCACTTACAACCAAATCAAATACATGCCACAAATCCTCGACACCACTACTCGGAGGTGTAAACACACGGCGTTGGTTGTTTATAACAAGCTCTACTTTTGCTGTGGTGCTGTCAATCTCTGGTGTATTTGAATAATTGTGTACTTTATAGGTGTAAGTTCCAGGTAGCGGAAATTCTGGGATTGAAATAACCTCAGGGCCATAACTTGTTATGTCATCAACGTCTAAAAACATAATAATATCGTTTACAGTCGCTGTATCACTACCAAAATAAATATGGAACTGTTCACCTTCTGTCGCTGTTGGGCCCCATAAATGAGAATCTAGATCCGATGGAGTCGCCCCCCAGTTAAGCTTAATTTTGGTAAATACTTCATCTAACACAATACATTCATCAAGAGTTAAATCGGTTAAATTCGTTTCGACAGAGAATGTGCGGCTCAAACCTCCTGAAGTTGATGAAATTAAGACGGTACTGTCCATCTTAACAGGAATCGAAAAGTCTCCGTTAACGTCTGTTACAGCAGATGATGACCCGATGTAATCACGTCCTTGGGAGTTCACTAAAGCACCCGCGATTCGATTTTGGTTATTATCTTCTAAGCAACCATGAATAAATACCGTTTCATAAATTCGGTCGGCATTCCAAGTAGTAAAGTGCGAAACGGAACCTGTGTAGAAATTACCTTCTGCGCTGTTAACAAGTTGGGCTTCACCTTCTTTAACCCATAAACCTGTCTGCTCATTGTAATAGTAAAGCGGCACGGTACTCGCTAGCTCTCCTACAGCAGGAATATTGATAATAGCTTGGCTATTTTCAGCAAGATTTAGGGTTTCACCATTTTCGTCTTCAAATGTGACAGTTATAGCTCCAAATGATTCGATTGGTTTTATTTCTCCATTCTCATCCGTTGTGAGCATTTCACCCGGCATCAAAGACACATCAACCGCAGGATTAATAATCGTTAACTCTGCGCTCACTGGTCCTGTTACTAGCGAGTTATCAGCTCTAACTAAACTATTCGCTGGTAGTTCAACCAACACAGCATCTTCTACTTGTAAGTTGCTGGCAATGGTGGGATCAAATGTTACTTGCGCATGTATAGGTTGCAATAAAATATCGGTGGGTAAAGATAAACGTGTTTCGTTTAATAGTGCAGCCATTTCTGCATAACCATTAGCATCACTTGTTATAACCATATGGTTAGTAATTGTTATATCTTGGACTGAAAAAGATACCTCACCGTTACCATCGGTAGTTCCTGTTGCCAATATCCCATTACCGTTTGTTATCGATGCGGTTGCGTTAGAGATAGCATCTTCTGTGTAGTAGTCTTTAATTCGCGCAGTAACATCTACAAAATATTGAGCATCAAGATTGAAAGACGCGGTTGCAGCACTTGCATTATCTTCACCGCCATCATTTATTTTAATATTTACGTTATAGGCTGTTGTTTCAGTATTATTGGCTTGATAGCTTAATAAGCCAGTGTCAGAAACAGCCATGCCTTCAGGACCAGACAATAATGTGAAACTTATTCCACCTTCAATAGTATCATCAGGATCTGTTACATTAAGCTGGTAATTAAATAACTCACCATTTTTGATAATCTGATCTTCGATATCAGCAACCATAGGGGCATCATTGACTGGTGTCACCGTAATTTCGAATGTTTGAGTCACCTTATCGTTGTGATTATCACTAACACTTACGATCACCTCACCTGAAGTTAAAACGCCTTCTGTAGGCAGCCACTCAATCTTACCCGTTTGAGATATGGTCATGCCTGTAGGTGCTGTATCTAATGCAAAACTTAACTCAGAGTCGTCGTCTTGAACTAAAACCGTATAGCTATAGTTTTCGTCTTCAGTCGCTGTAGTTACTGCTTCTGAAGTGATGGTTGGGATAGTATTACCAGATGATGTGTCTTTATCATCATTTGAGTCTGATGAGCCACATGCTGTTAAAAAAGCAAAAGCGGGTACGATAACAAAAGGTTTGAGCTTGAATATCCTTTTCATAGGAATTTCCTTATACAATTACAAATCGAAACACATGTTAACCAAAAAGTACCACTTTTGGCAACATATAAGAAACACCTAATTCTCAAGCTATTTTATTATTGAGTAGTCAAACCTTGAACTTTATAGTTGTGTAGCCTTAAACCACAATATTCCTTACGCATAGTTAAATGCTAAGTAATCTACATTACCTTCCAAACCAAAAACACCAGCGCAAAGCCCACCAAATAAGCTAAGCCTAACCAGCTCAATATGCGAAGTAAGGTTGAGTGATGAATACTGGCTTCTGAGCGAACTAAACTAAAGTTCAGCCACGCAAAGACAGGGGTCGTGACAAAAGCGAGGGTCATTGCAAAGGTAAGCATAGGCCCAAGGGCTGATTTAAAGAATAAAATCACTGCCATGCCAGCAAATGCTTGTAATAATAGCCACATATTCAAGCTATGTTTTGACTGTTTAACGGGTAGCAGTTTATGCGACTCATTTAATGTTCTAGCGTAGCCGTCAAGTACGGTCAGCGTGGTACCAAACATACATAAAAAAGCGATACCTGAAACCAGCGGCCTTGCCCACTCCCCCATGGTGAGTGCATACATATCAATCAACTGTTTGGCAAACGCCACGCCACCTAATTGAACTGCCTGCACGTGACCATATTGCACCAACACACCTAATGAAAAAAACACTAACGCCAGTGCTGCGGTAAGCCAGTAACCCAAATTAAAATCAAACAAGCCTTGTTGTTTTGTCACCGCTTGTTGATGTTGCTTCTCTTTTAGCCATAACGAGCTAATCGCTGAAATTTCGATAGGTGCTGGCATCCAGCCCATAAGTGCCACCATAAAGCCAAGCATGGCAAGTTCATAAGGCGATGGACCCACATAGTCAGCAGGCGCCACTGCTGCATGGTTTATAGCACCATTGTTAATAGCTACAATCAACGCAGCCACGGTTGTTACAGTAAGCAGCCCCATAATAAGCTTTGAAACATTATCGAGCGCCTTAAAGTGCCCCAATAACAAAATAAGCAAGCACACAGCCAAAATTAGCCAGCACAGCAGTGTAACTGAAATACTTATAGGTAACGCGTAGTGCAATAAGCTGGCCGTTAATAGTAATACCCCTGCGGTATTCACCACAGCCGCAACAATATTCAGCGCAATAAAACTATAAAAGTAGCCTGGCCCTTTTTGCTTATAACCCTCAACTAAACTTTGTTTAGTGGCTAAGGTGTATTCCATACCAAATCGAAAAAATGGGTACTTTAATACATTTACTACAATGATTAGCCAAAATAGCTGCCAACCGAATAATGATCCCGCTTGTGTTGACGCCACTAAATGCGAGCCACCAATTGCCGCTGTAGCCATTAAAATACCCGGCCCTAAAGCATTTAATTTAGATTGCCAATTTGATACTGCTGATTGCATACGCTTTATGTGTTTTATTCTTAGTTACAAGCAACTTACAGCGTTTTAGATGAGATTGGAAGTTGGATAAGGTAGAAAGTAAAAACCAAAAAAGCCAATCGCTGTGAAGCGGTTGGCTTTTCAATTTTAGTATAGGCTAGCCACTTCAGGCTAGCACATTGTAATTAGCTCAGATCCATTTCTTGAATGATTTCGTGGGCGATTTCCGGCGTGGTACTGACCGGTTTTTCATGTAATTTGGCTTTCATTTGCCCTTTTCGATGTTTAAGTGATGCATCGAGTTTTTTAGCCGCGCTTGCGATAGCCGGATACATCACGTCATCTTCTCCTTTAACCGATAAACGCGTACCTTCATAAGTGGTACTGATCTCAGCTTGATACTTGTGATGTTCTTTTGAAAGAATAATATCGAGTGATATTAATGATGGAAAATGGCTAGCAATTTTCGAGAATTTCTCGTTGATGTGAGCTCTAACAGCCTCAGTAACGTCAACATGATGACCAGAAATATTAATCTTCATAGGGTATCCTTTTTTCTTGTTACCTCACAGTTAGTATTGGGGGCGAATTGAATTAACACAAGCGAAAATTACAGATAATTAGTAATTGATTGTAACCACAGATGATTTAGATCATGCGTTGCAGATAAAATATGCAAAAGCCCGCATCGCACGGGCTTTTCACAGAGGTTAACAACTGCTTGTTAAGTGTACGAACAACAGTAATCAGCAAACTCACTCACTTTTACTAAAAAGGTGACATTCGCATCAACCGTAAATGACTCCCCTGCTTGCATTGTTTGCCATTCGCTCTCATTAGGTAATAGCACTTGCCAACTGCCACCGTTAAGCTCCATCAACTCTTTTTTGCTCGTAGCAAACTCAAACTCACCCGGTTGCATAAAGCCTAACGTTTTCGTGCTGCCATCAGCAAATACCACAGTACGGCTAGACACTTTACCGTCAAAGTACACATTGGCTTTTTTCAGCACACTTACATTATCAAACTGAGACATCCTCACTCCTGTTGTGTTTTGTTATTAAGCTACAGACAGTGCCAGTTGTCGGTTTAGCATTCAAGGGGAGCTGAGTGAGAAATAATCAAGTCCGGTTAGCCGTAGTTAGCCATAAGCCGATCTTGAAAGCATGATGGGTCGTGCTTTAGCGCGTCAATTGTACGGGAGATTTAAAATGTCGTTTGTGAGTCATAGCGCTCAAAGCAGCGGTGCGTAACATCCGACGGTCCCCTAATTATTAAGTTATTTCATATCGTTGCTTTAATAGCGGCCTTCTGGATAAAAATCGTTCTATCTCAAACCCAGACCAAGTTTCAATATTTATTCCGCGTCTATCAGAGGCTCCATCAAGACGATCAAAAAGTGTAGAGTCAATGTAGCAATTACAAATCAAACCATCCGCTCTATACTGATCTATAACGTCAGATACCGAGCCTACATTTGAAGTATTAATTGATTTTTCTCGCCCAGATAATTTGCATTGGAATATATATTTCTTTGGCTTCTCTCCAAAAGTAGATTTAGTAAATACAACTACAGGTTATACTAGCGCTAAGTGCCAAGCCAGCTTGTTAATTTTGCCAATTAAGTATACAAAATTAAGCAACTTGCTATATGCACGCTACTCATTAAGTCTTCGTTCTTTTTCTGCTTCTGGTAATTTATCCCACAGAATTTCGTAGTAAAACTTTCTAATTAGAGGATAATTAGCCTGAGCAAATTCTTTTACTTTATCAGGATCAGAATACTTTGTTGATTGATGAAATAACTCGTTAGCCTTTTCCATGAATTCAAATAACTCTATGAAATCATTTTGGGATAATTTAATGGAAGGTAAATCATCTAAAATTTCAAATTCAGCGTCTTTTGAATCAAAAATTTCCAACCAAATTGTACAGCCATCACTGTCGCAACACTCAAGGTCAAAAGCTCCATCATAAACATCCACAATAGTAGCAACATCACCAACTCTGGGAGAGCGTGTACCCATGTGACTTTCATTAAATGTGAACTCTCGATTCAACTTTTTAATTCTAACAATTGAATACTGTTTCATCAGAGACCTTAGTGCAATTCACAATTAATGAGCTAAAAAGGGCGGAGCAATAGCCCAACGCTTTTAACTCTATTAAATTGCTTGTTATATTTTGATACAAAAGGCTTTTAGCCTGAAAAAGTTAATGATGAATTAAAACAAAATACTGGTTCTAGATCTATATAAGGTTCAGGAGCCCAACAAGTGCTTCTAAACTTTTCATAAACATCTCTAAAGGGAGATATGATTAATTCACTTTCATCCATCATTATTTTAGAAAAATCTTTCGATTTGATAACAATATAGATATATTCAAATTCGTCACTTTTCTCATAGAATACGGAATCCCAAAAGTAGCCTTTTTGCCCCATTTCACTTTTTGGAAACTCGATGTTTTCACGCATATAAGTGATTAAAGTATCTAAATCACTTCGAGAATTGGGATTCAACTTGATTTTTAACAGCTTAGATTCCACTCATACCTCACGAAAAACATAAAAGCTTAATAATTAAAATGCGTATAACACCTTTCAACCTTGAATCTCTAAACGCAGTTTCAATTAGTTTAAAATTAAACAACTCTATAAACTTAACCCTTGATTAATTAGAGCGCAACAAGAGTTCTAGCTTTTTCGCGCGAAATAAATTTCACGCCTACGGCCAAGTAAAAAGCCATAAAAAAGCCCGCGCTGTGGTTATACAGCGCGGGCTTTTAAGTTTAGCGGTTAAAGCTTAGAACAAAGCGTTTGCTTTGTTTACGATGTTTTCAACAGTGAAACCAAAGTGCTTGAATAACTCGCCTGCAGGTGCAGACTCACCGAATGTCGTCATACCAACTACTGCGCCATTTAAGCCTACGTATTTGTACCAGTAGTCTGCAATGCCCGCTTCAATTGCTACGCGGCGTGTTACGCTTGCTGGTAGTACGCTTTCTTTATATGCAGCATCTTGCTCATCAAATAAATCAGTTGAAGGCATAGAGACCACGCGTACTTTTTTACCTTGTGAACGTAGCTCTGTTGCGGCATCTTGTGCAAGCTGTACTTCAGAACCAGTTGCGATAAGGATAAGCTCTGGCTCACCGTCACAGCTAAGCACGTAACCACCTTTTTTCACGTCGCTTAACTGCTGTGCAGTACGCGTTTGTTGCTCAAGGCCTTGGCGAGTGAAAATCAGTGATGTTGGGCCGTCTTTACGCTCAATCGCTTGTTGCCATGCAATCGCAGACTCAACTTGGTCACATGGACGCCAGTTAACTAGGTTTGGCGTTAAACGCATGCTAGCAATTTGCTCTACCGGTTGGTGCGTCGGACCATCTTCACCTAGACCGATTGAATCGTGCGTATAAACGAAGATGCTTGGCTGCTTCATCAATGCGGCCATACGAACTGCGTTACGTGCATATTCCATAAACATTAAGAATGTAGCACCGTAAGGAATAAAGCCTTTGTGCAGTGCAATACCGTTCATAATTGCCGACATACCAAATTCACGTACACCGTAGAAAATGTAGTTACCACTTGCATCGTTTGCTTCTAAGCCTTTTGAGCCATCCCAAAGTGTTAAGTTAGAACCCGCAAGGTCAGCAGAGCCGCCCATGAATTCTGGTAATAATGGGCCAAATGCGTTTAATGCATTTTGTGATGCTTTACGTGTTGCTGGGTTTGCTGGGTTTGCTTGTAACTCTTCGATATAAGCTTGTGACTTTTCAGCCCAATCAGCTGGTAACTCACCGTTGGTACGACGTTTAAACTCAGCAGCAAGTTCAGGGTGTGCACTTGCGTAAGCGGCAAACTTTTCGTCCCAGCTTGCTTCTAGTTGCTTACCTTTTTCTTTGCCATCCCACTCGCTGTAAATATCAGCAGGGATTTCAAATGCCTCGCCAGTCCAACCTAAGAACTCACGAGATGCTTTAATTTCATCTTCACCGAGTGGTGCACCATGGCAGTCATGGCTACCTGATTTATTCGGTGAACCATAACCAATCACTGTTTTACAACAAATAAGTGATGGTTTATCGGTGATGCTACGCGCTTCTTCGATAGCGGCGCGAATTGCATCAGGGTTGTGCCCATCAACATCGCTAACTACGTGCCAGCCGTATGCTTTGAAGCGTGCTGGCGTGTCATCGCTGAACCACCCTTCTACTTCACCATCAATTGAGATGCCGTTGTCATCCCAAAACGCAACTAGTTTACCTAGGCCTAATGTACCCGCTAATGAACAAGCTTCGTGTGAAATACCTTCCATTAAACAGCCGTCGCCCATGAACGCATAGGTGAAATGGTCAACAATATCGTGACCTTCACGGTTAAATTGTGCGGCAAGTGCTTTTTCGGCAATCGCCATACCAACTGCATTTGTGATCCCTTGACCTAATGGGCCCGTAGTGGTCTCAATACCTGGTGCATACCCATACTCTGGGTGGCCTGGTGTTTTTGAGTGCATTTGACGGAAGTTTTTAATTTCTTCTAACGGCAGATCATAACCACTTAAATGTAGAAGAGAATAGATCAGCATTGAACCGTGACCATTTGAAAGAATAAATCGATCGCGGTCTGCCCACTCTGGATTCGTTGGGTTGTGCTTTAGATAATCGCGCCATAGTACTTCTGCGATATCTGCCATGCCCATAGGGGCGCCAGGGTGACCAGATTTGGCCTGTTGTACTGCGTCCATTGATAAGACGCGAATAGCATTTGCAAGTTCTTTGCGTGATGGCATGAATTCTCCTACCTTTATGTATTTGCGCTGGTTGTGTGTAAGGCACCATTCTTACTTAATGTAAGGGTACAGTGCAATTAAAAATCCGTATTAAATGCACCTATTATTACTGTTTATTAAGAACGAAATGTTATTAGTAATTTTAAATAGACGTCTAGGCGTAAAATTACTATGCAAACATATTTGTTTTAGATAAAATACGCCCCTTAATTTTTTAGCGCTATTACCGACGTATGTGAAGCGCAATATTTGTGAGCAGAAATACAATGGCAAAACATTTATTTACTTCTGAATCAGTTTCTGAAGGTCATCCGGATAAAATCGCGGACCAAATCTCTGACGCGGTTCTAGATGCTATTTTAGAGCAAGATTCTCATGCCCGTGTTGCATGTGAGACTTACGTTAAAACCGGTATGGTGATGGTGGGTGGTGAAATCACTACTAGCGCTTGGGTTGATATCGAAGAAATCACACGTAAAACAGTACGTGAAATCGGTTACACACACTCAGACATGGGATTCGATGCTGACTCGTGTGCAATCCTAAACACAATCGGTAAACAATCTCCAGATATCAACCAAGGTGTTGACCGTGCTCGCCCTGAAGAGCAAGGCGCTGGTGACCAAGGTTTAATGTTTGGTTATGCATGTAACGAAACTGACGTGTTAATGCCTGCACCTATCACGTATTCACACCGTTTAGTTCAGCGCCAGGCTGAAGTTCGTAAAAGTGGTGAACTTAACTGGTTACGCCCAGATGCAAAATCTCAAGTAACGTTTGCATACGAAAATGGCAAGCCTGTTGGTATTGATGCTGTTGTTCTTTCAACTCAACACTGTGATTCAATCTCACAAAACGACTTAGTTGAAGCGGTAATGGAAACGATCATCAAGCCAGTTCTTCCTGCTGAGCTTATCTCAAGCGCGACTAAGTTTTTCATCAACCCAACTGGCCGTTTCGTAATCGGTGGCCCAATGGGTGACTGTGGTCTGACAGGTCGTAAAATCATCGTTGATACATACGGTGGTATGGCTCGTCACGGTGGTGGTGCTTTCTCTGGTAAAGATCCATCAAAAGTTGACCGCTCAGCTGCATACGCTGCACGTTACGTTGCTAAAAACGTAGTTGCTGCTGGCCTTGCTGACAAGTGTGAGCTACAAGTTTCTTACGCTATCGGTGTTGCAGAGCCAACATCTATCAGTATCGAGACATTTGGTACAGGTAAATTAGAAGAAGCGCGTCTAATCGAATTAGTACGTGAGCACTTCGACCTTCGCCCATATGGCTTAATCCAAATGCTTGACCTTGAGCGTCCTATTTATCAACCGACAGCGGCTTACGGTCACTTCGGTCGTGAAGAGTTCCCTTGGGAGCGCACAGACAAAGCAGACGCACTTCGCGCAGCTGCTGGTCTGTAATAGGTTATATAAGATGAAAAAGCGCCTTTTGGCGCTTTTTTTGTTTAAAACTGCATCATTATCTTTTCATAAATTGCCACTGCCCAAACCAGTAGCAAAATAATTAATGCCAACGTCACTGCCGCTGAGGCCATATCTTTAGCTCGCCCCGACAATACATGGTACTCAATACCGACTCTATCAGTCAGCGCCTCTATTGCTGAGTTGAGTAGCTCAACTATCAACAATAATAAGTAAGGAATAAATAGCATCAGCCAATGGCTTAATGATTGGGCAAGCAACACTGATAACGGAAATAATACCAGGCCTAAATAGGTTTCAGTGCGAAATGCAGATTCTTCTTTAAATGCAGCTTTAAAGCCTTTGATTGAGCATTTGGTGGCTTTTAAAACACGCCCTACCCCAATACCATTTGGTTTGTTCACCAAGGGAATTTTTGGCTCTTTCATTTTCTTCCTACGACTAAATAGACTAATAAAAGGTATTATGCCTTCAAGAAGCACACTTCCCAGGCACGCTTGGTGTGTTTAGGCGCGTAAACCTATTATAGCTGAGCTCCTTACGTAGTGACTGTAAGGTCTCAAACACACTTTTTAATGATACCTTGTTACTCAACCAATGTGGAATAGAACCCGCAGGGTCTGCATAAGCTTGATGACTAACCAGTAAGTCATTTTGCTGATGTGTTAAGCGCCAAAAAGCGGTTAAATCTTTAATACGCACTACACCATTTACTGCCGGTTTTGCATGGGGCTGACTAATAATTTTAAGCTCAGTTTTGTGCTCACTCAGACGGTGGTAACACGAATAGCTAACCAAATCGCGATCTGAAACAGGCCAAGGCGAATTAAAGTGTGTGTATACAAGCGTTTCAGAAAGGCTTAAACGCTCCATTAAGGTGACACTTTTCACATTTTCGAGCCAATTAGGCGCATTGTCGGTATCGCTCAATAGCGCCATAAAGTCATGGGCTTTCGCATTTTTTACCAGCACCGAAGCGTTTATTTCTATAATACCGTTTTGATGCGTTTTGTAAGTGACGCTTATGCCATCTTGCTGTTTGTAAGTTTGCCATTCGGTTGAGTTAGCAAATGCCGATATACTCAACATCGCTAACCCTATCCATAGGCAAACAGGCACAGGCTTACAACCAATATGGATCAGTATTGAAAGACGCGTGACGGCTTTGTTCCATTGCACTGACCAAAAAGTCAGATTTCTGATCTAACCAAGCCTGAATTTTAGCAAGCTCTTGATCATCCTGACCTGCGCATAGCTGTTTTAAATAATCAAGTGTACTAAGCTCATAAATACCGTGGGAGATATCTAACCATGGAATTCGAAACTCATTTCTATCATCAGTATTAAATAGCGCACCCAAGCAGTTACCACTTAATAGTGAATTTTCAAGGCGAGTTCTAAGTGATAAATAGTCTTTGTCTGTAAACACTTGCTGCTCAGGAATAAGCTCGTGCATATCGTGCCAGTCTTTGGCAAATAAACGCTTAGCGATTTCAGCAACCGGTTTTTCTGCGGCTTGAAACTCCGCTTGGCCCCATGATTTACGCCACTGTTTTTCAATTAGCCATGTTGTAAGTTGCAACAACAAACGATTGTATCGCTTGCTGTGAAACAGTTCTTGTACATCTTCAATACTTGGCTGTAATTCTTTTAAATCGTTGATGACTTGAGTCAGCTCAGGGGCGCTATTAATCTTTTTGTAATAGGCATGTCGCTTCGAGGTATAGGTTTTTAGCTGTATAGCATTTTCAACCCAAGCAAGCTCACTTAAAAGCCATTTTAGCTCTACTCGTAATGAGTCCGTATCATCTTTACTGACAATATCATCAAATAACCAAAATGCATGACGGATAAGTCGAATACCATCCGTGACTCGCTTTAAGGTTTTTAAGCTTGGTTTAATGAAGTAACAGGCTTCATGTTTTTGTACAAAACGAATAGCATAGTTAATGCTTGCCACTAATGCTTGTTCTTGTGTCGCGCCACTGTTTAGCGGTACAAAGCCTATCGATTTACTCGCTTTCAAAGGCGTGTTATCAGCAAGGCGGTAACCACGCGCAGCCTTTGAATAAAGTCCTAAGCGCACATGACTTTCACTGACCAGTTTATCAGCTAAAGCAAATAACTCTTGGCGGCTACCTTCTAATAACTCAATTTCAAGCTCAGAAATAAGTTCAACCTGACCAGAGGCCGCTATTTCCCCTTTATCTAACACCACTTCGATTTTAGCGCCGCTATCGGTTTCAATTAACCACGTGCGACGAATAAAGTTAGTGCTAAAAATAGGGTAAAGGTTATCGGCTATCGCATTAACTTGCATTGCGTGAGGCCAGATTGACGCATCAAAGGCCAATAAATCAGGACGATTACCTTCAAGAGGCAAGTTATATTCAGGGCGTTGATGCAACCCCCCCACCACTTCACCGGCTAACTTAATAGTTTGCTCACAGTCTGTATCGCTGCAGCGTGTACGTAAGCCTATATCAAGTGCACGTAACTCACGACTCGGCGTGTCATAATAGGCATTTTGTAGGCTGCGTGACGGTTTGTTGGTAACGGTTTTTGCAAATTGGGTAATTAATGCGGGGATCAGTGGAACAACGGCATCTGACACCAAAAACTTCAGTTCTATCTCAGTATCCATTCGCTTTGCGGAGTACATTTAAAATAAATAAGTGGTCAAAATAAACAAAGCAGCTACTTAATGCAAATTTTTTCCTGATTTTTGCGATTAAGCTCATACACGGATTACAATATCAGCCTTGCTATTAATAGTTGAAATCCCTACTATCTCTATACATAAAGAAATTATAAATTTAGCCACTTCTCGGCAAGATCACATTAACAAGGTAGATTGATGTTAAAACAGTGTATTTTTGGGTTGCTCCTTGCGGCCACCTCTTTTATTAGCTACGCAGAAGAAGCGCCAAGCAGCAACAACGAAAACACCGCCTACATAGTCGATAACCTGTACACCTTTATGCATTCAGGTCCAAGCAAAAACTACCGTATTTTGGGCTCTGTGGATGCAGGTACACAAGTAGAATTATTATCCGGTGAAGATAATGGCTACTTTAAAATTCGTGATGATAAAGAGCGTGAAGGTTGGGTAGAAGCAAAGTTCATCACTGAAAACGCTGGTATTCATCAACAGTTTCAAGCGCTGAATAACGACATGACATTAATGCAAGAGCAGTTACGTCAAGCCGAAATAGAATTACCACAGCTACAAGAGCAAAACCGCTCTCTTAACGAACAAAACCAAGCCCTGACAGCACAAATCGATAAGCTTAAAAATACTATCGAGTCTGAGCGTAATGCTAAACAAGCAGCCAGTGCTAAAGAAAAGCGCCAATTACTTACATATGGCGGCGCAATTGCATTTATCGGCTTATTGTTGGGTATTATTTTAACGATTATGTTGTCTCGCCGTAAACGCTATGACGGCTGGGCTTAGTTCTAAACTTCCCATTTTAGATTAAAAAGAAACCCTGCTTAGCAGGGTTTCTTTTTTTAGACTTAACCACTTTTACTACCAACATTGCTTTAGGGAGATTTTTGCTTAAGTGTATTAAGCACTTCTCGCTTAAGCACTAAAAAGCCCCCTTTATATCCTAAAATAAGTAGCAATAACATCAGCCCCCCTGGTACTAGTACGGCAATAAGTAAGGGGCCTAAAATAAAGCTATAAAAGAAAATACCTGGTAAAAATAATACATAGCCAATAAAGCGTTTTAATATGTCCATGGTGCTAACCTTTTATTAATTGAGCACGCTCATTTTAAACTTGAGCGCGCTCAATTTACAATAGTCTTGATTGAGATTTTTTAAATTTCTGGTTAAATAGCATAAAAATTGGAGTGTGCAGTGACTAAGAAAGAGCAAACAAAACAGCAGATACTAACAGCCTCATGGCAGTTGTTTTCAGAGCAGGGTTATCATCAAACGAGTACGCGAGATATTGCAAAGGCAGCCAATGTTGCCAATGGCACCGTATTTAGTCACTTTGCGACTAAGGTTGCGATACTCAAGTACAGCTTTGAAAATGAACTGACAGACATTCTAAGCACCGCAGAGAGTTTAGATACCAGTACAACAGCCACAGATAGAATGTACCACTACGCTCGCTTTCTCTATGCTTTTTACTTGGCGAAAAAAGAATTTAGTCGAGAGTTGTTCAAAGAAATTATGTGGCAACAAAATGAACTTGAACCACAACTAAATGCTTTTAAGAAACGCTTGATAAATGATAATGACGCTACCCCTACAGATGCAGATATCATTATTGACCTTTACTTTATGACGCTGATGGAAGGACTCAGTCATGCTGATAGTTCTGTCGATTCAATGCTTGCGACTCTGAAAAGAAAACTCGCTAAAATTAATATCAATTAGGCTGGTAATGGGAAGGCTTATGAGACTCCAACATTCGCTGTTTACTCTTATACTGAAGTCTCTTTTTAAAATACAAAAAAGGAAACCACGTAGGTTTCCTTACATTAAATATCGAATCGAAGCCCTGTGTCCTGTTTAATTTTTTCAATCACCATATAAGTATGATGTGTGCCAACCCCAGGTATATCGACTAAATCCCCTAAGACTTGGCGATATTCGTCCATATCAGAGACACGCACTTTCAATAGATAGTCATATCCTCCTGCAACCATGTCACATTCAACGACCTGAGGAATATTTAAAATATACTCTCTGAAAACTTTAAAAACAGAGGTGTTAGAAGTAACCAAAGACACCTGCACATGCGCTAATAAGCTTTGATTAAGCTTAGCTTCGTTAAGCTTGGCATAGTAGCCTTCAATATAGCCCTCTTGTTCTAATCGTTTAACACGATCAAGACACGGGCTCGGGCTCAAATTAACCTGTTTTGCGAGGTTTACGTTTGAGATTCTGCCATTTTTTTGCAGAGCGTCTAAAATTGCTAAATCAATGCGATCTAACATGCGTAATCGATTCGGGCTGGTCATAACAGAATTTTATGCGGCTAAGTTCAAGGTATGCCCTGTAAATTATCGTAAATTGAAAAATTTAACCAGCATATTCTGCTGGAATTTAATTAGAATGCACGAATTATATCAATGGTAAGAAATGCTTTTTTGGCGTTTCTAGACTCCACATACCAGAGGGTTACATATGCTATTTAATGGCGATTTGACAACTGAGTGTCCAATAAGACAAAAAATCCGTGATTTCTACCGTATTGACGAAAATGCGGTTATTGATCATATCTTACCGCTGGCTGAAGTAGGCGTAAAAGCACGAAGCCGTGCATGGGAACGTGCCCGTCAAATGGTTTTAAATATCCGTCGCGATCAAGATGGTCAAAGCGGTGTTGACGCACTGTTAAACGAATTCTCACTTTCGACAGAAGAAGGTGTGGTTCTAATGTGTTTAGCTGAAGCACTTTTACGTGTACCAGACAAAGCGACTCAAGACTCACTCATTCGTGACAAACTAGCAAAAGGTGATTGGAGCTCGCATTTAGGTAGCAGCGATTCTTTATTTGTGAACGCATCATCTTGGGGCCTACTAGTAACCGGTAAAATGGTTAACTACAGCGACAAATCGAAAGAACAGCAATTTGGTGTACTTAAGAAAACCATTGGCCGTCTAGGTGAACCCGTTATTCGTAAATCTGTGAACTTCGCGATGAAGATCATGGGTAAGCAGTTCGTAATGGGTCGTACCATTGACGAAGCGATTGAGCGAGCTGCTGATAAAGAACAAAAAGGCTACGTATATTCGTACGATATGCTAGGTGAAGGCGCACGCACTATGAAAGATGCAGAGCGTTACTTCCAAAGCTACATGACTGCTATCCACGCAATTGGTAAAGCAGCAAATGGCCGTGGCCCTATCAAAAGCCCAGGTATCTCTGTGAAAATTTCTGCAATACACCCACGTTATGAGTTCACTCATCGTGAACGTGTGATGGCAGAAATCGTACCTAAGCTAAAAGAACTTGCACTTGCTGCGAAAAGCTACGACATCGGCTTCACTGTTGATGCTGAAGAAGCTGACCGTTTAGATATTTCATTAGATATTATCGAAGCCGTATTCAGCGATGATGAACTAGGTAACTGGAATGGCTTTGGTTTAGCTGTGCAAGCATACCAAAAGCGCGCTATTTTTGTAGTTGAATGGGTTGCTGACCTTGCGCGCCGCGTTGGCCGTAAGCTAATGGTTCGCCTCGTAAAAGGTGCTTATTGGGATACCGAAATCAAAACCACTCAGCAAGATGGTTTAGACCACTTCCCTGTGTTCACACGTAAAGCAACAACAGACGTATCTTACAAAGCATGTGCTATCAAACTACTAGAAGCCCGCGATGTACTTTACCCGCAATTTGCAACACACAATGCTTACACTGCGGCAACGATTTTAGAAGTTGCTAAAGGTGACCACGATGGATTTGAATTCCAGCGTCTGCATGGCATGGGTGAGTCTTTGTTTGACCAAATTGTTGAACAAGAAAAAATTCAGTGTCGTGTATACGCACCGGTAGGCCAACACGAAGACTTACTTGCGTACTTAGTGCGTCGTTTATTAGAAAACGGTGCTAACTCATCATTCGTTAACGCGATTGTTGATACCTCTAAGCCGGTTGAGTCATTACTGCCAGATCCAGTTGAAACTTTGCAAGGTTTACGCAACAAGTTCAATACACAAATTAATATGCCAATTGATTTGTACGGTGACGAACGTGCAAACTCAAAAGGCATGGATTTAACTGATATTAATGTTATTACTCCATTCAAAGAGAACTTAGATGCATGGTTTGAAGAACACCGAATTGAATTAAGCGATGTACCTGAAGGTTCATTGCCAGTGAAAAACCCGGCAAACCACAAAGAAGTTATTGGTCATGTGAAACTTCAAACATCAGAAGATATGACATCACTTCTAGAAAATGCAGAAAAAGCATTTGAGTCATGGTCACAAACACCTGTAAAAGAACGTGCAAACCTGCTTCGCCGTGTTGCTGACATTTTAGAGCGCCACCACGATGAGCTAGTTGCTATTTGTATTAAAGAAGCGGGTAAAGTTGCACAAGATGGTATTGACGAAGTACGCGAAGCCGTTGACTTCTGTCGTTACTACGCTGCACGTGCAGAAGAATTATCACAAGACGAGCGCTTTGAAGCCCGTGGTGTGATCTTATGTATCAGCCCATGGAACTTCCCACTGGCTATCTTCTTAGGTCAAGTTGCTGCTGCTATCGTGACTGGTAACACGGTTATTGCAAAACCAGCTGAGCAAACAAGTTTAATCGCTCTTCGTACGATTGAACTGATGCTGTCTGTCGGCTTACCTGAGCACGTAGTGCAACCTGTTATTGCCCGTGGTAGCGAAGTAGGTAAAACAATTGTACCTGACGAGCGTATTCAAGCGGTTATGTTTACAGGTTCAACTGAAACAGGCACATTAATCTCACAAACACTGGCTGCACGTAACGATATCCAAGTACCGTTAATTGCAGAAACAGGTGGTCAAAACTGTATGATCGTTGACTCAACAGCGCTTCCTGAGCAAGTGGTTGATGATGTGATCAGTTCAGGTTTCCAAAGTGCTGGCCAACGTTGTTCTGCGCTACGTGTATTGTTTATTCAAGAAGACGTTGCTGATGGCATCATTGAGATGATCAAAGGTGCGTTAAAAGAGCTGCATGTTGGTGACCCTTCGCTACTTTCAACCGATATCGGTCCTGTTATCGATGAAAAAGCGTTAAAGAACTTAAATGAACACGTTGAGTATCTTAAAGGCAATGCAACACTTCATTACGAGTGTGCTATTCCTAATAACAACGAGAATGGCGCTTATTTCTTTGCTCCTCGTTTATACGAAATCAAAGACTTATCTGTGCTTAAACGTGAAGTATTTGGTCCATGTGTTCACATCATTCGTTTCAAAGGCTCAGAGCTTGATAGCGTTATCGATCAAATCAATGGCACAGGCTATGGCCTGACAATGGGTGTTCACTCACGCATTGAAGAGCGTTGTGAGTACTTAGCAAAGATGTCTCGTGCAGGTAACGTATACATCAACCGTAACATGATCGGTGCAATCGTAGGTGTTCAACCTTTTGGTGGTCGTGGCCTTTCAGGTACTGGCCCTAAAGCAGGTGGCCCTAACTACTTGCAACGTCTTGTGAAAGAGAAAGCGTCACCAGACAACGTACAAATGACGAACCTATCACCTGATGAGCTAGACACTCACCACTATTCAGGTGCGGCTGAGCAAGTTGCTAAGTTAATGGAAAACTCATTACGCGATGAAAAAATCTGGCGTGCGACACCACTAAATGACCGTGTTTCTGCTGTTCGTCAATTACTAGCAAAAGTTGCAACGGTTGAGATCATCGACGAGCTTGCTGATGACTTAGCATTAACATTGGCTGATGCACGTGCGCAGCTTAACCGCCTTGAAAAGCACATGCGTAAGCACACTGTATTACCTGGACCTACAGGTGAATCTAATACGCTTCACCTTGAGCCACGTGGTTGTGTGGTTTGTTATGCCGATAAGAGTACATCATTTAACTTCTGGGCAATTTCTATTATCACAGCACTTGCTGCGGGTAATACGGTAATCACTGTAGCCTCTGAGTTGTTCTATGAGGAAGCTGTTGCGTTTAGAGATAAGTTTATCTCAACGGGTATTGCTGAAGGTGTTTTCCAAGTTGCTAAGCCTAATCAGTTGCAAGCTATCTTAGCGCACCCTCACCTTGCAGGTGCGGTTGTTGCAGCTCGTTCATCACGTTTAGGCTACTTCAGCCAGCAGCTAGCACAACGTAAAGGTGCAATACTGCCGGTTATTAGCTCAGAGTACTATGATACGCTGATCAAACGTTTACTTACTGAGAAAACAATCAGTATCGATACAACAGCATCAGGTGGTAACACATCACTTATGACGCTTGTTGAAGATGACGAGTAAACTTTAAGAACACTTTCTTAGTTAAATTTTATAAGCCTCTGCAATTTTTGTAGGGGCTTTTTTATTAAACCACATTAAACCGTTGAAAATTTTCTGCTTTCAGTTCAAAAAACATACTTATTACCTAAAAACTCACCTTTATTATTATTTACTCAGATACGAAATATCTGCTAATTTTATAGTAATGTATTCAACTTGAAGTAATGTCCTTGAAAACACTTCCTATCAATCAACTTAAACTCGGCATGTTTGTGCAAAGCGTGACAAAACAAACAGGCAAGATCCGCATCAAAAACCAAGGCTGGGTAAAAACGCAAGGAAGTATAGATAAGCTAATAAAAGCTGGCATTCTAGAAGTTGAAATTGATCCTGACAAAACACTCACTTTAAACGAAGAAAACAAAGTGGTGCAGAAAAAAGCCAGCCCCCCACCTGCGACTGAAAAAGTTGAGCAACATAACCCGTGGCACACGACACATAGTGTTAGTGCGGAAATGACAAAAGCCAACAGTTTATACACTGAAGCCAAATCATTGCAGAGCAAAGCTTTCGATGATATTCGAACGGGCAATAAAATTGATGTTGCGCCATTTCAGGAGCTAGCAAGTGGCTTTATAGACTCAGTGTTTCGTAACCAAGATGCCCTAGCCTGCATTACGCGTATGCGTGAAAAAGACGCCTACCTACTAGAGCATTCAATCAATGTGTCTATTTTAATTAGCATTTTTGCTAAACACTTAGGTATTGATAGAGACATCATTCAAGAGATAGCAACAGGTGCCCTGCTGCATGATATTGGCAAAATTAATATTCCAGATAACATTCTTAATAAGCCTGGAAAATTAACAGATGAAGAATACCAAGTGATCCAAAACCATGCCCGTTTTAGTAAAGAGATCCTCGAGGAGTCTGGGCTAAGCGGAATAGCGGTTGAAATTGCAGCTTTCCATCATGAACGCTTAGACGGCAGCGGCTATCCTTTTGGTAAACATGCCGATGAATTGAGCTTATATGTGCGTATGGCTTCAATCGTCGATGTATATGATGCCCTCACCGCCGAACGGGTTTACAAAGCAGGTATGGAGCCGATTAAAGCATTCAAAATACTCAAAGATGGATGCCCTGATAGCTTTGATGGTGATTTAGTGACTAAATTTATCCAATGTATTGGCATTCATCCTGTCGGTACTTTAGTTAAATTGGAAAGCCAAAAATTAGCTGTGGTTACACATAGTAACCCGACAAGCCCATTAAAGCCGCAAGTTAAAGTGTTCTACAATGCAAAACATTCTCGCTATACAGAAGTACATGATATAGACCTTGCGAACAGTCGTTGCCATGAGAACCTTGAGGCAGCCATAAAACCAACTGATTTTAATATTGATTTAATTAAGTTTTTTAAACATTCAATTTTACCTTAGAAGTTATTCCCAAAAATATCCCTTCATTCGTTAATAGATTTAAAGCAGCCATTTGCTGCTTTATAAAAAACAACAATGAAGGGAATAAAATGAAAAAACACACACCTCGCTATAAAAAGCATTTACTAGCATTGGCAATCGGAAGTGCCTGCTTGAGCTTAAACCTACAAGCAGCTCAAAATTCTGAACAAGAAACTAAACCTGCATCAGAAAAGAACAAACTTCTCGATCTTGAGCGAATTGTCGTGACCGGTAGTGGTGGCCGTGGCCAAACCAAACTCGAATCATCCGTATCAATTACCACACTCGATGCCGAGCAACTTGCTAGAGAGGCCCCGCTAGGTACCGCCGATTTGCTCGAAACTGTACCAGGGTTTTGGGTCGAAGATTCTGGCGGTGAAACCAATAACAATGTTGCTCCAAGGGGCTTACGTGGCGGCGAAGGCTTTCGTTATATTGGTGTTGAAGAAGACGGCTTACCGGTTGTTTATGACGGTGTGTGGGTCGACTTTTATCAACGCCAAGACATCACGATTGAACACATGGAAGCTGTGCGCGGTGGTACATCAGGCCTATTAACAACCAATGGGCCTGCAGCCTTGGTTAACTTTATTACACGAAAACCTGATAGTGTCGAAGAAGCAACCATTCGCCTAACTACGGCGGATTATGGCCTATATCGCAGTGAGTTTTTCTATGGCACACCTATTAGTGAAAACTGGAAAATGTCTGTCGGTGGTTTTTATCGTCGCTCTGATGGCGTAAGGGATACAGAATTTACAGCAGATCACGGCGGACAACTGAGATTAAACCTTGTGCGCGAGTTTGATAAAGGCCAACTTACACTCTCTGCCAAGCATTTAAATGATCACACCACGTTTTTTGTACCTATTCCTCTACAAGATCAAAAAAATCCAGAAGGGATCGCAGGTGTGGATCCACAGCATGGAACCTTAATCGGAAATGGCCAACGCCTTTTAAATTACCTGCAAGAAGATGGTAGCTACAAAACGCGAGATCTTAAAGATGGGCAGCATACTAAGTTTACCACTTTGGGCTATAACCTTGATTGGGAACTAAATGATCGTTGGCTGTTAAATACAGCAGGCCGTTATTCAAGCTTCGAAAACGACATGTACATTCTACTTAATTTCGATAACTCCACTTTAGTAAATGCCAACGATAGACTTGGTCAACAAGATGTACTCTCCATGCTCGACCAATTTGCAGCTGACGGCGCTGTTGCAGCTAAATATCAATATGTTGATACAGGCGAAATACTCAACGATGTAACAAACTTAAACGGCAATGGTTTAGTGACCACAAGCTATCCACTTTATTCACGATATGATGCCGAGCAATTCGTCAATAAACTCAATTTTACTTACGAAGGTGATCGCCACACACTCACTATGGGCTGGCTATTCGCATACGTTGATGCAAACTCGCTACCCGTTGATAAATGGGAGTCACAGTTCTTAACTGAGGTGAAAGATAATGCACGACTGCTTGATATTGTTGCTCTGGATGACAACCAGCAAGTGGTCGGTCAGTTAACCGACAATGGTTCAACAGGCTATGCACCTGGCTGGGGCCAAGCCACTGCATTTGGTACAAGCACATCACACTCACTGTTTATCAATGAGCAATTTCAAGCCACAGATAGTCTTCGTATTGACGGGGGCATTCGTATTGAGTGGTTAGAATTGGATAGTACCGCATCAGCAACCCAGTTTGCCGTGCCAGTGGATGGTGCTTTCGATGCCAATGGCAATGACGTTGATAACAACCTTGCCAATAACTATGTTGATACCCCCTCGAACAACTACTTATCAAAAACCCGCGATGAAACTGAAACTGCATGGACGATTGGCTTCAACTATAAATTTTCTGGCAGTGTCTCAATGTTTGGCCGCTATGCAGATGCGTTTGAGATGCCACGCTTAATGAGCTACGGACAAAATATACATGCCGGAATTGATGCAGACTTTAATGACAGTGTAAACCTTACCTTCAGTGAGTTTGGTGGGCGTTATTCTGGCGACACACTCGGCGCGTCTGTAACTTTATTTAGAACAAAGTTCAATGACCTAGTAGAGCGTAACTTTACCGGTAGTAATGGTGAAGTGGCTAATCAAACTATCGATACCGTCACCGACGGTATTGAATTTGAAGCCGTTTGGCAAGCACACGAAAACATCCAACTGGATTTAACGGGTGTGTTGCAAGATCCTAAAATGGAGGGCTTCACCGGTGCTTTTAAACATTGGGAAGGCAAGCAAGTCAAACGTACACCAAAAATTCAGCTACGTTTAACTCCCACCTATTATTTTGATGATGGTGATGTTTATTTAACCGTACACCACTTAGGTGAACGTTATTCAGATGGCGAGAATAAGTTTGAACTCCCTGCTTACACAACCGTCGATATGGGCGTTAATTATCGCTTTAATGACAGCGCTGCCGTTCATTTAAAAGCAACTAACTTAACTGACGAGTTAGGCTTAACTGAAGGTAATCCGCGTGCCATTAACGATGTTCAAGCGGGTTTCGACTATTACTACGCGCGCCCTATTTTAGGCCGAACCATTAGTGCTTCGTTAACCCTTAATTTTTAACCTACCCCTTGCTAATTTGCACTTTGCCCAGTGCTGATTAGTTTATCCAAGCCCGCAAATGCGGGCTTTTCTTAGGAAATAACAATGATTAAAAATGCTTTTTACCAATACTTGCGAAGCAGCTTTGTGTTATTCATTCTGCTATTAGCTCCTTATTATGTCAGCGCTAACATCACACCAAAGCCAACAAGCAGCCAATATGGTGAAGATCACTTTCACTTAATGCACAACACACAGATTAGCTATAACCACCACGATGCAAAACAAGTGGCTCTGCAACTTGCTGAGTTTCTACGCCCACCAACTGGCTATGAATTACCTGTATCACACGCAAAAAATACGATGAAAAACACCATCGCTTTTAACATTACCGACTCAGTAGTGGCTGAGGAAGGTTATCAATTAATAGTAAGAAGTGGTTTTATTGAAATAAAAGCCAGCACAACAAAGGGGTTATTTTGGGCAATGCAATCACTCAGGCAACTGCTCCCCATTGAAATAGAATCGCGTATGCCAATAAACCAACGAAGCTGGCTAATTACCAATGCAGAAATACTCGACGAACCTCGCTTTACTTATCGTGGTATGCATTTAGATGTCAGCCGCCATTTCTTTGATGTGAGCTTTGTAAAACAATACATTGATTGGCTCGCAATGCATAAGTTTAATGTTTTTCAATGGCATCTAACCGATGATCAAGGCTGGCGTATAGCCATAGATGCATACCCTAAGCTTACAGAAGTAGGCGCTACACGCCCTCATACTGTTGTTGGTCATACTTATGATTACAAACCTTTGTTTGATAATCAAAGCGTTTCAGGTTTCTATACAAAAGCACAAATCAAAGAAGTCATAGAGTATGCTAAAGCACGTCACATCGAGGTGATCCCTGAGATAGATATTCCAGGGCACAGCACGGCATTACTGGCTGCTTATCCTGAGCTGTCTTGCCACCAGCAGGCTGTCGACGTACAAGCACAATTTGGTATTTTTGAAGACGTGTTATGCCCTCGCGAGGATGTGTTTGAGTTTTTATCTGTCGTTTACAAAGAAGTAGCTGCACTTTTCCCTAGTAAATACATCCACATAGGGGGTGATGAAGTAATAAAAAAACAATGGTTAGAAAGCCCCTTTGTGAAAAAATTAATGCAGCAACATGACCTCACTACGCCAGAGCAAGTACAAAGCTACTTTATTAAGCGAGTTGCTAAAATAGTGCAAGATCTTGATAAAACAGTCATCGGCTGGGATGAAATTTTAGAAGGTGGAGTTGCAGATGATGCTGTCATCATGTCTTGGCGAGGAACCGAAGGAGGCGTGCAAGCAGCAAAAATGGAACATCAAGTCATTATGAGCCCATACCAGTATATCTATTTTGATGCCTATCAATCTCGTAACCTTGATGAACCCAAAGCAATTCATGGACTATCGAGTTTAAAAAATGTCTACCAATACGACCCTGAACCTAGCCATTTAACTTCACAGCAGCGCGAATACATTATAGGTGCTCAAGGCGCACTCTGGACTGAGTATATAAAAACACCGCGTCATGCTGAATACATGCTATTCCCTAGACTCAGTGCGCTGAGTGAAACCTTGTGGTCAAACAAAGAAAGTAAATCATGGCATGATTATAGTCAAAATCGCTTACCTCGCTTATTAAAGCGCTATCAAAAAATGCATATCAATACCGCTAAAAGTAGCTATAAACCGATTATTAGCAGCACTGTGCAAAACAATAAACTACTTGTCACTATAACCACTGATATCGCAGATACCGCTATTTATTATACGCTTGATGGCAGCGAACCCACTTTAGCCTCTAATAAATATCAAGCACCTATCATGATTCAATCAAACACCCAAGTCCGTGCTCGCAGCTATGTGAAATCGCAAGGGCAACTTATTGGCGATGCACGCCTTACACTTAGCCCTCACCTAGCACTAGGTAAAAGCATTACCCTAACTTACCCTGCAGCTGAGCAATCAGCGCATAAATTGCAAGATGGTCAGTTTGCATTTGATCAGTTTTATAGTGTCGAAGATTACGCTATTTTTTATGACACCGATCTTGAGGCCATTATTGATTTTGAATCACCGACTTTAGTTAAACAAGTGCAATTAGGCTATAACAGTGGTCGTCACCGTCAGTTGCATCCGCCAACAGAAATAGTCATTCTCGGCTCTGATGATAAGCAGCAATGGACAACACTGGCAAAAGTAACCTCACCGCAAGGCCCTATGTCGGTGTTATCTTTTCAGCCGACAACATTACGCTTTTTAAAAGTGATCGCTATCAATAGCAAGAAATCTCAGGATATTCAGATCCCTAAACTTCCTTTATATATTGATGAAATTGCAGTTCATTAACGTGCTCAGCCCTAATACAAAAGCAGTATTTAGGGCTTTTTTTAAATTTTAATTCCCAAATTTTCTTCTTAAGACGTTTATAAAATTAGAGTCAACTTGCGGTACCAGCTCTATCTATACAATAACAATGTCTTAGGAGCCACCATGTTTGCAAAGAAGCACACAATTACAACAACACTATCGAGCTTAGCACTACTCACAGCAAGCCAATTTAGCATTGCACAACCTCACCCCGATAACCTTGCTTTAAGTTGGCAAGTCATTGATCACGGGATTGGTGAAAATATTTTTCTTGGTAGTTTAACAATCACCAACAATGGCTTAGAACCATTAGGTGAATCAGGCTGGTCGTTATTTTTTAGCTCAGTAAGACCACCAGCCAGTGTTCTGCCTGACTCTGACCCAAACGGACAATACGCGCGCCAACATATTGCCGCACAAAAACTAAGCCTAGAAAATGCAGATGCCGCCAAAAGCGGTGATTACTTTGTTTTAAAACCTATTGCAGGTTTTACGCCTATTCAACCTGGTGAGTCGCGTGAAATTGAGATCATTGCTCAATACTGGCAAATGCTGAAAAATGACTCTCCTTCTGGATTTCATATCAGCTATAACGGACAAACACCTCAAGCTGTACTTGTTGATGTGTTTATGGACCCTAGTGATCCTAAACAAACGACACAGGCCACAAATGATGTGATGCCCGTGCAAACCACCGCATTAAGATATGCTGAAAATAATGCATCGATTCTCTCATTGCCATTAAAAAACCAGCTGGTTCCACAACCTCATTCAGTCGTTACAATCGACAATGAGTTTTTAACATTAATGAGTCAACTAACAACGATTTCTGCACCAGCATCACTCAATAAAGAAGCGGCTTTTTTACAAACTGCTTTAAGCGACATATTAAGTGGCACATTTGCACTCAATACAACAACTCAAAATGGCCCAAATCATATCAAGTTACAACTTGATCCACATTTAGATACTAACCAAGATAATCAAGCTGATAAAAGTGCCTACAAACTAGAAGTAGATCCATTTACGGGTATTACAATTACAGGCAGCGATGAGCAAGGTGTATTTTATGCAATACAAACACTACGCCAGATGATCCCCACATCGGTGTATAAAAACGCAAAAAACTCAAGCACCTTATCCGACAACACCATTCTACCTGCCACGACGATTTTAGACGCTCCTCGATTTGAGTACCGCGGCATGATGCTTGATGTTTCTCGTAACTTTCAGTCTAAGAAAACTGTGTTTAAGCTGTTAGATTTAATGGCTTTTTACAAACTAAATAAGTTTGAGATTAATGTCGCCAACGACGAGGGCTGGCGATTAGAAATTCCTGGTATTCCTGAGTTAACTGAATTTGGTGCTAAGCGTGGCTATGACCTCAATGAAACATCTATGCTGCATACATTTATGGGCGCAGCCAATGAATTTGCTCAAGGTGATGGCATTGACAATAAACCAAGTGATAAAACAGCTGCGAATTTAGGTACCCCGCCCAGTTTTCAAGGGTTCGAAATCGCGCAGCAAAACTACCTAGGTAAGGGCTGGGGTTTTTACACTGTTGAAGACTTTAAAGAAATTTTGCAATACGCAGCCGACCGTCATATTGATGTTATTATTGAATATGATTTTCCTGCTCATGCCCGCGCAGCAATTAAAGCGATGGAATATCGCTACAATAAGTACAAAAATACAGACCCAATCGAAGCGTCTAAATATAGATTAATCGACCCACTCGACCAGTCTCAATATTACACACCACAGTTTTACACTGACAACTTTATCAATCCATCCCTAGAGAGCACGTTTACTTTCTTAAATCATGTTATTGAGCAAACACGTGCAATTTATGATGCAGTACCTGATGCAACCATCACACGCCTGCACGGCGGGGGCGATGAATTGCCTCACTTAGGTCCAAATGAATGGTGGGCACAATCCCCTGCAATACAACAAAACCCTGCTACAGCAGGAAAAACAGATGCTGAAATTTTTGATTACTTTTTTCTTCGTTGGAAGCAAATAATTAATCAACACGGCTTCGATATGGCAAGTTGGGGAGACGTGTTATCTCACAACGGCACAGGCAATGTTGACTACGGCGATATCTACCCTGTGTTTTGGAATAATGTCTGGGGCTGGGGAAATGAACATCAAGCTTATAAGTTCGCAAACCAAGGTAAAAAAGTAGTACTTGCTCATGCAACTAACTTGTATCTTGATTTAGCTTACAACAAGCACCCTGATGAAATTGGTTATCATTGGGCTGGCTATACAGACACGAAAAAGACATTTGAGTACCGCCCATTTAATATTTATGCCAACGCGGTAAAAGACAAACTTGGCAACCCTGTGCCATGGGATCCTAAGTGGGTTTTACTCAGTGAAACGGGTAAACAAAACGTGCAAGGTATTCAGGCACAGCTATTTGGTGAAAACCAAAAATCACCCGAAATACTAGACTACATGACATTTCCCAAGTTACTCGGCGCAGCAGAGCGAGCTTGGGTGCAAGATATGCCAGCCGAAGGTTTAGCCATTGAACAAGCATGGCATACATTTACAAACACATTAGGGCAACATGCCTTACCACTATTGGACTACTACCAAGTTGTCGATATTAATGCTCAAATGCCTAAACAGGTTGGAGTAAATTATCGCATCCCACTTCCTGGGGCGACGATAGATAATGGCCAGTTAATCGTTAATACACGATTTGTTGGCATGCAGACCCAGTACTCATTAGACAATGGAATGACATGGCATGACTATACAGGACCCGTAACATTAACAACATCAGCTGCTGTTCAACTAAGAACAGTGAGTGATTCAGGCAAAGTGAGCCGAGTGGCCACCTTGAATTAATAGTCAACACTGACGAGCCGACTATGTTCGGCTCGCTACATGCAATACAAATGGAAGAGTAGGATGCGGATTCATGCCACCGTTATTATCTTTTAGACGCAAATCCATTGATTCAGTCGATACCGAATCAGACTGTCAGCGTAGTCGCCGCCAGCAAGTTGAGCAGTTGTTTTTAAAGCAACAGCAAAAACTGATACGTCATATCATGAGTAAAGGATTAGACAAACGTGAAGCAGAAGATGTTGCGCAAGAAGCCTTTGTTAAGCTGCTAGGTTTAGAGCAAGAAAAAATAAGCAATTACATCGCTGCTTACCTGTATAAAATAGCAACAAATTTAGCAATAGATAAATTGAGACGTAAAGCACGCAGCCCATTTGATGAGTTTATCTCTGATACAGATAACAGCACGCAACCTGTCAGCTCTATAAACCCAGAGAAGACACATCATAATAATGAGTTGCTAAAAGAAATGGAAAAATCTCTCATTAGTTTGCCTGATAAATGCAGACTGGCATTCTTGTTATATAAAATACGAGGACAAAGCTACGAAGAAATAGCTTTAACCTTACAGATTTCACCCAGTATGGTAAGAAAATATGTTTTACGTGCAGTTCGTCATTGCTACCAGCAATTGCAACATGAGCTTTAGTCATGAGTTTTAAGGATCTTAGCATGAACCCATCACCGAACGACTTAGCAAATATCGAAGAGCAAGCTGCTGAGTGGTTACTTGTATTAGATGAAAAGTTTACTGAAAGCGAAACAAACCGCTACCCTGACGAGCTTAACGATTGGCTAGCTCAAAGCACAGTCCATCGTGAAGTGTTTGAAAAAATGCAGTCGCTTTGGACGGCATCAACCACATTAAGTGATGAGTTTGTGACACAACAATTGGCTGAGCTTGATGCTGTTACCTCTAACAAAACAAGTTCTAAATATCGCTCTATAACAGGCTATTTAGCCATAGCAGCGAGCTGCTTGCTATTTGGTTTTATTTTCTTAGTAAATCAAGAGTCGCCTTTAAAAACAATGAGCACTGTGAGCCCCCAAGCAAGTGCAAATGACAAAGTATCAAATGAATTTTTTCATACCACAATTAATGAACATCGCTCTTTTACTTTAGACGATGGCAGTCAAATAGATTTAGGTGCGAATACTCAACTTGCCGTTCGTTATAGCAGCGCATCTCGCGAACTAATTTTATACCAAGGCGAAGCACTATTTAACGTCAGTAAAGATAAACAAAGACCCTTTGTTGTACGTTATCAAAACAGTGAAGTAACAGCGTTAGGCACCGTATTTAATGTACGAGCAAATCCAGCCTCTATTCGTGTTGATGTACTAGAAGGCAGTGTCTCTGTAGCTCAACAAGACGCTGTCACACTCACTCAAGGACAAGCTGTCGAAATGACAAAGGCGGGTAAAGTCACACACACTAAAGCACAAGGTGACTCGCTGACTATGAGCTGGCAAAAAGGCTATTTAGTCTACCAAAACGCGCGCTTGGGTGATGTGCTTAATGATGTTGCAAGGTACAGTGAAGTTCAGGTTAACTTAAGCGATAAAAAACTAACAGAACTCACCTACAACGGCACATTCTTAACAACCGAGATTGAAGGTTGGTTAAGTAGTTTAGAAAAAATTTACCCTATTACAGTGACTCAAAAAGGCCGTGTTTTTACATTGACAGCAGATTAGCTAAAAGTGTCATAGCGAAAATAAGCTAAAAGTGGTACAAAGTTTAAACAATAATAAAAATATCTAATTAAACTATGTTGTTAAGACTATTAGCCACAACACTAATATGGTTAATATTATTTACTAGCAAAGCACATGCTACCACTGACTATGCATTCGATTTAGCTGAAGCAACCTTGCAACAGCGCTTGCTTGATATTGCTGCGCAAAGTGGCTGGCAGCTCAATGCTGCCTCAATCACTGAGCATAGCGTGCTTCCACCTTTACAAGGGGACTTCACGTTGAGTGAAATACTCACTGACGTCCTGCAAGGCTCTCGCTATCAATTCACACTCGCTTTGACTGAGCAGCGCATCTTTGTCACGTTATCAAAGCAAACGCCCACTGATGACTTTGAACGCATCATCGTAACAGGCGTCAGTGGTAAAAGTCGTAATATCTTAAATTCTTCCATTTCTATTACACAACTATCCAGCTCTAAGCTTGAGCAACAAACACCTTATTCAAGCGCTGAGGTGCTTAAAAATGTCACCGGTTTTTGGGTTGAAGACTCAGGCGGCGAAACAAACAATAATGTCTCACCAAGAGGCTTAAGAGGCGGTGAAGGATTTCGTTTTATTAGTTTGATGGAAGATGGCTTACCCATTACGTACGATGGAATATGGGGGGATTTTTTCTTACGACCCGATCTGACCCACCAAACCATCGAAGCTGTTCGTGGTGGTAGCAGCGGTATTTTTACCCTTAATGGCCCTGCGGCTATGGTGAACTATATAACAAGGCAAGGCTCTGCAATACCATTTAACCTAATCAAATTAAGTCATGGCATCAGCTATGATTACACACGCTTTGATGGTGTCTTTACGGGCCCTTTAACTGATGAACTGTTTTATACAATCGGTGGATTTTACCGTACCTCAGATGGTATTCGTGAACCTGGTTATAAAGCGGATAAAGGAGGCCAATTAAGTGCAAAAATCAGTTGGTTAACTGACAGTTTTGAGTTTGACTTTAGCTACAAACACCTAAATGATAAAACCAGCTTTTATGCTCCGCTAATTTTAGAAAATAAACAAAAAATTCAACAACTCGATAGTCTTGCCTATGACGATGGCACGCTATTAAGTGACGATTTAAAATTATTAGCGTTTCGCACTCCTGAAGGCACACTTGTTCATGATCTGGGTGATGCTCAGCACACACACATGAATAGCTACACGTTAGTATTTAAAGCACCACTAAGTGACAAAGTAAATATCACTAACCGCACTCGTTACGCCAAGCTAAACAATGAACTTTACACGCTTATGAACTTAGGCAACCAAACCATTGTTGATGCCCAAAGCCGTTTACAACAACAAGATATAACCGACTTTAAACACTCTTTTGAAGATACAAATTTAACCGCGCAGTACCGACGGGTCAGCGACCACAAATTAATCGATGACCCTAGCCACCTCAATGAAAATGGCTTAGTCACCTCCAGTTTCCCACTGCACTCACACTACAAACAACAACAGTTAATTAACCACTTTCGAATCAATTACCTTGATGATCACTGGTCACTCAGCTTAGGGCATATTTATGCGCGCAGCGACTTTAGCTCATTACCCCTTGACCAATGGCTTGGTGAATTACTCACTGATGTAAAGCATCAACCTGATCGTTTAGAAATTGTACTGACAAATAATCAAGGAGAAGTTGTTGGTAACTTCAATGAACAAGGCTTTTTATCGTATGCAGGTCCTGTGTATTTAAAAGGAGTAGGTTTATCTGAGTCCCATTCTTTTTATGCTAATTTTGATTGGCAAATCACAGACAGCCTTAGGTTTGACCTTGCGCTTCGTAATGAAAACCTCAACTTAGACAGCACCCTATTTGAAGGCGCAATATCACCAACCGATTCGCTAAAGCCTTATTACTCGCATTACCTTGCCCCAAGTTCATTACATGACACATTTAACCAAACAGCGTTTAGTGTTGGCGCTAATTATCAGATACAGCAACACCTTGCGGTATTTGCTCGCTACTCAGACGCTTTTGAAATGCCTCGATTAATTAATTTTGGTAATGCGCGTGGTTGGGCTTCCAACAATATTGAGCGAGACCAGCAAAACTTTGGCAAGCCAATACGTTTAACCTTGGGTGAAATTGGTTTACGACTGCAAACATCACAATGGCAATTTAGTGGGGCTTTATTTGATACTAATTTTGACCCGCTTCCTTTTACTGTTTATAGAGGTGCAACAGGGCCACAAAAGGCAATTTTAATTAACACACAAACGCAAGGGTTAGAATTTGAATTCAGCTACCAATACAACGCATCTTGGCAATTCAAAGGCGTTGGGGTATGGCAAGATGCAGGGTTCTATGGGATCCCATCATACCTTCCTCAGAGCGAGTTTAATGGTAATCAAATAACCCGTACACCCGAGCTACAGTTTAGACTGACACCTGAGTATAAGTCAGACAATTTTCAAGCTGCAATCACATGGGCTTACATCGGCGAGCGATACTCAGATACCGCCAATCAATTCGCCTTGCCTGCTTATCAAACATGGGATTTTTTCAGTGAGTTCACCATGAATGAGCAATTAAGCTTACAGCTAGAAATTAAAAACCTCACCAACACACTTGGTTTAACAGAAGGTAATCCCAGAGATGATTTAAACCACCAAGATCCCCTATTTTATGGGCGACCTATATTTGGTCGTAATATAAAAGTCGCCCTAAGCTATCAGTTTTAGTAAACCTATTCAGGCCAATCTTGTAGTGCTTTCAAGGTAAACTCGTAACCATCGTAACTGAGTAAACTTTGCTCTGGCGTAATCTCGATCACTGACAGCACACCTATACTGTCACCCTCATATAATTCACGGCCATTTAGCTTAATCCAACGCTTTGATGTTTCTGACGCATAAATATGTGCCTGATACTTAATCGTAGGTAACTGATTTTGTAGCGATACAGGTAATAGCTCTATGGGCTCGGCATACGATGAGTTTTTCGTACTGTGAGTGACTTCTGAAAAATGCTGGCTATCAACATCCTGCACCGCTTTAGCAAATGCATCTTTCAACGTATCGGGCACATCTTTAAGCTCGTCATTGTCGGAGGTTTGCTGAATGGGAGCTGATGGGTCGCTATTTAGTGGCTTACCCAATACCTTATATTTACTTAAATCAATACCTTGGTCGCTTACCTGTCGCGAGCTATTATTTTGCGTCATTTGTACAGGCTGTGAAAACTGCGGCTGTGTTTGATAAACCGGTTGGCCTTGATAAATTGGCTGCTGATAAACAGGCTGCCCCTGGTTAACATACACAGGAACTGAATTTACAGGCACCTGAACCCATTGATATTGTTGCCCTTGCACTGGCATTTGCTGCATTGAAGGTTGCGGGGGTTGTGTTGACGTTACAGCCGCATTTATTGCGTGTGGCTGAGCAGTCGTTTGCGCAGCATCAGTGGCAGCTTGTTCCGCCTTTTCCACTGTCTCGTTTTTATCAATCGTTTGCTGCGTGCTTGTAACAACTGCACTATCCAATGACTTACTGTTTTGTAGCCATTTGCCAATCGAAAACCCTGCCATTAGCGTCAAAATTGCAGCTAATAAAAGCCCAAATGACAAGGCTAGACGTCTGTAACGAGTTAATTCCTGCTGCTGTTTTAATTGTAATGCAGCTTGGTCATGCTCAGCGGCGGTTTGCTCATGCTGACCAGATTGTTTAATTGCATCTAAAAGTAATGACATAAATGAGCACTCTCTATATTAGGTAGGATAAACCAATACCCACACCTAATACGACTAAAAATGAAACAGGATAAAGCCAAACATAATTGGATTGTGTATTGGCGGTTGCTGTAATGACGGTGCTACTTGGTGGCAAAGCTTCCTCGGCAGAACGCATCACCAGTTCACTATCTATGCTCAACTTTTGTTGAGAAAAAGCACCCACTAAACAGCGCTCACACAATAGGTTAATCAACCTCGGAACGCCCTGCGTCACTTGGTAGATAGCCTTTAGAGCATCCCTTGAGAACAACGCTTGTTCGGTTCCTGCTTTAGACAAACGATGTTTAACATACGCAAATACTTGCCCTTCTGTTAGCGGTAATAGGTGATAGCGTGCTGTTATACGCTGTGCCAATTGCCTAAGTTCTGTACGTTTAAGTAATGCTTGTAGCTCTGGTTGTCCCACTAAAACGATTTGTAATAGCTTTTTATGATCCGTTTCTATATTGGTCAATAAACGCAATTGCTCAAGTACATCAGGAGCAAGTAATTGCGCTTCATCAATAATTAAAATAGTGTGGCCACCAGCGCTATTATTTGACTCCAAGTGCTTTTTGATCACATCGGTTAATGTTTTCAACGTCGCATTATTGCTGTCGTAAGTAATATTTAGTTCATCACAAATACTGGCCAGCAATTCAAGTTGCGATAAGGCAGGGTTATGAATTTGTGCAACTTGTGTATTTTCTGGAAGCTGTTCTTGCAGGCTTCTTGTTAATGTTGTTTTCCCTGTACCAACCTCACCTGTCAGCAATACAAACCCTCCCGCTTCTCCTAGGCCGTAAGTTAGATGCGCTAACGCTTCTTTGTGGCGCTCACTGAGAAATAAATATTCAGGGTTCGGAGCAATCGAAAAAGGTTTTTCTGACAAGCCAAAATAGCTTAAATACACCGTGATATTCCTTGCGTTTAAAATCACGGCCTATAATGGCAAAAAAAAACGCCACTTAAAACCTTGTTCGCATTTTAATGGATAAATAACGTAAAATACCAAAAAGGCAAAATAGCAGGTGAACTATGCAGGTTTATTTAGTGGGTGGCGCAGTCAGGGATGCCCTACTTGGTCGTCAGATAAAAGAGCGTGATTACGTTGTGGTTGGTGCGACACCAGAAGAACTACTTAAGCAAGGCTATCAACAAGTTGGTAAAGATTTTCCTGTTTTTTTACATCCAAAAACAAAAGAAGAGTATGCACTCGCTCGCACAGAGCGAAAACAAGGAGAAGGTTATACTGGCTTTATCTGCGACTTTACCCCTGATGTCACCTTAGAAGAAGATTTAATACGCCGTGATCTAACCGTTAATGCGATTGCTCAAGCGAAAGACGGTACATTGTTCGATCCATTCAACGGCCAAAACGATATTAAAAACCGTGTTTTACGCCATGTGTCCGATGCCTTTAGTGAAGATCCTTTACGCATTTTACGTGTTGCTCGCTTTGCAGCCCGTTATCATTACTTAGGCTTTACCATTGCACCTGAAACTAACCGTTTGCTTGTGTCCATGGTGGCCAATGGCGAGCTTGAAACACTCACTGCAGAACGTATTTGGTTAGAATGCGAAAAGTCATTAAGTGATGGAGCCTTTGCTGAATTTTTGAATGTATTATTCGACATTAAAGGCTTACACGTAATAAGCCCTTCACTTGAAAAGCAGTGGGACTGTGCCTTATATCGAACCTTACAAGCTCGTTTTAATTATGCGCAACAACGTGGAATTACCAATACTGCATTACTGTTTAGCCAAGTAACACTTTCGCTCAGTGAAGAGGCAATTAAAACCCTCGCTCTGAAAATTCGTTTACCCAATGAAGTACGAGATTTAGCATTAAACACGCAAGCACACAGGCAAACACTGTGTGCTAGTCAATTAGATAGCGATGCAGTTTTGAGCTGCTTTAATCAGCTTGATTTGTGGCGACGCCCAGAGCGTTTCGAGCAAGTTTTAGAAGCGCTTGAGATCAGTGAACAAAAACCACTTAACTTTGCTAATGAACTTAAACAGGCTGCCAAGCAGGCACCCGCTGTAAATCCTCAGCAGTTTATTGCTCAGGGAATAAAAGGGGCTGATATAAAAACCGCGCTTGAAAAAGCGCGGCTAGAAATAATTCAACGTTACTTTTCGTAACGAACTAGGCGTAAATACAGATCCGACGTTTTCGCATGTAAGCTATTTACGCCTTTATCAAATTGATAAACCCAAGCAAGATCAGTTCGTTCTTTACCTGAGGTACTGCTCCAGTAGTTTTGTAATTTGGTGGCATAGAAAACTTGTTCATTAATGCTCGGTTGAACACATTGATGTTCTAAAATACTCGCCAATTCTTTTATGTTTGGTACATGCCAGTCGTTATACTGAGCATAATCACTCATCGTTGCGCCGCGTAATGCCTCACCCCATGATAATTGTTGGCTAGTTCCTTCACAGTTTAATGTTTCTGTATTATAGCTTTGACCAAAGCTACAGCGTTGCCACATTAACCCTGTTTTGCTATCACTTACCGTGCCATCGTCATTAATAACAAACCGCGTTGTTGGCGTCGTTTCTGCGACACCGTCATAACACACTTGTGCTTGAGCATCACCGGCTGATGCTGCAAATAATCCAACCGATACTAGCAAAGATAATTGACGCATTTTACTCTCCTGGTGTTCTAACTAAGCGAACAAACGCTGTATTGTTTTTTGGATACGCTAAATCGTTCGCGCTACTCATATCAATAATATAGGCCTGCGATAAACTCGTACCATCAGCAGCAGTTTGTGATGTCCAGTACGGCATAAATGCGTCACTATTACTGCTTAACTGGGTCGCATCAGGTTGATTTGGGAAAAACTCACTACTCAGTAAGCTTGCTTCACCTTGTTTAGAGTAATCGAGCAAGCCTTGCAACTCAGTATAAGTAGGCACTCGCCAGTTTGTGCCCCCGCAAAAATCAGTGGCATTAACTTCTTCTACATAAGTTTGTAAACCACAGGCGGTATTACTTGGACATGTTGAGTTTGGCGCACCTTGCACACTTCCTGTTTGTGCTCCATTTCCCTCATCTAAATACCAAGTGTAGTGATTTGTTGAGGCACGGACAGTCGTTGCCGGCGGCAGTGCTGAACTTGCCGCTTTTACTTCCCAAATCAGCCCCGTAACATTATCTCGAACGCAGCTAAAGTTTGTGGCGTCATCGGGCAACTCATCTGCAAATTGGTTTAATTTTGTGAAATCAAATGCCAAGTCGCCTTGTCCTACCTTATCAAGCTGATTAGCAACACTGTCTCTGCCTAAATCAGCATCTTGATTTGGGAAATCGTCACTGTTGCAATTAATTTTTTGCGAATTGTTATAACAATCATTCATGCCCGTATCGTTAATGTAACCAAGTGGTTTAGGCCTGATATCAATAACAACTGTATCAATATCACTGCGTGACTTACTATCCGTTACAGTGACTTCAAAACTGAGTGCTGTATCCGTATCAACATCTGGGGCTGTGAATGAAGTAATACATTGATTTTGATTTGCAAGTGTCACAACGTCGCCCGTTAACTGCTGCCAAAAACATTGTTTGGTAGTGGTGACAACCTCACTATTAGTCGCATCAAGTGTTACGGTATCAAACTCAATAACTTGCTGATCTTGTCCTGCATTTGCAACGATGATCTCGTTCGTTTTATTTAACGTGAACGTTTGTTCGATACTTGCAGAGCCCCCTTCGTCATCAGTGACAGTCAACTGCCATGTCATTTGTGTATTCGCTTCAAGCAGAGGGTGATTAAAGCTGATTGTTTTATCTGTATAGCTATTGATAACGAGATCTGGGCCTGACAGTTGTGACCAAAGATAACCGTTTATTGAACCATTTTCGTCAAGATCGAACGATTCTTCACCACTTAAAATAATTTCATCATTATACTGAGAAGGGAGTTCTTCAGGGGCGACCTGTGTGATAACAGGTTGTGGAAGCTGATTGTTAGAGCTGATAAAAATGCTCACTTCATCGCTCACTAACTGCCCATCGGTTGTTTGGTAATCCACACGAAGTACAAGTTCTGAATCGAGTTTAATATCAGGAGCAGTTAAAGATTGCTCAGCACCGTCAGCAGGAAACCCTTCTATAGCGGGGCCACTCACACGCTGCCAAGTAAAGGTACCATCTGCTGGCGAGCCTTTTGCAACGACAGTAAATTCACTTTTTTCTATTATTTGTTGATCTGCGCCTGCGTTAACTGTCGCAGCAGTAGAGGTATTGTCGCTATCACTACCACCACCGCCACATGCTGTTAGTGTTGTAATAACAATAGCAAGAAGGGGCACTCGTCTCATGTTTATCACCTTAGAAAACAAAGCCAGACTCATTTCCAGCCGTCAAATTAGTGAATACCAAGCAAGTAAAGTGCCAAATTAAAGAAGGGCTTAGAGATAGCTATCCTGATGAATACGCACAAATAGCTTAGTGCCTACTTTACTGTAATCCACCTTATACTCGCGTCCATCTAAGGATTGAATAAAGAGCAAACGCTTTTCTTCTGCGAAAACATCTGCACTACTAATGTAAACCATTTCAAGGTAGCGCTCTTTCGCTTCACGACGATTTTTTGGCAGTTCTTCTTTAAAAGGTTCAAGCCCGTTTTGGGTCACCTTAATTCGTGGGTGGTTTTCGCCATTCACGATAACGAGATCGAGCTTTCTATCTTTATGAATTATCGTGTTTCGACCACTTTTAATAAAAGAACGTTCTTGACTCATAGCCTTATCCTGCTTACTACCACCTAACGATTCACATTTTTGTGTAATTGAGTATTTATAAACTCATTAGGGTTTAATTTCCAACGATTTAAATATGCACTAAATTGCCAAATATCAGTATCGAGTACATTGGCAGGTAACAGTAGATCATACCCTGTCAATTGACCAAGATGCCGCGTTCGATTGGCAAACATAGCTATCAATCCTTTGTAACGCTGCCCGCTTGGAGCCGTGTATTGCGTATCCTCAATTAACCATTCTGATGGGCAATCCCCATTTTTGCAATGTTTTTGAACTACTTGCATAAATAGGTGACGCTGTTCAATCAATAATCGCCCTGCGATTCTTGGCTGGATCTGCATCAAAAACTCATCTATGTTATTGAGTTTAATACCAACTGCATTTAACTCAAGGTATTCTAAGCCTTGTTCCACTTTTGGTATACCACTATGATGAAAATTCTCTCTATTTAACTGCCAATATCCGACTTTATGACGATAAATGAGCGCATCTTCGCAGAAAGTGAAACTAAAGTAGGGTTCCTGCGTTTTTAAATAACCAATGAATATTGCTGCAATGCAGCTACTTGCAAGAAAAATCTCGATAATGCTAATTTCGCCAGGCCTTAGCAAATTAAATAACATAATAAATGTTAGCCCAATCCCACCCACAAGCAAAAATTCGATACCATGACGGGATGCATGAGCACGAATATTCAAAATATCAGACATATTAACCGTACACAGAAAAATAAAATACGAACATAACGATCCCCACTAACACGACTTTTCGTAACATTAGGCAGTAGTTACATTTTGACTCTTTACTCATAGCAAATACTCACTTTTAGTTACATTTCAGGAACAAACTCAGCCATTTTTTTACTTTTACGCCAAATGCACAAATTTACGGGATACCTGACATACTCGACACGTACTAATTTTGTACACTACACTCAACTAATTCTCTGGTAACACAATGATGTATTCTACACAATCTGGCAAAGCGCTTTTTCCTTTTATTATTACCCTGTTATTAGGGTTATGTGTTTATTTGTACTTACCTTCAAGCCAAGGTGAACAAACTGGCTTTGGTGATACTGCAACTCAGGTCAGCGCGCACACCGTTACCTCAGAAGAAAATGCGGTACTTATCGAAGCAATAGGTAGTGCTCGCGCTAACCAAGCCATTTATATTCGTAGTGCCCAAAGTGATTATGTGACTGATATCTACTTTAATGATGGCGACTTGGTCAGTAAAGGTCAAAAACTCGTACAACTACAGTCACAAGAAGAACAACTGACCGTTAAAGAACTCAGTATTAACCTCAGAGAAGAGAAACGCCAACTAGAGCGCTTAACTGAGCTTTCACGCTCACAAGCAACAGCTAAATCATTACTTGAAGAGCAATTATCACGTGTAGATGCAACCGAAGCTCAGCTTGAAAGTGCAAAAACAAAACTAGCCGAAATGACAATTACAGCGCCATTCTCGGGATTGTTAGGTAAACGTGAGATATCTATTGGTACCTATGTAAGTAGCGCCACAAATATTACCACCCTTGATGACATCAGCATTATTAAAGTTGACTTTAAAGTGCCTGAAAAATACCTAGCACAATTACAGCTAGGTATGAAAGTTATGACTCAAAACGATGCCTACCCAGAAAAAACCTTTAATGGCAAAGTGACTCACATTAGTTCACGCATTGATTCTGTAACACGCAGTGTTGAAGTAACAGCCAGCTTTGTAAATAGTAGCCGTTTACTACGCCCTGGTATGTTATTAAATACCGCCTTACAGCTTAGTTCAAACCAAGCGCTTATGGTGCCAGAAAAAGCAGTTATTCCTCAGCAAGATAAACACTATGTTTTCCAAATTGAAGACGGTGTAGTGAACAAGGTTGAAGTGCACGTTGCTGGCCGTCACAATGGTTGGGTTGCTATTGATAAAGGCCTTGAGAATGGCCAACAAGTTGTCACCGAAGGGATCATTAAAATCCGTACCGGCAGTAAAGTTAGTATCAAGGGCTAAAGCATGAAAATTACAGATACTAGCGTTAAACGTCCGGTCTTTGCGATCGTAATAAACTTATTGCTGCTTACCTTTGGTCTCGTTGCATTTTCAATGCTACCACTGCGTGAATACCCTGATATTGAAACGCCAATTGTGAGTGTAAGCACTGAGTATACAGGAGCCAGCGCAGAGATAATCGAAACCAAAATAACCCAAGTACTCGAAAACCGCATATCGGGTATTGAAGGTATCAAAAGTATTAACTCGTCAAGCCGCAATGGCCGCTCTAACATCACCATTGAATTTAATATCAGTCGTGATATTGATGCCGCATCAAATGATGTTCGTGAGCGTGTAGCGAGAGCACTTGATAGTCTACCGGAGCAAGTTCGCCCACCCGAAGTATCAAAATCAAATAGTGATGAAAGTCCGATTGCTTGGTTCGTACTAAACAGTACAACGATGGACTCATTACAGCTCTCTGACTACGCACAGCGTTTTATTGTCGACCGTTTAGCCGTTGTTGACGGTGTTTCAAACGTTCGTGTAGGTGGTGAGCGTAAATACGCAATGAAAATTTGGCTAAACCGCAAAGCCATGGCTGCTCGAGGTATCACCAGCAGTGACATTGAAAATACCCTTCGTACAGAAAACGTAGAACTTCCGGCAGGTGAAATTGAATCGATTGACCGTGACTTCACCGTTCGTACTGCCCGTAGTTATAAAGACCAACGTGATTTTAGAAACCTTGTAATTAAGCGTGGTGATGACGGCTACTTAGTTCGCCTTGGCGAAGTTGCAGATGTTCACTTAGAAGCGGCTGACGACGAAAGCCTATTTCGTGGTAATGGTCGAAACATGATTGGTTTGGGTATCGTAAAGCAAGCTAAGGCAAATACCTTAACGGTGGTTGATAACGCTCGCGCTGAGCTTGAAAAAATCAAACGTAATTTACCTGAAGGTACCACCATTGAAGACAGTTATGACTCGTCTGTTTTCATCAAAGAATCGATTGATGAGGTGTACCGTACCCTCGCAATTTCAATGGCACTCGTCGTATTAGTTATTTACTTATTCCTTGGCAATATTCGCGCAACCTTAGTGCCGGCTGTAACAGTACCTGTGGCACTTGTTGGTAGCTTTATGTTCTTACTTGCAATGGGCTACTCAATCAACTTACTTACCCTGCTCGCTTTAGTGTTAGCTATCGGCCTAGTGGTAGATGACGCCATTGTTATGCTTGAAAATATCCACCGCCGAATTGAGCTTGGCGAGCCGCCTTTACTTGCGGCTTTTCGTGGTGCCCGTGAAGTAGGGTTTGCTATTATTGCCACCACACTTGTGCTCATTTCTGTATTCGTGCCGTTGGTATTTATGGATGGCCGAATTGGCGCGTTATTTACCGAGTTTGCTATGGCGGTGAGTGCTGCAGTGTTCTTTTCAAGTATCACAGCACTAACACTGTCTCCCGCTTTATGCTCAAAAGTACTTAAAGCCTCAGAGAAAGAAAGTAAATTTAGCCAATGGATGGATCGCTCGTTTAGCAAAATAGAGAATGCCTATCGCAATTCACTGCAATCGAACATGAGCCGTAAATGGGGTCTATTATTTACCATGATCTTGATGGGTGTTGTCAGCTTTATGCTATTTAAGCAGGTACCATCAGAGCTCACTCCAAAAGAAGACCGCGGCACTTTCTTTATCATGATGAGCGGCCCTGAAGGCGCAAGTTATGAGAATAACGCGGCAAACATGGCCAAAATTGAAGAGCGTTTAATGCCTTACTCTGAATCAGGAGAACTAAGCCGCGTACTTATTCGTGTGCCAGGTTGGGGCGGCCAAGGTGGTGTAGCAATCGTTGGTATGGCCGATTGGGATAAACGTAAGCGTTCAACATGGGAAGTGATGGACGAAATTAGCGGTAAAATGACCGAAGTGACAGATATTAGAGCATTTGCAATTATGCGCCGCGGTATTGGTGGCGGTGGCTCATCGCGTCCAATTGAGTTTGTATTACAAGGTAACGATTATGATCAACTTGCCGATTGGCGAGACCGCATCATAGAGCGTGCAGAGAAAAACCCTGGCCTTGTGCGTATTGACCATGATTATAAAGAAACGTTTCCACAGTTTTTAATCAATATAAACAAGAATAAAGCCGCAGATTTAGGCGTATCTGTTTCCGATGTAGGCCGCACTTTAGAGACCATGCTAGGGCAACGACGTGTCACAACCTTTATCGACCGTGGTGAAGAGTATGACGTAATTCTCAAAGGGACCAAAGAAGACTTTGCTAACCCAACAGATATCTCAAATATCTACTTGAAATCGCGCAGTGGTGAACTCGTTCCACTGGACAGCCTTATTACCTTAAAAGAAGAAGCAACCGCATCACGATTAAACCGTTACAACCGTATGCGTGCAATCACGTTAAGTGCAAACTTAGCTGATGGCTACACACTAGAAGAAGCACTTAATTTCTTAAACCAAGTAGCTGCTGAAGAAAATGATATTGATGGAGCCATTGATTATAAAGGTGAATCGCAGTTGTTTTACGAAGGTGCATCAGCGATGACCTATGTCTTCATTCTTGCACTCACAGTGACCTTCTTAGTACTTGCAGCCCAGTTTGAAAGCTTTGTACATCCATTTGTGATCATGCTAACCGTGCCACTAGGCCTAGCTGGCGCGCTCTTTGGTTTATGGTTTACAGATCTGACGTTAAATATTTACAGCCAAATAGGTATCGTGATGTTGATTGGTTTGAGCGCCAAGAACGGTATCTTAATTGTTGAATTTGCTAACCAACTACGTGACAAAGGCGTTGAATTTAACGAAGCCATTACCCAAGCGGCAACACAACGCTTACGCCCTATCATCATGACGTCACTCACCACTGTGATGAGCTCTGTTCCGCTTGTACTTGCAAGTGGCCCAGGTGCAGAGAGCCGAATGGTTATTGGTGTTGTGGTATTTACCGGTGTTATTGTAGCTACGTTACTAACATTATATGTAGTTCCCGCAGCGTACACAGCGCTTGCCCGTAATACTCAGTCACCCGAATACTTACAAGGTAAACTTGAACAGCAAGCGAAAGACAAACCGCTGGAAGACATTTAACGAGTCTTTAGCGATAATAAAACGCCGTCTTTACGGCGTTTTGTTTTTTCAGCTATAGTCAGCAAAAAGGTGAGGAAATTAAAATGGAAAACAACATACAAATAGCCACTTTTGGCGGTGGTTGCTTCTGGTGTATTGATGCCGCATTTAGACGTGTTAAGGGTGTGCTAAACGTCAGCTCTGGTTATGCTGGTGGTGACATTGAAAACCCGAGTTATCAGCAAATTTGTACTGGCTTAACCGGTCACGCCGAAGTCGTTCAGCTTGATTTTGACAGCAGTATTATAAGTTACCACAGCTTACTTGAAATGTTTTTTACTTTGCACGATGCCACGCAACTAAACCGTCAAGGTAATGATGTTGGCACCCAGTATCGCAGTGTTATTTATTACCACGATGAACAACAAAAAGTGGCGGCTGAGACAATGATTGCTAACTTACAAAAGCAAATTCGCGAGCCAATAGTCACTGAAATAAGCCCACTCACTAACTTTTACCCTGCGGAGCAATACCATCAAGACTACTATACCGAAAACCCTAACCAAGGCTATTGCAGTATTCTTATTGCACCTAAACTTGAAAAATTCGCTCAGCATTACGCAGATAAACTAAAATAAAAAAAGCCCGCTAAGTAGGTAGCGAGCTTTTAGACGCAGAACTAATAATTTTCTTTATTAGAACTGATAACGGGCACCTACAAACAAGCGACGCTCAGCCGTGTTGTAGTAATAAAGCTCGTCGTTGATGAAGTCACCATCTAAGTCAGTGCCATAGGCATCAACGGCGTTGTACTGTTTATCGAACAGGTTTTCTACGCGAAGTGATAAGGTTAAATTATCAGTTGCTTGGTAGTGACCGACAAAATTCCACAGAGTATATGAAGGCAAGTGCGTGAGTTTACCATCGCGGTCTCCTCGGTACTGCATATCAATACCCGCATCAAAGTCGCCCCATGCTTTATGTAGTGACCAGTTCACGCTTTGTTTTGATACATAAGTCAGCGCTTCACCTGTTTCAGTATCTTCTGCTGATAGGTAAGTAAAGTTAACGCTATGATCAAAACCAAATACTTGGTTTTCGAAACTAAACTCTATCCCTTCGTGGCGAGCTTCATTGATATTTGTTGGCTGCCAATTACCTGATGCATTTGGTGCCCACGCAATTTTGTTATCTATTTCATTACGGAAAATCGCAATATCCAGGCTAATGTCATTCACATTTAATGATAAGCCTAACTCTTGGTTATCAGATGTTTCAGGATTAAGTTCTGGATTACCTGAACCTGGGTAGTAAAGGTCATTAAATGTAGGCGATTTAAAGCCAGTGCTTTGGCTTACACGGAATGTTGCGATGTCGTTTAAGTGATAACCCACAGCAGCAGTATAAGTTGTTTCGTCGCCGAACTGTTGGTCGTCATCTTGGCGTAGCGTTAAATTAGCAAGTACTTGTTCATCATCATAATAAGCACCAATAAATGCTGCAAACACTTCGCGGCTATCTTTTAAGTAAGTACCAGAGTTAGTATTTACTTCATCTTTATACCAATTTAAACCACCGCTTAGTGTCAGCGCTTGATTGAAAAAGTATTGACCGTTGTAATCGATTTGCTTACGTTCAGTTTCAAACTTATCGACCACAGCAGCACCTGTATAGTCGATACGTGAATCGTCTGAGCTGTCGCTTGAGATTGCAATATCAATCGCATGGATGTGTTTTTCGAAGGCCTTTTTCCAACCTAATGAAGCCTGGTAGTTTTCAAATTCGCCTTTTTCTACCCTGCTATCCGCAGGACTAAAAGAACTATCGTACTGCGCTTCACCTTCTGAGTACTGACCTTGTAATAAAAGTTCCCCTAGTTGCTCATTTTGATAGCCTAGGTTAAAGCCAAGGTTTTTATTTTCATAGCCATCTTCATCGGGTGCTACGCCTTGCAATACATCAAAGCCATCTGTTTTTTCATAACCAGCATTAACAGCAATATCAACACCAGCAAACTGACCACCAGTAGCCACTTGGTACTCTTGGTAAGAATCAGAACCAAATGTAACATCTAAGGTCGTGTTTTGTGCTTTGCGAGTAATAATATTAATCACACCCGCTAATGCATCAGAACCATACACAGCAGCGCGAGAACCTTTAATAACCTCAACACGTTCAATACTGTTTAAAGGAATATTGCTAATGCCTTTATAGCCAAGCGTTGCAGACCCTGTGCGCACACCATCAATTAAGATAAGTGTATGACGTGTGCCTGAACCACGCAGCGAAACACCTGCGTTTTGACCAAAGCCACCATTGGCATTGATTTGAAAGCCTGCGCGGGTGGCAAGTAAACTTGGTAGGTCTCGCGCATAGCTAGCTTCAATATCTGTGCGGTTAATGACAGTTACGCTGGCCAATACATCATTAATTGATTGTTCGAATTTATTCGCCGTGACTGTAATATGCTCGATTGACTGCTCATCCGCAGACACAGAAAAAGACAACGCAGCAGCAACCGCTACGCCTAAGGTAGATTTATTTAGCATGATATCCCCTAGCCTGTGCCCACCGCACACGCAAATAGTAAGTTACTCCAAGGCCGGTCTCCGGACTTTGCGTATGCAGGGCACACACATTACCGTTGCGGGGGCAGTGTTGGCATTGTTTTCTCCATGAAAACGCACCAGCTTCCCGATTATCTTGCTGCTACTTCAACCTTTGAAGTATAAGTACCTTAGAAGGTACAGCAAGCACCTTGAAAATAGGCCGCTATTGTGATGATTTTAGGGATAAAAGTCAATGGACGGCTATACCGCTAAAGGCTTTTTTATCAACAAAAAAGCCAAACGAATAGACCGCTTGGCTCTTTAGTGATATTTAATTCATTTTTCATGCACTAGATTACGTATATAGTGCAAACAGCGAATTAATCGCGGAAGTTCTTAAATTGGAATGGCTGACCTAAATCAGCAGTACGCACAACTTGCATCGCTTCTTGTAAATCATCACGCTTTTTACCCGTAACACGTAATTCTTCACCTTGGATTGCTGCTTGCACTTTGATTTTTGAATCTTTGATTAACTTAACGATTTTCTTCGCTACGTCTTTTTCAATACCTTGCTTAAGTGCAACATCACGCATAACGTACTTACCACTGCGCGACTCATCTTTAAGCTCAAGGCTAGATACATCTAAACCACGCTTTGAAATTTTCGCAGCGAGAATATCAAAAAGCTGCATAACTTGTTGTGGTGCTTCAGCTTTTAGCTTGATTACTTTATCACTTAATTCGATTGATGCATCAACACCACGAAAATCAAAACGCGTCTCAAGCTCACGCTTGGCGTTGTCTACTGCATTTTGCGCTTCGTTCATTTCTACTTCAGAAACAATATCAAATGAAGGCATGGGGTTCTCCTAACAAATTTTCAAAATTAATATGGCAAGGATTATAACGTCAATTTTATAAATCTTTACATATTTCTGCACGCCGTTCAGGTGCGATAATAATTATGTTTGATATACTGCGGGTTCATTTTTAAACGACTTTTAGGATTTTTTCGTGACAAGGCGCGTTTACCAAGTTCTTTTTTTAATAAGCATTATCGGCTTCACTTTCTTATTCGCCAAAGAAATTAAAGGCGTGGGTAGCCTTTTTCCACATATAGATAAAGTCGCACATTTTGGCATTTTCTTCGTGCTCGCAATGGTAATGGATAAAGCATTTAAACTCCCTCTTGTAGTTCAAATTCTGCTACTTGCAGGCTATGGTGCTGCTATTGAATTTATGCAAGATATGCTACCTTACCGACAAGCTTCTGTTGGTGATTTTGTTGCTGACTTTATTGGTGCTGTAAGCTACTTTGTTATAAAGCTTGGTTTTCACTTAGGTAATAAGCAACGCAATGGCTAAGACACTCATTGTTGGTGATGGCGCAATTGGCTTATTATTTAGTTATTTTTTATCCACGCAGCATGACATCACATTACTTACCCGAAAACCAACCCTGACCACCCGCTTCTATCAAACGAGTAATGGTAAATCACACCCTATTAAAGCTCGTCTTATTAATCATCAAGAGCTTGCAGGGTCTGCCCCCTTTGACTTAGTGGTGATCACTGTTAAAGCATTTCAGGTGCAAGCGGCTTTTAAGCAAATAACACCTTACCTCAGTAAAGAGTGCCAGATCGTTATCTCTCATAATGGTATGGGTAATGTCGATGAACTCAATGCCCAGCTGTTAGCTACTCAGGGGTTAGCGTTTTTAACAACACGTTTAGCTGGGTTTAAAGTAACACCTTATAGTGTAAACCATACTGGAAATGGTGAAAGCGTGCTGGGTGCATGTAATATAGCTGCAAGTGAAAAGCTCAATGAACTTAAACACCTATTTAGCAGCCTACCGCACTTTTCTATAAGCGATGATATTCACGCATTGCGCTGGCAAAAACTGTTAGTGAATATTGCTATTAATCCATTAACAGCCATTTATAACGTTAAAAATGGTCAGTTACGTGCACCGCAATTTAGTACCCGAATCATTAATTTGCTCAGCGAAGCCTGCCTTGTGGCCAATAAACAAGGTATTAAAGTAAAGCTCAACGAGGCACTGGATCAGGCCTATTGTGTGATGACTGCAACCGCTGAAAACTTTTCATCTATGCAGCAAGACATCAGCCATAATAGAGAGTCTGAAATTGATGCTATTTGTGGTTATGTATGTGAGCAAGGTACAAAGCTGGGTGTAAAAACCCCTCATAATCAAGCAATGCTCAGTTTGATAAAAACCAAATCAGCTGAGTTTTCATAAAAAGTAAGCACGCTTCAAGGGAAAAAGTAAACGGCGCGTAGGCATGAGCGCCAAATAAGTAATTCCACCAGCCATTAAAAAAGCGCGAACATGTCGCGCTTTTATCGGTATCCCTTATGGGCGATATACTTTTACGTTGCTGTAGCCTTCTTCGTGCAGGATCAGCGCTTGCAGCTGGCTCATTACCCCTTTCGCACAATATAGGTAATATTCTTTATCTTTTGGTAAGTCGCCAAATTTAGTGGCTAAACGGAAGAAAGGTAAATGCACAACGTCAATACCTTCCAGCTCCAGTGGATTGGCATCTTCTTCCTCAGGTGAACGAATATCTACAACAACCGCCCCCTCTGGTAAGTCAGATACAGATTCGGCCTCTTTCACTTCTTCTTTTGCTTCGGTGTCGATATCACGGATATCCATCACACGCGCATTTTCAACGACCGTATTTAGCACGTCGAAATCAAACTTAGCTTCTTCGGCAAGAATCGTTTTGATTTTAGCTTTAACTGTTGGCTTTTTAGAGATCACACCACAGTATTCAGGCATGCTTTCTGCCATTTCAGCCGTACCAATTTGACGCGCAATATTAATAATATCTTGCTTGTCGTGTTGGATTAACGGACGAATGATTAGAGTTTCAGTCACACGGTCAATCACACTCAAATTCGCAAGTGTTTGACTTGAAACTTGACCAATACTTTCACCCGTTACAAGGGCTTGTACACCTAGTTTTTCAGCAACTTGGCTACCGGCACGCATCATCATACGTTTAAGAACCACACCCATTTGACTGTTTTCTACGTTTTCAAGGATTTCAGCAACAACAGGTTCAAAATCAACAGTCACAAACTTAACTTTATGAGTAGAGCTGAACTGTTTCCAGATATAATAGCTTGCTTGCTTAACACCGATTTCGTGTGCAGCACCGCCTAAGTTAAAGAACAAGAAGTGAGTACGCGCACCCTTACGAATCATTTGATAACTGGCAACACCAGAGTCAAAGCCGCCCGACATAAGCGACAGTACATCTTCTTGTGTTGGTAGCGGGAAGCCCGCTATACCTAAGTGAGTTTGGGTAACGATATAGGCTTTATCATCACGTACTTCTAAACGTACTGTAACTTCAGGGTGAGATAATTTAACGCGCGCCCCTTCAACATGCTGGTTTAAACCACCACCTACGTAGCGCTCTACATCGCTCGATGTGAAGTCATGCTTACCTGAACGCTTACAACGCACGCAGAATGTTTTGCCTGCTATAGTGTGGCCAATTAGTTCAAGTGCTTTTTGGTAAATATCGTCAATTGAGTCGAAGTCTGTTTCTGTTACTTCAATAAACTGTACGATACCAGGAATGCGTTTTAAGCCATCAATGATATCTAAGCGAACTTGCTCAGAGTCTAGGAGGCTTACCACTGAGATATTGTCCCAGTTATTTCTAACCTGCACTTTTTCGTCAACGCGACGTAAAACGATCTTAATGTTATTTTCTAATAACTTGGTGAAACGCTTACGAACAGACTTACTCTTAATAGCGATTTCAGGATGTAATTTGACGATAAATTTAAGCATAGTTCACTCTTAGACAGTGGGATTCACACGGCCCGAGGCATACCAACCTCAAGGGCGCGCGATTATAACAAAAATTATAGCGTCTAGGAAATAAACTGCTTTGTAGGATTATTGTTCGCTTTGCTCAGTGTCAGCAAGTGCTAAGTACTTTGCTCTTAATTTGTTTACTTGTTCCAAATGTTGCTCTGTACAATGAGCTTTTAATAGCAATAGTACTTTTAAAATACCGTTATAAATATCTTCTCTGGCAAGCTCACCACTCAAGCGGCGGGCTTTAATGTAAGGTGTCCAAAAGCTCACTGTCATTTTAAGCATATGGGCAAGCTCTGTTACATCAGCGTCATCAATAGTAATAATGCCACCTGAACGTAATGCAAATAACACCTCTTTTACCTGCTCTAACAGCGCAGCTTGAAACTCAATATAGTCTTTTTTCAATACTTCATCACGGGATAAAATATCACCCAAATTATCGTAAAAAAATTGAAATCGCCACATCAGTTCAAACAAAGAGTCTAAGTACCCTGCTAAGTTTTCAAGCGCATTGTCTTCAGGTTTTAGTGGTTTAAAGTGCGTATGGAGGTGTTCACTGTATAAAGCAAAAATGTGACGAATGATGTCTTCTTTATTTTTAAAGTGATAATACAGGTTGCCTGGGCTAATACCCATGTGCGCAGCAATGTGATTGGTCGTAATAGCACGCTCTCCATGGAGATTAAATAGCTCAATGCTGGTATGTATGATTTTATCCTTTGTGCTCATATGCTGCTTACTCTATTTTTATATTTATTACGATCTGAAGTTCATTTTCAGCCAAGCAGTATAAACAAATGCGTGGCAATAAAATACTACCTTGAAAAATTCTAACTTCAATCGGCTTAGTACCTTATATAAAACCAAAAAATCTAATAGGATGCTCTTACTTCAAAGCTGCATACGAGTGAAAACACTGTTACTATAGCAAGCAAATTTTTAACTAGCTGATAGATATGAACGTTACTGCAATCTACCCAGGTACCTTTGACCCGCTAACGAATGGGCACACAGACCTCATCCATCGAGCAGCTAAAATGTTCGACAAAGTCATTGTGGCTATTGCTCATAACCCAAGTAAACAACCCTGTTTTACACTAGAAGAACGCGTAGAGTTAGCAAATACAATTTTAGCCCACCTTAAAAATGTAAGCGTGATCGGCTTTTCTGGTTTATTAGCTGACCTTGCCCGTGAGCATAAGGCTGAAGTACTCATTCGTGGTATTCGTGCTGTATCTGACTTCGACTATGAGTTTCAGCTAGCAAATATGAACCGACGCCTAAACCCTGATTTAGAAAGTGTGTTTTTAACACCCGCTGAAAAAAACTCGTTTATTTCCTCGACGCTCGTTAAAGAAGTTGCCCGTCATCATGGTGATGTGAGCGAATTTGTTAACCCTATTGTCGCCACCGCATTACAGGAAAAAATACACGGATGAAACTAAAAAAGTTCATTAGCTTAAGTGCTTTACTAATGATCTCTGCACCAAGCTTTGCTGAGCCATGGATAGAAAGTGATGACCCTTTGTTAAGGGCTTCTATAGAGATGCTCTTTAACCAAGGAATTATAAAACAACCTATCAATAGTTACCCGCTTATGTGGCAAGGTATTGCAGGTGATTTAGCAGCTATCGACCCTAACAATTTACAGGAACGTAGTTTTTTCGCGTATCAGCACGTTAAACACGCTCTTAATAATGCCAAACAGAAAAACAGTTCTGGGGTGCGCTTTAATTACAATAGTGAACCCGAGACACAACAAGGCTTTACGACACGCGATCAGCAAAAAAGTGGTATTAACAGCTATGGTTCAATAACCGGTAAGCGAGTAAGTGCCAAAGTAAGCGTGAACTATGCTGACGAGTCACTCGATGGAAAATACACAAATTATCATGGCAGTTATCTAGCCGTGTTAATGGGTAACTGGTCAATCAGTGCAGAGCAAGTAAGTCATTGGTGGGGCCCGAGTAACGACAATGCCTTGTTACTATCGAATAACGCTGCTCCGATGAAAGGCCTGCGCTTTTCACGTGCAAACAGTCAATATGTTGGCCCTAGTTGGTTATCATTTATTGGTAATTGGCAGTTAACAGGTATTTACGCTAAACAAAAACCATTTTTAAATAGCAGTGAAGAAGGCGATTATTGGGCTTTAAGGTTTTCAAGTACACCATTAAAAGGGCTTGAAATTGCAGTAAATACGGCAAGTTCTGATTATCTTACCGATGAATATATCGATTCAGTTACACTCGAAAGCCAAACATCAACCCATCGCCTAACAAGTATTGATGTTAAATACTCAACATCCATAGCACAGCAACCTGTTGCATTTTATGCTGATGTAATGGGGCGTAATGAAAGTGGCCTTGCACCAAGTGATCCTTTTTATACTGTGGGTATTGAAAGCTACTTTGGTTCAAATGACAGTTTACTGAAAACCTATTTTGAATACTCAAATACAGAGCAACAATGTAGCCTTACAGCTGATTGTGTATACGGCTCGGGTAGCTACACACAAAAACAAAGACTTATTGGCAGCTCTGTGCCTAAGCAAAGTAAATCGGCTGTGTTAGGTGCTTATTACCATACTCTAGATGGTTATGGAGGTCATGCAAAGCTACGTTGGATTGACAGTGAAGCGGAAGTTGAAGAAACACGTGCAGATATGACGCAATTACAATTAGAACTTGGTTATCAACAATCTTTATTTAGTGGTCTTTGGAAAGTAACTGGACTTGTATCAAGGGATGAAATAGGCAATGACTCTGACACAAATACTGGCTTAAGAACAAGCTGGGAATTTCGTTTTTAAACCGCTATCACGGGTCAAGTTAGCTTTGCTTGACCCCGACCCCATCTATACAACTGTACAAGCCCCAGAAAGTCTTTGTTACATAACAGCGCAATTATCATCATTATATCCATCGTATTAACTGTCACGGTGTACACATCCCAAAACCACCAATGACCAGTAAAGTGGACGTAGTTGGTGTCGTAGTACATTGCCAGAAACAATAAAATATTCACCGAGAGTCCTATAAAAATATATAATTTTGCAGGAACCTCATTTAAGCTTTTTTTACAGGTAACAAACCAAATGAAAGACAACATAATTAAGTCTGACGCAGCCCAAATTAAATATGCAAGTGTCGTATTGAGGATGTTGTAGCCTAAAGTAGCGTTAAGGAGTGGATCACTTACCATATAAGATAAAAACATTGCCAATGCTATCCACATCACCGTTTTATCTCCACCCCCTACCGATGAAGACTTTTTTACCATGTTGTACAAAAAGGCCATCAAAAAGCCCCACATGATAAAAGTGGCAAGATACACACCTAGGTATTCTTGGAGATATTCAAGCATACAATAAACCTCTAACAGGCTTTGGCTTTAATATGACTAACAAATGCTCCAAGCTTTAAGAAATCTTTGTTCAATAATAAAGCTAAGATCATCATTATATCGATACTATTTACGCCAAGAGAGTATATTGTCCACAATAGCCATGGGGTTGTATTATCGTATACAAAAATATCAATGTAGATTGAGAGCATGAGAAATGAATTCAGAAGTAAACCTATTAAAATATAAATTGCCGCATAAAAAATAGGATGCTGTTTCAGCTTCAACCAGGCAACAATAATAATAATCGTTACCAAATCATAGTATAACCAGTTCAAATAATGAAAAGAAGATAACTCTAAAACACCACTCAAAAAGTATGAGAGCATCATAATAAAAGCTAAAATTAAAGGACGACGATCATTCTTATTGATACTCATAGCAAGGTTGAAGAGAAAAGCCATTAAAAAGCCCCACTCTATAAACGTACCAATTAAACCACCTAGGTAGGCATTTATATACATCTGCTATTTTCAAGCTAATTTTTTATTTTTAAAAGAATGGCGAATTAACTTTTTCAACTTATTCAGTCCAAGGATGTCTCGGTCGACAATTAATGCCACTATCATGGTGAAGTCAACGACATTAACACCTAGCGAATAGATATCCCACAAGATCCAGTGTGTTGTATTTTTATACACTTGAACATCTAAATAAACAGACAAAAACAGAATAGTATTAATGATTAAACCAAAAACTAAATAGCTAAAGGAAGGAGTTGTACGTTTTACTACAAGGAATGCAAAAATTAAGAAGACTAAAGTGGCTATATCGTACAATGCCCACTCAAGAAAGGTTACTGCAGTATAGGAGAGCCAGCTAAAAAAATAATCTCCAGCGATATAGGAGACCATCATTATAAATGAACTTAAGAGCAAAGTGGTTTTTCGTTTATTTTCATTTACTGCGTAGACAAAAATATTAAAAAAAAATGCCATTAAAAATCCCCAAGCACTCATAGCTGAAAGGGAGAAAAAACCAAGTTGCTCAGTAAAAAACATTCAGTACCTATTGCTCTTTCTTACTTGGTGGGAACATAGCACCACCACCGCGCTGAAGCTCTGCATCACCCGATAGTGACAGTGCTTGACTAGATAAAGTTACTGTATCAGATTGTAAGGTTTTATTACTAGTAGTTTGTTCTAGTGCAGGCTTTGTTTGTTGCATTTGGCTGTAAGCTTGCATCTGTAATTGGCTATTATTTGAAATTTGCATGATTTAAATCCTTTAAGTTTAAATTGTCATTAACTTGTGACGAATCACAAACGTACTCAGCGCTCTCGTTTCATTGACGCTTTTTGTACATTTTTGCAGCATTTTTGCTACATATCAAACTAAGCAACTAACGATCCAACTTTTTCGCTTAAACAGATCTTTTTGATCAACTCAGTAAACTTCAGGTATAAAAAAACGCACAGGGGTAACCGTACGTTTTTACTATCCAGGGAAATTAAGCTACGTTTTTACACGGGATCACCGCATTATCACGAGGCCTTAAAATAAATTCCATTGCGACTTCAGCGCAATTGTCTTTGCGAAGGCAAAGCTCACAATCTTTCATGACTTTTTCCGGTAAGCTATCTTTACTGCAACAGCTGAAGCCTTGTTTTTTAAAAAAATCTGGCACGCGCGTTAATACAATGACACGGCTAAGCGCCAACTTTTTGGCTTTAACTAATAAGTGCTCAACTAATTGCCTGCCTTGGCCTTTGATACTCATCTTTGGATCAATCCCTAAAGATCGGATCTCTGCAAGTCCTGTATCGTAAATATACAATGAGGCGCAGCCTGCAATCTTGTCTGCAACCTCCGTGACTGCAAATTCATTGATTGAATGAATCATGTCACTTTTAGCGCGAGGTAAGTTCTCACCATTCATTGCCCAGTATTGAATTAGCTGAGCAATGCTCTCAACGTCATTTAAATTTGCATCACGTACTTTTATTTGCCGTTTTTTTTTGCATATTTAATTGCACTAGAGACTTGCTCAACAGAGGTACCACCTAATGCCTGACGTGCTTTTATACATGCGTCTATTTCTAATACAGGATAGACATCTGACTCGAAAATGCTATGCACAGATTTAAATTGTTCTAAACTTAAATCTTCTAAGTTATTCCCTTTAGAAATAGCCATTTGCACTAAGGTACCAACAATATGGTGCCCTTCTCTAAAGGGGATACCTTTAGCCACTAAATAGTCAGCAAGCTCAGTCGCATTTGAGTGACCGCCTTTTGCAGCAGCAAGGGTTTTATCTGCATTAACTTTAATACCTTTGATGCACGCTTGCGCCATATGAATACACGCAAGCCACGTTGGCATCGCATCAAATAAGCCTTCTTTGTCCTCTTGCATATCTTTATTGTAAGCAAGCGGCAGTGCTTTAAGTGTCATCATCATGGCGCTAAATGCACCAAATACACGGCCCGTTTTACCACGGATTAACTCAAGTGCATCTGGGTTTTTCTTTTGCGGCATTAATGATGAGCCTGATGTTACCCCATCAGACAGCTCTATAAAGCCCGCTTCGCCTGAGTTATAAAAAATCAGGTCTTCGGCCATACGCGACAAATGAATCATTGAAATTGACGCGCAGCTTAATAGCTCAACCACAAAGTCACGGTCAGATACCGCATCTAAACTATTACGTGTTGCAGCGGTAAAACCTAACCCTTCGGCAAGAGTTTGCCTATCTATTGGGTACGCCGTTCCGGCTAAAGCACCGCTACCGAGTGGGCAATAATTCATACGATTTTTGGCATCGGTTAAACGGCTTTCATCACGCTCAAGCATTTCAACATAGGCCATACACCAATGACTAAATAACACGGGTTGTGCACGCTGTAAGTGTGTGTAACCTGGTAAAATAGTACCAAGCTCACGCTCAGCTAGGGCAATAAACTCACCTTTAAGCTCTGCAATTGCTTCAAGAATATGCTCGGCAGTATCACGACACCATAAACGGAAATCTGTCGCTACTTGGTCATTACGACTACGACCCGTATGAAGCTTCTTAGCAAGGTCGCCCACTTTATCAATCAGTGCTGATTCAACATAAGAATGAATGTCTTCATGCCCTGCTCCAGCCACAGCTTGTGGATTTGCTTTTACTTCATCTAACAGCTTATTCAGTGCTGCAACGAGGTCATCATACTCTTGCTGATTTAACACATTAACCTGCTTAAGCGCTCCCGCCCAAGCAACCGAACCAATAATGTCTTGCTCTGCAAGTTGATAATCAAAAGGAAGAGAATCGTTAAATTGCTTAAACGCTTCATCTGGCCCCGTAGAAAAACGTCCGCCCCATAATGCCATTGAACTGCCTCCAAACTCGGCGATTGCCCCGCTTTGCAGGGCAATAATTAAATTACTTTTTCGTTAGTGCTGAGATTCTGCTAGATAGCGAGAATAAACGAATGAAGCCTTCTGCATGTGATTGGTCATATACATCATCTTCGCCGAAGGTTGCGAAATCTTCACTGTATAAGCTATTCGGTGATTTTTTCTGTACCGCAGTGACTTGGCCTTTATAAAGCTTAAGCACTACTTCACCGGTTGCGAGTTTAGACAGAGATTCAGCTCCTGCTAGAATCGAATCTTTCAATGGTGTAAACCAACGGCCGTCATAGACAAGGTGTGAAAACTCACCACCCAGTACTTCTTTCCATTTACGGCTTGATTTATCGAGCACGAGTTCATCAACCGCTTGTAATGCGGCCATGATCACTGTGCCCCCTGGCGTTTCGTAACAACCACGCGATTTCATACCCACTAAACGGTTTTCGACGATATCAACACGACCCACACCGTGTGGCGCAGCAATGTCATTTAATTTAACTAAACAGTCATAAGGTTTAAGCGTCTCACCATTTACCGCAACCACTTCACCTTCAACAACATTTAATGTCACGTATTCAGGTTCGTTTGGTGCTTGCTCTGGCGAGTTAGTCCAGGTCCACACCTGCTCACTTGGTTGGCACCATGGATCTTCAAGCTCACCACCTTCGTGAGAAATGTGCCACGCATTAGCATCACGGCTATAAATTTTTGTAGCAGACGCTGAACACGGAATATTACGCTCAGCCAAGTAATCAAGTAGTGATTCACGGCTTGATAAATCCCACTCACGCCACGGTGCGATTACTTTTAGATCTGGTGCAAGGGCTGCGAAACATGACTCAAAACGCACCTGATCGTTACCTTTACCAGTACAACCATGCGAAAGTGCATCAGCACCTACTTTACGGGCAATCTCTACTTGGGCTTTTGCAATAATTGGGCGCGCCATAGACGTACCGAGTAAATAAGTGCCTTCGTAAATAGAACCCGTTTTTAAGGTTGGGTAAATATAGTCACTGACCATTTCGTCTTTTAAGTCAACCACATAACATTCAGATGCGCCTGAAGCGATTGCTTTTTCTTCTACGCCTTCAAGCTCTTCAGCGCCTTGACCTACATCAGCAACGAATGCGATAACTTCACAGCCGTAGTTTTCTTTTAACCACGGCACGATTGCCGATGTATCTAGACCACCAGAATAGGCTAATACGACTTTTTTGATTGAACTCATTGGTGTTCCTTAAACAAAATTTGGATTTAATAATGTGACAAGCAGTGCGTTTTGCGCGTGCATACGGTTCTCTGCTTGTTGAATAATTTTTGATGCTGGGCCATCCATTACCTCAGAGGTAATTTCAAACTCACGATGAGCCGGCTGGCAGTGCAACACAGTTTGCGCGCCAGTTTGCTCAAGTAGTGCTTGATTTAACTGATACGGCATATATTTAGCTTTCACCTGCTCAAGCGGTGTTTTATCGCCCATCGATACCCACGTATCAGCATAGACTGCATTTGCACCCACTGCCGCTTCAATTCTGTCGCTAACCATGACAGACGCTCCATTCATCGCTGCAATTTGCTCAGCTTGCTTAAGAATTTGCGAATCTGGCGAGCTTCCTTTCGGGCACACAGCGACAAAATCAGTCCCTAAAGTAGCAGCTAATAGCATTAGAGAGTGTGTGACATTGTTACCTTCACCTAAGTATGCAAGCTTTAGTTTGCTGACATCACCATGCACTTCTTGCAGCGTTAAAAAGTCAGCGAGTGCTTGGCATGGGTGGTATAAATCGCACAGACTATTCACCACAGGGACTGACGAAAACTCAGCAAGGGTGGTTAATGTTTTATGTGCAAATACGCGAGCAACAATGCCATCAGCCCAAGTTGAAATATTTAAAGCAAAATCTTTTACTGACTCACGCGCACCCATTGCGCCATTTTGTGAATCTAAATAAACAGCATGACCACCCAATTTATTAATACCAATATCAAATGATAAACGGGTACGTAAGCTTGGTTTTTCGAATAAGGTAACCACTGATTTACCCGCTAAAGCTTGGCTAAAATCGACTGGGTTTGCTTTAATTTTTTGCGCTAAATCGAGTAATTTAAGCGCGCCTTTTTGGTCTAACTCAAGACCAGATAAAAAGTTAGTTAACATGTAATACCTATGGTGTAATTTTCGTTCCTACGTGCTCGCCTTGTAATAAAGCGACTAAGTTTTCTGGCTTTAGCCAGCTTGAGATATACACACCACGTCGTAAATGTTGGGCAGCAAGAAGGCTGGTCTTAACTTTGACCTCCATCCCACCCTGAATAACTCCTTCAAGAATTAATGCATCTATTTGCTGCGTATTAAGTTGATGTAGCGGTTGTTTGTTTGCATCAAGCACCGCTTCTACATCAGTCATAAAAATAAGTTCAGCATCAAGTTCATTTGCAATCGCTGCTGCTGCTTCATCGGCATTAACGTTGTACCAAAGTCCATCTTCACCAAAGCCAATAGAGCTCACTAAGGGTAAGCGGCCTTGCGCAATTAAACTTGGTAAAATACTGTCGGTGCTATCAGCGCATTGTCCAACTTGCCCAAGTGCTTTTAATTTTTGCTTAACCACAACGCCCGCTTCATAGAGACTCATCCCCACAGGCTTGTGCCCTGAAACAATTGCTTGGCTCATTAGCTGTTTATTCGCACAGCCTGCCAGTGCCCCAACAATATAAGGCATTTGTTCTTTTGGACTGATACGTAAACCTTGGTGCTTCGCACTAGCAAACCCAGCGTCTTTAAGCCATGCATCAACTAATGCACCACCACCATGAACAATCACAAAGTTGGCCTGTTGCTGTGATACAAGAACGTCAAATAAAGCTTTTGCGGCATCGGCTGTATTTAATACTGCACCGCCTATTTTAATTACCCATGTTTTCATCATAACGCTCCTACTAATCCGGTATGATGAGGAAGTCCCATCGCTAAATTAATACATTGCAATGCTTGCCCTGCGGCCCCTTTTAATAAGTTATCAATGGCCGACATAACAATCAGTTGCTCACCTTTTTGTTGCCATGCAATATCAACAAATGGTTGTTTAGCCACGCCTTTGATGCTTGGAATTTTATTTCCGAGTAAACGAATTAAGGGCTCATTCGCTAGCACTTGATATGCCGCACTCACTTGCTCTGCTGTCACACCAGGCTTTAATTGCACATAAATAGTTTCTAAAATTCCGCGAGGGAAATTACCTAAATGCGGGGTAAATAACACAGGGTGACCAAGGTGCTGCTCAATTTCAGGCGTGTGTCTGTGGTTAAATAAGCCATAAGGGGCAAGTGACACTTCACAAAAATGCGTATTCACACTGGCCTTTCTACCCGCACCGGTTACGCCAGAGACAGCATTAACAATGATGGTTTGCTCAGCTAATAAACCCGCTTCTTTAAGTGGCTTTAAAGAATTAAGTGCAGCTGTTGGGTAACAACCTGCTACGGCAACAAGGTTTGCTTTACTAATCGCATCGCTATTCCATTCAGCTAAACCATAAGCCGCTTGCTCTAAAAGCTCAGGATGTTCATGCGCGAAACCATAATAAGTTAGGTAATCCTCATTCCCAGCTAAACGGAAGCCGCCCGATAAATCGAAAACTTTTTTGCCCATGGCTAAAAATTGTGGCGCAAGATCAACACTCACTTTGTGATCAGTACATAGACACACATAATCAGCAGTGTTATTTATTTCCTGAAAAGCCTCAGCTGTTAGCGGTTGCAGCGGGTACGCTAACAAGCCTAAGTGCTCGGGGTATAAATCGCTTAATAATTTATTTTTATCTAAGCTTCCTTCAGACACATAACACGCTTGTAGAGTCAGTTTTGGATGCTTTGCAACTAAACTTGCTAGCTCTGCGCCGCTATAACCACTTGCGCCAATAATCACTACTTTCATTGCTTACTTTTACCTATTAAATCTATTTATCGATACGCCTAAAATTACTCGCCTAATTGCGAATAAAAACACTGTCTAAAGTAATGAAATCAGGTTATCGTCGTTTTGTGTTCATAGTGCCGCTTTAAAATATATTTATGCTTAAAAAGTGAATTGATATTCATCATAAATACTTTTATATTGTTATGCAATTAGATTGAATAATTATTTTTGGATTTTTTTATGTCATTTCCCTCTTTTTTATCTATGTATCAGCAGCTAATTGCTGCCCCCTCAATCAGTTCGATTGAAGACTCTCTGTGCATGAGCAATAAAGAGGTGATCACCTTGCTCGCTACTTGGTGCGAAAGCCTTGGTTTTACATGTGAAATAACAGAGCTCGAAAACGGTAAAGGCCGCTATAACTTATTAGCGAAGCGTGGTGAGGGAGATGGCGGTTTAATGCTTGCGGGTCATACCGACACGGTGCCTTTTGATGATAGCCGCTGGAACTATAACCCCTTTCAACTCAGTGAGCATGACAACAAACTTTATGGCTTAGGCAGTATTGATATGAAAGGCTTTTTTGCCTTTGTATTGCAGGCAATTAGCGAGCTTGATGCAACGAAGCAAACAGAGCCACTATTGATCCTAGCCACTGCTGATGAAGAAACCACGATGGCAGGTGCGCAACAAATTTGTCGTCATCCTAATTTAAAACCGGCACGCTGTATTATAGGTGAGCCAACAGATATGACCCCAGTGTTCACTCACAAAGGCCACATGAGCACTGCGATTCGTGTGATTGGTCGCTCAGGTCATAGCTCAGATCCAGAACGTGGTTTAAACGCCATTGAAGTAATGCATAAAATGATTGCAAAATTGTTAATCATTAAAGAAGAATTAAAGAATAAATATTCAATTGAACATTTTCAAATCCCGTACCCGACTTTAAACCTTGGCCATATTCATGGTGGCGATAATGCAAACCGTATTTGCGGCTGCTGTGAAATGCACATAGATATGCGACCTTTACCAGGTTTAAGTGTGCAAGAACTGCAAGCGATTTTGCTAACTGCTGCTGAAGAAATTAATGCCCACCACCCTAATGCGGTGAGTGTTATTGACTTACACGAGCCTATTCCAGCATTTAGTGGCAGTACAGATACTGCGCTTGTTAAACTTGCCGAACAAGTATCAGGTCAACCTGCCGTTGCAGTAAATTACTGCACTGAAGCACCGTTTATTCAACAGCTTGGCTGTGAAACAATTGTCATGGGGCCAGGCTCAATAAATCAAGCCCACCAGCCCGATGAGTTTTTAGCAATGGAAAAAATCAAACCTTCACAAGAAATCATCAGCAAAATGATTAAAGCAAGTTGCTTTCGTAATGAGTAAAAAGGGAGCTTGATGCTCCCTTTTCTAATTCACTCTCTAATCCATATATTTACTTAAGTACTTTTTAAAAACAGGATCGGTTTTCGCTAGGGCTTTTTGCTCCGCTAAAATATCTTTGAGAATTGTTTTAGAAGTTAATGGATTAGCTAATACAACCCTAAACACAACCGTTGGTTGATGGTCATATTTTGCAGGTGTTAAACGTGTACGCGATACAAAAGAGCGTCCTGCTTCACGCTGACGTTTTTGCATACTTGCGGTAAAACGATTCAACGAAGCGTAAATATCTAATTTAGTTTCTTCGTCAGCATCTTTAAGCTTAGCTTGGATTTCTTTTGGTACGTAGCGATAGGTTAATAGGCAAAGCTCAGGCTCTGAGATTAATTCAAAGTCTTCATCCTGCTTAATCATGTCGGCGAAAGTACGAGCTTTGACAATACTACGGTCAATCAACATTTCGTAGCCTTTACGGCCAATAACACGTAAGCAAGCATGCACTAACATTGCCATACCTGGGCGACTGCCCTCTAAAGTATGACTGCCTAAATCTTTAGAGCCTTTACGAAGAATATATTCCGCATGGTGCTCTATTGCATCTGTGGCAGCAGGGTCTTTAAATAACACAAGGCCTGCGCCCATTGGCACATACATTTGCTTATGGGCATCAATGGTGATTGAATCAGCGCGTTCGATGCCACTTAATAAATGACGGTAATTTTTAGATAATAAAGTTGCCCCGCCCCATGCCGCATCAACGTGAAAATGACAGCCAAGCTCTTCGCTTAAATCGGCCATTTCGTTAAGTGGGTCTATACTGCCGGTTTCAGTCGTTCCAGCAACCCCAACTAGCGCCATAACTTTAATGCCAGATGCTTCAAGTTCATGGGCTTTTTCACGCATGGCTTGAACATCAACCTTGTTGTTTTCACCTGTTTTAATAGCAACAATGTTATCGCGCCCAATGCCAAGTAAATCAACCGTTTTACCAAGCGAATAGTGGCCTCGCTCTGAAACGAGTACAGCAAGTCCTTTATAGCCATAGTGCAGCATGCCAGCAATTAAACCTTGTGCTGCAATGCCTTTATAGTCGCCATCGGCTTTTAATAAACGGTTACGGGCAATCCATAAGGCGGTAATATTGGCAACGGTTCCCCCAGAACAAAACGCCCCTAGAGATGTTTTTGCGCTATGCATCCACTTATTATAAAACGCATCCTCTTCACCATACGCTAAATGGTGCATCATCCCTAAAACTTGTCGTTCTAATGGCGTAAATGCTTTTGACGTTTCTATCTTTACTAGGTTTTGGTTTAGACCCACCATCAATTTTGATAGCGGTAACACAAAATGTGGCAAAGCGGATGTCATGTGACCAATAAAGCTTGGTGCAGCTGTGTGAACTGAGTGTGCAACTAACTGCTCCATAATGTCTTGCGCGTAGTCAGAGACAAAAGTGGGCTCTTCTGGGATATTTGCCGACTGAAAATCTTTTTCTATCTCATGCAATGGCTTTTCAATTGCCGCAATATTCTCATTTAAGAATCCTGCAAGATTGCTTGAAATCTCTGATTCTATTCTACTCAACGTTGAGTCCGGTGCTTCAGGCACCGTAAAAATACGAATCAAACTTTCTTTAGAGGCGACGGCACAACGCTTTTGATCCATCTTAATACCCATTATAAGCAGCTAAAATGAACCCAATGCAGGAACATTAAGGTCTGAGTTTTAGCGGCACTGTTGCTACGAAATTGGCTAACTTTACTGGAATATCACAAAAATGTCTCGTTTAAAGCTAAAAAGCCACAGATTCGATGACAAAAAAATGATGTATCAATGAAATTTGCGCTAATTTTCTACTATCAGCCAGTTGTTTTTTAAGTATAATCATTACACCACTGATAAAGGAATAATTATGTCCAAAGGAATGCAAAAGACCGGTTGGCTGCTTTATGGATTTGCCACTTTTTTTATCAGCTTATTTGGTTACATCTACTACACCTATGAAACCGCTCGTAGTGAAATAATGGCTGGTATTGATTCAAAGCTTCTCAATGCGGCTGTAAGTGTTAACCATATTTTAGGCAAGGATTATCACAATCAAGTCAACGCCGGCATACCGATTTCTTCGGCTGTTTATAAGCAAAAAATGAGAGCGCTCTCAGAATACGCCAAGCAAATGGACTTAGCGTATGTTTATTCTATGGTACTACGTGACGATACCGTTTTTTTTAGCGCATCGAGTTATACCCAAAAAGATCAAAACGGCGGCCGCATCACGCAGTTTATGGATCCCTACACCGAAGCAACCAAGATAAATAAAGACGCTTTTTTTTCTACAGAGCCTGTATTCGAAGTTTCAAAAGATCAATGGGGGCACTTTAAAAGTATTTTTGTTACTTTCATCGATGAAAATGGCCATACTTATCTTACTGGCGCCGACATTACAATTACTGATCTAAACCAACAGTTACAACAAAGCGTAACACGCGCGACTATCACTGGGTGCTTCTTCTTTTTTATTGCAGCCTTAATTGCAGGGCTTTATTTTTTACAACTTAAGCGTTCTCTTTCTACGGATGCCCGTACAGGCTTTGCTAATCACGTAGCGCTGGAATATTACATTAAAAAAAGCACCAAACACCGTATGGAGCTTGCAGTCGTTACGATTAATGAAGTCGAGGATATTAGTAGCTTTTATGGTACAGAAGTAAGCGACAAGGTAATGGCCAGTTTATTGAGCTATTTTCAATCTCGCCTACCCAACGAAGCACTGGTATTTCGTCTTGCTACCAATAAAATAGCGCTGTTACATACACGCGGTGCAGAGCAAGATTTTGATGACACGATTAACGCCTTTAATCAATCAATCCCTGTACTTAACGAGCCGTTTATTTATGTTAGTTTGCATGCAGGTATTGCCTCTGGTAATAAGCTAATGCTGATTGAAAACGCACATATAGCTCTTCAACAAGCAAAATTAAACAATCAACGTATTATTCGTTACGAGAATGTCTTTAAACAAGTAGAAGAACAGTTTAGATACAACGTAAAGCTGGCTAAAAAAGTAAAAGAAGCGTTTGATAACAATCGTATCGTCCCCTATTTCCAACCCATTTATGATACGCAAACACAGCAGGTGACTCATTACGAAAGCTTAGCAAGAATGGCATCAGCACAAGGACGCATCTATACACCAGACTACTTTCTAACTGTTTTGAAACGCTCTCGAATGGACGGATTACTAACACGTACCATGTTTACTCGCTGTATTGAGCAATTTCGAAAAACTTCAATTAGCTGGAGCATTAATATTACAGCGCAAGATATTCTGGATCCCAGCTTAAGTGAGTTTTTAGAACAGCAGTTAAGACGCTACCCACAACCCAACAATATTATTTTTGAGTTTCATGAAACAGAAGCAATTGCCTACTTTAGTGAAGTAAAAGCATTTATTAGCTTACTTAAAAATAAAGGTGCGCAGGTTATGATTAACGAATTTGGTGCAGGATATTCAAACCTCTCAAATATCTTAAAGCTTGAAGTTGATGGCCTAAAGCTAGACCGTGGCTTAGTTAACCAAGCACACACCAATGATGACAGCTATATGTTTATTGAACATTTAGTGAAGTACGCCAAACAACTTAACCTTGATGTCGTTGCCGAACAAGTCGAGAGCGAGCAAGTGGCTGAAGCACTTTCCAAAGCAGGTATAACACTAATGCAAGGAAACCACTTCGCGCCACCCACGCCTTATGTGCCTCAGTCATAATGCCAAGGACACAGTGCGTGTTATAGGTTTATAACTAAGCGATGACTCTGTTGGCCACTGGCCCAATATTTACGCTCAAATGGTGTAATAGCGGTATCGCTTTCATACAACTCAACATCGCACTTATGCCCTGCAAGCTCAAGCGAGCGAGCAAATTCCTTTACGTAAATATCCCAGTTGCTTCTAAGCTCTAAACGCCCACCTAATTTAATAATAAATGGGAATATAGCAGCACCATGCCAGCGCCTTTGTAGGTGTTTGGCTTTTGGCCAAGGGTTTGGATACAGCAAGTAATGGTGCGTGGGCTGCCAGTTAGCAGCCACCGCTAAACGCCAAAAGTCGTTTAAATCAGCTTGCACTAAAATGTACTGGCCTGCATCGGTTTGCTTGTACTCGATATCATGCTTATCCAAACGGTGTGATGATTTATCAATGCCAATCACTAACGCATCTGGGTGACGCTTTGCTAAGTTAGCGGTACTTTCCCCTACACCACAGCATGAATCAAGAATGAGTGGCCCAGCAAACGCCTGCACCTTTTCATTTACCTGATCAAAAGCCGCTTGCGTATGCTCTGCAATCGGCTTTTTAAATTCAGCACTTAGGTGTTTTAAAACAATTTCATCTAGCTTTTCATGTAAGCTAGGTTGATTCGATACAATACTTCTCGAATTTGCATCCGTCATTAGTGTCTAAGCCCCACACCACGTTTAATAAGGGTTAATGCTAACGTAAATAAACCCACAATAAATAAACCAAGTACACCAAATGCCACCGATAAGTCGACATCAGACACACCTAAGAAACCATACCGAAATGCATTTACCATATAAATAATTGGGTTTACTTGCGATACGCCTTGCCAAAATTCTGGCAATAAAGTGATAGAGTAAAACACCCCACCAAGATAAGTCAGCGGCGTTAAAATGAAGGTTGGGATAATACTAATATCATCAAAGCTATTAGCATAAATTGCGTTGATAAGCCCGCCTAACGCAAACACTGCCGACGTTAAAATAACCGTTGCCATGATCACAAAAATATTGTGAATTTGAATATCTACAAACAACAAAGAGACACAGGTAACAATCAAACCAACTAACATACCGCGCGTCATACCACCGCCCATGTAGCCAAGTACAATGATGTAATTTGGCACTGGCGCAACTAATAGCTCTTCTATGCTTTTTTGGAATTTAGTTGAATAGAAGCTTGAGGCCACATTCGAGTAAGAGTTGGTGATCACCGACATCATAATCAGGCCCGGTACAATAAACTCCATATAAGTAAAGCCACCCATATCACCGATACGAGAACCGATCAGATTACCAAAAATCACAAAATACAAGCTCATCGTGATTGCAGGCGGTACTAATGTTTGCACCCAAATACGTAAAAAGCGAATACACTCTTTGATCCAAATACTTTTTAGCGCTACACCATATTTAAACATTATTCGCCTCGCCCCTGTTCTAATAATCCAACAAACAGCTCTTCTAAACGGTTTGCTTTATTTCGCATACTAAGCACTGTGTTACCTTGCTCAGTCAGCGCACTAAATACCTGATTTAAGCCCTGAGACTTTGCCACTTCAACTTCTAAAGTATGATCATCAGTCTGTGTGTAGTTGTAGCCTTCAATGCTAATTGGCTGCACAGGCTGCTTTAAATCAAGTACAAAGGTTTCTTTATCAAGTTTGGCAAGTAACGCTTTAATCGTGGTGTTTTCAACAATCACGCCGCTGTCGATAATTGCGATGTTTTTACATAACAGCTCAGCTTCTTCGAGGTAGTGAGTAGTCAAGATAATGGTGACACCTTGTTTATTTATCTCACGAAGAAAGTCCCACATTGAGCGGCGTAGCTCAATATCCACACCCGCAGTTGGCTCATCTAAAATAAGTAATTTAGGTTCATGCATCAGCGCACGAGCAATCATTAAACGGCGTTTCATACCACCTGAAAGAGTGCGCGCTTGCTTATCTTTTTTCTCAAATAAACCGAGCTGCTTTAAATACTTTTCTGCGCGTTCATGCGCCAGCTTTCTTGGTACACCATAATAACCCGCTTGGTTAACCAAAATTTGGTTAAGCGTTTCAAACTGACTGAAATTAAATTCTTGCGGCACTAAACCAAGTTCAGATTTAGCGGCTTCAAGGTGAGTATCAATGTCGTGACCAAATACCTCTACGCGACCAGCGCTTTTGTTCACTAACGATGAGATAACACCAATGGTGGTTGATTTACCAGCCCCATTTGGGCCAAGCAAAGCAAAGAAATCGCCTTGCTGAACTTGTAAATCAATGCCTTTTACAGCTTCAACACCATTTTTATAAACCTTTTTTAGGCCTTCAATATTTAATGCGATCGTTTTTTCGCTCACTGTTTGCCCTCTCCATAACCCCAACGTTTCGTCAAAGTATGTTCAATGTTTAAATGATCTAAAATTCGCGCCACCATAAAATCAACCAGATCTGAAATCTGCTCAGGCTGGTGATAAAACCCAGGTGCCGCAGGCATAATGGTTACGCCAAGCTTTGCTAGCTTCAGCATGTTTTCAAGATGAATTTCGCTAAAAGGGGTCTCACGCGGGACTAAAATCAGCTGCCCACGTTCTTTTATAACCACGTCAGCGGCGCGCTCAAGTAAGTTATCTGATGCCCCAACAGCAATGGCAGACACTGAGCCCGCACTACATGGGCAAACCACCATTTTCTTCGGCGCGGCTGAGCCAGATGCAACAGGACTAAACCAGTTATCTTTACCAAATACTTTTAGTTGCTCTGGCGCGGCATTAAAGAGCGTACTGAGCTGTTCAGTTGCTTTATCTTCGTTGCCCGACAGCTTTATATTCGATTCGGTATCAAGCACCACTCTTGCCGCACTTGAGATCAGTACATACACCTGAAACTGCTGCTCAAGTAATACCTCTAGTAACCGTAAGCCATAAGGGGCACCTGAGGCACCGCTAAAAGCTAAGGTTATTTTATCTTTAAATTGCATACAGTTATGCTCCGTATACTGGTTAGTTTTGTTCAAGTGTGCTGATTAAACGCTGATGAATACCTTCAAAACCACCATTACTCATTATTAAAATATGTTGTGACGGCGCACTTCCTTCAGCAACTGCTGCAATGATTTCCTCAGTGCTTGGCATACAATGCATACCTGCTTTATCTGCGTATTCTTTTAATGACCAGCTTAAGTTTTCAGGTTCAAATAAATACACGTCATCGGCAGCTCTTAGAGAATCAATCAAGGTTTGTTGATGCACACCCATTTTCATGGTGTTTGAACGCGGCTCTAAAATGGCAATAATCTTCTCATCGCCCACTTTTGCACGTAAACCTGCAAGAGTTGTTTTAATTGCCGTTGGGTGATGTGCAAAATCGTCATACACTTTAATGCCATTCACATCGGCTTTTAGCTCCATGCGGCGCTTAGGAGAAATAAACTCTGCTAAACCAGCAATGCTCACTGACACAGCAATCCCTACATGACGAGCGGCTGCAATGGCCATAATGGCATTTTTGACATTGTGCTCACCCATCGCTTGCCACGACACAACGCCCTGCACTTCCCCTGCTAATAATACTTCAAATTCACTGCCATCAGCTGTAAGCAAACGGTAATCCCAGTCACCCGACAGTGTTTCGCTTTCGCTCCAAAGACCTCGTTCAATCACATCTTGTAGTGCTTCGTCTTGGCTTGGCCAAATGACTTTGCCACTACCAGGTAGTGTACGCATCAGGTGGTGAAATTGTTTCTTTATGGCGTTTAAATCTTCAAAAATATCCGCATGATCAAATTCAAGATTATTTAGGATTAAAGTGCGTGGTAAGTAATGTACAAACTTACTGCGTTTATCAAAAAAGGCGGTATCGTATTCGTCGGCTTCAATTACAAAAAACGGGGTTTCGCCAACACGTGCAGACACACCAAAATTTTGCACAATGCCACCAATTAAGAACCCAGGTTTCATACCGGCATACTCTAATAACCATGCCAGCATACTCGCTGTGGTTGTTTTGCCATGCGTACCCGCAACAGCTAAAACCCACGAGTTTTGTAGTAAATTATGCTTTAACCATTCTGGACCCGAGGTATAAGGTAGGCCCTTATCAAGCACATATTCAACACAGGGATTGCCACGACTCATCGCATTACCAATCACCACCATATCAGGGGCTGGCTCAAGTTGTGCAACGTCATAACCTTGGGTTAGTGTGATACCCAGCTCTTCTAATTGTGTGCTCATCGGCGGGTACACATTTTGATCAGAGCCTGTCACTGTATGACCTAACGATTTAGCGATTGCGGCGATACCACCCATAAAGGTGCCACAAATTCCAAGAATATGAATATGCATCTACTGTCCTGAGCAAAATGAATGATAGATAAAATAAGCCGTTATAATGCCAAATATAAGCTTTACTTACCATTACTACACGGCAATAGACTTTTGCCAAATAACCAACATAAAAAAACACCTCAATTTGAGGTGCTTTTCTAATCAAGCTAAATCTCTACTTACAGCATTAAAAATGCAAACAAGCCAACACCAAGTAGTAAGCGATAGATCACAAATGGCATCATCCCCATACGCTCAATCACTTTTAAGAAAAAGAAAATACAGGCATACGCAGATATAAAAGATAAGCCAGCGCCAAGCATCAAGGTATTCCACTCAACGATATGATCGCCAAGAGCCAACTCTATTGTGTAATATAGTCCCATCATTAAAATAACAGGAATGGCCAATAAAAATGAAAAGCGTGCGGCACTTTGCTTATTCATACCCAGCATTAAACCTGCGGTCATAGTAATACCTGACCGTGATGTGCCAGGGATCATAGCCATCGCCTGTGCCATGCCAATCATAAGTGCGGATTTCCAGTTCAGTTGGTAAATCGTTTTGGTTTGCTTACCTTTTGCATCGGCATACCAAAGTAATAAGCCAAACAAAATAGTCGTTACCGCGATCACCCATGCACTACGTAGGTAAAGCTCTATTAAATCTTTAAAAATAAGCCCAAGAATAGCCGCAGGTATCGTGCCTACTATGATCCACCAGCCTAGCTTACTATCATCGGTTGCACCTTGTGAGCCAAACGATTTAAACCAAGCGCCAAGAATATCGACCACTTCTTTTCTAAAGTACAGAACAACTGCACCTAAGGTTCCAACGTGAACAGCCACATCAAATGCTAAACCTTGGTCTTGCCACCCGAGAATCTGCGACGGAAGAATTAAATGCGCTGAGCTAGAAATAGGTAAAAACTCAGTCAGTCCTTGAATTAAAGCTAAAACAATTATCTCAATAATACTCATGGGTTAGTAAACTCCACCTTCCATAGTTTTTGTTGCGGGTTATCATAATTATCCCATAGCTGAGCAAGGGTTAGCTTCGCTACGGGGTGAAAAAAATCGGGAGCTATTTCTGCTAAAGGCTGAAGCACAAAAGCATTTTTTGTAATTTCATCTCGCGGTAATTGTGCGGGATAATCACATATAACATCATCATAAAAAAGTAAGTCTAAATCGAGTGTACGCGGGCTAAACTTTTTATCTGCACGAGTACGACCATTATCAAGCTCAATTTGTTTCAATAATTTGCACAACTTCTCAAGAGGCATATCCGTCTTGGCCGCAACCACTGAGTTATAAAAATTATTTCCAGCAAAACCAACCGCTTCACTCTCATAAACTGATGAGTGTACAAAATCGGGGAAGTAAGATTTCAAGGCTATAAGCGCTTGGTGAAGATAATGCTCTTTGTTGACATTAGAACCTAGACTAATAAAAATTTGCGCCATTATTAGCTTACCTTACGGCGGGTTATCTCAACGCCCACCGTTTGCGCTTGTGGCACAGCGGCTGGTTTACTGACACGAATGGTCACTTGGTTGGTAGCAAATTCAGTAAGAATAAGTGCAGCCAATTGCTCAACTAAGGTTTCAAGCAACTCAACAGGCTTCGCCGTTGTATGTTCAATGACACGCTCACTCACTTTTGCATAATCAAGCGCAAGGTTTATATCATCGGTTGCTGCAGCGGCTGAGATATCACAAAGCATTTCAATGTCAAAATATAAGCTTTGTTTACTTTCTTTTTCAAAATCATATACACCGATGATGGTGTCTACGTGCAGTTGTGATATATATACCTTGTCCATTAAGACTCCAAATGACATAAATATGTAAGGTAAAACAACCTTATGCGCTTATTGATCTTAATAATACGCTTTATAAGCTGTCATAATGTTTTAATATATTAAAATTACCCCTACAATAACGGATAGATTGTTAGTATTTTTTTGTAACAATCTAATCGAAAAAATAGCGGCAGACGGTTTTGCCGCCAATGATAGCCCAAAAGTGCCGATTAAAAAATAAGGAAGCGCGTGTTAGCAGTTTTAATGTTAGTTTTAGCCTATTTACTAGGATCGGTTTCGTCCGCTATCCTTGTTTCTCGGCTATTTAGACTACCAGACCCACGCAGTCATGGATCGAATAACCCTGGAGCCACCAACGTTTACCGCCTCGGTGGAAAGTTACCCGCTGTATTAGTACTTGTGTTTGACATATTAAAAGGAACGATCCCTGTTTGGGGCGCTTACTTTTTAAACATAGAGCCTCTGATGCTCGGTCTTATCGGTGTTGCAGCATGTCTAGGCCATATGTATCCATTATTTTTTGGCTTTAAAGGCGGAAAAGCCGTTGCCACTGCTTTTGGTACCTTGCTACCTATTGGTTTATCTCTAGGTGGGATGCTAATCACAACTTGGCTGCTAATTATTGCAATTACACGTTATTCATCACTCGCGGCATTAGTGACAGTATCTCTTGCACCGCTTTACACATGGTGGATAAAGCCACTTTATACTTTGCCGGTAACATTTTTAACGGTATTAATTATTTTTCGCCATAGAGCGAATATGACACGTTTGATGTGTGGCGATGAACCAAAGGTTGGGGCTAAGAAAAAAGCCCCAGAAAATGAATAGCGCTTATAACGGCTCAAGAGAATCGATTGGCCAGCGCGGCTTAGTTTTCATATCTAGGCTTGCAAATTGCCCTGCTTTTAAACGCTGCATACCGGCATAAGCGATCATTGCACCATTATCTGTACAAAACTCAGTACGCGGGTAATACACACGCCCTTTCATGCCTTGCATTACACGTTCTAGCTGCGAACGTAATTGAACATTGGCACTTACACCACCTGCAATCACTAAACGTTTAATGGCTGTTTGTTTTAATGCACGTTTACATTTAATGATAAGCGTATCAATAACGGCTGTTTGGAATGCATGTGCGATGTCAGCTTTAGTTTGCTCGTCATCATCGTTATCACGAATCGCAATTGATGCTGCGGTTTTCAAACCACTAAAGCTAAAGTCTAAACCTGGTTTATCTGTCATCGGGCGTGGGAATACAAACCGCTCTGGCATACCTTGCTCCGCAAGTTTTGCTAGGCGAGGGCCACCGGGGTAATCAAGACCTAGTAATTTAGCAGTTTTATCAAACGCTTCACCCGCCGCATCATCCACCGACTCACCCAAGACTTCGTACTCACCAATACCTGACACTTTAACCATCATGGTATGGCCGCCCGAGACAAGCAGCGCAATAAACGGAAATTCTGGCTGTTCTTCTTCAAGCATAGGGGCAAGTAAATGACCCTCCATATGGTGAACAGCCACAGCGGGGATGTTCCAACCATAGGCTAGTGAACGGCCAATCGAGGTGCCCACAAGTAAAGCTCCCACGAGGCCTGGGCCTGCCGTATAAGCAATGCCATCTAAGTCTTCAGGGCCACAACCCGCTTGTGCAAACGCCGCATCAATTAACGGTAAGGTTTTGCGTACATGGTCCCGTGATGCAAGTTCTGGCACTACACCACCGTAGTCTGCATGTACTTTAACTTGGCTGTATAGTTGATGTGCTAATAAGCCTTGTTCATCATCATAAATGGCAATACCTGTTTCATCACATGATGATTCAATACCTAAAATTCGCATCAATTACTCCGCCAATAAAAAACAAACGCGCATTTTACAGCGAAAATACGCATTACTGAACATTAAATTGCAATACCAATGTTGGTTTGACCGTCAGATACCGCAAGCTGTTTAAGCTCTTTTACGTTCTGGGAAGTAATTCGGCCCATTTGCTCTACAAAATCAATAAGTTCAGCAAGCACATCAATTTCATATTGCATTAAAGGGTGCTCACGTACGGCCTTGTTATCAGCCAACTCACCATCAACAGTCAGTTGATACTCAATATAACGTGCGACTGAGGCCTGGGAAATTTTACTGATGTTTAGAAATTCTTGTTCATCTTTTGCCATTAAACCATGCAACATGCCAAGCAATGCCGTTGCCGTATCAATCGCTGGGTATACACCAAACATATCAAAATCATTTAATTCAGGTACATTAGGCTCAATTTTTTCAATTTGCTTCTCAAGACTAATTTTACTTTTGGGTAGTAAAATTTTCTCCCAACACACACTTAATGCACTACGAAACACGGATCCGTCACCAAACCCTGTGGCTTCGCTAAATAGGGCATAGTTAGGCAACATACGCTCAAGCAATGCACCACCCAAAACCGCTTTTTGTAAATAGTTTAATTCTCTAATACGTTGAAAATTATTCGCTTTCGTCATTCTTTACAGTCCCACAAGACCAACATATTTCAAACGTTGACCCATTAAGCTCGCTACATGTTGGGCAAACCCAGTCAGGAGCAGATTGTTTCACTTGCTGGTAGTTTATCAATATTTCGCGCGCCTGGCGCTCTTTTATCGCATAAACTCGTACTTCGACTCCCGTTTGCTCAAATGGGATCTCGCCGAGAGCGCCTTGCAACATTTCACCTTGCAGCTCACATTGAATTCCAGCGCTTTCTAACAATCCTTTAATTATGTTAGCTTGCAAGGCATTCTCAGCCCTAAAAATCCCCACCCAGGTAAATGAATCACCAGTATTATCTTGATTTAAATTATTTTTTTGCAAATTGATTCTCTTTTACTTTGCACGACTTTAAACCTAAGCTACTCTAGCTATTGACCTTTGTGCAACCCATATTTAAAGGCGGCTTAATGACACTTACAACCCCAGGACTACTCTTCCCTGCAATTTCTCTTTTGTTGCTAGCGTATACGAATCGCTTTTTAGTACTTGCTCAGTTAATTCGTGAGCTTAACGCACGTGAAGGTGACTGCATTCGTCCTTTAGTTGTTGCACAAATCGAAAACCTTAGAAAACGAATTAAATTAATAAGAGTGATGCAAGTATATGGTGTCGCTTCATTTTTTATGTGCACTCTTTCTATGTTTGCTTTATTTATTGAATTTAATACCACAGGCATTGTGCTATTTGGGATAAGCCTTGCTAGCCTCGCTTTATCCTTATTAACCTCGTTGTATGAAATCCACATTTCGTGCGATGCAATCGAAATCGAACTTCAGAATATCGAAAAAAAACCACTTTCAGATAAGGCAGAGTAAATTTCTGCCTCTATACTTACTGTTACGAGAAATAACAATAAGTGGTGCGTGCGTGGATGACTTTTTGTTTTCTGATGAACGATTAGAAGAGAGTGATATACAAACTGAAGAGCCTGAATATTGGCACATTCTTGTTGTTGACGACGAAGAAGATATCCATCAGGTTACTAAGCTTGTGCTTGCAGGTTTCACCTTTGAAGGAAAAGGATTGCGCTTTTACGATGCCTATTCGGCAGCCGAAGCCAAAGAGTTTTTAAAAAAGGACATCCCCTTCTCAGTGGCCTTGGTTGATGTTGTTATGGAAACCAACCACGCAGGTCTTGATTTAATTCAATATATACGTGATGACATCGATAATCACGATATTCGCCTAATATTAAGAACAGGGCAACCAGGTGAAGCACCTGAAGAATCTATTATTCGTGATTACGACATAAACGACTATAAGAATAAAACAGAGCTCACTGCAATTAAAATCAAAACACTGCTTTATTCTGCACTGAGAGCGCATCGTGATATTCAGATTATTGACCGTCATAAACACGGTCTTGAGCAAATCATTAATGCTTCGGCAAATTTTTTAAAATGCGACAGTGTCCATGAGTTTGCATCAACGATTTTAAGCCACGTCACCAACGTGATGGGTATAAATGATGCCCAAATATATTGCGCTGCCGCCGTCAACTTACAATCATCCCCCGCCACTGATTTCCAACTGCTCGCCGCATCTGGCGTAGGTCCAACACCAAAGCAAAGCACTATTCCAAATGAAGTAAAAAGCTTATTTATAGATGCTCATGATCGTAAGTCTTCGCTAAAAACAAGTACTGACTATATAGGTTACTTTCCAACTAAAGCTGGCCTTGAAACCATGCTATACGTGCACAAAGGCACAAAGCTTCAATCAACAGATCATCAACTACTGGAGTTTTATGCAAACAATATAGCATTGGCTTATGACAACCTAAAACTACGAGAGATGGTTAAAGATTCACAAAAAGAGTTATCGTACATTTTGGGTGAAGCTGTTGAAAAACGCTCAAAAGAAACAGGCTCACACGTAAAGCGTGTCGCACTTTATAGTGAACTCTTAGCAAAACTCTCCCAGTTAGATCCATTTCAGTGTGAAATTATTAAACTTGCCTCCCCATTGCACGACATAGGAAAAATAAGTATTCCTGACAATATCTTAAATAAACCAGGCAAATTAGATGAGCACGAGTGGGAAATAATGAAAAACCACGCTCAAATCGGCTATGAAATTCTAAAAAATTCAAGTAACGAGATTTTAAGTTGTGGTGCAACAATCTCTCACCAACATCATGAAAAGTGGGACGGTACAGGTTACCCTCAAGGTTTATCAGGAAGTAATATTCACATTGTAGGCCGTATTACCGCTATTGCCGATGTATTTGATGCACTGTGTAGCGACCGCTGTTATAAAAAAGCATGGCCATTAGAAGACGCATTAACATTAATAAAAGAGCAACGAGGGAAACATTTTGATCCAACTTTAGTCGATATATTACTTGAAAATTTAACACTTTTCCTAGAGATTAAAGACCGATACCCTGATTAGTGTAACTTTTCGGTAAACAACACTTTCCAAAATAGGTACTATAATTTACTATGCCATCGTAAAGTATAATTATTTTGCCTGGATGTAAGGGCTTACTTATAACAAGGGACTATTTAAAGTGAGATTTGAACAACTTGAACAATTCGTTGCACTAGGCGTGCTCAGGCATTTCCGCCAAGCTGCAGAAAAAACTCAAATTAGTACTTCAGCATTAACTCGCAGTATTCAAACGCTTGAAGATGAAATCGGCTATGAGCTTGTCACCCGCTCTACCCGCTCGGTAAAACTAACCAAAGAGGGTGAACTTTTCTTAGAGTACGCGAAACAAACCCTTAATAATTTAGAAGAAACGAAAAAACGTTTATTTGAATCATTAAATGGCTGCGTTAACGAAAAGCTTGTCATTGGTTACACAACTAAAGCAAGTACTGTTGTGCCTGTTTCTTGTGGGCAATTTTTAGCTCAGTACCCACACGTAAAAATTGAAATGCAACTACAAGAGCAAGGCGAACTTATTCGTAAATTGCAACTGGGTGAAATAGACATAAGCGTGTGCTCGCAGGCAATGAATAGTATTGGCAGCGACATCCACTTACCAGACCAACTTATCTTATTTGTTTCTAAAGATCACCCGCTTGCTAACAAGAGCGATATTAGCAAACGTGATCTGGCTGACTACCCAATGTACAGTTGTTTTGCACAGTCGAAGCAAGTTCAAACTATGCTTAACGAAGCAGTTGACTCATTCAATAAATCATCAAGCATTAAAGTTGGTAGTATTGAACAAGTGATGGATGGCCTTAAAAAGTCAGATCATATTGCAATTGCAAGCATTGAGCACGCTAACAGTGTTTCTTCTGACTCTGAGCTACTTTTATTGAAAACGAATAAAGGGATCGCTCATGAACAGTTAGTTATTCAAACTAATGAGCAGGTTAATGAAAACTCGCATATTAGCCATTTATTAGATTTAATTGAAAAGACAGCGTTATCTAGTCACAACTAACGCGTGCATTTAAGCTAGCCTTGCAAACAAAGGCTAGCTCCCTTCTTCACTTAATCATCAAGATATTGCATAAAAAGCGTGCATGATTCTTTTTTTCAGATACACTTACGCACCTTTTTTTGATTGTGCACATGAATGACCGCGCAACTTGTTTCCAACACCTATTTAGACGCAATAGAACAAACCGGCTATGCCATTGTTGAAAACGCAATTGATGAAAACTTACTAACTGATTTAATTGCAGATTGTTATCGTATTAACCCGCATTTTCATACTGCGGGAATTGGTCGTTTGAACGACCAACAAATTGATAAAACCATCCGTAAAGATAAGACCTTTTGGTTTGATAGTTCAAGCCAAGCACAAATTACTTATCTTGCGACCATGGAAGCGATAAAGACACAGTTAAACCGCAGTTTTTTCTTAGGGCTGTTTGACTATGAATGCCATTATGCAAAGTATCAACAAGGCGACTTTTATAAAAAACACTATGATGCCTTCAAGGGTCGTTCAAACCGTATTTTTACAACCGTCTGTTATTTAAATACACCTGATTCAGGTGGTGAACTGGTCATATATAAGCCAAAAAGCAAAGATATTGAGGTCATTGTCAAACCTCAAGCGGGTACACTTGTGATGTTTGAAAGCGAACGCTTCATGCACGAAGTATTACCAGCAGAAGATGTTCGCTACTCGATTGCAGGCTGGTTTAGAAAAAATGCCTCGATCAGCGGAATTATAGACCCGCCGAGATAATGACCTAAAATGGCAATGGCAATGGCAATGGCAAGGAAGCTGCTAAACCTATAAATATCACTAAACCCACATAGTGATTATTTAAAAAAGCTTTAAAACAAGGATCCCGCTCGCGGCCATGAATGAGTTTTTGTTGATAAAGTAAAAAGCCAACTCCAGCAGCCAATCCAAGCCAATAATAAAGACCGAGTTGGTTACTAAGGCCTATATAAGCAAGAATCGCTACAAACAAGGCATTGAGTAAAAAGATAATGTGCCTATCATAACTCGCAAACAAAATAGCTGTTGATTTAACACCTATTTTCAAATCATCATCTCTATCAACCATGGCATACATGGTGTCATAAGCCACAGTCCAAACAAGGTTAGCAATAAATAAAAGCCATGCTTCTACAGGTACTGAACCAATCGAGGCCATATAAGCCATTGGGATAGCCCAACTAAATGCTGCCCCAAGCACGACTTGGGGTAACTGAGTATAGCGCTTCATAAATGGATAACAAAATGCCAGCGCGAGTGCGCCAAACGACAGCAATATCGTTGACCATCCGAGCATTAACACTAAGCCAAATGCCACTGCAATAAGCAGCACAAATAAACTCAAAGCCTCACCACTTGAAACTAACCCCGCAGCCAATGGGCGCTGTGCAGTGCGTTTTACTGAGCCATCAATTTTACGATCTGCGTAATCATTAATCACACAACCGGCACTGCGCATTACAAAGACCCCTAGGCTAAATACGACAAAATTTAGCACGCTAGGCGCGCCTTGATTCGCAAGCCAAAGTGCCCAATATGTTGGCCAAAGCAATAACAAAGTCCCTATTGGTTTATCGGTACGCATCAATTGCTTATAGTAAGGGATATGTGCGATGTGTAATGCAGCTAATTTCATAAGTAAATATAGGCTCCAGGTAAGAAGACTTCAGCAACTAAAAAATGCGCACGAGATAGCGAAAACACACTGCGTCTACCCCATAACATCTGCGGTTCTAAACCTAACTCATTTATAAGAGAACCTAGTTGGTGTTGCTCTGAAAATTCAGCCACTTCAATTTCGGTGCGTAAAAGACTGGGATCTTGGAAAATAACATCGCCTAAAGGCTTTGTACCCATACTTAACAACTGTTGCTTTTTTAGGGTATCATCTGCTGGCAACCAACTTTGCGCATATACCATAGGCTTGTTATCACAAAGCAATAATACTTCGCGGTTTAATGCGTGACTTAAAGATGTGTTTAGTAGTGCTTGCTGCTCTGTGGTTAAGTCAAAAGGTGTTTCATTGAGCACATGAACAGAAAACTGTTGGCAATGACTTTTGAGCTTAGCGGTCAATGAGCCCGCTTCTAGCAACCAGCTTTGTTGCTGCTGCGTTAAATGTGGGTAGGCTGATGCCGATTGCCAATCGGCAACTAATGATATTGGGAATTTAGTCACAACAACTCAGTATTTTAAGAAACCGCGCAAATGATATCACTGCAAAACGTTTGGCAAAAGCCATCATTTAATCTCAACAACAGTTAAAATTCTTACAACAACCTGTATCTCTAGTGAGTTTGGGTATAGACTAAAAACCATTGAAAGGGTGGACTATTTTTAACTATGAAAAAATCGTTATTATCAATTTATTTGATATGCCTATTAGCAGTTAATGCAACACTTAGTTTTTCGGCACATGCCGACTCAAAAGTCGGTTATTTTGGTTTTGAACCAGACATAATTACCAATTATATTGGCCAGGGTAACAAAAAGCTTGGTTATGTGCGTATTACGGTCGATCTTATGCTCAATGACATGTCGGATATCCGTGTCGTAGAACATCATACCCCTTTGCTGCGTGATGCGATTGTTGAAATTCTTTCTAAAGAGCCTGAAGAGAACATCAAGTCGCTTACCGGTCGAGAAGAAATAAGAAAGCGCTGTACTGAAAAGTTAAAAACACTTTTAAAACAAGAAACTGGGCAAGAAATAGTGCGTGAAGTATTGTTCACTAAATACTTATATCACTAGCCATAATAAGTGACGGCAAACGCCGTCACAGATTACTTTAACGGCGCGAAAGTAACTTATCTGATACTGCATAAGCCATACCTGATAAAAGCCCCGCAAGATGCGCCCAGTTAGCCATATTGACAGGTAACATTTCAACAAAGCCTAAAACCAGCCAAACAAGCATAAAACCAACAATACTTTTGCTGACTAAAGGCGGCTCTGTTGGCCTCATTGTACTGTATATCCAACAAAAGCCTAGCAAGCCGTAAACAACGCCACTCAAGCCACCAAAATTAGGCCCAACCAATAAAAACTGTGCCCAGTTACTAATAAATGCGGTCACTAAAAATAAGCCGACTAAGGTTAACTTTCCACTGCGCTTTTCAATGTCATTACCTAGTGTCATCCACCAAATTAAATTAAAAATTAAATGGATAGCACTAAAATGCACGATTGCTGGTGTAAACCAACTAAGCGGTTGCGCAGGATTAAACTGTAGCATCCGATAAATGATATCAAAACCACCGAGTAAAAAAGCCACAAAAATCGCTATTGATACTAACGTGACTGTGCGATTGAGCCAGCTTAATGCTTTAAAACGCGTTTTTAGGTTGAGCGACTGACCTTGGTAAGAAAGTGATGATTGTGTGCTTCCCACTTGCCAAGAGGCTTGCAGATACTTTTCATCATGTGGATTTGCAGCAAACTCTTGCCATAATGGTTGAGCTTGATGGAAATGCTCTGGAGCAACACAAATAATGACAGTTTCACCGTCTTCAGAGCGAAGCTCACCTTGTAAGCCTTTGCTTTTAATATAGTCAATAAACCCCTGCGCTGCGCGAGGGTTATTTATGCTGCCCAGTTCAATCATCGTTCAATATGCTCCGGAAGTTGTGTTTGCCAAGCTGTAAAGCCTCCATCCATACTGTAAACATCTTCAAAGCCCTGCTCAACTAAGTAGCTCGCAGCACCTTGAGAACTCACACCATGATAGCAAACAATAATGATTGGCTGATCGAACTCTTTATTCATCATAAACTCGCTAATATTAGCATTTGATAAATGCTCAGAGCCTGGAATGTGACCCGTTTGAAACGAGTTAGGGTCACGAATATCGGCAATCACAACGTCTTCTTTATCTAAAAGCGCAAACGTGTCGCTTACTGAAATATGTTTATATGACATAATACTCTCTAAACTAAAAAGGCGGCAATCTGCCGCCTTATCACTATAAACGGCACTAATCCCAGTTAAGGATTACTTTACCAGATTGGCCTGAAATCATCGTATCAAAGCCCTCTTGGAAATCATCCACAGAGAACTGGTGAGTAATAATTGGTTTCAGATCAAGGCCTGATTGAATTAAGCTGGCCATTTTATACCAAGTTTCAAACATTTCACGACCATAAATACCTTTGATAATTAAGCCTTTGAAAATAACTTGGTTCCAATCAACCGCCATATCTGAAGGTGGAATACCTAGCATAGCGATTTTGCCACCGTGATTCATGTTATTAAGCATGCTGTTAAATGCAACTGGCACACCCGACATTTCAAGGCCAATATCAAAGCCTTCTGTCATGCCAAGCTCTTTCATTACATCTTCAAGCTTTTCAGTTGCCACGTTTACAGCACGAGTAGCGCCCATTTTACGCGCTAAATCTAGGCGGTATTCGTTTACGTCAGTGATAACCACATGACGTGCACCAACGTGTTTAGCAACCGCGGCTGCCATGATACCAATTGGGCCAGCCCCCGTGATTAACACGTCTTCACCGACTAAATCAAACGACAACGCTGTGTGTACAGCATTACCGAATGGGTCAAAGATTGATGCTAACTCATCAGGAATGTTATCTGGAATTTTAAATGCGTTGAAAGCTGGGATCACAAGGTATTCAGCAAATGCACCTTCGCGATTAACACCAACACCTGTGGTGTTACGACATAAATGTACACGGCCAGCACGACAGTTACGACAGTGACCACAGGTAATATGCCCTTCGCCCGATACACGGTCACCCACTTGGAAACCACGTACTTCTTGGCCCATATCAACCACTTCACCTACATATTCGTGGCCAACGACCATTGGCGTAGGAATTGTATTTTGTGCCCACTCATCCCATTTATAAATATGGACATCTGTTCCACAAATTGCTGTTTTGCGGATTTTAATAAGCAGATCGTTATGACCAACTTCAGGCTTTGGCGCATCAGTCATCCAAATTCCTGGTTCTGCTTTTAATTTAGATAATGCTTTCATGATTCACACTCAATTAAACAAAACCGAAGCAAAGGCTTCGGTTTAGGAAATAAAATTAGATAACACCCATTTCTTTACCAATACGGGTAAAGGCAGCTATTGCAGTGTCTAATTGCTCTTTTGTATGCGCCGCTGAAATTTGCGTACGAATACGTGCTTGACCTTTAGGTACCACAGGGAATGAGAAACCCGTTACGTAAATACCCTCAGCAAGTAATTTGTCTGCCATGGCTGAGGCAACTTTAGCATCGCCTAACATCACAGGAATGATCGCATGATCTTTACCTGCACAGGTAAAGCCAGCCGCTTCCATTTGTTCACGGAAATATTTTGCGTTGTCCCAAAGCTTAGCGCGTAACTCGCCGCCGTTGCTCAGCATTTCAAGTACTTTAATTGATGCTGTAACAATTGATGGCGCAAGTGAGTTTGAGAAAAGATACGGGCGCGAGCGTTGACGTAACCATTCAACGATTTCTTTCTTACCTGATGTGTAACCACCTGATGCGCCGCCCAGTGCTTTACCCAAGGTACCTGTGATGATATCAACACGGTCAAGTACACCACAGTACTCAGGTGTGCCTTTACCATTTTCACCTACAAAACCAACCGCGTGAGAGTCATCCACCATCACTAAGGCATCATATTTATCAGCTAGGTCACACACCGCTTCAAGATTACAAATTACGCCGTCCATTGAGAAAACGCCGTCTGTTGCGATGAGTTTTGTTTTAGCACCCGCTTCATCAGCAGCAATAAGTTGCTTTTCAAGGTCGCTCATGTCGTTATTGGCATAGCGGAAACGCTTAGCTTTACAAAGACGTACACCATCAATGATCGAAGCATGGTTTAAAGCGTCAGAGATAATTGCATCATCTGGGCCTAGGATAGTTTCGAATAAACCTGCGTTTGCATCAAAACATGATGAGTAAAGAATGGTATCTTCTGTTTCTAAAAACGCAGAAATCTTTTCTTCTAATGTTTTATGAATATCTTGCGTACCACAAATAAAACGGACTGATGCAACACCAAAACCGTGATCATCAAGACCTTGTTGCGCAGCTTTAATGAGCTCTGGGCTATTTGCTAGACCTAAGTAGTTATTTGCACAAAAGTTGATAACTTTATCACCCGATGCAACTTCAATTTGAGCCTGTTGTTGTGAGGTAATAACACGTTCGCTTTTGTATAGACCTTCAGCTTTTACTTCGTCTATTTGTTGCTGAAGCTGATTAAAAAACGCAGATGCTCTCATCTGAAATCTCCAAATAATCTTTTAAGTAATCAGAGCCGATTAGCTGTGACTGTGAAATTTGCGCCTATTGTAAAAGCTTAGGCGAACAATTGCACTGTTTGTAGTTCGTCGCACGCCTTGAATGGGTGCGGATTTGCGAAATAAAACTGGTCTTACCTGCTATGAGTGTAAAACCAGAGCAGGTAAGTCGGCTAATGACTCACAAACGATACCAGCATGTTGTTCTGTTGACTCTGCGTAACTTTGCCCTGAACGCACCAATACACGCGTGGCAATACTTGCCCTTTCAGCTGCAATTAAATCTCCCAGCTTATCACCAACCATGATACTTTTTTTAGGGTCAATATCATGCTCAGTAATAGCCTGTAAAAGCATTCCTGGCGCAGGTTTACGACAGTCACACTCTTGCAAATAACTCGCTTGTGCTTTTGTTGGATGATGTGGACAAAAGTAAACCGCGAGAATAGGCACTCCATGACGTTTAAACTCGTCTTTCATCCAAGCTGTTAGATTATGAAAATCCTGCTCTGAATAGTAGCCCCGACCAATTCCCGATTGATTAGTAACCACCACAATTTCGTAGCCATCATCAGTAAACTTTTTGCAGGCATCAAACACACCGGCAACAAATTCAAACTCTTGTGGTTTATACACATAACCGTGATCAATGTTCACCACACCATCACGGTCTAAAAATAATACTTTCTTCATTTCAGTTGCTCTTTCAACACGACAAGGTCAAACATTAAAGTGACATCTTCTACACTAATCTGTGTCATTAGATCTGCCCCTTTAACACGCGTCCCCCATGGTAATTGTTCAGCTGTTTTACCCGTTTGCTTAACAAGGTTTTGATGATAAACCTCAACCACGTAATCTTGGTACAAATAAGGACCTGTTCGTTTTGGGTTTGAATGAGCGTATAACCCTATCACAGGCGTGCCAACCGTAACCGCCATATGGGCAGGGCCAGTATCAGGAGCAAGCACTAAAGACGCGCGCTTTAACACACATAACAGCTCTTTGAGCTGAGTTTTACCGACAAGATTCAAAATAGGCGTCTTACTGTGACTAATGATTTGCTCTGCAAGCGTTTCTTCGAGCGGCGTTGGGCCACCCGTAATCACTACCGAGAAACCTTGATTGTGAGCATAGTCAGCAAGTGCTGCATAACGCTCAGGCAACCAATTTCGCTCTTTTTTGCTTGCCGCAGGTGAAATCACAAAAATACGCCCTGCTAAACGCTCTTCACCTAGTAACGTATCAGCAGCTTGCTGGTGCTGCTCAGTAATTGGCATCTGCCAGCTTGGTTGATAGTCAGGCACACCAATGGCGCTCGCAAACCCTTTAAAACCTTCCAACACATGAGCCTCGGCTTGTGGTGCAATGCGCTTATTAATAAACAAGCTATGTAACTCTTTTGCTCGCGCCCAATCAAAGCCAACTTTTATTTTGGCAGGAATACAACGTGCTGCAAGGTTCGCTCTCAGTGCTACTTGCATATGTAGTAACACATCAAATTGTCGACCTTTAAAAACCTGTTTAAGCTGTTTGTAAGCTTGCTTACCTTGTTTTTTATCGAACACCACAAATTCAACACCTGGTAAGTCAGCCAGTAACATCGCTTCGATTTTACCAATCACCCAGGTAATTTTTGCCTTAGGATGCGCTTTTTGAATAGCTTGCACAGCCGATACTGCATGGCAAACATCACCAATAGCCGAAAGCCTTAATATACATATTTCTGAATACGAGGTTGAATGAGTCACACGTGCCCTTAGCAACAGCAAATAAAATGCGATCTTAAATTAACTTTGTGCTATTGCAAGTACTTATACGAAATGCCAAAAATACGGTACTATAATAAGCATTGATCGTTAATACGTTAAGTTGTTATGTTTGAGACTCTGCATCAAGAAAATACCACGCTACTTTGTCACCCCGCTTATACACAGTTACTAACGCGCGAGTGGTTTGATGCTGACTTTTGGCAACAACAAAATAAAATTGTGGGTGCTAAAAAAGGCCGAGCAACAGCCTGGTTTTTTAAACATGATCAATTAACCGCTGTGTTAAGGCACTACTGGCGTGGTGGCCTTGTTGGTAAACTTTTAACTGATCAGTACCTTTACTTAGGTTTAGAAAAGACGCGTGTGTATAAAGAATTTTCGCTAATGATGCGCTTATCTGAATTGGGTTTGAATGTACCCACCCCAATAGCAGCGAAAGTCACAACTCATGGCTTGATTTATCGTGGCGATATAATTACCCAAGCAGTGAAAGGCGCACAAAGCTTACTCGATATACTTATTACACGAGCCCTGAATCAGGATGAATTAAAAAAAGTAGCGACAACACTCAGTGAATTTCATAACCACGGGGTATATCACGCAGATTTAAACATCAATAACATCTTATTTGACGATAGCGGTAACGTCTTCATTATTGACTTTGACCGTGGTGAAATCAAGCAACCAGAAGCAAGTTGGCAACAAGAAAATATGAAACGCTTGGCACGTTCATTTGCAAAAGAACAAGGCCGTAACGAAGTTATGCATTGGCAGCAAAGCGATTGGCAGTTACTCATTTGTGAGTACCAAGCACAACTAAAACATTAACTAAATATGTGCACTTTTTATGGGAAGCTCACAGTATTTTCATTGTTTAAAGTTTCTAAAAAAGCGGCAATATTTTCAACCTCTTCTTCAGTGAGCTTTTTACCTAATTGGTGCCAACCAGTTAAACGAATAGCTTCTTGTAACGTTGCTGCAGCTCCGTCATGAAAATACGGTGCTGTGTTTGCCACATTTCGCAAACTTGGTACCTTAAATAAATAATCATGATCTTTTCTATTGGTCACCTCCCCCATTCCCCTATCATCTCGATTAGGGTATGGGTTTACGATCCCCATTTTCATTGTGAACTGCCCACCTAAAAGACGACCACTATGACAACTTGCACAACTATTCTCTTGAAACTGTAAAAGACCTCGCTTCTCCTGCGCTGTCAATGCCTCATTATCACCATTCAGGTAACGGTCAAATCGGTCTTTTGTGATCAATGTTCTTTGAAAGGCTGCTAACGCTTTGGTTATATTTTCAAAAGTGAGCGCAGGGCTTGAATGAGCAAAGGCATGCTCAAACTCTTTGCTGTATAAAACATTAAGTTTATCAACAGCCTCTTGCTTACTAGCTAACGCCATTTCATGTTCACTTAATAATGGTTCGCTGGCTTGCTGCTCTAGATTTTCAGCCCTTGCATCCCAGTTTTGGGCAAATTGAAAACCAGCATTCCATGTAGATGGGGCATTCCTGCGCCCTTTTATGCCTAAGGCACCTACTGAAACAACCTTAGCATCATGACCTTGCCCTGCATTTAGTAAATTGTGACATGAATTGCAAGATTGGCTATTGTTGCTAGATAAACGTGTTTCAAAATAAAGCTTTTTACCTAACTGAATTAATGCGGGCGTGTCTGCATCACTGAGTGGCATTTTTTCAGGAATAACACCAAACACAGATAATGCATTCTGACGAAGTGCTTTGTCCTCTATATCGGTTTGCTTTGCATGTGTATTTAAAGTTAAAGAAGCTGATAACACAATAAACAGTGTTAGCTTCTTAAATAAGACTACAATCAACTGGTTAATATTCATATCGCTGCAAGTTAAATAAAAAAGCGGCTTTAAATAAAACCGCTTTGTTGCATTACTTAATTATTTGAGATCGAAACGATCAGCCTGCATAACTTTGACCCATGCTTTGATAAAATCATTAACAAAACGTTCTTTTGATGTATCGAAAGCATAAACCTCTGCAACGGCTCTAAGCTCAGCTGATGAGCCAAAGATTAAATCAACCGGTGTGGCTGTGTATTTAAGCTTATCAGTTTTTCTATCTACCCCTTCATAGATATCACCATTTCGTTTCCACTTGGTAGACATATCTAATAAGTTAACGAAAAAGTCATTGCTTAGTACACCAGGTTTATCAGTAAAGACACCATGCTTGCTGGAATTATTCGCACCAAGTACACGCATTCCACCCACTAACACTGTCATCTCAGGTACCGTTAACGCTAGTTGGTCAGCTTTATCAACAAGTGCCTCAGTAGGAGATTTGTAATAGCCTTTTTGATAATAATTTTGAAATCCATCTGCTTTAGGCTCTAACAAAGAAAACGAGTTGATATCTGTTTGCGCTTGGGTTGCATCACCTCGACCTGGTGAAAATGGCACTGTCACCTTAAATCCAGCCTCTTTAGCTGCTTTTTCAATGCCTGTAGCTCCTGCAAGTACAATTGTATCTGCGAGAGAGATCTTACGGCCTCCTCGCGACTTTTTGTTAAAGTCATCTTTCACTTTTTTCAGCTTAGCAATTACTTTTGCAGTGTCTTTTGGTGCATTCACAGCCCAGTCTTTTTGCGGCTGTAAGGCAATGCGTGCTCCATTAGCGCCTCCTCGCATATCTGAATTTCGATAAGAAGCAGCCGATGTCCACGCAACTCTGACTAACTCGGAAACGGTTAAACCTGAATTTAAAATATTACTTTTCAGAGTTTTAATGTCTTTTGCATTAACCAGTTTGTAACTTGGCTTGTCTATTGGGTCTTGCCAAATTAGCTTCTCTTTTGGAAACGCATCACCTAAATAGTTATCTCGAGGTCCCATATCACGGTGAGTCAGTTTGTACCACGCTTTTGCGAATGCTAAGCGGTATTCTTCTGGATCGGCTAGGAATCTTTCCGCAATTTTTCGATACGCAGGGTCAAACTTCAATGCCAAATCAGCTGTTGTCATAACTGGCGGATTGAACTTTCCTTTAACATGCGCATCTGGAACCACTTTATGTAAAGACTCATTCGTTGGTACCCAAATAATCGCCCCACCAGGGCTTTTTGTTTTTTTCCACTCAAAGTTTAAAAGGTTAGATAAGTAAAGCGATGTCCAGCGAGTTGGTGATTGCGTCCACGCTCCCTCAAGACCACTTGTAACAGTGTCTTCAGAGTGGCCTTTACCACACTTATTTTTCCAGCCTAACCCTTGCTCTTCAAGTCCAGCAGCACCTGGCTCAGGGCCGATACATTTTGCCGCTTTATGCGCACCGTGCATTTTTCCAAATGTGTGACCACCGGCAATAAGTGCTAACGTTTCTTCGTCATTCATCGCCATACGGGCAAAAGACTCTCTGATGTTAGCCGCTGAACCAACAGGATCAGGAACACCATTTGGCCCTTCAGGGTTCACATAAATCAACCCCATATGAACAGCTGCAAGAGGTCTTTTTAATTTACCATCAGCCTCTCGTCGGTCACTTGCTAACATTTCAACTTCAGGGCCCCAATAAACCATATCAGGCTCCCAATCGTCTTGGCGGCCTGCGGCAAAACCATATGTTTTAAAGCCCATATTCTCAAGAGACACATTGCCTGCAAGTACTATAAGGTCACCCCAAGAAATAAGTTCACCGTATTTTTGTTTAACTGGCCAAAGTAGTCGACGCGCCTTGTCTAAACTTGCGTTATCTGGCCAGCTATTTAGGGGATCAAATCTTTGTTGGCCTCCACCGGCTCCGCCTCTGCCATCAAGCGTTCGATAAGTTCCTGCGGCATGCCATGTCATACGTATAAAGAAAGGACCATAATTTCCCCAGTCTGCGGGCCACCAGTCCTGAGAGTCTGTGAGTGTTTTATTAATATCGCTTTTCAATGCATTCATATCGAGCTTAGAAAATGCTTTCTTATAATCAAAGTTTTCTCCTAGCGGGTTAGAGCGAGAGTCATGATCACGCAGCGGAGCTAGGTCAACCTGATTTGGCCACCAAAATAGGTTTGATTTTGCCTGATTTTGAGCAACATGGCCGCTACCAACAGCGCCTTTAGGCTTGCTCATTTGAGCTTCAGCCGCAATCCCCTCAAAATTAATAATAATAGCCAGCGCACTGGCTATTAAGGTGTACTTGCTAACAATACGGTTATTCATAACATAATCCTCAAACTAATATAATTTTTAAACTACCTATTTAAAATCAAGCCAAACACCTAAATAATCTAAAACTAAAACATTAGAAATTTAGAGAAATTAAGCTCAACAGAATTCAAACTCACAAAAATAAACTAATATGAAAACCAACCTCCATCATATCGAAAAACGATATAAAACGACCTACCACCCCTTCTAACCTGCTAATGTGTAACTTGTGGTAGGTACGTTTTAAGCCGTGTAAAGCCCTGAAAGTGGTTAGTTTCTGCACTCAAATTTTGCTTACACGATGCAATACCGTGCATGAGTTTTTATGTCGCACAAATGAAAGAACCTCATTATTAACAACGTACTAAAACCTAACCAACGACAGACCTTTTTTAGATACATTAGATGCAAAATACGTTTAAATAAAATCGATTTTATAGATTATATTAATTTATTTTCTTGATTAAATAATGATAAACAACTAGAAAACAAAGCAGATTATAAAATTTCAAAAACAGGTAAGTAGTGAAAAATAATGATAAAAATTTTGATTTTTAAATTTTCAAAATTAAAAAAGCTCATAAAGGAAAAATAAATAGAACACAATATCAGCAAGTTAAAAGCGACTTTTAAATATGAAGATAAACAGGCAGCAAAAAACAGAACTTTAGTTCTATAGTTAGCTGTAATTTGCTAGGAAGTAAGAACTTACTTTAAATATAAGATTAAAATATGACTATAAAGACTAATCATAGCAGTCATATTTTTCGGCTTGAATTGACCCCTTGCTTGATCTAAATCAGGCTTTTACTTATTAATTAATAAGTAAAAGCCTTTATAAAAATCAGCTACAGGCTGGCTGCTTCGTAAAGGATTGAGAAAACCCCACCACTTTAGGGTTAGGGTTGTTTAATTTTACTAATCACGTTAGAGGTTGAGCACCCGTCAAGAAACTCAAGCACTTCAACTTTGCCACCATGACGCAAAACATGCTCTGCACCTGCAATTTGCTCAACAGTGTAATCGCCCCCTTTGACGAGTACATCAGGGCTGATCGTTTCAATGAGTTTGGCTGGTGTATCATTTTCTTCTACGCTACCAAATGGGATCACCCAATCGACAGAAGCAAGTGCACTTAATACCATTGCACGCTCTTGTAATGGGTTAATTGGTCGTTCAGGGCCTTTTAATCGCGAAATAGACTCATCGTTATTCAAGCCCACAACTAAGCGATCGCCTCTTGCTTTTGCTTGCGCTAAATAACGCACATGCCCTGCATGAAGGATATCAAAGCAACCGTTTGTGAAGACTATTCTCTCACCATTTTGCTTTGCAAACTCAATATGTTGTAAAACATCGTCAAACGGCGTTTGATAGTGCTCACCTGTTTGCTGTAAGTATTGACCAAGTTTACGGCTAAGCTCTTCAGGAGACACGGTTGCGGCACCAAGTTTACTAACAGCAATCCCCGCCGCAAGGTTGGCAATTTCAACAGCATCCTTAGGCGTCATTCCAGCGCCTAACATGACCGCTAAGGTCGCGATAACCGTATCTCCCGCTCCGGTAACATCACTCACTTCAAGCTCTTGAGCTGCAAAGTCAAACTTTTCAGCTTCGCTTATCAAGGACATGCCTTGTTCTGAACGTGTTAATAACATAGCCGCAATACCTGCTTCACTAATAAGCATGCGTGCGCTGTCTGTTAAGCTTTGCTCTGAACCTGTTTGTCCACCAGCAAGTTTAAACTCGTTTAAATTAGGCGTTATGTAGTCTGCACCACGATATAAATTAAGATCCGATGATTTTGGATCGACAAGTACTGTTTTTCCGGCTTTTTTAGCAACCTGAATCATCGCCTGAATCAAGCTAAGTGAACCTTTGTTGTAATCTGAAAACAATACGAAATCGTAATCATCAAGCACTAACTCTAAGCGGTTGAGTAATAATTGGCTGTGCTGTTCAGTAAAGGTTTCTTCTAAATCAAGGCGAACAACTTGTTGATGTCGGCTTATGACACGCATTTTAGAAATTGTAGGAAGCTCACAAACACTGACTAGCTGAGAATCTATTTTTTCCGAGCTTAAAATTGTTTCAAGGATCTGCCCACTTTCATCTTCGCCAACTAGACCTAGCAACCCTACTTTGCCATCTAAACGGGCTATATTCTTTGCAACATTTGCCGCGCCACCCGCCTTGTCTTCAAACTTACTTACTTTAACGATAGGTACCGGCGCTTCTGGGGAAATACGCCCTGAATCGCCATGCCAGTATCTATCTAGCATGACATCACCAACAACCAAAATACGTGCTTTAGAAAGGTTTTTTAGTAACGCTAAATCCATTACTTTTGCTCCGCTACAACCATATCGATGGCTTCACACAACCAATGACCAATAAACATGTGCGCTTCTTGAATACGTGCTGTTTCGTCATTTTTAATAATAATCGGTAACTTCGCGATATCTTTCACTTTACCGCCATCGCGGCCTGTTAAAGCCACAGTATACGCACCAATTTCATTTGCAGCAGCCAGCGCAAGATTAATATTAGGGCTCGTGCCTGAAGTCGTTAAGCCAATCACTAAGTCATCAGCCTTACATAGCGCTTGAACTTGGCGTTCAAATACCGTGTCAAAGTGGTAGTCATTACTGTGTGCTGTCAGAATAGAGGTGTCTGTTGTAAGCGCAATAGAAGCAAGTGGGCCTCGCTCTAATTTATAGCGAACGACAAACTCTGCAGCAAGATGTTGTGCATCGGCTGCACTACCACCATTACCAAACCAAATCACTTTTCCGCCAGCTTGTAATGTACTATGGCATGCTTCAAGAAGCTGCATCACTTCTGGGTGATAGGTTTCCATCGTTTCAAACAACATTTGATGACGGTTTAAACTCTCTAGGTAGCTTGCCGCTACAGAATCAAGATTAGACATAGATATTCCTCAAAAATAAATAACGGCTTCGCTTACCAAAATAATGCAACGGATAACCAAGTATAGTTCTCTCCAAACACATCTTCACCATAGGTAAGTGTTGTCTCGAGTGTGTGTTCATTCCATTGACGTGTATTACTCAATTGAAGTTCAACTGCTTTTTCATAGTCTGCGCTTGTTTGCCCAAATTCATTTAAATAATTACTTTCGTTTTCAATTAAGGTTAACTTACCACGCCATAAAGAACTAAGGCTCTCATTGTAAGTAAGTTCCATACTATGTACTTGAGTAGGTGGCGCATCTGCATAAACCTTCGCAACGCCATCTGCATGAAAATCACTATAACGCTGATCAGCTGCATAGTGGCCAGTCACAAATCCACCCACCGTATTGCCGTTAACTGGATAAATTTCGTTTACATACCATAGGCTGTGCATATTGGTATATTCATACCTTAATGACATGGCATCTGTCATTTTCGGTAAGAAAAAGCCCACATTGCTTACTGTGTTGCCAAATTGATAGTTTTTATGGTTTTTAGTGTCCTCACCGCCATACTCAAAATAAAGTTCAATGGGCATGCCCCAATTAAAGTTTACGGTACTGGTAATTGTCGCGTATTGATCGCCAAGTTCGTTATCTTTACTCCCTGTAAGGCCAGAGTTGTCGTTTCCAGCAGGGTCAAAAAATGCATCAAACACATCACCTGCATCAACCTTGCGAGGACCACCACCAAATTGCATCATACGGTTGATGCCAATTTTCCAACCATTGATTGGCTCAATACTAAAATGCGTACCTGCAAGCTTAGGTGTACCACTATGAAGCTCATTTTGATAAAGGATGCCGTTATCAACATGCTCTAATTCTGAATAGTACAGCTCAAAGTCGAAATTCCACCAATTATGTGCTGGCTGAACCATGCCTATCGATACCGATGGCGCTGTTTTTGCGTTGGTAGAAATCACTTGCGCAGAGTGTTTAAATGGTGAGAACCAATGCTCTTTATAACCAATATTTAATTGAAGATCTTCACCAGCAAAACTAACGAATGTGTTGTAATTTACAAACTTATTAGCTTTAGCACGATAATCAAGACCAACTTGCACTAATGTGTAATCGTTCGCACGCCATATGCCTTCAAAAAAGCCTTGCCCCCACTCATCAGAACTCAAACCTCGCTGATTCGCTATTTGTTTGCTGGTATCAGAGTCAACCTGAAGTTTCACGCCAACGCGAGTTATAGCATCATCACTTTGATAAGGTTTAATCTTAGCGCGAATAGCTGCGACCAATGCAGGCTCAGAGCTTTCTAGTTTAGTGAGTGCTGTCTCGACTTCAGCCAACCGATAAGGTTTAGCCATCGGTGTCCCAGAGGTAAGTGCAAATAGTGTATCTAATTGATGATCAAGCTGTGCGTCCATGCCTATAGGTAAGTAGGCTGTGGGCGTTGCAAATAGTGGGGAGGAACAACTAAGTAACACACCTACAATTGAGGCTTTTATCATTTTTAATTTCATAACTACATAGTCCCTATACAAAGTATTTGAAATATTACCAAATTCGACGCGTCGACACACTTAAAACTCTTAAAGATAACTGTTTTTAACATTTTATATTCAGCTGAGCTATGTTCCACGTTATCATAGCGTTTTATCTATGTTGTAGGCACAGTGATGGCGCGTATTTTATACTCCTTGATTTTATATATACTTAGCCCGCTTATTATCTTCTATCTATACGTGCTAAGGGGTAAAAAAAATGGCGGTTATCGTCATCATTTTGCGGAGCGCTTTGGTTTTTTAGCAACTAAAAAGCAAGATATTGTTATTCATTGCGCATCGGTTGGTGAGGTGCTTGCAGCAACGCCGCTCATAAAAGCTATCAAACAGCACAATCCCAATTTAAGTATTTTAGTAACATGCAATACCCCGACTGGCCGTGAGCAAATAAAAAACAACTTCCAAGACTCTGTTAATTGCTGTTATTTACCTATTGATTTTCCTGGCGCTACTCACCGCTTTTTAAAACGAGTTAAACCTCAAGTACTGTGTATTTTGGAAACAGAGCTGTGGCCCAATTTAATGGCGCAAAGCAATAAACGTGGGATTAAAGTGCTTATTTTAAACGCGCGCCTTTCTGTTAAATCACAGCAGGGTTATCAAAAGGTGATGCCACTAACAAAAGTGATTATGAATTCAATCAGTGCGCTTGCAAGTCATAACCAAGATGATGCGAATCGTTTCATTGAGCTTGGTTTAAAGCCTGAAAAGGCACGCGTATTTGGCTCTATTAAGTTTGATATCACGCCAACAAATGAACAATTAATTAAAGTCGCTGCACTTAAAAGTCAATATAACAACGAGCGATTTATTTGGGTTGCAGGCTCTACTCACCCCGTTGAGCATGAGCTAATTTTAACTGCTCATGAGAAGCTGTTAAAAACGTTACCCAACGCTCTTTTGATTATTGCTCCGCGACACCCAGAGCAATTTGATAAAGTTGCGGAAATATTAAAAAGTTCAAATTTGAGCTTTAGTCGTCGCAGTGAAGGTAACTATAACAACCAACAAGTTGTGCTAGCAGACACGTTAGGTGAGTTACAATGCTTATATGGTGTGGCAAACATCAGCTATGTTGGCGGTAGTTTAATAGAGCGAGGCGGCCATAACCCATTAGAGTCAGCTGCGTTTTCTGTTGGCGTATTAGCAGGCCCTCATACTTATAACTTTGATCATATTTATCCTGAGCTGATTAGTGCTTTAGGAGCTAAAATCGTTACCGATGAAAATCACCTTGCTGATACGCTTATCGCTTTGAGTACTGATGTACAAGAGACAATTAAGCTTGGTCAACAAGCTGCGAAGTGCGTCGCTAATAACCAAGGTGCTATTAGCAAAACTGTCAATTTAATTGAGCTTTACTTAGAAAGTTAGAATAGATAAATAGAGAAATAACGTGAGTTCAAAGCACACTATGAATCGCCCAGAAAAACAAATGCGCGAATGGGTTTCCAGCGTAATTGTAAAATACAATTTTTGCCCCTTTGCCCGTAAAGAAGTTGAAAGCAATTGCATTCATTATCAAATCAGTCAGTCAGTAACGATTGATGATGCGGTAATGGATATGCTTCACGAGTGTAACGAGCTAGACCAACAAGCACAGCGCGAAACAACCCTTTTGATGTTTGAGCAAGGCTTTAAGGATTTTGAAGAGTTCTTAGATTTAGTCGATTTAGCCAATGCACTTTTAGCTGCGCAAGGGTATGAAGGTAAATATCAAATAGCCAACTTTCATCCTGACTATGTATTTGCTGACAGTGATGATAGTGATGCTGCTAATTACACCAATCGTGCACCTTACCCAACGCTGCATTTAATTCGTGAAGCCAGCATGAGCGAAGCGCTAGAAAACTACGATGAACCTGAGTCTATCCCAGAGCATAATATTAAACTAGCAAGACGCAAAGGCATCGACTTTTGGCAACAGTTACTACAAAACTGTATTAATAAAAAATAAAGCCAGCATTGCTGGCTTTTTAGTTAGTACGAAGACTATTTTTTAACCCACTCACCATTTACTTCAATATAATGGCCAGACTTTGTTTTCTCGATGGTTTTTGCTGCTGCAAGGGCTTCCACTTGTGACAAAGACAAATTATTCTTTTTCGCAAGCTTTAAATACTGTTCTTTACGCTTGGCATTTATATCGTTAATAAGTGCTTTCGCTTCACTATTATTTACCACTAAGCCTAAATAACCCGAGCTATCTTCACCTACTAATCCTTGGTTTTTTGCATCATCTAGGCTAATTGCCCAAGCAGAAAATGATAAACAAACAGCACTAATTAAAGTGATCACATTCAATTTTTTAAGTTGTAATTTACGCATGTTTGCTCCTTAGAATAATTCACTATCATCACTGAACAGGGTATCAAGTTCTTTATCCACTTTAACGCGGATCTCATGGTCAACTTTTACGTTTAAGTTGATTGTAATTGGCTCTTTCGCTGCCACCTCAACACGGTGAGTACAGGCACTTAAAAGCCCTAAAGCTGTTAGCATTACTAACCATTTAGCCATTATTGCTTCCTTTTTTTGCATACTCTTTTTCAACTCTTTGAGTAATTTCGTCACTTAAGCGCAACGCCCTTAATAAGGTGAAGACGTTCTCTTCATGGTTATAATTAAAATTAACCGCTTGTTGCTGTTGTTCATTATAGCCTTGTAAGTTTACACCTAAGTGCAACCAACCATCTGGCTTTAAATTTACGCTACTTTTTAGCTGTTTAATAGCTAAGTTTTCTAACAAACTCAGTGTCGTACTCAACTCTTGTTGCTGCGCTTTTACCGCTTCGAAGCCAGCGTTATTAGTGATCAGCAGTTTACCCTCTCCTTGGTTCACTAACTGCCCTTGCTTTACTGCAATACCTTGCTTATTTATCGTAATAGGCAGTGTCCCTGCCAGTCGTCCTGATAAACTAATACCTGACTCTGCATCTAGGGTGACGAGCTTACTAGCATCTATATTCTCAAACTTAGCCGTGACAGTTTGACTATCAAGCAATGGACAAAATTGATTGACAACAAACGCTCCGCCTAACACATGCCCTGTCACTTTTGATACACAAGGCTTATTATTATCAAGATTTAATCGGCCTTGTACTTTTTTTACAACGGCACCCGCTCGCAGTTCATTGAGTGTAAATTTAGTTGGCACAATATTAAGCTGCCCTGAATTAAACGCACCTTCAATATCTACATTAAAGTCATTAGCAAGGTAATCATTATAAAGCGCTGCTAATTTTGCGATCCGAATATCACCCTTTGCCTGCTGTAAATTTACATCGCCTTTTATAATCCCTGAAACAACACCATCAGTAATTGTCACGAGCGGTTCGAATTGGGAAATGATAGGGTTGAACTTTGATATAGCTTGTTCTGGTATCACTAACTCAAATGGATGCGCAACCTTGGACATATGATGGCTGACAAGCGCCTCCAAGCCATCTGCAAACACATGATGCGTTGCTTGTAAGGCTCTGCTTTGCAAAGCGTTAGTTACTATTGAGAGCTTATTTAAGGTAATTTTTGGAGTTATTAATTTAGCTGCTGTGGTTTTTGCATCAATATCGGCAAATAATTCACCCACACTTAAGTCACTATTTACACTGAGCTCATTATTGATTTTCAAAACTTGAATCTCATTGTAATTTATAGACTTAGCTTGACTACTTACTTTAGCACTTAAGTGTTGCTCATCACTTAGTTGAGTATCAATATGGCTAGTAAACTCAGTTATTTTTAGATCTGCTAAAAGCGCATTTTTAGCACTTACATCTGCGGTGAGTTTTCCAACTGTAGGCTTAGAGAGCAATTCATTAACACTCAACTTGCCACTAACCTGAATACCATCAGCCTGAAAATCTAAAAATGCAGGGTGTGAATCCAATGACAGCTGAAAATCTGCAGTAACGTTTTTTTCATTCAAATGCGCACTGAGCTTAAGTTCATCAATATCTCTACTATTAAAATCAACCCTAACTTGACTATTAAGTGATGTAAGCGGGTTTTGTAAAGAAAGCGCCGTATTACTCACTGTAATCTCACTTTGCCCTTCAGTTGTTAGCAGTTTTACAATTGGGACTGATAGTCGCTCACCTTCAACAGTTACAGGCTGTTCAATTTGTAACTGCCAAGTAAGCGGTAACTGCGCTTCAATAAATGATTGATGTTGTTGATTTGCTGTGGTGTTTAAGCAGTCTCGGTTTGCACTAAGTTGATTTTGTAAAGCTGATAAATCCGCGTATAAATGCTGTTGATTTAATTGGTACTTAGCACTTGCTTGTCCGTGAGTAGTAAAACTTAACTCACATTGCTCGAAAGCGTGCTGATAATTTGCATTAATTACGCTTTCAATCGCAACCGTGATGCCATCAAACCTAAGCTGTGACTCGCTGGTAAAATGGCTATCTTTTGGTAACTCAATGAATCGCTCAGCTATTTTATCATCAAGGGCAATATTGGCTTTCACTTCATAATTAGCGATTGCAACGTCTGCATTAAGATCCCGCGAAATCATAAAATGGTTTAGGCGTTTTTCTTGTATCGTCAATCTAACAGGGGTGTCGGTAAACGGTGAGACTACATCAAGCTGCTGAATGCTTATTAGCGGTCTTTGTTCAGGCAATGTTAGAGCAAGCTTTTTAAATTCGGTTTGCGTTGAATTTGATGCTTGTTTGTCTGCCAAGTTACTGACAGTCAAATTAGCTCGGGAAATTGTCACCTGCTGCTTATTAGCAATAATACCTGCTAACTCAATTTGCTGCCCTTGATAGGTTAAACATAATTTCTCGATACTTAAATCAAGCTTGCTAGTTAATGACCAGTCAATACAGTGAAGCTCAACGCCACTTTTACCAAGCAAAGGTGTTAAGTACCACGATGTCAGTGGTAACCTAAACAGATACGCCAACAGCACCACGCTTAGCATGACTCCTAGCAGACCAACACATGCTCGCTTAAAACTCAAAAAACTCTCCTTGCCTTTGAACTTACACTTACTAGCACTATTATAAACAAAAAGGCTGCACTTAATAGTGCAGCCTTTTAGTTTAAACGGTTTGTATGAACCTAGCTTGTATAGCTACGTTCTAGCCAACGTTTTTACGTGCGTTGCGGAACATACGCATCCATGGGCTATCCTCTGTCCACTCATCTGGGTGCCATGAGTTAGCTACAGTACGGAATACACGCTCTGGGTGCGGCATCATAACCGTTGCACGACCGTCAGTAGAGGTAATACCTGTGATACCTTCTGGAGAGCCATTCGGGTTAGCAGGGTATTGCGTTGTTGGGTTACCGTAGTTATCAACAAACTTCACTGCCACAGTACCTGACTCAAGCGCAGCTTTAACCGCATCACCGTTTGCGAACTCGGCATGGCCTTCACCATGAGAAACAGCGATAGGCATACGTGAACCTGCCATACCATTAAAGAATACCGATGGGTTTTCTTGTACTTCTACAAGGCTAAAGCGAGCTTCAAAACGCTCTGACTTATTCGTTACGAAACGTGGCCAGTGCTCAGTGCCTGGGATCAATTCTTTCAATGTTGAAAGCATTTGACAGCCATTACACACACCTAAGCTGAATGTATCTTCGCGATGGAAGAAGCTTTGGAACTGCTCACGTGCCATCTCATTAAATAAGATTGACTTAGCCCAGCCTTCACCTGCACCTAGTACGTCACCGTAAGAGAAGCCACCACATGCCACTAAGCCTTTAAATTGCTCAAGTGTTAAACGACCTTCAAGGATGTCGCTCATGTGCACGTCAACCGCTGCAAAGCCTGCACGGTTAAATGCCGCCGCCATTTCTAAGTGAGAGTTAACACCTTGCTCACGTAGAATCGCCATTTTCGGCTTCGCACCTGTTGCAATGTAAGGCGCTGCAACATCTTCGTTTAAGTCAAAGTTTAATTTTACATTAAGACCAGGGTCTTTTGCGTCAAACTTAGCGTCAAACTCTTGCTTAGCACACTCAGGGTTATCACGACGTGCTTGCATTTGATAAGTTGTTTCAGCCCAAATAGTACGAAGCTCAGTACGCGTGTGGTTAAGAACCACATCATCACCACGAGTGAATAACACGCGGTCATCGGCGTTCAATGTACCAATTTCATGGCTGATAGCAGCTAGACCGTGGTCTGCAAGAACCGCTTTTACTGCGTCTAAATCAGCGTTTGCCACTTGGATCACCGCACCTAGCTCTTCATTATAAAGCGCTTCGATGTCTGAACCTGTTAAGCCAGCAAGGTCAACTGTTACACCTGTGTGGCCAGCAAATGCCATTTCAGCAACCGTAGTGAATAAACCACCGTCTGAACGGTCATGGTAAGCAAGTAACTTGTTATCAGCAACAAGCGCTTGCATTGCTTCATAGAAGCCTTTTAATAGTGCTGGGTTATCAACATCAGGTGTTACATCACCTAGTTGCTTATAAACCTGTGCAAGGCTTGATGCGCCCATACGGTTTTGACCCGCACCTAAATCAACTAATAGTAGTGATGACTCACCTTTATCAGTACGAAGTTCTGGTGTCACTGTTTTACGCACATCTTCAACACGACCGAAAGCAGTAATGATCAGTGATAATGGCGCAGTAACTGATTTTTGCTCACCGTTTTCATCCCATTGAGTTTTCATCGACATTGAGTCTTTACCAACAGGGATTGTTAAACCAAGTGCCGGACAAAGCTCTTCACCCACCGCTTTAACAGCCTCAAAAAGACCTGCATCTTCGCCAGGGTGACCTGCTGCCGCCATCCAGTTTGCAGATAGCTTGATATTTTCAAGGCCACCGATGTTCGCACACGCGATGTTCGTTAGTGACTCAGCCACAGCTAAACGAGCAGAAGCACCGTAGTTTAAAAGTGCAGCTGGTGTACGTTCACCTAGTGACATTGCTTCACCGTGGTAAGTATCAAACGCAGCGGCTGTTACCGCACAGTTTGCTACTGGCACCTGCCAAGGACCGACCATTTGGTCACGCGCAACTAAACCCGTTACCGTACGGTCACCAATGGTGATTAAGAATGTTTTTTCAGCAATCGTTGGTAAGCGTAATAAACGCTGTGCAGCATCTGCCGCATCAATGTTAGCAACGTCTAATGGCTGTGATTGCGCTTTTTTAGATTCCACTTCACGGTGCATTTTTGGTGCTTTACCAAGTAAAACATCAAGCGGAAGATCAACAGGGTTGTTACCGAAGTGGCTATCTTCAACCGTTAAGTGGCGCTCTTCTGTCGCTTCACCAATAACCGCATATTGTGCACGTTCACGTTTACAGATTGCTTCAAAGCGCGCGAAGTCTTCAGCAGCAACCGCTAATACGTAACGCTCTTGAGATTCGTTACACCAAATTTCGTGTGGTGCCATACCCGGCTCATCGTTTGGAATATCACGAAGTTGGAATTTACCACCACGACCACCGTCGTCTACAAGCTCAGGGAATGCGTTTGAAAGACCACCTGCACCCACATCGTGGATGAAAGCGATTGGGTTTGCATCACCTAACTGCCAACATTTATCGATAACTTCCTGACAACGACGTTCCATTTCTGGGTTTTCACGCTGTACCGATGCAAAGTCTAAATCTTCGTTTGATTGGCCTGATGTCATACTAGATGCAGCACCACCACCAAGACCGATGTTCATCGCCGGACCACCTAGTGCGATAAGTTTTGCACCTACAGGGATTTCACCTTTTTGAACATGCTCAGAACGAATGTTACCTAAACCACCTGCAAGCATGATTGGCTTGTGGTAACCACGTACCTCGATACCGTTATGGCTTGATACTTTTTCTTCGTATGTACGGAAGTAACCAAGTAAGTTAGGACGACCAAATTCGTTATTGAATGCCGCGCCACCTAATGGACCTTCAGTCATAATATCCAGTGCATTAACGATACGACCAGGTTTACCGAAGTCTGTTTCCCATGGCTGCTCGTAACCTGGAATACGTAGGTTAGATACAGTGAAGCCAACTAAACCCGCTTTAGGCTTAGAGCCTCGGCCTGTAGCACCTTCATCACGAATCTCACCACCCGAACCTGTTGATGCACCTGAGAATGGCGCAATCGCTGTTGGGTGGTTGTGCGTTTCAACTTTCATCAAGATTTCGATGTTTTCTTGATGGTATGCGTACTCGCCTTCATTGTTCGGGAAGAAACGACCCGCTACTGACCCCTTCATTACCGCTGCGTTATCTTTATAGGCAGATAACACGTTTTCAGGGTTTTGCTCGTAGGTGTTTTTGATCATTTTGAACAATGATTTTGGCTGTTCGATGCCATCGATTGTCCAATCAGCGTTAAAGATTTTATGACGACAATGCTCGGAGTTTGCTTGTGCAAACATGAATAATTCGATGTCGTTCGGGTTACGCCCTAACTTTTGGAAGTTTTCTACCAAGTAATCAATTTCGTCTTCTGCAAGCGCAAAACCTTGCTCAACGTTTGCTTTTGCAAGCGCTTCACGGCCACCACCTAAAATGTCAACTGATGACATTGGACGTGGTTCGTCGTGACGGAATAATTTAGCTGCATCAGCCATATCCGCGTGCGTTGCTTCAGTCATACGGTCATGTAATAACGCTGCAACTTCAGCTGTTTGCTCAGCTGATAGATTACCTTCAACGTAGTATGCAATACCACGCTCAACACGGTGAACTTGGCTTAAGCCACAATTATGTGCAATGTCAGTTGCTTTTGATGCCCAAGGCGAGATAGTACCTGGGCGCGGCGTTACAAGTATTAACGTGCCAGCAGGGGTATGCTCGGCGATCGTTGGACCATAAGTAAGCAGCTTTTCTAGCTTTGTTTGCTCATCGGCTGAAAGTTCAGCAGTAAGATCAGCAAAATGCATAAACTCGGCATAAACGTCAGTGACTGGAAGTTGTGCCTGTTGGCAACGCGCTAAAATTTTCTGAACTCTAAAATCGGAAAGTGCTGGTGCACCACGAAGGATCAACATAGGTATTTTCATCCGGGGTTAGGGATTGAACGATATTTTAGGCGCGTATTATAGTGCAAATAACGCCTAGATTTAACTCAAAATTGCGCTTTTATTTAAATAATCTTCATAACCGCTTTTATGTTTGCAACAATCAAGTACCTTAATACGCGTTATTTTTTCGCAGGTTCTTGTTCTGTATGACTTATCTATTTGCAACCTTGATGCCTTTATTAATTTAAAATAGATATATAAAACTATTCGCCAAGTGACGCAGCTTTGAAGTTTTGCTATAACGGTAAGGTAATGGTTTAAGGGGCATTTATAATCTATGCAAAAGTTACTCGCTATTTTTAGTTTAGTGCTCATGTTATGTGCATGCGATATGCAACAACCGCCTTCGCAACTAGCTCATATCAAGGCGCAGAATAAAATCAGAGTTGGCACTTTAGCTGGCGCGAGTAACTACTATCAAGCACCACAAGGTGTGCAAGGCTTCGAGTATGAGCTTGCTCAAGAATTTGCTGACTATGTTGGTGTTGAGCTTGAAATGGTGCCCTTTTTTAACTTATCAGATATGTTCTCCCGCCTAGAAAATGGCGACTTAGACGTAATAGCTTCAGGACTTACGTACAATACGATTCGCGCTAAGCATTATCGCTTCGGTCCAACTTATCGCACCATTAGTCAAAAACTAGTTTACAAACAAGGCCGTGTTCGCCCCCGCGAATTCGACGATTTGACTGGCAACTTAACCGTGCTTGCAAAAAGCAGTCACTCACTTGCTTTACAGCAATTAAAACAACTTCACCCGACTTTGAGCTGGAATGAAACAGAGGACATGGATGAAGAAGAGTTATTGCAAGCTGTGATTGATGGTGAGATTGACTACACCCTCGCTGACTCGCATACATTGTCATTGTTTCGCCGTTACCATCCTAATTTAAGCATTGGCTTTTCGGTCACCCGAAACGATCCAATTGCATGGGTTTTAAGAAAAGATGGTGATGACTCTTTATATGCTTTAATGGTGCCTTTTTTCGGCGATATAAAACAAACGAACCAGCTTTACGTGCTTGAAGAAAAGTACTTTGGCCATGTGCGCCAATTTAACTATGTAAATACCCTTGCCTATATCGAAGCGATTAAAGAAACATTACCTAAATATCAGCCTTGGTTTGAACAATACGCTGGAAATATTGACTGGCGCTTACTTGCTGCACTGAGCTATCAAGAATCAATGTGGAATCCCAAGGCTAAATCGCCTACTGGGGTTCGTGGTATCATGATGTTAACTCAAGCTACAGCCAAACAAGTTGGCGTAACCAACCGTTTAGCACCTGAGCAAAATATCAAAGGTGGCGCTGAATATTTAGCCCAACTAATCTCTTGGATCCCTGAGCGAATTCCACAACCTGACCGTACATGGTTTGCACTCGCTTCATATAATGTGGGTTGGGGGCATGTAAATGATGCGCGTATTATTACCGAGCAAGAAGGTGCCAGCCCTGATAAATGGGCTGATGTGAAAAAACGTTTACCACTTTTAATTAAAAAGCGCTATTACCGTAAAACTAAATATGGCTATGCACGGGGCGATGTTGCAGTGAAATATGTTGATAATATTCGTCGTTACTATGACGCTTTGGTTTGGCTTGATGAAAACGACGCTATTTCAAACCCGAGTGATGAAGAAGCTATAACGCAACAAGAAGCCCCTAACTTACCAGATAATAACAACAAACAGGGTAAACCTGACAATGAGCAACAAGCAGCTAATACTGAACAAAACAAGTTAAACAATAACTAACCGATACTGCAGAAATCAGTTTACTTGTCATCAAATGATCATTATCTTCTAGGACAATGTCATAATTCATGCCATGCTTTCTCTCACTTTAGGAGCTCACATGTTAAAAAGAAGACGTACCACACATAAATTTAAGCGTAATGTGATTTACTCTACAGCAACACGCCGTCGAATCATGCTACGTAATACACACAAAAAAGTTATTTGGCGCCGCCGTTTATTTGCAATGCAATTAATGGAAGCACAAGAAACCCCAGCAACGCCGGTTGTTTAACTAGGCGTTGCGAGCAGCAAGCTTTGCCGCTTTTTTCTCTTCTCTACGGCGTTTAAAAAACGCTGAAATTACCGCCCCACACTGTTCACTCATTACATCACTGGTTACTTCAACTTGATGATTTAGTCTTGGTTCTTGTAATAGGTTCATAATTGACCCTGCAGATCCTGTTTTTGCATCTTTAGCACCAAATACTAAACGTTTGATACGGCTATGCACCAATAATCCTGCACACATAGAGCAAGGTTCTAGGGTCACGTATAAAGTACAATCAACCAAACGATAGTTATTAAGTACTTTGCCCCCTTCACGTATAGCTATCATTTCAGCATGGGCTGAAGGGTCATTATCAGTAATTGAGCGGTTATAACCAGAAGCTATGAGTTGATTATCCTTTACCAGAACTGCACCAACAGGAATTTCATCAATCGCTTCTGCTTTACTTGCAAAAGTGAGGGCTTTTTCCATCCAATACTCATCACTATATTGTTCGCTCATAAATCACACAAAACTTGTAAAACTGTGAGTAATTATACCTAGTTAGTCAATAAAAAGGGCAATAAATACTGCTACACTAAAAAATTAACGCAAATTTTAGTGGCTTTTCCATGGCTCAATGGACCTATATTGCGCTATAATCTCGCGCTTTTTTTATTTCGCTAATAGCAATTCAACTAGGTAAATTTGTTGATTTACAATTTGCAATTGATATCAATACACGGGTAGCAAATGAAATTTCCTGGACGCCGCAGGCATAAACATTATTTTCCAGTGGAAGCTAAAGATCCACTTACTAATCAACTCAACTCAACGGAACGACTACAACGTAGTTACATAACCGGTATCGACCAAATTGTGGTCGACATTGAAGCTAAAGTTGATCAAGCTTTCCTTGATGAATTTCAATTGCGCCGCGGTATGTCGCAAGTCATTGATAACGATATTACCAATGCCCTATACGACCGCCTAAAGCTCAATAACATGGTCGATTATGAATTTGCTGGTGGCACTATTGGCAACACAATGCACAATTATTCGACGCTTGCTGATGACCGTTCAGTATTACTTGGCGTTATGAGTGAGAATATCAAAATTGGTAGTTATGCATACCGCTTTTTATGTAATACCTCTAGCCGCGTAGATCTTGATTATTTGCAACCTGTTGATGGACCTATTGGACGCTGCTTTACCTTGATCGACGAAACGGGTGAGCGTACTTTTGCCATCAGTGCAGGCCTTATGAACCACCTTCGCCCTGAATCAATTGATAAAGAACTCATAGAGAACTCATCAGCATTGGTGATCAGCGCCTACTTAATGCGTACACAGGGCGATGAAACCATGACTGACGCAACAATGCAGGCCGTGAAGTATGCCAATGATGCAGGTGTCCCCGTGGTATTAACACTCGGTACTAAGTTCTTAATTGAACAAGACCCTACTTGGTGGGCTGAATTTGTTAAGGAACATGTTGATATTCTTGCGATGAACGAGGAAGAAGGTCTAGCCATTACAGGTTTTGAAGATCCGCTTCTTGCAGCAGATAAAGCCCTTGATTGGACTGACTTAGTGATATGTACAGCCGGCGAAAAAGGCTTATTTATGGCCGGTTATGTCGATGATTCATTCAAGCGTGAAACAGAATACCCACTTCTACCAGGTGCAATCGCAGATTTTAACCGTTACGAGTTTTCGCGCGCAATGCGTAAAGAGGACTGCCAAAACCCAATTCGTGCATATAGCCACACTGCGCCATTTATGGGTGGTCCTGATAGCATCAAAAACACAAACGGCGCAGGCGATTGCGCGTTGGCTGCGGTACTTCATGACTTATCAGCGAATGTGTACCACAAACTTAATGTGGCAAACTCAGCAAAGCATCAGCAACCTGCTATGACTTACTCATCGCTTGCACAAATTAGTAAATACGCTAACCGTGCAAGCTATGAAGTGCTTGTTCAGCACTCGCCACGTTTATCGCGTGGTTTACCTGAACGCGAAGATTGCTTAGAGCAAGTTTACTGGGATCAGTAACCGCGACTAAAAAATCGAAATATCCAGTTTCTGGGATAAGCGCTCAAGAGCCGCTATCCCAGCCACTGAGTTTCCATATGAATTTAAGCGTGGTGCCCATACCGCAATCGTAAACTGATTAGGTAACACTGCTAAGATTGTTCCGGATACCCCTGATTTTCCGGGCATGCCTACACGGTAACCGAAATCCCCCGCTGCATCGTATAAACCACTGGTAAACAGTAACGAATTAAGTTGTTTATTTTGCCTTGCACTCAGTACTTTATTGCCATTGGCATCCTTGCCCTGATTAGCGAGATAATTGTAAGCTTTTGCTAATTCAACGCAGTTCAATTCGATGGCACAGAAATTAAAATAGGCCCATAAGACATCATCTACTTCGTTATTAAAATTACCAAATGATTTCATTAAATGTGCCATGGCCGCATTGCGATGACGAAATTCATATTCAGAGTTAGCCACTTTTTTGTCGATTATGACGCTTGAATTCCCTGATAACTGCCGAAATGATTCAAGCATAGAATGCATCGGTGCAGACAGTCGACTGTAAAGCGCATCACATGTCACAATGGCACCAGCATTAATAAATGGGTTACGTGGGATGCCGTGTTCAAACTCAAGTTGGGTCAGTGAGTTAAACGCTGTACCAGAAGGCTCTTTACCTACTCGCTGCCACAGCTCATCCCCATAACGCTGAAGCGCCAAAGTCAGGGTCATTACTTTAGAAACTGATTGAATAGTAAAACGCGCACTACAGTCACCACCGCAGTAAGTTTGACCGTCTACGGTATGAATCGCTATAGCGAACTGATTTGGCTCAACCTCTGCTAGCGCAGGAATATAGTCAGCAACCTTACCTTGGTTCAGTAATGGCTGAACTTCTTTGGTTATTTCATCTAATACATGTTGATAATCAATCTGTGACATACCGCGTCCTTAAAACAAAAAGCCCCGCATTTGCGAGGCTCTGTAGTCTACTAGAGATGGTTCAGTTTTACTCTTAAATTAACTCATTGCTGTTTGCAATTTTTTCATCGCTGTTTTCTCTAGCTGACGAACACGCTCTGCTGAAACATTGTATTTTTCAGCAAGCTCTTGCAGTGTTGCTTTATCATCTGCTAACCAGCGCGCACTAACGATATCTTGCGAGCGCTCATCAAGGGTTTTTAATGCGCTGAATAAACGTGCATGAGATTGCTCTTGCCATTGCTGCTCTTCAATATCATCAGCAAGGTCAGCACTGCCATCTGTTAAATACTGTACTGGCGAATATGTGCTTGTCGGTGCGTCATCATTATCGTCGCCCGTTAAATCAAAGCCCATATCTTGGCCACTCATACGTGATTCCATCTCACGTACTTCTTTTTCACTTACACCTAGCTCATTAGCAACGGTACTAACCTCAGCTTGGTTGAACCAACCTAAACGCTTTTTGTTTTTGCGTAGGTTGAAGAATAATTTGCGTTGCGCTTTTGTTGTTGCAACTTTCACGATACGCCAGTTTTTTAATACGTATTCGTGAATTTCTGCTTTGATCCAGTGTACTGCGAATGAGACCAAACGAACACCGACACTTGGGTCAAAGCGTTTTACCGCTTTCATCAGGCCGATATTACCTTCTTGAATCAAATCAGCTTGCGGTAGACCATAGCCCGAATAGCTTTTTGCAATGTGAGCTACAAAGCGAAGATGTGACATAATGAGTTGCTTTGCAGCATCAAGATCACCTTCTTCCTGAAGACGTGTCGCTAACTGTTTTTCTTTCTCAGCATCAAGCATAGGAATCGTGCTAACAGCTTGAAGATAGCCATCCATACTTGCGCTTTGTTGACCTACAGTAAGTGCCATTGCGTATAAATCTTTACTCATTTTTCACCTCAGTGATAAACATTTTAAAACCATCTTAGCACTCTTTAAGCGAGAGTGCTAATTTCAATTAAAAACTTTTTTGAACCTCAGATCAAGTGGTTTTTTTATCTATTTTTAGTCTACGCTAACACGCTGAATATGCGGTGAATTCTAGCTTTAATTGAAAGAGCGATAAATTTATTACTGCTTTTATTTAGCGCTAATAGAGCAGTGTAACAACGAATTGTTACACTTTATTGTTATACTTTATCGGGTTCTATTTCTTTTATATAGCGGCTAACTGATAAGTAAGACCCGATAAAGCCGAGTGCTGTTGCAAGTGCAACTAAAACGCCGAATTCCGACATTGTCAGACCGATTAAATCAAAGCTGGTTTCATAGACGCCCGCCACTTCACTAACCGCACTGCCTAGCCACCACATCATTAAAGCAACACAAATAAAAGAGAACAAACCACCAATAATACCGTACCAAACCCCTGTCCATAAAAATGGCGCATGAATAAAGGTATTTGTCGCACCGACTAGCTTCATCACTTGAATTTCTTCTTTTTTGTCCATTATTGATAAGCGGATAGTATTACCAATGATTAAAGTAACAGAGGTTAATAATAGTAGGGCAATAGTGATTACGCTCTCTTTTAATAAACTTAATAGCGCATTCAAACGCTCGAGCCACGCGATATCAAGCTTACCAAAATCAACCTCACGCTCAGCCTCTAGTTTTTTAAGTAATTGCTCTGCTGCATTAGGTTGACGGTGACGAATGGTGGGCGTAACGATAACAACATCAGGCAGTGGATTTGCATCAAGGTATTCCAGTGCTTGGCCAAAACCAGATACCTGTTTAAACTCAGTTAGTGCGTCCCCTTTTGAAATAAACTCCACTTTATCGATTTCAGGATAAAGAGCTAAACGCTTCACTAGGGTCTGCGTTTGTTGCTGAGTCATACTTTCTTTAACAAACAACGAAATTTCTGCCGCTTCTTCAAAACCACTACTCACTTGAGATACATTTTTAACCACTAAATACAAAGTGGCAGGTAAAGTTAAACTCAAGCCTAAAACAGCAATCGTCATCAATGATGCAAGAGGTGTTCGCCACATTTCACCTAAACTATGCACACCTTGTCGAATAAGGTTCATTATAAAAAAGTAAGGCGAAGCAAAAAATGATTTTTGTTGTCCCTCTGTTTGGCTTGAGCGACTTTTGAATAATAAACTCATAGTGTTTCCTCCGCTAACGGATCTTGAATCATTCGACCATCCTTTAACGTGAGGCTGCGGTAGCGCATACGCGCAATCAAACCAATATCATGAGTTGCAATTAATACTGTTGTACCATGGTGGTTAAAATCCTCGAATAAGCGCAGGATATCCATTGAAAGCTCAGGATCTAAATTACCTGTTGGTTCATCAGCTAATAAAATTGGTGGCGAATTAACAATCGCTCTGGCGATCCCTACACGCTGTTGCTCACCACCAGATAAAGTAGCAGGACTACATTTAGCCTTATCGAGCAAGCCAACCTTATCCAGTGCACCATGAACACGTTTAGCAATTTGCTTGTGATGCGTTCCTTCAATCACAAGTGGTAAGGCAACGTTATCAAATACAGAATAACGCTCTAAAAGGCGATGGTTCTGAAAAATAATACCAATATCACGACGAATATACGGGACCTGGCGTGATTTAACGGCATTTAAATCCACACCATTTATTAGTACCTGCCCTGCTGATGGGCGCTCCATGAGGCTAATGAGCTTTAACAAAGTACTTTTACCAGCACCACTATGGCCTGTTAAAAAAGCAAGCTCGCCAGGCTTAATATGAAAGCTGACTTTTTCAAGGGCACGGTGGCCCCCCGGATAGGTTTTACTGACTTGCTGAAAATTTATCATTTTAATTATCAATCATCTTACAGCTAAAAAGGGAGTTAACTCCCTTTTTAATTAGTTATGCATCGTCCTCATCTTGGCTAAACAGCGCATCAATGAAGTCATTACTGTTAAAGGTGCGAAGGTCGTCAATTCCTTCACCAACACCTATGTAACGAATTGGAATATTAAACTTATCTGCTACAGCAAAGATGACTCCACCTTTTGCCGTGCCATCTAACTTAGATAATGTGATACCGGTTAAACCAACGCATTCATTAAAAAGTTTTACTTGGCTAATCGCATTCTGACCCGTACCCGCATCAATTGTTAACATTACTTCATGCGGTGCATCAGGGTCTATTTTTTTCATTACGCGGGCTATTTTTTCAAGCTCTTGCATAAGGTTATCTTTATTTTGCAAACGCCCTGCTGTATCAGCGATTAACACATCTACATTACGTGCTTTTGCCGCTTGAAAAGCATCAAATACAACTGAGGCACTGTCTGCGCCAGTGTGCTGAGCAATGACCGGAATGCTGTTACGCTCACCCCATACTTGTAGCTGCTCAACAGCTGCAGCACGGAAGGTATCACCTGCGGCTAACATGACCGACTTACCTTCATTTTGGAATTGCTTCGCAAGTTTACCGATAGTCGTTGTTTTACCAACGCCATTGACACCCACCATTAAGATCACAAATGGCTTTTTATCACCTGATACAACCAACGGCTGCTCAGCAGTTTTAAGCATATCAGCCATTTCTTGCTTCATTAACTCATAAAGAGCATCACCATCTTTTAACTGCTTACGATCCGCTGCATCAGTTAGGTTATCAATCAACTTCATTGTTGTATCAACACCTAAATCTGCTGTTAATAACTGTGTTTCTAGTTCTTCGAATAACTCATCGTCTATTTTCTTACCGCTAAAGATAGAGGCAAAGCCAGAGCCAATATTAACGCGAGTTTTTAATAGACCTTTTTTAAGGCGTGCGAAGAAACCTTCTTTCTTTGGTTTTTCAGCTGCGGCTTGTGCAGCTTTCTCTTGCTCTACACGCTCAGCCTCTTCAGCTGCGATCCGTTCTTGATCTAAACGTTCAGCTTCTGCCTTTTCTGCAGCAATGCGCTCTTGCTCTAAACGCTCAGCTTCTGCCTTTTCTGCAGCAATGCGTTCTTGCTCTAAACGTTCCGCTTCTGCCTTTTCTGCAGCAATACGCTCTTGCTCTAAACGCTCAGCCTCTGCCTTTTCTGCCGCAATACGTTCTTGTTCTAAACGCTCTGCTTCTGCCTGCTCAGCTTCACGCTGTGCCTTTTCAGCGGCAACGCGTTCTTGCTCTAATTTCATTGCGGCTTCTTGCTCAGCAAGACGAGCTTGTTGTTCACGGCGCTCTTGCTCTGCCGCTTGCAGCTCTTGAGCTAAACGCTCTGCTTCTGCCTTTTCCGCTGCAATGCGTTCTTGCTCTAAACGTTCAGCCTCTGCCTTTTCTGCAGCAGCTTGCTCAGCTTCACGCTGCGCCTTTTCAGCAGCAACGCGTTCCTGTTCTAATTTCATTGCAGCTTCTTGCTCAGCAAGACGAGCTTGTTGTTCACGGCGCTCTTGCTCTGCCGCTTGCTGCTCTTGAGCTAAACGCTCTGCTTCTGCCTTTTCTGCTGCAATACGCTCTTGTTCTAAACGCTCTGCTTCTGCCTTTTCTGCAGCAGCTTGCTCAGCTTCACGCTGCGCCTTTTCTACAGCAACGCGTTCTTGCTCTAATTTCATTGCGGCTTCTTGCTCTACCGCTTGCTGCTCTTGAGCTAAACGCTCAGTTTCCGCTTTTTCGGCTGCAATACGCTCTTGTTCTAAACGTTCAGTTTCCGCTTTTTCAGCTGCAATACGCTCTTGCTCTAAGCGTTCAGCTTCCGCTTTTTCGGCTTCAATACGCTGTTGTTTTTCTAATTGCTTTTGGTTATCAGCCTCTTTTGCTGCTTGCTCTGTTTGTTGTTTTTCTGATTTGCCAAAACCAAACCAAGACAAGAATTTATTTTTTTTTGCCATACTTGCTAATAACCACTTATAAAAATCTGATAAACTTACATGAATAATAGGTTGGTGATAGTTCAGCTACTTTCAGCCAAACCAAAACGGGTACCATCTATCGCTAAGACACTAATAGTAACACTTTTAGTGCAGTAGAAAAATGACACACTAGCTATAAAGCACAATATTATCTGAGCTAGGTATCAGTTACCATTTATTAGTGAGTTAAATGAGAAAAAAATCAACACCTAATCGCCAAATTAAAGCGACAAGCAATAAGTCAAGCAATGGCTTTATTCGCATCATTAGCGGTCAATTTCGCGGTAGAAAACTTCCGGTCAAAGATGTACAAGGCTTACGCCCAACAACGGATCGAATAAAAGAAACCGTGTTTAATTGGTTAATGCAAGATACCCGAGGTGCAAACGTACTCGATTGCTATGCAGGATCTGGAGGGCTTGGTTTTGAAGCGCTTTCTCGGTTTGCGGCACATACGGTCTTTTTTGAGCTTGATAAAAGCGCAGCAGCACAGCTAAACAACAACATAGCCACTTTGCAACTTGATAATGCCACTGTAAAACAGGGCAATAGCCTAGCGCTTTTAGATAATAATGATAAAAATAAAAAGTTTGATCTAGTTTTTGTTGACCCACCTTTTCGCCAAAACTTGGCCGAAAAAAGTTGTTTATTACTCGAATCAAATCAATGGTTAACTGAGCAAGCGTTAATTTATGTGGAAGTTGAAAGCGAACTAAAAAGCCTAGAAACTCCTAGTAACTGGTTGCTACTAAAAGAAAAATCAGCAGGGCAAGTAATTTGTCGCTTGTATCAACGCGCGGCAAATTAACGCTGTTTTGCCATCCTAGTTTCTGTTAATATTATCCTTTACATGTGGTGTTGCTTCGGATTACAATACCGCACCATTTTTGAACCACTTGATCGTTATTCGATCAACTTGAGCAACGCTCATTATTTAGGTAGGTGAATTTTTAATGCCAGTAATTAAAGTAAGAGAGAACGAACCGTTTGACGTAGCACTTCGTCGCTTCAAGCGTTCATGTGAAAAAGCAGGTATCCTTTCAGAAGTTCGTCGTCGCGAGCACTATGAAAAACCAACAGCTGAGCGTAAGCGTAAAAAAGCTGCTGCAGTAAAGCGTCACATGAAGAAGCTTTCTCGCGATAACGCACGTCGCGTTAAATTATACTAATCAGTATTTGGTCTTGTATAAATGAGCCTTTTATTAACGCTAAAAGATGCGCAAAAAGATGCGATGAAGGCAAAAGACAAAGAACGTCTTAAGCCTATCCGCATGGTACTTGCTGCTATCAAGCAACGTGAAATTGACGAGCAAATCACGCTAGACGACGACGGTATTACCGCTGTTTTAGTGAAGCTTGTAAAACAGCGTCGCGACTCTTACACCCAGTATATTGATGCGGGTCGTGAAGATTTAGCTGAAATTGAAGCCAATGAGATTAAAGCTCTTGAAGAATTCTTACCTCAACAATTGAGTGAAGAAGAAATCATAGCACTTATTGACTCGGCTATTGCTGATACAAATGCAGCGGGTATGCAAGACATGGGTAAGGTAATGGGAGTGATCAAAAGCAAAGCTGAAGGTCGTGCCGATTTAGGTAAGATTTCTGGCTTAATCAAGCAACGATTAACTGCCTAACCCCCACATACAGTTGTATGATTCAAGCAAACCGAGCCTAGTGCTCGGTTTCTTGCTTTTGAGCTTTTATATAATCACCTTTTGTGTTCAAATCTTACTTTAAATGCAAAAATAGTGCAGGAAAAAACAACAGCCATGGCCGGAAAAATCCCTCGACAGTTTATTGATGATTTACTCGCTCGTACCGATATTGTTGAGTTAATTGATTCAAAAGTTGGCCTAAAAAAAGCGGGAAAAGACTACCAAGCTTGTTGTCCTTTTCATAACGAAAAAACCCCCTCTTTTACCGTCTCCCAAGATAAACAGTTTTATCATTGCTTTGGTTGTGGTGCCAATGGTAATGCCATTTCATTTGTCATGGAATATGACAAACTAGAATTTGTTGATGCTATTGAAGAATTAGCAAGTATGCTTAATTTAGACGTACCTCGCGAGCAAGGCACAAGTTCAGGCCCGCAACGTACCGCTGAACAAAAGCGCTCTGATTACGATTTAATGCTCCATGCTGCACGCTTTTATCAGCATCAATTAAAGCACCATGCTAGTTCTAAAACCGTGATTGATTATATTAAAGGTCGTGGTTTAAGTGGCGAAACGGCAAAAAAATTCATGATTGGCTATGCCCCCAGTGAGTGGGAAGCACTATGTCAGCAACTAGGTCGCAATAAAGAGCAAAAAGAACAGCTAGTAGAGTTAAAACTCGCATCTGAAAAGTCACCAGGTCGCCAATTTGACTTCTTCCGTGACCGACTTATGTTCCCTATTCGCGATAAACGCGGTCGGGTAATCGCGTTTGGTGGCCGTGTTATGCAAGCGGATCAAGGACCTAAATACCTGAACTCGCCGGAAACGCGTATTTTCCATAAAGGTTTTGAACTTTATGGCTTGTACGAAGCTAAGCAAGCTCATAAAAAACTGGACCATATTTTAATTGTTGAAGGTTATATGGACGTGGTTGCTTTAGCTGAGCAAGGTATCGAATATGCCGTTGCAGCCCTTGGTACAGCAACGACCGCAGAACATATGCACACTTTATTTAGAACTACAGATAAAGTAATTTGCTGTTACGATGGTGACCGTGCTGGTCGCGATGCTGCTTGGCGTGCCCTTGAGAATGCACTTCCTTACCTTGCCGATGGAAAGTCATTACAATTTGTATTTTTACCTGACGGTGAAGATCCAGACTCACTGGTACAAAAAGAAGGCAAAGACGCTTTTGAAGCACGATTAAACGACGCGGATGATTTTAGTAAAGTGCTCTTTAATAAGCTCAGCCAAGAGGTTGACCTAACCCAAGATGCGGGTAAAGCAAAATTACTGAGTGATGCCCTGCCACTGATTGAAAAAATCCCCAGTGATTTTTATCAAGAGAATATTTTAGAACACCTTGGCCGCTTAATTGGTCGAACGCGAGAACAGTTAAATAACCGCGTAAAATCACCAAAGCAGCAACATGCAATTGAACGTAAATTTAAAATCACGCCAATGCGCCAAGCTATTGGTATTTTATTGCAACATCCACACTTAGCGACCAGCATTGCTTATATGCCAGAATTGGCAGAAATGAAAATTGCCGGTATCGAACTTTTTTTACATATCCAACACTTAGCACTAGAGCGACAAGGAATTACAACTGCACAAATTCTTGAGTCATTTCGTGATAGTGCGCAGTATGATGCTCTTGTTAAATTAGCAACTTGGCAACATCAAATAAATGACGATCGTTTAGAAACTGTTTTTAAAAATACTTTTAAATTTATTGAAGACCAGTGTTTAAATTATCGACTAGAGACCCTATTAATAAAAGACAAGACCCAAGGGTTAACAAGCGAAGAACGTCTTGAGTGTCACTTACTGACACAAGCGTTAAAAGGCAGCAACAGCTAGTCAGATTTGAATTATGCTGTTATACTGTGCTATTCACTGCGTCTAGTTAGTTTTCGTTTCGCTTATAAAGCGAGCTGGCGCCTGTTGTATCAACTTTCAGAGTGGAAGAATAAATCTCTATGGATCCAACTCCTCAGTCACAATTAAAGCTTCTGATTCAAAAAGGTAAAGAGCAAGGTTATTTAACTTTTGCAGAAGTTAATGATCACCTTCCACAAGACATTATCGACTCAGATCAGGTAGAAGATATCATTAGCATGATTAATGATATGGGTATCAAGGTAAGTGAAAACGCACCTGATGCCGATGAATTAATGATGCAAGAAACAACGACAGACGAAGACGCAGCAGAAGCCGCGGCCGCTGCACTTGCGACTGTAGAAAAAGAGATCGGTCGAACAACTGACCCTGTCCGCATGTACATGCGTGAAATGGGTACTGTTGAACTACTTACACGTGAAGGCGAAATTGTAATCGCTAAGCGTATCGAAGAAGGTATCAACCAAGTTCAGATTTCAGTTGCTGAATACCCTGAAGCAATTACTTACCTACTCGAGCAGTGGGATAAATTTGAAGCTGAAGAAATGCGCTTAAGCGATATTATTTCAGGCTTTTTCGATCCTAATAATGAAGACGAATCACAAATTTCGGCAACGCATATCGGTTCTGAGTTAAACGAAGAACAGTTAGACGAAGAAGACGATGATAGCGATGATGAAGACAGTGATGATGATGACGACGGTGATGATGATGAAGCTGATACAGGACCAGATCCTGAAGAAGCACGTATTCACTTCGAAAATCTACGTGATCTTTATAATAAAGCGCGTGATACATTTGAAGAAAAAGGTCGCTCTCATCCTGACTCATTAGCTGCTATTACCGAAATTGGCGAGTTATTTAAAACATTTAAGCTAGTTCCAAAACAGTTTGACCGCATGGTAAACAACATGCGCGAAATGATGGACAGAGTGCGTGTTCAAGAACGTCTTATCATGAAGCAAGCGGTTCAAATAGCTAAGCTTCCTAAGAAAACGTTCGTTAAACACTTTGCTAATAATGAAACAGATACTAGCTGGATCGACCTTGAAATTGCGGCTAACGAAAAGCACTCAGTTAAGCTTGAAGAAGTAAAACCTGAGATCATTCGCTGTATCCAAAAATTAAGCGCAATCGAAGAAAGTACTGGTTTAAGTATTGAACGTATTAAAGACATCAACCGCCGTATGAGCATTGGTGAAGCGAAAGCCCGCCGTGCGAAAAAGGAAATGGTAGAAGCTAACTTACGTCTTGTAATTTCGATTGCGAAAAAATATACCAACCGTGGACTACAATTCTTAGACCTTATTCAAGAAGGTAATATTGGTCTAATGAAGGCGGTTGATAAGTTCGAGTATCGTCGTGGTTATAAGTTCTCAACTTATGCAACATGGTGGATCCGTCAAGCAATTACACGCTCAATTGCTGACCAAGCACGTACTATCCGTATTCCTGTGCACATGATAGAAACGATTAACAAGCTAAATCGTATTTCTCGTCAAATGTTACAAGAAATGGGCCGCGAACCTAATCCAGAAGAATTAGCTGAGCGTATGTTAATGCCTGAAGATAAAATTCGTAAGGTATTGAAAATCGCGAAAGAGCCTATTTCAATGGAAACGCCAATCGGTGATGATGAAGATTCGCACTTAGGTGACTTCATTGAAGATACGACCATTGATTCGCCAATTGATTCTGCAACGATGGAATCGCTACGTGGTGCAACCAATGACGTATTAGCTGGCTTAACAGCGCGTGAAGCGAAAGTACTTCGTATGCGTTTTGGTATCGATATGAACACAGACCATACATTAGAAGAAGTAGGTAAACAATTTGACGTAACACGTGAACGTATTCGTCAAATCGAAGCGAAAGCGTTACGTAAATTACGTCACCCTTCTCGCTCAGACTTACTGAAAAGCTTCTTAGACGCTAAGTAATTACACTGCACTATTAATAACTAAAAGGCCGCTGTTGCGGCCTTTTTTCTATTCGAGAGATTATCATGGCTTGGATCCAAATTCGAATTAATGCAAACGCTGATAATGCTGACATGATCAGTGATTTACTGATGGACACTGGTAGTGCATCAGTGACTTATGTTGATGCAAAAGACACCCCGATTTACGAACCAAAACTGGGGACCGTTCAACTATGGGCTGATACTACAGTGATTGGCCTGTATGACGCTAACCATGATATGGACAGTGTAGTGTCGACATTAAAAGCTGAAGCGACACTCGCTGACAAGCTTGTATATAAAATTGAACAACTTGAAGACAAAGACTGGGAACGTGAGTGGATGGACAACTTCCACCCGATTCAATTTGGTGAGCGCTTATGGATCTGTCCGAGTTGGCGAGATATTCCTGATCCTAGCGCTGTTAACGTATTACTTGACCCAGGCCTTGCATTTGGTACAGGTACACACGCAACGACTGCACTATGTTTGAAGTGGCTGGAAAGCCAAGATCTAACAGGTAAAACTGTGGTCGACTTTGGTTGCGGCTCGGGTATTTTAGGCATAGCGGCCATAAAACTAGGTGCTGAGCGTATGATCGGTATCGATATTGACCCACAAGCCATTGAAGCAAGCCGCGATAATGCAGAGCGTAATGGCGTGGCCGACAAACTTGAAGTCTACTTGCCAGAAGATCAGCCTGAATTTAGCGCTGACATCGTCGTTGCAAACATTCTTGCGCAACCATTAAGAGAGCTTCATGAGGTCATTTTAGGATTGTTGAAACCCAATGGTAAAATTGCCATGTCAGGTATTTTAGAAGAGCAAGCTCAATCTGTTGCCGACGTTTATGCCCCATTTTTAGTCCTTGATGATATCGCCATTGAAGGTGAATGGACACGCGTGAGCGGCACAAAAAAGGCATAAAACAGATAATACTTTTAATCCATAACACGCAAGGTAAAGCCACTATTTAACAGGCTTTACCTTATTTTTACATGCGTAAATTTTACCATTTTAAAACGGCTAAATTTTTTTTGTTTAAATAACAAACAAATCGACCCGCTCGTCAAACTGTTATCAAAAGTCAATACAAAAAGGGCAAAAAAAAGTCACTTTTGTTCAATTTATAGCCTTTGATTTTTGGAAAAAAAACCGTAAACTTAGCGCCCCTTGAAAAGAGGCCTATTGAATAACAGTGCGTATCGGTTCATACCAACTTGAGAACAATGTAATTGTCGCGCCTATGGCAGGCATTACAGACAGACCATTTCGACAACTTTGCCGACGCTTAGGTGCGGGGCTTGCTGTATCTGAAATGCTCTCGTCGAACCCGAAAGTGTGGAAAACCGAAAAGTCGATGAACCGTATGGATCACAGCGGAGAATCGGGTATTCGCTCGGTGCAAATTGCCGGAGCCGATCCTGAGCTTATGGCACAGGCAGCACAATTCAATGTCAGCAATGGTGCACAAATCATAGATATTAATATGGGGTGCCCTGCTAAAAAAGTGAATAAGAAACTCGCAGGCTCTGCCTTATTACAGTTTCCTGAATTAGTAGAAGAGATACTCGATGCGGTTGTTAATGCAGTCGATGTCCCAGTAACACTGAAAATCCGAACTGGATGGGATCAGGATAACCGTAATGGTGTCGAGATTGCGAGCATAGCTGAACGCTATGGCATTGCTTCACTGGCTGTACATGGACGCACGCGCGCATGTATGTATAAAGGTGAAGCGGAGTACGCCACAATTAGGGATATTAAACGTTCAGTATCTATACCTGTTGTCGCCAATGGTGATATTACATCACCAGAAAAAGCAAAACAGGTTTTAGATTATACGGGTGCAGATGCCATTATGATTGGTCGAGCCGCCCAAGGTCGCCCTTGGATTTTTAGGGAGATAGACCACTATTTGCGAACTGGAGAACATTTGCCAGCACCTGAAATTGCAGAGGTGCGAAGCATTTTGATGGAGCATTTAGACAATCTTCATCAGTTTTACGGGGAGCCAATGGGAGCGCGTATCGCTCGAAAGCATGTATCTTGGTATTTGCAAACCCATGACAGTGACGGTCAGTTTAGGCGAGTATTTAATGCGTTAGATAACCCACAGGCACAAATCGACGCATTAGAAGAATACTTTAAAACACTAGCAGCTAACTAAGAAAGAAAGAGACATATAACGATGTTCGAACAAAACGTGACTTCTCCATTTATCACAAACCCTCATGTACAGTCACACGAGAAACCACAGCCGTTGCGTGATGCAGTGAAAAAAGCGGTTCATCACTACTTAAAGCAACTTAATGGTCAAGACGTACAAGACGTATACGACCTTGTTCTTTCTGAGCTAGAAGCACCATTACTTGAAGAAGTAATGACGTATACGCGTGGTAACCAAACTCGTGCAGCAATCTTACTAGGTATCAACCGTGGTACTTTACGTAAGAAGCTTAAAAAATACGGCATGAACTAATACCCGTTATATTGAATCTGTAATCACTCTAACGAGCTATCGTTATAATTGCTTACAGCTTCATAGTAACTGGTAATAAGTTATTGAAAAAAGCACCTTAGGGTGCTTTTTTTATAACGACAAAAACTATGCAAAATCCTCATCCTTTAAACATCGTCTTTTGAGCCATATTCAGTTAAAATACCGCCTTTCTAAGCTAGCTCAAACATTGAGGTAATCAAAACTACAATGGATACACATCGTCCAATTCGTCGCGCACTATTAAGTGTGTCAGATAAAACCGGTATCGTTGAATTTGCTCGCGCTCTTGAAGCACAAGGCGTGGATATTTTATCAACGGGCGGTACTTGCAAATTACTTGCTGATAACGGCATCAAAGTCACTGAAGTATCTGACCATACTGGTCACCCTGAGATCATGGATGGTCGCGTAAAAACACTTCATCCAAAAATTCACGGCGGCATCTTAGCACGTCGCGGTCAAGATGAAGACGTAATGAGCGAGAATAACATCTCTGCTATCGATATCGTTGTAGTTAACTTATACCCCTTCGCAAACACTGTTGCGAAAGAAGACTGCAGCCTAGAAGATGCGATTGAAAACATTGATATCGGTGGTCCAACGATGGTTCGCGCAGCGGCGAAAAACCATAAAGACGTGACTATTGTCGTCAATGCAAAAGATTACGACCGTGTAATCAGCGAAATGCAAAGCAACAACGGTTCAACAACGTACAAAACACGTTTTGATTTAGCAATCGCGGCTTACGAGCACACAGCTCAGTACGATGGCATGATTGCAAACTACTTCGGCAAGATGGTTCCTGACTACACAGAAGAAGCTGCTATCGATACTAAGTTCCCACGTACTATCAACATGCAGTTCACTAAGAAGCAAGATATGCGCTACGGTGAAAACTCACACCAAGACGCCGCTTTTTATGTTGAAAACGACTTAACTGAAGCGTCTGTTGCAACAGCGGTACAACTGCAAGGTAAAGCACTTTCTTACAACAATATTGCTGACACTGATGCAGCATTAGAGTGTGTAAAAGAATTCGACGTACCAGCGTGTGTTATTGTAAAACATGCAAACCCTTGTGGTGTGTCAATTGGTGACAACATTCTTGAAGCCTATGATCGCGCATTCAAAACTGACCCTACATCAGCATTTGGTGGCATCATTGCATTCAACAAAGAATTAGATGCAGACACGGCAGAAGCGATTGTTGCGCGTCAATTTGTTGAAGTTATCATCGCACCTAAAGTATCTGAAGCGGCGGCACAAATTGTATCTGCTAAGCAAAACGTACGTTTATTAGAGTGCGGCGAGTGGACAGGTAATGCAACAGGCCATGACATCAAACGAGTAAATGGCGGAATCCTAGTTCAAGACCGCGACCTTGGCATGGTAACGCAGAGCGATCTTAAAGTTGTCACTAAGCGCCAGCCAACTGAACAAGAGTTAAAAGACTTACTATTCTGCTGGAAAGTAGCTAAATTCGTTAAGTCGAACGCCATTGTTTATGCACGTGACGGCATGACTATCGGTGTAGGTGCAGGCCAAATGAGCCGTGTTTACTCAGCGAAAATTGCAGGTATCAAAGCAGCTGATGAGAACTTAGAAGTAAAAGGCTCTGTTATGGCATCTGATGCATTCTTCCCGTTCCGTGACGGTATTGATGCCGCTCGCGACGCAGGCATCACAGCTGTTATTCAACCTGGTGGTTCAATGCGTGATGAAGAAGTTATCGCCGCAGCTGACGAAGCAGGTATGGCAATGGTATTCACAGGTATGCGCCATTTCCGCCACTAATCACACAAAGGGTTAAACAGCGTGTTTAACCCTTTTTGTTTGCTACAAATTCACGTATTCTGATTACTAATTGCTTAATTAATGAAGGAACAGACGATGAAATTTGCTCTAAAATCTATACTTGTTGCAAGCCTTACGCTTGCTTCTGCTCACGCTCTTAGCCAAGACCTAAACTCAGCACTCACTAAAGCAGTCAGTGCAGCTGAGCGTAGTGATAACAGTGCCCGTGATGAATATCGTCACCCAGTCGAAACACTTAACTTTTTTGGTTTTGAGCCATCAATGACTGTCGTTGAGATTGCGCCTGGCGGTGGCTGGTATACTGAGATTTTAGCTCCAGCATTAAAAGGTAAAGGGACTTATTATGCAGCACATTTCCCAGCTGATTCCTCAGTAGGTTACTACCAGCGTTCACTCGCAGGGTTTAAAAAGAAAATTGCAGGAGATGCACGTTTCAGTGAAGTAAAACTCACAGAATTTGCACCGAGCACGCATCTTGATATCGCTCCTGCTGGCAGTGCTGATATGGTTTTAACCTTCAGAAATGTTCACAACTGGTACATGGGCAAAGATAAAGAAGGCGCACTAAGCGCATTCAAATCATTTTATAAAGCCCTAAAGCCAGGCGGTACACTTGGTGTTGTTGAACACCGTTTACCAGAACAGCGCAGCGATGAAGATCAGAAATCATCAGGTTATATGAAGCAAAGCTATGTAATTGATATTGCCAAACAAGCTGGCTTTGAACTGGTAGCAAGCAGTGACATTAATGCAAACTCACTTGATACAGCTGATCACCCTAAAGGGGTGTGGACACTCCCACCAAGCCTTCGTTTAGGCGAAAAAGATGCCGCGAAGTATAAAGCGATTGGTGAAAGTGACCGCATGACGCTGAAGTTTAAAAAACCGCTTTAAATAGGATTATTTCGCCATGAATGTACTTGTCATCGGCAGTGGTGGCCGCGAACACGCACTTGCGTTTAAGGCTGCCCAAAACAGTAAAGTAAACACCGTTTTCGTTGCTCCAGGTAACGCAGGCACGGCTCTTGAGCCAAAACTTGAGAACGTTGCAATCAATGTTGAAGATCTTGAAGGTCTTTTAGGTTTCGCTAAAGAAAACAACGTTGAACTAACCATTGTTGGTCCTGAAGTACCACTGGTACTGGGTGTTGTTGATACATTCCGTGAACACGGTTTAGCTATTTTCGGCCCTACAGCTGGTGCGGCCCAATTAGAAGGCTCTAAATCGTTCACCAAAGACTTCTTGGCTCGCCATAAGATCCCTACTGCTGATTACCAAACCTTTGAGCAAATCGACCCTGCCCTTGAATACCTCAAGGAAAAAGGTGCACCGATTGTTGTTAAGGCTGACGGTTTAGCAGCGGGTAAAGGTGTTATTGTCGCCATGACAGAGCTTGAAGCTGAAGAAGCTATTCGCGATATGCTTGCTGGCAACAGCTTTGGTGAAGCAGGCAGCCGTGTGGTTATCGAAGAGTTCTTAGAAGGTGAAGAAGCGTCTTTTATTGTCATGGTCGATGGCAAAAACGTACTGCCGTTTGCAACAAGCCAAGATCACAAACGTGCTTACAATGGCGATAAAGGTCCAAATACTGGTGGCATGGGTGCGTACTCACCTGCGCCTGTTGTGACTGATGAAATTCACCAACGTATCATGAATGAAGTGATTAACCCTACCGTTGAGGGAATGGCAAAAGAAGGCCACCCTTACACAGGTTTCTTGTATGCAGGCCTTATGATTGCTGCGGATGGAACACCAAAGGTTATTGAGTACAATTGTCGTTTTGGTGACCCTGAAACGCAACCTATGATGCTTCGTCTTAAATCAGATCTTGTTGAGCTAATTGAAGCGGCTAACCGTGAAGAGCTTGATAAAACAGATATTGAATTTGACCCTCGTGCAGCAGTTGGTGTTGTTTTAGCTGCAAAAGGCTACCCTGGCAGCTACCCGAAAGGTGATGCGATCAATGGCTTACAAGTAACCTACCCTGAAGGTGAAAAAGTATTCCACGCGGGCACCAAGCAAGATGGCGAGCATGTAGTTACGGCTGGCGGTCGAGTATTGTGTGCAACAGCACTTGGCAATACAGTCACTGAAGCACAACAACGTGCCTATAAGCTTGTTGATGATATTAGCTGGGAAGGTATGGAATACCGCACTGACATCGCTTATCGCGCAATAGCGCGCGAAAAAGCGTAAGGTCAAACCAGTTAAATCTAAGAAAAAGCGCAGTTTATCTGCGCTTTTTTAATGCTACACTATTGAGGAGCCAAACTAAGCTAAGAAGTCATTTTGAATAGTAAAACGCTAAAATATCATTTTTTGTCATTTTTTATTCTTGCGATCTTATTTTTTATTATCTGCACTTTATCGTCTCACTTGGCGAGCCCAACTCGTTACACCATTGACAAAACAGCCCCTGTTTACTCTCAAAATGCTTACCGCATTGATGAGACTAAGTCGCTTACTCTTTCACAGTTTTTAAGTGAACCGAGCAAACTTGAAAAAAAGCCTTTTAAGCACATTGAGTGGGATTTAGCCGCAAAAGATTACTGGTTAAAGCTCGATTTAGAAAACAGGCAGCCGAACCCGATTGATTTGTTTATTCATTTTGATAACCCTATGGTTGACTACCTCACTGTGTATCAACTCAATGAACAGCAACAACTTACTAGCACGATTGAACTAGGTGATAAGGTCAGTGAGCTTTCTTTATTTCAGTACAGTACACCACACACCCCTTTAACATTAAAGGGCAGTGAAAAAGTCTCTTTGGTCATAAAAGTAGATACTGTCGGGATCAGCAAAACACCCATCAATATTTACGGTAAAAAAGAGTTTCAAGACTTATTGCGTTCACAAGCTGGTATTTGGGGAATATTTATTGGCGTGCTGATTATGGCTGCTCTTTACAACCTTGTACTTTTTTTGGGTATCCGTGATCGTGTTTATCTCATTTATATTGGCTACATTATTTCTGCCCTCTTGTTGATGGGCTCTGTGCTTGGGTTTGGCTTTTACCTTTGGCCACTGTCTTGGCAATTATTTTTTAACGAAAAAATAGTGTTTAGTAATTACGCTATTGCCTTTTTTACCGTTGCATTTTGCACCATGTTTTTGCGCTATCACAAAGATAATTGCCGACTATATAAGCTGAGCCTTAGCTTCTTGGTTGTTCTTTTCAGCTTAGGCTTAATGAGCTTTTTTATGCTGGAGTATAACTCCTCGAAGATCTTTTTTGCCATGATGGTCATTCTTTATATTTTATGTATTACCATGATTTATAAGAAACTAATTAGTGGTTTCAGATGGGCGAAGTTTTATGTCATGTCATGGATACCGCTTATTATTGGTGCTGCTGTACAGCCACTGGAATTAACTGGCTTTATTCCTTACAGTTTTACAACTCGTCACTTGTTCTTAATAGCCATACTTTGTGAGATTGTTTTAATGGCAATGGCACTGGCTGACAGAGTGCGTTATCAACGCGAAAAAGCGCTGTATCACGCAACTCATACTCAACAAACAAAATTATTAAACCAAGCCATGCTCAAGCAAGGGTACATGAGTTTAATAAATGAAAAACGCAGCGCACATTTGTGTTTAATTAAGATTGAGCAATTCAATGCATTACTTAGCATCTTAAACCCGAGCCAAAGTAGTAAAATTATCACAACGGTTGCTCTTTCGTTAGAAAACCACTTAGCCAAGCATAGACAGTTTATTAACCTTGAATATGCACTGGATAATAGCCCTAAAATAGCTGATCTAGGCAATGGTATGCTGGCCTTTATATCAACCAAAATACAGCCCAAAAGCGACTTATACGATGAGTTAAGTAATATTGCTAAACAACTGCCAAAGCAATATAAAATTGCAGGCCTCGATTTGCAGCTTTATTACCGATTCAGCGTTACCGAACCCATTGAAAATGATGGCTTTGACTCTTGGTTACAACGGGGATTTCTCGCAATTTCTCAAAAACAGGCGATTAAAACTCTCGACTCTGCCTATGTTGATATGGATTTAAGCTTGGCTGCATCATTACAGCACGCTATTCGTAATGAGCAATTAGCGATATATTTACAACCAATCATTGATTTACGCACGGGCAAAATTGCAGGAGCTGAAGCCCTACTACGCTGGCCAAGTGCTCATCAAAATTTAAATATCGAACAACTAATCCAGCTTGCTGAACGAACGGGACTTATCAATGAATTGAGCTTATGGGTAATTGAAAAAGCATGTCAAACTATAGCAAAGCTCAATCAGCACGGACATAAAGAACATACGATTAGTGTTAACTTAAGTGCCAAAAACTTAGCCATTCCTAAACTGGTTGAAAAAATTGAAAATACCATTCTAAAACGAGGTATTTTTGCCAATCAGTTAAAATTTGAACTGACTGAATATGCACTGATAAAAAACCATACGGATATGATACGCTTTGTTAATGAGTTAAATAAATTAGGGAGCCAAGTGATTTTAGATGACTTTGGCACTGGCTACTCTTCCCTTAATTACTTAGTTAATTACTCGTTTAGCACAATTAAAGTAGATAAATCGTTTATTCTCGATTTAACCAATAACGATACTCACCAAGTGATCGTAAAAACAGCGATTGATATGGCCCATAACCTTGACATGAATATCACGGTCGAGGGGATAGAAGATCAAGAAACTGAGCAACTTCTTATAAAAATGGGGGCTGATCATGGCCAAGGCTACTTTTACAGCAAAGCCTTGGCAGTTGATGAATATCTTGAGCTTATCGACACACAATCGAAATAGAGCGTGTTACACTACCCCTTTTACATCTTTAGGGGCCAAGTAAAGATGCAAGGTACATTGCGTAAACTCAAGTCGACTCACAGTACACCTGTACAATATCAACTACCTGTTGGTGATGAACTAGTACCTTTAAACGACTATATAGGAAAAACACTCACACTCACGTACACCGGTAATATCTTTTGTTGTAACTGTGGCAAGAAAACCAAAAAAAGTTACTCACAAGGACACTGTTTTGTCTGTACGCGCAAACTAGCAAGCTGCGATATGTGTATTATGAAACCCGAAACTTGTCACTATGACCAAGGCACGTGTCGTGAGCCACAGTGGGGCGAAGAAAACTGCATGATCCCGCACTATGTGTATTTAGCAAATACTTCTGGCTTGAAAGTGGGTATTACCCGTCATACACAAATCCCGACCCGCTGGATTGACCAAGGGGCAACTCAAGCACTACCTATTTTTAAAGTACAGACTCGTTTGCAATCAGGTTTAGTTGAAGTAGCGTTAGCCAAGTTTATTGCTGATAAAACCAATTGGCGTAATATGCTAAAAGGGCAATCTGACGTGCTCGACCTAAAGGCTGCTGCCACAGAGTTACTGCCACAAATAGAAGAAAAGTTAGATGAACTTGCCGAGTTATTTGGTGCAACAGCCATCGAAAAACTAGATGAGGACGTTGTGACTCTTGATTACCCTGTCGACGAATATCCAACCAAGATCAGCTCATTCAATTTTGATAAGGCTCCAGAGGTCTCAGGTGTTTTAAAAGGTATTAAGGGCCAATACTTAATTTTTGACACTGGCGTCATTAATATTCGAAAGTTTACTTCTTATGAAATCACCCTAAGCTAAACTATTTTTGAGTATTAAGATAAAAGTCATACCACTGCTGCTTCGTAATGGGGCGGCAGAAATAATAGCCTTGAATCGTGTCGCAGTTAAGCGCTTGTAAGTAGTTTAACTGCTCCACTTTCTCAACACCTTCTGCAACAACGTGTATATTCAAGCTTTTAGCCAATGTCACAATCGCCGAAACAATCTCACTATTACCATATTCATCAGGGACTTTAGCAATAAAGCTGGCGTCAATTTTAAGTGTATCGATAGGCAGCTTGGTTAGATAACTCAATGCTGAATAGCCTGTCCCAAAGTCGTCAAGTGTAATATGTACGCCCAACTTTTTAAGTGCCAGCAACTCTTGTTTAGCTTCACTAAAATGACTTATGAAGCAGCTCTCAGTGAGTTCGACTTCAAGTTTGCATGGGTCCACCTCATACTCTCTCAATAAGCGTTCAACATTAGAAGCCAATTGCCCTTGCCGTAAATGATTGGCTGAAATATTAATCGCTAAACGTCCTGCTTCAATATCATTTCGCTGCCATATCGCTAACTCTTTACAGGCTTGTTCTATAACCCACATATCCAGCTTTACAATTAAGCCAAGTTCTTCTGCCAATGGAATGAATTTAGCTGGGGAGATAACACCTAAGCTTGGCTCCTGCCAACGCAGTAAGGCTTCCACGCCACATATTCGGCCACTTTCAAGGTGTTGCTTCGGCTGATAGTACAGTTCAAACTCATCGTTTTCTATGGCCGTTTGCAAACGACTCATCATCGCAAGCCGCTCAAGAGAGCGCGCATTCATGGCCGGCTTAAATAATTGAAATGAGTTTCGACCCACTTCTTTTGCCCGATACATTGCAATATCAGCATGTTTAAGCAAGGTAGCACTATCAATACCATCATCTGGAAACACTGCGGCTCCAATGGAAGCGGTTATCGCCACCACCTGCTCATTAATTAACAAAGGCATACTGACTTGTTGCAAGACTTGCTCTGCAAATCCAAGTAATGCTTCAATCCTCTCAACTTCGCATAAAAGTACAAACTCATCTCCACCTAAACGAGCCAGGGTATCCCCCTCAGGTAGTACAGATGAAATGCGCTCTGCAATTTGCTGTAAAAGATTGTCACCTGCATCATGACCTAGGCTGTCATTCACCTCTTTAAAACGGTCTAAGTCAACAAACATAACGGCTAATAAATCTTGATTACGCTTGGCTGCACTTAACGCAATTGACAACCTATCGTGAAATAACCGCCTATTTGGCAAGCCTGTTAGTTCATCGTAATACGCCAGTTGTGAGATTTTTTCTTCTGCTCGCTTACGCTCTGTTATATCACTAAAAATAGCCGCATAGAGTACTTCATCAACATTAGGATCTTTAATTTGAATAATAGTCAGCCATTCAACAAACTCTTCACCGCTTTTTTTACGGTTGCAAATTTCTCCTTGCCAAACCCCTTCATACTCTATGGCATGCCACATTTTTTGATAAAATGAACGGCTGTGTGAGGACGAGCTTAAAATGCTTGGTCGCTTGCCAATCACTTCATGTTCCTCAAATCCTGTGAGTCGAGTAAATGCAGGGTTAACTTGAATAATCGTGCCATCTTTACGAGTTAGCATGATGCCATCCAATGACGCATCAATAATTTTATTCGCTAAAAATAAATTTCGTTGCGACTTTTGTAAGGCAATATCGCGCTGCTCAATCGCTCGTTCAAGTTCACAGCAATACGCTGACTCTATTTCTGTGATTAAATCAGCAAACGAAATGACCCCACAAATATCAGCCTCTCTGACCGCTAAGTGGCGAACATTATGTTCAGACATAAGACGATATGCATCAAACAAACTACTGTCGCTATCTATCTCTATCAATGGATAACTTGCGTATTGCCAACAAGGGTTAAGCCATTCGGTTTGAATAATTAGCCCAACAATATCTCGCTGTGTGATAATGCCATGTATATCCAAGGCTGGATTATAAACAAGCACACTTTCTAGGCGGCTCGTGCGCATAATCTCTACCACGCTTTCTATTGGCAAATTTGCATCAACAATGTCTAATTCAGTGCGATATTGTTCATGAATAGGACGAAATTGTAGGTAGTGATCAAGCCCTTGATTGTGCACAATGTCCGACAAGCTCAACATACCAACAGGCTGTTTCTCGCTATTCATTACTAATAAGTGTCGAATACCATGCTGTTGAAAGCGCAGTGTCGCATCGCTCAGTAAACACTGACTAGGCACGGACACCACCGGTGCTGACATAACCTCATGAATAGGTACATTTTTAAATTCAGAGCTTGTAATATCAACATGTAGGCAGTCCGCCTCAGTCCATATACCAACAATGGATTGATCATGTTTAACAAAAATAGCGGTCACACTATGAACATGCATCAACCGCACAGCATCAACCAAAGGGGTATGTGCAGGGCACGATACCAGCTTTTGCGAAATAACATCCCCGACCTTTTGATGCCGTCTTGGTTGATTCATAAGTAGACTTACCTAGTTCTTACAGGAATTAGCAATTATAATCATTTCAATCTTTCGGGCTTTGATACAGGACAATAAATGCAATTTTCATTTCCTTTAATCATTTTTAGTAAGCAGGAAATAGCGCACCTTGAAGGTGAGAGCGACTTAAATGATTTTCTGTATGGTTTAACTAAGGAGCAAAGAAACGGGCTTTTATTATTGAATAAAGCTGGAAGGTACTTTGATTTATATAACAACGACGTGACACCAATCACAAGCACAGAACTGGCAAAACGAGTGACGCAACAACTTGCGCAAGAGGGTATCTGCTGCTTGAGTAAAGTAACTCAATTAACACCAGAACAAGCTTTTGTGATGCTAGATAATTAAGCTGTATCCACCAGCGCTTTAATATGAGCCACAGCACTGCGCCCTAGTGCTGACAAGGCATACCCACCTTCTAAAAATGACACAATTCCTTTGCAGCCTTGTTGCTGGCATAGCTCCGCTAATTGGGATGTAAGCCAAGCGTAGTCATCTTCAACAAATTTCAAACTTGCCATGTCATCTTCTAAATGTGCATCAAACCCCGCACTAATAAACAATAACTCGGGGTTAAATTCAGTTAGTTTAGGTAACCACTGCTCATAATAAACCGCTTTTAAATCAGTCCCATCGCTGGCGATAGGCAGCGGTGAATTAACCAAAGTCGCATTATTTTCAACTGCTGTATTAGGATAGAATGGATGCTGAAACAAAGAGCAAAACAGTACATTGTCATCGTCTAAAAAGATGTCTTGTGTGCCGTTTCCGTGGTGAACATCAAAATCAACAATGGCAATGCGTTTCACCCCTTTGCTTTTGGCATACTGCACAGCAATTGCTAAATTATTAAACACACAAAAACCAGCAGAGGTTGTCCTGTTTGCATGATGACCTGGCGGCCTGACTGAACAAAAAGCGGCATCTAGCTTATCAGCAAGAATTTCATCAACAGCTAATAACCCAGCGCCAACGGCACGTTCAATTGCTTTCATTGAGTCGGGACACAGCCATGTATCACCATCAAGTTCTGCAAGGCCTGACTCTGGAATGGTTTGCTCTACGTGACGCACCAAAGACTCATCGTGGGCACGTAAAAAATCTTCACGTGTGGCTTTTGGAGCTTGTAAATGAGTGACTGCAATATCAACACCGCTTGCCAGTAAGCGGTCAGTGATCATATCTAAACGCGCAGGACATTCAGGGTGATCTTCAATCATTTTATGTTTTCGACAAAATGGATGAGAGATAACGGCCGTTCTCATTGCGCGCTCCTTGAAGTAAATGTCAGCCAATTATAACAAAGCCGCTTTTGAGCGGCTTTGCGACTTTGGTTTACTTTTTAGCTTGTAAATCTAGGTTTCTAAAATCAAAGCTAAAATCTGTCACGGCAGTTGAAACTGCTCGCATCTTGGCGCTTTCAACGCGGTTTTCGGGACTCATTTGAAACTCAATAAATGCATCGGCTTCAAGTAGCTTTTCATCCCACTTCACAATAAACGTATTACCCGTGTAATGCTCAAGCTGGCCTTTCAAACGTTTAGTATGCGTAAAGTCGATACGTAACTGCCCATTAAGCTCTTCGATTACCACATCACCATACCAGTTATCATGCAGTGTGCCTGTGTAATTTATATTTGGTAGCTTTGGTTGGTAATCTGCCGGTGTTTCTGGTTTAGCATTTGCGTTGGCTTTTTCTTTACCTTCAAAGTGCTTTTTAGCTAACTCTTCTACCCAATCTTTATCTTCCAAATCCAACGCATCTTCAAGCACTTCATAGGTAACTGCGGATAACGCACTAAATGCTTGCTGGTTAGTTAAAATAACGATACCAAGATTTTTTTCTGGTAGTAAAGTCACCTGAGAGACCATACCTAAAATCCCACCACCATGGCCTAATTTTTTAATGCCATGAAAATCTTCAATACTCCAGCCTAAGCCATAGCCTCTAAATTGTTGATGGTACGCCTCGTAAGCACTTTTCGATGCTAAAGAGGTAATATGCGGGTGCCACATTTGCTGTTGCTGCTGCTCAGTAAATAACTGTTCGCCATTTGGCATTTTTCCATGCGCAAGTTGCGTGCGTAGCCACTGGCTCATATCATTAACACTTGAAGCGATAGCACCGGCACCACGAAAGTCTTCTAAATAATTAACAAAAAACGGGTGTAACTGACCATCCATAGGAATATGCCCTGTGGCCCAGTTTTTATTACTTTCTGGAATGCGTGAAAAACCAGCTCGAGAGTTTTTCATATCAAGTGGCTCTAGAATATTTTTCTCGATATAATCATTCCAGCTCATCCCTGACACACGTGCTACAACCTCACCAGCGGTCACAAACATTAAGTTGTTATACGCATATTTACTACGAAAACTACTGGCTGGTTTTAAGTACTTAAGACCAGCAATGATTTCATCAACCGATTTATCGGTGTCAGGCCAAATCATTAAGTCGCCCTGCCCTAAACCCAGGCCACTACGGTGACTCAATAAATCACGAATCGTCATTTCACGTGTTACATAAGGGTCATACAGGCGAAACTCAGGCAGATGATCAATTACTTTATCATCCCAGCTTAACTTTCCCTCATCTATAAGCTTCGCTAAAGCGGCTGCTGTAAATGCTTTCGTATTTGAGGCGATACCAAATAAAGTGTCTTTATTAACCTTTTTACCCGTATCAAGGTTGGTCACACCAAACCCTTTTGCCAAAACGACTTTGTCATTTTCAACAATGGCAACAGCCATCCCAGGCACATCAAAACGTGCCATTGATGTTTCAATTACTTGCTCAATTTTTTCACTGTCGATATCAGCGTAACTAAAGAATGAACAGCTTGATAATAAGGCCGCAGCAACGGCTAGTTTACACAGTTTCATAATGTCCCTTGGTCGTTTTTATTGTTGTGAATAGCGAACTCTCTCGCTGCTCGGGTTTTATCTGGATCATCGCAACTTTCGCGCGCGAGTATTGAGTCACTGTAATCATTTGGCACGCCAGCTTCAAGCGCGCCGCGATGAACATGCTGTAGATACCAGTCGAATGGCAAAAGAGTAGCGTCTAATGTATTGGCAATATAACAATGTGCTGTTAATTGCTCTCCATCTAACAATTCAACACACACATCAACGCAATCATAACGAGGGCCTTCAATCGTATCTAGCATCGCTTTTTCATCTTCATTAAGCTCATAGACGACCCCATAAACGAGTGCGTCTAACTGAGAGGTTTGGCGAACACTGCATTTCGCTGAGCCATCGGTACTGACCATATCAAATGTCAGCTCGTAACCTCTGAGTAAGGCTGTGCCTATACGTTTTGCTTGAGGTAATCGTGCCAACAACCGATTTGATGACATGTTTGAACCAAACGAAAAATTATAGATAGTCATAATTCACCTTACACAACAACACGAATGGCCAGCGCAATTAAGATCACGCCGATACCTCGATCAAACCAGAAACCACTTTTTAAGAAAAATTCTCGCACAGCGGCTTTTGATAACACCAGTGATAAACATGAAAACCACACCCAAGTTGCCAAAGCCATATACATACCATAGCTTGCTTGCACTAATACTGGGGTCTCAGGGCTGATAACTAATGTAAAGAGCGACATAAAAAACAGTGTTGCTTTTGGGTTCAGTGCATTGGTAAAAAAGCCACGTCTAAAAGCTTTATACACAGACTCAGGCTCAGCCTGAGCAAGCGTTTGCTGTGTATTATCAGCCGGTTTTGCACTACGTAAAGCTTGTACGCCTAAATAAGCTAGATAAGCACCCGCCACATATTTTAATGCCATAAATAAGCTCGGCGATTGCGATAAAATGAGGGCAACACCTAATACACAATAGGCAACATGAAGTAAAATGGCAGCCCCCACCCCCGCACTTGTCCATAGTGCATTTTGACGACCATGCTGAATACTTTGCTTAAGCACAACAGCAAAGTCAGGGCCTGGACTTGCAACAGCAAAAAAATGCGCAACTGCAATTAATAAAAATTCATCTAAATACGGCACTGATTATTTACCCTACTTTTTGTTCATCCAACGCCAGTAATAGCGGATTAGCACTACTATTAACTAATAACTTTATTTGCTTTTGCGCTTTCTTATACTGACCTCGCAAATGAGGCTTCAGGTATTTTTTAGACTGATTATCGCCTTTAAAATGCGATACCAAAGCATGCATAAATAAGGTTTGCGGTTCAGTCAATGCAGCTTGGCGATTGGCATAGGGGTTATAACCACATCCACAGCCCCCTTTAAACTGATACACAGTATTGCTCATCATCACACCAAACCCTAAAAAACAAGCAAGCGCGTCGCTGGCCTGTGGTAAAAACTCTTTACCGCCAGGAGGTAAAACACCAACATGATGAATTAATACTGTCGCCAGTGTTCCAGCAAAGCTCGCAACTAAGTCTTGTGGCTGATTTATTTGGTTTGGATTAAACGACACATTAATTAAGTGATTCGCAGGCACAATTAACTGAGCATGCTCTCCTCTTAGAGAAGCCTGAAATTCAAAATGCGGAAATACCTGCGGGACCAGCTGTGATGGTGATACTAAATTTACAGGCCACGCCTTCATCCCCGCATAGCCAACGACGCGAGAAAATACCGTTTTAGCCATATCTTCAACGCTTGTGACACTGTCTGGGAAAAACTGGCCATTGGGCAGTACAATCTGCGTCTTGTGTAAAAAGTAGTCGCTATCAAAATGCTCAACAGCCCATATAAATGTGTCTATCAGCCACTGTTGCTCCTGCTCGTCAAGTAAGGGAGCAGATTTAAATAGAGTTAACATATTTTACTCTTGTCCTTGCGCCCACTGCCATGCATCCGTGTTATAAAGCGGAACGGTTGATAAAGCATGGTGATGACTACCTGATGATTCTTTTGTCGAATATGATAAATACAGAAGAGTTCGGGTTGGTGCATCGTAAATACGACGCACCTTCAATGATTTAAATAAAATACTCTTTGATGATTTAAATACCACATCGCCGGATTTACTGCGGTCTATTTTTTGTAACTGTTCAGCAGTAATGGGGCCAGTTTGACGACAAGCAATTGACATATCTGAAGGATCTGCAAAATCAAGATTTGCTTCAATATGGCTGATATGACAGGTAACACCACTAATGATTGGATCTTGTTGCGATACCACTTTGATATCTTTAGTCGTAAATAATCCTAAACTTACAGAAGCCGCGTCATCGGAACAACCATTCAACAAGATGACTGAGGCTGTCAGTGCAGCAAGTTTTAGTGTCTTCATCTTCGTTATCCTTATTAAAAAGCGATAGTTGTCCATTTACAACTATTTGCTTGCTATGTTTCAATACTATCTCAAAATATCTTCAACAACGAGCACCTAAACAATGAAAAAATCGCTTGGTTTACTGTGTTTAATGTTCTTAAGTAGTACCGCTCACGCAGGCTACTCAATTAGCGCCGGTTTCGGCAAAAACTTTACTAATTCGGTGCAAACCGAAGAAAACCTAAAAATTGAGCTTGAGGATGACAGTCATTTTACTGTCAGCCTTGATAGAACCATTGATAATGCTCGTTATGGTTTCTTTTATTCAGCAACCGAACTTGATATGAAAGACCAAGCCAACAAGCAAGTCGAGATGCAATACCTGCTATTTCAAAGTGCCGTAGAAGTGCCCTTGGCTGATCATATAGTCGGTTTTGTTGGTGCTCAAATTGGCGCAAATCACGTCAGTACTGATTTTGCTGACTCCGATACTTTTTTTACCTCTGGCTTATACGGTGGCGCTGAGTACCTATTTAGCGACCAAGCGCGTATTTATGTTGAAACTCGCTGGTTGGCGACTATTGTAAATAATGCAAGTAACATCTCATGTACTTTGCCAGCATCCGAAAACGAACAATGCCTTTGGCACTTCGATGGTGATGTATTAAACCAATTTCAAACAAACATCGGTTTTAGTTACCGCTTTTAAGGAAGAGCCCCATGCCGCATATTGTTATTGAACATTCAGAAGATCTCCCTATTCTTCCTCAAGTGCTGGTTGAAAAAGTCCACCAAGCTGTATTCGACTCTGGTTTATTCGAATTATCGACCATTAAAACACGTGCCATTGCCTACCAACACTATGAACTAGGTGAAGGGAAAGATGGCTTCATCCATATTGCCGCATCTATCATGGAAGGCAGAACCGTTGAACAAAAGCAGCAACTAAGCGAACAACTACTTAATTGCTTAAGCAAGTACTGTCGGCGTTCTTACAGTTTAAGTGTAAACATTTATGATATGAGCCCTGATATTTATCGTAAGTGCTAATTTTACTGCGGCAGAAATGCCGCAGGAAGACGCTTAATTTCAATCTCAGGTGACAGGTATCCTGTGTATACAAGCCAGCGTTCATCATCCACATAGGTCAACCCTGATGAACGACTATAAGCACGCTCGGGTAATGCCATCACATCAAAATGCTGTTTTTTCACCACGTCATAATAACTAATACGATAATCACCAACGCGTACTTTGAAATAATAAATACGCGCATTATGGTATTCGTTCTTACTTACATATAACCACGAAAAATGCCTCGCTAAATGAATATCATCAACAAGTACTTGTTCTTGCCCCGTTTCATGGTGTTTTATCCATATAGCCTTATTGTTATCAGTAAAAAGAATATCACCCGATGATAACTCAACAGCATATTTAGCAGGAGAACTTATCACTTTACCAAGGTTATTACCTTTTAAATCAAATCGATAAACATAATCGTTGTCTGACACAAGAATAGATTGGTTATCACTAGACCACGTTGGTTTGCGTGCATAGGCAAATGGAATATTTAACGCTTGCCTCTTATCGAGTTTAAAGTCATATAGATAAAGCGTACTTTGCCCTTTATCCAGCACTGAAAACAAAATGTAGCGCCCATCCTTTGACCACGTTGGGTCAAATATTTGTCCAATAACATGTGGAAAGCTCGTCAACTGTTTACGCGAGCTTGCATCTGGGTTCACTATCCATAATTGAGAGCTGCCAGACTCATTTGATACATACAGTAGCTTTTTCTGCACCGAGTTATATTCAGGAAAAAGAGAGCTAAAATTAGTAGAGAGCATAGAAAAAGGTGAACTGGCAACTTGTTCATCAATTTTTAACCGTGTAATCACCTTGTCTATATCCCATTGATGAAAATAAACACTGCCATCAGCACTATACCTTGGCGAACTCATCCCTGCCACTTGAGTATTAATCAGCTTTTGCTGTTCAATATCGAAGAAAAAACCATAACGCTTCCCGCCTTTAGTTGCCGAAAAAACCAGTAAGTTCTTATTCGGATGCCAATCAACACCATGAATAAAAGCAAAGTTTGGAGTGAGTCGTTTAGCTTGCCCTGTTTGTACATCAACCATAAAAAGTGCTTGCTGGTCGTTTTCAACATTACGAGTAACCACAACATATTTTGCATCAGGTGAAAACGACACAGATTCATCGTTAATATGGCAATAGTCACCACAAGGAATCGATGTTTCGTGTAGGTTATCTGATTCAAGGTTCAGTAACTTAATGCGGCTTACCGTTTCACCGGCTTCGGTTACATACTCACCGATATAAGCGAGTGTTTTACCATCTGCACTGACATCAAGATCAGTTCCACCTTCGCGGCGACATTCACTCAGGACAACGCTCGTCGCATTCACAAGTGATAGTTTCACTATTTCGCACGCATTGCTTTGCGTATAACGATAGTAATATAAGGTGCTTGAGTCAGGGCTAAACACGGAGCGCCCTTCAGTCTGTGCACTGTCAGTTAACTGTTTTGCAGGGTGTTCAGGAAAATGGAGGTCACGTAAATATAAATCCGCAGATTTATCTAAGAGGCGCCATGAGTAAACTAAGTAATGTTGATCATTTGATACGGCAGGATAAATTTCACGTCCTGGGCTTGCTGTTACACTTTCTATACTATTTATCGGCATCACAAAGGCCGTGTGCTGCTTTGTTTGATAACTAGAAACATACCAAAATACACACGCAGCAAATACGCAAAGTATAAATACAGCAGCAACACTATAAAGTTGAGAACGTTTGAAACTAGGTGTATTTTCTTTAGGCTGCTGTTCAATTTTTTCAGGTGATTGAACCAATCGATACCCTGTCTTACGCAAGGTTTCAATGTAACTTGAGTTTGGGTCTAATTCTTTAAACGCCTTACGTAAATGCCAAATAGCATTTGTTAACGCCTTCTCTCCTACAAAATGGTTACCATCCCAAACAAGATTAATTAACTCTTCGCGAGTAATTGGCTCAGGATAACGGGCAACTAAACAACCTAATAACTCGATGAATTTAGGCTGTAAAACGTGCTCACTATCATCACAAACTAGTTTATTTTCAAGGGGATTAATTGTACACCGACCCAAACGGTAGGCGTGATGAGTGGTTTCCATTAAGTCTAAACTTAACCTCTTTTTAGATTTCTAGACGTGTATTTAGCTATCAATTTATCTCAAATAACAATGATTAACCAGCATTATAATTGTCAATAAGTTGACAGCGCAAAAATAACAACACATTGATTTTAAACGAATAGATATTAAATAGATATAAAATAGAGAGATAAACGAGTCACTAAAGATTGCAGTTGTATTCACATTTTTATAAAAAAATTTACGTCAATACCGACAAACCGGGGTGTTGTTCACTGTAAATTTTAACTGCCCTTAAAAGAGCAGCGCTCTGGTTTCACACAACTAAAAATAAAATAAGTACAACTAGGAACGCCTGTGAGAAATCTACTAACTAAGCCTTGTGCAATAGCGCTTGCTGTTGCCAGTGGTTTTAGCCAACATGCACTTGCTAATGAAACAGACATTGCACGCACAGCTAATACCAGCCCTGCAATCAAAGAACAAAACGAAACACCCGAAAAAATTATCGTTACGGGCTCACGTATAAAACGAGACAGCTTTTCGATACCCACGCCACTGGTTACTATGAACCGTGACGCAATCCTTGATACTGGGTTAACGAATTTATCTGATATTTTAGTCGATAACATGCCTGCACTGAGTGAGAGCATAGGTAATACCACCAGCCAATCAAGTGTTTCAGCAACCGGTTTATCAACGGTTCAACTTAGAGATTTAGGCGCTAACCGTACACTGACACTGATTGATGGTCGTCGTGTTGTTTCAAACAGCTACAGTGGTAATTACGTTAGTTTAAACACCATTCCTAGCGGCATGGTTGAACGCGTTGAAATAATTAGTGGCGGTGCATCGGCAACCTATGGGGCAGATGCGGTCGCAGGTGTTGTAAATATAATTACTCAATCGAAAAAAGAAGGCTTCGACTTTAAAGCCAATACAGGTGAAACAACTGATGGTGGCGGTAAAGAGTTTACCCTTGACTTAAATTACGGCACCTCATTTGCCGATGATCGCGGCTATGCATATTTCAGTGCTAACTGGGACCGTGATTTTGGCATGACGTTTTACGACCGTAAACGTGCGCAGATTGAAGATAGCTACGATTATGACCCTGAACGCATGTGTAATGTGATGCAAACAGCCGATGGCGACCAATGTATGCGCGACATCACTCAAGCTGACTGGGTAAGCAAAAGCGACGGTATTCCTGGCGGTGTGTTCTTAGAAAATAGCCGTAACGACACACAATTTTGGTATGACGGTCAAACTCTACGTGATGACTGGAAAGGGAATGAAGAAATTTACGGCATCAACTCTAATCAATACGTGATGCTGGATGTGCCAAGCGATAACTTCTCAACGGCACTGAAAATCGACTTTGACTTAACAGATGACGTTATGCTGTACGCACAGGTACAATACAGTGACAGTGGCTCATTTAACAATAAGTCTCCAGAGGATGAGTACGAAGGAGCTTTTGTACCTCGCTATGATCCCGTCACTGGCGATCCACTTTCAGATGTTGCACCAGGTTATATTCCAATTGATAACCCTTATGTGCCGCAAGAAATCTTAGATGCCAACCCATATAAAGATCGTATTTATTGGGATCGTCGTTTTAGTGAAGTGGGTAATATCAGTACTGATAACACACGTAAAACGATTCGTAGCTGGGCAGGTTTACAGGGGACACTCTTTAATGGTGAATGGGATTGGGATGTATCAGCTAGCTATGGTCGCTTCACTCAACATCAAGTTCGTAGCAATGAGTTAAACACAGTAAAACTAAGCCAAGCTTTACAAGCTGAGGAGCTTGCTGATGGCACAATCCAATGTATTGATGAAGCAGCTCGCGCAGCAGGCTGCGTGCCTATCAATTTGTTTGGCGAAGGGTCAATCACTGATGACATGGCGGCATGGATACGTACTAATCCGGTTATTGATACCGAAATTAAACAATATGGCGTAGTCGGTTACATTGCTGGTGACTTATTTGAACTACCAGCAGGCTCAGTGTCGGCTGTATTTGGTGGTGAATACCGTAAAGATAGCCAAGATCTAAAAACCAGTGATGATATGAAATCCGGTGGTATCACCTTTAACTATGTACCAAACTTCTACGGTGAAGTTGAAGTCTATGAGGCCTTTGCAGAACTTGCAATCCCACTGTTAAAAGATGCACCACTGGCAAAAAACTTAAGTGCTGAAACGTCACTTCGTTTGGCTAATTACAGCATGGAAAACGTCAATACAGTTGCCAGCTACAAACTCGGTATTTTTTGGGAGCCTATCGAAGGCTATGCTTTTAGAGCGAATTATGCACGTGCGCAGCGTGCGCCAACCATCACTGAACTTATGTCACCACCGCGTGGCGATTACGACAGCTATGATGATATTTGTGATGGTTTAACTGCAACATCGACTAAACCAGGTCACGATAACTGTCGCAAAGAGCCGACTTTAGCTGCGCAACTTGCTGCCGATCCTGATTTCGAATTTAACGATGAAAATAACAGTTATTCACCTGGCGCTGGTAATGAAAACTTGAAAGAAGAAACTGCCGATACGTATACGTTTGGCATCACAGTGGCACCTGCGTTTTTAGACAATTTCAACCTTGCGGTTGACTACTATGATATTGCAATTGTCGATGCAATTTCGCAGATCAGTAATGAAAACATCATGCGTGAATGTTACGACTCTGAAGTTGCGTGGGGAGCTGAAAACACCTTCTGTAATGATATTACCCGTAATAATGAAGGCAATATTATTAAGGTTTTACAACGCCAATATAACCTCGATGAGCTCACAGCTAGAGGCTATGATGTGGTTGCACAGTACAAGCTTGATTTTGACAGTTATGGTCAACTCTCGTTAAAGCTTGATTATAATCACGTGATTGAAAACTCACAGACCTATGAAGGCCTCGATGGTAGCTTAGTAACCAGTCATTACGCAGGCTATGGTCGCACTAAAGATAAAGCGTCAATGTCGATTACTTGGCGTAATGATGATCTACGTATTCGCTGGCGTACAAATTTCTTAGGCTCGTTTAAAGCAAGCCAGAGTCTTGAAGAAGATTACAATGAGTATGTAGCCGAAAATGATGCCCGCTGTGAGGCTGGTGAAGATACCTGTATTAGTAACCCAGAAAAACTTGCCTACCAAGATTATGGCTCGTTCTTAAAACACAGCCTTTCAGCGTCTTACACTTTGTCACTTGGTAAACAAAGCCAACTACGCGTATTCGGTGGTGTAAATAACGTGTTTGATAATAAAGGTGATTTTTATCCTTCAGGGCGTGGTAATTATTACTCTGAGTATGGTGGGGGTAAAGGTCGTTATGTGTATGTAGGCGCACAATATAGTTTTTAACATTTTCATATAAACCCCAGCTAGGCTGACAACAAAGGCGTATTTTTTAATGCGCCTTTTATCTTTTCCAGCTTTGCATCTCAACTAATCGAGACTCTGTACGCGCATACTCAAATGCCAGTTTTTGTCCTTGATATATATCACTAATGCCCGCCTCAGCCGAGATCAGCAGTAATCGACCTCTGTCATAAAACTCATCAACTAGAGCAATAAAGCGCCGTGCTTCATCATCTAAAAAGTGCTCTTGTAAATCCTGTTTTTCACGTTGATAACTGTCCTCAATACCATGCACAATTTGTTTACCCGTGGCTCCGCGTCCCATTACTGGCACATTGAGCAAATAAACACGCTGAAAGCGCTCTGCTAAATAAATGTAATCTGCTGTGCTTCTAGCCCCTGAACATAACGCCATAAAGTCAAACATAATGGCATCTTGAGCTTGCAGTTCACAGCGAAGATGACGATGGCAAACCTCTATCGTTGTTTGCTTTTGTACTGCTTGCTCTTGGTTTAAAAAGCGCTCTATTAGGGCACTTTTGTTATCAATAAAGTAATGTTCGGTTTGTTTACCAAAGCGAAAGCGATGATCGGTATTGCCTTCAACACTTAAAATATGACAATGATCATTTAACAAATCGATAGTGGGTAAAAATCGTGCTCGTTGTAAACCGTTGCGATACAACTGCTCAGGTTGACAGTTAGACGTCGCCGCTAACACCACTTGGTGCTCAAACAAGGCTTTGAATAAGCCACCTAAAATCATCGCATCGCCAATATCAGAAACAAAGAACTCATCAAAGCAAATCAAACGAATGTTCTGTGCCCACTCCTTAGCAATAATCGTCAGTGGGTTTTTCTGCCCCTGTAGTTGAACCAAACGCTCATGTACTTGCTTCATAAAATGGTGAAAGTGCAAACGCTGCTTAGCATCAATATTGACCAGTTTGAAAAACACATCCATCAACATGGATTTACCACGCCCAACTGGGCCGTATAAATAAACCCCTTTTATTGACTTAGCGCTTTGCCACCAATGTCTTGGCGCAGCTAATTCTGTGGCTAGATTATCAAGCGCATTAATCGCTGTGCGCTGGGCATGGTCTTCATGCAGTTCGCCTTTGGCTATTTGCGCTTGGTAATACCTTAATATTTGTCCTTGCTGTACTGTCATAGGTCACTAGTATCCGCTATACTCGCGGCCATTGTAGCCGACTAAAAATGTGATCCCAATGAAATTCCCATGCCGTTTAGATAAATTTATCAGCCATATTGCTGAATTACCTCGCAGTAAAACCAAAGCAGGTATCAAACGTAAATACGCCACTGTAAATGGCGAGGTGATCACCTCATTTGATTATTCTATCAGCCAAGATGACGACGTGCGCTGGCAAGGCGAGCCGTTGGTCTTTTTAGGCAAACGCTACTTCATGCTTCATAAGCCTGCAGGCTATGTGTGTGCCAATAAAGATGACCTTCACCCGACCGTATTTGACTTACTCGATGAGCCAAACATGAGCGACTTTCATGTTGCTGGTCGTTTAGATATAGATACCACAGGCTTAGTGATCATCACCAATGATGGTGACTGGTCGCACAAAATAACTTCACCAAAGCACAACAAGTTCAAAACTTATTTAGTTGAAACGCAAGAACCGGTGGATGAAGAAGCTATTGCAGCCCTAGAGCAAGGTGTACAGCTTCATAACGAAAAAGAGCTAACTCGCCCTGCCATTGTTGAAAAGCTTGCAAGCTATAGCTTACGCCTATCCATTTGTGAAGGTAAATATCATCAAGTTAAACGAATGCTGGCCGCAGTTGATAACAAAGTTGTTGAACTACACCGTGAAAAAATTGCCAATATTCATCTTGATGAAAATCTAGCGAGTGGTGAATACCGCCCCTTGACTGCTGCTGAGCTTTCGCTCTAAATAGGTACTTGAACAAATATCATGATAACGCTGTCATTTTTACTTAATAAAAGCTAACAAGTTGCCGATAAACATGGTAGAAAAGTAGAGGGGATATAATAAAAGGAGGCTAACTGTGTTATCAGGACTAGCTTTAAAAACAAAAATTAGCTTATTTGCTACCGCTATTTTTATTGCACTTTGCGCAATAGCTTTATTGGGTTTACAGTCGTTACGTCATGCGAGTGAGAGCGATAACATTGCGCGTATTAACCAATTAATGAAAAGCACAACAAATATCGTTGAGCAATTCGAATTGATGGTAAAAAATGGCCAGCTTGATGAAAATCAAGCTAAAGAGTTGGCAACTCAGGTTTTAAGAGAAAATAAATATCACGATTCAGAGTATGTTTATGTCGTCGACAATAATTTAGATTTTGTTGCCACGCCACATGACCCAGAGCTTCATGGTACCAGCTTTAATGACTTTAAAGATGCCAGCGGTAACAGCATTGGTCGCATGGTCGAAAAACTAGTGGGTAATACCACAAATAAAATTATTACTTACCATTGGGACTCCGTCCGTGATGGCGAAACAGTAGACTTAACGTCTGTTGTACAAAAAACACCGCTGTTTGGCTGGTATGTTGGCACAGGAATTAGTGCAAAAGAAGTCGATGAACGATACTGGAGCACAGCAAAGTGGCTATTGGGTTTATCTATGCTCATTGCCATAGCCCTTACGTTTGCAATTGCACGCTTTGGCTCATCACTGACCAATGCACTGGGTGGTGAAATCAATGAAGTAATTGATATTGTTAAAAACGTCTCACGTGGCAACCTCCACTCAACTATCCGCCAAGATGCACCAAGTGAAAGTATCATTGCGGCCATGCATTATATGCAACAAGGCTTACGCGGCGTTGTTGATGGCATTAAAGACGTAACTGATAGCCTCAAAAATCAAAGTGTTGATAACGAGTCTCGCTCTGTTGAGCTTGATAAACTCACCCGTAGTTTAAATGAAGAAACACAAATGGTTGCCTCAGCCATTACCGAACTGACCGCCTCAGCGCAAACAGTTGTTGAGCATGCCGAACAAGCAGCCTACTCAGTACAAGAAGCTGAGAACCAAGGGCAAAGCGCAAGCCACTTAACCAACGAAGCAGCACAAACAATCGCACTTTTAGAGCAACAAATTGACAGCGCTGGTAATAACATTCAAGTTCTTGATGATGAAGTAAATAATATCGCTAATGTGCTAAGTGTTATTCAAGGAATTGCAGAACAAACAAATTTATTAGCCCTTAATGCAGCCATTGAGGCAGCTCGTGCTGGCGAACAAGGTAGAGGGTTTGCGGTTGTCGCTGATGAAGTCCGTGGCCTTGCACAACGAACACAAACCAGTACCGAAGAAATCCGCAACATGATTGGTAAATTACAATCAGCAACACAAGATGCTAAGTCATCTGTTGCACTCAGTATTTCGACCAGTGAGCAAACTGTGGCTAAATCAACTAAAGCCAATGAAGAACTAAACCGAGTTGCGAGTTCATTAAGTGCAATCGCACAAATGAGCCATCAAATAGCTATAGCAGCTAAAGAGCAATTAGACGCAGGTGAAGATACAGCAAAACGTGTGGTGACCATTTCAGATACCGCCTCACAAACAGCTAACGTATCCAGTCAGGCACATACGGCAACCGATTCAATCAAAGGCCTTACAGCTGATTTAGAGACAGAAACAGCTAAATTTAGCTAACTATCCACGTATCAAAAGTCAGACATTAAAAAGCCCAGTTAAGTTTACTGGGCTTTTAAGACTTAATCTGTACCAAATCGAAATCGGCCATTCCTGGCACTATTTTTTGTAGTCGAGATTCAGTGACATCTAGTGAGTTTAAACACTCACAGTATTCAGAGGCTTTCATTTCAAGCTGCTCCGCTTTCTTTTGCAGTGACTTATCTATTTCCTTAGAGATAATATCCATACGCTGACCCATGTCGTTAATGCGATCTTCGATATTTCCTTCACGTGATTTAAACGCATCACCTAATGAAACTAAAATAGCCCCTAATGAGCCATGCACTGCTGAGTGAATTTTTTGGCTGATCTCTTTGGTAAAAAAGTCATCGATTTTCGACAATGATTGCGGGGCGATAAAGAAAAAGTCATCGCCACGCTTAAACTTATCCATCAGAGCACGTTCAACATACTGTAATTGCGTTTTAAGTACTTCAGGTTCTTTGTCGGACATGCCCTCTACGACCTGCTCAATAGCACTCAAACCTAGATTTACACCATCAGTGGCCAGTTCAACTAATTCAGGCACAGTGTCACGAATACCTAAACTAAACTGCTCCACGACTTTGCTTTCTTCTGGATTAAGGTCAACCCAATAGCCACGAATAAATAACTGAGTATTGTTGTTTATTTGTACACGGGTTTGGCCTTTATCAACAATACGAATAACATCATCTGTAATGATCAAGCCGTGACTAAGCTCAACTTCGCATTGTTTTTTAGCTAATGAGGCATAACTTGAAAAGCTCGAGAATGTAATAGCTGCCGCAAGCAGCGAGCGAGAAAAAAACGCCATATACACCCCAAGAAGACAAAAAGAGAGGTCGGTAGATTAGCAAAAATCCAGTTTTATGCAAGTAAAACGCCTAGCTATGCTAGGCGCCTTAAAAGAAAGGTGAGTTAAATGGGCGAACCCGGTGGCATTGGCAATACTTTAAAGTTTGCAGGCCACTCACCGCTTTCTAAAAAGTGGCTGATTTGTTCGCTTAAATATTGCTTGAAGGCACTATCACCTACTGATGCACTTCCTAGCATTGATTCTTGCTGGTAACTCTTTGCAAGCTTGCCAAGGTAATAACGAAACTGTGCTTGTACCTCAGGCGCGACTTTATCACTCGTTACTAAATCAGCAAATTGCTTAGCCGTTAAAAACTGCACTCGTTGGCTAATCTTACCCGCCATCCCTTGGGCAATTTTTTGCTCGAAAATTTGCTGATAAGTTTGAGCTAATAATGAATCTAAACTATAAAATGCATCGCTACGCGCTTGTTGCTGCGCGAGGCGATTAACACGCTGGCTATTAAATAATAGGCTTAAACTATGTGCAGCTGCGACTTCAGGCAATGCCATAGCATCCAGGGTTAACCCTGTACGACCGACAATGCTCTCGCGTGATTTAGATTCCCCATACGCTTTTGGAGGAATAAGCGCTAACACTGACTCAGGTAAAACAAGATTCTCAGCTTTTAGTGTAGCAAGTAATGCATCAACAGCCGCTTGCTGGGTTTGCTTAGTTACAACTTGCGCCCCTTTTGGCTCAGAGTCATCACGTACTTCATATTCGTAATTAACACCGGCAATTAATTTAACCGCAGCTTCAACTTGATAGCGATGGAATAAATAAAGTGGCACTAGCATTTCTTCTAATTGCGATAACGCAGTCCCCGTTTTGATATTTTCAATACCAAAGCTCGTCAGCGCTTGTTTGCGAATATCAAGTACACGCATTAACTCATCACTTGGTGAACGACCGTTATCCCACAAATGCCCCGTTGGATGAGCGCCCCCTTTAGCACGTGCATCACTGTCCGAAATAAATTCCAACCCTTTGCTTTTATTTTCAGCTAAAATTGCGGCCAGTTGTTGTGGTTCATCTTGGTTTGTAAAATCGCTATAACCATATTTTATCACTTGTGTGTCCCACACTCCCATACCAGAGGCATAGCCTCGGCTCACATCCAGTTTGCCTTGCTCATTGAAACTAAGTAGCGGGTGAGGATAGTCCATTACCGATGCTCTATCAGCGACCGACGCTGAAAAGTTATGTGCAATCCCTAAAGTGTGGCCTATTTCATGAGCGCTTAGTTGACGAATACGATCAAGAGCCATTGCTTGTAAACGAGTAGCAACTTCATTACCTTCAAAATAAGGGGCAGCTAATGCCTCAGCAATAAGGATATCTTGACGTACACGTAATGAGCCCAGTGTTACATGGCCTTTAATAATTTCGCCCGTTCTCGGGTCTATCACTGAGCTGCCATACGACCAGCCACGTGTTGCACGGTGTACCCATTGGATCACGTTGTAGCGTATATCCATAGGATTAGCATCATCAGGTAACACTTTAACGATAAATGCGTTCTTATAGCCAGCAGCATTGAATGCATCATTCCACCATTTAGCGCCCTCTAACAAGGCTGTTTTAACTGGCTCAGGCACGCCCGGATCTAAATAGTAAACAATCGGTTCAACGGGTTCGCTAATTGGCAGGCTCGGATCTTTTTTTGCTAAACGGTGGCGCGGGATATAACGCACATACATAGACTCACCAAGTGGTGCGGCGTAATCTTTATGCTCAATACTCCAGTAACCTGATTGAGGGTGGAATTGACGTGGTGTGTAGTTATCATCAGGCAGTTCAATAAAAGAATGATGCATATGTACTGTAAGTATGTGAGGATCAGCGCTCACTTGACGAACAAACTCACCTGGGTTACTACCTTGAAAAGTGAGTATTGCCTCTAACTCTGTATTTTTCACAAATGCGTTTGAACGAGCTAAATAGACTGCGCTTCGGTTACCATCTAAATTAAAGCTCCCCTGCGAAGTTGCAGCTAAACGACGACTTACACCGTGTACATCACTCAATAAATAAGGAGTATAGTCTACAAGCACCGCTGAGTCTGACTCTGCAACAACACTAAAGCCCGCAAGAATACTCGAAGCAAACGCTTCTTTGATACTTTGCTGCTCGGCCAAGTTGGTCGTATTCGCTCGATAATAAGTATTCAATGCTCGTAACATCACCTTATCACCAAAACGTTCAAATTGTACTAAATAGGTATTGCCAAGTTGCCCTCGATCAAGGCCTATATCATTTGAGCCCACGCCATAAGGTAAGCTTTGCTGAAGTAAAAAAGGTTGCTTTAGTTTATCAACTGCAACATACACTTTGCCGCTTTCAGAATCATAATAGAAAGAATAATAGCCCGAAAAATGACTCATTTTTTCAGTAAAATCATTTATAGGCTTAATTGCTGCGTGTGCTTGAGTTATTATAGTAAGCAGCACAGCTAAGAGCAGGTATCGTAGTAATGGTATTTTTTGCATAATCTTATCTTTGTTATTCGCGTTTTAAATACTGTACAGGTATTAGGCAGTATAAAGTATCGCCAACAAAAAACAGCTATTTAAGACGAAATTCAGCGCTTGCTAAGACATTCTCTCTCACACTTAAAAATGTCTGGCTACAACGTTATCAGGAAAATAGAATGCGTAGACTCCCACCGGTATTATTAGAAGATGGTTGCCCTCGTGAACTGATCTCATTGATCAGAACAGTGCTTGCGGCATGTAAAGAAATTTCATTCCGTGTTGGTCAAGGTGCCTTATCAGGTGTGTTAGGTTCAACTCTTGACGAAAATATTCAGGGTGAAACACAAAAGAAATTAGATGTACTTACCAATCAGCTTCTAAAAGACATTTTACTCGAATCGGGCTACGTAAAAGCCATTGCTTCTGAGGAAGAAGATTTTACCGTTGCGGGTAACCCTGATGCTAAATACATCGTTGCCTTTGACCCGCTTGATGGCTCTTCAAATACCGATATTAACTCACTGGTTGGTACGATTTTCTCAATTATGGCAGCGCCTGATGGCGCGGATCCTGCTGATCCAAGTATATTTATGCAACCGGGTAAAAACCAAGTTGCAGCGGGTTATGTATTATATGGCCCATCTACCGTGCTGGCATTAACAACTGGCAAAGGCACACGCTTTTTCACCTTAGATAAAACGCACGGAACCTTCTTATTAACAGAAGATTTTGCAAAAGTCCCTGAAGACACTAGCGAATTTGCTATTAATGCCTCGAATCAGCGCCATTGGCAACCGGCGATGCAAAATTACATCAATGACTTAATTGCTGGTGACACAGGCCCTCGTGGTCGTAACTTCAACATGCGCTGGATTGCTGCAATGGTGGGTGATGTGCACCGTGTTTTATGTCGTGGTGGTATTTTCACTTACCCGACCGATACGAAAGATCCAAATAAACCTAACAAATTACGTTTACTATACGAAGCAAACCCTATGGCGATGTTAATCGAACAAGCTGGCGGTATTGCCTCAACGGGCACAGAGCGCATCATGGATATTCAACCTGACGCTATCCACCAACGTGTTGCGGTGATCTTAGGCTCGAAAAACGAAGTTGAAACCTGCTTGAACTATCATAAGTAGCAACAAGTACATACCTTAGGCTGAAAGATATAAGACTCTTTCAGCCTAAGGTCAGTTCTAATAACTTCTTTAGCGTACTTTTACTCAACTCACCCATTTGCTCGTTATTACTTAAGGCAAAGATCGCGCCTTCAACCTCACTTTCATCGATGTCTTGACGAGATTCCAATACATTTGCCCAAAGTTCTAACTCATCGATATCTATTTCGCCGTCAATAACACGCTGTAAAACCTGACAAAAAACGTCTTGCGTAACGATATACACATCACCTTGATTGTCAGGGCTGCTGGTAATAATAGAGATTGCCTCAAATCGGTTTTCACCAAATCGGGCAAACTCATCTAATGCGTCTAATTTATCCATTTGCTATGCTTACCTTTTCAATCTCAAAGCATCTTTTTACTGAATGACAACCCTTACTTGCTCGCAATGCAAAGCAACACTTAACTGCCAAGCCGACAATATAAATGCTTGTTGGTGTAATGAATTACCCGCCATTTTACCACTTGATGAAGCAGCTACATCCTGTTTGTGCCGTGATTGTACAATTAAGGAAATAAATTTATTTTTATCCAAACTATACCAACAGCCTCTTAAGCAACAACTCGCTTTTGCCAACCCTTTCTATCACCAAGGTAAGTTAATTGAAAATCTCGATTACACAATGAAAAACAACTACATGGTATTTAGTCGCTGGTTCTTTTTAAAGCGCGGACATTGCTGTAAAAACGACTGCACCCACTGCCCTTTTTCCGATAGTTAATATCCAGATAGAGTATTTATTCAATTATTTTGCATTTTATTGCAAATAACGCATGACTACGAGAATAAAAATACACTATAATTGGATATAAATTCACTAAATCAATCTCTTTTAAGCTTAAATCACTAGCTACGCCTATTTTTTAAGCATAAATTTATTGTAACTACATCGGAATCAAACATGAATACCTTTAGGCCTGCTCTACTTGCAAGTGCAATTTCTGCGGTTTTAATCAATAGCAATATGGCATTTGCAGCAGAAGATACTATCGACGTCGATAAATCAATTGAAACAATTCAAATTACTGCAACACGACGAGCAGGTTCTGTGCAAGATGCACCACTCAATATTACGGCCCTAAATGGCGATGTAATTAGCGACCAAAATATTAGTGATTTAGAAGATGTTGCACGCTGGGTGCCAGGCCTAACGATTTCTGATCAAGGTGGCCGTGAAGGTTCTCCGATTATCGTTCGTGGTTTGAACACCAATACCTCTGACCGTATTTCTGATAGCGGCACAGTCGCAACTTATGTTGGTGAAATCCCACTTAGTATTGATTTACGTTTAACTGATGTTGATCGCATGGAAGTACTCATCGGCCCACAGGGTACGCTATACGGTGCTGGCACTTTAGGCGGTGCAATTCGTTACTTACTAAAACAGCCTGAGCTTGATATTACTGAGGGTAAAGTAACAGGCGATGTATTTAGCATCAACGAAAGTGACGGTACCGGTGGTGAGTTTGGCGTGGTATTCAACACGCCACTAATCAACGATAAACTCGCATTACGTACTAGCTTAAATTATTACGATAATCCAGGTTACATCGATTACACCCATGTAGTTCAAAAGCCAGGTGTATCAAATCCGAACCCTGACTTTTCTGACAGCAGTGATGTTAACGCCAACTTAAAAAGCGTAAGCGATGTTAACGATGAGCAAATCACCACAGCACGTTTATCACTTCGTTGGCTTGCAACCGAAGATGTTGATGCAACACTTAACTACTTCTATCAAAAACAAGAAAATGGTGGCAACTCGACATCGCAATACGGCTCTCTTGCTAATAGCAGTGCGCTACAAGGTGTACCAGGTAAATACGAAAACGTAGCTCGTGTACTTGAGCCAGGTGAAGAAGAAAACGATTTATTAAGCTTAGAAGTAAAAGCAGATCTTGGTTTTGCTGAGCTGGTCTCTGCATCTGGTTGGTCTAGCTATGAGCAATCTGGTCAGCGCGATCAAACCGATCTACTTTATGATATTTGGTCAGGTTATGCCGACTTCCCTTCATTTGTTGGCTACACGCACGATACCTCAGAGCGCGACACTTTCACGCAAGAACTTCGTTTAGTATCAAACAGTAGTAGCGCTTTTAACTGGATTGTGGGTGGCTTCTATAACAAATTAGAAAGTCACTCAGATGATCGTGAATACACACCGGGTTTAACTGAGTACTGGGGTGGCGGCATTCCAAATGTTGAACAAGATCTTGAGTACATTCTGATTTCAGACAGCGAAACCACTGAAAAAGCACTTTTTGGTGAAATTGGCTACAGCATTACAGATCAGCTTGATGTCACTGTTGGCGCGCGTTTTTACGAATACGATGTTTCTACAACATCTGGTTCTGCAACACCGCTCTATTCTGGTGACTTTGATTCACTCGATAATCTAGCTATGGAAAATGTAAGTGCCAGCGATAACGGTAACTTATTTAAGTTTAATGCTAATTACACATTTGATAACGGTATTCTTGCTTACTTTACTGTGAGTGAAGGTTTTCGTATTGGTGGTGGTAACGGTATTGCACCTTGCCCTGATGTATTACCTGAGCAACAAATTGTTTGTGCTCTGCCAAATGAAGAAGATTACAAACCAGATACCACAGTCAATTATGAGTTAGGCTTTAAGTCATCATGGTTACGTAATCGCCTACACTTCAATGCAGCGCTATTTAATGTTGATTGGAAAGATGCGCAAGTTGGTAGCAGCACGGTAAATGGTCAGGAGTTAATTACCTCAAATGCGGGTTCTGCTAATTCAAAAGGTATTGAGCTTTCAAGCCGCGCTATGATTGGTGATAACTGGGCTGCCTATGCGACATACGCTTATGCAAAGGCTGAATTGACCGAAGATGCACCTTATTTATTTGGCGTATTAGGCGGTGACTTAGCGCAGTATCAAAGCTACTATGATGGTGCTAAAGGCGACCGTTTACCGGGCGCTCCTGAGCATCAATTCTCGTTTGGTCTTCGTTACGAGCAAGATATCCTAGGCGATAAACTATTAAGCGTAAACTACGGTATTACAGCGCAAAGCGATGTGATCACCAAAGTAGGCTTAAAAGCAGACGGCGAAGTATTACCTGGTTATGCTCTAAGCAACTTATCAGCCAAAATTACTGGCGATATGTGGTCTGCAACCCTTTACGTAGACAACTTATTCGATAAATATGCATTCACTTCTGTACGTCGTGATAAGTCTTGGGCTGGTATGTCGCAATATGCTGAGCTTAACAAAGAGCTACCTGAGCTACAGCGTGTTTATGGTCACTACACCACAGCGCCTCGTACCATCGGTATGAAGTTTAGCTACAACTTTGAGCTGTAATTAAACATATCCATAAAAGCCTTGCCTCCTTTAGGCAGGGCTTTTATTGGGGTTGGTATAAGCCTTAAAATAATTAAGTATTATGGTGAATTGGTATACTATGCGCTTATGCTAAATGATACCCAACAAGCGCTTCGCGCTCATATCCAACAGTTGTTAAGCAACAAACAACTAAACGATGCACATCACCTACTTGTGCAGCGGCTAAAACAAAATCCTGAAGACCACGTTTGTTACTTTTTACTCAGCGAAGTTAACACCGCAGCTGGTAATATCAACAAAGCGATTAAACTCCTTGAAAAAGCGCTTAGCCTAGCCTCTTTTGCGGTTTATCATTTAGCACTTGCCAAGTTATACGTACTGTTAGGCAAAGTAAGTAATGCAGCTGTACATTATCAAAGCGCTTTGCAAACAGCTGACTTTAGTGCCGCAGACTTTGATACATTAGCTAATATTGCGACCCGATTAGGGTATTATGACGACGCCCTTAGCTTTCAAAAAGCAGCCTACCAGCGCAATAAAGATAACCCACAAATTAGCTATAATTTGGCGGTGTGTTATAAAATTCACGGACTGTTCGATGAAGCTAAAAGCTTGCTTCAGCAACTAACCACTAAGCAACCTAGCTTTTATCAAGCCCACTATTCTCAGGCTGAACTCAATACTGTTACAGATTCAGAGCAACATATCCAAAAACTACACGCTTTAGCCAATAAAGAAAAAACCATTATTGACCAACAAGTGTATTTTCATAGTCTTGCGCTTAATTATGAGCACCTCAATGACTACAAAAATGCATTTAAATACTTTGCACTAAGTAAGCAAGCGATAGCCAGTAAACTTAATTATCAAACCAAACAGCATCGCCACTTTTGTCAAAAACTTATTACCCAGAGCAAACAGCAAGCAATTGAAAGTAGTGACTCTGCGTTCTCGCCCGTTTTTGTTGTTGGCATGCCCCGTTCTGGTACAACCTTAGTTGAAAAAATCCTTAATCAAAGTGAGCAGCTAAAAGGCATCGGTGAGTTAAACGATATTGCGCAACTCATACAACACGCCACGCAATCAGTTCGTGTGATTGATAGCGAAATGCTCGATAAAGCATATACATCTAAGGCGATAGAGGTAGCACTGGCTAACTATCAACAAAGAGCCCAGCAGCTAAGTGATGACCTAAGAAGTTGTGATAAACAGCCATTTAACTTTTACTATATTGATTTTATTTTAGCGGCATTCCCTAATGCTAAAATCGTTTGTATGCAGCGGGACTGGCAAGATTGCAGCATTGCCAATTTTAGGCAGATGTATAGCCCGCAAAGTGTGTTTCATCACTACAGCTTCACACTTAAAGATATTGCTTTATACCATCAAGATTACTCTGCATTAATCAGTCATTTTGCCAACAAGTATCCTGAAAACGTTTTTTTACAAAGCTATGAGCAATTGGTGGCAGAGCCTACCCAACAAACTCAAAAACTCTATGCTTTTTGCGATTTAAGCTGGCAAGAAAGCTGCTTATGCTTTTATAAAAACAATGCGGCATCAGCCACGGCGAGTAAAAAGCAAATTCGCCAGCCACTGAATAAAAATAGTATCGGCAGCTGGCAAAATTACGCAGAGTTTATTGATGCGGACCTGTTTCAATAGGTAAGTCGTGACGAGCACCCCACTCACTCCATGAGCCATCGTAAACACGTAAATTAGCGTAACCGCATTCATCGGCACACAATGCAATTGCACAAGCCGTTACACCTGAGCCACAGCTAAACTGCAACTGGGTATGATGCGGCTCTATATGTTGTTCAAATAATGACTGCAACTCGCTAAGCGATTTAAGCTCACCGTTATCCAGTACACTTGCAAGTGACAAACTGCGACTATTTGGAATATGACCACTGCGCATGCCTTCACGCGGCTCTTCGTGTTCGCCGGTAAATCGCTCATAAGGGCGAGCATCAAGTGTTAGTGTGCTTTGTTCATCAAGAGAGTTGAGTACTTGCTCAGCACTGATAAAGTAATCAGCGCGGGGGCTGGCAACAAAGTTGCCTTGACCAGTAGCCGCTGAATAGCTTGCTTGTGTTGCGTAGCCAAGTGCCTGCCACTTAGCTAAACCGCCACTTAGAACTTTTACGTTATCAAAGCCCATTGCTTTAAACATCCACCACGCACGCGCTGAACTGAATAAACCTTGATCCTCATAAATGACAACCAGAGAGTCTTGGTTAACCCCTGCAAGCTGCATATGCTCTGTAAACTGCTCACTACTGCACATCATACTTGGTATAGGGTTAGTACTATCAGCCAGCGTCTTTTTGAAATCAAAACGCTGCGCATTAGGCAGCATTGCTCTAGGCGCATACTCACCTGGCATGCCAGGGCGCACCATTCCCGCATCAAAAGTTATGATATTTGCATTATTATAATTTTTATTGAGCCATTCTGGCGTGATTATATTTTTCATTTTGACCTTCCAACTGGAATAACTAACTCTACTTTAAGCTCAAATAAGTCTAGATAATACGTTGTATTTAATGTCATATTCATACGCACTTTCTTATTATGATGATAAACTACGAATAAATACATAACTGGGCAAGAACTAGATTAGATAATAACGGTCTAACCCCAGCAAAATTGAGCCTTATTTTTTCAAAAAATGAGTTGGGTATTGTCATTCATACCCTCTATCATCTTTGAAAAAATAAGATGAAAGTAAACTTATTGAGAATGAAAAAAGCCCTTGCTAACTCACTAATCTAACGTTAAAAAGATAAGCATTAGCAAGAAATAGTTAAAGATTAATCTCTCAAGAACATAGCAAATAAAAACATCTCGGCCTCATTCAAATGCCCAAAAACCAAACAATTGATAGTAAAAAAATCCAAGGGAATATACTGGTTGTACTTCCCAAGTTCATTGGCGATACAATTAATTGCACCCCAGCAATCAAAATGCTTAAAACACTTTACCCGAACAAAAAAATCTATGTGTTAGCACGCCCACATCTTGTTGAAATGCTATCTAGAGATAACTCGATTGAGGTTATTTCTGATAATCGCTTTGATACGCATCAGCCTTGCTCACTTTTAAGCCAAGCGAGTATATTAAAAAAAGCCAATATCGACTTAGCAATCATACTAAGAAATTCTCTTTCAGAAGCGCTCCTTTGTTTTGCAGCTAAGATTAAATATCGTATTGGCTATGCACAAAACGGACGTTCACCACTACTAACTCACACATTAAAGCTTAATAAAAATCACCATTATATTTACCGCTATTGCCGTTTAATAAACGAGACACATGGGTACCCTTTTTCAGAAATCCCCAATACCGAAGTGCAAGCTAAAAAGAGTCACTACATAAAACAGAATAAAAAGAAAAAGCTAGGTATTTACTTTGGTGGTAAAAATAAACGATGCCGTCATTACCCAGAAGATCTCGCAACTCAAACCTTGAAAAAACTCAGTGAAGAGCACCCTGACTGCGATTTTTATATTGTTGGCGATCCTTCAGAGAAGGATGAGGCTGAGCAGTTAGTCGCCAAACTTAATAATAGCAACGCGTCAATCACGAACCTAGCCGGTCAAACCTCTATGCTAGAAATGCTCGACTTAGTTGCGTCTTTAGATTTATTTATTACCATTGACTCTGGCCCTATGCATATTGCAGCCGCCGCAAACATCCCATGTGTGGTATTAGTCGGGTTAGGCACATCGCCTTGGAGTACTGTTGCCCCGAAGCAAAAGAATTACATTGCCTTGGTTGCCAACGGCCAGCAATTAATAGACAGTGAACTCATAAGAGACATAAAGCCTAGCCAAATTTGTGAGGCGGTTAATCAGCTAATTTAAATATTGATCACTTGTGAACGCATGGGCGCTAAGCGCTCTAAAAGCGTGTTTTGCAGCCGCTGAGGTATATGCTGCTCGTCCATTGCGTTTATTAAAAGCTCAACAACGCGGTTAAAGTCTTTTTCAGATATATTCATACCGGTATGAATATCAATCATCGAATCGCCTGTATAGCTGCAAGGCCCATCGGTCACTGAGCATAAATGTGAAATGAAGCCTTGACGAAAGTGCGCTACATTTGCTTGCTTAAAATACTCAAGAATCTTGCTATCGTGCCCGATCTGGTTAATAAAACTATCAACCAGCTTTTCTATACCTTGCTGTCCATCCAGTTGTTGATAGAGGCTAAGCTGGTTTGTTGCTCTACACCCACTCAGCAATACCACAAGTGCAAAAACATAAAGAACATATTTCATTACCAATATCCTGTCACTGACAAATACCAACCTGTTTGATCATCTGCCCCCGCAATACGCCCTAAATCAAGCCATGCAGCAGTGACACTAATATGTTTATTAGGAAACCAAGCAATAAATATATCTTTCCAATCTTGTTCCGAAAGACCAAGATTATTACTTTTTTCACGGTACTCGATACCCACTGCCACCTGATGCGTTAAAAATACAGCACTGGATGCTTCAAATAACAATTTTTCAGCGCTGTTTTTACCCCCATATCCTAATAAGCCTAATTGGTTAGCCTCGCTGTAACGCACAGTGGTGTTCCAAAACCAATTATATCCAGCAAGTGCCCCTAAATGGAGTTTACTTGCTGCAATATAAACATCGGTGCCTTTTGTATCCTCAGCGCCTAAAAGTGAAGCAACCGCACCGTTTTGTAGTTCCTTATGCTGCACTCCCAAACTTACTTGTGGCCATTCACTGTAAACAATATCACCATAAAGCCTTATTTTAGCCGCACTAATTGATTGTTCAATTTGAGTGTCCAATGCAGGCACATCAAATTGCTGCTGCGCATAGCTAAGTTCTACACGATCAAATAAGTTAAACTGCACACCACACACATCTAAGCGGTAGTCAGTTACATCTGCACGACTACAAAAGCCGTTGATTGCCACTTCATCAGCGCTTGCATAACCTGCTAATTGCGCCCACGGTACTAACCCGCCTCCAGCACTTCCTTCGACTTGCGAAACCCCAGGGGTTGCCAGCAACTTTCCCGTTGCAGCGAGACTTGAAGCCGCGCTAGCTAAACAATATAAACCCACAAACCATTTAAGATGCTTCATTGTATTGTGCTAACCATTGAATAAATTGTTCGGACTTGAGAGGTCGGCTTAGATAATACCCTTGTGCATAGTCACACTGTATTTGTGTAAGTAAATCAAGAGATGCTTCATTCTCCACCCCTTCTGCTACAACCGAAAAGCCGAGTTGATGGCCTAGGCTTACGGTCGATTGAACTATGTATTGATCTTGCTTAGATTGATCTAGCTTTAAAATAAAACACTTATCTAGCTTTAATTCATCAATAGGCAGCGATTTCAGACGTCCAAGCGATGTCTGCCCCACACCATAGTCATCCAAAGAAATCTTAACGCCTAAGCCTTTTAAATTCTCAAGCGCTTTTATTCCTTGCTCTTCATTTTCGATCATGTCGCGCTCTGTAAGCTCGATAGTGATTAAATGACCACTTAACTGGTGTGTTTTGAGTTGTTTAGCCAAATGAGAGTAGAAGCTCGGATAAGCAATATCCTGCGCCGACACATTAATAGCCGCCTGCATCGAAATGCCCATTTGCTGCCACTGCGCAACTTGTGAAACAACCGTCTTAACTACCCAAGCCGTTAACTCAACAATCACACCGGATTGCTCTGCTAAATCGATAAATAACTCTGGGGAAACCCATTGACCATCTTTACGTTGCCAGCGAATCAGTGACTCAACTTTATCAATACATTGCGTTTTAATATTTAGCTTGGGTTGATAGGTCATAAAAAGCTGCCCGTCATCATCAAATAACGCTTGCTTTAGTTCATCTATAATAGCCAATCGTTCTAGGTGCTCTTCGTCCTCACCTTCTTGATAGTAGTGCACATTTTTTTGTTCAGATGATGCTGTATCAACGGCAATTAATACACGGCGCATTAAATCATCAGGCTTCACGCCTTGCGACATACAATGAACTACACCAGTACTAAAACGTAAGGTTATATTTAACCCTCGAATTAAATAGCCCACTTGTAATTGTGCCATTAACTCCATCACACTGCTTTTTAGTTGTCCTGCTTTTTGACTGGGGAATAAAGTTAAAAACTCATCGCCACCAATTCGAGCATTCACTCCACCAATCTGCTCTGAGTACTCACAAATTCGCTCTGCCACCGCTTTTAAGCATTCATCACCAATACGTGGGCCCAGTTTATCGTTAATATGTCGAAGGCCTCTGATATCAATTGCCACTAAGGTGTAATCAATTCCAAGTCCTAACAAAGACTCCATTTTTTCGAGCATGGCACTGCGGGTTAAAAAGCCAGTTAAAGAGTCATGACTTGCTTGAAAGCTGATTTGCTGCTCACGCTCTTTAATATCATTACCCATATTATTGAAAGCATCGATAAGTGTTGTAATCTCACTACTTTGCTTTTTGCCAACAAAGTCTGCTTGATAATTACCACGGGCAAATTGCTGCGCCAGCAATGTAAGCTGTAATAAAGGTGTCGTTAAATTTTTAGCTAAAAAGCCACTGGTCAACACCCCAATGAACACCGTAATAACCGCTAAAATAATGATAGTAAAAAAGAGTTGCTCAAATTCTCGGTAACTTAACGTTAAGTCTGCACTAAGTAATACTGTAACCTGATGTCCTGACAATGAGGGAAGTTGAATTAAACGATTACGATAAACTGGCTTTTCCCCAAAAATCCGATGTGTCATTTTATTATTGAAGTGTTCAAGTACTGAGCTTCCATAAAGGTCATCAGTGAGCGATGTTTCAACAACATCATCCTCTTGACCAATAAAGCTCACATCCATTGTAGTCAGGTTTTTCAACTCTTTAGCAACTAAGTCAGTAATTTTGAACCCAACGAGGCTGTATGCCACTGTACGAGGCGCTCTCACTGGCAGTAAGATCACCTGATATAAAGTTTTATCAATAATAATAAAATTTGATTGCTCAGCATGCTTCAGCAGTTCACGCATCAAAGGGGTAAACTCATCAGAGGTATGATCTAACTCTGTATTTGCCGATACAAGTTGACCCGACAAATCAATTAACATCATTAAATCTGCGTTAATACGCCGACTGTGATTATTTAAAACGCTACTAATTGTGTCGGCATCTTGCGTGGCAATAGCTTGTTTAAAACCAAAATCAGCAGTCAGTACTTTCGCTGCCGTTAACAATAAGCTTTCTTTGGCGCTAAGGTACTGCTTGAACACATTCTCAGCAACATTGATATCTTCAACTAACTTTTGATTATTAAAACGATTTGTTGACCACCAAGAACTTAATAAACTCACCAGTGTGGTAAGTAAAACTAAACCCACGCATAGCGCAATAATTCGCCCTCTTAAACTATTAACCATTATTTACCTTAAACATCTCGCCAAATGTATTTCGTGGTGCAGGTTCCACAGTCTCAACAATAACTTCATAAAACTTTTTAGGAGATTGATTTACAATGAGTGACTGCTTAAAAGTAATATCGCTTACTTGGTTTGGGTGCCAAATAGTTAAACTTAGTGGATATATAACGTCCTTAAGTGTTGCCATTCCCTGTTGATTTGTTTTTATAGCCCGATGATTTTTAGCGACATAAATATAGCCGACCATTGAATCATGGATATTACAACCCAGTACCACAACACCTGAGGTATCAAATTTTTCAGGCTTTTCGGGTTGTCCCGCATACAGCTTTATATCAAAGACTTTAGCAGGCGAAAAAGAGTAAACATGATGACGAATATCATCACTATTAGGAAAATCCACTAACTGCCCTTGTTGAACAATCAGTACCGTAGGAGAAAATTGTTTATTAACTTGATCCATTACCGCGACTGGAAGAGGCGTAGATTCATTATTTTTTATTGCAACCTGCTCAATAACAGCGTCAGATAACGGATTACCTAGCTGGTCACGAACAACAAATGAAATATCCGCTGCAAACAAAGTTGAACTGGTAAAGAGTGCAAGACCACACGTCGCGCGAAGACAATGCGCAAATAAAAACATAGGTTGGTTCCTTGCTTAGCTTATTCTGCTAATTAGTATAGATTAATCTTGTGTTAAGTTAATGACTGAAAGCAGGAAAAGCAAGAAAAAAGCCAAGCAAACGTACCTAAAACATAAACTTGGCTTAAAAATAAGAAAGGCCTTGAAGGAATATTAGGCCTAAAAATGTGTTTAACTGTGTTTAATCAAACCGTATTCGCTGTCTAAAATAGCAATCACTTCACCACGCGGATCGCTTGGTATCGTTATTTTTTCGCCCACTATTTTACTTGCGATACCAACATAAGTATCAGACACTTCAAGCATCACAGATTCAGGTAATGTGTAATCTTTTGCTAATTGCTCGCGCTCACCCATACGATCTTTATTTAACAATACATCACTGTCTGGCACATTATTAATTAATAACTGGCGGAAACCTTCTTTTGAATTTTCAACTATTTTACCATCACGATAAGCAGGGCCATCCCAAATACGTGATGAATCAGGCGTGCCCACTTCGTCAATATAAATAAGCTTGTCAGAGCCATCGATATCTTCTACATAACCAAACTCAAACTTGGTATCTACGAAGATTTGGTCAAGCTGTGCTAACTCATCACTAATAAGCTTAAAGCCCTCAACTAGCAATTGCTCATATTTAGCGACATCGTCTTCAGATTTAAAATTAAATACTGATAGATTATTAGTAATGTTTTCGCGGGTGATATTAACATCGTCCACCTCAGGAATTTCGGCAACACCTGTGATGATCCCTTTTGTTGATGGTGTAATAAGTACATCATCTAACTTTTGATTAGCTGTTAGACCTTCAGGCAAATCAATACCACAGAAATTGCGTGTACCTTTCGCGTAATCTCGCCACATGCTACCTGTAATATATTGGCGAGCAATGGCTTCAACTTTTACAGTGCTTGCTTTACGCACAATCCACACATATGGATGTGGAATATCAACAATGTGATTACCTGCAAGACCTGCTTTGTCAAATAACTTAAACCAATGTGATGCCACTGAGTTTAAAGCAATACCTTTACCTGGCACACCATTTAAACCATTTTCACCTTGCCAAATACAATCAAACGCAGAAATACGGTCTGAAATAACCATAATAGCTAGCTCAGTTCCCTTTGGAACTTGGTAACCTTTTTCATTAATTAAACGAGCGCTGTCTTCATCAGTTAACCAATAAACTGAACGCACTTTACCACTGTGTACCGCACCTTTGGTACGGATCGGTAAATCATCGTTTACGTCTAAAACTTTATAGCTAGTCATGCTATCTCCGAAAGTATTTGGCATGCTCAAATGAGCACTTGTATGGGATTGGGGTTATGGCCGCCTATAATAATCTAGACGCTATGAAAGCTCAATCATTGCGCTACGATCCGCTTTTCAATTCTCATGACAAAATCAATAAGCTTTAAATGTTCTGTAATTTTGCTGTCATAAACAAAACTTCGCTATAATAGCGCCCTCACAATAGGAGGTTTTCTTGGATTACTTAGCAGCTACCGCAGAAAAAAAATACTTAATGTATATTTCACAGAATTATTCATACGCCATCTTGCGCCCTCTACAGCAAGAAATTTTAGCTCATGGCGGTGAGGTTAAGTGGTTTCTAGAAGGAGATGAGGTTAACCCTGATTTTCTTCACCAAGAAGAGCAACGTTTGATGTCATTAAACGATGTAAAAGAATGGCAGCCCGATATTGTCTATCTACCAGGAAATATTGTTCCAAACTTTATCCCTGGTAAAAAAGTCAAAGTTTTTCATGGTTTTAATTCAGGAAAACGCGTTAATAATGGCCTAGATAATCATTTTAAAATTCGTGACTGTTTTGATTTATATTGCACTCAAGGGCCATCGACTACGACCACCTTTACAGAGCTTGCTCAGAAGCATGGCTACTTTCAAGTAAAAGAAACAGGTTGGCCAACACTTGATCCCTACTTTTCTGAGGTCGTAAATAACCCTTACGAAGATAAGCAAGATCCGCGTAAAACATTACTCATTTGCTCAACTTTTTCTCGGCGTATCTCACTTGCTCCAAAGCTTTATGAACAAATTAAAGCATTTAGCGAGCAAGGAAAATGGCGCATTTTAATGCAGTTTCATCCTAAAATGCCAAGCGAACTCGTTGCGCAATATAAAGCGCTACAAAATGAAAACTTAACCTTTGTAGAAACCGACAATGTTTTACCGCTTCTAAAAGCAGCGGATGTAATGCTCTGTGATACCTCATCGATATTACTGATGTTTATTTTACAACGTAAGCCTGTGGTGACCTTCTGCAACCAAAACCCCGATGAGCATCTCGTTGACATTACAGATGCAGATAAAATCGAACAGGCCATCGATTATGCTCTCACAGAGCCTGATGAACTAATGGCTAAAATTGAACACTTCTGCCAACAGTTACACCCATATCAGGACGGCTTATCGAGTCAACGTGTACTTGCTGCCAGCAATGAATTACTATTGACGAATCCAGCACTTAAGCCAAAACCACGTAATTTTATTCGTAACCTCAAAATGCGTAAAAAGTTAAATTACTGGCGATGGTAACAACTTATAGGTCGTTATGATCACGCTTTCAAATGTGCTATTTAAGTGGCACTCACAACAAACGACGCCAACGATCAATATTGCACAATTGCAGATTGATCAAGGCGAACATGTTTTTCTTCATGGCCCGAGTGGCTACGGTAAATCAACTTTGCTGTCTTTGCTTGCCGGTGTTGCTACTCCTAACAAAGGCACAATTGAGTTACTAGGCAAAGCAATAAACCAACTTAGTAATAGCCAGCGCGACCGTTTTCGTGCCGACCATATTGGTTATATTTTTCAAAACTTTAATTTACTGTCTTACTTATCACCCATTGAGAACGTAACATTAGGCTGCCAGTTTTCGACATCTCGCAAACATCATGCGCTTCAAAACAATGCCACTATTAGTGCAGAAGCGAGCCGACTGCTTACAGCGTTAGGGTTAACAGGCAGCTTACAGCATCAAGCTGTCGGTGAATTAAGTATTGGTCAACAGCAACGTGTTGCAGCAGCCAGAGCATTTATAGGTAGCCCAGAAATCATTATCGCCGATGAACCAACCTCGGCACTAGACACACAAAACCGTCAAGCATTTGTGAAGTTACTGTTTGAACAAGCCACAGCCACTAATAGCACGCTCGTGTTTGTCAGTCATGATGAGACCCTGCGCAGCCTTTTCAAACGCAGCATTGACCTTGTTGAACTACAAGGAGGCAGACATGCTACTACTTAAACTTGCCGCAAAAAGCTTATTCAATCGCAAAGCCAGTGCTTTGCTTACGTTATTCACTATTGCTATTAGTGTGATGTTGCTCATGTCGATTGAGCGTGTTCGTATCGATGCCAAAAGTAGCTTTAGTAATACCATTTCTGGCACAGATTTGATCGTTGGCGCTCGCACGGGCGACATTCAATTGCTGCTCTCTTCTGTTTTTCGTATTGGGCATGCTAATAACGGCGTCAGTTGGCAAAGTTATCAGTATATTGCAAAGCAACGGGGAGTAAGCTGGAGCATTCCACTGTCGTTAGGTGATAGCCATAAAGGCCTTGCGGTGCTTGGTACAAACAAGGACTACTTTACTCACTATCGCTTTGGTAAGAAGCAGCCATTAAGCTTTGCAAACGGCCATGAGTTTAATCACTTATTTGACGTTGTTCTTGGTGCTGATGTAGCCAAATCCCTTGGCTATCAACTGGGTGATAAGGTCGTGATTGCTCACGGCATGGGTAATACTAGCTTTCATAACCATGATGATAACCCATTTACCGTTGTTGGTATTTTACAAGCAACAGGTACACCCGTTGATAAAACCTTGCATATTCCACTTGCAGCGATTGATGAAATTCATGGTGGTCATAGTCATCAACATGAAAAAGCTCACGACCACGACCACGACCACGACCACGACCACGACCACGACCAGCATGATGATGTCGATCTCATTGGCACACCAAAACAAATAACCGCTTTTCTACTCGGTTTTGATTCGCCACTGTACACCCTACAAGTACGCCGTAATATTAACCAATACAAAGAGGAGGCATTACTTGCCATCATGCCTGGTGTGACCTTACGTGAATTGTGGGAAATGCTCTCAATTGTCGAAAAAATATTATTACTTTTTTCAATTGTGGTGGTCATTATTAGTTTACTTGGCATGTTGACCAGCTTGCTGTCGAACTTAAATCAGCGTCGCAGAGAATTGGCTATTTTGCGCTCGGTAGGCGCTAGGCCTTGGCATATTTTTACATTGATAAGCGCAGAGTCATTACTCATCACTGGGCTAGGCTGCCTTGTTGGTGTCGCCTTGTTCTATGCTTTAATGCTATTCGGCGCAGGTTACTTGCAAAGCCATGCCGGAATAAGCCTTAATATAGCGCTATTATCGGCCTATGAACTCATGCTATTAGCTGCGATAATGTTTGCAGGTTTTATCGTTGGGTTGATACCTGCAACCCGCGCATATTTTTACTCACTTGCCGATGGCATGAGTATCAAAATTTAAGGAATTTTATGCAATTTTTTCAAAAATTTATTGCTGTTGCCATGCTTTTATCCAGCACGTTAGCAAATGCAGGCGAACCTAAAGAAATTTTTTGGGAAGACTTAATCCCACAAGGGCATGTACAAATTGACACCCAAGCACAAGCTAACCATGAGGGTTCAGAACAAAATTGGGTACAACCTGATTTAGATGCGCCGGTTGTGAAAGAACTAAACGGCCAATCAGTTAGTTTGCCTGGCTTTGTAGTACCACTAGAGGGCGACAGCGAAGTAATAACTGAGTTTTTACTGGTGCCATATTTTGGTGCCTGTATCCATGTACCCCCCCCGCCACCTAATCAAATTGTGCATGTCACAATTGAAGGGGGTGTGCCTATTGAAAGCCTATATGATGCAATCGTTGTTACAGGCGTGATTAGCACAGAAACTTGGTCGGGTGAAATTGCGCAAGTTGGCTATAAAATGAAAGCGGTCGGTGTCGCCCCATTTGAACTATAATTTAAAAGCACGCCGAGGCGTGCTTTTTTGATGGTTGCTTTCAGCGTCACTTTTGGCAATTAGAACAGTAAACCGTGCTTCTTTGCCCTAATCTAATTTCCTTTAATGGCTCTTTACAATTAACACATGGCTCGCCTTTGCGACCATAAACCAATAATTGCTGCGCAAAATACCCTGGCTTACCGTCACTTTGGGCAAAGTCTTTTAATGTTGTGCCACCTTGTGTAATAGCCGCTGCAAGGGTTTCTTTAATAATAGGCACCAATTGCTGATAACGCTTTAAAGACACCTTACCGGCTTCTCGTTTAGGATGAATTCCAGCCTTAAATAGCGACTCATTGGCATAGATATTACCAACACCAACCACCACAGCGTTATCCATAATAAATTGTTTAATGGGTACTTTTTTGTTTCGTGACTGCTCAAAAACGCGCTCTGCAACAAACTCTTCTGTTAACGGCTCAGGCCCTAGCTTTGACAGCAAGGTATGGCATTCATTTGGCGCTTGCCATAAGCAAGCACCAAAACGACGAGCATCATTAAGCCGTAACGCTTTACCAGATGCTAAAATAAACTCAATATGGTCATGTTTTTTTAAAGGCTCAGTTGCATCCACAACACGTAAATTACCCGACATTCCTAAGTGCAAAATCACACTACCCAACTCACAACCAAGTAATAAATATTTTGCTCTACGCTCCACTGAGGTAACTTTAAGCCCTTGCAATTGATAAACATCATCAGGCACAGGCCAACGCATGCTGGCGTTATGAATATTTACTTTAGTCACTGTTTGGTTAAGCACATGCGGCGTTATTCCCAAACGGCTAACTTCAACTTCTGGTAATTCAGGCATCTATGACTCTCTTAAAACGGGTATAGCGGAAATAACTTAACGACATCGGCTTGCTCAAGCACAAACACCCGTTGTAACCGCTTATCCAATAAATAGTATTGCTGCTCAATGCTATATAACTGATACACCACTGGCAATTGCTCACCAGCAAGCCATACAGAGGCAACATAATCCGCAGACGCCTTTGAAATTTTACTCACAGGCAGCGCTGCTATGGTTAATTGCTGACGCTGCCAACGTTCGACTAATTGTTCGAGCGTCTGTTCATCGGCTTGCCATGTAATGCTTTGTAACTCTTGGCTCCGCCACGAAGTACCTATGCGCTCAATTTTCAGTTCAGGAAAAGCCATTGCTAAAATAAAGCTTTGCTCAGGCAGTAGAGCTTGAACGCCCTCATTCACAGGGGGAGTATTGAGCTTTTTGTGCAAACCGTTAAAGAAAAAAATCATCAACAGCATCGAAATAATCACCACATTATTCCATGCTTTTCGGCTCAAACGCATCGTATCTTCCTCACTTTTCAATACCTTAAAGTGTAACTAAAAAGTCCATTAATTGGCAGTTGTAATTGATCAACAAAATTTCATGTCTGTTATGTATCAATCTGTAGAGACTTTGCTAAAATATCCGCCAAATTTAAAGGAGTTCCGTCAATGTCAATGTATGTAGTGGGTCATAAGATCCCTGATTCAGATTCAATTTGCGGTGCAATTGCGCTTGCTTATTTAAAAAACCAAATCGAAGAACCTGCAATACCAACGCGTTTAGGTGAAGTATCGCCTGAAACACAGTTTATCCTAGATAAATTTGGTTTCGAAGCCCCTGAGCTAAAGCTTAGCTACGCAGGTGAAGACGTTTATATCGTTGACCATACAGAAAAAACACAAGCACCTGATGACATCGATGAAGCACGTGTTGTCGGTGTTGTTGATCACCACAAACTAGGCGATTTAACATCATCAACACCGCTTGAGTGTTGGATCCGTCCTGTTGGCTGTTCAAACACTATCATCAAAATGATGTATGACTTCTACAATGTAGAGATTCCAAAAGATATCGCAGGCATCATGTTATGTGCAATTTTAAGCGACACTGTAATCTTTAAATCACCAACCTGTACAACGGCTGACATCAAGTGTGTTGAAGCACTTGCTGAAATCGCAGGTATCGAAGATTTTAAAGAGCTTGGCATGGAAATGTTCAAGGTGAAATCAGCGGTTGAAGGCACACCTGCACGCGACTTAGTCATGCGTGATTTCAAAGACTTCAACATGAACGGTAAGCTAGTAGGTATTGGCCAGCTAGAAGTGATCGACCTTGCTGTATTTGATGAAATCAAAGCAGATCTTGAAGCTGATATCGCAAAGCTTAAAGAAGAAGGCGGTCGCCACTCAGTATTACTCCTGTTAACTGATATCATGAAAGAAGGCTCTGAAATGCTAATTGCGTCTGATGACGTATCAGTAATCGAAGCTGCCTATGATGTTAAATCAGAAGATGGTCGCGTATGGTTAGATGGCGTATTAAGCCGTAAGAAGCAAGTAGTACCGCCACTACAAGACGCTTTTGCAAAGATCTAATCTTACGAAATAGACACAAAAAAGCCGATGTAACTTCACTTCAAACATCGGCTTTTTTATTACTCTATCATTAAGTTTTTATCTAGATATTACTAAAGGCTACCTATAATAGGTGCTTTTTTAAAAACGGCGTTATCTCAGAGAATAACTTTATTTGGCTTTCTTGATCGTCAAAAAAGTGTGTTCCATCCTCTATTTCAACATATTTAATATCTAGCTGTTTTCTCGCTTTGTCATAAAAATCTTTCGATTGATTATAATTAACGCGCGTATCGTTATTACCATGTATTAAAAGAATCGGCGCCTTAATGTGGTTAATTTTTCTTATTGCTGATACCTCAGCTAACGCATCGATAGACTTATCATCTTTAACATCAACGATATTACCTAAGTATTTCCCTTGTCTATCTGTTTTCGTAACAAAAGTTTCAAGGTCTGAGACGCCTGATATACTCACCACACATTTAAAGCGCTTGGGCTCTTGAAAGGCAGCTGTTAAGGCAACATAACCACCGTAGCTTGCGCCAAAAATACAGGCATTATCTTTTTTAGCTAAACCTTGCGCAATTGCCCAATCCATTGCCTCATACACATCTTGTTGCATACGTTTACCCCACTGGTAATAACCAGCCGTTTCAAATGCGCTACCAAAGCCTGCAGAGCCCCTAAAGTTAACTTGCAATACAGAAAACCCTAATTCAACAAGATACTGAAGCTCTTTGTCAAAATACTTATAATCTCTAGCGTGCGGACCACCATGCGGCATAACGATCAATGGCGGGTTTTTAACATTTGCTGGCTGCGTAAAGTAACCCGTTATTTCCAGACCATCACTGGCTTTAAAGCTATAATTTTGTACTGGGCTAAATGACTTTCTGACTAAATAAGGATATTTCGATAACCAAACACCTCCTTTTTGAGTATTTAAGTCGAAGTAATAATAAGTTGGCGGCGTAACATCGTTAGTGACTGATACTAATAATCGCGTATGATCTCGGCTACGGCTGCTGATTGTGGCCTGCTTTCCTTTAAATAGGCCTGCCACTTCACGCTCTTGTGCGCCATCTTTGTCATCAAAATAGTGAGTGCGATAGTAGTCATCAAAAAAAGATACACCGATAAACTCACCCTCATTATCAGTTATTGCGCCATCGAGATCATATTTATCATTACTAAAAATCAACTCCTCAAACTTGCCTGCTTCTATGTTATAGAGCCAAAGAGCTTCACGTCCAAGCTCCCTATTAGAAAGCACATACGCTTTGGAGCCATCTTTTGATAAAGCTTGAATAGAAAAAGTATCATCTTCCCCCCACACCTGTGAGTGAATTTTTTTGAGCTCTGCGTCTTTATTTGCTCTATACCAAATTGATGCTGTAAATACGTCATCTTTTTCTTCAACGGCTAGTCCAAGTCTGATAACCCCTTTACTATCTGCATACCAGCTACCAATATCATTTTTGTTACCCTGAACTTTATCAAAGTCAGATGTGCCTAAATGCACACGATAGACAACATAGCCTTTATCATTTTTGTCGTAGGTGGAAATCAGTGCATAATCGGTTTCATCCTTGAGTGATGATACTAACTCAAATGACTGATACTTATACCAACGATCATCTGTAAAACGCGGAGATGTGAGCACTTTAGTTTCAGAGGTTTCTACATTGATAGAGTACAACCGAGATACTCTGAAAAACTGACCATTTACATATTCAGGATAACTTGCCGATACGATAATGTAGCGATTACCTGACCAGCGAATAAAATCAACACGGTCTTTGTTTTTCTTTAACCGCGCCAACACCTTAAAATCAATATCAGGAAACTTAGTAACACTAATAGTTGGGCCTGAATCAGTATTATAAAGTGTCGCAATAAGCTCACCATTTGGCGATAAGCTTGGCTGCTCAACCATTGGAAGTTTAGCGTATTGTTCCCATACAGGGGCTTTAGCATTGACAATAAATGTTGCCAAAAGCAGGATTGTCATGATTCCTTTTAACATATTTTCCCTTTTGAATTAATCAGTTAAATGACCATAAAAGGGTAACACACGAAAAACAATTAACACAGGGTTAATTCATCATTAACGCTTCAAGGGGGATTATTTAATATTAAATAACCACCTCTATAGAGGTGGTTAGAACATTGATATTTGGTAGGGTAAGTCAGCTTTATAACTGCGTTGCATTACGCTGGCGTAACACTTCAAATAAACAAATACCGGTCGCAACTGAGACATTTAAGCTTGATACCGTGCCCGCCATTGGAATTTTAACGAGTAAATCACAATGCTCACGAGTCAGGCGGCGCATACCATCTCCTTCTGCGCCCATAACAACAGCCATAGGTCCAGTGAGATTTGCATCAAATAACTCTGTATCTGTTTCACCGGCAGTGCCGACAACCCAAACGCCAGCATCTTTAATTTCACGCAAGGTACGCGCAAGATTAGTGACTTGTACCAATGGTACTGTTTCCGCTGCGCCGCACGCTACTTTGCGTGCTGTGCCGTTGAGTTTGGCAGATTTATCTTTAGGAACGATAATCGCGTGTACACCCGCGGCATCAGCGCTACGTAAACAGGCTCCTAAATTATGCGGATCAGTAATACCATCAAGCACCAATAAGAAAGGTGTTTCTTCACGGGCTATGATCTCATCTAGATCTTTTTCATTATACATACGCGCCGCTTTTACATTGGCAATAATGCCCTGGTGTTGCTCACCATTGGCTTTATTATCAAGCGCTTTACGCTGCATAAACTGTACAGAAATACCGAATTTACGTGCTTGGTCAATAACCGGATTTAAACGTTTGTCTTCACGACCTTTTAAAGCGTATATTTCTAAAAAGCGCTCAGGCTCTTTTGCTAAAATTGCTTCAACTGAGTGAAAGCCAAAAATTAATTCATTACTCACGTATTATTTGCTCCTCGGCCATTACGTTTACGGGCATTCTTACCCGGTCTTTTTGCCTTTTTAGTGGCTTTTTTCTTACTCTTTTTGTTACTGGCTTTTACTGCATCAGCTTTTTTACTACTTGGCTTTTTGCGCCCTTTAGAAGGAGAAGACTTGCCACGTTTTTCGTTCTCTTTATCGCCTGATTTTGCTTCAAAGCGACTTGATTCAGATTTTTTACCAGGAATTTTACCTGCTTTAAGCTGGGCACGAACACTTGGTTTTGCAGGGGCGCTACGGCCACGACGACGTGCATAACGGTCTTGTTGTGCTTCGCCTGCTAACACTAAGTTTATGCGACGCTCATCAAGACTGACAGATGAAACCTGAACCGTTAATTTATCGCCTAAACGATAAACAGTGTGGGTTTGTTCTCCAATCAAGCAATGCTTAGCACCATCGTAATGGAAATACTCATTGCCTAAGTTGGTTACGTGGATCATGCCATCGATTTGTAAATCGTCTAAGCGTACAAATAAACCAAAGTTAGTTACCGATGAGATCACCCCACCAAATTCGTCACCAACATGGTCTTGCATAAATTCACATTTAAGCCAATCTGCGACTTCGCGTGTCGCATCATCAGCACGGCGTTCAGTGGTTGAACACTGCTCACCTAAAATATCAACTTCGTCATCAGTGTATGCGTACTCACCCGATGTTTGCTGACCTTGCGCTTTAAGCACGGCTTTAATTGCACGGTGCACCACTAAATCAGGGTAACGACGAATAGGCGACGTAAAATGGGCATAGGCTGGCAAAGCCAAACCAAAGTGACCAATGTTATCTGGCTGATACACCGCTTGCTTCATTGAACGGAGTAACATGGTTTGAATAAGCTCAGCTTCAGGACGGTCGCCTAATTTTGCTAACACTTGAGTGATTTCTTTTGGTGTTGGCTCATCAGAAATCGCGGTTTCAATACCAAGCTCTGATAAAAAGTTTCTGAAGAAACCAAGCTTTTCACCATCCGGCTCATCATGCACACGATAAAGCGCACTTGCTTCGTGTTTTTCTAATAAACGGGCAGCTGATACGTTCGCAAGAATCATGCACTCTTCGATAAGTTTGTGTGCATCATTGCGCACCACAGGCACGATTGATTCAATCTTACGGTGTGCATTAAACACAAAACGCGTTTCTAAGGTTTCAAACTCAATCGCACCACGTTCTTGGCGTGCTGCTTTTAGTGCCATATACATTTGCTGTAAGTCAGTTAAATGCGGCACCATCTTGGCATATTCTTCACGCAGCTTTTCATCGCCTTGTAAAATCGCATTCACTTTAGTGTAGGTAAAACGAGCGTGTGAATTCATCACGGCTTCGTAAAATTTATACCCAGATAACTTACCTGCATCCGACACTGTCATCTCAGCAACCATACACAAGCGGTCAACTTCAGGGTTTAACGAACATAAACCATTCGATAACACTTTTGGCAGCATCGGAATAACTTGCTCAGGGAAGTACACTGAGTTACCACGCTCGATCGCTTCTTTATTCAGAGGCGTATTCATTCCTACGTAGTGCGACACATCGGCAATGGCTACCCATAAACGCCAACCACCTGATGGTTTACGCTCACAATAAACGGCATCGTCAAAGTCTCGGGCATCTTCACCGTCGATAGTAACCAGCGGTAAGTCACGTAAATCTACACGACCTTGCTTTGCTTGCTCATCAACAAATTCGCCTAAATGAGCAACTTGCTTTTCAACCGCTTCTGGCCACACATGAGGAATATCGTGATTGCGTAGTGCAACTTCAATTTCCATCCCTGGTGCTAAGTGCTCACCGAGAACTTCGGTTACTTTACCTACTGCATTCATATGTCGGCTTGGGTTTTGAGTAATTTTCACCTGCACCATTTGGTTGTGGCGCGCGCCATTTTCACTACCCGGTAGTATCATAATGTCTTGCGTTATGCGTGGGTCTTCTGCCACAACAACAGCAATACCATGCTCAACAAAATAGCGGCCAACAATCGGTGCTCGTTCATTGGTTAATACCTTAATGATACGTGCTTCGCACTTGCCGCTTGAACCTTTGCGATTGCCTTTGGCAAGCACAATGTCGCCGTGCAACACCATATTCATTTGGTGCTTTGCGATAAACCAATCTTTACTCTCACCTTCAACTTCTAAAAAGCCGAATCCGTCACGATGACCAATGACCTTGCCTTTAACCAGGCCAGATTCATCGATCAATGCGTAGCATTTAAACTTATTGAAATACAGTTGACCATCGCGCTCCATAGCACGTAAACGACGTTTGAACGCAATTTGACGCTCTGTATCATTCACCTGTAATTCGTCACAAAGTTGTGTGAAGTTTGCTGGTTTAGCGCGAGATTCTAAGTGAGTAAGTATAAACTCACGGCTAGGGACGGGGTTTTCGTACTTTTCTTGCTCTCGACTGAGATTGGGATCCTGTTTTGACATTCACTATCTTGTTAGTTGGTTATGTTGTTATTTTAACCCATAACCTAACAATGAGACAGGCAAAAGCTATGAAACTTTTAAGAAATTGATTAATTCTGCTAAAAATGGGGCTTTAATATTCTTTGCAGCAAACACTCTGTGTTAATATTTTCGGTAAATAACAATACACTAACAAATTTATATGGATATTAACTTAACCCACTACCTATCAACGATGGCCTATAACAGCGCCTACATTGGTCTGTTCATTGCGATTATAGCTCTTGCAAAATTGTCCTATAACCTAGCGACCCCTTATAACACCACCAGCCAGTTAACCGACAATGCCAACAGTGCTTTAGGTTTATCCATTGGCGGCTACTTAGGTGCGATTACTATTATTTATGGTTTTGTGTTAGCAGGGCCTAGTCAAGGTCTACTGAGCGATTTAATGAATGTATCACTTTACAGCGTATTAGGTATGGTGCTACTTACTTGCTCACGCATTTTGAATGACAAGTTACTACTGCGCTTATTCTGCAATCAAGAGCAATTAATCAACCAACAAAACGAGGCGGTTGGCCTAGTACAAGCGGCTAACTATATGGCCGCAGCACTGATTATTGGTGGCGCATTAACAGGCGAAGGAACCTGGTTATCAGCCATCGTATTCTATTTACTCGGGCAATTGCTGCTGATCATTTTTGCCAAAGGCTATGATCGCCTAACAAGTTTCAACCTTCATGAGCAACTCGAAAAAGGCAATAAAGCCGTCGCACTTAGCTTTTCTGCCACTATGTTGGCATTAGCCATAATCTTATGCCATGCGCTGATTGGTGGCTTCCACAGCTGGCAACAAAGCCTGAGTTTATTCTTTATTGACGCATTATTTGGCTTTTTAATTTTACCAATTGTGCGCTACCTCGTTGATAAAATTATCTTTAGTAAAATCTCCCTCGACCAAGCAATGCACGACAACAACACTGCAGTGGCGGTTATTGAAAGTAGCATTGCAGTCTGTGTCGCAGTAATCATTACCATCGCTATTTAAGCTTATTCATGGAGTAACGGATGAACATCTATAAGCTTTGTATTATTGCTGCCATCACATTTTTGGCCTGCTTAATAATACGATCAGACCTACAGACGCCTCTAATGAGTGGCCAATATGGTAATTTTAAAGACTACGATGGACAAGACAAAGCCTACCTATTTACAGTGCCTGAAGATGGCCAAATGATGCGTTTAGAAATAAAAGGTAGGCTGCCTTTAAATTCATGGAAAGCCATTGATATGGAAATTTTTGACCCTGAAGGCAACTATCTATTCAGTTATTCTGATGAGCTATGGGCTGAATCTGGACGTGACTCTGAAGGTGAATGGCGAGAATATAAGAGCAGGGCTTATCATGATGTGCACTTCCCTAAAAAAGGCCAATATAGCGCATATGTAAGCAGTAGTTTTGGCCCTAATAATAGCGCTAAGCATTTCAGTTATACATTTCGCATCATTCCAATCAAAGGCAATATCAGTTTCATCGACCCTCTACTTTGGATCACTGGCATAATAGCAGGCTTCTCTTTAATTGTTATTTTGCATCGACTTGGCGCAAAGAGAGAAAACTCTGAACTTACTTATAAACCAATCAACACGTTAAGCCCAAAGGCTATGAAAGCAATGGAAACCCATATCCCAGCTTGGCCAATTGCATTGTTGTTTTTCGTGCCTGTGCTAGTTGCATCTTTGATTGCTTATAGCAAAGGCGATAATGAGCACGATTGGCAAGTTTATTCATATCACCACTTCAATATAAACGTTGATAAACAATTACGTGAGCAAAGTATTGGCAGCGCAGGTTTCCGTTCACGAGGCGGCTCAGGTGGTAAGTAAGTCAATTCGCGAAAGCCACATTTTACTGTTTAGTATTTTTGTTGCTGGCCTTTGTTCTATTATTTATGAATTATTAATTGCAACCACTGGCGCCTATTTTTTAGGTGATAGCATCACCCAATTTTCCCTGACAATTGGCGTATATATGGCGGCAATGGGGGTTGGCTCTTATTTTTCGCGTTTTGTGCCTGATAAGCCATTGCTGGTGTATTTTATTGGTTTTGAGCTACTACTTGCGTTACTAGGTGGCTTGAGTGTGCCATTACTATACTTCGCTTATGCGTATGGCTTACCACTACAAGTGATTAGTGTTTTACTCACCACCTTAATAGGTATTTTAATTGGTTTAGAAATTCCGTTGTTAAGCCGCTTAATGGAAAAACATTATGCGCTAAAAGCAAACCTTGCCAATGTACTATCAATTGACTACTTTGGTGCCCTGCTCGCGACTTTATTATTCCCTTTTCTCTTCTTACCTTGGCTGGGGGTATTTAAAACAGCCCTAAGTTTTGGCTTAATGAACCTAAGTATTGCGCTATTATTGTTGTGGTACTTTATTGACCATATCAGCACTCATCGTCGACACGTGCTAAGGTTTACCCTCATTTTAGTTAGTCTCATATTGGTGCTTTGTTTATTTGCTAGTAAACAGCTCACCCATCTTTGGCAAAGCCAAATCTATGATGATCGTGTCGTCCACTCGGAGCAAACGCCTTATCAACAAATCGTACTGACTCGCCATAAAGATGATATTCGGCTTTATTTAAACGGTGGCTTACAGTTTTCATCGATTGATGAATATCGCTATCACGAAGCGCTTATTCATCCAGCCATGGTGCGCCATGGTAATGCAAAACGTATTCTAATTTTAGGCGGTGGTGATGGCTTAGCTGCTAGAGAGCTTTTAAAATACCCACAACTAGAGTCTATTACCCTTGTCGATTTAGACCCTGCTGTTGCCAAACTTGCACGGACTAATTACAACCTCACAACCCTTAATCAACAATCGCTAAATGATCCAAAGGTTACGGTTATTCATCAAGATGCCTATGTGTTTATTGAGCAAGGCAAGCAACTGTTCGATATCATTTTTATTGATTTACCTGACCCAAAGGCGATTAACTTAGCACGGCTCTACAGCAAACAATTTTACCAATTAGTGAAAGCTAGATTGCCTGACAATGGCATTGTTGTGACCCAAGCAACGAGCCCGTTTTTTGCGAAGCAGGCATTTTGGTCTATCAACAATACGCTCCGCGCAGCAGGCTTCGCCCATACTTTGCCTTATCATTTAAACGTACCGTCTTTTGGTGAATGGGGCTTTGTTATGGCTTGTAATTTGATGTGTAGCAACCAACAGTTATTGCCTGTTAACACTCGCTTTTATCGTCCAGAAAATGATGCTCAACTATTTATTTTCTCCCCCGATATTAGCGCTAACAATGAAAAAGTATCGACGCTTGATGAGCCTAATGTGCTCCACTATTACTTGCAAGGTTGGAAATATTGGAACTAACCGAATGGATTAGCCTATTTAGGGAGTTTACAAAGTAAAGGATTACCGTTACAAAGAGAGCTAATAACAACAAACAAAAGGTTTGTAATGCAGGCGCACAAACAGAGCCTTATGTACTTACACATTGCAGTGCTACTATTCGGTGGCACTGCATTATTTGCCAAATTGGTCAGCCTAAGTGCATTAGATATTACCGTTTATAGAACAGCGATTGCAGGCTGTGCCTTACTGATTTTACTCACAATTCAACACAAAGCCATTAAGCTTCACTCTCGTCGTGACTACCTTATAGCCTTGCTACTTGGCATCACTGTTGGAATACATTGGCTCACCTACTTCGCAGGAATGCAATTGGCGGGGATTGCAGTGGGTATGATTGCCTTTTTTACTTACCCTGTGATTACGGTATTTTTAGAACCTTTTTTTCATGGCAGCAAACCACAGCTCAAAGATATAGCAAGTGCCTTGGTAGTTATGTTGGGTATTTACTTACTCATTCCTGATGCCAGCTTAGGTAATGATGTGACCTTAGGGATTGCCATTGGTATTTTATCGGCGTTCTTTTTTGCTTTTAGAAATATTGTGCATAAGCGTTACTTTAGCCAATATGGCGGCCCACAAACCATGCTTTATCAAACTTGGATCGCGTGTATTATGTTGTGCGCGTTTGTCGAAATACCACCATTACAAGTTGATACAATAAATTGGCTGCTATTAATTACCGTAGGGGTTATTTTTACAGCAGCACCACATTCACTGTTTGCAGCAAGCTTAAAACATTTATCCGCTTCAACCGCTGGTTTAATATCTTGTTTGCAACCTTTATACGGTACGTTTTTCGCTTTTTTAATTTTGCATGAGCAACCTACAATTAGCACACTTATTGGTGGTACATTAGTGATTAGTGCCGCTTTTTATGAAACATGGTCAGTGACTCGGAAACACAAGCAATGATGAAAGTATTCGCTCACAGAGGTGCCAGTGGTACCTATCCAGAAAATACCAAAAGCGCCATTATTGCCGCAGTAGATTTGGCAGTAGATGGTATCGAAATTGACGTACAAAGCTGCCTTGATGATTATATGATCATTCACGACACTTGGCTCGATCGCACAACTTCTGGTCGCGGTAAAGTAAATGCCTGCACAAAAGAGCAAATTCAACAATATGATGCAGGTAACGGAGAAGTTGTTCCTTGTCTGCAAGATGCCATTGACTGGGTAGAAGATAAAACGCTTTTAAACCTTGAACTAAAACACACTTTTTCTTTAGATAAGTTTGTTGAGATGATAGAGTTAAACATTAGTATTGGAAAAATATCAAGAGACAATATTTTGGTATCATCTTTTGATCATCATCAACTCATGTGGCTCAAACAAAAGTTACCATGGGTAAAAATTGGCGCTCTTACGGCTTCAATTCCAATCAATTACAGTGAATTTGCTCAAAAACTGCATGCCTACAGCATTCATATAGATAAAAACTTTATAAACCATGAATTTGTTGCAGATGCAAAACAACGAGGCCTTCAAGTTTATGCTTACACGGTCGATAAAGTAGAAGATATTGAATTAATGTTAAGTTATGGCGTGGATGGTATTTTTACCAATTTCCCGTGTCATACACAAATGACACTTCAATCACTGTAACTCAGCAAGAGTAAGCTATACTGTTGAATTGAGTGGCATTGAATAAGACTAAGAAACGTCCAAATGAATCAACACAACACCTTAATGAGTAGCTATATGCGCATGTATAATTTTATCGAACAGACTTTCTTTTACACCTTAACGCGTAAAATTGTCGGTAATTTAGGATTTGTGTTTGCATTCCAAGCTATCACTTTAATCTGGCTTTACAATAGCCTGTCTGAGCAACAAGCAAGCATGGGTTTGTTTTGGCTGATGGCGTTTATCATCGTCGCGAGCTTTATTTTTACTATTTTCTATATGCGCTTTTTAATAGTTCGCCCAGTCCAAGCCATGCGTGACACTTTAGCGCATATAAACAGTCATGATGCTGATCTATCTGCTAAATTACCACACTTCACATTCGATGAATTCAGAGATCTCAGTGAGCAATACAATACCTTTACGGCACACTTAGGTGAGCTACTCGCGACAACTTATCAAAGTGCGCAAGCCAGTGCCCAGAGCAGCTCAAAGATGACTCAATCAATGCAACAAACGGCAGAGATTAGCCATCAACAAATTAAATTTAGCCATACAATTACTGATTCAAGTAACCAAATTACTTCAAGTTTAGAAAATATTTCGGCTAACACAGACAGTGTGCATACGATTAATAGTGAGCATCTGGCATTTGTGAAACATTCAGCCACTGAGCTCTCAGCCCTTGTTAAGAAGGTCGCGATGATTAGCCAAATTTTAGCTAACTTCTCAGCGACTATTTCAGGTTTAAAAGAAAACAGTGAAAATATTCGCGCTATTTTAAAAATGGTTGAAGAGTTTTCCGACCAAACTAATTTGCTTGCATTAAATGCAGCGATTGAAGCGGCACGCGCTGGCGAAGCTGGACGAGGCTTTGCTGTGGTTGCAGATGAAGTGAGAACGCTTTCAGTAAAAGTGAATGATGCGACCCGTCAAATAAGTGACTTCATCAATCAAATGAATTCGTTAGTTAATGAAACAAACAAAGAATCAGAGCAGTTAATTAGTCATTCTAGCGATGCAGAAACAGCGATTAGTGACACCTCTGCAGGGTTTAGTAATATGCTTGGCGAATTTGAGCAAAATCAGCAGCAATTACAACAAATAGTCAGTGCAGTGCATTTGCTGGAACAAACACAAACACAAACTCATCAAAGTGTTGAACAAATTGTGACATTAGGTGAACAAGCGAAACAGCAAATAGATGAGTCTCTGGCTGATTGTGAGCAATCACATTTACTAAGTCAACAAACACTACAACAGCTAAAACGGTTTGTTTAAGGCCAGTTTTTAGCTCTTTTGTTTTAACTATTTATGGTAAAGTAGCCACTTCTTGGCTACTTTTTTATTGAATGTGACAACTCCTACTACCGATTACCAACAACTCGCTTTGCAAATTAAACAATGGGGTAAAGACCTTGGTTTTGCCGAAGTGGGGATCACCGATATCGATCTCACTAAGCATGAAGCACAGCTTCAGCGCTGGCTAGATAAAGGCTATCATGGTGAGATGGAGTACATGGCTGCCCACGGTATGAAGCGTGCTCGCCCTGCTGAATTAGTCCCAGGTACACAAAGGGTCATCTCAGTTAAGATGAATTACCTGCCCCCCGATGCCAGCTTTGCAAAAAACTTAAAGCAAACAAACAAAGCGTATATTAGCCGTTATGCCTTGGGTCGGGACTATCACAAACTACTTCGTAATCGCCTAAAAAAGCTCGGCCAAAAGATTGAGCAGCATGTTGGCGAGCTAGGGTTTCGCCCATTTGTCGACTCTGCACCAGTACTTGAAAGGCAACTTGCTGAAAAAGCAGGCTTAGGTTGGCGAGGTAAGCATAGTCTGTTAATCAATAAAGAGGCGGGCTCTTGGTTTTTTTTAGGTGAGTTATTTGTTGATATTCCACTGCCTATCGATGAGGAAAACACCTTTGAAGGCTGTGGTAAATGTGTTGCTTGCATGACGTTATGCCCTACAGGTGCGATTGTAGAGCCTTATGTAGTGGATGCTCGTAAATGTATTTCATACTTAACAATCGAGCTACAAGGCGCGATCCCTGAAGAGTATCGCCCTTTACTCGGTAATCGGGTGTACGGTTGTGACGATTGCCAGCTCGTCTGCCCATGGAATCGTTATGGTCAAATAACGGATGAAGCTGATTTTCACCCACGAAAGCAATTAAAAGATCAAGACCTCTTAACTCTTTTTGCTTGGGATGAACCAACATTTTTAAAAAATACAGAAGGTAGTCCTATCCGAAGAATAGGCCACCAGCGATGGCAGAGAAATCTCGCTGTCGGCTTAGGTAATGCTGAATATAACGAAGAAATAGTGGCAACATTGAGCGATGCGCTTAAAAGCGCAACTCCACTTGTAAAAGAGCATATTGAATGGGCGCTTGATCAACAGACCCATAAGCGCCAACAACAGTTACGTAAAACAGCACGACTTATCCGTATTGTAGAAAAAGGCTTACCACGAGACGCTTAGCGCGTTATCTCATAAATGTTAGCTTTTGAGTAACAAGGATAAATCGTCTTCAATTTCTTTAAATGCCGCTTTAACACCTTGTACTGACTCTTCACGTGCAACTGAATTTTGAATCGTTTCATCAACTTTTTGATAAATGAAAACCTCTTGGTCTTCATCAAGCCCCATTGTTGGTATTCGCTGTTCAAGGTCTTCCTGTAGTTGTTTAAAAACAGCTTCGTTATTGAGACGGTTATCATTTAACAGCTCAATCAAGCCACGAAACTTACTATGTACTTTACCCACCGCGTCATTTAATTGCTGTTGCTGACGAATAAGCTCTTTTTTAGTAATAATCGCTTTAAGCTGTTGCTCAGTAACACTCACCAAAAAACAAATATGATCTCGAATTCGACCATGTTTATCAGGATCTTGTTCAGGCATATTGAGGATCAATAAACTGATCATTTCATAGTTCACTAAAATTCGGCTCGAAAACTCATGTAAGCGGCCTTTATTTTTTAGCATTTCAAATAGTTCAACCACGATAGGTGAGCATATCCCTGTTACAGAAAAATGCTCTACCCCTGAGTCAAGACGAAACTCAACATTGCTTTGTAAATCGAATGAGCTTAAACAATGGAGCAATGCCTTTCCTAGCTCTTGTTCATTATCAATAGAACCAATATGTTCAATATAATTAACAATTTGACCCATCTCACTGCTATTTGCCATCGCATTAAACGCTGTCGATGTTGCATCCTCGACTTGTTGTTCTAAGGACTCTTTTTCAATGAGTACTTGGTGTAGATGCTGAAGCTTCAGTTTTAATTCTTCATGCCCAAATGGCTTCACAATATAATCTTCGGCACCAACCGAATATCCCTCCATACGCTCTTCAACTGTGCCTCTTGCCGATACAAACATAACAATAATATTTGCTGTGTTTGGGTTTTCTTTAAGCTTTCGGCATACCTCATAACCACTCATTTGCGGCATACTTACATCAAGTAAAATAACTTGTGGGTCAAACTCTTCAACTACGGCTAAGCATTCTGGACCACTGTTAACCATTTTTAATTCAAAATCGAGCTCTTCTAGAATCTCTTCAATGATCTCTAAATTAAAAGGCTCATCATCAACTGCTAAAATTCGTTTTAAGGCCATCTCACCCTCTTCCATTTTAATTTAAGCTTCATAATTGCTTTGCACTCGCTCTTCATTTGTTAAATGCTGAGGAAAGTCAATTTCTAAAGGCAGGGTCACTAAAATAGTGGCACCACCGTACTCGTTGTTACTTGCTACAATAGTGCCTTGATGTAGCAAAACAAACTCACGGCAAATCGCTAAACCGAGTCCTGTGCCTCCTGCACCGCTATTGGTTTTACTGCTTTGTTCAAACTTTGCGAATACTTTTTCTAATTCATCGTCAGGTATACCTATGCCACGATCAACAACTGCAATTTCAGCCGACCCATTGCTTAGCGCCAGCTTTATGTCTATATCGCTATTGGGTTCACTAAATTTAAGCGCATTGCCAAGTAAGTTACGCATAATTTGATTAATTTGCTCTTCATCACACTCAAGTGTGATGTTTGGATTAGGCGCAATTAATTTAATAGTGATATTACGTTCAAGCGCTGTACCCGAGACATCATCAATACTGGTTTTTATGATATTCATCAGGCTATGCTTCTGCGGATTAAAAGGAAATTTACCAACATCAAGCTTAGATAGGTCGAGCAAGTTATTGAGTAAAGAAAGTAACCGTTCACCACTTTGCTCTATTCGTGATAAATACTTATTAAGTTTCTCTTTACTGAGATCATCATTGGCTACTTTTTCTAAGCCAAAACGTGCGAAGCTAAGAATAGAATGCATAGGTGTTCTTAGCTCGTGAGACATATTAGCTAAAAACTCTGACTTACTGTGATTGGCAGCTTCAGCGACATTTTTTGCATGCTCTAACTGGGCTGTGCGTGCTTTAACTTCTTCTTCTAGAGTGTCTTTTGCTTCAAGAAGTAACTCTTCTTTTTCCTTAAGGTGCGTAACATTCTTAAAGATGACAGCAAGTGCTATTTCACCGTGATGGTCAATTTCATTGAACGAGCCTACCAATGGAACCGATGCACCATTTTTCTTTAGTAGCTTTAAATCACAACTAAATTGTCGATTCTTATTAAGTGTACTGACTTTATCTTTTATACGTTTAGTCGAGGCTAAGTCAAAAAAGTCATACACCGAGCAATTTTCAAACTCTTTTAATGACTTCTCAAATAACGACTCACAGGCATCATTGGTCTCAATAATTTTACCGTTTCGATCAAATAGAATTATCGCATCGGGTGTATGCTTAAAAATAACACGTAAAAGGCTATCTTTTTCAATGAGTGCATCAACCGTGTTTTGTAAACGCTCTACTAACTCTGCATTATGACGTTTTAGTAGTTCAGTTTGCCAAAGCTTATGAACCGATTGCAGTAAGCTATTGTCATCTATGGGCTTAATTAGAACATCTTCAACACCTTGGCGAATAGCAGCAACCATGGAGACTTGATCGGGCTTAGAGGTATAAAGTAAACAGCGGCAATTAGGTTGCAATGTTTTGAATTTATTAAATAGCTCAAGACCAGTACCATCCTCAAAGGTAAAATCACTAATTAATAAATCAATTGTGTGCTGGTTCACCAACTCTACCGCAGAGAATATATTCTCTGCGGTGAAGGTTTTAATATGTGCACCTTTTAAATTGTGCGCGATCTTATTTAATCGCTCAGGGCAGTGATCAACAAGTAAAACCGTAGGAAGTTTTAAGATATTATCGGAATCAAGTTCAAGCACGCCTTCTAATAGAGCGCTGATCTCTTTGTTGGCAAAGAAAGGGTATATGACCACCGCATTGGGCAGCAAACGATTAATCTCACTAAAGTGTTCAAGTAAATCACTGCGCTGTGCTTTAGGGGCCAAAAGTAAAAGGTGCTCTTGAGAAAACACTTCCATTAGCTTCTTGATAGTATCTGTTGGTACACCATGTGAAGCAGCAACAAGATCAAACTGTTGAGTTAAAACAGCATTATCAACCATTGAAAAGTGTATCAGCTCAACCCTACAACCTATGAGCTCAAGTAACACCTTGACTCGCATTGCTAAAACACTATTACTATCAACAATTAATATCTTTCGCACTTTACACTACGCCCACTTAATCATGTTACTTAATTAGCGTAGTCGAAAAAAAACGATGCAGCACAATTTACACCGTATTTTTTTATTAGTTTATGAACAAACTATGAATCTAAATGTTTTCCCAAAATAGTTAAGCTGTAAGGCTTTTCATCCATAATTGCCACATTCGGCAATTCACCCCATACTTTATAATTAAATAAATTAAAGAGCTTAATACTCGGTAGGTTATGACTAAAAATAAATGCCAAAAGTACTTTTATTTTAAGTGTGCTTGCATGGGTCTCTGCGAATGTCAGCAATTGTTTTCCTAGCCCTTTTCCTTGTGCACTTGCGGTAATATAAATGCTCACTTCAACAGTGCCATCGTAAGCGGGTCGTCCGTAAAAAGACTTGTAACTTATCCATGCTAAAACCTTCCCTTCTTGTTCATATACGAAAATAGGCCGATTAATAGAATGGGATAAGAACCATGCTTCTTTATCTGCAACAGTTACCTCTTCGGTATCTGCTGTTACCATACGTCCTGGGATTGTTTCATTATAGATTGCGACAATTGCCGCTAAATCATCATAAGTTGCTGTACGAATAGTCATAAAACGAATATTTGGTGATCACTTTTGCGCATATTAGCGTATATTCGATTGGAAAAACTAGCAGGAAATAACCATGTATAAATTTGCTTTGTTACTTAGTGCAACTCTTTTAACCACTCAGGTTGCAGCTCAAACGCCCGCATCATCAAACACAACACAAACACAATGTGATGATTTCACTAATGTTGAATTACGGAAGCTTCGTTCCAAAGAAACGATAAACCTATGCCAATTTAAAGACAAACCATTGCTAATCGTTAATACCGCAAGCAACTGTGGTTTCACCCCGCAGTTTGAGGGCTTAGAAGCACTAAACAAAGAATATAAAGACCAAGGCTTAGTTATTTTGGGTTTTCCGTCTGATGATTTTTTCCAAGAAGAAGATGATGAAAAAGAGACTGCCGATGTATGTTTCATAAACTACGGAGTCACGTTCAATATGTTCGCGACCAGCGAAGTGAGAGGCAGCGGCGCAAACCCTGTATTCCAACATTTAAATAAGGTAACTAGCTCACCAAACTGGAATTTTTATAAGTATCTCGTTTCCGCCGACAGAAAAACGGTGACGCGCTTTAACAGCAAAACTAAACCGCAATCAGAGAAATTGCGCAAAGCTATAGAAACAGAGCTAGCTACACAATAAATTTAATTGTTCGTTCATTAAATATTGAACTAGACTATTCATTTAATTCATAAAAACACACATTGTGGGGAGTAATTATGGCAGTAGCCAGCGCGAGGCATATCTTAGTAGACAGTGAAGCACACTGTTTAGACTTAAAACAGCAAATAGAACAGGGTGCAGACTTTGCAGATCTTGCACGAGCTCACTCAAATTGCCCATCAGGTCAAGATGGCGGTGCATTAGGTGAGTTTGGACCAGGGATGATGGTGCCAGAATTCGATAAAGTGGTATTCTCAGCTCCAGTAAACCAAGTACAAGGCCCTGTTCAGACTCAGTTCGGTTATCACTTACTTGAAGTCACCAGCCGTACAGATTGATACAAATACCAATAAATGAGCCGCTTACAGCGGCTTTTTTTTCGACAGGAGATCATCATGGAATTACTCGGTTCAACAACTTCTCCCTTTGTTAGACGTATTCGAATATGGGCTGACTTAAATGGACTTGCTTTAGTATTTAAAAATCTAGATATATTTTCTGAGCAAGATAGGCAGACGATGATAACTCATAGCCCTGCAAGAAAAATTCCTATCCTTATTGATAATGGCTTTAGCTTATACGATTCAAATTCAATTATTCGCTACCTACTCGAAAAAACAAATCAGCCACTGTTGAGTTGGCGACAAGAAAACTTTCTTACCATCATTAATGCCTGTAATGACTCATTAGTAGAAATACTACTATGCCAACGCTCAGGGTTCGATACACACACTGACAAACTGTTTTTTAATTTACAGAATGAACGAATTGCTGAAACATTAACCTATTTAAATAATCATTTATCTGAGCCAGTATTTAAAAGCTGTGAATACCTCAACATCAGTTTATACTGCTTGCTAGATTGGATCCGCTTCCGCGAATTAACTGATTTTAGCCAACTAGAAAAGTTAGTTGGTTTTTATCATGAATTCGCCGATAAAGCGGCGGTACAACAAACAGATCCACGAAAATAAGATAAGGGTTAGGCAAATGAGCGATATCGAAATTGAATCAGAATTAGTAAGCTTCGTTGAAAAAGTTCGTCTCAACGAGACAATGTGGGCACTCGGTGCCGAAGATGGTGGTTTTGTTGTCTGTGAGTCAAACCAATTTAGCGACACTGATGTCCTATTACTTTGGGGCACCGAAGACGCCGCCAAAGCACAATGCAAAGACGAATGGCAAGACTATACGCCTGTTGAAATTGGCTTAGACGAGTTTCTTGATGAATGGGTTGAAGACCTAAACGAAGATGATGCACTGGTTGGTTTAAACTGGAATGATGACCAAGTCTGTGTAGAAATCGAGCCTGTGGGACTTGCTAAAGCGCTTTGTGACTAACCCTATCACGGCACTACGTTCACTATCGTAGTGTCGTTAGGCTGGAAACTAAACGTTGTTCAGGTATACTCTTTAAAGCGTCTTTATTATCAAGGTATTAGGTTGAAGTCCCATCTCGGTCGCCGGCCCTTTTCGGCCATGGAATTACATACCCTGTATAACGGTTACATCTACAGTGATCAACGCCTTCCTCGTGAGCAAGCAAAGCACTGGCACTTTTGGCTGCCTTTGTTTGCTTATTACACCGGTGCCTACAGCGATGAAATTGGTCATTTAACTCTAGATAACATTACCACTTGTGATGGTATTCGCTGCTTTGATTTTCACACTCATGGTAAGATAAAACCACGCTATGTGCCCATCCATAATGCATTACTTAATGCAGGACTTGATCAATACTTAAATTTTTTAAGCGAACAAAACCAACAACGGTTAATGTTTGATTTACCGGCTAAGTCAGGCCGCTATAGCGAAAAAGTACGCATTTGGTTTTCCGGTGAAGGTGAACGTGCTGGTTATTTACAAAAATGTGCTATTCCCAGTGTTGACCAACAAGGAATGAAAACGGCGATTAGTAGCTTACGGCTCAACTTTGAACAACAAATTCGTATTCATGCACTGCAAGCAAACAGCAAAGATGCCTTTAACTACTTACTTGGTTTTAAAGATTTCAACGAGCAACGTTTTACGGATATGCCACTATTAAACACCGTGCTACAAAATGTGCGACAAATCAACCCGCAACTACATTGGCAACGCTTCATCGACCGCCATCATTAGCTGACAAACTTTGTTACTAACTATTTATTACTGTTCAAATTAAAACCTGATAGCATGGTATTTCGCCCCTCATAGCAGGTGCCTTTCTAACAACAAAAAATCAGGGATACTTATGTTCTTAAAAAGTCTATTAACAGTGAGTGTTGCACTTGCTGTTAGCTCAGCCCATGCCAATGAATATGTTATCGAAAAGCTTGCCAAGCCTAGCTCACAACAAGTAAAACTTACGCTTGATCCTGCAAAAGACAATTTTTCTGGTCATACCGACATTGCCCTTGAAGTACTTAAAGCAACGAATTATATCGAACTAAACGGTATTGATTACGCTGTGAGTATGGCCAAGATTTTAGGTGCAGAGAACTGCGACCTCAGTGCTGAAATGCTAAAAACAGGTAAAGTTAAATTCACCTGTGATGAAAAAATTCAGCCTGGTAAATACACTTTAAAGATTGATTTTACAGCACCTTACAACCGTCAAAGTGTCGGTTTATATAAAACGCTTGATCAGGGTACGCCTTACCTATTTACTCAATTTGAAATGAGCGATGCCCGCCGTGCATTCCCTGTATTTGACGAGCCTAGCTATAAAATTCCATTCCAGCTAACAATCACAGCGCCAACATCTCAAAAAGTGTATGCCAACACACCAGTATTAAAAACCAAGGTTGATGGCGAGATGACAACACACTTTTTTGATAAAACGCCGCCTATTCCTTCTTACTTAGTAGCAATGGCTGTAGGCCCATTTGAAGAGCTTGAAATTAAAGGCATGCCAATTCCTGGTCGTGTACTGACACCGCAAGGTAAAATTCACCTTGCTGATTACGCAAAAGAAAATATGCCGCGCGTATTAAAAGCACTGGAAAATTACTTTGGCATCCCATACGTTTATAAAAAACTGGATTCAGTTGCAGTACCAGAATTCCCATTTGGCGCGATGGAAAATGCAGGCCTTGTTACTTACCGTGAAGATATTCTTCTGGTCGACCTTGCCACTGCAACACGTAGTAAAAAAGAGCGCAATGTCTCAATCATTGCCCATGAATTAGCTCACCAATGGTACGGTAACCTAGTCACCATGAAATGGTGGAATGACTTATGGTTAAACGAAGCGTTTGCAAGCTGGATGGCTGCTAAAATCACCGCACAAATCAACCCTGAGTTTGAGTCACACCTAGACTTACCACAAAACCATGTAATGGCACTCGATGCACGCTTAAGTACTAAGCCTATTCGTAAGCCAATAAAAACCGAAGCTGACATCATGGATGGCCTTGGCCTTGCTTACAGTAAAGGCAGTGCGGTGCTTTCAATGGTGGAAAACTGGATTGGTGAAGAAGCATTCCAGCAAGGTATTCAAGCTTACTTGAAAAAGTTCTCATATAAAAATGCAGAAGCAGCAGACCTTTGGCAAGCATTAGGCGAAGCCTCGAATAAAGACGTTGCAAGTGTACTAAAATCGTTTATCGAACAATCATCTTTCCCACTTATCAAAGTAACCCAAGACGGTAAGAAAATTAATATTAGCCAAAGCCGCTTTGTAAATGCCGGTGTTGATGCGCCAGCACAACTGTGGAATGTTCCGGTTGCAATTAAATATGGTGCAGGCGATAAAGTTGAAACAGCCAATATATTACTGAACAAAGAGACACAACAGCTAACCCTCGATTTTGAACCTGAGTGGATTTATCCAGATCAAGGCGCCATGGGTTATTACCGCTGGCTACTAGATGACGCACAGTTTAGTGCCCTACTCGACAACGCAGCGGATAAGCTAACCGTGCGAGAGCGCTTAGCGCTTCTTTCGGCGGTAGACTCTCTATTAGATGCAGGCGTTATTTCTGCTGCCAATCTAATGCAAACTCTTGAAGCATTCGTAAGCGATGCGCACCCGCTTGTTGCTAATACAGCCCTTGGTTATTTAGCGTCGCAAAAACGTGTATTTGAAGATGACAGCAACCGTGATTTATGGCCTAAATTTATCCGTAACAGCATTGCACCAGCGGCGAAGCAATACGGTCTAACAGCAAAAGTGAATGAAGATGCTGCTGTATCACAGTTACGCGCACAGGTTATTAGCCGTTTAGGTTTTGATGGCGAAGATCAAAAAGTGATTGATACAGCAAAAGCACAAGCAGCGCTTTATTTGAATAACCCTGAAAATGTTGACCCATATTTAGCTTCAACCTACCTAAATTTGGCAGCCTATCACGGCGATACAAAGCTCCTTGAAAAGTACAAGCAAACCTTTAAAACAACCAAAGACCCGCAAGTACGTACTAAGATGCTAGCTGCGATGGGGTATTTCGGAAAGCCTGAGCTACAAAAAGCGGTATTAGATTATAGCCTAACAGATGAAGTAACGGCCTCAGATATGCGAACACTATTAGGTGGCCTAAGCTATGGTAAAGAACGCCAAGCATTGTTCATTGATTGGATCTACAAAAATTACGATGCTATCACTAAGAACTTACCGCCTTTCTTTGTTCCAAACTTGCCGTTCTTCACAACCGCAAACTGTGATGCGAAAAGCCTAGAAAAAACAAAAACCTTCTTTACAGATAAAATTACTGAACAACCTGGCTATGCTCGCACTTTGAGCAAGTTAGAGGAAGGAGTGAATGATTGTATCGCACTTAAGAAACGTGAGCTAAGCTCAGTGAATAGTTTTCTTAAACGCTAACAACCAACCACATTAAATAAGGGCCACATATGTGGCCCTTTTCATTATGCTAAAATAGCACTTAACCGCTTAATAAATAGCTCAACGGCTTGAGTGTTTGTTACTTTAAAAGCAACGCCATAATGAATGGGCTGAGCACTTTTATAAATCCGCGTAGGGAAACGTGTCATTTCACTACTATGAAAGTAATCTTTAACTCTAGAGATACCCTCCAAAGCTTCAAAATCAGCGCTAAACACTTCAAAAGCAGGCCTTATAATTAATTTAGCCTGGCCACTTTGCTCATGCACATAAAACGCCTCTTTGGAGTGAGCAAGCATGAACTCGTTAATATTTTTTATTTTAAAGTTACTACGACAGCCTAATTTTATAAGCTGTTCACTAAGTTGTGCTGCAGATAAAGACAAGTGCGCGCCTTGTTAAAAATGATCAATAATAAATACAGTACAGTAATCTGTTGAAAATCGTTACTTATTTATTACACACAAATGCAAGCTTACGATTATGATAACTTAAGCGTGTAATTGAGGTTTCACAATAACGACCTAAATCAAGCCACTGCGATACCACCCCTGCATCAGTCAAATCACGTTTATAAATACGGCTTTGAACTGCATACGCCACGGTGTGCTGATTCACTAATGTAAAATCTTGTACTGCTTCAGGTAACCGGAATAAATCAGCAACTTCATTCGTTTTAGGTGAAAAGCGCGCCAACCAATGCTGGTTATCTTTTTTGTAACTAAACAAAAAGCTGTTTGTGTGTTTATCAAAAATAAGCGTACGACCAATATCACCGGCAATAACTTGAGGTTTAGCAGCAGCGAGTGATGTGTATTGTAAGGTATGTGGTTCCCCCAAAATAAACATAACAAGATCATTGTTGGCTCCCCAAGCATGGTAGCCAACAGGCTCAATCCATTCAAAAATACGACTCGCTTGTTGGTCTGATTTTAAAGGGTATTGCCACAATTTTTGCTTACCATCCTTTTCCACCACGATGGCTGATAAAGCCTGTTTGTCAGGCATTAAAGTAGGTGAATATTCACTAACAGGAGAATTGGTTAGGTTAAAGGCACTTTGACTGGCAAAATCAAAATAGTACAAGTCAGTTTGTGATTGCCCCTGCTCAGCAATTACTTCATGGGTATAATAAACACCTTGGTCAATCAAGAACGGTTGATTGTTATAGCTTGTATCATCGGTAATACGAGACACCTTCATGCCATAAGGTGTATCCAGATCAGCTAATAATATTTCGCTTTTCGGCATCGCAGCATCCACTGCACTTGATAAAAATGTACTTGTCAGTACAAAAAATAAAGGCGAAATTAATTTCATGTTGCTCTCTCGTTTTAATTTTTATTCGCTCATGATAGCGTTATTTAATTGGCCAGTCACTTGACCTTACTATACTCGACCTTTATAACTAAGGCGTGTTTGTTTTTTGTTACTTTAACTGAGTGCTTGAGCAAATAACACGACTTCACTAATAACGAGAACAATTATGTCAGCTAAACACCCAATTATCGCAATTACCGGCTCATCTGGTGCAGGCACAACCACCACCACGAATGCCATTAAGCATATCTTTAGAAGCTTAAATATTGATGCGGCCTTTATCGAAGGTGATAGCTTTCATCGTTATACGCGTCCTGAAATGGATAAAAAAGTTCGTGAAGCACAGCAAGAGGGCAAGCACATAAGCTATTTTGGTCGTGAAGCTAACGACTTTGGTGCGCTCGAAGAACTATTCTACCAATATGGTGAAACTGGCCAAGGAAAAATTAGACGCTACTTGCACACTTTTGATGAAGCCGTTCCTTACAACCAGTTGCCTGGAACCTTTACTCCTTGGCAAGACCTAGAAGCCAATACCGATATCCTCTTTTATGAAGGCTTACATGGTGGTGCAGTTGACCAAGACCATGATGTAGCCAAGCATGTTGATTTGCTTATTGGCATGGTGCCTATCATCAACCTTGAATGGATCCAAAAACTAATCCGTGATACCTCAGAACGAGGCCACTCTCGCGAGGCTGTCATGGGCTCAATTGTGCGCAGTATGGACGACTACATCAACCACATTACACCACAATTCTCACGTACTCATATTAACTTCCAGCGCGTGCCAACGGTTGATACTTCAAACCCATTTAGCGCTAAAGATATTCCGTCACTAGACGAAAGCTTTGTTGTTATCCGTTTTCGTGGCATTGAAGATGTAGATTTTCCATATTATCTACGCATGATTGAAGGTAGTTTTATGTCACGTATAAACACCCTCGTTGTACCAGGTGGGAAAATGGGTTTGGCGATGGAACTTGTTTTAACACCGCTAATCAAAGACATCATTTTGAAAAAACGTGCGCTGGAAAATTTAGCCCCAGTTGACTTGCCGATTTAAATCACTCGGGTACACTGCTGACTTAACTAGGAATGATGGAGTCGTCAGCTTGAAAGAAACATTACGTGTTATTGTCGGTTCAAAGAACCCTGTTAAAATTAACGCAGCTAAACATGTCTTTAGTCTTTATTTCCCAGACCATATCATTGAATGCAAAGGTGAACACGCCCCTTCCGATGTGCCTGATCAGCCATTGGGTGAAGATGAGACCCGCATAGGTGCTGAAAACCGTGTAAAGTACTGCCAAACTCACTTTGACGCTGACTTTTATGCAGCGATGGAAGGTGGCGCAGAACAGTTTAGTTATGGTGCAGCAACCTTTGCATTTGTGGTTATTGCAAATAAACAACAATTTAGTGTTGGTCGCAGTAGTAACCTCCCCTTACCGCAATCTTTTTACGATGCCTTACTGGCCGGTAAAGAACTGGGTGACGTCATGGATGATGCGTTCAATACCGTTAATATCAAACAACAAGGGGGCGCGATTGGCTTATTAACCAATCACCTTGCTACCCGCGAAAGCACCTATACACAAGCGCTTACACTAGCAATGGCGCCATTTTTACACTCGAGCTTATTTAATCTGTAGTTAGGATAACCATGAAGTATAGCCACGTTTTATTCGATGCCGATGAAACCCTATTCAGTTTTAATGCATTTGAAGGGTTAAAGGTAATGTTCGCCAATTATGGTGTAGAATTTACTGATGCAGACTATCAGCATTACCAAGCCACTAATAAACCTCTTTGGGTTGCCTATCAAAAGCATGAGATCACTGCCAGTGAGCTACAAATAACCCGTTTTACCCAGTGGGCTAACAAGCTCAATGTTCCCGCGAAAACTCTTAACGATGGCTTTTTAGATGCGATGGCATCAATTTGTGTACCACTGCCTGGTGCTGTTGAGTTGTTGGCAAAGTTAAAGCCGCATGCAAAGCTGGGGATTATTACTAATGGCTTTGCAAAATTACAGCAAAAACGCCTTGAGCATACCGGTTTACAAAATATGTTTGATTGGCTCGTTATTTCAGAGTTAGTAGATAAAGCAAAGCCTGCTCCTGAAATTTTTCAGCATACGTTTCAATTAATGGGTAATCCGCCAAAAGAGCAAATCTTAATGGTTGGTGATACAGCGGCCAGCGATATTTTAGGGGGTTATAATGTGGGTATCGATACTTGCTGGTTGCAACACCCAGGTGTTCTATTACCTGAAGATATTAAACCAACTTATCAAATCAAGCAGTTAGTAGAGCTTGAAGCTATTCTTGGATTATAAGCAAGGCAAAAAAAATGACGCTAAAAGCGTCATTTTTTATAACTGTAATATGCTTGCGATTAAGCTGTCGCTACTTCTAGGCCAGGTGCAGGCATAGTCACTGGGGTCTCAAATGTTGCCCACTCCCATGCTGACTCAGTTGCCATAATTTTACGAAGTAGTTTATTGTTTAAATCATGGCCTGATTTATAAGCCGTGATTTTACCTAGAATGTTGTGGCCAGTCATAAACATGTCGCCGACACAGTCTAAGATTTTGTGTTTAACAAACTCATCGCTATAACGTAAGCCGTTTGGATTTAGTACTTTAAAGTCATCCAAAACAACTGCGTTATCCATGCTACCACCTAATGCTAGGTTATTAGCATGCATATACTCGATATCTTTCATAAAGCCAAAAGTACGTGCACGGCTGATTTCTTCAGTGAAGCTCTGCGTAGTAATATCTAAACCGATACGTTGGCGGCTTTCATTGATCGCTGGGTGATCAAACGCAATTTCAAAGTCGATGTGAAAACCATCATAGGGTTCTATTTCAGCCCACTTATCGCCTTCTTCAATACGTACTTTTTCTTTAATACGAATAAAGCGCTTAGCTGCATTTACTTCTTTAATGCCGCCTTTTTGTAACAAGTAGATGAATGGTAATGCACTACCATCCATAATCGGCACTTCTGAGCTATCTAATTCAACAATTAGATTGTCAATCCCCATTGCCGCAACGGCAGCAATAAGGTGCTCAGTCGTTGATAAGCGAACACCATCTTTATTTGTTAAACAGGTACACAATTGCGTATCGCCAACGGCTTCAGGTGTTGTTTCAAAATCAACAACCGGGTCAAGGTCCACACGACGAAATACAATCCCAGTATTTGCGCTCGCAGGTCGGAGAGTAATAGTGACCTTCTCACCTTTATGAAGTCCAATTCCTATGGCTTTGACTACTTCTGCAATCGTACGCTGTTTAATCATAGGTTCGCTCACTTATAGTTACAGTTAGACGGCGGATTGTATCATAAATACACTCAACTGCCAAATTTGTTTACTTTTCAGGCAAAATACCATAAAAAAATCTTAGTCAGCTTGTTTTCTCAAAAACGCTGGAATGTCGAAATAATCGCCACCCTCTGACTTATCAGACTTTTTACTGCTTTCAGTATTACTTGATACTGAACTACTTGCTGTACTTTGCTTCACAGATTCTTGCTTATCAACACTTGCTGACACGCTTACATCGTCGCTGCTACCTTGGCTTGCAAAGCTTGGCACGTACATGCTGCTAGTAGATTGGCTTGTTGTGCTTTGCACATCTGAACCCGATGCTTTTTTAAAGCCATTATCAACAATACCAAACTGTGGACGACGCTCGCCACCTAAACCTGTTGCAACGACAGTAACGCGTAACTCATCACTCATTTCAGGGTCAATTACCGCACCGACAACCACCGTTGCGTTTTCTGACGCAAGCGCTTTAACGTGATTACCAACAATCTCAAACTCTTCAATCGCAATATCCATACCTGCTGTGATATTAACTAGAATGCCTTTAGCACCTGTTAAATCGACATCTTCAAGTAATGGGCTTGAAATAGCGGCTTCTGCTGCTTCTTGCGCACGGTCAGGACCAGATGCTGACGCAGTACCCATCATCGCAGTCCCCATCGCTGACATAACAGTACGTACGTCGGCGAAATCCACGTTGATTAGACCAGAGCGTGTGATTAATTCTGCAATACCTTGAACCGCACCAAATAACACGTCATTTGCTTTTGCGAAGGCATCTAATAGTGTAGTGCCTTTGCCTAAAACTTTAAGCAATTTATTGTTCGGAATTGTAATAAGTGAATCAACAGTTTCTGACAATTCATTAATACCTTGTTCAGCCGCTGCGGCACGCTTTTTACCTTCAAAGTCAAACGGACGTGTTACTACTGCAACAGTTAAGATCCCTAACTCTTTAGCAATTTTAGCAACCACAGGAGCCGCACCGGTACCTGTACCACCGCCCATCCCCGCTGCGATAAATACCATGTCAGCACCTTCAAGGCTTGCACGGATTGTTTCAGCATCTTCTTCCGCCGAATTACGACCCACTTCAGGGTTGGCTCCAGCACCTAAACCAGAAGTGATTTGTGTACCTAGCTGTACCGTGACATCTGCTGATGAATTACGCAGTGCTTGTGCATCCGTATTCGCCGCAATGAAGCGTACACCTTCAATTTGTTGTTTTACCATGTGCTCGACAGCGTTACCGCCGCCACCGCCCACGCCAATTACTTTAATGACAGCTTCTTCGCTGTGCTGTTCCATTATATCAAACATCTTTACTCTCCGACTTGAGTCTTAAAACTCACCTTGGAACCACTTCGTAATACGGTTCCACCAATTATTATCACCTTCTGCTTTCGACTTTTGTGCATTCATCGATTGCATTGTACGGCCGTATTGTAACAAACCAACAGCGGTTGCGTACGAAGGATCATCAACATAATCTGTCAAACCAACTATCCCAATTGGTTTGCCAATTCTTACAGGCATTTGGAAAATGTCTTCTGCCACCTCCATTGCACCTGTCATTTTTGCCGTCCCGCCAGTAATGACAAGACCGGCAGCAATTTGGTCTTCTAAACCCGAGCGGCGTATTTCTTCCATTGCCAACTCAAATAATTCTCTAAATCGTGGCTCAACTACCTCAGATAAGGTATGGCGCGACATAATACGTGCAGGTCGACCACCCACACTCGGCACTTCAATGGTGTCTTCATTGCTTGCCATTTGGCTGCTTGCACACGCATATTGTACTTTGAGTGATTCAGCATGCGATATAGGTGTTCTAAATATTTTTGCAATATCGCCAGTCACCTGATTGCCCGCAACCGGAATAACTGCTGAGTGACGAAGTGCACCATTAATATAAATGGTGATATCCATCGTTCCGCCACCGATATCCATAACAGCCACGCCCAGCTCTTTTTCATCATCTGTCAGAACGGAATAGCATGACGCTAATGCCGTAAATATCAGTTGATCAACTTCTAACCCACAGCGCTCAACACATTTTTCTATGTTTTTAGCCATGTCATTTGAGCAAGTAATGATGTGCGCACGCGCTTCCATACGTACCCCACTCATGCCTAATGGGTTTTTAATCCCCTCTTGCATATCAATGCTGTATTCTTGCGGTAACGCATGCAGCATTTTGCGTTCAGCTGAAATAGGCACTGAGCGTGCAATGTGAATCACATTCTCAATATCTTCATCTGTGACTTCAGTGTTGTTAATCGCAACCACGCCGCTTTCGTTTTGACACTGAATATGTTTACCAGAAATACCTAAATAAACAGAGCTGATACGGCAATCTGCCATTAGTTCAGCTTCATCAATAGCGCGACGAATCGATTCAGAAACAAGGTTAAGGTCGTTAACGCCACCTTTGTCCATACCATGCGAAACTTGGCTGCCAACACCCACAATGCTGAGTTTATTATCTGCGGTGATTTCACCAACGGTGGCCACTACCTTTGAGGTGCCAACGTCTAATCCAATCACTAGGTTTCTTTCTGCTGACTTAGTCATGCCTTACTCTTATTTTCTAATTGTTCCTCTTGTAGTGGCTTCCAGCTCACTGCAAGACCGGTATCGTACCGTAAATCAACAACATCAATTTGTGCATCTACACGTTGTTCCATGCGCGGATACACATCTATAAAACGTTGTACACGCTTTGCTTTTTCTTTACGCCCCAAATTAAGGCGAATGCCATTATCAAGCCACAGCTGCCATGAAAAACGCTCTGAAAGCGCGAGGCTTGTTAGCTCTAAATTATTCACTTTTAGCATCGCTTTAAATTGACCAAATGCCGTCCATGCTTCTATCTCACTGCCCTCAGGGCCATAGAGCTTGGGTAATGTGCTTGGTAATTTATCACTGCTTGCTTGAAACACTTCACCAGACTGATTTAACAATAAATCATCATTCCAATGTGCAACCGCTTCATGCTCAACCACATACACTTGAATGGTGTCTGGCCACTGCTTTCTGACCGATGCAGTCGCCACCCAAGGCAAACTTTGTACTAAGCGTTGCACATGTTTAACATCCAATTCAAAAAAACTCGATAAGTCGGCTTTTTTTATTGCGCTAATAATTGCCTTTTCATCTGTATACTTAGGCTCACCTTGTACAGCTAAATGCTTTATTTGCGCATCTTTATTTTCGACCAACCAATCTGACACACCGGTAGTGATTTTAACCAAACTAAAAATCACGATGAGAAAAAAGCTCACGCCAAAGATCAACGACCAATTGAGCCGCTGCTTTAACTGTTGTGCTTTTTCTAAAAAGTGATGCATATTAAAGGGTTTGCTCCAAAATGCGAACAACTAATTGCTCAAAACTCGCTCCGTTGGCTTTTGCTGCCATTGGTACCAATGATTTTTCAGTCATGCCAGGAACTGTATTGACTTCGAGTAAGTAAAAATTACCTTGCTCATCGCGCATCGCATCGACACGTCCCCAACCGCTGGCCCCGACTAAATCAAATGCTTTTAATGCCATATCTTGCAACAGTTCAGTTTCTTGCACAGATATATCCGCAGGGCAATGGTACTGAGTTGTACTTGACTGATACTTAGCTTGATAGTCATAAAAACCATTTGGCGTGGTCATTTCAATGACCGGCTGAACATCGTGTCCAAGCACAGCAACGGTAAACTCACGCCCCGAGATCCACTGCTCAACAAGCACTTGACTATCAAACTTAAATGCAGCGTTGAGCGCAGTATCTAGTTGCTCTGCGTTACTCGCCTCAGCCATACCAATGCTTGAGCCTTCATGTGACGGCTTAACCATCACTTTGCCAAATTCATTAATAATTGCTTGGCTATCAAACTCATAGCGGCTATCAACAACAGCATAAGGAGCGGTACTTAAGCCCATTGCTTTAAACAAGTGTTTACAGCGTACTTTATCCATCGCCAGTGCTGAGCCTAAAACATCACTACCGGTATAAGGAATCCCCATAAATTCAAGAGCACCTTGAATAGTACCGTCTTCACCACCGCGACCATGTAGAGCAATGAACACACGTTCAATGTTTAGCTCTTTTAATTGCCACAAAGGCTGATCTTTTGGATCAAAAGCAATGGCATCAACGCCCACACTTTGCAAAGCATTCAATACAGCTTGGCCTGATTTTAGAGAAACTTCTCGTTCAGCAGATGTGCCGCCAAAAAGCACTGCTACTTTGCCAAATTTGTCGCTTAACTGGCTCATACATTTACCTGCTTCAGTTGTTCAATAGATAAGTTAGTAGCCGCGAGCGTCTTAACTAACTGACCAATGTTACCAGCACCTTGAGTTAATACTAAATCGTTATCTTGCAGAAGGTTAGCAAGAACGCCTGCAAGCTCAGAGCTATTGGCAACATGAATAGGCTCTTTGCCTCGTTGACGCAAACTACGACATAAACTCTTACTATCGGCTCCGACTATTGGCTCTTCACCTGCTGAATACACATCAAGTAATAAAAGTTGATCGACATCTGCCAATACTTTCACGAAATCTTCATACAAGTCACGTGTACGGCTATAGCGGTGAGGCTGATAAACCATCACTAAACGCTTATCAGGCCAACCTTCGCGCACTGCCGCAATGGTTGCTGCAACTTCTGATGGATGATGACCATAGTCGTCCACCAACATGACATTACCACGTTCATTATCAAAAGTGCCGTAATGCTGAAAACGACGACCCACTCCTTCAAACTGCGCAAGCGCCTCTAAAATCGCTTGGTTAGCAATATGCTGATCTTTGGCAACAGCAATAGCCGCTGTTGCATTTAAAGCGTTGTGTTTACCAGGCATATTTAAAGTTACAGGTAAGCTTTCACCTTGTTTATTCACAACATCGAACGAGCATGTGTTAGCTGTTTGACTGAAGTTAAGCATTCTATAATCTGCATCCGTTGACTCACCATAGGTGATCACTGGGCGGCCAAAACGTGGAATAAGCTCAGCAGCAACGTCTGAATCGATACACACAACGGCGAGACCGTAAAATGGCAGGTTATGGATGAAATCGACATAGGTATCTTTCATCTTCTCTAAGCTGCCACCATAGGTATCCATGTGATCTTCTTCAACATTCGTGATCACCGATACCATAGGTTGTAAATGCAAAAATGATGCATCACTTTCATCGGCTTCTGCAATTAAGAAATCACTCTTACCGACTTTGGCATTACTACCTGCGCTATTTAAAAGACCACCAATTATAAAGGTTGGATCAAGACCTGCTTGTGCATAAATGCTCGCGATTAAGCTGGTTGTAGTTGTTTTACCGTGTGTTCCTGCCACAGCAATACCGTGGCGAAAACGCATTAGTTCAGCAAGCATTTCTGCACGGCGAACAATGGGGATACGCGCTGCTCTAGCCGCTTTAATTTCGGGATTTTGCTCATTGATTGCACTTGATACCACCACAACGCTGGCATCTTTTACATTGTTTTCATCATGGCCAATAAACACTTCTGCGCCAACATGAATTAGGCGCTCAGTCATTGCACTGTGCGCAATATCAGAGCCGGTAATACGGTAACCTTCAAAAGCAAGTACTTCGGCAATACCACCCATCCCTGCACCACCAATTCCAACAAAGTGGATGGTGTCGATACGACGCATCGCAGGGCGCGTGTTGTTTTCTTTCATCATGCTTTCTTTCACTACGAATCTCTTCTATCTACTAGCTGCTCACAGCGGTTTGCAACCTTGGCTGTGGCATCTAAAATAGCAAGCTGTTTTGCTTTGCTTGCCATTATGGAAATTTTTTCTGGTGCAATTAAGTACGGTGTCAACAAATCCACCACCGCCTCTTTAGAAAACGCGTTTTGTTGCATCATCAGTGCAGCACCTGAGTTAACTAAATAAGCAGCATTAGCAGTTTGATGGTCATCCACTGCGTGTGGGAACGGCACAAATAATGCCATTCGACCTGCTGCAGCAATCTCACTAACCGTTAATGCACCAGCACGGCAAATAACCAAATCAGCCCATTGATACGCACTATCCATATCATCAATAAACTCAGCCACTTTCGTACTTTCAGCAAGACCTAGTTGTTGATAGTCTGCCGTGACTTTTTGTTCATTATTTTTTCCGGTTTGGTGCCATATATTAAGCGTTGTTTGCGCTGAAAGTGCACTGAATACAGCAGGTAAAGTGTGATTAAGCACCTGCGCTCCCAACGATCCCCCCACAACTAATATATTAATGGATGTGCTTGTTTGTTTGGCACTGACTTGAGCAACACTTGCCCTCACTGGATTACCGACTACCTCGCACTGCCCCTTAGCAAATGCTGAAGGAAAAGCCGCTAATACTTTGCTGGCAAACTTAGCTAACCAACGATTACTCATACCAGCGACTGCATTTTGCTCATGAATCACTAACGGGATACCTAAGCTTTTCGCTGCAATCCCTGTTGGTCCTGTCACATAACCGCCCATTGCAAGTACCACATCAGGGCGCTGTACTTTTAAAATTTTACGCGCTTGAAAAATCGCATTCATCACCATAAATGGTGCTTTAATTAGCCGTTTAATACCATTGCCTCGCACCCCTTTGACATCGATAAAATCAATTTCAATATTGTGCTTAGGGACCACAGTTGCTTCCATTCGATCAGGTGTACCAATCCAGCTAACCTGCCAGCCTTGCTGTTTGAGAAAGTCAGCCACTGCAATGCCTGGAAAAATATGTCCACCAGTACCACCGGCAACAACAAGTAATTTTTTACTCATCGTTTACCTCCTGAAGTCGCTTGCTTGGTCGCCATTTTAGTTTCAAAGTCAATACGTAAAAGTACACCTGTGGCTATCGTCATTACTAATAAGCTTGAACCACCATAAGAAATAAATGGCAGTGTTAAGCCTTTGGTTGGCAAAATACCGGCACTCGCGCCGACATTCACCATGGTTTGAAAAGCAAACCAAATACCTATCGCAAACGCAAAATAGCCTTCATACTCTTTTCCGCATTTAAGTGCCTTTTGACCAATTAATAATGCTCTGAATACCAAAACAGCCAACACACATAAAATACTCATAACCCCAAAAAAGCCGAGTTCTTCGCCAATTACAGCAAAAATAAAGTCATTATGCGCTTCGGGTAGGTACTGCAATTTTTGTACGCTGTTACCCAAACCTTGCCCAAACCAGCCCCCTTGGCTATATGCCATTAGCGACTGCACGAGTTGATATCCTTTTCCAAACGGGTCTTCCCACGGCTCTAAAAAGCCTACAACACGTGCCATACGGTAAGGTTCAGCAATGATCAATCCGACAACGGCAGCAACGCCTGTTAAAATCAATACAAAAAACTGCCATAGCTTCGCACCGGCTAAAAATAATAGACCCACCGTCGTAACAAATAGTACAACCACGGTACCCAAGTCAGGTTGTAATAAAATTAATAAAGCATATGCACCGAATACCACCATAGGCTTTGCGAAGCCTTTTAAGTTTTCTTGCACTTCTTCTCGCTTACGAACCAAGTAGCCAGCGATGTAACTAAAAAAGTATAATTTAGCCGCTTCCGCAACCTGAAAACCCACAGGTCCAATCGGGATCCAGCGTTTTGCACCATTCACTTCGCGACCTACAACAAGAACTAATAAAAGCAAAGCAAGGCCAAGTAATAACAAATAGGGATTACTTCGTTTCCACCAATCCATAGGTACATTGGTTGTGATCCAAAATAAGATAAACCCCATAACAAGGAACATCGCATGGCGAATAATAATATGGTAAGGGTCGTCAAATAACCTTTCAGCGGTAGGCATCGAAGCACTGGTTACCATGACAAAACCAACACCAATCAGCATTATCATGCAATACAATAAGGGGACATCATAAAGCTGTGCGGACTGTTTAGGTGTTAATGCGTCGCGGATATCTGCAAATGCAATCATACTGCCTCCGCCAATACGCATTGCGTAAAGTCATCACCGCGTTGCATGTAGTTGTTATACATATCAATACTCGCACAAGCTGGCGCTAAAAGTACGATATCACCATCAACACTTAGTTTTTTCGCTAGCTGCACAGCTTCATGCATATTCGTGGTTAAATGACCTTTATCACTCAGTGCCACGAGTGCTTTGGCGTCTTTACCAAAACATACTAAGGCTTTGACTTTGTTGGTTAGATACGGTTTTAGAGCATCTAAATCAGCCCCTTTCGCATCACCACCTGCAATAACAACTAACTGCTTTGCTTGGTCGGCTAGACTTTCAATGGCTGCGATAGTTGCGCCGACATTGGTCGCCTTTGAATCATTAAAATATTTTACACCCTTAATTTCAGCAACAAACTGACAACGGTGCGCAAGTCCTGTAAATGCGCCGAATGCTTGCTCATAATGTGCTACTGTTATGTCAAAAGGGCTTAGCAATGCCATTACAGCTAAGGCATTTTGTTGATTATGCGAGCCCACTACTTTCAAACTGCTTGCAGGTAACACGGGTTTCCCATGAGCTGCAAAATAGTGCTCACCTTGATGTTCAATCAGTGCATAGTCTGCATGCGCGAGGGCAAAGCTTACTTGTGGTTGTTTTGCTGTGTGCGTTGCCACATCAATAGCATTGACGACAGCAAGCTCTGATCCGTTATAAATACTTTGTTTTGAATCTATATAAGCTTGGTAGCTTGAATAACGATCTAAATGATCTTCGCTCACATTAAGTACGCAAGCGCTTTTGGCTTTTAAGCTGTGCGTGGTATCAAGTTGAAAACTCGACAGCTCAAGTACATACACATCGTAGTCTTGCGACAGTAAATCAAGCACCGCAGTGCCAATGTTACCGCCAAGGCCTACTTTATAACCGGCAGCTTTAAGCACTTGAAACGCTAATGTAACAACGGTCGACTTACCATTTGAGCCCGTCACTGCCACAATGGGTTTATTTGTTAGGCGCGCGAACAACTCAACATCACCAATCACTTCCACACCAGCATCAATTGCGTTTGCGACAGCCGGTGTCGCTAAGCTTAGACCTGGACTGATGATAATAATGTCATTGCTGCTCAGGTGGGCATTATTTAAATCACCAAAGTGAGTCGTTAACTCACTAGCATGCTCGCTTAACCAATCTGCACCCGGTGGCGCTGTGCGGCTATCAACAACAATTGGCTTTATATTCTGAGATAATAAAAAACGCACAATGCCCAGACCGGTTACACCGAGTCCGAGCACTGTAATTTTTCTATTTTTTATCTCGTTAATAACTGTCATTTACCTGATCTTCAATGTAGCAAGGCCAGCAAGAACTAGCACAATTGAAATAATCCAAAAGCGCACAATTACGCGCGGCTCAGGCCAACCTTTCAACTCATAGTGATGATGAATGGGTGCCATTCTAAAAATACGTTGGCCGCGTAATTTATAAGAGCCTACCTGTAAAATCACTGATAAGGCTTCCATTACAAATACACCACCCATAATAATTAAAATAAGTTCTTGTCGAACGAGTACCGCAATAATGCCAAGTGCTCCGCCCAGCGCTAATGAGCCAACATCTCCCATAAATACTTGCGCTGGGTAAGTGTTAAACCATAAAAAACCAAGGCCTGCACCAACAATCGCGGTACATACCACAACCAGCTCACTTGCCAGTGGTAAATGAGGAATATGTAAGTAGCTTGAGAAATTCACATTACCGGTGAGGTAAGCAATAATAGCAAGTGCCGAAGCCACTAAAATAGTAGGTACAATTGCTAAACCATCAAGGCCGTCTGTCAGGTTTACTGCATTCGATGTGCCGACGATTACAAAGTAAGTCATGACGATATAAAACAAGCCTAGCTGCGGCAATACATCTTTAAAAAACGGCACAACCAAAGACGTTTCACTTGCTTGCTGCGATGTAAAATACAACGCACTAGCCACGACTAAAGCAATGACTGACTGCCAAAAATACTTCCATTTAGCAATCAGTCCTTTTGGATCCTTACGAATAACCTTGCGGTAATCATCAATAAAGCCAACGATACCTAATGATCCCACAACAAATAAAGTTGCCCAAACATACTTATTAGATAAGTCAGCCCACAGCAATGTACTGGTAAAAATAGCACCTAGAATCAAAATGCCACCCATGGTTGGCGTGCCTTTTTTCGACAAGTGAGACTCAGGTCCATCATGACGAACGACTTGACCAATTTGCATCTTTTGCAAGCCACGGATTAATATTGGACCAAAATAAAGTGACATAAGTAATGCTGTTAAAATACCTAAAATCGCGCGCAGCGTTAGGTACGAAAAGACATTAAAACCACTGTAATATTGTGTTAAATACTCTGCCAGCCAAACTAACATGACGATACTCCATTGTTGCCATTTTGCTGGCTATTAACTAAATCTGCGACGACTAGTTCCATACGAGAACTACGTGACCCTTTTACAACTATCGTGGTTTTTTGCTGAGACTGAGCAAGCACACTCTGCAATTGTTGTAGTAATTGTTCGCGGCTTGAGAAGTGGCGGTTTGGCTTTTCAAATACATCACTGGCTGACTTGCTCAATACGCCTAAGCTGTATAGCTCATCAATCCCTTTTTGCTGTGCGTACTCGCCGACTTGTTGGTGATAAAAACGCGCTTCTTCGCCAAGCTCGCCCATATCACCTAGTGCAAAAATGCGACGACCTGGCATATCACTTAATAAATCAATCGCCGCCTTTACAGACTGTACATTGGCATTATAAGTGTCATCAATCACAGTCAGCGTGTCAGAGACTTTGAGTACATTCACACGACCTTTAACTTCACCCATGGTTGCCAGTGCCGATGCAATGCTTTCTAGGCTTACGCCAAGCTCAGTCGTTAAGGCTGTGGCAATCAGTGCGTTGGCAATATTGTGCTTACCAGGTAGAGCAAGGGTGACAGGTACTTTTTTATCTTGATTACACAGCATAAAAGATGCGCGAGCCTGTTCATCAAGCACCACACCTTCTGCCCAATAATCTAATTGTTTGCTGGTAGAAAAGCGTTTTACGTTGCGATCATTTAGTTTGGCGAGCCAAAAATCAGCAAAATCGCTGTCACAGTTAACCACGGCTACACCATCTGGCTTTAAGCCATCATAGATTTCGCCCTTTGCTGTTGCTACACCTTGTAATGAGCCAAAACCTTCTAAGTGAGAAGCTGCTACATTACACACCACGGCGACATCGGGTTTAGTCATTGCAACGGTGTAAGCAATCTCACCAATGTGATTCGCGCCCAATTCAATCACCGCATATTCATGCTGTGGTTCAAGGCGTAATAAAGTCAGTGGCACACCAATGTCATTATTAAAGTTGCCTTTCGTCGAAAGCACTTCGCCGTGCCCTGACAAAATTGCCGCACACATTTCTTTTACGGTTGTCTTACCAACACTGCCTGTAATCGCAATAGTTTTAGGTGCAACTTGCGCCATAACGGCTGAGCCAATTTCACCTAGCGCAATGCGTGTATCAGTCACCACAAACTGCACAATATCGACATTAACAGGATGTGCCACTATCACTGCAATCGCCCCTTTTTCTTTGGCTTGTGCTATAAATTTGTGGCCATCAAAGTTTGGTCCTTGAAGCGCTAAAAACACTTCACCCTCACAGAGGGTACGCGTATCTGTATTTATATTTTTAACTTGTTGATTACCACCTTGGTAATCGGTTGCTAGAACGTTTGCTAGCCAATCAAAATCCATAGGGATCATAACTGCGCCCCTTGCGATTTTTCTTTTAATTGTTGTTGTACATATTGACGATCACAAAAATCGATACGTTGCTCGCCAATAATTTGATAATCTTCGTGGCCTTTACCTGCAATAAGAATGACATCATCGGCACTGGCTTGTTCTATTGCGTAGCTGATTGCGCGAGCGCGATCTGCTTCACTGTGAGCTTGCGCTGGGTGTTCAAGCCCAGCAATAACATCAGCAATAATCTCGTTAGGATCTTCACTGCGTGGATTATCGCTGGTGACAATAATACGGTCTGCATTCCCTTCTGCAGCTTTTGCCATCATTGGGCGTTTGCCTTTATCGCGGTCACCGCCGCAACCAAATACACAACTCACGCCACCCGGAACATGTTTTTGCAATGCTTGTAATGCAAGTGCCAGTGCATCAGGAGTGTGAGCGTAATCTACAATACAGGTTGGTTGGCCTGGCGCACTAAATGCCTGCATACGCCCTGCAACAGGCTGCAAAGTACTACACGCATCGGCTAATAATTTAAGTGGATACCCTAAGCCAAGAAGCGTTGCGAGTGCAGCAGCCAAGTTATAAAGATTGAATTCACCAAATAAAGCGCATGTAATATATGCATCGCCCCAGCTGGTTTCGAACTTAGCGGCAATACCTGTGTTGTCATAGGTTACTTCACTGAAATAGACAAAACGTGCGTTTTCAGGTGTTAAGTTTTTATGTCCATAACAAACAAGGTTATTAAAGTCGTATTTTTCTAACCACAACTCAACTTGCGCATCATCTTGATTCAGTACGACAAGTTCAGGATTATGGTCACGCATTAACATCAGTTTAGCGTCACCATATGCTTCCATTGAGCCATGATAGTCTAAATGATCCCGTGAAAGATTAGTAAATACTGCCGCCTTAAACTGGCAATGTTCAACACGTTGTTGAACTAAGCCATGGGATGAAACTTCCATTGCCACAATGTCAGTATGCTGTTGTTCTAATTCAGATAGAATACGCTGTAAGTCAACACTTGAAGGGGTAGTATTCATCAGTGGCGTTAAGTTATCAGGGTGACCATAACCTAGAGTGCCTATGACCGCAGCTGACTTATGACACTGCTGTGCTAAATGCGCAATCATAGCTGTGGTTGTTGACTTACCATTGGTGCCCGTGACACCCACTAATTCAAGTTGTTTAGAAGGTTGGCCATAAAAAGCAGCGGCCAAAGCAGGTAATTTCTTAGCTAAATCAGTAATTAAAAAAAGTGGTTCAAAATGGCTCTCAAACTGACATAAACGGTCTGCAATGATTGCCACAGCACCATTTTCAATAGCTTTATCAATAAATTGGCCACCATCAAGTTGGTGCCCTTTAATTGCGACAAATACATCGCCTGGTTTTACGTCTCGGCTATCAAGACGAAGTTGATTCACCAATAAGGTATTGGCTTCAACATCAATATGATTAAGAATCGGTTTTAAATCACGCATCGTTATCTTTGCCTTCTACGTACGCAACCGCATCTTTGTCCGGTGCGACGTTTAAAATTCTTAAGGCATTGGAGACAATCTCTGCAAACGCAGGGCCTGCCGTCGCACCGCCATAATATACATCTCCACCGGGTTCATTAATCATTACTACAACAGCTAAACGAGGGTTACTAGCTGGTGCGACACCTGCAAAGTAACCGACATATTCGTCACCATAGCCACCCACAGCAGCTTTTTTAGAGGTTCCCGTTTTACCCGCAGCACGATAGCCATCAACTTTAACGCTTCTAGCCGTACCATCTTTTTCAAATACGCTCTCCATCATGTGAACTACGGCCTCAACGTCTTTTTGTTGAAAGACACGCTCACCCTCAGGAATTGAATCTTGCTTTAAAACTGTTAACGGACGCATTACACCACCCGAGCCTAGCATGGCGTAGAAACGGGCCATTTGTGCTGTGCTCACCGCGAGGTTATAGCCAAATGAAAGCGCTGCTATCTCGTGATCTGACCAACGTCGATTAGGGTAAAATAAGCCGCTGCTTTCGCCGACCATGCCTGTTCCACTGTCGCTTCCGAAACCTACTTTTTGATAAAGACCAACAAAATAGTCTTTCGGTACGGTTTGGCTCACTTTTGTAACACCCATATTACTTGAATACTTCAAGATTTCTCTTAAAGTCATTTCACCATGGTTTCGTGTATCTTGTACTAAGCTGCCACCTACGCGCATCCAGCCTGGGTAAGTATCAATGATGTCATCCGGTTGGATCGAGCCGTAGTCTAAACCAGCTAAAATGGCTAGCGGCTTAACAGTTGAGCCTGGCTCAAATAAATCTGTAATAGCACGATTACGACGTTTATGAGGTGCTGCATCGTTAAGGTTATTAGGATTAAACGAAGGGCTGTTAACCATCGCTAACACTTCGCCTGTTTTTACATCGACGACCATCGCTGATCCTGAGGTTGCTTTATACGTCAGCACTGCCGACTTAACAGCCTTATAGGCGATTGCCTGAATACGTTGATCAATACTAAGCTGTATATTTTCAGGTTCAACACGCTCACGCTCATCAAGTACTTCCACTTCACGACCTTGCGCATCTTTACGAATAGTACGTTGCCCTTCGACACCTGTAAGTTGTTTTTCGTAAAGTTTTTCAATACCTTCAATACCGTGACCATCAATGTTAGTAAAACCAATAACATGCGCTGTCACTTCACCGGCTGGGTAATAGCGTTTTGATTCATCAAGTAAATGGATACCTGGTAAACGTAAATCACCAATATAATTTGCTACAGCGGGAGTCACTTGACGCTTTAAATAAACAAAGCGGCGTTTAGGGTTATCGCGCAGGCGTGCATTAATTTTCTTTGGCTCAATACGAAGCACATCAGCCAGCTCTCGCCAACGTAAATCGTGGTTATAGTACGTGGCAATACGTTTATTGAGCTCATTGGTGTTTTCAGCAAGGGCATTTTGGTCTTCACCATTTTTACGGGCTTGGCGAAGTACTTTGCTTACTAAAGATTTATGAAGTGCTTTTGGATCTGCATAAACGCTAACAACAGGAACACTAACAGCAAGCTCTTTACCATTGCGGTCAAAAATCATGCCCCGTTGTACATGTTGTTTTTCAACCCGCACTGTGCGTTTATCACTTTCTGAACGGGCTTTATCAGGCTCAATCACTTGTAAATAGGCAGCACGAGCAACTAACGTCATAAAGACGAGTAGAACAACTGAACACACGAGCGTAAAACGCCATGTGATCAAGGTATTTGTTGGCTTTTTCCCTCTGCTTCTCATTGCAGTACTACCACCTGTTCATCTTGGCTAGTTGGCCTTTTCATTTCAAGCTGCATGGTCGCAACTTCTTCGATGCGCGCATGCTGTGAGTAAAACTCTTCTTCTACCAACAAGTAGCGCCACTCTAAATCGAGTTCATCACGCTCTTGCAATAATTTATCTTGCTCAATTAACTGTTGACGCGCTAAGTGTGTCACTTGAACAACACCCAAGCTCGATGCAAGGATCACAACCAACAAGGCCAAGGTCAGCTTATTAGCTCCTAGGCCTTTAAAAATTTCTTTAAATAAGTTTGGTTGGCGATGCGTCGCTTTTGCTTTCATTACAATCTCTGCGCAACCCTTAGTACCGAACTACGCGAACGAGGATTCATTTCAATCTCCGTTTTGCTAGGCTTAATGGCTTTACCCACTGCCTTTAACGTCAGGTTTTTATTTATTTGTGCGTCAGTTAAAGGCAGACCTCTGGGTATCGCCTCTCCCTTACTCTGTTTTTTAATAAACTGCTTAACAATGCGATCTTCTAACGAGTGGAACGAGATAACGACTAAACGCCCACCTGGTTTTAAAACGTCAACAGCGGCTTGCAGTGCAGTTTGAATTTCTTCAAGTTCACTGTTGATATAAATACGGATCGCTTGGAATGTGCGTGTTGCAGGGTGCTTATGTTTATCTTTTACGGGAACTGCTTCATCGACCAAATCAGCAAGCTGCTTGGTGCTAGTAATCGCAGTGTGCTCACGAGTCTCAATAATTTTATGAGCAATACGGCGACCAAACTTTTCTTCGCCATAGGTTTTGATCACATGAGTAATGTCTTCAAGTTCAGCTTCCGCTAGCCATTGTGCTGCGCTGCGACCACTGGTTGGATCCATACGCATATCAAGCGGGCCATCTTTCATAAAACTAAAGCCGCGCTCAGCATCATCTAGCTGTGGTGAAGAAACACCGATATCTAACAAAATACCATCAACCTTACCGATTAAATTGTTATCTTCAGCAACCGTTTTTAAGTTTGAAAAACGGGTATGGGCAATTGAAAATCGCGTATCGTCGGCAAATTTTTCGGCGGCTTTAATCGCTTGCGGATCTTGATCGATTGCTTGTAAACGACCTTGATCACTTAAACGCGCAAGAATTTGACCTGAATGTCCGCCGCGACCAAATGTGCCATCCATGTAAATGCCTTCGGGTTTAATATCCAAAGCATCTATGGTTTCGTCCATCAGTACAGAGACATGTTCAAATTGCGCTGTCATTAGCTATTTTTTGCCTTTTTATTATTGTGGTTAGAGTGAAAAGTTATCGAACTCAGGATTTGCCTCAAAATCACCTAGGCGTTCAATTTCAGTATCTTGGCGCATTTGCTCATGCCAACGATCTTCATCCCAAATTTCAAACTTATTCATCAAGCCAACCAACATGATTTTTTTTCCAAGTTCTGCATGAGCCCGTAACGACGGCGCAAGCAAGATTCGGCCATTTTTATCTAGTTGATACTCTGTAGCATTACCGAGCAACATTCGTTGCATACGGCGTGCACGTGGATTCATGTTAGAGATCTTTAATAATCGCGATTCAATTTCTAACCATTCAGCTAATGGATACAACCACAAACAAGGTTCATTTAAAGCAACAGTGCAAATAACCGTGCCCTGATCTTCAGACAAGATCGCATCTCGGTACTTGGTTGGTACCGCAAAGCGTCCTTTATCATCCAAACTCAGAGAGCTCGCACCCCGAAACATAGCTTGCCTTAAAATTAGGTTGTTAATCGCTGACGATTATTTCTGATCCAATTTGATCCACTAAAAACCACTTTTTACCACAGTGCTCCAGTTTAGGGCTTGACAAGCCATTTTGTCAAGTAAGCTGATCATCATACTCGCCTTCTAAAGCCAGAAAAAATAAGGGCTCAAGCAAAGCTACTGAATTAAGTGGGAAAAAGTGGCAAACAAAGAAAAAATTTTTTTTACCTATTTTATTGGGTAAAAATGATGAATGAATGAGCAGTGAATAGTTACACTATTTCTACCGCACTGTAATTTTTACTCAGTTACCCTGCAAGAGTTACGAGAAAACAACGCTAAAACAAAAACCATCCAATTCGAAAAACCATAAACCATTAAAACTTAAGGATATTTATATTTGGTATGAAGGTTGCGACATATAAACTACCAACTAATGGCAATATTTAAGGAATGATTATGACTACCGCAACGACAAAATCGAACTCAACTGCAACAAGCAACAGCAATGTAGATCCGAAAGCGGCTCAAGTTGAAGCGCCATTCACAGACAAAGCAACTGAAGCAGCACATCACGCTGTGGATGCTTTATCGACTCGTGCAGCTAGTGCCGAGCACAGTGTTCGCCAAGGTGCGTCGAGCTCAGCTAAAACGCTTTCTGAAAAGCAAGCTGTAGCGCGTGCTAAATTTAATGAATATAGCGGCAAAACACGTCAGCTTGCCTCAGAAAACCCACTTGCAACAGCAGGTATTGCGTTTGCAGCGGGTATGCTAGTAACTGCACTTATTCGCCGTAAGTAATTGTTATGCAATCTTCTCAACCTACAGATGAGAAAACGCAAGATGCCACTGATCAGAAATCAAACGCTGATCAGTGGCAAGATCATCTTGCCAAACTCTCAGACTACTCTAAGCAGCTATACGTCGATTACCGAAAACAAGCGGGTATATGTAAAGAATTAGCAGCCGCTGAGTGGCGTTTATCAACACGCTCGTTGGCACTCACTATTATTATGCTGGTTTGTTTTGCAGGTGGTTTAGTGCTGTTATGGGCTGGCTTACTTGCCACAATCGGCATTGGCATATTCACCCTAAGTCAATCGCTAATATTATCAGCGATCTCATTAATCGCTTTGCAATTACTTTGTTTAGCATGGCTTTGGAAAAATATAGGTTATGTCAGCAGCAAGATTGGGTTTGATAAATCAGTACGTAGTTTTAAACAGCTTCTTAATATTGATAAGGATGAATCATGATTATTGATTATTTTATTAATAAGCCTCAAAAAAATGTACGCTCACTTAGCGAACAAATGGATTTGGCTGATGAATTAAAGCGCCAACATCATCAAGCTTTTAATTATCGTTTAAAACGCTTTGCAGTAAGCAAAGCCGGTATCGCAAGTGCTTTTACCGCAGGGATGGGTTATCAAGCAATGAAAAGTGATGAACCTTCGAAAGGTCCGGTTAAGCAAGTAACTCAGTTTGCTTGGTTACTAAGATTACTATAATCATGATTTATATCATCTAAATCTATTTTGCTACTTCTCATTTTCACTTTATGCTATTAACTTAAAGCTATTATGGCTAATAGGATAGGTTACTGTGAAAAAACGGATTGTGTTAACAGGTGGACCAGGTGGTGGTAAAACAACGGCAATTGATTTATTACGACGTGAATTTTCAAATCAAATTGTAGTTGTTCCTGAATCTGCAACCATGCTGTTCAGTGGTGGGATAGAGCGTAATGATTCACCTAGCCTAATCAAAGCACAACAACAAGCAATTTATAATCTCCAGAAGCACCTTGAACATATCCAACGCACCAAACATCCAGATCGTTTAATGCTTTGCGATCGTGGCAGTTTAGATGGGCTCGCCTATTGGCCCGATAACCCTGATGAGTTTTTCGTATATCTGAACACCGATTTAAACACTGAGCTCGCGCAATATGACGCTGTTATATTTTTCGAAACCGCGGCTAAATCAGGTCAAAGCATCCACTCAAATAACCCTGTTAGAAATGAATCAGACAACCAAGCAATTATACTTGACGACAAACTTCAAGCCGTTTGGTCGCAACACCCAAATTTTAATTTAGTGAAAAGTTCAGAGTCATTTATTCAAAAGGTGATGTTTGGCATCGACACTATCCGCAAGGTCATGGATAGTTATAACTAACAGCTTAATCAGTCATTAAACTGTTAGTTATCAGAGTATATTAACCTCGATTATGTGGTCGAGCGTAGTCTATTTCAGGCCCTTTTGGCACAACTTGGGTTGGGTTAATCATGGTGTGGCTAAAATAGTAATGACGTTTTATATGATAAAAATCAACGGTCTTACTCACACCTTCAATTTGATATAACTCACGCAAATAGTTGCTGATCGCCGGGTAGCTCTCGATAGTACGCAAATTACATTTAAAATGCCCCACATACACACTGTCGAAGCGAATTAAAGTGGTGAATAAACGCCAATCAGCTTCTGTCAGTGTCTCACCCACTAAATAACGATTAGCAGTTAAACGTTGCTCAATTTTATCTAAAGCGGCAAAAAGATCATCAAAGGCTTCTGTGTAAGCGTCTTGCGTCGTTGCAAAGCCCGCACGATACACGCCGTTATTAATGTTGTGATAAACAAACTCATTAACTTCATCAATTTCAGAGCGTAGCGACTGTGGATAAAAATCTCGCTCATTACCTGTAAGGGCATTAAACGCGCTATTAAACATTCTGATAATTTCAGCAGACTCATTACTGACAATACGCTGCGTTTTTTTATCCCACAGTACGGGAACCGTAACACGGCCTGAATAATCAGCTTTATTACGCGTATAAATTTGATGCATAAAGTCGCTATTGAAAAGTGCATCACCGGTGCTGTGATTGTCTTTATCAAACGTCCAGCCGTGCTCTAGCATATCAGGGCTTACAACCGACACACTGATATAATCTTCCAGGCCTTTTAAATGGCGAAAAATCAAAGTGCGATGCGCCCAAGGACAGGCTAAAGAGACATAAAGGTGGTAGCGATCTTTTTCTGCTTTAAAGCCAGCATCACCACTTGGTCCTGCACTGCCATCTGCGGTGATCCAGTTACGTAACTGGGCTGCCTCTCGCTTAAATTCACCTTGGTTGTTGTCTGTGTCGTACCATTTATCTTGCCATTGGCCGTTTACTAGTAATCCCACAATAACCTCCTATAGTGTGCCAAATTTACCTTGTTGATAGTCTTGTACTGCCTGATGTAATTCTGCTTGAGTCGTCATTACAAACGGGCCCATGTGAGCGATTGGTTGCTTAAGTGGCGAGCCTGCAAGTATCAAAACCCCCGCACCGGTTTGCGAGTTAAATTCAATGTCACTACCTGGTTCTAAAATCAGTAAGCTTCCCGCTTTAACTGGACCGCCCTGTTCAGTATGAATTTCTCCGGTATGGATATACAGCATCACCTTAGTTTGTGTAAGCGGTGCATGGTAAAACTGCGTACCAGCGGGTAAAGTCACATCAGCAAGCATGCCGTCAGCTGCGAGATCTTGTAGGCTAGATACCTGCTCTTCACCAGCAAATTGCCAGCTTCCTGCCAACGCTTTAAGCTCAACACCCTGCTCATTTTGAGTCATTGGCGCTGGCGCTTCAGTGGTATCTTGATATCGCGGCGCTCTTAGCTTCTCGGCACTTGGCATATTGAGCCAAACCTGAAAGCCGTGCATGCCTTCTTTGGCATCTGCTAATGGCATTTCACTGTGAATGACACCAAAACCGGTACTCATCCACTGCACATCGCCAGCACGAATGGCTTTTTTATTACCCATTTGATCTTGGTGCTCAAAACCTCCTTTAATAATATACGTAAAAGTTTCAATACCACGATGGGGATGCGCGGGAAAACCACCCATAAAATCACTGTGATCATCTGACTTAAGTTCATCGATCATTAAAAAAGGATCTAAATACTTGCCATCAAAGCCCGGAATACGGCTGATGTTTACACCATCACCATCTTGTGTGGCATGGCTATTTAACTGTTGAATCACTTTCATAACTTTACTCCGTAAATTGTATGAAATGATTGTAGGCGCTAATTTAACTAACAACCATGAGTAAAAGTCGCGCCAATCATTCTATTTATGAGAATGCTCATTTTGCTGCTTAGTTAACCTATCAGCCACAGTTGCTCCGCGCTCGCCAACTTCTTTTACTGGCCCTACAGTACTATCAATCAGTGTTTGTTGCTCTGTACTGGCATTAATCGCCGCCCCAAAAATAATGATATAAGCACTGATATAAAGCCACATCAGCATGATCACTACACCACCTAACGAGCCATACGTCTCGTTGTAGCTTGCAAATTGTGAGACATAATATGAAAAGCCAATGGATGCGACGATCCACAGTAACGTGGCAAGTATTGAGCCTGGGGTGATCCAACGCCATTTTGCAGGAGTGCGATGAGGTGCGTACCGATATAAAAATGCTAAAGCGCAGTTAAAAATAATGGCTAATAGTGGCCAAGTAATAAGCTTAATCATTAAATCAATAAGCTCTGTTAGACCAACTAAGTTTAGTACTATGGGTAAAATACCAATGATCAACAACGCCACCAGCGCAACAACAATCGCGCCCAGTGAAAATAGAAAACGTACCAGTAACGCCACAAAGAACTGTCGTTTGTTATATTGATGATAGGTAATGTTACAAGCTGTAATGAGAGCTTGGCAGCCTTTGCTACTACTCCAAACAGTCAATAACAAAGTACCTATTGCACTCATACTTAATACTTTTTGCGACTGCTGTGTCACCTCACTGACTTGCATCAGAATAATATCGCGACTACTGGTTGGTAAGATGGCAATTACTTTATCAAGTTGATCATGAATGTCGGTTGGTGAAGCAAAATAAGCATAAACAGACACTATCGCAGCCAAAGCGGGAAAAATAGCCAATAGCGCATAAAATGCAACACCAGCCGCCACAAAAGATAAATTATCTTGTGATAAATTATGGTAAACCCGCTTGCTAATATCCCACCAACCTCGCATTGGAATTTCCACCGGCGAGTGAGCCTGAAAACCGCGATTGTCTTTAGTCATATGTGACCTAAAAAATTGCTTCGATAACTGCATAAAGGTGCAAACAACTTGCCAGTCGTAATGGCGCCTAATATGCATTGAACTAAGCTTATAAGAGTAAAGCAATTATCCATGGAGCGGTGCAATGAGCTATTATTTAATTTTTAAAAATCAATTAGCTAACTTGCTGGTATCGAACACATCTGTAGTACCAAAGGCGGTCAACGATAGTTTATCTTGGCAAGATTTAAACTCACAAGTTACGCAGTTTTTACACACTGCATGGCAAATGTTACCTGCTCTGACACTCGGTATTACAGCGATTATTATCTGCTACTTATTAGCTCGCCCTTTATCGTATTTATTAATAAAACCACTTGGTTTTGTAAGTGAAAGCAAGCTATTACATGTGGTAACACGGCGTTTTTTTAGCATCATTATCATCTTATTTGGTGTGTACTTATTTTTGCGTCTTGCAGGGCTCACCAGTTTTGCCGTGGCGATTATGAGCGGAACTGGCTTAGTCGGACTTATTTTAGGTTTTGCTTTTCGAGATATTGCTGAAAACTTTATCTCAAGTATGCTGCTCAGTGTGCAGCGCCCGTTTCGTATTGATGATGTTATCGAGGTGGATGGTCGCTTAGGGGTAGTTAAAAAGGTTACGGCTCGCGCTACTACTTTGGTTGATTTTGATGGCAATCACATTCAAATTCCCAATGCGACCGTGTATAAAAACGTGATTAAAAACCTCACTGCCAACCCCAAAATGCGAGGCCATTTTACTGTTGGTATTGGTTACGATAATGACATTCGCTATGCCCAACAATTAGCAATGAAGGTGGTTAATCAAAACCCTGCTGTTATTAATGATCCACCGAGTCAGGTCTTGATTGAATCGCTTGGCTCTGCCACTCTCAACTTAACAATATATTTTTGGGTAAATAGCAGCGAACATAGTACTGTTAAAGTCGCCTCACAATTAATGCGAGAGCTGGTCAATACTTACTTAGCCGAGCAAATAAGCATGCCTGATGATGCCCGCGAGCGAATTATTTTAAATAGCGAGAACGATCAACCAAGCAATACCGAAAGTGCGCCTATAAAAACAACAAAATCACTCGACGACCACAGCCTTGATGACGTGAGCAGTGACGCCGATGATATTCGCGAACAGGCCGATCAATCTCGCGACCCTGAACAGGGGAGTAATATAATTTAAAGTACTTGAGAACTAAGTTTCATCATTGGGTTTATCTTGCATAGCGCGTTTAAACCCTTTGATTGACGTCCCTAAATCTCCACCTATTCGAGATAGTTTTTTGGTGCCAAATAGAAGCACCACAATTGCGGCAATAATGGCTAATTGCCAAACACTAATTCCTGCCATAACAACCTCTTTTTAAATTAAAAGCGCCCATGACAGGCGCTTGTACAACACTAACATTAGGAATAATAAAATTAGAAACTAGCTCGAACCCCCAAGGCAACTTGAGTACCGAAACGCTCAAGATAACTAACTTGGTCAGTACGCTTGGTGTAACCCCAATAACGCTCATTCGTTAAGTTCGTTGCTTCGGCAAACACAGTGAATTGATCACTGATGTTATAGCTCATGCTGGCATCTAACTGACCATAATCAGAGATCCAATATGGACCACCCCATGCATCAGGATCCGACAAGAATTTGCTGCGCCAGTTATACGCTAAACGCGCTTGGAAACCATATTGTTCATAGTAAACCACGGCGTTATATGAATTTTTCGACATGCCTCTAAATGGTAAGCCTGACTCTTTCAGCTCTGGCTCATCATAGCTACTGTCAACATAGGTGTAATTAAGCTGAAAACCTAAGCCATTGAAAGGTTCTGGTAATAAGTTTTCAAGCGATTGCTGATAAGCAAACTCAGCCCCTTTGATAGTTGCACCGTACTTACTCTTACCAGGGTAAGATGCAAAGTAACGTACACCTTCAATTTCAACAGGGCTTTCTACGTAATCGATAAATGATTTCAGGTCTTTTACGAACACCCCACCACTTAACGAGCTACTGTCTTCAAAGTACCACTCCAAGGTCATATCGGCTTGATTTGCTTCTTCTGGTGTTAACGATGAATCGCCCATAGAAAGTTGTGGTAAACCTTCGCGATACGTATCAAAGTTTGGCGCAAGCCATGGGCGTAAATAGCCTAACGATGGGCGACTAATCACTTGTGCCGCAGAAAAACGGTAAATCAAATCATCGGTAATACTAAGCTTAAAGTTCATGCTTGGTAAAATGTTGCTGTAGTCTCCTTTAAATGATTGCTCAACGGTTTCGCGCCAACCATTTTCAAGTGGTTTACCATCCACTTGTAACTCAATTAACGAAAGGTCATACACTGACCCTTTAGAGCTCACTTCTGTTTGCGAACCACGAATACCGACGTTTAACATATACGGCATTTTTGCAAGGGTGCTTTCGAGCGTCACTTGCGCATACGCGGTAAGAACTTCTTCGGTTACCTCATAAGTGCCCGATGAATTAAGTGATGCAACAATGCTCTTATCGGTCGCTTCAGCATTAATTGAACGATAATAAGCAAGTAACTTATCGTAATCGAAACTTGGCCATGGCTCAGGCGTAATGCTACTTTCACCTTCTAAGAAGTTATCGAAGTTCGCCTCAACAAACACATCGCTTGGGATTTCAAAGAGGTTAAAGTCACCAACATTCACCACGGTGCTGTCATCAAATTCATAACCATCACGCTCTAAATATTGACCACCATTACTAAATTGGCTGGCATTTTTTGATGCATATTCAAGCTGACTTTTAGTTTGTTCAAGGTAAGTTAAACCAAAATCAACACGGGTAACTAAATCACTTTCCGGCACAAACGTACCGGTAAACTTAAAGTCATTAACCGTGTCTTCAACCCCAGTACCTGTATTACGGCTATAGTGAGCACCGTAAGATTGATCCGCAGTTAAGCCTGGCGATAAGGTCACATCTGGTAGCATATTACCTGTGGTGTAATCAATCCCAATTGAGTCAATAAAACCACGCGCAACAATAAAGCGGTTATCACCCCCGTTTTCATTTTTCGCTTTTGAATGTGCAACATCTACAGCCAGTGTTAGACCATCCATTGGATACCATTTGGCATTAAGGGCAAACTGATAAGTATCGGTTTTACGAGGGTTGGTTAAGTTAAGTAGCTCCACCATTGTGTTACCGGTTTGCGTCATTGATACTACACGGCCTGTGTCATCAAATTCTGCATCAGTAAACACTGGCGTGCCTGGCGTCCAGCTTTCATCATAGTTAACAAAACCAATTTGATAGCGATGACCGTCAGTATTGTAACGTGAATAAAGAGCATCAAAGTTAATATCTAGGGTATCTGTTGGACGCCATTGCATTGCTAACGTCGCACCGACGCGTTCACGCACATCCTGCGCGTTCGCAAAATACATGTAGCTCGGGATTTTTGAGGCAAATATTTCACTTTGCCCATCAATTTCTCCGTTACCGTTCATGTCGACTGGCACACCTGCGCTGTCTGCTCCCCAACCTTCTTCTTCGTCAAAAAAGCCGCTTGCTGAGTATGTGTCTGCACGTAAGGTTTTCTTAGAATACGCACCAGAGAAAAGCACACCAAAGGTATCATCATTAAAGTTGTCACCGATGATGAATGAAGCATGTGGATGTACATCGCCTGTTCGCGATTCATAAATCCCTTTTGCTGAAGCGCTCAAGGTAAAGCCATCTTGATCTAGTGGTTTACGCGTTTCGATATCAACAACTGCACCAATGCCCCCTTCAATTAAGCGTGCTTCTGGCGACTTATACACTTGAAGTGCTCCGACTAATTCTGAGGCAATTGTGTCAAAGTTAAAGTCGCGGCCTGAGTTTTCAGACGCCAGCTTACGACCATTCAACGTGGTAATGTTGTAGCCGCCACCTAAACCACGCACGAGGATATTTTGCCCTTCACCGCCATTACGGGTAATGGTGATGCCCGGAATACGCTGCAATGCTTCGGCTAAATTTTCATCTGGGAACTTACCGATGTCATCAGCGACAACGACGTCAACGACTGTCGTTGCTTCTTTCTTTCGAAAGTTTGATTCTTTAATACTGCTACGGATCCCTGTAACTTCAATAACCTCAACATCCTCTTCGGCCTTACTATCGTTTTCTTGTTGTTGAGCCGTCGCAGCGAAACTGACTGATGAGGCCAGAATCGAGTTTATCAACACGCTCAAATATGTTTTTCTAGTTGTTGTTGCCATGATGATTTCCTGTTTTTAATGTTCAGTTTTTTTCACCATTAAAATGGTAATGAGTAAGGCCTTATATTTAATCTATAACAAAATGAAACAATCTAGCAACAATAAATTACCTTGTGAAACTTTCGATAGTTACGAAATGAGTTTTACATATGAATAAAATGGCTTCAAATGCCTTTAAATATGGGAATTTAATTTCGAAAGTTACGATAATGATTTTTTTTAAAGATTTTCTTTCGGTGGGCTGGCACGATCTATTTTGGATAATAAAAAAGGCGGCAAAAGCCACCTTTCATCAATCCTATTTAACTAGAGAGTTAAACAGTAATCACTTCGATACCTAAGCTCGTTAATGATTCAACGAACTCTGCTGGCATATTTTTATCGGTGACCAGCACATCGATTGATTTAAGCGGCAATACATTATACAAAGCACGCTTACCAAATTTACTTGAGTCTGTGACTGCAATGACTTTATCTGCGCGGGTGCACATGGTGCGATTCAACATTGCCTCGGGCTCATAATGGGTGGTGATCCCCGCTTCTGAGTCGATACCATCAACCCCTAAAATAACCTTTTTAAAGTTATATTTGCTAAGTGCTTGCTCGACTTCATTTGAGTAGAAAGACATTGATTTCTTTCGCAATTGCCCACCCAGCATAAACACATTTGCATCTTCAATATCAGCCAGTACATGGGCAATATTAAGGCCGTTTGTCATCACCGTAAGGCCCTGCTTATTGGTTAATGCTTTGGCAACTTCTTCTGTGGTGGTGCCAGAATCAATAATTAATGAATCGCCATCATCAACCAAACTTGCCACAGCTTTCGCTAATAACACTTTCACAGCGTAGTTTTCGTTATGCTTATCTTTTACCGAAAGCTCTTTAGCCAATTTATCGCAGGCAATTGCCCCACCACGTGAACGGACAACTAAGCCTCGTTTACCGAGCTCGTTAAGATCATGGCGAATGCTAACCTCCGAAATATCAAAGGTCTTTGCCAGATCTTTAACATTTACTTTGCCATTTTCCTCGGTCATCAGAACGATTTTTTGTCTTCTTTCTATTGTGGTTAGCATAGCTGTCCTGTTGTTTTAATAGCTGCTTTCAAATTTGTAGTTCAATATTACACAATTTACAGTTTCAAAGCCAAACTTAGTTTTGAAACAAAATATAACTTTCAAATCTTACGAATTTTGTTTTATGATTATTTCACAACAAACTTCTTTGGTGACAAAAATGACAACACAAAGCTCACTGTTAAAGCAAACAGAACACACCAATCGCACGCAATTACTGCCTATGATGATCATAGGTGGCTTGTTTTTCTTATTTGGCTTTATAACCTGGCTTAACGGCTCTCTGATCCCATTTTTACAAATGGTCTGCGATCTCAACCATATTGAAGCTTACATGGTGACACTGGTGTTTTATATCGCCTATACCGTGATGGCACTGCCAAGCGCTAAGGTTTTGCAAATATTCAGCTATAAGCATGGTATGTCGTTTGGTTTAGGTACCATGGCATTTGGTGCACTGTTGTTTATTCCTGCGGCACAAATTCAAGCGTATTGGTTGTTTTTAGTTGCCTTATTTACGTTAGGTAGCGGCCTCACCTTATTACAAACCGCTGCGAATCCTTACATCGTGCTTATTGGCTCTAAAGACACGGCAGCCGTGCGCATTAGCATTATGGGTATTCTCAATAAGAGCGCCGGTGTGGTGGCTCCATTGCTCTTCTCAGCAATTGTGTTTAGCGACATTGCCAGCTTTAGCCCAGAAGCTCTGGCCCAATTGAACAGCATTCAAAAACAATTGCAGTTACAAGAACTGGCTAATCGTTTAATTACTCCTTACTTTATAATGGCAATCGCATTAGCAATATTAGCGGCGTTAATCATGCTGGCCCCGCTACCTGATATTGAACAACCAAAAACCAGCAACAACAGCGAGAGTAAATCAGTCCTGCAATTTCCACACTTAGTTTTAGGCGTAATAGCTCTATTCTTTTACATAGGTGCAGAAGTCATTGCTGGCGACACTATTGGCCTTTACGGCAAAGAACAAGGGGTATTGCAGTTCGCAGAACTCACCTCTTACACCATGGGCTTTATGGTGCTAGGTTATGTTTTAGGTATCGTGTTAATTCCTCGCTTTTTTAGTCAGCAACAGGCGCTGATATTTTCTGCGTTAAGTGGTTGTGTATTTTCACTTGGTATCATTTTGATTGAACCGCAACAAACAGCGATTGCAAACGTAGTGCTCTTTTGGCTTGCTGATAACAGTTTTCCAGATACCGTGTTATTTGTTGCATTACTTGGCTTATCGAATGCGCTGGTATGGCCGACCATTTGGCCTATGGCCCTTGCAAATCTTGGCGATAAAACTCAAACCGGCGCGGCATTACTGATTATGGGGATTTCTGGTGGCGCTCTATTGCCTTTGGTATACGGTGTATTTGCAGAATATACAGGCAATGCACAACAAGCTTACTATCTGTTGATCCCTTGCTATGCGTTTATTCTTTATTACGCACTGATTGGTCACAAACTAACAAGTTGGCGTAAGTAACGACATAGGCAGGCTAAGTTGTTTTACTATTTAACTAGCCTGCAATTTTTCTGATGTGAAATAGCCCAGTAGCAAAAATTCACGCACGGTAAAAATACACTTATAAATTAAGTACTCGTCACGCTTATCAGGGCTCACTTCTGAAAGAGGTAAGGCTTGCTGCGCTATTATGCGCTGTTGCTTCTGCAAAGAGATAGTAAATAAACCTGTGAGTTTGTCTGCTAATTGCGACGATGAAAGAGCACCTTCTGCAATCAGCTCAGCGCCTTTTAAGCATGCCGTACGCTCAGTAATACTAAGTGTATTTGCTAGCATTAAATCTGTGAAAGCGACTAAATTAAAGTACAGCTGCTCATTTGGCTCTAGCTCTAAAATAACCGCCTGCATTTGCGTGACCACATCCCAATGCGCCGCTGTTTTAAGCACCTCAAAATGATTGCCATCCACTTTATCAAATAGCTGAGTCGCAGCCACTGGCGTAATAGCCGCACCGAATAATGCTGCTAAATATTTAATGGCATTTCGCCTTTGTAGATCAGCCATTGAATACCCCATTTTGATAATGTCGTGCAGCATGATCGGCGGCTCTTGCAGTAAATGCCATATAGGTTAACGAAGGGTTCTGATAACCCGACGAGCACATAAACGAGCCATCAGTGACATAGACGTTACGCACACTATGAATTTGGTTGTAACGATTAAGCACTGAGGTTGTAGCATCATGTCCCATGCGCGCAGTTCCCATTTCGTGGATGGCCTGCCCCGGCGCTGAGCCTTTATCGTACGCTTGCACATTTTGATAACCAGCTTTGCTGAGCATCTCGACGGCTTGCGCTTTCATATCCTCGCGCATGCGCTGCTCGTTTTCAGCAAATTGGCAATCAAAATTAACTAAAGGTAATCCCCATTGATCTTTTAATACCGGATCTAAGCTCATTTTATTACGATGATAAGGCAGGCATTCACCAAAGCCAATTAATGCAACTTGCCAAGGCCCAGGTTTGGCAAGCTCTTCTCGAAAAGCCTTACCAAAGCTAAGTTCTTTAAAACCCCGTCGCCAATCTTTGCGTGTTGCGTATCCTTGATAGCCATAGCCGCGAATAAAGCTATGCTGCTCACTATCATTAAGGTTTCGAAAACGCGGGATATGAAAACCAACGGGTCTGTCGCCATCATTAAAGTCATCAGCAAAACCTTTTGGTTCACCCGTTGCGCCAACCCTAAAATGGTGATCCATGAGGTTATGCCCAAGCTCTCCACTATCGTTCCCTAAGCCATTAGGGAAGCGTGCAGAGGTTGAATTTAATAACAAGGCTGTTGTAGCCACCGTTGATGCGCAGCAAAAAATAATCTTCGCTTGCGCGATACGCTCTTTTTTAGATTCAGCATCAATCACTTTCACACCTGTGGCTTGCCCGCTATCTGGATTGTAAATAATCTCTTTGGCAATGGAGTGAGTCTGAATAGTGAGTCGCCCAGTACGCATCGCTGCAGGTAAGGTCGAGGCTAAACTACTAAAATAACTACCGGTTGGACAACCTCGCATACAGCGGTTGCGCTTGCTGCATGGAGCACGACCTTGCTCAGGCTTGGCCTTAGTTAAATGCGCAACTCGCCCGATGGTGAGGTGCCGATTAGTGTAGTGAGTTAATAAACTTTGTTTAAGCTGCTGCTCTACGGCATTAAGCGCAAAAGGAGGTAAGTAAGGTCCATCTGGTAGCTGAGGTAAGTTCAGCGCTTCGCCAATAACCCCGATGTAGGCTTCGACTTTATCGTACCAAGGCGCAATATCTTGATAGCGCACAGGCCAATCAACGCCGTGACCATCTTGTTTGTTGGCTGCAAAATCTATATCACTGAGGCGCAAGCATTGCCGCCCCCAAGTTAATGAGCGCCCACCAAGATGATACCCTCTGATCCAATCAAAACGCTGAGATTCTTGATAAGGGTGCTGCAAATCATTCACAAACCAGTGTTTTATTGATTGCTTAGTGGCATAGCCAGTGCGTGCTTGTTTAGCTTGATTCTGTTTTTCTAGTAAGCTGGGCCTGTCGCGAAATGGCAGTTGCCAATCATCTTTAAAGGCAGTGATATAGTCTGTACCGTGCACAACCTGCCTGCCACGTTCCAGTAACAGTACATTGAGCCCTTTTTCGGTCAGCTCTTTAGCAGCCCAGCCGCCAGTAATGCCACTGCCAATAACAATGGCATCAAATACTTTTGCCTGCATTCTCACTTAACTTTTAAAAGATTTGCTTACCCGCACAGATCGTTGCTTGAACAGAAAAGTCTTTATCGAGCAGTGCAAAATTAGCTTGTTTACCTACCGCAATACTGCCTATTTGCTCCGCTTTATTTAAAAACTCAGCGGGTACTAAACTGGCCATTTTAGTTGCTTCAACTAGGCTTGCGTCGGTTAAGTTATAAAAACGCTCAACGCCAACTTCCATAGTTAATGTACTGCCCGCTAAAGAACCGCTCTCAGTTCGTGCAACACCTTGCTCAACCACAATAGGAAGCTCACCTAAACGGTAGCGACCATCTTGTAAGCCTCCGGCGCTCACGCAGTCTGAGATCAGAGCTATTTTATCTGCCCCTTTTAAACGGTAAACCATGTTCATGATGCTCGGATGCAAATGAATACCATCAGGAATAAGCTCAACCATGGCATCGTTGTCCATCAATAGTGCGCCCGTACAACCAGGATCACGATGATGAATACCGCGCATACCATTAAAAATATGCACACCACCGCAGGCACCATGAGCAAGAGCTTGTGTTGTTTGCTCAAAATTAGCATCTGTATGACCCAGCATCACACGCACACCTTTATCGGTGATATAGCGGATCATGTCGGATGATTTAAGTAGTTCTGGCGCTAACGCAAATGAGCTTAAGCAACCTTCACATGCGGCATAAATTTCATCAAATCGCTGTTTAGTAAGCTCTAAAAAAAATGACTCGTTGTGCGCGCCTTTATGCGCTTCTGCAAAAAATAAGCCTTCGTTATAAGCCCCTAGCAACTGCGCCCCAGTCAAGCCTTTTTGATAGGCACTCGCCATATTTTTATAAGCTTGAATTGAGACGTCCCAGTCTGCAGTCACCGTTGTGCCAACAAAACCCGTTACGCCGTGCTTTGCTAAAGAACGAGAAATAGTCTCTAGTGATTCTGGGGTACCGTCCATAATATCGCAGCCTTCGCGGCCATGAATATGTAAATCGATAAAGCCCGGAAATAAGCTATGCTCACCTAAATCTATTACCTCGATCTCGGGCGCTATTTGCATGGTAATTGCAGTAATTTTACCTTGCTCAACCAAGACCGCATGATCGAGTAAAACCGCATCAGCAGTCACCACTTTTGCGGCTTTTAAGTAATAGCGATTAAGATGCTTTGGAATTAGCATGAACACTTCCTATTATTGCAGCGCCTCTTACGCCGCTAGAATCACCAAATTTTGCGCGCTTCACGTCGGGCACGGCAAAACCTGAAAATAAATGAGTTTGAATTGCGTCAGGGAGCTTTTCTACAATTGCATCAATGAGCGACAAACCGCCCCCAAGTACGATAACTTCTGGGTGTAAACTTTTACTAATAGCAGCAAAGGTTTCGCCAAGAATATCTAAGTAACAAGCGAGCACCTTTAAGGCTTGCTCATCCGAGCGCTTGATATCGTTTGCCCATTCAATCGCAGATTTAGGAGATTGCGTAATATGTTGATACAAGGTTTGTACACCAGGCCCAGCAATATAACTTTCGACACAGCCATTTAAACCACAGCCACATTTTAAAACCGGCAGCTGGTATTTTTGCTGCAAATACGCAGACAGCGGTAAATGACCGTACTCCCCCGACATACCCAAGCCTTGGTTAAACAAGGTTCCATCAATGCACATACCACCCGCCGCACCAGTGCCAACAATAGCACCAAATACTCGGCTGTAACCTTCACCAGCTCCGCCATTAGCTTCTGATAAGGCGAAACATCGGGTGTCATTTAATATCGCAACAGGGCGTTTTAATAATGCTTGAAGATCGTTGGCAATCAATTTGCCTGTGGCACACGGCACATTAGCCGACAGCACTTTACCTTCATCATTAACGATACCTGGCATACCGATGCCCACCGCACCTTGGCAACCTGTCAGCTCATCGGCTTTAATTACCTGCTGATAAATTGCGTGCAAAAATTGCTGATAGTCATCCGTTGGCGTAGTAATACGCCAACTTTGCTGTTGCTCTAAATTATCATTAAAAATGGCGGTCTCTATTTTTGTACCACCAATATCGAGTCCGTAAACAGCCATACTTTACCCAACACTACTTAGCGAGAAGTTAATGGGTAAATAGTTACCCCTTTTACAACACGGTTAACTTCGCCCGTCGGACAAGGATTATCAGGTGTTAAACCGAGTGACATTGATTTATAAAATGCAAAAATCTGACAATAGACAATATAATACAAGCCTTGCCAAACATCATCTAGCTCGACCAGTTCAGTATTTAACGCCAGTTTTTTAACCGCTAAACATTGTTGGTCATTTAATAGTTCATTATGTAAATCAGCATCATACAAACTACTATAAAAATCACTTGAGGCCATTAATAACACTGCGGTTTTATCATTAATGATGGTTTTAGGACCATGACGAAAGCCAAGCGGGGTTTCAAAGTAACTAATTAAATCCCCATTGGTCAGCTCTAAGCACTTTAAAGCCGCTTCTTTAGCATAGCCAAGTAACGAGCCAGCCCCTAAAAACACCAAACGTTCAATGTCAGTTTGCGCGAATTGCTTAATGTCATCAAGTTGGGTTTCGAGCAGCAGATCTGTTTGCCTTGCAACTTCTGCGAGCTGATTAGCATCAGGGGTAAAAATACATAAGGTTGAAAGTAACATCGAAGTGAAGCTACTGGTCATTGCAAAGCTTTCATCCAGAGTTTCTTTTGGCATTAGTACACTAAAGCTGTTTCTTTTAGCTGCCGCCCTTTTCGCTAATTCACCATTTTCATTACAGGTAATAACCAAGTGAAAGCATTTTTCAACAACTTGCTCTACGATATCGACCGCAGCAACACTTTCAGGACTGTTACCTGAGCGCGCATAAGAAATAAGTAAGGTTGGTGTGCTCTTTTGTAAAAACCCATGTGGGTTAGACACAATGTCCGTGGTGCTAACTGCACGCACATTTAAATCAGTTTTAGCTGTTAAGTGTGGTGCTAATGCTTCACCCACATAGGCTGATGTGCCAGCCCCTGTTAATACGATTTGTAATTCTTTTAATGCCAAAATTGGCACTAAAAAGTCATTAATTTCAGCGCGATCATTATTAACCAGTTTTGCCGTATTACGCCATGAACTTGGCTGTTGTGAAATTTCTTTTGCTGTCCAATAAGCGCTTTGCTGCTTAAGCTCTGTTTCGTTTAATGATAGATACTGCGTCATAATTAATTCTCTCTCAACACCACTTATTGATTACAAGCACGCGAATAGGTATTCGTGACTTCCATTATTTTATTAAGTACTAACTCACGCGGTGATGAGTTAATTTTGCCATTGTTCAATGCCTTGTATTGCGCTGGCATAAATTGGCTAAGCAAAGTCTGTGGAATAGTTTGCCCTTCTAAGTTGGCAAATAAAGTTTCTACTGTTTGCTTTATTTCATCTTCAGGCCAGTAGTAACGAATACGGTCGCTATAACTATAAGCTCTAAACAGCTTAGCTTCAGCACCTTGTGTTGGGTAAAACTTATTCCAGTAATGTGGCTTTTCTAGCATGATGCGCTCACATACATCACGTAAATTTGAACGCTTAGCCGCTTCGACTAATTGATCTTCAATATAAGATAACGCAAACAACCCTTCGCGTAGTGCATAGGTTAGCTGTGGACCCACTTTTAATATGGCAAAGTGATCTTGCACCAACTCGTGATAGCAATGATCTGGCTGATAGTCGGTAGAGTGAGCTTCATAAACAAGATTATCGACAGTGGTGATAAACTCTTTCAGTTTTTGCGCTTCATTACGTTGGTAATCAAAAACTTGATGGTTATCAAACTCAACTCCCGGCTGCACAACAACAGCAATAACGCGTGACCACACATCGCTTATGTTTAAGTTAGCAAATGCAGCCTGATGTAATTCGATTGTTTGCTGCACTCCCTCAACATGCGATACCTCAATAATTTCATGCTCTTGTGTTGCGCCACCCGGAGGAGGGACCTCAGTGCCCACTACATACAGAATATCGTTATCTTTTGCTGATGACTCAGCGGCTTGGCACATCAACGCGGCACGCTTGGCAATTTCGGCATCAGCTAAACGCTCTCCATCGTCAGCGCATGGCATACTGGCATCTAAATGAATTTTCTTAAAACCCGCACTTGCATAGGCTTTTACTAGTTCAACAGCTTTAACCATCGCAACGTCTGCAGGCTCATTTACCCAACACACTGGGCCTAAATGATCACCACCTAAAATAATGCGCTGGGTATCTAACCCTACTTTTTCCGCTATTGCATGAACAAACTCAACGAAGTCATGGGGCTTCATTCCTGTGTAACCACCAAACTGATTAACTTGATTCGCTGTAGCTTCAATTAAAATTTCGGTGTCATCATTTAGAGCTTGCAACATTGCTGCTTCGATAACGAGCGGGTGTGCACAACACACAGAATAAATGCCCTGCGCTTGCCCTACTCGATTGTTATTTATAATCGTTTTTAATGCATTCATGGTTTCCTCCAAGCAGCTTACGCCTATGGTTAGATACGTGATTTGAAATTACACTAGCACAGCGCGAAACACTCCGCAACAAAACGAAAGGCAATGAAAGGTAAAAAGTAAGTTAAAAACACACTAACAACGGTATTTTATAAGAATAAAAATGATAAATCCCAAAACTACGAAAGAATTTGAAAGCATTTAATTGTAATTGACTTTGAGTTGCGATATAACAGAAACAACTGAAACACACTATTAAAATAATCTCAGTGATTTAGGTATCGTTATGACAATAGATAGACGTAGTTTTTTAAAATCTGCCGCAGCCATTACCGCCGCGACAGTTGTGACTGGCTGTGCGAAAAGCCAACAAGGTGATAATCAAAGCACACCACTTGCCGCACAAGGTAAAAGCGTTATGGGCTTAACTGTGCCAGCAATGGATGTGGTACGTGTTGGTTTTATTGGGGTTGGTCAACGTGGTAGCGGCCATGTAAAACACCTTTGCCATATTGAGGGTGTTGAAATTAAAGCTATTTGCGATACAGATCAGCTAATGCTTGATAAGTCTGTTAACTATGTTGTTGAAAAAGGCTTACCTAAACCAACTGCTTATACGGGTTCTGATAAAGCCTATTTAGACATGCTTGCTCGCGATGACATCGACATTGTGATCATTTCAACGCCTTGGCGTTGGCACACACCAATGAGTGTCGAGACCATGGAAAGTGGCAAACATGCCTTTGTTGAAGTACCCGCAGCAACCACGATGGAAGAGTGTTGGCAACTAGTAAATACCGCAGAGCGCACGCAAAAGAACTGCATGATGATGGAAAACGTTAACTACGGTCGTGACGAGTTAATGGTATTAAACATGGTTCGTAAAGGCGTATTTGGTGAGTTACTACACGGTGAAGCCGCTTATATTCATGACCTGCGTTGGCAAATGAAAGAAATTGACCGCAGTACAGGCTCATGGCGTACTTACTGGCATACCAAGGTAAACGGTAACTTATACCCAACCCATGGTTTAGGCCCAGTTTCTCAGTATATGAATATCAACCGAGGGGATCGCTTTGACTTTGTTACCTCAGTCAGTTCACCAGCACTTGGACGCGCCGCCTATGCAGAGCGTGAATTCCCTGCAGGCCACGAACGTCGTTCACTTAAATTTACTGCTGGCGACATGAACACCAGCATAATTAAAACAGTGAAAGGTCGTAGCATTATGGTGCAGCACGACACCACAAGCCCACGCCCGTACAGTCGCCATAACCTAATTCAAGGTACTAATGGAACATTTGCCGGTTTCCCCAATCGTATTGCCCTTGAAGATGTGCCACCAGCGATTGCAAAAATTTACCAACAGCAATATGAAGCTGAGCTCGCAGCGTGGGAAAAAGCGGGTTCACAAGGTCGTAAGCCACATATGCAAAACTTCCATAGTTGGGATCAAGATATGGAAAAATGGCGTGCTGAATTTGATCATCCACTGTGGAAACGCATGGGTGAAGAAGCGGTTCGTAACGGCGGCCACGGCGGTATGGACTTTATTATGCTTTGGCGCATGATCTACTGCTTACGCAATAATGAGCCACTCGATCAAGATGTATACGATGCCGCAGCATGGTCATCAATCTTCCCGCAAAGTATGGCATCGGTTGCAGATAGAAGTAACAGTAAAACAATTCCAGACTTTACTCGTGGCGCTTGGCAAACAGGCAAGCCTCTGGGGATTGTGTCTTAGTACAACCTTTCCTAAAATATAAAGCCCGCAGCGTATGCTGCGAGCTTTTCTGTGCTTTGTCGCAGCTAATTATTTACTGAGCATGTGCTGCAGCGCGAAAAATTGTATTAGTTAGCAGTACATTCATACCTTCAAGGTAAGCACGGTAGGTTGGTGATTGTGTAAAGCCAATCACCATGCCTTTACCTTGCGGTTGATGAACTAATAATGGCTTATACGCAAGCTGTGCTTTATTTTGCTGCCACAGATAACCACTCGCCAAAACATCGTCTTTACCTGTAAACCACGCCAAGTTTTTACCTGAGTTCAGTTTTATTGGCGTGTAAATATCATTACCGTAAGCCACCGCAACAAGGTCTTTATCAACCCCTGCTGTTAACCAATGCTCTTGGTCTACTTCAACATTAGCAAGTACACCGGCTACATAGTCTGGCGATGTATGTGGCTCAATGCTCGCTGCTTTTAAATCATCGCGAGAAGCAAATAACTGCCCTGCCACTTTACTGCTTTTATCATCGCTGCTGTCGGCTTTATCTTCTCGGTAAGCTTGCTCACGCTTAACATCTAATAAGCCGTAATCAGCATTACTAGTAAAGCGGTTTGCATTACCAAGGGCAATCAACACACCGCCTGCTTCAACCCAGCTTTTTAAATTAGCCGCACCTGATTTACCGAGCACTTGCTCGTAATCACCTTCCGGTAAAATAAGCACTTGGTAATCACTTAAATCAGCCCATGCAAGCATTGGCGTACGAATCGCCGTAACGGGGTAACCTAGCTGCCTTTCGATAACAAAACGGGTGTTACCGGCACTTAGCTCACTGGTGGGTGCATCCCATGCCATCGCCACTTTTGGCGCCACCATGGGCACTGTTTTGTTACTACCAAAGCTTGGACCTTCAATCACCCAGCTAGAATTGACACCATCAACAATTGCACCTGTTTGCTCCGCGATTTTGCTAATTTTAGCAACTAGTTCTTTGTCGTTTAAACGCTTTTCGATTACTAAACTACCCGCTGGGTACTTAGTTTTATCGCCTAATATAAATGCTTGGTCAGCACTTTTCAGTTTAATGCCTGCTTGCAATGCTGCTGTTAAAAAGCGTGCTGCGGCCGTATCACCCCAAGCAACGATATAAGCCACAGAAGCTTCGGGGTTATTTACTTTGCCAAGTAGTGTGTCGTCGGCCTGAACCGCTTTGCTTTCTGTGCTAACAGTGCGATCACAACTATCGCTATCAACATTAAACATCATCGGCAGTGACCAACCTGTGACATCGTATATTTCATCGTCAAGGTTACGAGCACGACGTCTTTCTTGCTCTTTTACGAATGCCTCAGCCATATCAACTTGGTCTGTAAACGTGGTGCGCACAAATACACCACGCGGCTGTGCGGTATCAATAAAATAGCTACCCGCTTTATACTTAACGCCACATGCTTTGAACTCTTCAGTTGCTTGTTTAACTTCAACACCATGTTCAGCCATTAACGTTGCTAGTCTGTGAGCGCCTTCACGGTTACTTTGTTTAGGTAAAATATAAACACGCTCTTTGCTATCTTTACCCGAATCAATCGCATCAACTTGATATTGATAAAAATCGCTCAGTAATTTTTCACGTTGATTGGCAGCCCCTTCGGCGGTTGAAATTGACGCTACAAACTGACGTTTTACGGTATTAAAATAAGTGAGTAGTTCACCGGTGTTTTTCTCAAACACATGACCACGAGCTGAGCCTACTTCATATGTTGATGCAGACGCCCCATAAAATACTGGCCAGCTATCGCCGTAGCCTGGGTAAAAGGCATCAAAAATTTCACGAGTAAAATAATCAAAACCAAACTCATCAAAATACTTTGCATGATTTTGGCCAATCGCATCCATGTTGGCGATTTGTGTTTTTGTCATATGTGGGTTAAATGGCTGAGCAGCTGGTGCAAAGTAGTAAGATTGATCGCCGCCCATTTCATGAATATCAACCACCACTTGTGGTTTATATTTATTGATTGCAGCCACTCTTCCCTTTGTTTCAGGCTGAGTAAGTGCTAACCAATCACGGTTCATATCAAACAAATAATGGTTTGTTCGCCCTCTTGGCCACGGCTCATTATGCTCTGCACTTAAGCGATCGGCACTGTGCTCAAGACCGACGGTTGCATAGTAACGAGTAACAAATCGCTCACGACCATCTGGGTTTTGTAATGGGTCGATAAAGACCACTGTATTGTCTAAAATTTTGCTGTTAACAGCATCATTAGGAGCTGCTAGTAAATGATACGCTGTAAATAATGCGGCATCGGTTGAGCTAATTTCATTCCCATGTACCGCATACTGAAGCCACACTGATGTCGGTAAGTTTTTAATGAGCGACTTAGCTTCTTTTTCAGAAGTAATTCGCGGATCAGCCAAGGCTTGTGTGTTATTCGAAAGGGTTTCTAATGAACTAATATGCTCAGCGGTGCCAACCACCGCATAAACCAGCTCACGCCCTTCCCAGCTATTTGCGTACTTAAACACTTTAATACGATTAGGTGCCGCCTTTTCAAGGGCACTGAGGTAACGGCGCATATCGTTGTAATTAGTAATACGCTCACCTACATCATAACCAAGAATCTGCTTAAACGTAGGTATATCAGTATTGTAAACAGTACCAGGCCACATCACTTCGGTATTGTTAATACTTGCAGTGGCACTAAAGCTGACAGACATTGCCATCATGCACATTGAGACTGCTTTAATTGCTCCCTTTGCTAACATATGAATTCCACCCATTAAAAAACGTAAATAAACTAGTTACCAACATATAAAACTATTGAAAATAAGGGAATTAAAAGCGTTAGAAAGGCCTAAATTAGGGTTAACTGGAAATAACACCCCTTGTCAGCGAGAGTCATAAGTGCAAGGGGCATTAGGTGTGATTTGATTTTATGCTTTGGTCTTCAAGAAATCATACAGCTCATCTTTCAGCGCCGCTCTTTGATGTTTCTTTTCATGCATTTCGCTGTCATCGATCGGAGAACTATTGAGCTCAAGTTCTCTAATTTCTTTATCCATGTCATCATATCGCTGCATGGTATTTTTAAAGTGCGCATCACTTTTAGCAAGGGTGTGGATTAATTCATTAAACTCTGGGAATTCATTCAATAACGAGTGTTTTTCACCTAGCATGGGCAACTCCTTTGACTAGAATTAGATTTCAAATTCACTGTAACATTGTGCAAAATAGAGTCAACGTCGCAACCTTGTCCGAGATCAATAATGGTGGCGATTAGGGAATGATAGTACCTGGTTAAAAATTGCTTGTGATTTAGAAAGCTAAAAACCTCGACATATACCGAGGCTCTTGTGTTAGTTAATGAGTCAGCAAGTGGCATTAAAAAAGCAAAAAGCCAGTAGCATTCACTACGGGCTTTAATCTAATTTGGAGAGTCAGCCAATAAGCCGCTGTTTTGTATGCGCGGAGTGGATTTTCTTCCCCAAAAAACAAAAGCCCCGCATCGCTGCGGGGCTTTAATCTAATTTGGTGAGTCAGCCAATAAGCCGGGTTCTGTCATGGATAATCATTCGTCTAGGCCATAAATTGCTCTATGGCTCAAGCAACCTACCCGGTTCTCACGTGGGCCACGCGTTCATTATTTAAAATGATAGAACCCTATTTGGTCTTGCTCCGAGTGGAGTTTACCTTGCAACCAACTGTTACCAGTGGCCCGGTGCGCTCTTACCGCACCCTTTCACCCTTACCAACCGAAGTTGGCGGTCTCCTCTCTGCTGCACTTGTCGTAGGCTCGCGCCCCCCAGCCGTTAGCTGGCACCCTGCCCTGTGGAGCCCGGACTTTCCTCCCCCTGCGCATTTTCGTTGCAGGCAGCGATTATCTCGGCTGACTCGGCGCGCAGTATACCTGAGCGCGCACGTCTATGCAGTAAAGAATTAGTCTTTTTCGTCAATAATTGCTTTATAAAGTGCGTTTTTCTTCAAACCAAAATACTCAGCTACAACACCACAAGCTTTTTTCAGTGGCATTTCGGCTTCGAGTAAACCAAGCATACGGCGCGCATCTTCTGGAATATCATCACTTTGCTTTACCTTACCTGGGAGCATAAGCACAATTTCGCCGCGCTGCTTAGTTGGATCATCGGTTAAAAACTGCTTTAGCTCAGCAACGCTGCCATTAAAGAAGGTTTCGAAGGTTTTTGTTAGCTCTTTCGCAAACACCACAGGCTGCTCTGAGCCGAGCGCCTCTTCTAAATCATCAAGGCTTGCCATAATGCGGTGAGTGCTTTCATACATGATGCTGGTTATACCTGAGTTTACCGCTTCAATAAAAAAAGTTTGTCTGGCTTTACTTTTTGCTGGCGTAAAACCAATAAACTGAAAACGGTCAGTTGGTAAGCCTGAGCAGCATACCGCAGTGATCGCAGCACAGGCACCTGGCACAGGCGTTACATGTGCGCCTTGTTCACGACATAAATTAACAACCGCATAACCTGGGTCACTAATTAATGGTGTGCCGGCATCTGATACCAAGGCAATGTTCATTCCCTTCTCAAGCCAGTCAACTATTTGCTGCGCTTTTTGTTTTTCGTTGTGATCATGTAAAGCAAAGGTTTTTGCTTTGATATTAAAGTGACTTAACAACTTCCCCGTATGGCGAGTATCTTCAGCGGCTATTAAGTCAACCTCAGATAGGGTTTGAATGGCACGCTGGCTAATGTCATCAAAGTTACCAATAGGCGTGGCAACAATGTAAAGAGTGCCGATTTTATCTGAATTGTCCTCATTTAACATTGAGGTCTCCTGCGTCAGTCAGTAATATAAGCAAATCGCGTTAACGTATTGGGAAATCATTGTGCGACTTAAACTTGTTAGTCTATTAATTGTATTGTCAGGGTTATCGGCTTGTAGCACAACCGAAAAACCATCAAATAGTACAGAAAATCCATCGAGCCAATCGAGTAGTGCTCTGTCACAATTAACCGACGCACAATCTATGTATCAAACGGCACTTAATCGCCAAGGTGCTGATAAAATCCAACTACTTTATACAGCCCGAGATGCAGCGATTAGTGAAGAGCGTTGGTCTCTTTTAGAGAATATCTGTTTAGAGCTTGAAGCAACTCCCAGCGTAGACCAAATTCAAAACAAGCTTTACATTGCGTTAGCACAGGAGCAGCAAGGTAAAAGCGATCTTGCACTTGAGCAACTACGAGTACTTGAGCCTGAGCTGAATCTGCCTGAACATAAGGCTTGGCATCAGTATTTAACGGGTCGAGTTTACGCATCACAAGGTTTGCCAAAACAAGCCATGCCCTATTATTTTGCGGCTTCAACAATTAGTAATGATAACAACTTTAGCGTTGCAAATTTAAATCAGGATTTATGGCATAACCTTACTCAGCTTTCATCGTATGCACTAGAGCGCTTTAACCGCGGTTCTGTTGTGCAACAAGGTTGGGTTAATTTAGCGCTTTATCATCAAGTATACTTAGGCGCGCCTGTCGAGCTGCACCAAGCAATGAATAATTGGATGAGACGCTACCCAGGACACCCTGCTGCTGAGGTGCTGCCAAAAAAAGTGACCGAACTAATTGAAGTCGAGCCACTAACGGTTAATCGCCTTGCTGTACTCATTCCACAGTCAGGTGCGAATGAACGTTTAGGCGATGCACTCAAAGCAGGTGTACTCGCTGCACTTGATAACAACCCGCTAGAAGAAACCTTATTTATAGACGAATCGCTGTCAGCGGCAGAAATTGCCCTAAAACTCAGTGAATTTAAAGCCGATTTTGTTATTGGCCCTTTACTCAAAAGCAATATTGAAAAATTAAGCACGGCGCAAACACTTATTGATTACCCTGTTATGCACCTAAATACGTTTGATGGTGAACGAGTGTCTCAACAGCACTTTTTCTTTGCTTTAAACCCTGAACATGAAGTGCAACAAGCACTTGAGCGCTTTTTAACAGCGGGTTACCAAAAGCCAATGCTGCTGGCACCAAATAATAGTAATGGCCAACGCTTAGTTGAATACTTCAATACGCAATGGCAACGCTATAGTGAGGTTAAACCACAAGTTGGCTTTTACGCTAGTAAAGATGATATGCCTAAAACTATTACAGGCTTATTAGAGGTAGACCAAAGTAAAGAGCGTATTAAAGTCGTTAAGTCATTATTTAGGCAAGAGGTTGAGAGCGAAACGCGATCGCGTAGCGATGTGGATGTTATCTACATTCTTGGAGATGCAACCGAGACACGCCTAATAAAGCCTTACTTGGATGTTAATGTCAGTACTTTTGCTGAGCGTATTCCGCTTTACGCTAGTTCAAAAAGCCATAGTAAGCAAATAGATAGAACTGACAAAGGTGATCTAGACGGCCTTTATTTCACGGAACTCCCTTGGATGCTCGAAGGTCAAATAAAGCAACATAACTTGCGTCAGCAATATGAGAGCCTTTGGCCTGAAAATGCCGATATTAACCAGCGTTTATTTGCGATGACCTATGACGCAACCAGTATGCTAGGAAGCGTAAAACAATTGAGTATGGTTGCAGGCAAGCGCTTTAATGGCATCAGTGGCGAGTTGAGCATAGCCAGCAATGGCCATGTCACACGCTCTTTAGATTGGGCGCAATATAAGAATAAACAAATTATTGCTGTTGATTTAGCAACTGAGCAACCTATACCGTTATTCATGCAATCAGCTTCAGGAATTAGCTCTGCAGAATAGCCAATAAGATTCAAGGATGAGGTCATGTCGTGGTTCAAAGAGTTATGGCAAAATAGCCGCGAGAAAGGCTTATATTATGAAAAGCAAGCCGAAAGCTACCTGAACCAGCACGGCTTAAAAACCATTGAGTGTAATTACTTATGCCAATATGGTGAGCTTGATCTCATTATGCGAGAAGGCAATACACTCGTATTTGTCGAAGTGAAGTTTAGAAAGAACAAACTTCGTGGTGGCGCGAATTATGCGCTTAGCCAACAAAAGCAGCAACGGCTTAGGCGAACTATCGCCCATTACCTTGCAGATAAAAAATTACCCAACCAGAGTATGCGCATTGATTACGTCGCCATAACAGGTGAACAAGATAGTGAGATAAACTGGTTTAGAAATGTATATTAACATCAAAGGCTAACAAGCCTTATTGGTAGGTTATGCAAGAAACTATTAAAAAGATTTTTACCGAAAATATTCAAGTCCAAATAGCCGCTGGTGAAGTTTTGCCAAGTGCTCTTGAGTCTGCAGCATTTACCATTGCACAAAGTCTTATAAATGGAAATAAGTTACTTTGCTGCGGTACCGCTAACTGTCATATGCTTGCACAACATATGGCAGGCTTACTTATTAATTTTTATGAAACTGAACGCCCTTGCCTACCCGCTGTTGCGCTTGCGCAAGAGCAAGTTAACCTTGGCCAAAGCAATCATAACGATGAACATGAAGCTTTTGCGAGACAAATTCGCGCTTTTGCTCAAGAAGGTGACTTATTACTCGCTATTGCAGTGAATGGCAATGAGAAACAAATTATTTCTGCTGTAGAGGCTGCGCTAACCCGCGATATGAAAGTCATTGTATTAGTCGGTGACGATGGCGGAGAGTTAGTTGGTTTATTAGGCCCTAACGATGTAGAGATCCGCGTCCCTTCAAAACGCCCAAGTCGAATTGTTGAATCTCATCTCGTTAATTTACACTGCTTAGGTGAGCTTATTGATTTAACCTTATTCCCACAGGAAGAAAACAATGTTTAAACAGTCTCTTATTGTCATAAGTACCGTATTACTTCTACAGGGTTGCGCTGCAGCAGTCGTTGCTGGCACAGCAGGTGCTGTCACCTCAGCCAATGATCGCCGTACAATAGGCTCACAAATTGATGACAACAACATTGAAATTAAAAGCTCTATTGCTATAAGTGAAAATGAGCGCCTGCATAAATTTGCCAATGTAAATGTAATCAGTGTGAATGGCATTGTACTGATGATTGGGCAAGTTGCTAACCAAGAAATGAAAAACGAAGCACAACGTGCTATCGAAGGCGTGGATGGCATACGTAAAATTCATAACCAAATTCGTATAAGCTCAAATATTGGTATGAGCACGCAAACTCACGACTCATGGCTAACATCAAAAGTAAAAACGCAATTACTCACCACAGAGAACATCAGTAGCAATAATATAAAAGTGGTCACAGAGAATGGCGAAGTCTTTTTAATGGGCTTAGTGAGCAATACAGAAGCTAATTTAGCCGTTGAAGTGGCACGTAATGTTTCAGGTGTTGAACGAGTCATTAAAGTATTCGAATACCTATAACTTTTACCACTAATAATAAAAAACCCGCTTCAAAGCGGGTTTTTTGTAAGTCTGAAAGGTTATTTAATCACTCGTAAGTGAGACCCTTTTTTCTTCTCTGGTTTAGTCGGCGGCTCATCATCTGGCGTAATATCGTCAGGTGTTTCAACACTTTCTAATACCGGAGCAAACTCTTCTTCGTCCTCGATGAATTCTTCTGCAGTAAATACAGTCCCTTCACCATTCTCACGTGCGTAAATTGCGAGTACAGCGCCCATAGGTACGTATACTTGCATAGGCTGTCCACCAAAGCGTGCATTAAAGCTTAGCTGTTGGTTATCCATAGCAAAATTTGTAACTGCCGATGGGCTAATGTTTAAAACGATCTGACCGTCTTGAACAAACTGAGTTGGCACTTGTACAGCAGGAAAATCAGCGTTCACAACTAAATGCGGTGTGCACTGATTATCAACAATCCAATCAAAGAAAGCGCGTAGTAAATAAGGACGATTAGGCGTCATTATAAACGGATCTCACGCTCAGCTTCAGTGAGTGAAGCTTGGAATGATTCACGCTCAAATAAACGCAACATGTATTCTTTAAGCTCTTTCGCGCCTGCACCAGTAAGCTCAATACCAAGTTCTGGTAAACGCCAAAGTAGTGGTGCTAAGTAACAATCAACTAGGCTGAACTCTTCACTCATGAAGTAAGGAGCTTCAGAGAAGATAGGAGCAATTGCAAGTAATGCTTCTGTCAGCTCTTTACGCGCTTGAGCTGCTTCACTGCTACCGCTTGAAATTTTGTTAGCTAAGCTATACCAGTCAGTATCAATGCGATGCATCATTAGACGACTACGGCCACGCATAACCGGATAAACTGGCATTAGTGGAGGATGAGGAAAACGTTCATCAAGGTATTCCATGATGATGTTTGCCTGATATAAACCAAGCTCACGATCGATCAGTGTGGGTACTGTACCGTAAGGGTTAATTTCATGAAGTGCTTCTGGCAGGTTATCCTTTTCAGCCAGGTGAATGTCAACACTTACACCTTTTTCAGCAAGTACAATACGTACTTGATGGCTATACATACAGTTAGCACCAGAAAACAGGGTCATTACAGGGCGCTTATTGGCAGCTACGGCCATGCCTACCTCCATTATATTACAAAAACAGCAATAGGGGCTTAAGCCCCTATCACAAAATTACCTTTCAACATGCCCAGGATTAGTGAACATCTCTCCAGTATTCTTTCTTCAGCATGAATGCCAAGATAAATAGAATCACTAGGAAACCAATTACCTTAAGACCTAACGCTTCTGACTCTAAACGTGACGGTTCGCCAACATAAGCCAAGAAGTTAGTTAAGTCACGAGCAGCACGGTCGTACTCATCGTCACTCATTTCACCGGTACCATCTGTTTCAGTGCCAACAACTTTAGTCACAGTATGACCATGTTCTTCGACTTCTTCAGTGATTGGTGTTGGTAAGCCCTGTAGCTCTTGAAGAACATGAGGCATACCTACCGATGGGAAAACAATATTATTTACGCCAAACGGACGTGATTCATCTTTATAGAACGACTTCAGATATGTATAAATCCAGTCAGTTCCACGAACACGTGCTACAAGTGTCAAGTCTGGTGGCGCAGCACCAAACCACTTAGCAGCATCTTCTTTACCGATCGCGTTTTTGATATGGCTACCTACTTTTGAACCGTCAAAAATAAGTTGTTCTTGACCAATTTCAGTAGGAATACCGATATCGCGGAACGTACGTTCATAACGCTGATACTGCATTTGGTGACAACCAAGACAGTAGTTCATGAACAATTTAGCACCACGTTGTAAAGACGCATTGTCTTTTAGGTCAATGTTCGCATCCATTAAAGGAACCGAAGGACCTGCTGCCATTGTCAACGATGGCAACAATGCGAATAAACCGATAATTAGCTTTTTCATCATTTCGTCAACCTCGTTGGTAATGGCTTAGTTTTCTCATTTTTGCTGTAAACAAATAACAATACGAAGAACATGAAGTATGTCACAGTCGTGATTTGTGATAACAGCGTTTTGAAATCAGTTTGTGGTGTTGCACCAACCCAACCCAAGATGATGAAAGTTACCACGAATTGAGCAATGTTTAACTTGTGTAAGCCACAACGATAACGAATAGAGCGAACCGAACCACGGTCAATCCAAGGTAGTAACGCAAGCACTACGATAGATGCACCCATCGCGATAACACCAATTAGTTTATCTGGGATAGCACGCAGAATCGCATAGAATGGCGTGAAGTACCAAACAGGGAAAATGTGCTCAGGTGTTTTCAGTGGGTTCGCAGCTTCGAAGTTTGGCGCTTCTAAGAAGAAACCATTCATCGCTGGCATAAAGAATACAACCCAACAGAATAAGATTAAGAAACCAACCACACCCACAATATCTTTCACTGTGTAGTAAGGGTGGAACGGGATTGCATCAACAATGTCTTTCTTGTTGGTGTAATACTCGTGGAATTTGAATTTAGGTTTATCTTCTTCAGCAACAGAACCTTTCTTACGCTTGATTTCAACACCATCTGGGTTGTTTGAACCCACTTCGTGAAGTGCAACAATGTGTAAGAATACTAAAATAACGATAACTAAAGGTAACGCAATTACGTGAAGTGCGAAGAAGCGGTTAAGCGTTGCACCAGAGATTACGTAGTCACCACGGATCCAAAGCGTTAAGTCATCACCAATAACCGGAATCGCACCGAATAGTGAAATGATTACCTGTGCCCCCCAGAAAGACATTTGTCCCCAAGGAAGTAAGTAACCCATGAAAGCTTCAGCCATAAGTGCTAAGAAGATGAACATACCGAATAACCACAGTAACTCACGTGGTTTTTGGTAAGAGCCGTAGATCATGCCACGGAACATGTGCAAATAAACAACGATAAAGAACGCTGATGCACCTGTTGAGTGAAGGTAACGAAGTAGCCAGCCGTATTCAACATCACGCATGATGTATTCTACCGATGCGAAAGCACCCTCAGCAGACGGTACGAAGTTCATTGTTAACCAGATACCCGTTACGATTTGGTTAACAAGTACTAACATGGCTAATGAGCCAAAGAAGTACCAGAAGTTAAAGTTTTTTGGTGCAGGATACTGTGCAATATGCATGTTCCAAACACGTGTCATTGGAATGCGATCGTCGATCCAGCCAATAATTTTTCCAAACATTATGCCACTCCTTCTTCTTCACCGACTAAGATAGTCGTATCATCAATGAAGGTATACGGAGGGATTTCTAAATTTAATGGCGCAGGTACAGATTGGAATACACGACCAGCCATATCAAATTTAGAACCGTGACACGGACAGAAGAAACCGTCATCTGTGCCCTCTACTTTTTCACCAAAGCCACCTTGTAAGAAGCTCGGAGAACAACCTAAGTGTGTACAAATACCAACAGCAACGAAAATCTCTGGTCGTTGTGAACGGTATTCATTGGTTGATGATTCAGGTTGTTGAGGCTCTTCAGATGCAGGATCACGAAGTTGACCTTCATGCTCTTTCATCTGTTCAAGCATTCTCGGGGTACGTGATATAACCCATACAGGCTTACCACGCCACTCGACACGTATTAATTGTCCTGACTCAAGCTTGCTGATATCTACTTCTACAGGCGCACCCGCAGATTTAGCTCGCTCACTTGGATTCCAAGACGCAATAAAAGGAACAGCAGCCCCAGCCGCACCAACACCACCAACAACAGAGGTAGCTATGGTTAAAAAGCGACGTCGGCCATTGTCTACAGGCGCATTGCTCATCCACTTATCTCCACTATGATTCCCAACACTTGCCATATTGAGAACATCAGTTACAGCAGGTTAATTTTTAGAAATTTCAAAATAGACGCGATCATAATTAAAAGCCTTGATTAAAACAAGGTTATTCACAGTCTCATGCTTGAATAAACCCGTTTTAATATCTTATTAATTTGGGTTAGCTCGAGTATGAAGCCGCTATTTATGATAACGCATATAAAAAAACAATATACTGACCAAGATCAACCTCACTAAGAGGAAACAGAATTCTGTATTAGCTGTTGTTGAACTCACTCACATTACTTGCCCCCCAATTGTAGCAAAAAAATTCATCAATTAACTGATGGATTTAAGCTAATTTTGCCAAATCATGAAGTTTTTTTACTGTAATACGTAGGAATTACTAAGAGCGGTTAAATATCGAGCGAAAAAAATGAAACATCTGTACGCAAAGCATGCTTGATTTTGTTCTTCTACATTACGAATTAAGAGTCAGCCATATCAAGTGAGGAATAAGAATATAGTTTGTGAGTTAACTGTGGCGGCTGAGTGAATCAATACGCTTTTGCACGAAAACAAAAAACCCAGCCGAAGCTGGGTTTTTGGTATTCTGATAAACGTAAATATTAACGTTTTGAGAATTGTGGACGCTTACGTGCTTTCTTAAGACCCACTTTCTTACGCTCAACTTTACGTGCATCACGTGTAACGAAACCTGCTTTACGAAGTGTAGGACGTAGTGACTCGTCAAACTCCATAAGTGCACGAGTGATACCGTGACGGATAGCACCAGCTTGACCAGTAGTACCACCACCTGAAACAGTGATGTGTAGGTCAAACTTTTCAGTCATTTCTACGTGCTCTAATGCTTGACGAACAACCATGCGAGCAGTCTCACGACCAAAGTACTCTTCTAGAGAGCGCTTGTTGATTACGATGTTACCAGTGCCTGGGCGTAAGAATACGCGAGCACTTGAACTTTTACGACGACCTGTACCGTAGTATTGATTTGCCATGATAGTGCTCCTTAAATGTCTAGAACCTGAGGCTGTTGTGCAGCATGGTTGTGCTCAGTACCCGCGTAAACTTTAAGTTTACGGTACATTGCGCGGCCTAAAGGACCACGTGGCAACATGCCTTTAACAGCTTTTTCGATAATCATTTCAGGCTTTGCAGCTTGAAGCTTGTCGAAAGTAGTAGACTTAAGACCACCTGGGAAACCAGTATGAGCGTGGTACATTTTGTCTTTTGCTTTATTACCAGTAACAGTAACTTTCTCTGCGTTGATAACGATGATGTAATCACCAGTATCTACGTGAGGAGTGTACTCAGCTTTATGCTTACCGCGTAGGCGACGAGCGATTTCAGTAGCGATGCGACCTAAAGTTTTACCTTCAGCGTCAACTACGTACCAGTCACGTTTTACTGTTTCTGGCTTAGCAACAAACGTTTTCATTTATTAAAATCCAATGTTTTCTTATTTAAAACCACAGGTAATTATCATTAATTACCGCTCTAAGTTGAATGCTTTAACCCCTTCGAGTTTAAGACTTTGAGCCATCAATTAGAGGCTAAACTAATATCAGGCAATAGAACGCAACGTGGCAGACGCGGGAGTATACCAGCACTTAAACCACATTGCTATATGATGGTCGTTTTTTATTCTAAAAAATAAAGCATAGCCGCTAGGCTTGTCAGGCACATTTCAATGACAGAAATTGCGCCAACAGCTTTATGCCAAATGCTCTTTTGCTAAATATTCGAGCGATTGCATTTCTTGTAATCGGCTAATACAACGCTTAAATTCAAAATTTAAATTTCCGTCGCTATACAGCTCTGTAATTGGCTTTTCAGCGGAGATAATCAGCGTTACGTGACGCTCATAAAATTCATCCACTAGAGCGATAAAACGACGTGCTGCATCATCATTGGCTTGACCAAGTGCTTTTACGTTCGACAAAATCACCGTGTTATAAAGTCGGCTTATTTCCATATAATCGACTTGGCTACGAGCTGTTTCACACAGTTCACTAAACTCAAACATGGCAATACAGTCTGAAACTTTGCGGGTTTTGATCATTCGCCCTTCAATTTCAATTGCCTTATCAAGCACACCTGGCTCAGGCGACAATTTATCGAAATATTCAAATAAATTTTCATCAGCCTGCTTATCAAGCGGGCTATGGAAAATCTCTGCTTGCTCTAGTGTACGTAATCGATAATCAATGCCAGAATCAACATTGACGATTTCAGTATTCGCTTTTACCAACTCAATCGCTGGCAAAAAACGCGCCCGTTGCAAACCGTTTCGATACAGCTCATCAGGCACAATATTTGACGTAGCAACGAGCACAATGCCACGTTCAAATAATGCTTCCATCAAACCACCGAGCAGCATTGCATCGGTAATATCTTGTACAAAGAATTCATCGAAACAGATAATGTCTGTTTCTGATTTAAAGATATCGGCAACCACATTTAATGGGTTACTGGTATTTTTTAACTTTTTCAGCTCATCATGCACGCGATGCATAAAACGGTGAAAGTGCACACGCATTTTACGTTCAGTGGGTAAAGCTTCGTAAAACGTATCAACTAAATAGGTCTTACCTCTACCTACTCCACCCCAAAAATACAGCCCTTTTATACTCACCGTGCTATCTTTAGAGAATAGTTTGGCAAACCAGCCCTTCGCGGCGGGTTTGTCTGCCGTTAGGTCATCATAGAGTCTTTGCAAATGGCGCACTGCATTTTCTTGCGCTGCATCATGTACAAAGTCTTCTCGCTGTAAATCTTGTTGGTATTTTTGCCAAGGAGTCATAGGTCGTTACAATAAAACACAGTTAAATTTGCACAGTATATTAACACGCATCGTATCTCAGGGTATATTAACCCGCAGTATGATTTCACAATCACATTAAGCTTTTTTTAATATAGATTGGACTATAAACGCTTCAACAGCATAGTTTTTTGTTATTTTTCCCAAAGGGGTAGATTTATGGGTACTATTACCTGGATAGGTATTTTAATCATCGTTGCAATCTCGGCATTCTTCATTGGCGCATTTGTAACTAAAAAGCAATTTAAGCAAGACGAATTAGAAGAGCAAGTTGAGCAAGCAAACAATGCACTTGAGCAATATCGCCAAGATGTTGCTGATCATCTTGCGAGCACAGGTAAGCTTGTATCGAAAATGAAGGATAACTACGACCAATTACTAAATCATGTTGAAGAAACAAATAAGTTATTACTTGCAGATAAGAAGCAGCACCCTGCAGAGCCTTTCTTTTCGAAAGAAACCACTGAGCAGTTACAAAACTCATTAAAAGATCGCAGCAGCGATCGCTCAAACGCCGAGGCTCAGCCAGCTGACTACGTTGTTGGTGAGAGTGGTTTGTTTGCAGGTGAAAATAAAGTTTCAGAACATTCTAAAGCCTCTTGATGAACTTTTTTTTGACCCCATAGTCTTTAGGTATAACAGCTTTATATCTAAACCGAGAAAAGGGCTGCTTACGCAGCCTTTTTCTTTTGGGCGAGTTAACATCAAAAATTAACACGCCTCATTTGCTTTAACTCTGAAATCTCTGAAGTGGAGTAAACCCAGACTATGAAAATGAAATTATCTGTTATTAGTGCTGCCCTTTTATCGTCAAGCTTATTATTAAGCCCTGCGATAGCAACTGCAAAACTTCCTATTGCAGTTAATGGTCAACAGTTACCTACCTTAGCGCCTATGCTTGAACAGATCACCCCTGGGGTTGTCAGTATCCAAGTTTCTGGCTCAAAAGAAGTACGCCGCCGTGCAACACCCTTTGATGACTTTTTTGGTGTCCCCCGAGGTGGTAGCCAAAAACGCCAGTTTAGTGGTCTTGGGTCAGGTGTAATCATTGATGCAAAAGAGGGTTATGTAGTCACGAACAACCATGTGATCGAAGACGCAGAAAAAATGGTCGTCACGTTAGAGGACGGTCGTGAGTATGAAGCAACAAAAATCGGCAGTGATAAAGAGTCTGATGTCGCATTGCTGCAAATTGATGCCGAAGACTTAACAGCCCTAAAGATTGCCGATTCAGATAAACTTCGTGTGGGTGACTTTGCCGTTGCGATTGGTAACCCATTTGGTTTAAGTCACACAGTGACATCAGGTATCGTCAGTGCCCTTGGCCGCAGCGGTTTAAATATAGAAGGCTATGAAGACTTTATTCAAACCGATGCAGCTATAAACCAAGGTAACTCTGGCGGCGCCTTAGTTAACCTAAATGGTGAACTAATTGGTATCAATACGGCTATTTTAGGCGCTTCAGGCGGTAACGTAGGTATTGGCTTTGCTATTCCATCAACCATGATGAAAAACCTTGTTGATCAAATTATTGAACACGGCGAAGTGCGACGTGGCTCGTTAGGGATTTCAGGTCGCCCACTTGATGCAGGCCTTGCTAAAGCGCAAAAGCTCGATGTGAAACAAGGTGCTTATGTGATGCAAGTAATGGATGATACCGCAGCAAGTAAAGCAGGCATAAAGGCTGGTGATGTCATTATTAGTGTTGATGGCAGCGAGATCAGTGGTTTTCATGAACTGCGCAGTAAGATTGCCACTCTAGGTGAAGGTAAAAAAGTTAAACTGGGCATTTATCGTGATGGTAAAGTTAAAACAGTGAGCGTTACCTTAGATGGTGCTGCAAGCTCAGTGTCCGCTGGCGAAGAAACTCACCCAGCTTTCCAAGGCGCAACACTTGAAAACACGCAAAAAAGTGATGGCAAAGGCGTAGAGGTTACCTCGGTAGAAGCTCGCTCACCAGCAGCGCGAGTAGGCTTGGAAGAGGGAGATGTGATCATGCAAGTCAACCGACAACGCGTTGAGAATATCCGAGATATGCACAAGATTATTGAAAACACCCAAGGCAATATTGTCCTTGGCGTGAAACGTGGAAGAGAGCTTATTTTTGTTCTCATCCAATAAACTTAATTGATTAATCATGAAAAAATAACAGTGGCGCTTGCCGCTGTTATTTTTTTTGTGCCATCATTAAGGGATTGCTCACTGATAATAAGAATACTGTGCTTAAACTTTTAAAATTTATTCTTCCACCGCTTTTCACAGGCTTAGGCATTGCCTTTTTAGTCGTTTTGCTCAGTCCTACGATGCGCGCGGCGCTGTTTCCGAATGTCAGCCTACCGGATGCAATATCAACTCAGCATATGAGTTTTGCGGACGCAGTCCATCGTGCTGCTCCTTCGGTAGTGACTATTTTTTCAGAGAGCATCAGTAATCAACCTCGTTATAAGCGACAAAATACCATTCAAGAGCTTGGCTCTGGTGTAATCATGTCGCAAGACGGGTATATTTTAACGAATTACCATGTCATTAATAATGCCGATCAAATCATTGTTATTTTAACTGATGGTCGTCGCTTCTATGATGTTCAGTTAATTGGCTTTGATACAATCACAGACTTGGCCTTATTAAAGATCAATTCTGATCATTTACCTGTTATCCCGATTAATGATGACTTCAAGCCTCGCGTTGGTGATGTTGTTTTAGCGATTGGTAACCCACTTAATTTAGGGCAAACAATTACTCAAGGTATTATCAGCGCAACAGGAAAACAAAAAATTACAGATAGTCCTTACAATAACTTGCTCCAGATGGACGCTGCAATAAACGTGGGTAACTCGGGTGGTGCATTAGTTAATTCTCGGGGTGATTTAGTTGGTATTACTTCTGCACAATTTAAAACCCGTGAAAATTTAGATATACAAGGTATTTTCTTTGCAGTGCCCTACTCACTGGCAAAGGATATTATGGACAAGCTGATTAAACATGGTCGTGTTGTCAGAGGCTATCTTGGCTTTACGGGTACGGCTGTTGATAGCACGGGTAAAGATGTGAGTGACAGCTACACACCCGTCACTGGAATGCGTATTAATAACCTCGATCCCCTAGGCCCTGCTTGGCAAGCGGGTATTAAAGAGCAAGATATTGTGATTAAGATCGCCGGCTTATCGGTCGCTAACCCACAGCAGGTTCTCGAAAAAATCGGGAACACCGAACCAGGCAAAGAAATTGAATTTGAGCTCTACCGTGATGGTAAAATATTGAAAATCATGGTCACAGTTGCTGAACTCGAAACCAAATTATAAGCACAAAAAAGGCCTAACTTAGTATTAGGCCTTTTTTACACTTAACGTTCTCTAACTAATTTGAGCGGCGCTTAATATTAGCGCCTAGCGCGCTAAGTTTATCCTCAATGCGCTGGTAACCACGATCAACGTGATAAATACGATCAACAATCGTCTCACCTTGCGCTACAATCCCCGTTAAGATAAGGCTCGCTGAAGCGCGTAGATCCGTTGCCATTACTTGTGCACCTGACAACTTATCGGTATCTCCACAAATCGCTGTATTGCCCTCTAAACGAATATTAGCCCCCATACGCTGCAACTCAGGCACGTGCATAAAACGGTTTTCGAAGATCGTTTCTGTGATTGTTGCACTGCCTTTTGCCACAACATTAAGTGCGGTAAATTGTGCTTGCATATCTGTTGGAAAACCTGGGTGTGGCATGGTTTTGATATTCACGGCTTTTAAATCACGGCCGCGCATATCTAGGTAAATACTGTTATCTGTCACTTCAACCAATGCATTAGTAGCACGCAGTTTTTCAATCACAGGATCAAGGCTATGGTAGTGGGTATTTTTACACAGTACCTCGCCACCGGCCATTGCCGCAGCAACCAAGAAAGTACCTGTCTCAATACGATCTGGCAATATGCTATATTCACAGCCAGAAAGCGACTCAACGCCTTCAATTTCAATTCGGCTCGTACCTGCCCCAGTGATCTTTGCGCCCATTGCGATTAAGCAATTAGCAAGGTCGGTAATTTCAGGCTCACGGGCTGCATTCTCAAGTACAGTTTTACCATCAGCCAGCGTTGCCGCCATTAATAAGTTTTCAGTAGCGCCGACACTGACCATTTCCATGAAAATCTCAGCACCTTTTAAGCGACCGTCGACTTTGGCATTTATATAACCGTTTTCAACCTTAATCGCCGCGCCCATGCGCTCAAGACCCTGAATATGGATATCAACAGGACGAGCACCAATTGCACAGCCGCCAGGCAATGAAACTTGAGCTTCGCCAAAACGCGCAACCAGCGGCCCTAAAGCTAAAACCGAGGCACGCATCTGCTTAACTAATTCATAAGGTGCAAGTGTCTTATTGACTGTTGCGCCATCAATTACAAGCTTATCTTGTTGCCACTCGACATTTGCGCCCAGCGTTTTTAACAAGGCTTCTGTGGTACCGATATCGCGCAAGCGAGGAACATTACTGAAGGTACTTTTGCCCTGCCCTAACAGTGCAGCAAAAAGGATTGGCAGAGCGGCATTTTTAGCGCCAGAGATAGTGACTTCACCAGCCAGTGATGTACCACCTTGAATAACAAATTGATCCATGAGGAGGTCCTGTGACTATTGTGGAAGTATAAATTTTTGTTCGCGTTTCCACTCTGTTGGTGTAAATGCTTTGATTGACACTGCGTGGATGGTACCGTCTGAGATAGTCGCCATTAATGGAGCATATACCAGTTGCTGCTTTTTAACGCGAGATAAACCATCAAAACACTCACCAACAGCAATCACTTCATAGTGGCTACCGTTTGCTTTAACAATTACTTCATCTAATTTTAATTCGTCGCGTAATAACGTTTCGACTTGGCTTGTTTCCATAAATCTCACTCAAAAAGGTTTGTGACCTGACCTAATTGCATTAATTTCTGCAGTTGATCAGGGCTGTTTTTCAGCTCAAGGCGCACACCTTGCTGCTTTAATTCTGCGAAAGAATGAATTAACCAAGCTAAGCCCGCCGTGTCAACCCTAGAGACCTCAGAAAGGTCAAAATACCATGTTTTATGCTTAGTTTGTGGCTTCATATTCAGAAGTCGTTCATGGCTGATCGAATTTCGAGTCAGTTCACCGCTGACTCGAAATTGGTCATCGTCGAGTTGAGTAATCGATACTTTACTCATTCCCACCTTCACCTCTAAATTGCACTGGCAGTTGGCTCTTTTGCTCTAGTAAGTCACTCACATGCTCAATACCTTGCTGACGTAAGATACCTTGAAACTCACTTTGCTTTGCATCCAGTAAACTGATCCCTTCTGCAATCATATCGTAAGCGCGCCAATCACCATCACGATCTTCACGTACTTTAAAATCAATTTTGATATCAGGTTTGCCCGACTCAACAATTTTTGTCTTAACTAAAACAACGTCTTGACCTTTAAAAGGCTGAGCAGGGCCAAACTCTACACTTTGATTGGTATATTGTGTGAATACACCTGCATACGTCGCAATTAAATACTTTTGAAACACGTCAATAAAGCGCTGTAACTCTTTAATTGCTTTTTCTTTTTCAGCCTTATCCTCGATTGCTCTTACTTTTGAAACATGATTACCCAAAACACGAAGCGCTGCGTATTTATAATCAATGTATGGCATCAACTCTTCTTCAACGATAACACGCAAGTGCTCTTTGTCTTTGGCAATTAATGGCTGATCTTTAGTAATACGTGCGAATGTATTGTCAGACACTTCACGCACCATTTTATATGGATCTTTTAAATCGGCGGTTGGTTCAGCCGCGTTGGCACTTAGTGCACATACAGCACTTAAACATAACAAAAATTTCTTAAACATAATTACTCACCACCCTGGTTGAATAAGAATTGACCGATTAGCTCTTCAAGTACTAATGCTGATTTAGTATCAGTAATGTAATCACCATCAGCTAATGCTTTACTCTCGACACCAAATAGTTCATCTAAGCCTGCATCTTGCTCATCGGCAGTCACTTCACTTCCCATACAACGTTGCTCAGCTGACTGTGGCGCAATAACAGGATTAATACCTAAATATTGCTCACCCAAAATACCTGACGTTAAAATAGAGATTGATGTCGTGTCCGAAAACTTACATAAATAGTTCGCATCAATAGCCATGTTAACCACAGGAACAAATTCTTTAGGATGAATTGAGATAGACTCGACACGGCCCACAACAACCCCCCCCACTTTAATTGGCGCACGCGCTTTTAAAGAGCCAATATTTTCAAACTTTGCATTAAGCTGGTAGGTCTCACCACTGCCGCTGATCCCCGCATTGGCGACTTTAAATGCTAATAGCGCAAATGCAGCAATACCAAGGGCTACAAAAAAGCCAACTAAAATTTCTAATTTCCGTGAATTCATCTTTATACCCTAATTAGCTGGTAAACATTACCGCTGTTAAAATAAAGTCAAAACCTAATACTGCCAGTGACGAGTGCACAACGGTTTCTGTTGTGGCTTTACTTATCCCTTCTGAGGTTGGGATACAGTCATACCCTTTATAAAGAGCAATCCAAGTCACGATCATGGCAAAAACAAAACTTTTAATCATGCCGTTTACTATATCTTGTTGGAACGACACCTGCGATTGCATGATTGACCAGAAGCTCCCTGAGTCAACACCAAGCCAATCAACACCCACTAAATGAGCGCCTATAATAGCTACCGCAGAAAAGATAAGTGCCAATATTGGCATGCTAATGAAACCAGCCCAGAATCGAGGCGCAATAATTCGCTTGAGCGGATCAATTGCCATCATCTCTAGACTCGATAGTTGCTCGGTTGCTTTCATTAAACCGATTTCCGCCGTTAAAGCACTTCCCGCTCGACCAGCAAAAAGCAGTGCTGTAACCACAGGCCCAAGCTCACGCAATAAACTAAGTGCAACCAATGGACCTAAACTGTCCTCGGCACCATAACCAACTAATACTGTGTAGCCTTGGAGCGCAAGTACCATACCTATGAATAAGCCTGACACCATAATAATAAGCAGCGATTGCGACCCCACCATATACAACTGGCGTATAAGTAAAGGTGTGCCCTTTTTAAAGTTCGGCTTGTTAACTAAGGCGCCAAATAACATTTGTGTAGAACGACCCAGTGCAGCAAAACGCCCTAAGGTTTTATGTCCTAGCTTTTGCAAAAGATCAAACATTGCGCACTCCTAATAACTCTTCACTGTATTCAGGAGCTGGGTAATGAAAAGGCACGGGGCCATCAGACAAACCTTTTAAGAATTGTTGTACTAATTCAGACTCGTGGTTCTGCATTTGCTCAGGGGAGCCTTCGCCTATCACCCCTTGTTCAGCAATTATAATAACATGGTCTGCAATGCTTAAAACTTCAGTGACATCATGGGTAACAATTAAAGAGGATAAACCGAGCACCTGATTAAGTGATTTTATGAGTTTCACTAACACCCCCATCGAAATAGGATCTTGGCCAGCAAAAGGCTCATCATACATAATGAGTTCAGGATCAAGTGCAATAGAGCGTGCCAGTGCAGCACGTCTTGCCATACCACCCGATAATTCAGATGGCATCAAATCTTGCGCACCACGTAAACCAACGGCTTGTAATTTCATTAACACGACAAGACGAATTAAGTCTTCACTGAGTTGCGTGTGTTCACGTAAAGGAAAAGCAATGTTATCAAATACAGTCATATCAGTGAACAAAGCGCCACTTTGAAATAACATGCTCATTTTTGTACGGGCAGCATAAAGTGCCTTGCGTGACATACTAGGGATACTCTGCCCTTCGAACAAAATGTCACCCGAGTCAGGCTTAAGTTGGCCACCGATTAAGCGTAACATGGTGGTTTTACCAATGCCGCTTGGTCCCATAATAGCGGTGATTTTGCCTTTCGGAATGTTAAAAGTCATATTTTTATATATGATTCTATCGCCCCGTGAAAAGGTTACATCCTTGATTTCTACTATTGATTGCGACAAGTCGCTCTCCATAACTTTTTTCACTAGTTTTGCCATTTTAAGGGTTTTTTAGTCAAGATGGAAAAAACAAATCGTAAAATTTTGTAATATTTTCTATCGAAATAATCTATGTTAGAAATGTCGAACTTAATACACGCTTAAATTTAGTTTCCAAAAACACCCATTTAAAACATTCAGTCTATTCTTTTACTTATACTTTCAGGTTTGCTTTTGTTACTATTTGCAGTCATCTGTTTAAGTAATATTGGCGTATAAAAATGGTGACTTCTTTTGTCATTTTAATTATTGGTTTTGCCGCACTTGTATGGAGTGCAGACCGTTTTGTTTACGGGGCAGCGGCACTGGCAAAAAACATGGGGATCCCAACCCTAATCATTGGCCTTACGGTTGTTGCCATGGGTTCATCGGCACCAGAAATGATGGTATCAGCATCAGCAGCCCTTGCAGGCAAAACAGATACCGCTGTAGGTAATGCTGTTGGCTCTAATATTACTAACATCCTACTAGTATTAGGCATTACTGCACTATTAAGACCTTTATCTGTCTCTTCTACAACACTCAAACGTGAGATGCCGTTAGTACTCTTAGTGTCAGTTGCTTCTTGGTATATATTCTCTGATAACTTCTTTTCATTTGGTGAAGGTATTGCGCTATTTGTTGGCTTTATTGTTTTCCTTGTAGGCTTAGTTATTATTTCTTTAAGGGATAAAAACCAAGCGGATGACCCTTTCGTCTCTGAAGCATGTGAAGATATCCCGGATAATGTTTCTACAGGCTCAGCTTTGTTTTGGCTTGTTGTGGGTATGATCCTTCTTCCTATCAGTTCACACTTTCTGGTTGGCTCGGCAGTAGATATTGCAAAATACTTTGGCTTAAGCGACTTGGTGATTGGATTAACCATCATTGCTATCGGCACCAGTTTACCTGAACTAGCAGCCTGTATTGCCGGTGTACTAAAGAATGAGGATGATTTAGCCTTAGGTAATATTGTTGGCTCGAACTTATTCAATCTGTTGGCAGTATTGCCCCTAGCAGGAATTATCAACCCATCAATCATCGATCCTTCAGCGGCAAACCGAGATGCTTTGATTATGATTGGCGCAACCATTGCTTTAATCGCCATGTCATTGAACTTAAGAGGTGCTCGTCGTATCAATAGAATCGAAGGTGGTTTATTGTTAGTCGCATTTATTGCATACCAAGGCTATATTTTCAGCCAAATAGGATAACAAATGACGCAGCAAAGCTTTATTGCCCAAGGTAAGCGAGTTCTTGAAGTTGAAGCGCAAGCATTAAGAGAAATTGAACAGTATATCAATGCTGATTTCGAACATGCCTGCCAATTAATGTTTCATTGCACAGGGCGTATTATTGTCATAGGTATGGGTAAATCAGGCCATATCGGCAACAAAATAGCCGCTACATTAGCAAGTACAGGCACCCCTGCATTTTTTGTTCACCCAGGTGAAGCGAGTCATGGTGACTTAGGTATGATCACACGTGAAGATGTTGTGATGTGCATTTCAAATTCAGGTGAAACCAGTGAAGTGCTTGGTATTATTCCTGTTATTAAACGTATTGGCGCAAAAATGATATCTCTAACAGGTAACCCTAACTCAACTATGGGGAAGCTATCGGATGTCCATGTGTGCATCAAAGTTAGCCAAGAAGCGTGTCCATTGGGCCTCGCCCCTACTGCCAGCACCACTGCGACATTAGTCATGGGCGATGCGATAGCCGTTGCCCTACTCGAAGCGCGCGGTTTTACTGCCGATGACTTTGCTTTATCTCACCCTGGGGGGAGCCTAGGTAAGCGCTTATTACTGAGCCTTGAAGACGTCATGCATACTGGCAGTGCTACGCCTATCGTTACCGAATCCCAAAGTGTTAAAGATGCACTAATAGAAATGTCAGCCAAAGGCCTTGGTATGACAGCCATTGTCGATGAAAATAAAAAGCTTGCTGGTCTGTTTACTGACGGTGATTTACGCCGTATTTTAGAGCAACGCGTCGATATTCATAACACATCGATTAGCCAAGTAATGACACGCTCATGCACCACCGCACATGCAGATATGCTCGCTGCGGAAGCATTGAATATTATGGAGCGAAAACGCATTAACGGTTTAATAATAATAGATGAAAGTAATACACCGATTGGCGCACTTAATATGCAAGACCTTTTAAAAGCAGGGGTACTTTAAACATGACGTTTGCCGAACTTTATCAGCCATTAAGCACAGATGTAAGCCAGCGTGCTCAGAAAATAAAACTACTCATTTGCGATATTGATGGCGTTTTCTCTGATGGCCGTATTTACTTAGGAAATAACGGTGAAGAACTCAAAGCGTTTAATACCAAAGATGGCTTTGGTATCAAAGCATTAATAAATAGTGGCTTTGAGGTTGCGGTTATTACAGGGCGACATTCACAAATAGTTCAGCAACGCATGACTAGCCTAACAGTACAACACATCTATCAAGGTCAAGAAAACAAGCTTATTGCGTATCAAGAATTAAAAGACAAACTGGCTTTGACCGATGAGCAAATAGCTTATATCGGGGATGATGGTCCTGATTTACCCGTCATGGAAAAGGTAGGCTTTGCCGTTGCTGTAAACGATGCTCACCCACTTATAAAAAGACTCGCTCATTACACTACCATGTTACCCGGAGGGTTTGGTGCTGTGCGAGAGCTGACTGATTTATTAATGCTGGAAAACGCGAAAGCGTTAACAACTGATGGAACCAGCGCATGAATATAGCCCGTATTTTACTGAGTATTGTTTTTGTTTGTTGCATGATCTGGTTATGGTATCCGTACTTTAGCCAACCAACAGGCGCAATAAACAGTGAAGACGAGATAATCGCAACACCGGATTACACCGCCATTGCGCTAAAGCAAACTGCGTATGATGAGCAAGGTAACATCAGCCATAAAGTCGCTGCGGCTAAAATGGAGCTATACCAGCAATTAGGATTTACTTTTTTTGAACAGCCTATTTTTACCATTTATGGGGATCAACAGGTTTGGCAGGTAAAAGCAAAAGAGGCTACCTTGTACGAAAACGATCAACTCATTTTTGAAGGTGACGTTGTTGCAAAAAACCTAACTCATAATGGCATGATTGAAGATATCAACGCAGAAAATATCAATGTCGATATTGAAAAAATGACCATGTACTCAAAACAACCTGTTACATTAACAGGCCCAAACTTAAAGATTACCGGTAAAGGTTTAAAAGCCGATTTAAAAGCCGAAATCGTCGAGTTAACTAACCATACACGAACCATATACTATGACCAATAAACTTAAAAAATTACTTCTAATCCCAAGCTTATTGATTGCGTTTTCAAGCGCTGCTGCAGACCAAGCGGGTACTCCTATCAGCATTAGCTCAGATCGCCAAGTAGGTCAGTTAAAAAATGGTGTAGGGATTTTTGAAGAAAATGTAGAAATAACCCATGGTAATCGACGTATTACCGCAGATCGCCTAGAAGCACATGCAGGTGAAGTTGATGGTACTGTTTCACTTATCATTGCCACAGGTAAGCCAGCCTACTTTGAAGAAAAACAAGAAGATGGCACGGTTATGAGCGCTAGCGCAGACGAAGTTCGTTACGATGTAGCAAAGCGTTTACTCACATTAGTTGGCGATGCGCAAGTGACACAAGCAGGACAAAAAGTCAGCGCAAAAAGTATAACTTATGACATGGAACAACAGCTAATTAGTGCTGAAAAAGACGAAAACTCAACGGATCGCGTGCATACAATCTTAGTGCCTGTTGATAATAAAAAAGATGATAAAGGCCAGCCATGAGTACATTAAAAGCAGAGCTGTTAGCAAAGAGCTATAAAGGCCGCCAAGTTGTCAAAAATGTGGGACTAGAAGTCGAAGCAGGCAGTATTGTCGGCTTATTAGGCCCTAACGGTGCAGGTAAAACCACCACCTTTTATATGATTGTTGGGCTAGTACCAAGTGACAAAGGTAAAATTAGCATTGATGACAACGACATCACTTTATTACCCATGCATAATCGTGCTCGATTAGGTATTGGCTATTTACCTCAAGAATCATCCATTTTTAGAAAGTTGACAGTCTATCAAAACCTGATGGCGATTCTTGAAACACGCAAAGATCTTAAAAAACAGCAACGAGAAGAAACACTCAATAACCTGCTTGATGAATTTAGTATTCAGCACATTCGAGATAGCCAAGGTATGGCGCTATCAGGAGGCGAGCGTCGCCGTGTTGAAATCGCGCGAGCATTAGCCGCAGATCCAAAATTTATTCTGCTAGATGAGCCTTTTGCTGGTGTTGATCCAATTTCAGTGTTAGATATAAAGAAAATTATAGAGCATTTGAAAAACCGTGGTATCGGTGTACTAATAACTGACCATAATGTTCGAGAAACCCTTGATGTTTGTGAAAAAGCCTACATTGTTTCTCATGGGGAGCTAATTGCATCAGGCACGCCTGAGCACGTATTAGCAGACCAAACGGTACGCGATGTCTATCTAGGCGAGCAATTCAGGTTGTAACCAATACACCACCGACTAGAGCATCTGCTAGACTTACAATAATGACAACATATTGATATTGACTCAAAGTAGTATCAATAAATGATTTAAAAGGATTGTTAGGGATACATGAGGCAATCATTACAGCTGCGCATGGGCCAGCAACTTACAATGACTCCACAACTGCAACAAGCCATTCGCTTATTGCAGCTTAGTACATTGGATCTCCAGCAAGAAATACAAGAAGCGCTTGATAGTAATCCTCTGCTTGAAGTGGAAGAAGCGGATTATAATGAAGAAGCGATCGGTAAAAACGAACAAAAATCTGACTCTGATGATTCACAAGTCGCAGCTACAGCAGAAGAAGCACCAAGTGAATACGAGCAAGAAAGCAGTGATGCACTCAATAAAGATACCGTCAGTGACGACCTAGCAATGGATGTCACGTGGGATGAGTACATGAGTGCAGCCCCTTCAACCTCGTCAGGGCCAATGCCAGAAGATGAGTCTATTTACCAAGGTGCGTCAACCGAAACTCTCCATGAATACCTGATGTGGCAACTACAGTTGACTCCATTTAGTCCGACCGACGAAGCAATTGCTGTTGCTATAGTCGAAGCTATCGATGACTCAGGTATTTTAACTGTGAGTTGTGAGGATATTGTTGAAAGCTTTAATCAAAATGATGATGAAGAAGAAATAGAACTTGATGAAGTCGAAGCGGTCTTAAAAAGAATACAGTTATTTGATCCTGTCGGCATTGGTGCTCGCAGCTTACAAGAGTGCCTATGTATACAACTTCGTCAATTCGATGCAGATACACCTTATTTGGCTGAAACTAAAATGGTTTTATCTGAGCACATCGAATTATTAGCAAGTCGCGACTATCGTACTTTGATGAAAAAGACTAAGCTTAAAGAAAACGAGCTTAAAGAAGTGATGACGCTTATCCATAGCTTGAACCCTAAGCCTGCGGATAGCATCGTACGTGAAGAGTCTGAATACGTCATACCTGATGTATCGGTAAAAAAAGTAAAAGGTCGTTGGGTGGTTGAGCTAAACCCTGACTGTATGCCAAAGATCAGAGTAAACAGCCAGTATGCAGCTATGTCACGCTCTGTAAAATCAAGCAGTGACAGCCAGTTTATTCGCTCTCATCTGCAAGAAGCTAAGTGGTTTATTAAAAGCTTAGAGAGCCGGAATGATACTTTATTAAAAGTAACGAACTGTATTGTTCAACAACAACAAGCTTTCTTTGAACACGGCCCAGAGGCGATGAAGCCGATGGTGCTAAATGATGTCGCTGAAATGGTCGAAATGCATGAATCGACGATTTCACGGGTAACAACGCAAAAATATATGCATACCCCAAGGGGTATTTTTGAGTTGAAATATTTCTTCTCAAGCCACGTCAGCACAGAAAATGGTGGCGAGTGTTCATCAACGGCAATACGCGCTTTAATCAAAAAGCTTATTGCCGCAGAAAACTCAGCGAAGCCATTGAGTGACAGTAAGATTGCAGATATATTGGCTGAGCAAGGAATTAAAGTAGCTAGACGTACAATTGCAAAATACCGAGAGTCTCTAGCAATACCGCCGTCTAATCAGCGTAAAAGCTTGATTTAGACGTTTTACATAGAAGGAAAATGCTTATGCAACTAAACCTAACTGGTCGTCATGTAGAAATCACAGATTCATTAAAAGACTATGTAAACACCAAGTTTGCGAAACTAGAAAGGCATTTTGATCATATTAATAATGTTCATGTCATTCTAGATGTAGAAAAATTAAGTCAAAAAGCAGAAGCAACTTTACATGTAAACGGAGGCGAACTGTTTGCCTCTACAGAGCATCAAGATATGTACGCGGCCATCGACTCGCTAATTGATAAGCTTGATCGCCAAGTTATTAAACACAAAGAGAAATTAGCTCGACACTAAATTATGAAACTTAGTTCACTTACTAGCCAGGACTGCAGCAAAGCTGCGGTCCTTTTTAATAGCAAAAAAAGAATTCTCGAATTTATCAGCGAACTCGCTCATGAGCAGCTTCCTCATCTATCGCAGCAAGATATTCTTAATGCTTTACTCAATCGAGAAAAGTTGGGGAGTACAGGAATTGGTAGAGGCATTGCTATTCCGCATGGCCGTATGTCGGGTGCTGATAAACCACATGCGTTTATTATAGTGAGCGAATCGCCAATTAACTTTGATGCAATTGACAACCGCCCTGTTGATATTTTTGTTGCACTCATCGTACCTGATGGAGACTGCCAACTTCATTTAAAGACCTTATCAACAATTGCTGATAGACTAAAAGATAAAGAATTTTGTAAACAGTTACGCAGCGCAAAAACCGATCAGGAACTGTTTCAAGTTATTGCATCAGAGGCATAAATGGAATTAATTATTATCAGTGGCCGTTCTGGCTCAGGTAAATCAGTCGCTTTACGAGTCCTTGAGGACCTTGGTTATTATTGCGTTGATAATATTCCTGTAAACCTATTACCTTCGCTCGTGCGTAGTGTCTCTGATAATTACGACAAAATAGCGGTCAGTATCGATGTGCGTAACCTGCCAAAAGAGCAACAAGAATTTAATGATATTCTTGAATACTTGCCAGGTTTCGCCAATCCAACATTATTTTACCTTGATAGTGATGATCAAACACTCATTAAACGTTTCTCTGAGACAAGACGTTTACACCCGCTTTCTTTAGATTCTTTACCGCTCGATTTAGCAATTAAGCAAGAAAAAATACTGCTTGATGTCCTAATTACCCGCGCTGATTTTATGATCGACACAACGGATTTAAGTGTACATCAGCTAGCAGAGTCAATTCGTGAAAAGATTCTTGGTAAAAAAGATAAAAAGCTCATTATTACCTTTATGTCATTTGGCTTTAAGCATGGTATCCCGAAAGAAGCTGACTATGTATTTGATGCACGCTTTTTACCAAACCCGCACTGGGAGCCAGATCTTAAGCCACTTACAGGGCTCGACCAACCAGTTAAAGATTACCTTGCAAGCCATAGCATAGTGCAAAAATTTACTTGGCAGATTCAAACCTTTGTGCAAACGTGGTTACCACACCTTGAACGTAATAACCGCAGTTATTTAACTATCGCAATTGGCTGCACGGGTGGACAGCATCGCTCTGTTTACTTAGCACAGACGATTGGTGAAAGTTTCGCGAAAAGCCATGCAAATGTAAAAATTCGCCATCGTGAGCAAGACTTATAATAAGGGCTTTAACATGTATGCTGAAAATACGTTTTTAATTCAAAACAAACTTGGCTTACACGCGCGCGCAGCAACTGTACTTGCACAACTTGCACTTCAATTTGATGCTAAAATTATGTTATATCAAGATGACAAAGAAGCTGAAGGTGACAGTGTACTTGCTCTAATGTTATTAGAGAGCAGTCAAGGTAAAGAAGTACGAGTTGTATGCGAAGGCCCTGATGCAACTGCTGCACTTAATGCAATAGGTGAATTAATAGCACAACGCTTTCATGAGCAAGAATAGCATTTGCTAAGCACGAAAGATTTACGTTAAACTTAACTTAGATATTTAAATTTCTCTTAAATATCTTACTTTTAAGTCATTCGTTCATCTTATATAACAAATATTCTTAATATAATGGTTGCTTTAAACGATAACTCAGCAAATTTATTATTGTGCAACTATGCTGTATTTATTTAGCCAGAGCTCACTTTTTTAGTTGTAAGGACGCCAATGCCAGAAGCCTTTGAACAAGATTACCCACTACAACAACTTAAACAGGTGACCAAGTCACTTAATAGTGGTCAATTTGTTCAAGTGCGCGGTATGCTAGCTAAAACAGCACCTTGCGATACAGCACTGTTACTTGAGTCATCTCCTCATAAAATCCGCCGCATATTGTGGCAACTCGTTGATCCGGATGTACGTGGTGACGTACTTGAAGAGCTTTCAGAGGATGTACGTCTTGGCATTATTGCCCAGATGGAACCTGAGCATATTGCCGCCGCAACTGAGGACATGGACGATGATGACTTAGGTGAAGTACTTCGTAGCTTACCTGATACTGTCTATCAAGATGTTGTCGGGGCTATGGATACGCAAGATAGAGAAAGAGCGACTCAAGCACTCTCTTATCAGGAGCGCTCTGCAGGCGCACTAATGAATAGTGATACTGTCACTATTCGCCCCGATGTCACATTAGACGTTGTACTGCGTTATTTACGTCTACGTGGTGAGCTACCTGAAGGTACAGATGATCTGTACGTGGTTGATAAACATAACTGCTTTTTAGGCGCCTTGTCATTAACGACACTTTTAACCAGCCCATCAGACAAAATTGTTCGCGACTTAATGGATGAAGAATGTGAGTCAATTCTCATTTCGATGGACGAAAGTGATGTTGCTCAACTATTTGAGCGTCATAACTGGATTTCCGCGCCTGTTGTGGATGATAACGCCCACTTGCTTGGTCGTATAACCATCGATGACATCGTTGACGTCATTCGTGAAGATGCAGAGCATAGCATGCTTAGCCTAGCGGGTCTTGATGATGAAGAAGACACCTTTGCACCCGTTCTGAAAAGCTCGCAGCGTCGCTCTATTTGGCTTGGGGTTAACCTATTAACCGCATTGTTAGCTGCCATCGTTGCAAGCTTCTTTGAAAACACCTTAGCAATCTTACCAATCCTGGCGGTACTTAATGGAATTGTGCCTTCAATGGGAGGAGTTGCTGGTAGCCAAACTCTTACCTTAGTTATTCGTGGTATAGCCGTTGGCCATATTAATCAAACCAACCAACGCTTTTTATTACTCAAAGAACTCGCGATCGGGGCGCTAAATGGTGTTATTTGGTCGATATTAATCGCCGGTGTTGTCGCACTTTGGCAGTGGGACTTTAGGCTCGGTGCGGTGCTAGCCTTCGCGATGTTTATGAATCTCGTTGCAGCAGGTATTGCTGGTGCGAGCATTCCTTTAATCTTAAAGAAAATGAAAATTGACCCTGCTCTTGCAGGCAGTGTCGTGCTGACCACCGTCACCGATATTGTGGGTATTTTTGCCTTTTTAGGCACCGCAACCTGGTTATTAATCTAATTTAATATAAAAACGGCCCTTCTAAGGGCCGTATTTATATTTACTTTGCACGCTGCTTATTTTTACCCACTCTAGGTTTAGTATTGGCCTTTTTAAACTGGCTAAAACCAGTATGACGTGTCAGTGCTGCACGGCCTTTACCGCCCTTCCCTTTCGCTGCTTTCTCATTGCGGCCCTCTTCAGGCACCAAGCAATTTGGTCCTTTACCAATTAAGTTCGCCTTACCCATTTTTTTTAGCGCTTCACGGATCATTGGCCAACCTGCTGGATCATGATAACGCAATATAGCCTTGTGTAAACGACGCTGGCGTGCACCTTTTGGCACAGCTACTTGCTCAGTATTGTTTTTAATATTACGCAGCGAGTTCATCTCAGTATGATAAATCGTTGTTGCATTTGCCATGGGTGATGGATAAAAGTTCTGCACTTGATCAAGTTTAAAGTCATGGGCTTTTAACCACAGCGCCATATTCACCATATCTTCGTCTTTGGTGCCTGGATGAGCCGAAATAAAATACGGGATCAAGTACTGCTTCTTACCCGCTTCTTTCGAATACTTATCAAATAACTCTTTAAACTTATCGTAGGCACCCATACCCGGCTTCATCATTTTAGAGAGTGGGCCATCTTCAGTATGCTCTGGAGCTATTTTCAAGTAACCACCAACATGGTGAGTAACTAACTCTTTTACATAACGAGGATCTTCAACTGCTAAGTCATAACGAACGCCAGAGGCAATTAAAATCTTCTTCACACCTTTAACGTCACGAGCCTTTTTATAAAGTTCGATAGTTGGCGTGTGATCAGTGTCCATATGCTTACAAATATCAGGGTATACACAGGATAAACGACGACACGTGCTTTCTGCCTTTTTGCTCTTACAGCGTAACTTATACATATTCGCTGTCGGCCCGCCTAAGTCAGAAATAACCCCTGTAAAACCTGGCACTTTGTCACGAATTTGCTCAATTTCATCAATGATAGATTGCTCAGAACGGCTTTGGATAATGCGCCCTTCATGTTCAGTAATCGAACAGAATGAACACCCGCCGAAACAGCCACGCATAATATTCACTGAGGTTTTGATCATCTCGTAGGCAGGGATTTTCTCATCACCATAACTTGGGTGTGGAATACGCTGATAAGGTAAACCGAATACCCCATCCATCTCTTCTGTTTCAAGTGGGAATGCAGGCGGATTGACCCAAATAGAACGATCGCCATGACGTTGAAATAACGCACGCGCACAGCCAGGGTTTGTTTCTTGATGCAAAATACGCGATGCATGGGCATAAAGTGGTTTATTCACGCTTACTTGCTCATACGCTGGTAGCTTAACGTAGGTCTTTTCCCAAGGCTTGGGGCGCGCAGGCTGAATAGTAATTGGTTTAGCAGCCTCGGCGGTTAAATCAATACCCGCTTGTTTAAACTCAGACTTACTACAACCAACATCATCGGCACCATACGGATTTGGAATGGGATCAATCTTACCGATTTTATCGATGGCAGTAGAATCACTACCACGCCAGCCAGGTAAAGGCTCTTTACGAATAACCGCAGTACCGCGGATATCTTGAATTGTCTCTATGGCTTCGCCACCAGCGATGCGGTGAGCAACCTCAACTAGTGGGCGCTCGGCATTACCGTAAATAAGAATATCCGCTTTGGCATCAAACAACACACTACGGCGTACTTTTTCTTGCCAATAATCATAATGAGCAATTCGACGTAAACTCGCCTCAATACCACCAATGATCAATGGTACATCTTTATAGGCCTCGCGGCAGCGTTGACTGTATACAACCACTGCGCGATCAGGACGCTTACCGCCAACATTACCAGGAGTATAAGCATCATCATGACGAATACGTTTTTCTGCGGTATAACGGTTGATCATTGAGTCCATGTTACCCGCGGTTACACCAAAGAATAAGTTAGGCTTACCTAACGCCATAAAAGCATCTTTAGAGTTCCAATCAGGCTGGGCAATGATACCAACACGAAACCCCTGCGATTCAAGCATGCGACCAATCACCGCCATACCAAAGCTAGGATGGTCAACATACGCATCACCACTGACGATAATAATGTCACAGCTATCCCAGCCCAACGCATCCATCTCAGCGCGAGTAGTGGGTAAAAATGGCGCTGTGCCATAGCATTCGGCCCAATATTTAGGATAAGAAAACAGGCCGCGCTCGGCTTTTAATGCGCTCATAAAATATACTCTGCTACCAAAAGGGGGCGAATTATACCCCACTATGAATTATTATTATAGAAAACAAAACGCCCTTCAATTTGAAGGGCGTTAGCATGTGAGTTTATTTTTTAAAGAGCCACTTAATGCTTGGCTTGCAAATACGTTATTAACTCTTTTTCTGGCATAGGCTTAGCATACATAAAGCCTTGTACTTCATCACAGCCAAGTTCTACTAGATAATCAGCTTGAGCTTGTGTTTCCACCCCTTCTGCGATGGTTTTCAAGCCGAGTCTTGCGCCTAAAGAAATAATTAATGCTGCAATTGCTTCACTATCCTTATCTGGTAAGTCTTTAACAAATGCCCTATCAATTTTTAAGCGATCTAACGGGAGTTGTTGTAAATAACTGAGTGATGAAAACCCTGTACCAAAATCATCAATCGCAATCTCTATGCCAAACTCTTTCAATTCTTTTAAGGTGGTAATAACACTAGCAAGTTCGTCCATAACCACGCTTTCTGTTACTTCTAACTCTATAAATTGCGGCTTAACCTGGTATTGATTTAATGTATTTTTTACCTGCTGTGCGTAACCTTTCACTTTAAACTGAGGCACTGACACATTAACCGCTATACTAATTTCGATGCCCATAGCTTCTAGTCGCTTTTGCTGCATACATGCTTGTTCTAGTACCCATTGGCCAATATCAACAATTAAGCCAGCATCTTCTGCCATAGGCACAAAAATAGCCGGAGAAATATATTGACCATTTCCAGAGGGCCAACGCAACAATGCTTCACAGCCAATAATCTCAAGGGTCGTTAAATCAAGTTGTGGTTGAAACCATACTTCTAGCTTACGTTGCTCAAAGTCTTGACGTAACTGTCTGATAATTCCTAATCGCCACGCCATTTTTTCTTCCATATCAGGCGTATAAGTAACCACAGCTTCCATTGACTGCTTTTTAGCTTGGTTTAGCGCGATATAACCTAATTTTAAAGTCTCGATCCCTGCTTGCTGAAAATCGCTTTGGTTACATAAACCTATTTTAAAGTTAATAGGTAAAATATGTTCCCCAGCATTAAATGGTAAACTCAAATGCTCTCGAAGTAGCTCAAGATCATACTGCTCTTTTGGCAATAGCAAACCAAATACATCCGCACCAATGCGCGATATTAGCTCTGCATTAGGGTATTCTTGCTCAAGCCTTTCAACGATGGCCATTAACAACAGGTTGCCAATTTCTTGACCTAAGCCATTGTTTATATCTGAAAAATGCGCAACATCTATTAATAAAAATACGTAATCATTTTTATTTGGCTGGTAGAAGCGTTCAATTTTGTTCATAAAATCATTACGGTTAGGCAGGCCCGTTAAGATATCTTTATAGGCAGCATCACGCAGACGATTAAATAAACGAACATTATCTAATCCCACACTTACGTTGGTGAGGAATATTTCAGCAAACTGAAGTTGTGACGGGCTTGGAATATGCTCTGTTTCCAAGTAGATTGCAGCTTGACGGTTTTTACTTTTCAGTAAGTAGGTGCTATCAATATCTGTATGTTGGTGCTGTGACTGCTCTAGGCAATTTTTAACTTGTAAAATAATGCGACCATCATCAAGTTGCTCAATACCTTGTCCAATAAAACTGTTATATTCTGCACAGCCCCCTAACACACATATTTGATTATCATCTTCTAAGGAGCCACACACGACCCCTTTCGGCTCACAATCTAAAATAAACGATAACTGTTTAATCACAGCCATCGTAAATGCTTTAATATCAGTAAACCCTAAAATAGCTTTTGAAGCATAAAGAATGTTGTTCAGCGCACGACTTTGAAACTCAAGCTGACAAACTTGCTCATACGAGCGAATAGCAGTAACCAGTGATGTAATTAGCTTACTACGTGTTAATTCTGTTTTCGTCTTGTAATCATTAATATCATACTCACGAATTACTTTTTCTTCTGGGGCATAACCTGGTTGCCCTGTACGTAAAATAATACGTACGTTATGGTTATTTAGGCATTCGCGAACTTGTTTAACAACCTGCAAGCCTGCATCATCAGACTCCATTACAACATCAAGTAATACAACAGAAATAGACAAATTTTCTTTAAGGACAGTGAGCGCTTCGGCCCCTGAGTAGGCATGGTGAAAGCGTAACGTTTTATCCCAAAACTCTACACCAGAAAGAGCAAGTTTAGTCACAGAGTGTATCTCAGGATCATCATCAACAATTAATACATCCCAAAAATCCGAAACAGACTCCTCTAGCGGCTGCTCATCATCCTGATCACTAAATAAAAAGTCGTTACTCTCTGATGCCATTAATAATTCCTTAGACTACTCATCCAAAAACTGCAACGATGACTCCGTCCCATTTTACAGCCTTGATGGAAAATTCTACCACTTAATTTGACTATGATACATTGCTGATAACTTATATTGTGTAGATTATAGTCTATGATACGTATAATGTTATGAAAGCTATAAAATTATTACCTGAGGTGAGATTATTAAACTATTCGTTCTGTGTATAAAAACACTGTTTATATGTGCCCTTATAACTTTAGTGGTTGGGCTGATGCTTTCACAGCAATATACCGTAAATAAAGCAATAACAGTCACCGCGAAGCGTGATGATATTGCCTCGCTCGTTACGGACTTGAACCAGTGGCCACAGTGGCAACCTTGGGAAGCAGTCGATCCGAGTATTCAGTTTACACTTGCTGAGCCAAGTCAAGGTGTCGGTGCCCACCAATTTTGGGATAGCCGTTGGGGAGCGGGTGAAATGACAATTACACAAATGAACGACGAAGGAATGAGCTTTAACCTTTTATTTAATCAAGAACACATTGCTCGAGGTTCTATTCGTTACTTAAATCAAGGCAGTGATGTTGAAGTCATATGTACGCTTCATGGTGAGGTAAATACCCCAATTATAGGTGGCTACCTTGCCCTTTTAAGCCAATACATACTTAACAACACAGTAAAACTTGCGCTTAATAATATAAAAACACATGCGCAATTAACCACTACCGACAAGGCCAATGCCACCGATGACAGTCAAAACGGCACAAGCAAGAGTTAATCTTGCAAATATTATAGAAAACCAACTAGGGTATTCTATTCATAAATCTCCTTCTGCAAAAATTAATAACGCAGACAGTGATAGCTATTCTTCACAAGGCCAACAACAACTTCCCTACAAAATAAAGGCTGATGTGGGCTTATTAGAGCGAGCTCACACTCGTCAAGAGATTCAATTTATTAAACGCCAAGAAAATATAGAAACAATCATGGCTATGGCAATGGGCTTTTGCCCTGATGTAACAGGACGCCATCAACCTGACTCGGATTGGATAGAGCGTTTCATAAGTTTATGCGAAGATACGGCCAATACTTCAATGCAAAAGCTTTGGGCTAAGATATTGGCAGGTGAAACTGTTTCGCCTGGCACTTTTTCAATAAAAAGCCTGCAAACACTCAAGCATATGACTCAGCGTGAAGCTGACGCACTTCAGCGCTGCACATCGCTATGTGGTTTTAGTGAAAAAGATAACAGTAACCTTATTTTGTTGGGCTTTTATAAAAAGCCTTCCTTGTTTGATTTACTACGTAAAGGTAACAAGGTGTCATTAAACTTAGGTAAAACTCCTGTCAGTTTTCCTGATATTTTGACACTGATGGATATTAACCTATTATACCGAAAAGAGATCGAATCGGCTGTTTTAAAAGCCGGACAGGAATTTAATTTAAGCTTTATGCATCAGCGCTTAACCCTAAAAGCAAAAAGTAATGACTTAGTACTGAGCTATTATAAATTTACACAAACGGGGGATGAGCTAAGAAAGCTCATTGCCTCACCTGTTAACAAGGCCTACAAACAAATAGTATCTACATCGTTAGAAGAGGAATTCGAAACTAGCTGGCAAGTAAACAAATAACCTGCCAGCTACTTTTACTAAGTAAAGTGCTTAGAAGTGTACTTGAATACCCGCAAATGGGCCTGATGCATCAATATCTGTATAAATATCATCAACATCATCAAGTTCTAAGGTCATTGAGCGGTAACCGGCTTTAACGTCTAAATCAACCGCAAGATTATCAAGTAACGCATACGCGATACCCACTTGGTAGTCTTGTACTTTGCTATCATCAATCGCAAGCATACTTCCTTCAAAGAAAACGCTCAGACCTGTCAGTGGCAAACCCACTTCCGCACGACCGTAAACTAAAGGAACGAAGCCAGAAAAATCAACACGTTCTGTTGATGCAGGGCCACCATTTTGTGACGTACCAGTGACAACGATATCACCATCAAATTGCTTAGCGTTTAAGCCTAAATCAATCGAAACGAGATCATTATCAAAAATCTCGTAATAAAGAATATAATCGATATGAGATAAATCACTCACCGTGCCTACTTGCGTACCAACAACATAATCAGCATCACCAAAACTAAATGTATCATCTAAGGTTGTTGAGCCATTTAGCTCAAGCTCAGTGTACTTAAATTTAAAGTTAGGAACTAAAGGCACTGGATGCTCTAATGCCGCGTAATAACTAATGAATGTCTCATCATCATAATTAAAGTTTTGTAAGTTGTCGTTTTGAGCAAAACTACCACTATTATCTGACCGCCAGCCATCAACACCCAAGTACAGGCCCAATAAAGTATCAGCTTGTGCTGTAGGTGCTAAACAGGCCATCGACAGCGCGGCCGCTAAACAGTACTTTTTCATCATTTTATCCTTGCGCTAAAAGTTCGCTAAGTTCAATTAGAGCCGCATTGGCTCGCGAAATATAATTTGCCATCACCAGTGAATGGTTTGCTACAAAGCCAAACCCACTGCCATTAAGAATCATCGGGCTCCACACAGTTTCTTGTGTAGCTTCTAATTCACGAATAATTTGCTGCAGGCTCACTCGAGCATTTTTCTTTTCTAATACATCGGCAAAATCATACTCCACCGCTTGTAAAAAGTGCAGTAATGCCCATGTTGCACCTCGCGACTCATAAAATACATCATCAATTTGCCACCAAGATGTTTTCACTTGATTTTGCAATGGGGTGTACGTTGCTTGATGAGCCGCTGTATCGCCGGCTAAATCCGTGTTTAAACGATCTTGACCGACACTAGCACTTAATCGTTGGCTTAAGCTACCAAGGCGCTTCTCAGCCTCTTTTAGCCAGCTACGCAAGTTATCTGCACGAGCATAAAATTGACTGTCTCTGTCATTTTGGTCGGCAATTTGGCTTCGATAAACAATGAGGTAATTGATCCCTTTTTGATACTCTGCTTCTGCACTTGGCCATGCCCACGCCTCAGAGCTAATATTAAATTGTGGTTGTGCCTTTTTAAGTGCTGCATGTTCTGTTGATTGGGATTGTGAACGGCTAAAGTCTTTTCGCATCGACAATACTAAGTCTCGCGTCATCTCAAGCGCGCCATATTCCCATGCAGGCATATTATCCATCATTACACTAGGTGGCATAATATCATTAGATAGATAACCGCCCGGTTTATTTAACAGCGTATCAGCAACGTTGATCAGTGTGCTTGTCGTGGTATAGCCCGTCACAAATTTATCGCCGCGCATTTGTGCTTCTTGCTTCGCCTTGCTTACCACATCCATACGAGCAGGCTCACTGCTCCAATAAACGGCAATTGCATAAAAAACAATTAAGATTATAAGCAACGCACTGGCTATTTTTCCTTTGTGTTCAGACATATTATCTCCTAGTGATGTGAGTGCTCTTTACTTTTTTGCGGTTTTTCTTCTGACATTGTCTGTAAAGACACAACTTTAGCTTGAGTAAAAACTCGATTTCCATCATTAAAATATAGCGTGAGTTTTCGTTCTTGCCCTGCTTTTAGCTTATCTTCTGGCTCAAACACCATCAAATGATAACCCCCTGGTTTAAACTCAACACTGCTGTGGGCATCAATCTTTAATGACAAAACCTGCTCCATTTTCATCATACCATCCACATGTGTATGCTGATGAATTTCAACGCGCCCTAAACCATCTAGTTCAGCCTTCGTTAAAACAGCTGCATGATTGCTAGGGTTTGTGATAGTCATATAAGCAACACTGGCTTTGCTCGCGGGTAAAAACTCACGGACTTGTGCATTACTGACTGAAATTTCAGCGCTATCATTATGGTCATGGCCACTATGAGCAAATGAAAAAGTGCTATAAAGCAAACTTGCAGTAAGAAAAGAGAGTGCGGGTAACAGCTTCATCGTGCTTTAATCCTTGTTAAGACATCAACTTACCCGCTAAATTTAGCATACTTTGTTTATTAAGGCAGTTTATTAAGGCGCTAAGCCGCCGATTTTTTGTTATCAGCAATCAGCCAGCATAATGCGGCGATTAACAACAATGGCCATGCAACCATCACTGAGCCAAATAGAAACGCAAGCACAACACCAATCAGAGCAACAACACCTGCGCCAAGTAAGCCAATAGTGAATAATGCAACACCAGCAACAACGACAATCACTGCCACTATCGCACCGATGACTTCAAGCCCTGCCCAGCTCATATCTGCAATTGATAACGGCAACTGCCATGAGTCAAACGATACGAATGACACTGCATCGGTACACAGCAATAGCATTGCTAAGACGATGATAGCTAACGTTTTCATGTTCTACTCCTAGTAACCTTTTACTGGTAAAGAACAGTGAGCAATTAAATAACCCACGCCTATTAACAGCGGCATATTAATCAGTAGTATGATCATCACCAATCGCGTAGACCATACAGGAAACCCCAAGCGCGCAGCGAGTCCGCTACACACACCCGAGATCTTTTTGTTACTCAGATCACGATACCAACGTGATGATGTATGATAAGTGTTCATTATTAACCTCCTAAGCTGACTGCTTCATCGTTGCTTTCAAATCAGCAAGCTCTTTATCGATTGCTTCATCTTTCTCAAGGGCAGCGATTTGTGCTGCTGTTGAATTTGCGGCATCACCTTGTGTAAGTTCATATGCTTCAACTTGCGATTCAATGTTTTCAACACGCTGCTCTAAGTAGTCAAAACGTGCTAATGCATCTTCAACTTTACTGCTATGCAACTGCTCTTTTACTTTTAAGCGTGCTGTAACAACGCGTTCTTTTTGCATGTAAGTCAGCTGTTTGGCTTTTGCATCTGCAAGCTTGTTTTGTAAACGCTGACAATCATCAGTTAATTTAGATAGTGACTCTGCCACTTTATCCATTTCAGCTTGTTGCGCTTCGATTTCTGTCGTTAAACGCTGCTTTTCAACTAATGCTGCTTTGGCAAGATCGTCACGATCTTTACTCAACGCTTTTTCTGCTTTCGCTTGCCAGTCAGCTACTTTCGCTTGTTTCGCTGCAATTTCACGCTTCATTTGCTTTTCTTGCGTTAAAAATGTCGCAGCGGTTGCACGGCATTCCGTCAGTGCATCCTGCATTTCTTGCACGAGTAGATTAAGTAACTTTTCAGGATCTTCAGCTTTATCGAGTGCTGCAGAAAGGTTTGCCTGAATAATGTCATTTACGCGATTTAATACACCCATGTGACTCTCCTGTTGATAATTGGGTTAATACAGCTAGGAGATTCCAATTCTTGTGCCAACTAACAAATAAATTAATTTTGTTATTTATATACAATAAGTTGAGTTAATAAAATTTAGACTTTGACTGACTAGTGACTGAATGAGAAATAACTAATTTGACTAAAAAATTAACTTTTTCACCAAATTTTAGGATCAAAAAAAGCCACAAAATGTGGCTTTTTTAACGAGGTATATGATTAGACTTCTGGGACAAAACTTAAGGCTTTATCCATAACAGTTAAGTCAGCCGTTTTACCATGCCCGTTCTCAGACAAATGACGTCTAAAACCACGTGCACCAGGTTGGCCTTGAAAAATTCCCAACATATGGCGAGCAATATGCCAAAAGTTAGCGCCTTTACTCATTTCATCTTCAATATAGTCATACATAGCGCGCACAACTTGATGACGATTAAGCATAAAAGCTGCATCACCATAAATTTTTTCATCCACTTCAGACAAAATAAACGGATTACTATACGCTTCACGGCCAATCATAATACCGTCAACATAATCAAGGTGAGCTATGCTATCAGCGATGGTTTTCACGCCACCATTTAAGCTTAAGTGCAGCTGCGAGTAATCTTTTTTCAACTGGTAAACGCGCGGGTAATCAAGAGGTGGGATCTCACGGTTTTCTTTTGGGCTTAGGCCATTTAACCATGCTTTACGCGCATGAATAATAAAGTCATCACACCCCACATCATGACTTGCTTCTATTAAGGCACACAAAAACTCATACGAGTCTTGCTCATCAATACCAATGCGTGTTTTAACCGTAACAGGAATCGTCACCTCGGCCTTCATTGCTGCAACGCAATCAGCAACAAGCTTCGGCTCAGCCATTAAACAAGCACCAAAGCGACCATTTTGCACGCGATCAGACGGACAGCCCACATTTAAATTTACTTCATGATAGCCACGCTCTGCCGCTAATTTTGCACATTTAGCCAACGCTTCAGGATCTGAGCCACCAAGTTGCAGTGCCACTGGCCCTTCATGCTCATTAAAGTGTAAGTAATCGCCTTTACCAAATAAAATAGCGCCGGTTGTCACCATCTCAGTGTATAGCACAGCATGCTTAGTCATTTTACGGTGAAACGTTCGACAGTGACGATCAGTCCAATCTAACATGGGTGCCACGCTAAACCGTCTAAACCCTGTATTACTTGCTATTACTGGGCTAGAGCCCTTATTTAGTGTGTTACTCATATAGTCTGAATTGCCTTGAATTGCCTTGAATCGCCGTGAGTTTCGATATACAGTCACCCTATAGTCACCCTCACGGGGTAGGACTGATCAATAACTTAGGGTTACTTAATGGCTTCATATAATATCGAAAAACGCCGTCTTGCTTCAGGCGACTACCGCTACAAATGCGTAGTACGCGAGAAATCTAAGGGCAAGATTATACACAATGAAAGTAAAACATTCAGTAAAAGAGTGTTTGCTGTGAATTGGGGTAAGAAACAAGTTAACGATATTGAGCAATCTAGGGTGACTGAAACAAAAGAAGCGGTCACCCTAGGCACCCTTTTAATGATTTATTACGAAAACCATGACCTTTGGAATGCTACAGGCCGCACAAAACAGTTTGTAATAAAAATGCTGATAGATTGCGACATTGCAAAAGTACAGACTAATGAGCTTAAGACAAGCGACTTAATTGAGCACTGTAAAAACCGAAGGAACGCAGGAGCTGGGCCAGCAACAATTTATCATGACGTTGCATATTTAAGAAGTGTTATGAAAAAGGCAGGGCCAGTATGGAACATCGATGCTAATTATAAAGTATTTGAAGACGCAGTGCCGGTGCTCATTGAAATGGGTTTAGTTGGCAAAAGTCAAAAGCGGACTCGCCGCCCTACCGATAATGAATTAGATAAATTGCGCGATGGTTTAAAGCAACGCATGAACTTCAGGCCGAATGGCAAGGTTAGGATCCCTTTTCTAGATATTCTGGATTTTAGTATTTTAACTTGTATGCGTATTGGTGAAGTGTGTAAGTTGCGTTGGGATGATTTGAACGAAGATCATAAAACTATATTAGTGCGTGACAGGAAAGATCCACGAAAAAAAGAAGGTAATCACATGCTAGTACCTTTACTTGCTGGCTCTTTTGACATCGTTATTAAACAGCCTAAAGGTGGTGAGCTAATTTTCCCTTACAATCCAAAGTCTGTTACAGCAGGTTTTCAACGTGTACGTAATGCGTTAGGTATTGAGGATTTGCGTTATCACGATTTACGCCGCGAAGGTGCCAGCCGCTTATTTGAAAAAGGTTACTCGATAGAAGAAGTAGCTCAAGTGACAGGCCACCGTAATTTAAATATTTTGTGGCAAGTTTATACTCAATTATTCCCGCATAAATTGCATGATAAGTTTACAAGTTAGCTCCCTTACAAAAAATATATGACTATTAACAATTCAAGGAAAGGTAATGGTAAAGTATACAGAAGAACTGATAATCGCAGGCCTAATTTTTTTATCTTTATTTGGACTGCTAGCGACTAGTAGTGAACCTATTATCAGTTTATTTGATGAAATAGCATTAGCCAAAGCATTTTTGCTGGAAAATGAGATCTTTTTTAGCATTTCATCGAGTTTATTTGTAAGTACTATATTCTATTTAATTATTATTTATCTGCCTGAACGCAGAAAAAAGCTTAAAATTCAGCCCACTATAAATAGGTTGGTTCAAGACATATTGCAAAGCGGCGAAAGAGTTATGTCATCCCTTAATCAACATGCTCCCATAGAGTTTAAACTTCATAAAAATAGTGATTATAGTGAAGCTAATATTAAATCTTCTTGTCTTCAGATAAACCCTAAAGCTCAAATGGACCCTACTGGTATGTTTAACTATTCTATTGGTCAACAGCTGAGTGATCGAGTAAAACTTGCCAATGAGAGCTGTGAGAAACTATTTTCTTTTATGCCTTATTTAGATGTCAATTTACTTCATGAGGTTGAGAAGATTTATAACTCACATCTTGGCAAGGTAGTTTATGTAGTTACAATCAAAGAATACAACCAAGTAAACTCTCTTGAAGTTTTAGCTAAGCCTCTATTTGAATATCACCAAATACTGAAGTCAATCGCAATCATTCACAAAAAAACTAACAGGGACTATCAAAATCCTTTGTATTTTGATTAATTAAGGCTAGAAAATTAATACTTGAAGTTTCATCTTTAATTTTTATTAACCTGTTGTTTCATTTAGACTTTATTATTGAACTCAAAAACATGCTGATCTTTAAAAACTCACGAAAATCATATAAGTTATTGTTTTTTATATTCATTTAATTACATTCACTATTAATTATATACAGTTAAACTGAAAAACAGTGAAATTAATCACGATCTTTTCAGATCTTTGATCTTCTAAGAACCTTATATAGGGCGCTGGCTGGCGGTATAAACTGTAGTAATAAAAAACTGAAAAAAAACTGCATCAAAAAGCCTGCAGGAGGGTGAGGAAGAGTGCGGATTCCGTGAGAAAGTTTTTGTATGGGGCTGTTTTCCGTGGCTGAAAGTGATGTGGCCAACATAGACGGGAATAACTTTACTGCAGGCACTAAAAAGCCCAGCGTGTGGCTGGGCTTGTTTGTGTGACTAGTGTTACTTTGTGATTGGGTCTAGCCTACCTTTTTGTTTGTTTGCTTCTGATGCCTTGCCGTTAAAATCTCCAGCTTGTTCTGGCAATAACGTTTTTCCTGTGCCAGGTGTAACACCCAGATGTGTGTGCGTTGCGCATATTGTTGCTAATGAGCTAACTGTTGCCATTAGCTCTGATAATAATTTGAGTACGTTCTCACCGTCACTACCTATCCATGTTTTAGGGCTACGGTGTTCTTGTTCTTTACTTGCTATTACTTTGCGAGTTTCGCATTGTAGGTCTGCTATTTTCCCAATTATGTCTTTTAACGATTCATCAGTTTTGTTTTCAAAGTTGCCTTGATCATCAATATGCTGATAAACACCTTCGCGGGTTTGAGTTCTTGCTTCGCCTTCTTTAATGGCTGGTAAGTCCCAAGCAAAGGGTAATACTGTTCTAATGAATGGTTTATCAGCTCGGCCATAGGCAAAGCCAATTTCTACAATTGAATTAATAGCCGGCGGTTCTAATCGGCCAGCATTATTGCCCGCACCTGGTAATGGAAGTGGCACAGCTTCTAATACTTCAATGTCTGCATCTTCGCCATGCTCATTTAGCAATTGTATGTTTGCGGCATATCGTGGGTAGAATGCATCACTGGTTTTTTCTTCATCTGTTGGGAGTTCGGGCAATGCAATAACCCTGCCCCATGTTGGTAGGTGTAGTTTATTGGTTAGCTCTGGGAATAACCGGCGAACAACTCTACTTATCACTTTTTCCATAACTACGCCCTAAGTTTGCTTTGCCATTGTATTGATTGTTTATTTCCTGATAGCGTAACATCAGTGATATAGCGGCCGTTTAACTTTATGCCTGGTCTTAGTTTTGGTATTGCTATTAGTTCACCGCTTGTTGATGATTTAACTTTTATTGTATGTTCAGGAAAATCACTTACCTCTGACTTAGCCCAGCCCGAATCTGCCCAACTTCCCACATAAATTTGGCCGTCCGGTCGCTGCTGATAAATATATTCATCAATATTAAACACCTTACCCAATTGCTGTAATGCGCTTATACCCGTACCGTTATGATAAAAGCACGGCACCTTTTTATTTATATATTCAGCATTAGGCGTAACAAACTTAACACCTAATTCACTTAGCTTTTCTAACACCATTTTTGCTGTGGCATGACGTATTACTATTGGAGATGAAAACGCTAGTGCGCCTATTAACTCACGGCACGTAATCAACCATTGGTTATTAGTAAAATGCTTTGATTCAATCACACCTAAAAAATACGGTGTTAGGTTTGTAGCACTATAGCCTATTTGCAGCTCAACAATTCCCGATGGCTCATCATCACAAATAATAGTAAATGTAGCGCGGCCAGTGCTAAATAAACCAAGCTTAACGCTTTCATCAACAATGCTATTAACTAGCTTACCGCCAATTATTAGCACTTTGGTGAGTCGGTCACTTGTTTGCATATTTATGGGCCTTCTACATTTTCAAATTGTTTTTGAATGTTTTCATGCCCGCTAGTTGCTTGGCCTGTTGAGTTCTCAAGTGCCAAACCATCAATTTGTTGCTGCTCACGCTCAGACTTACTTTTAACTTCAACAAGTTTAAAGTTCACATTCCAAATTTTTAACGTTTCGTCCTCACTTGCTGATATTTCACCGTCAAACTTAACTTTACGTATTTTATAAGCTTCAGCAATAGTACTGTTTACTGTGCGAATAATACGTGCACCGTTTTCATCAAGTGCTTTCGCTTTGGCTATTAACTCAGCCAGTTGATCAGCATCATTGTGTTTTATTTTAACCGATACACTTAAAACGCCTGCTTTAACACCGTTATCACTCGACAAACTAAATGAGCCATAGCCCGATAGATCTTCACCCGCAACTTTAACACCGGCACTAATTTTTGTTCCGTACCCTGGCACTTTCCAGCCATCAAGCGTGATCATGCAAATAACCTTTTGGCCATCGCGTATAGCGACACAAAGAACCACATAATATATGCTTTCCAGATTGGTACACCACTGTCTTTAAGCAATATAAAAAACTCATAGTGTGCTTTTTTGCGTCCCGTTTTTAATGCAAAGTCGTGCCATATTGCAGCAAGTAAGCCATCACCAAACGGGTTGTGAAACCAGCGGACAAACCATGGTAACGTAAACCCATCTGTTACAAAAAAACGGTGCACTTCACCAAACTGGGTGTTTAACGGTTCTAATAACTGTGCTTTCCCATCACTAAAAAAGTTGAGTTTAATCTGCATAACGACACCTTAGATTACAGAGAACTTACGTTCTGTTAGCTCAAAAACATCTTGCTCATAGTCCGTATTTATAAGCTCTTGATTAACAACCCAGACGCCATTCGTTTCAAACTTAAGCGGTAATGTGAACACGCCTCCCTTAACTTCGGCTGGCATTAATTGAACACGGCCCGTATCAACGCGCTTAAACGGCACTTTGAATTTACGATCAGGGATTGCTAATTTTCCTGTCGCAATCACCTCATCACTCGATTGCGGTACCGTGTATTCGTTTTCGTTATTTACATAGCCCCCAAGTTGCCCTGCAACATTGTCGATAATGACAGGGATTAACTGTGTTTCTACTGGTGCAATGCTCGCGAGATAATCATCAACATTGTAATCACTGACAAGCGATTTAGAGCCAATATAATCAGTTAACAAATACAGTGCATCATCAATTACCACTGATTGCTTTAATTTAAAATAGTCAGGATTATCTGGTAACTGCGGCTCAACTAACCCCGCATTTATTTTAATTAATAATTTCATAATTAAACCTCACTGCTTAACGGAATTCGAAAACCCGTGCTGGCATATATACAATTTGAAACCCATGTTTCTAATTCCTTACGCGTATAAAATCGGGCTTGGTATGCATAAGTTGCGTATGCTGTTACCGCATTGCTGGTACTTGGCTTACAGTAAAAGACATCTTTTGAAAGCTGCGTAGGTACTGTATACATTGAGGCTAGAGCATGTACATGCTCAGTTCTTATCAATCTTTTCCCGTTTTTTGATTCCATAAACGTTAAGTCTGGGTTTATTGCAAAGTTAACTGTGATAGTAGACGCAAACCCTGAGCTACTCGAATGCAGTGTTGAACTTGCAAATGACACAGAACCGTTGAATAAAGGAGCTGTACTTGTTGTCCCATGAGTAGCTAAACCATTACTAACACTATTAACGTGTTGCATGGTTTCAAAATCAATTAAATAAGTGTATCGAGTAGTGCCATACGCAATAACCGCGTATATAGAGTTATCTTCTAAGGTGACAATAGATAAGACATTCCCTGTGTTTGGAAGATAAGATGGAGAAATAACACCTGCTGAACCGTCAATATTTAATCTAAATAACTTGTTACTATTTGAGCCAACATCTAAGGAGCCAAGCAACCATTTATTTACTCCATCATCGTAGAAGTGAAGTAAGTGCACATTATCAACATTAGGTAATAGACTTGCAGCCTCAAACGTCCATAAAAGTTCACCGTTACGATCATACTTACTAATAATGTTTGTATTGCTGTTAGTATGGGAATAAATACATCCATCCCCGAAAGGTGAAGGTATCGCATTAACTAAATGTGAAGGCGGGTTGCTGCTTTGCATGTCATAAATAGAGTTATGCAGTGTAATTTTAGGCCAAGGTAATAACTCAGTTTGACCATTTAAAAAATTACCATCCTGATCAAATCCATCGCTTCTTTGTTTAACAATACTATCCATTTAAAACTCCCACATATCTGTTTCAGCGTTATACACAAATACACGCTCGTTTTTATCATCAGCAACGATTGTTACTTGAGTATCAATAGCGCCATCTGCTAAACGTTTGTACTTTGCAGTATCTGCCGTTTTTAAAACGGGCTGGCCATTACTGGCTCGTACTGAAAACCACTCGTTCCCCGTAAGGGCAGCAACTAAGGGCGCGTTATAGTTTGCAGAGTCAGTTAAGTTGTGGCGCTTTTTTAGCTCAAGCACAGACTGAGTAATAAATTTTTGATAGGCTTCAAATTCAGCCATGCTTACAAACTCGCCCTCTTGCACTTGCCAAGGCAATGCGCTTAGAGTAATGCTTAAATCATCTGCTATATTTTGACTACGCCAAACGACACTTTTAACACTGTGGTTACCTACCACATTGCCCACTGTTTTTGTTTTGGCTTGTAGTGCTGTGGTTACTACAGCAATAAGTACCTGATCATTGTTTGCTTTAGTCGCAATTACGCCAAACCAGTTATATTCAAAGTCTCCAACCTCGTAGCCCATAACCGTGCTGATTACAACGGCGTTACCATCGACTCTTGACACTGCATTAACAGTCTGACTGTGCACAATGTTTTCAGGAATTGTGGTATCAGGATCAATCGGTGCACTTTCGTCTTGGCCGCTAATATTGGCAAACACAAAGTGCGTTATGTTTTGTACTTCATCACCTGCAAACACAGCGTTACGGTAATCTAAACCCGCATTTGTTATTTGTAATTGACTCATCCAATCACCTCTTTATCAAATTCAACAAGCGCAATCGCATCGGTTGTGCTAATTACCGACATAGCACTTAAGAAATAACGTCTACAAGTGCGCCCATATTGCTTTATGACTTCACTAACTAGTGGCTCTCTATCGCGAAATTGCTCTTCAAGCATGGCAATCTCAACCATGTCCCAATCAAACCCAGGTGGACGAGCATTTACAGTTATGAAGCCAAAACCAAGGCGTTTGAAAATTCGTTCCATGCCAATATCAGATCCAGCATCTTCACTATTTGCTACAGCGTGTTTTATACGTAAGCTATAAAGCTCTACACTTTCGCCGTTTAACCGGTTAACGCTACGTTCCCACGCGAGTAAATCTAAAATAGGCAGTGCAGCTTGCTCATCGTTTAACTGCTCAAGCCACCAAAAAAGTTGGCTTTCGAGGCGTTGCCAATATGTTTGAGCTACTTTTGCCAGTGCGCTTACATCATCACCGCTTAACCAGCTTGGTAGCTCAATTTTATCTAGTTCACTCATGCGTTTTCTCGCAATGTGGTGGTTAAACTGCCAATTACAGGAAGCCACAGACCTGATTCAATATCATCATTTGCAAACTTAATTGATTTAAGTGAGGGGAACTGTTGGTGTAACTCACTGGCCAGCACGCTAAAGCTAAATCGGCTGTTGGCACTACAGGTTGTCACCTCGTAGGCGGCGTTTTCTCTAAATGCTGCACGTATGCACTCGTTTAGCTCATTTTGAATGTCACTTACGTTTGGTTTTAACCAATAATCCGCCACAATATTTTGTGCTTGTGTTGGTATTGCTTGCACTAACATATCGTCGCCAGTGCCATGGTAGCCACTTGCTATGTGGTTATTGATTGCATCAATCACCGCTTGGCTAATACTACCCACGGTTAAATGTACATAAGCGGTTGCACTACCTGGTCCACGCGGGGCGTTTTTATCAAACACTATATTGTCGGCTAATATACCTGGGAACTCACTGATTATGGCGCGATAAACAGCGTCAACGTGGTAGTTTCCTAGTGTTGAAAATTTATCGCGTATGCGTAGTTTATAATTGTCGTCACTCTCGATCTCTTGACCAGCTCGCACTATCCAGTTTTCTTCGTTAACAACACTTACCCCCTCAATCGGTTCTGCAAACTGATTAAAATAACCACCTGTTAAGTTATGGGCGCCGCCTTCAACAAGGGCTTGTGCTAACGTTTTTTGCTCGCTTACCCCTACCTCAAAAACCGTGTCATAAAGCGTTTCAAGCTGATAGGTAATTCCGTTTAAGGGGCTGCTATTAATAATTGTGCCCTTGGGAATTATTAATTCGGCATCGCTAATTACTCTGCTGATTTTTAAATTGCCTTGGGTTTTTATAGCGTCTAAACGCGGTGTGTTTCGTGCTGCGCCATGTTCATCTGTCCACTCACCACTTGACGACAGTAAAAAACTATTAGGCATAACACTACTCGCCAATAAGTCAGTAGCTTGTAAAGCAGGCTTTGTGGCTATAGCTTTTATTAGGCGCCAAAACGGGCTGAATGGGCTATTATTTTTAACTTCAAAGCCTTGCTCTTTTACTATTTCGTCCCACGCTTTTTTTGCTTCCTCTTCAGTAATGGGAATGCCCGCATCAACAAGAACCTGTTCAAACTGTGCTTTATTAGCCATTTAATTACCCACCTTTTGTCCGTAGTCTTTGGTTTGCGCTAACACTTTTATGCTTTTATCTGCGCCATAAAATACTTGAATTGTGCCTGGCACTAAGCGGTCATCTTGCTCAACAATAAGCTCTATTTCAGTCAACACCATTTTGATGCTATTAATGTTGCGCTGACCTACCAACCTAAATGGCAGTCCACTTTCTAATAAGCGATGTTTAATGTCTTGGCTAATAACATCAGACTTAGTTAGCTGCGCTGGCGTTAGCACTTCATCAAACGACAAGTCACGATCAACTACATTTAAATCTATATGTATCATTAGCCAGCGAGCTCCATCATTTTTTCAAAATCACGGGCTATATCATCCGATTTCATCGTTACGTTCTCGATGTAAACACGCTTGCTGTTATCGGTGCTGCTAGCAGTACGGGTATTGGTTATGCTTTGCTGTGGTTGTATTCGTTCAAGCTTAAGTGCAGGTAACTCGTTATAGCTTTGTGGCTTACTTTTAAGTTGCTCAGTTTGCTGGACTTCTAACACAAAGTTTTCAGGCATTACTGGCGGCGTGAATGGCACCACATTATTTACATTAACCAGTGCTTTTTCGTAAGACTCAGGTTCATGCTGCATTGGAAGTTTTACGCCCTCTGGTAAAACTGGCTGTATAAATGGCGGTGCCTTATTTTCATTAACTGTCGTTTGACCGTAAGAAGGCACCTCATGCCGCATCGGCGGCTGTAAGCTTAGTGGCACCGTTGGCTGTGTAAATGGAACTACATTGTTAGGTATAGGAGATTTTACGTTCTCAGGTACAGTGTAGGACTCTTGCGCTTTAGGTATATTTTTACTTTGCTCAACACTCGAATCAACAGCCTCAATACCCAGTGTGCTTTTGATATTTTCAAAGCTAAAATCGATTTCGATACCAGCCAAGTCAGCTATTTTTTCAATCGCACTTAAGATTGGAGCAAATAGCACTTCTATTGCTTTCCATGCGTATTCAAGCCCTTTTAGCAATACATCTACCCAGCCAATATCAGCAAGAGCTGCTTTCAAATCATCCCAGTAATAGATCAGAGCGCTTACAGCTGCGACAGCTGCAACTACAGCAGCAATAACTAACCCAATTGGGTTGGCATACATAACAAGATTTACTGCAAACATTACTGCTCTTAAAGCACTTAGACCCGATGTGAGTGCGGCATTTATACCCGCCCACGCCAATGCGCCCGCTCCCCATGCAACCATGGCCATTTTTCCTGCGCCCATAATTAGCGTAAACAAACCGCCTGCGGCAACTAAGCCTAGTAATGCAACCGCCCCATAACCTATGTATTTTGTAAGCGTTGGAAACTCTTCTGTAAAAGCCACTACCCCAGTGCCCATATCAGCAATCATGCCTACAAAGTCATTAAAGGCTGGCAATATGGCACTACCCCATGCAGCGCGAATTACATACCAGCTTTGGCTTAGTCGCTCGCTTTGATCTGTCATATCCATGGCCATTTTTTCTGCTTGCTGCATCCCTGTGACATTTCCAAGATCGTTTATCGATTTTCCGAGCCCTTCAATGTCATTCATAAGTAGATTTATTGTTGCAACAGCTTCATTAGAGCCAAATGCCTTTTTCAGTTGGTCGCTTTCAGCGACATCAATCGTTTCTCCGTATTTGCCTTTAATTTTATTGAGTATATCGACGATAGGTAGCATCGCACCTTGGCTATCAGTAAAGCTTAAATTAAGTGCGCTTTGTGCTTTGCCTACCCCCGCTAAAAATGACTTATACTTTGTACCTGCCTCACTGCCCGACATAGTGGCTTGCAATGTACCGAGTATTGCCATTTGTTCATTCATAGCAATGCCAGATGTGGTTGCTTGCGCACCAATTGCAGTAAACGCGCCCGACATTTCGGTGCCCGTCGTTTTAAATGCCTGTACAGCTGTAGCCGTCATACCTGTTAGCTGTTCGACCCACTCGCTTTTCCCCATAGCATTTGCTTGGTTTTTGAAAATGCCATACATGGTGCCCATGTAATTTGTAATAGTACCGGCATCTGATTTAGTCGCAGCGGCTAACACATTGCTTGATAACGTGAACGCTGATAAATCTGCATCATTAAGACCTGAAATCGCGCTTTGTATGTCGTAACTTGATTTAACAAACTCAGTCGATGATTTACCGTACTTCAGCGCAAATTCGTAAGATGAATCACTTAATTGCTTTAAAGCAGATTCACGTACACCCAGCGATTTAACCTCGCCTAAAGCACGATCCATTTCAATAGCTGGCATTAATGCGTTTTGAAGTGCATAACCACTTGCAGCAATACCCGCAACACCTGACGCCATTTTCATGGTGCCTGCTTGGTAGTCGTTAGTTAACCCGTTTAACCCCTTGCTTATTTTGGCAATAGGCTTGGTTATTTGGTCAATAAGGCCAACAGTAAACATTAATTGTTGCGGTAAACTCATTTACTTACCCCCGAAGGCTTTACATACTGCATTGGTTATTACGTTTTCTAGGTTCTCACGCTGGTTTTTATACAACCAACCAGCGCGGGCTAAACTTTGTTCATCATCATTTTCATGTGGTAATAAATGGCGTCGCAAAATGAATAGCTGTTCAAGCTGATTAGAATCAATCGAATCAATCAGCCCGCTTATTTTTTTACGGTAATTTCCAACACTGGCGAAAACTCAGCTTTGAGTGCTGACGCAATTTGAAGCTCAGAGCCTGGCGATTTTTCAAGTACCTTTTTAAGCTCTTCCTTTTGTGTTTCATCAATAGTGCGTATTACCATATTGTGCGACGCCGCAGTCATTGAACCTCCACGCGCTACAGAGTCCACAAAGTCGCTATGATCTTGCACTGTCATGTTAAATTTAAAATCAACAGCGGCGATTGTTAATGTAATTACTTGTTTCATTGGTTAATCCTTAGAATGAGTGGTTAATAATTTTTGTAAGGTTTCAAATCCATCTCGCATACGGCTTTCCATTCGATCGGTTAATTTGTCAAAATCCGTTTTTGTGGCGTAGGTTTCGGCCACATGGGTTTTATGATCGCTTAGTTCTTTTGCGGTTGCTTTATGGGCATTGAACAAGCTCACCAGCAGCGGAACTAATATAGTGAGTACTAAGCTAATAAACGCGATAGCGACCATGAGCCACGTTGCTACTTGAGTCATTTAACTGCTCCTTTTTGCATTAGGTTCATTAATTTGTCTTTATCGTTCGAGCTTTTAGTAGCACTTAACCAAAAGGCTGCGGCATTAGCTAATAGCACAAATAAGTTACCCACCAAGTACACGATTAGGTCACGGTTTCGCTCAATGTCAGGGCCATAAAACAAGGCGGCTAAAACAGCCGAAAACAAAACAAACAGCAAGATAGTGAGCGTTGAGGGCATCCAATGATCTTTGTTGTTGGTTCGCGCGTTTTGGCGGTCATTTAAATCCGCTTTGTATTCTTCAAGTGCAATTTTTTGAAGCTCAATGTTAGCTTGGCGTATTTGCTCTCGTTCTTCATGTGCCCATTGTTGTAACTTAAGCGCTGCATCTGGGTTGTTTTTTAGTTCAGCAGCGACGGCTTCTGGTGTGTTTTCTGTGCCTAATGCGCCCGCAATTTGGCTTCCTATACTTACCGCTAAACCTACAGGGCCAGTTAATAACGGAGCCACTGCCCCAGCGATACCACCAACAGTATTTGCGATTTTTTGCCATTCCATGCTCAATTTACTCCTTGCTCTAAATATCGCGCTTCACGCCAACGACGTGATGAATATCTATCCCCAAAATCAACAAGCTCATCAATCATTGCTTGCGTGTTTTGCGTTATGGCCGTGCGCCAAAAGTTAGGACAGCGTTTAGATAAATCACCATATTGAAAAGCGACTGATGCAATCACTGTTTGCATCGCTTCTGGTAGTTGCTCAAACTTTGTGCCTGAGTGCTGGTTGTATTTTTCTACTAGATGGTTAATTGACTCACACTTTACGCATTCATCAATTAATAGAGCTTCATCTCGCGTGACTTTAAGCGGTATTAGATTAAGCATCATTGCGGCATGTTCGCCGTGCTGCTCGCAATACGGTAATAACTTTTCTATTAATTGCTGTTGCGCTGGGAACATGCGCTCTAAGTCTTCGCGTGAGCGCTGGCCAATGTCAAAGCCGGTGGCAATAGTTACCCCAGACTTCGACTTCGCTGCATCAGGCACATAGCCTTCAATCTGCGCACCGCCTTCTAGTTCTGAAATAAAGCTGTAATTCACTTTGATGTTGCTCATATTGCTACTCACTTAACGATTGGCACGGTACACAGCGCTGAACACCTGCAATGGCTTGTTGCCGTGCTTTGGGTATAGGGTCGCCACAATCAATGCATTCCGTTGCACTGATTTTATTGGCGTTGTTAAGTCCTTTTAAGCGCTGATCAGTAAAGCTTTTTTCAGCGCGTTCCTGTGCAATAACTAGGCGGTCTAGATCATCCATTTACTAACTGCCTTATTGCACTATATTTTCAATTTCTTCTGGGCGTAGATATGGCACACCGTTGATTTTTACAAAATCAGGATCTGTTACATCAAACGGAATTTTAAACAAGCTGGCTTGCCCGCCTTTTTTGTCTATGTCTAAAATATCGCTGAGCTTAATGCGGCAACCAAAGGCTTCAACTTTCATCTCGTCTTTGCTGGTTTTGGCATAAAACATAATGTCGAAGGTTTCCATAGAACGCCAAGCTCCGGCAGTTTTTGCCGCATCCGATATAAGCGCAAAGTTACTGGCGTTAACCGATAACTCGCCACTGGCAGAAACATCACCATCAACCCACCCATCGGGCACACCACCTGTTTGGCTTGGAGCGCTATTGTCGGTAATAGCCAGTGATGCCGTGTCAACTTGGACCATGATGTCACCCAAGTTCACGTTAAAATTCATTCCAGATAAACGCATGGTTAGTGCTCCTAGTTGCTGCTTAAATCAAGCATGATGTTGACGGTGATTTCTTTCGGGCTGTTATAAGGGCGAACAACCAGATAAATAACTACGCTTTTATTGTTAGTCCAAACAATGGTTATATCCCCTTCAACTGGTGGCTGAATTTCACCAGGGAACTGTGTTCCATTGATAGTGGTGCTTTTGCTCATTGCACGAAGCGGTTTAGCAAAATAGCCCTTGTTTAACTCAATGCTGTTAGGTGTTGAATTAAGTGTGCGATTACCAATGCGACGAATAGCAAGTATACGTACTTCTCGACTGGCTTTATGAGTAGGCCGTAAGTGTTCAAGATACTGATAGTCTCCGCCCTCAGCGTCGAGTGTTTGTGCATCACTCCAATAAACCCCCTCGAAATCGTTGTACCACTGCGGGACGCTCATACGGGCATTTGCTAATGTTTCTAGTGTGGCGAGTGATAGCGGCTCTCCGTCCATATCAACTGGTGCATCACCTAGACCTAACACACTGCCTGTTGCCACACGCATTGGGCTATCTGCAATGCTTACGCTGTGGTCACATAATCTGCCAGCTAATACACCCACATTATTGCCGTGTAGCTGTGGCACTGGCACAACTAAGTGCGCAGCAATACCATCTTGAATAGCAATAGTTGCGGCTTCATACGCTGCCCATGTTTGTGTTGCTACATCAATACCTGGTAACGCAACTAAGCAAGAAACAAAGCGGCCTAATTTGGCTTGTAGTGATATTAGGTGGCCATGAATACCTGTAAGACCTGCGCTGGTGTTCTGTTCGTCACACACCACCACCATTTCAAAGCTTTGTACCTCGTTTGCGCGGTCAATCGCTTCAAATAGGTCCTCACCATCGGCAAGCGGATAAACTGCTGCTGTCCAGTTTTTGCCTGCGTTACGTTGAGCGGCAATAAGAATGTCGCGCAATGGGCTATCTTCGAATGATTCTTCAAGATCTGTTTGTGCACCAACACTAAATAGTTGGCTCTCTTCATCCACTGAACCGGCACGGCCAACAAACAAGAAGTGTCGTTCAACACCGCTAATGTCACCTTGCCCTAAATTCAAATTATTAACTTGCACTTTACCTAGTGACATCTGTTTATCCTCGTTTATTGAGTTGGTTTAAAAGTGTTGCCAGTTCACGCTGCACATTAGCCGTCGTATCACCTAAAAATGGCCGCGCTTTTACAGGTATTGCCCAGCTTTTACGGCGTTTATTACCGCGTAATTTGCTTAACACTAATGTGGCTTTGCCATGGTTAACGTTTTCCATAATTTCTTTAATCGTTGCACGGCGATAACTTTTACCTTTAGCTCTGCGTACTTTGTAGCCCTCAGCCGATAATGCTTTTGCTTGGCTGCGTGTGCATGGTGCTTTGTAATCTGGCTTACCATGTATCCTTGCCATTCTGCTGGCAGTCATGCGCTCGCTGCCGCCCTCTTGGTGTAATGCTGCAATGCGCCCTGTTAGCACATTTTTATGTTTAAGCTCTAAACGCTTACTGGCTTTGACATAGGGTTCTAATGTTTTCCCCATGCGCTTAAGCATTTTTGTTTTTTTACCATCGGCGCGGCCTTCAAACTTTTTCCCTTGTATGGTCGTTTGTGTGCGTATATGACGACGGGCAAGATTGCGCTCGTATCGGCCTAACGCTTTTAAAAGCCTAATGCGCTTAGCCGGTGGTAACGCCAATAACTGGAACTGCTGTTTAGCACTCAACGCTTGTTTGCTATTAGGAGTGATCACTAAACTCATGATTGCCCCTTAATGTTTACGTCTACATCTTCGGCGATACTAATTGGCACAAGTGATACTCGATAACGCTCTCCATAGAATAAAATGGGGCCTTTGTCGTCTTGAATTAGCTCTATGTCATCAAGTAGTTGCACTTCAATCAGGATAGTGGCGTTATCTTTACTCACTACATCAATATCTATTTCAGGATCATCTAGCTCATATTCATCGCGTGGCCAGTTACTATCGATTAAAAAGGCAGCGATCAAAGCCAGTAAGTTGTATGGGTTTATCCTTCTGTGCGGAAACTTTTCAATTACAATTACGCCAATATGTTTCCACTTAGCAACCAAGTAACCTCCCAAGCCTTTGTCATCAGCAGTTATAATTAACGTGCCACGCTCTTGCCATGCATCGATGTTATTAGTGTGAATCGCACCTTTTAAACTTGTATTTAAAAAGTCGGTTAGTTGCTGCAATTGCGTAATTGTTTGGCTCATAATGCGTGAACTCCTGCACGCCCAAGGCCAAGCAATAAACGAATGCTGCGGTTAGATTGCGCTAATATGGCATCTTGTTGTTCAACACTATCCGCTTTATTGTTGCCTGACTCTTTTTGGTCAACCGCTGAAAAGTACCCCATTAAATCTGCATGAGAACGGGCATACACGGCGCCACGGTAAACGCTTTGCTGTTTATCGTTAAAATTCGGCACGCCGTTAACAAGCGTAAAAGTGACGTCCGTGTCGGCTTGTTTCATGAAATAGTTGCTTAGCTGCTGCTGTACTTCTAATGCGCTGCGGTTTAGTGAATCAGCTATCACTGTTTCTTCATAAAATTCAGGTATGCGACGATGATCACGAAACTCGCCAGTACTTAGTGCTGGCCAGCCGCTATCAGCATCTATTTCAATGCTGTTTTGTGCTGTTGCTTCATATCCAAATGACATACCGCATACCTATTAATTTGGGTTCAGTGCAGTTAGCGTCATAGTGATTATTTAAAAGTCGCCTTTTAAAACACTCAGCTAATGCACTGGAGGGTTTAGAGTCGGTTTACTTACTGAACGTTTAACTCTGCAAGCGCTCTTATTCTCATTGCAATTTTGTTTCTTACAGTTTTAACTTGTGCATGCTTATGCAGGTCCTGCGCTTTAGCTAAATAGCCATCGGCTTGTTGTAAGCGCTGCAAGTCGCCAACGTGCGACGGCGTAATTTCGCCATTTTTCGTGCGTAATAACGCAAGGCCTGCAAACTTGTAATATTTAGACGTAACTGGCTCTGGTAATTTCCAATGATCCGCAACAAGCTTGAACACTTGCCCGAAGTAAGGCTCAATGCTGTTGCCTTTCTCTGCTTGCGTTTGTGCCCAATCAAAAACAGTGTCGGCAATAAAACCAGGCCACTGGCGGCGAATACTTTTAGCCATGGGCTGGTTAAGCTCAATGGCGCGTAGTCCAAGCTCAATGCCACGACTGAGATTGCCGACATCAAACAGCCATACAGTGCAATACGAGAAAATCGGGTTGTCTTCATTTTGTTTGCCTTCTTTCGTTAAGTAGTCTTCAACTATGGGTAACCACTTAGGCAGTAATACATCGCGTTTATGAGCTATCTTGTCAGCTCGGCGCGCAAAGCCTTTTAGTCGTTTTAAGTCTTCGTCTAATTCAATTAGCTGTAGATGCAGGCTAGGTGCATATTCACCACTGCCCGATACGCTTACTTTTTCGAGTTGTTTTTTTGCTGCGTTTTGCTCTTTGAATTGGAGGATTTTGGCTCCCCCGACGGCTTTTTTAACTCGTCAACCGTTTCCTTTAACTCGCTGTTAGCTTGGTTAATATCATCGGCGCTATAAGCAAGGTCGCTTGCTGCATCGCTGGCTTTATCTGCGGCACTTTCAATATTGCTAGCCGCACTATTTGCTTGCTCTGCACTGTCGGCTAATGACTCTGCAGTATCGTCGGCATTAGCTATACTCGAGTTACGCTCGTCGGTTGCGGTTTCAACATGTTTTACTTCAACGCTTTCAACATTGTTTTCATCATCAAGTGTTACTTCGGCAAACACTGTTTTTTCTTCACCGCTAGCAGGGTCAAAACCCTTGTCAAAAAATGTGATGTTCTGATCAACATATTCTTGAGCGGTTTCAATCGCTTTTGACTCATCGCAACCCAGTAACTTCGCTAGCAATTTAAGAGCTGTGTTATCTTGAGTAATGGTAATTTGTGCTTTATCCGTTGTAGCTTTGGTTTCGCCTTTAGCTTTTGCAGCAAGGCGACGTTTTTTAAAATCAGCAATGGCACTCATGGCATTTACCTACTTTTAATTGGTATGAGTTGCTAGGCGGTTAATGGCCTAGCAACAGGTTTTAATTAATGATTAAGCAGCTGGAGCTGGACCAATATTCATAGCTGCTTCGTCAACTGCTGCGTACACTTCAAACTCTTCAATTGCGTATCCTTCGTTACGCCAGTACGAGTTTTCAAACTGCTTACGGTCTTCTTCATCTTTTGCTTTGCGGTGTGCAGTGCCTTTTTGTGTATAGATATGCAAGTTGCTCAAAATGGTTACTGCAATGCGTTTACCAGGGAAGAACGGTGGCGTGTAAGCGCGCATACCACCAATGTTTTTATCCATTTGCTGTGCGGCTACTTTTTCGCTTGGCTTGTCTGCTTGGTTCATCATTTTGGTTTGTGCTGTGGCTGTTAGGTCTGAGCCAACTAACACAACTAAACGCGGGTCATTACGTAATGATGGGTGAATAAAGGTGTTTTTAAGCTCAGTCGCGATAGCATCTAACGTTTTGTACTCACCATCTTTCAGCTCAGCACTAGCATCAGGGTTAAAGTAAATAGGGTCTGTCATGATTTGATCAGGCGCTTTTTCTTTAACGATTTGATGCCAACCTTTGTTTACATCTTCACCATTTGGGTTTGCTACTGGGTCTGTTGTCGCTTCAGCTGATACACCGTTGAAACCAACGCGCAGCATATCGAGTGCAAAACGCAGCGTGGCATTTTGGTTAATCAGCTTCATGAACTCGTTTAAGTTACCGGCATTAGCCCATGTAGATAACAACGCCCATGTAGTCGCTGAGCATGAATCTGTTTCAACCAATTCATAAGTATGACCATCAACGCCTTGCTCTGATGTAAAGCGACCACCCGCTTTACGGCCTGTCGCAATACCGTAGTTACCTACTTTTACAACTTGGCCTTTAATTTGGTCTACCTGCATGGTGGTGATCATGCGTAAGAACTCGACCGACTCTAATAGCGCGGCACGAAGCTTTGTTTCCATTGGGTCAGAAATAGCAAACTTATGTGATGCGTCTTCTACGCCAAATGATTTTGCTACTTGCACTGAGTATTTTTGTAAAAACCCAGCAGCTGTTTGATTTAAGTGCATGTTTATCTCGCTCTGTTATGCATTAATAAAATGAAGAACTGGTTTACACCAGATCTATGCTTTCGCCGCTCACTGGGTCAGGCTCTTGGCCTTGTTGCTCTTCGCTTAGCGCATTAAATTTGTTTTCGATTCCATCGACCTTTTTGCCAAAGCCTTCAAGCTTTTCCATTAGCTGATTGAATTGCTCAGCGGTTACGCCTGTTTTTTCATCGCCTTTGCTTTCTTCAACTGACGACTGTTCAGTTGGCTGGTTTTGCTCAGCTTCTGATTGGCTAGAAAATTTACTCTCAAGGTCGGTCACCTTGTTTTCTAATCCGTCAAACTTGCCCATTAGGGCGTCAAACTGTTCTTGTTTCATGGTGTCTTCCTCGGTAATTTCGTCTTTTTCAGCTAACTGCTGATCGGTAGAAAATAAATTAAATAGTTGAGCAAACAGGCCAATCGCTTTGGTTTGCTTTTCGTCGGAAATGTCTTTAGCAGGTTCGGTATTTGTGAAAACAAAATCACTGCGTTCAAGCGCTTCAAGATGGCTGTATTCGTGATCTGATTCACTATCACCAATAGAGAATTTTAAACGGCTAGTTCCAGAACTAGCTGGCGAATCTGTAACAGCAAGCCCCTGTAAATAACAGCGACCTTCGCTTTTATAGTCGGGGTTAGGCTCAATCGACATAAACAGCTTTTGGCCGTCTTTGTTTGCAGAAAGTAGGTAGTCATTAGCGGTTATTTTTACAAACAGGCGCAGTTTACCTTTGTGTTTTGCAGCTTTTACTTCGTCAACAGTGCCCCAGTTTTTACCCTCAGTTGGGCCCCAACTTGAACGAAAATGCTCAGGCCAAATAAGCGCAGTATATTCATCAACCGAATACGATTCGGCCATTTGATTGATCCACTCTTTTGAAATCGTACGGCCGTCTACCGTTGCGCCTTCTGTTGCTGCAATTACCCAACCTGTTTGTTTACTCATTACGCTGCCGTGTAGCTTAAAACCAATATTTAAGCGCAGCATAGCCCTAAAAAATGGGCGTTTCATTCGGTTTGATTTTTAGAAATTCCTAGATTGAGATTATAGGAAAAGGTAGGTTTTTTAGTCAGTTATAAGCTTATTATAAATGAATACACTGTCGCTAGTTATCAATTTATATATGGGTAATTAGCATCTAAATGGCCTATTCATCGGAAATACGCGAAGCAGCAAAGCGGCTTTATTTACGACATTACACACCAAGTGAAATTCGCAGTGAATTAAACTTGCCTAATGACCGTGTCGTTTATTACTGGGCTGATAAATATAGCTGGCGTGATTTACTTCGTGAAGAAGAAGTCGACGAAGCCATTGCAAGGCGCATTGTTTGTTTAACTGATATTAGCGATAAGACAGGTAATCAAATTAAAGAACTCGACATGCTAATTGAAAAGCATGTAAAGCTTAAAAAGCAACGGGCGCAAGAAGAAGCTGCAAAAAATCCGCAGCCCCAAAATAGTCAACCAGAAACACACCAACCAAGCGGTAAAGGCAATTCAAAACAAAAAGGCCGCAAACGTAAGAATGATGTAAGCCATTTGACCGAAGAAGACTTTGGCACCTGGTATGACTCACTCTTTGATTATCAAAAAACGATGCATGCAAACTTGCATCAACGTATTCGAAACATCCTTAAAAGCCGTCAAATTGGTGCTACGTATTACTTTGCTGGTGAAGCATTTAAAGATGCTGTGTTAAGTGGTGATCCGCAAATATTCTTATCAGCCAGCCGTGCACAAGCTGAGGTTTTCCGCAGTTACATCGTTGCTATTGCTCAACAATTCTTTGAAATTGAATTAACCGGTAACCCAATTACATTACACACAAAACATGGCGATGCAGAACTTCGGTTCTTAAGTACCAACAGCAAAACGGCGCAAAGTTACCACGGCCATGTTTATATAGATGAATACTTTTGGATTGGTAAGTTTAACGAACTTAATAAACTTGCCAGTGCCATGGCAACCCATAAAAAGTGGCGCAAAACTTACTTTTCAACGCCATCAACAAAAGCACACCCTGCTTATACTTTTTGGACGGGGGATCACTGGCGACAAGGCCGCGCTGAACGTGAAGAAATCGAGTTTCCTAGCTTTGATGAATTACGCGATGGCGGCAGACTTTGCCCAGATAAACAGTGGCGCTATGTGGTTACCATTGTTGATGCGCAAAACGGGGGCTGTGACCTCTTTGATATTGAAGAACTGCGCGATGAATACAATGCCGATGACTTTAACAACCTGTTTATGTGCATCTTTGTTGATGATGCTGACAGTATTTTTAAATTCAGCGACCTTGAAAAGTGTATGGTCGATGCCTCTCGCTGGCAAGATCATAAACCAAGTGCAGCACAGCCATTTGGTAACCGTGAAGTATGGCTAGGTTACGACCCTTCACGCACCCGCGATAACGCCACATTAGTTGTGATAGCGCCACCTAAAAAAGATGGTGAGAAATTCCGCGTACTGGAAAAACACTATTGGCGCGGGATGAACTTTGCACACCATGTAAGTGAAATTCAAAAAATATACGCTAAGTATCGCGTAACTTATATTGGCGTTGATACCACAGGCATTGGTGCAGGTGTATTCGACTCTATAGAAACCCTCTACCCACGCGAAGCCCAAGCTATTCATTACAGCGTAACCAGTAAAACCCGCTTAGTACTCAAGATGATCGACTTAGTCGAAGCAAATCGCATTGAATGGGATGCATCACATAAAGACATTGCGATGAGCTGCTTAGCCATTCGTAAAACCAGCACTGAATCAGGTGGTGCAATTACATTTAAAGCTAGTCGCGATAACACCACAGGTCATGCAGACGTATTCTTTGCAATAAGTCATGCCGTGATCAATGAACCCATAAACCACGCATTTAAGAGAAAATCACGATGGACCATGCAGAATTAGACCAAACACCTGATCAACAACAAACTGATCACGCCAAACATGCGCCTGTTGTGTTTAGCTTACCCGAGCAAGTTATGCCAGATATGTGGTTAACAGATTATGACTCGCTATTTTATAACGATATGGATGGTTATTGGGAGCCACCCGTTGACCGTCATTTATTAGCAAACCTTACCCGCCGCAATGCCCAACACGGTGGCATTGTTGTGAGCCGTGCCAATATGGCTGCTGGTCGCTTCATATCTGGCGGCATGAGCGCACAACAAATTCAGGCCGCATTTTTAAACCTGGTGCAATTTGGTGATGTAGCTTTACTTAAAATTCGCAATGGCTTTAGACAACCGGTGCGATTATTTCCGTTGCCAAGTTATCGAACCCGCGCAACTGGGGATGGTGGCGCTGTGGTGCTTGAACGGAACAGCCAAGTAAGAAAATACAAAGCCCCCGATATTATCTGGGTTAAACAATATGATCCTGTTCAACAAGTATATGGTTGCCCTGATTACCTAGGCGGTTTACAAGCTACGCTTTTAAATGAAGATGCTACCCTATTCCGCCGTAAATACTATATCAATGGCGCACACATGGGTTTTATCATGTATGCCACTGATCCTAATTTAGACCCTAAAGTTGAAGACGATATCAAAGAGAAAATTCAAGATAGTAAGGGTGTGGGAAATTTCCGCTCGTTGTTCGTGAATATTCCCAACGGTAAAGAGAAAGGCTTACAAATAATCCCTGTCGGCAATTTTGAAAGTAAAGACGAGTTTATGAACGTTAAGAACGTATCAGCACAAGATGTACTGAACGCTCATCGTTTTCCGCCTGGCTTATCTGGCATTATTCCATCTAACACAGCAGGTCTTGGCGACCCGACTAAATACGATGCCATGTATTTTAAAAACGAAACTAAGCCGTTAATCAAAAATATAGTTGATGCGGTTGAACAAGATCCTGAAATTGGCAGCAAACTAAAGCTTAGATTTGAATTAGAATAAAATATAACTCCCTCTACAGGTTGCTTATATTATAGAAACAAAAAATAAAAGATATAAAGTGAATTATAGACAACACTTTATATCTTTTAATAAATACTTAAAAATTTAGAAACTGAATGTGCAAACCTCTCCCTAGTAAAAGCAGATATCAATTTTAAAGTGAACCCCCTTTGAAACCCAGGTCATATGCAGCATACGCATTTTTGTGCCTTTGCGGGGCGGCTTGGCTTGCAGGCAGGCTATTTACAGCACCAGGATCATACTTACGGTTATTCTCACGATCAGATACGCCCAAATGATATGCACAACCAGCACAAACATGTCGTTGTCCACTACCTTGGAAGCTTTCAATTGATTTCAATATATTTTCTAAATCAGCATGATTACATGACATATTTTACCTCTTATCTTGTATTTAATGTCATGACTATTAATATGGTTATTTCTAAATAAAACAATTAATAATTAAAAAAAATTTAATTAAATTTTAAGCTAGCCAATATAGTGCTTTTATTATTTAAAAAATAGCAATAAATATACAATTGGCACAAATCAAACAACTGTATATAATAACAGTACATCTGACTTATTTATATTGGTGTGACTATGCGGGTAACGTGTCCGAACTGTGGAAGTAAAGCGACTATTTCATCAAGAGAAAATCAATCAACCCATGTAGCTGATCTTTATATTTCATGTACTGACGTTAAAAACTGTGGGGCAACGTTTGTCAGTACGTTAGCATTTAAGCATTACCTAAACCCACCCCATCGAACAACTCAACAATTGGCCGCATCTTTGATTAAAAACTTACCACGTGAAGAACAATTGGAATTGATTGGTTTATAGCACAGTACGAACTTATGTATTCCTTTTTTACTATCTATTAATCAATCGAAATCGGCTATAAAGCACTTTTCCCATACTGAAATTACTTAATTTCACATCTAAAATATAAAAAAAACAAAAAAAACCAATTTTTTTTTTAAAAGTGAACATTTTCAAGATCTTCAGTTGATTTATTCATCTATTATTATCATTGATTGTTCAAAGGTTAGTGCTTACCAACACAATTAGCTTATCCAGTAGTTATCCACACAACAGGGCATTTTTGTCTCTTGCAAATAGATCGAGGCCACACTATCTTGTTTGTTAACACGAGTTATAACACTAAATGTTGTGATTGGTGGAGGGACTAACACCATACGTCAATATGGTGTTAGTGAAGACACTTACTTGAATATTTCAGAAAGCGCTTAGACATTGCAATCTGAGCGTAACGCATTCTGAAATACCCATCAAGTAATCCAAGCATTATTTTGGAGGGACAAAAGTTGAAAATCAGCTTTTCCTTAGAAATTTCGGAACGTTGCTTAGTTAATTATTTTCAATTAATTATTGCTGTAGTTTCTTTATTAACTATGTAGTTATAGTTTAGGGCTAACCATCATTAGCCCTTTTTCAACCTGAATTAGACTCTATTCTCTATCAATAATCGCGGACGTCTAAACAATAAAGCTTTGTTCTGCAATTGGTCGATAGACACTCTACGGCCGTCAATAGCAACGACTTTCACCCGTCGATTTGGTAATTCGGTTTCAACTGTTTCGTAGCGAGACCCCATACGGATGTTATAGAGCCAGCCACTACCACGTTTTGCTGACTCCCCAAATTCTCTACCGATCTCAAGTGCGGTATAAAATTCCCCTGTTTCTAGCATTTTCTCTGCTGCTTTTTGAGTATTCATAATATCTCCTACGCCATTAAGTCTAATACCCACCAGTCATTGTCACTGACAGGTGTTGCTTCACCAGCTAGAACGAGTCTAGCTAAATCAAGATCACCAATTGCGTCAGCGTGACCTTTCTTAAGCTTGGAGTTTAATAGTGACGTTCTTCCATCGTGCTCAGCATATGTGTATGCAAGCTCTATTAACTCTTTTGCTTGTTGTCTATGTGCATCTGTTACATGCCAACTACCCGATTTTTGGGCGAGTGTTTTCGCTCGATATTCAATAGCGAGTCGTTTTTCATGTTTTTGTTGTTCGGCTTCGTCCAGAACCTGCAATTGACCATTACGTATTTGATAAATTTGGTCGTTTCGCCTGATCCTTTTACCCGAAATTAGATCCTTTTTAACCTGCTCGATCTCTTTTTTGTCAAAGCCCACCATATCAAGTAACAACTCGTCCCTAGAGCCCGTGGCTATGGGCGTACAGTTATTACCACTAGTCCAAGATAGGTCGGCTGCGCCGACGTTGGTGGTGTCTTTAGCTGAGGCTTTCTCAGCTGTACCTTTGAGTTGTCTTTTCCACTGGACCAGGCGGGTTATGAGCGGGTTATTTGTCATAGTGCGGTAAACGCCTCTAATGCGCTTAACCAATTCAGCGTAGTCACTGCCTTGCGGGGTTTCTTCGTAATGGGTTTTAAAGTTTGCATCGCGGCCTATACACATACCGCCTTGTAATTTTACATATTCTTTCCAGTTTGCAGCATCCGCAGCTTGGCGGATTGGCTCAAACTCGTCGTCATCAAGTGCTGTACGCATGCGGCGTAATTCACGGTAAACGGTGACGCTTGGCGAACCTTGAAACTGAAACTGGCGAATATTCCACGTACTTGCCCAGGCTAAAACTGGGTTTGCTTGTTCTTGCAGATTTTCGCCAGTGTCAGCATCAACATGCTCACCAAGCATATAACCATCAATATTTTTACTGATGTATTTCGCAATGTAGCTGGCTGCACTGCCCTTGCTTTTGTCCAGCTTTACAGCGTCAAAGCGTGGACTAAATGTGCGATAAAATTTAGTCGGTTCTTTGTGGTTTTTGGCTTTGATTTTTTTAGGCTCTTTGTTCGTACCTTTAACTTTTTCGGCTTCTTCTTTGTTTCGCTGTATCGCCACTTCATTCGCTTTCTTTTTGGCATAGCCCCAATTACTGCGCTGTTCTTTGTAAAGTTTAAATAAGCGGCTTTTCTCAGTCCCTGCACGATATTTAACACAGCCCTCAACGGTCTTGATGTGCGTGCCGTGGGTATTTATATCTACAAATTTGTTGAATACTTTGGCGCGGGTAAGCTCAGGGCCATAACGGTTATAAAGCTCGGTTTTATCTTCTTGGATAAAGTACCAACGCAAAATAGCGTTAATTTCTTGAAGCTTGTTTTTTGGCATAAATAGCATCATGTGCCAGTGAGGGCATCCGTCGGCGTGTGGCTCAACTACGCGCAAACCAAAATATTTAAGGTCACGACGGTTTAGTTTAGAACGGGCGCGAGCCCAAGTGCGGGTTAGGTAGTTTTGCGCATCCTTAGGGGTTGAACCGTCCCACGTACTTGCATTGGCATGAAAACGCGCAGGGCATGTAATGGTATAAAATACACCTGTGTAGCCCATTTCGTCGGCTAGTTCTTCGGTTTCGCGTATGCGTAGCATTAGCTCATTACGACGGTTAGCAGGGTTTGCCATACCGCTTTTAACAGCATCTATCAGGTTTATTACTTCCCCGTCGCTGCTTTGTAACTCCATCATTTCAAGGAACTGCCGCCCACTTGCTTGTGCAAAGCTAAATTCACGTTGCGCTTGTTTTGATGAGTATGGGCTAATACCACGGCGTTTGGACTTTTCGCTTTTTTTGTCGTAATAAAGGTCTTTACCCACCTGCCCTGTGGCTATTTCTAATAGCTCTATAAATTGTCGGCGTAGGGTTTTTAGTTGGCGAGTCCACCATTTATCACACTGCATTTTAAGAAGTGCAATTTCGAAGCATTCACTCGGTAAGTCATCATCACGCATGGCGTAAAATGGTACGTTTACACCAATGGCTTTTGCATGCTCGGCTACCGCTTCATATGTAAACCTGAGTATTTGCTCATACTCTAACGTTTGATGCTCTTCGCTCACATCAAGCGCTATTTGCACACATTCAATTGCTAAGTCACCGGCATGTTTTTTTGTTTTCTCAACACTACTTAAAATATGCCACGGTAATGGCATATTTTGAGTAATACTGAACAACACGCCGAAGCGTGGTTTTAATCGGTTTATAGTACGGCGCAACCATGTATTAGCACGGTACTCACTCCCCGCTTTCTTTTGGTTATATCGATCAATGTATTTACGTGCTATTCGGCTTTGTAGTGGTACAGGCACACTTTGTAAGCCACGCGCCAGATAGTTGTGGTTGTCGATATCGCTAATAGAAGAAATTAAACCCTTAGCTATGCTCGATAGTCTAAGGGTTTCTAAATCAAGAGGTTGATTGTTTAGCATCGCTATGCAAACTCAATCAAGCTTAGATCGTCATGAACTTGAACCGCCTCTAGTACGCTCGCCATTTTGTCATAAACATGCGCATACTCAGGGTAGTCATCAACAATAAGCTTAATCACTGGCATAAAATCAATTAGGCAGTTTTCACACTCCATCAACATAGCGAACGATGGGCGCTTACCTAAGTTCCTTACCGTAAAATTAACTTGGTCAATGGCATGTAATACGATGTTGTCTACTAAACGCTGATTTTTAGATAGATCTTGGTCTTTGATAGTGGTCATTTTTAGTCGTCCTTTGGGGGTTGGATTTGGTTAAATTACGAATATTTCTGCTGCGGCTGGATAGCCTTTGCAAAATACAAAGTGGGCGTATTCAGTAGAGTCGGTTTGACTTGGTTTTTCAGGATTAAAACCTGGTCGCTTACTGTGAACATAAACGGCTGCAAGCGGTAAGCGTTGCCACATTGGTTTACGTTTTTGGCTACCAAGCCAATTTAAGCGTTGCAGCATAATCACTAAACCGCCGTCACGCACCATTTTCAGTGCATGCTCTGTAAACTCTTGCGCTAATTTAAATGGTGGGTTTGTGATGATCATGTCGTAATGATGGTTTAACACCACAGTTCCTAAAAAATCAAAGTTAATTACATCAGCGCGTGAGTCAGCACGAATATCCCAGCTAGTAACATTAAAGCCGTGTTCTTCTAAAACGGTTGGGTAGCTCATTGGGTATTTTTCACAACCGCCAGCACTCGGGTCGAGTACTCTTGGGTATTCATCTGGTGAACAAAGCAAAATGTTATTTTCAGCAAAGGCAGCTAGAAAATTTTCAATTAGCCAATGTGGTGTTACATAGTAATCATCCGCATTGCGCACAGTTCCGCGATTTGTTGAGCTCATAATCAGTCCTTAATGTTTCTGAGTATTAGTGTTTTGCTCTGCAATCAAATGCGGAATTACATCAAACTTAGGCTGAGTACGTTCAAATTTTTCAGGCATGAGCACATTGGCATCATCGAACGTGGCAACAATACTTTGTAAACTCAAAATTGCTTTGTGAACCGCTTTGCGCTCTTGAATATCAAACTTATAAAAGCTCATTTCTACATGACGTTTCTTAAGCCCAGCAGCAAAACAAACAACCTTGCGTTGTTGTTCAGTTAAAACCGCATCAAATAGATAACCAGGTGTGCGCTTTGTATCACCCATCAATGCTTTAATTTCAGCAAGGCCTTTTGGTAATTTGCGCTCTTCTACTGATTTCAGTTGTGTAGGTTTTTCAGTAATGGTCGATTTAGCAAGTGCATTTGCCATGGTCATTGCTCCTAGTTGTTTACACTTTGCCACTCAGCGCGGCCTTTTTCGTATTGTGTTTGCAGGTACTCACCTAAATCACTCACGTTTACCAGCGTAGGTGACCGCTCCGAATCAATTGCTTTAAATGTTGGAAATGGCAGTTGCGCGGCTTTTGCCTTTTGCTCAGCAGTTTTAGGCTGAATGCCTAAATGCTCGACACAAATGTCTTTGAGCCTTACAACGGGTGTGTTGTAGCGCGCAAGTAACGCAAAGGTCATGTTCATGCTGCATCGTCCTTGCTGCTTTTTTGGTGATCAGCCAGTAAGTCGTCTACCGATACTTGGCCATGTGTTAATTCTGAAATGCGTGGAATGTATTTAGCAGGGGCTTGCCCATGACGGCTAATCCAATGAAATACAACGGATTGTTTTGTTCCTAAAGTATTAGCGAGCTTGGTTTGCCCACCAATTATTTCAACTGCTTTTTTTATGGCTGACATTTTAATCTCCAATAGCTGCTAACCACTTTTTATATATAATAAGATCTCTTTTATTGGTTTGTAAACCACTTTTGGTTGTTTGAACAGAAATAAAACCAATAATAGAGATTTGACCAAAACAACTAAAAGTTGTGATAATCTTCTCATTACACAGATTATGTGTTCAAAAATAACAACTTTCGGAGATTATATGGATATTGCAAACCGCGTGAAAAAGCTAAGGAAAGCTTTAAATCTTACACAATATCAATTAGCAGAATTGGTTGGTGTCGCACAAAATTCAATTCAAAAACTGGAAAAGGGTGAGACCAAGAACCCACGTAATATTGAATCCCTAGCACGAGCGTTAAAATGCACACCTGAATATCTACAATTTGGTATTGGAGAGATAGATAATGCGTCTTCTACATCTGTAGCTAAGCACCACTTACCACTAATTAGTTGGGTTCAAGCTGGCGCTTGGTCGGATATTTCTGAGGTGAACCCGCTCGATGCTGAAAGGTTTTTATGCCCTGTAAATTGCAGTGAACGTTCGTTTGTACTCCGCGTGCAAGGTATTAGCATGGAGCCAAAGTTTAATGATGGTGATTTAATCTTTGTTGACCCTGAAGCAGAATGCATCCATGGTTCGTATGTTGTTGCCCGCTTAGATGACAATAACCAAGCCACTTTCAAACAGCTGATCATCGAAGGCAATCAAAAGTTCCTCAAAGCCGCCAACCCCAACTGGCCTGATCAATTAATACCGATTAATGGTAATTGCACATTAGTTGGGAAAGTAATATTTACGGGTAAGTCTTTATAGGTTAAGGACAAATTATGGGGAAGGTTTATAAGATACTTGTAAATAAAGGTTCTCTTTTTGGCGGTGATGATGAATAAAATAAAAGGTTTTTTCTTTAACCGTAGTAACTGGTTTTATTTTAAGGTTATATTTCTTGTCTTCATAGCTGGGGTCATTACTGGCCTGAATGTCCCCCATGTTAGTTTAATTATCAGTTTCAAGAATCAGCCAATGGCGGACTGGATTGTTGCTCTATGTACTATTGGTATTTTTGTTATTGCACTCACAACTAGAAACCAATGGATAAAACAGAAAGATCTAGAAAACCATACTGAATTTAGCAAAGCTTTTCACCAATATTTTCTACTAAAAGCAAGTACAGTTTCATCGACCCAAAAAGCAGTAAAACTCAAGCGAGAGCTAAAAAAAATCATAGCGATGCAATTGTCGATGAATGTTGAAGGAAGAAAATTAATCCTGCCAAATTTAGATAATAAAAAAAAGGAGCTTGAATTGTTTAAAAAGAGCCAAGAAAGTTTTTATTTAGAAATGGATCAAGCAAAAGAAAAAATGCTTGTAATGGCTAGTATCATTAGAGTTAATAGAAAAGAAATTAATGACTATGCTATGGCTCTAGCAACTTATCAGAATGATGATATCGCAACTGACTTTAAAAAGTTTAGACAGGAAATCAATGAAATGTATCTAGAAATACAGAGAGTATACTTTCCTGAGTCAGAACTAGTTCACCTCCCAAGTTAAAGCTATGCTCCAAGTAGAAGTTGTCGAATACTAAACACTGCTCAACCCTTCAACAAGATAGAGCACAACTAAATGACATAAATATGGAAAAACATTGGATAACAGTGAAAGTATGGCAGTTCATGCAGACGCCCTCAATCTCAGTTTTTACTGTTATTTTTAATTTTTCGTGGCACATATAACAAAATATTATATAGCGCGCAAAACCAGCATTTATCGCGATTCGCGGCGATTCAAGGCAATTCACGGCAATTCAAAACAACAATTTTGTTGTGAGTGACGACCCCGTCAGTTATATTTATTTACACGGTAAACGTTTAAACAAATGTATATTTGTATAAACATGTAAGTCCATTGTTAGCATCTTACTAAGGAGGCTTTATGTGGAATAAATTAAAAAATAAGCTCATACGTACTCTTGCCCCTGGTATTGAAGAAAGCGGCAAAGAAGAAATTAAGTTTATTGTTAGCAGTAATAATTCATTCAAAATTGACCTTGATTCCCTCATAATAAGTAACGTTATGAAGAATCAAATAGACTCGATACAAAATGAAGAAAAAAGAGCTGGTTAGCTCTTTTTTTGTGTCTGCATAAAAGGATTTTTATGATCAAACCCACCATATTACTCATTTTACTAATGAGTGTCACAGGTTACATTTTTTGCAAAACCTTCCATGTTACAACTTTAAAATTTAGTAAGTCGAGTGGATATCATACCTTTCTAAATTCAGCTAGCTTTGGTGGCGGCCTGTTCATATTTTCATTTATTATATTTTGGCTTCTCACGCTTTGGTCAAATGCAGGGCTCTGGCATTTATCAATAACATCTATACTTATTCATGCTGTGAACGATGTTTTACCTAATATGTACGTCCCCCTTTTTTACATTCATATTATACAGATTTCCATAATAGCCCTATTATTTGCAATACTCTTACCTAAATTTTTAATCTGGTATCCTGCTTGGCTATCAGGTGAAAGTGAGTCCTTAATTCGTCGTTATACCTATAAAAAAATAGCCAATACAGACGACTCCCCTGAGTTCACCTCTATAACTTTTAAGAGTTGGGAAACTGGTTTACCTGTAGCATTTACTATGTCCAATGGAAAAGTGTATATAGGAGTAATTATTGAAGGCGCGAATCACATAAACGACATAATTGTATTACCTCTTAAAAGCGGATATCGATGTAAAGATGAACAAAGACTAGAGCTAGTTACACATTATCAACCTGTATTTACAGAATTAAAAGAAGCAAGAGTTAAACTAGAGGCTAAGCGAAAAGCTGAAAATGAAGCTTACCCCAAACCTAAATCTGCCCCCAAGAAAGAAAATAAAAGTACTCCTAATAAAGATTTAGAAAAGTTTTACATCACCCTACCAATCAGAGAAATTATTCATGCTAATCTTCATGACTTTGAACAACGTGGTTTATTTCAAAAGCATGAAACACCAAAAAAAACAAAGTCAATAAGAGATAAAATACTAGAATTAAAAAACCTGCAATAGCGGGTTTTACTTTATAAGCCTTTTAATACCTTCTTATGGAGAAACTCTTCATGTGATTTACGCTGCATCTCTTCCCAAGAAGAAAAAGAAGTATTATTAACAATAAATGCCTCCCATTCATCATCAGGTATAGCTTTAAAATCTTCTAAAGTATCGATAAGAAAACCACTTGCATCAAACATGTCGTTTAAATTTGGGTAGCTTGTGTAGCGAGACATGAATTCATCATTCATTAACTCTCCAAGAGTCACAGAGCTTAGTTTACCTAATTCGCTCAAATTACTTTGTAATTTTTTTAAACCTCTCATATCTGTTTTTATAGGCATTTCGGCTCCATTTTTATATTTAAATAGTTAAGCTTAGCTTTAAGTATGGAATTATCAAGATTTTGTAAAAAAAACCATATTATGAGAAAGCTTTTTATATGCTTAACTCGAAATACTAATCAGATATTAATTGTTCAAGTATGAAAGCAACAGCCGCAACTTCGATAATACAATAAAAAATAGTGAAGTAGTTAAGATTGTAATTAAGCTGTTTTGTAGAAATGACATGGTTTCTCCTTTTTTATTTAAAGAGAAATTATTAGGTCCGAATAAAGAACCTATCAATTAAAAAGTGAATATTTACCAAAACACTTCGATTTAATAGCTATAAAACACAAAAAACCCGCTCTTAGCGGGTTATTTTATTTTTTATATCGTTTAGAATTCTTATACCATTGCTTCGTGTAGTATTTCAATAAAAGCTTGACAATCTCCTAAATAGTTTGGGTAAGCGTCACCTAAGGAACTTATATCTTTTGTGGCAACCATCAAAGTATTAGTATTGTCCATACTTGAAACTACTTGTTCAATATTATTATAAATTAACATAGCTTTATGTTCATTATCATAAGCCTGTTCAGCAATAACTTTAATACTTCCCTTTTCTAACCCGATAACTACAATATAATAACTATTTTTATAGTTAATTTTCGAATTTATTTTTTCTGAAACCAGCTTAAAGCTTCTCAACTTGTTAATTGCTTTAACTTTATTGTTCAAATATTTCAACTTATTTTTTATTTCAACTCTACGTGTATCAGTTAATTTTCTACAGCCTTCGTTGCCTGATATAACCTCGCTCATAAGACTTAGAAGCTCCTCCCAATGAACTTGATTCCGATTCTTTTCACTATTGGGTCTATGCGAAAGAGTCTTTATTTTAACTCGTTCAATTAAATCTATCACTTCAACCGTTGTAGCCCATAAGTGTTGCGCACGAGTTCTTAGTTGAGCTTCAATTTTTAAAGTTTTGTTGAGTGTTTCAAACTCAAAAATGACATGGAGGCTTCGATAACCACAGTCGTTCCCTTTAGGCTTCTCTATATAATTATCAATATCTTTTATTTTTATATTCGGTAGTCTATCAACAATTATTTTAATATGACCTAATGCAGTATATAAGCACTCAATACTTTCGAATATTGCTCGACAACCACCAATATCATTCATATTTGTTACACAAGTTTTATTCTCATTAATTCCATCTAAAGAAGGCCTTGTCAACTTATCAATAATAGTGTCTAAGCGTTTTAATCGAGCAACAACTTGTGTATCTTCACTACTGTAGCGACTAACAATTCGTACGATATATTCTAAAGGCTTTTTATGTTCAGCTCGAAATAATTGAATTTTTGATCGAGCATCTTTTAAGTCACCTTCATTTTTTCTTATTTTTCTACCAGCTTTTTTAACTTGATTTTTAGAAATTAGAACATCACGCTGCCCTTCAAAGTCAAAATTAAAAAGTGTTTCAAACTCTAAGTCTTGAGGAATTGCATTGCTATAATTTGAAGGGATATCCGGAGGTGAATTGTCGACTTTAAAGTCGACAATTCTTCTAGTGCTGGTAGTACTTGACTCATTTACAGACAAGATGTGTGGCCTGAACTCTTTATTGCACTGTAATGCTGCTCAATAATCGCGTCTGGTATCAATCTGTTGTTGCTACCATCCCAAACCCTATACCACGGACTTCCTTCTCGATGGGTAAGTTCCACTAGTTGTGGGCCACTATAGTCCCCTAAAACAGAAACTATATCACTTATAATTTGCTCACTTTCGCAATCAAGATCAACAGGATTGATCGAATCAATTTCTTGTGACCCAAAATGTTTGAATTGGAAATATACAGATGGCACTACAGGTCCATATTGCCAAGCGTAAACATCTTCGATAATTAGTGGACGCTTGTAAATACCTAAAGACCAACCATGGCAAACATAAGTTAATTTTTGAAGCTGAAGATTAGTAAAGCGCTTACCTTGTAAAGCAGCATGCTTTAGCAAGCAAAAGGCAACATCAACAGCACTGTATGTGTGATAAGCTTTCATCTTTAATAATCCAAAAATAAATGAGAAATGACTTAGCGAACATGTACCGCTAAGAATAAAATTTATACGAAAATATACTAGCATGAGCTCCGAGGACTAACAAGATTTCGTATTTACTTTTAAAGTAATAAGCTATTCGCTCTACTGATTACTCTAAATAAGATATAAGATTTTAAGTCACCCTTAAAAAATAACAGCCCCCAATAGTCACCCTAACACCAGTCAACGCCTTCAATCTATTGATAATCCGTCCAATCTAACATGGGTGCCACGGAAAAACGGCGGTTTAATGTCGTTGTGCTCATAACATGGCCCCTTTAAAGATCAATGCATTTACTTGCAACTTAAATTACCTAATACGATTAACGCTTAATATAGCGATGACACATACCCTTTAGGTATGCACCGAAATGAAAAATTGCGACCATTATACCACCGAAGCTGGCTCGCGGCATGGCTTAATCGAAGATCAGATGATGAAAAGAGGCGAAGAAGTGTACTGCAATCTCACTTCTTTGAAGAATAAGATAAAATATAAAGGCTACATTTTTACTTTACTAAGAAGGTGTTCAAGGTTTTGGCCCGTAAGCTCCAAAACAGTGATTTCAAGTTCTTTATAATCCTCATTTTTCAGATTAACTAATTTAGCTCCTACTGCAATGCGAGCAATTTTCTGAGCAGGGTCTATTTCTACAATTTCAATGGATGCATGTGTATCATGATCTTTTGACTGTACGTAATACTCGCTAAAGAAAGTACCATCAGCTCGTACATTTGGGTTGCTATCGGAGACAGACTGCAAAAGCGTGCCCTTTTTAAGATCACTTTTGCGAATAGAAAAGCTGTATTCAGCCACATTAGCGTGGCCAACAATGACTGTAACAGCGCTCTCCCCATTAATTTTGAAATCGTGATCAGTTACTTCAATCACTTTTAGCTTACCACTATCATAGGTTGGCTCCATGCAAGCGCCCAAGCTAAAGATCAGAAAAATGGATAAAACAACATTTTTAATTAGCATTCTTTGTTCCTTAAATTTTATATTGCCTTCCTTTAAGTTAGATAAAAGAAGGCAATAATTCAAAATTTAAATCACTGAAAATGCACTTTAAATTTAAACTATGTTGGCACAGCTAAACCAAAGTAATGAGCAATACCACCTAAAATATTAGTTACCGCCACAGAAGATAAAATTAACCCCATTACTCGGCTAATAATACTTGCCCCACTGTCACCAATTAACTTATGAACATGTGTGGCAAGCAGTAATAAAACCAGCACGATTACTAATACAAAAAGCATGATTGATGACGTTATAAGCTGCTCATACCAAGTGTATTCTGTATTTCGAGTCATTAGCACCGCACCAAGCATGGCTCCAGGGCTCGCAATAGAAGGAATGGCTAATGGGAAAATAGCCGTTTCGGTGCTATCTCGTACGCTTTTGATTTCAGTTTCTGGTTTACTTTCACCGAATATCATCGACAAAGCAAAAAGTAATAAAACAATACCTCCGGCAATCTGAAACGCCGAAAGCGGAATATTTATCGCATTTAAAAGTAACTCGCCCGCGACAACAAAAAATAATAGAACCAGTGCCGAAACACCAACTGCTTTTAAAGCAACTTTGCGCTTAAATTTGGCGTCATCCCAGCGTGTAACAGCAATAAAAACAGGCACTGTACCGATAGGATCAATAACAGCAAAAAAGAAAATGAATGCGGCAAGCAATTCATTCATTGAGAAAACTCCCTATAAAACGTGTTAGCGAATAAAAACACTGCAACTACAATACAGTATGTTAGTATATCACGGTAGCGTAAGGATAAGAGAAGATGAATATAGAATCACTCGTCAGTAAAGCAAAACAAGTCTGCGACAATCGTGGGGCACGTTTCACACCTATCCGTGAAAAAGTATTCCGCCTGCTAGCAAGTGCTCAGGGTGGCGTTGGTGCTTATGATTTATTAGAACAACTTAAATTAACTGAGTCAGGCGCAAAACCTGCCACTATTTATCGTGCTCTGGATTTCTTGTCAGAACTTGGCTTTATTCACAAAATTGAAAGCACAAACTCATTTATGTTGTGCCACCATTTTGATCACATTCACCCTGTACAGTTACTGATATGTGACAGTTGTGGCTATGTTAAAGAGTTACACTCAACCGTTATTTCACACGAACTAAATAATCTAGCGGCAGAGAGTGGGTTTATTGTCTCAGGACAAACTATCGAAGCACACGGTAAATGTGAAAATTGCAAAGATTAAGTGCGCTGTCACATACAGCCACTACACTTATAGTTAGAAAGGCAGTTTAACTGCGTAATCTGAGGGAAAATAAACAATGAATGTAGAGTTCATCAACCCTTTTTTATCATCATTATTAAATGTATTGAGCACCATGGCTCAAACAGAATTAAAACCGGGTAAACCTAGTTTAAAAAAAGATGAATTAGCCCGTGGCGATGTATCAGGTTTGATTGGTATGGTAGGGCCTCAAACAAAAGGCTCACTATCAATTACCTTTGATGAAAGCTTAGCATTAACTATTATGGAAAGAATGCTGGGTGAGCGACCAGACTCTGTCAATGAAGAAGTAACCGACATGGTAGGTGAAATTACCAACATGGTAACAGGCGGTGCTAAAAACTTACTCGGCGAAAAAGGCTATGAGTTTGATATGGCAACGCCGATTGTTGTGTCTGGTAAAGGGCATACAATCGCCCATAAATGTGAAGGCGCCAAGGTATTAATCCCATTCACGTCCGCTGATGGTAACGCCAATATTGAAGTTAGCTTTGATAAACTATGAGCTGGCAGCAAAAAACCATTCAATTGAAGCCTCGCTCGCGAGGCTTTCACATCATTGATGACGAGCTACTTCGTCAACTTCCAGAAATAACGCAATACAAAGTCGGTTTATTACACCTGTTCATTCAGCATACGTCTGCAAGCTTAACAATTAACGAAAATGCCGATCCCACTGTGCGAATGGATATGGAAAGTCACTTCAATCACTTTGTACCAGAACGACAAAGTTATTATCGTCATGATTATGAAGGTGATGACGACATGCCAGCCCACATAAAAAGCAGTACATTAGGTGCTGAACTCACCATACCTATTAACCAAGGTCGCTTAATGCTAGGCACATGGCAAGGCATCTATTTAGGTGAACACCGAGATCATGGTGGTGCTAGACGCATTGTCGCGACGATCCAAGGTCAGATCTAAAACTAACTTTAAGCTGTAAGCAAAACTTGGCTTTAACTAAATTATTTAAGAAAGTGTTTTTGGAATTTTTTAGAGATTGGAGCGGCACACGAGGCTCGAACTCGTGACCTCAACCTTGGCAAGGTTGCGCTCTACCAACTGAGCTAGTGCCG
>SGPE01000039.1 GCA_004208945.1 Pseudoalteromonas sp. CO133X | reverse complement strand
ACTTACTTAAAGTAAGTGGCGTCCCCAAGGGGATTCGAACCCCTGTTACCGCCGTGAAAGGGCGGTGTCCTAGGCCTCTAGACGATGGGGACGCAGAAATTGGTTTGCAAATCACTGATTTGCTATTTCTGCGTAAGATGAGACCGAGCCTGCGAGGCGAATGGCCTTAGCTTAAACAGAAAGTTTCTGTGTCACTAGGACAACTGAATAGTTAGACTCGATTCAGACGAGCTTTTAATAACACAATACTTTTAGTAAGTGGCGTCCCCAAGGGGATTCGAACCCCTGTTACCGCCGTGAAAGGGCGGTGTCCTAGGCCTCTAG
>SGPE01000038.1 GCA_004208945.1 Pseudoalteromonas sp. CO133X | reverse complement strand
TGAAGTCGTAACAAGGTAGCCCTAGGGGAACCTGGGGCTGGATCACCTCCTTATACGATTTAGAACTTATTTGTTCGGCATACATTGTTCCATACAATGTTAATGCACTTCCTACATCCATGTAGGTCGTAGTGCTCACACAGATGATTGTTAGTTAGCTAAACCGCTTGGTTTACCTAATTAATATGCTCTTTAAAAATTTGGAAAGCTGATATTAAAATTCTTATAGATATTCGTATCTATAAAGAGTTTTCAAAAGTAAAAAAATGCCATTAATCATTTATGATTAATTGGTATCTACTTTAGTATTCTCATCATTATTTGATGAATTAACTTCTGGCGAAGTTAACAGCTGTCACTA
>SGPE01000012.1 GCA_004208945.1 Pseudoalteromonas sp. CO133X | reverse complement strand
TGGAGCTAAGCAGGATCGAACTGCTGACCTCCTGCGTGCAAGGCAGGCGCTCTCCCAGCTGAGCTATAGCCCCACATATGCTGGTACTTAATGTTTAGTTGCCACTTCGATTGAGACAAGGCGTAAGTTGAGGACGTTTAGTTCACTAAACGACGAAGCTTACAACGCAGTATCAAGAAGAAGTGGTGGGTCTGAGTAGATTTGAACTACCGACCTCACCCTTATCAGGGGTGCGCTCTAACCAACTGAGCTACAGACCCAAACAATAAGTGTTGTTCTCTTTACAATTAACAATCATCTGTGTGGACACTACGAACAAATAAGTTCTAAATCGTATAAGGAGGTGATCCAGCCCCAGGTTCCCCTAGGGCTACCTTGTTACGACTTCA
>SGPE01000037.1 GCA_004208945.1 Pseudoalteromonas sp. CO133X | reverse complement strand
TCGGCGATGCAGGATTTGAACCTGCGACCCCTTGGACCCAAACCAAGTGCGCTACCAAACTGCGCTAATCGCCGATATCTTAGAGTAAATTGGGGTGACTGATGGGGCTCGAACCCACGACAACCGGAATCACAATCCGGGGCTCTACCAACTGAGCTACAATCACCACGGCATTTACATATTTTCAAATGGCGCACCCGGAAGGATTCGAACCTTCGACCAACGCCTTAGAAGGGCGTTGCTCTATCCAGCTGAGCTACGGGCGCATCGAAAACTTCAAAAGTTTGCCTGTAAGCGCCGCTTCTTAAAGAAGAAGTGGTCGGCGATGCAGGATTTGAACCTGCGACCCCTTGGACCCAAACCAAGTGCGCTACCAAACTGCGCTAATCG
>SGPE01000034.1 GCA_004208945.1 Pseudoalteromonas sp. CO133X | reverse complement strand
TTTTATTTTCGGCCCTAAACCACCTACTTCAGTAGGTGGTTATCATCATTTAGGCTTTGCCTGAAAAAATACTCATGTTAATTCCTTACTTGATTTTTAGCGAAGTCATATAAGGAAAAAACATGAGTAGATACGAGAAAGCATCGCATGTGTATTGGCGATGTCAATATCATATAGTCTGGACACCAAAGTATAGGTTCAGAATATTGAAGAACAAAGTAGGCAGAGATGTTTACAGGTGCATACAAGTGTATTGTGAGCAGTTAGGGTGCAAAGTAGTCGAGTTAAATGTGCAGGTTGACCATGTTCATTTGGTAGTAAAGATACCGCCGAAGTTATCAGTCTCGAAACTAATGGGTGCTTTAAAGGGAAAAATAGCTCTAAAGCTATTTAGCAAATATCCATACTTAAGGAAAAACAAGTTATGGGGAAACCATTTTTGGCAGAGAGGGTACTTCGTAGATACTGTAGGGATAAATGAGGAAATAATAAGACGGTATGTCAGGCACCAAGAAAAGGAAGAGGTGCAAGAGCAGGCGCAGTTAACACTGCAGTAAACAACGCCCCCTTCTAGGGGGCTAATGCAAAGCCACCTTCTTTAGAAGGTGGATCTTTTACT
>SGPE01000033.1 GCA_004208945.1 Pseudoalteromonas sp. CO133X | reverse complement strand
CTCCAATAGCGTATATTTAAGTTGTTGCAGTTAAAAAGCTCGTAGTTGGACCTTGGGCTGGGCCGGCCGGTCCGCCCCACGGTGTGCACCGGCCTTCCCGTCCCTTCTGCCGGCGATGCGCTCCTGTCCTTAACTGGACGGGTCGTGCCTCCGGCGCCGTTACTTTGAAGAAATTAGAGTGCTCAAAGCAAGCCCACGCTCTGGATACATTAGCATGGGATAACATCACAGGATTTCGGTCCTATTGTGTTGGCCTTCGGGATCGGAGTAATGATTAAGAGGGACGGTCGGGGGCATTCGTATTTCATAGTCAGAGGTGAAATTCTTGGATTTATGAAAGACGAACCACTGCGAAAGCATTTGCCAAGGATGTTTTCATTAATCAAGAACGAAAGTTGGGGGCTCGAAGACGATCAGATACCGTCCTAGTCTCAACCATAAACGATGCCGACCAGGGATCGGCGGATGTTGCTTTCAGGACTCCGCCGGCACCTTATGAGAAATCAAAGTTTTTGGGTTCCGGGGGGAGTATGGTCGCAAGGCTGAAACTTAAAGGAATTGACGGAAGGGCACCACCAGGAGTGGAGCCTGCGGCTTAATTTGACTCAACACGGGAAACCTCACCCGGCCCGGACACGGA